>NZ_CAMFJS010000001.1 GCF_945956965.1 uncultured Roseateles sp.
TCGGTGCCCAGGCCCTTGAGTTGCTGAGTGGTCAGCGACTGGATCTGGTTCGAGCCCAGGGCATTGATCTGGTCAGACACCAGGGCGCGGATGCCGTCCGAACCCAGGCCACGCAGGGCGGCCGTGCTCAGCAGGGCGAAGTCTTCGGTCTCCAGCTTGTTGAGCTGGTCTGAAGCCAGGGCGCCGATCTGCGCCGAGCTGAGCAGCTTGGCTTGGTCGGTGGCCAGGGCCTTCAGGTCGGCCGACTCCATGCCCGCGAGCTGAGCCGTCGTCAGGGATTGGATCTGTGCGTTGGTCAGCTGGGCAATCTGATCGGTGCCCAGCGCATTGAACTGATCGGTTCCGAGCGAGCGCAGCTGCACGGTGGTCAACGCGCGCAGATCGGCAGTTTCCATCGCGGCGACCTGATCGGTGCCCAAACCCTTGAGTTGCTGGGTCGTCAGCGACTGGATCTGGTTCGAACCCAGGGCATTGATCTGGTCAGACACCAGGGCGCGGATGCCGTCGGAGGTCAGCCCGCGCAATGCAGCGGTGCTCAACTGGGCGAAGTCTTCGGTCTCCAGCTTGTTGACTTGGTCCGAAGCCAGGGCGCCGACTTGCGCGGAGCTGAGGATCTTGGCCTGATCGGTGGCCAGGGCCTTCAGGTCGGCCGATTCCATGCCAGCAAGCTGGGTGGTGTTCAGCGACTGGACCTGTGTTGTGGTCAGCTGAGCGATCTGATCGGTGCCCAGCGCGTTGAATTGATCGGTGGCCAAGGACCGAATCTGCGACGTCGTCAGGGCGCGCAAATCCTCGGTTTCCAGTTTGGCTACCTGGTCGGTCCCCATGCCCTTGAGCTGTTGGGTCGTGAGGGCCTGAATCTGAGAGGTCAGCAGGGCGTTGATCTGGTCGGTGCCAAATGCGCCCAGGGAGTCACTGGTGACGCCTCGCAGTGCTGAGGTGCTCAGCTTGGCGACGTCTTCTGTCTCGATCTTCGACAGCTGATCCGAAGTCAGGGCGCCGAGCTGCTTGGAGTTGATGACTTTGAAAACCTCGGTCCCCAAAGCCTTCAGGTCCTGAGACTCCAAAGCGGCCATGTGTTCAGTGGCAAAGGCACCGACCTGTTTAGTGGTCAGTGCCTGTGCTTGTTCACTGGTCATGCCCTTGATCTGATTCGCGCTGAAGGCCTGTATGGCCGCCGTGCTGAACCTGGCGAAGTCCTCGGTCTCGAAGAAGCTGATCTGCTCCGAGCTGAGTGACTTGATCGCCAAGGTGGACAAGCTGGCCATCTGCTCGGTAGTCAGCGCCTTCAGCTGATCAGACGTAAATGCTGCCCAGTCTTCTGAAGTCAGCTTGCGCAGAGTCGCCGTGGTCAGACCATCAATTTGGTCAGTGGAAAGGCTTGTGATGATCGAGGGCATGAGCTTTACCTCAGGTGGTCGTGACCGTTCGGGGCTGGTGAAATCAAGACAGGGCTTGGGGGCTCACCGGATCGTTTCGCTACAGTCACGTGAATGCTTTGAGCATGGCGCTCGGCGTCGAAACGCAGGGCGCTGTGCTCGGGTACAGAACTAACAACTGTCTGTGGTTCCAGGGTTTGGGCTCAATATGGGCTTAGGCTCTGGGGCGATATCTGCAAACTTCGGCACAAGACTGCCAATCTTTAGCAGCCGAGGCCTCACATGCAGGGCTTTCGCTCAGACATGTGCTGATTAGGTATTTTTTGCCGACTGCTTTTTCTGGCTGCATAACGTCAAAACGACGCAGTCAGGCATCTCAGCAAATCTCTGTCAGCATGCTAGGGGTCTGGCAAGCGGGCATTGGACGGAAAAGCTGTCCAAACGTGCAGCTTTTGGCGGGATGGCAGGGCGCGGGTTCTCGCTGTAATGCTCAACATCGGCGTCAAGCCTGTTGGGCACACTCGCCATGCAAGTCACCACCCTGATTCCTGCTTACAAGACCAAATACATCGTTGAGCTGCTGACTGGGCTCATGACGCAGACGATCAAGCCGCAAAAAGTCATCGTTTCGGACGACAGTCCGGATGGTGTTTTCGGGGCCTTGCTGCAGTCACCGCAAATGGAGTTGGCGCGGCGCAAGCTGCAAATCGAAGTGCATACCGGCCCGCGCGCCGGCGCTTATGAGAACTTCAAGCACTTGCTGCGCTTGTGGGACGGCTCCACCGAGCTGGTCCACCTTTTGTTGGATGACGACATCCTCTATCCCGACTTCTACATGCGCCACCTGATGGCCCACGCCAGTTGCCGCAGCCCGTGCAGCATCAGTGCCCGCTGGTGCACCAATGAGCGTGGCCAACCGGTGGAGGGCATGCCCATTCCGAAGAATGTCTGGCTTTCCAACGACCGTATCGTCTTGTTGGAGGCCTCCTTGCTGTTTTCCAGTACCTTGCCCGACTGCACCAATTGGTTGGGGGAGTTCTCCAATTGCGTGATGCGCAAGGAGGCCGCCGATTTGCTTTTTAGCCCGCAATTCGCAGGCGTCTCCTATGAGGGGCTGTGGGACTTGGGTGCTTTCCTGGCTGCCAGCATGATCGGGCCGGTCGCCTATATCCAGGATCGCTTGGGGGCTTTTCGGGCGGGCGGCGAGGGTCACTCCGCGCAGTTGTTGGGCAAGCATATGAAGGCCGCGCATCTGGCTTATGCCGCTTTGAGCCTGGGGGCGGTGCGTCTTGAGCGGCTCAGCCCAGACGGCGCTCGCAAGGGCTACGCCGGCTTGCATCAGGCATTGCAGGATCGCTATACCGCCGAGCCCGATGTGGCGCCATTCATTCCTGTGCTTGGGCGCTTGGTCGCAGGTGATGCCGAAGCTGAGGCCGAGTTCCTGCTGCTGTGGGAGCAATTCCTGCGCAGTCACAAGTTTTGACTCAGCCCCCAGTGCCCGAGAACGATTCGTCAGAAAGCCAGCCATGAGTCTTGTTGCCTCTGAAGCCCAAACCCTGCCGGTGGTGGTGGTGTCTTACAACAGCGTGGAGCTGCTGCGCAATCTGCTGAATTCCTTTCGGCGCTTTTATCCAAATCCGGTTCACGTGGTGGATGGCTCAGAGCCTGGTCCCCTGGCCGACATTCGCGCCATGCTGGCCGAGTTCGAGGGCGTGACTCTGCATGCGCAGGAGTTCAATATCCACCATGGTCCTGGCATGGCCTGGGCCATCAGCCAACTGGATTTGGGCCCCCGCGCCTTGTTTCTGGACAGCGATATCGTGGTCTTGAAGCCAGGCTTTATTGAGGATTTGCTGGCCCATCTGCAGCCCGAGGACTATGGCGTCGGTGGCGTGGCTTACGTCAATCGCGAGGGTTTCGATATTCCCTATGCCTATGGCGCGGTGCCATATCTCCATCCGCCCTGCATGCTGTGCAATATCGAGGTGATGAAACAGTGGCCGCTGCCGATCAAGCATGGGGCGCCCATGGTGGCGCCCATGTTGGCCTTGCATGATGCGGGCCGCTCGCATCTCTTGCGGCATCTGGACTGGACGCTCAACGACGTCACCCCCGATACCCGCAAGCTCTATTTGGATCACATTGGCCGGGGCACGGTCACCGCCACCCAGGGCTACCACCTGGAAGAGTGGATGGCCGAGACGCAAGCCCGCGCCCAGCAAAAACTGGCCCAAGCCCAAGCCCAAGGCGTGGCGCCAACAGGCTACAACCCTGATTTGTTGCCCATGATTCCGGCCGGTGCACGGCGCATTCTGGAGGTGGGCTGCAGCACCGGCGCGCTGGCGCATGCTTTGAAATTGCAGCGACCCGATGTGCACATCCTGGGTTTGGAGTTGGATCCCAAGGCGGCCCAAGTGGCACGCGGGCATTGCAACGAAGTCTTGAATCTGGACATCGAGGCCGCTGACGAGGCCTTGTTCCGCGATTTTGCTGACCGCGATTGCTGGATCTTCGGTGATGTGCTGGAGCATTTGCGCGACCCCTGGCGGGTGCTGAGCCAGATCCGCAAGATCATGCCGCCGGGTGCATGCGTGGTGGCCAGCATTCCTAATGTGCAGCACTGGAGCCTGCAGGGGCGCTTGGCTGTGGGGGATTTCCGTTATGAGGCCGATGGTCTGCTGGACCGAACGCATCTGCGCTGGTTTACCCGCATCACCTTGTTCGAATTGTTCCAGTCGGCCGGCTTGAGGGTGGAGGCCGGCGTTCCGCGCATTTTCAATGAGCCGGGGCGGGAGCCTGTGCTGGCCGCCATCCGGCAGATGGCCGTGGCCATGGGTCGGGACCCGGAAGGGGCAGTGCGGGATGCGCTGCCGTTGCAGTATGTGGTGCGCGCCGTAGCCGTCTGAGCTTAGCTGGAAGCGCCGGATGTGGGCCTGCCGTGGGTGGCAGCGGCCAGGCCGTTCTCGAAATGCATGCGCATGAGCCTTGCGGCATCCTCGCTGCGTCGTTCGCAAAGTGCAGCGATCAGCGCTTCGTGTTCCCGCAGGGAATCTTGGATGCGCCCCTGCTTGAATAAGGAGTGATGGCGGTTGAGCTTCATCACCCGGCGCAAGTCAGTGACGATTTGCTGGCGCCAGCGATTGCCTTCAATTTCCAGGATGCGCAGGTGAAAGCGCTCATTGGTTGCGAAAAAGGCTTCGTGATGCTCGGCTTGATCCACCAGGGTCTGGTGCAAGGCTTTTAGTTCCCGCAGTTGCTCCGCAGACGCTAGTTCGCAAACGCGTGCCGTGGCATCGCTTTCCAGCAAGGCCAGCAATTGATAGGCCTCGCGCACATCGCGCTCTGACATTTCCGTGACGTAGGCGCCGCGCCTCACCTTCATCGTCACCAAGCCTTCAGCCGCAAGCACCTTGAGTGCCTCGCGCAACGGGGTCCGGCTGATGCCGAGGTCGCGGCAGATCTTGAGTTCATCAATCCAATGGCCGGGTTCGAGCTCGCGGCTGAAGATTTGTGCGCGCAGGCGTTCGGCCACCTCTTGGTAGAGGGCTCGCGGTGCCAGAGCTTGGGGTGTGGCCATTGGATTTGTCAGAGTTCAGTCATTTTTGAATTTATAATTATGAATGAAAGTTCGACAGCGTAGTTGAACGACCGGAGCCTCCCATGTCAGATTCACGTTCATCAGTTCCCGCCTCAGCTGCCGCAGCGCCCGCGTCAACGGCGCCCGTCAACTCGCCTTCGGCGGCTGGCGAATTTGCTGCGGCCGATCTGGCGCAGTGGCACAAGGCTGCTGCCAAGTCGGCGCCTGGTGGCAATGTGGACGCCTTGAATTGGCATACGCCGGAAGGTTTGGTGGTCAAGCCCCTGTACACGGCCGAAGACACGGCGGGACTGCCGCACGCCAATACCTTGCCCGGTTTCGAGCCCTTTTTACGCGGCCCGCAAGCCACCATGTATGCGGTACGCCCCTGGACCATCCGCCAGTACGCCGGCTTCTCTACCGCCGAGGAAAGCAATGCTTTCTACCGCAAGGCTTTGGCGGCGGGCGGGCAGGGTGTGTCGGTGGCCTTCGACTTGGCGACTCATCGCGGCTACGACAGCGATCATCCGCGCGTGACCGGTGACGTCGGCAAGGCCGGTGTGGCGATTGATTCCGCCGAAGACATGAAGATCTTGTTCGACGGCATTCCGCTCGACAAGGTTTCGGTGTCCATGACCATGAACGGCGCGGTGCTGCCGGTTCTGGCTGGCTATGTGGTGGCGGCCGAGGAGCAGGGCGTTGCGCAAGATCAGCTGAGTGGCACGATCCAGAACGACATCCTCAAGGAGTTCATGGTTCGCAACACTTACATCTACCCGCCCGAGCCGTCGATGAAGATCATCGGCGACATCATCGAGTACACGGCACAGCACATGCCGAAGTTCAACTCGATCTCGATCTCGGGCTATCACATGCAAGAGGCGGGCGCGAATCAAGCTTTGGAGCTGGCCTTCACCCTGGCCGATGGCAAGGAATACGTCAAAACCGCCATTGCCAAGGGCATGGATGTGGATGACTTTGCCGGCCGTCTGAGCTTCTTCTGGGCCGTGGGCATGAACTTCTATCTGGAAATCGCCAAGATGCGGGCCGCGCGCCTGCTGTGGTGCCGGATCATGAAGGGCTTTGATGCCAAGAAGCCCAAGAGCTTGATGCTTCGCACGCACAGCCAGACCTCGGGCTGGTCGCTGACCGAGCAAGACCCGTACAACAACGTCGTGCGCACCACCATCGAGGCGATGGCAGCGGTGTTCGGCGGCACGCAGTCGCTGCACACCAATTCGCTGGACGAGGCGATTGCCCTGCCCACCGAGTTTTCCTCGCGCATCGCCCGCAACACCCAGTTGATCATCCAGGAAGAGACGCACATCACCAGCGTCATTGACCCCTGGGCTGGCAGCTACATGATGGAGAAGCTGACGCAGGACATGGCCGACAAGGCCTGGTCCATCATCGAAGAGGTGGAGGCCATGGGCGGCATGGTCAAGGCGGTGGACAGCGGCTGGGCCAAGCTCAAGATCGAGGCCAGCGCGGCGGAGAAGCAGGCCCGCATCGACTCCGGCAAGGATGTGATTGTTGGCGTCAACAAATACAAGCTGGCCAAGGAAGACCCGATCGAGATTCTTGATGTGGACAATGTGCGCGTGCGCGACGGCCAGATCACCCGCTTGAAGCAAATTCGCGCCACCCGTGATGCGGCGGCAGTGCAAGCTGCCTTGGCGGCGCTGACAGAAGCGGCCCGCACTGGCCAGGGCAATCTGCTGGACTTGGCCATCAAGGCCACCCGTTTGCGCGCCACCGTGGGCGAGATCAGCGATGCGCTGGAAGCCGAGTTCGGCCGCCACCGCGCGGACACCCAGAAGGTCAGCGGCGTTTATGCCGCCGCTTACGACTCGGCCGAAGGTTGGGCCAAGCTGCAAGACGAGATCAAGGCTTTTGCTGAAGGCCAAGGCCGTCGCCCGCGCGTGATGATTGCCAAGTTGGGCCAGGACGGCCATGACCGCGGCGCCAAGGTGGTGGCCAGTGCCTATGCCGACCTGGGCTTCGATGTGGACATCGGCCCGCTGTTCCAGACGCCCGAAGAATGCGCCCGCCAGGCGATTGAGAACGATGTGCACGCTGTTGGCGTGTCCACCTTGGCGGCGGGCCACAAAACCTTGGTGCCCGCCATCATCGCGGCGCTGAAAGAGCAGGGCGCGGACGACATCATCGTCTTCGTTGGCGGCGTCATCCCGGCGCAGGATTACGAGTTCTTGTACCAGTCCGGCGTCAAGGGCATTTACGGCCCGGGCACGCCCATCCCGGCGAGCGCCAAAGACGTGCTGGAGCAAATCCGCCAGGCGGTGGCCGCTTGAGCCCAGCGCCAGCATCGCTGACATGGCGGTTGGAGCCCGTGGTCGAGGCCGACTTCGAGTCGCTGCTGGCCCTGCGCATCGCCGCCTTGCAGGAAAGCCTGGAACGGCTGGGTCGCTTTGACCCGGCGCGGGCGCGAGCGCGTTTTCAGGCCGGCTTCGAGCCCGCTTTCATGCAGCACATCGTCAGCGTTGAAACCGGGCAAAGGTTGGGCTTCTTCACCCTCAAGCCGCGGCCCGAGGGTCAGGTCTTGCGTTTGGAGCACCTCTACCTCAAGCCGGAAGCGCAGGGGCTTGGCGCCGGCAGTTGGGTGATGGACCACATCAAGCGCCAAGCCCGCCTGAGTGCCAGCGAGATCAGCCTTGGCGCACTCAAGCTGAGCCGGGCGAATGACTTCTACCGGGCGCATGGCTTTGCGCAGGTGGCCGAGCAAGAGTTCGATGTGGAATACCGCTGGAGCCCGGCCATGGAGTTGCGCGCATGAAGCTGGCGGTGGACTTGCAATCAGGCGCGGGCCCGCTTCAGCGCCGGGCCATGGCCAAGGCCATCACCTTGCTGGAGTCCACCCGCGCGGACCATCGCTTGCAGGCCGATGCCTTGCTGACCGAGATCTTGCCGCTGACCGGTCGCGCCTTTCGCCTGGGCATCTCCGGCGTGCCGGGCGTGGGCAAAAGCACTTTCATTGAAGCCCTTGGCCTCTTCCTGATCGAGCGCGGCCTGCGCGTGGCGGTGTTGGCGGTGGATCCTTCCAGCACCGTGTCCGGCGGCTCCATCCTTGGGGACAAGACCCGCATGGAGCGGCTTTCCATGCACGCCCAGGCTTATATCCGCCCCAGCCCCAGCAGTGGCACTCTGGGCGGTGTGGCCGAAAAAACGCGCGAAGCCATGCTGGTGTGTGAGGCTGCGGGCTATGACGTCGTCATCGTCGAGACCGTGGGCGTGGGCCAGAGTGAGACCGCCGTGGCCGGTATGACGGATATGTATGTGCTTTTGCAATTGCCCAATGCGGGCGATGATTTGCAGGCCATTAAAAAAGGCGTGATGGAGTTGGCCGACTTGGTGGTGATCAATAAGGCCGATCTCGACCCGCTGGCCGCCACCCGTGCGCGCGCCCACATCAGCAGCAATTTGCGCGTCCATGCTGTTCATGGCCATGGCCACGATCATGCGGAGCAGGTCCCGACCTGGCATCCACAAGTGATGCAACTCAGCGCCCTGAAAGCCCAAGGCCTGGACGAATTTTGGGCGGCCGTGTGCCGCTATCGCAGCCTGCAAGAGGCCAATGGCGCTTTGGCCGAGAAGCGCCGCCAGCAGGCCCTGGCCTGGATGTGGGAGCGCATCCAAGCCGGCTTGCAACAACAGTTTTCTACCCACACCGCCGTGCAAGCGGCCCTGGCGCCTAGCATTGAACAAGTGCTGGCCGGCCAACTCGCGCCCAGTACGGCGGCGCGCCAACTACTCGCTCATTTCTCTGGAGACAAGCATGCATGACATCCAACAAAGGCTAGAAGAAAAGCGCGCCCTTGCCCGCCTGGGCGGCGGCGAGAAGCGCATTGCGGCCCAGCATGCCAAGGGCAAGCTGACGGCGCGCGAGCGGCTGGAACTGCTGTTCGACGAGGGCACGTTTGAAGAGTGGGATATGTTTGTCGAGCACCGCTGCGTGGACTTCGGTATGGCCGACAACAAGATCCCTGGCGACGGTGTGGTGACCGGCTACGGCATGATCAACGGCCGCCTGGCTTTTAGCTTCAGCCAGGACTTCACCGTGTTTGGCGGGGCGCTGAGCGAATCGCATGCCGAGAAGATCTGCAAGGTGATGGACCAGGCCATGAAGGTTGGCGCGCCGGTGATCGGCCTGAACGATTCGGGCGGCGCGCGTATCCAGGAAGGCGTGGCCTCCTTGGGCGGCTATGCCGATGTATTCCAGCGCAATGTGCTGGCCTCGGGCGTGATCCCGCAAATCAGCATGATCATGGGCCCCTGCGCCGGTGGCGCGGTCTACAGCCCGGCGATGACGGACTTCATCTTCATGGTGAAGGACTCCAGCTATATGTTCGTCACCGGCCCCGAGGTGGTGAAGACCGTCACGCACGAGGAAGTCACCGCCGAGGAGTTGGGCGGTGCGGCGACGCACACCTCCAAGAGCGGCGTGGCCGATCTGGCTTTCGACAACGATGTCGAGGCGATTCTGATGCTGCGGCGCTTCTTCAACTACCTGCCGCTGAACAACCGCGAGAGGGCCCCCACCCGTCAGGGCTTCAACGGCGGCGACCCGGCGGGTCGCTTGGACTATTCGCTGGACACCTTGGTGCCCGACAACGCCAACAAGCCCTACGACATGAAGGAGCTTTTGCTCAAGGTCGTGGACGACGGCGATTTCTTCGAGCTGCAGCCCGAGTACGCCAAGAACATCCTCACCGGTTTCGCCCGCATGGAAGGCCAAACGGTGGGTATCGTTGCCAACCAGCCCCTGGTGCTAGCCGGCTGCCTGGACATCAAGAGCAGCATCAAGGCCGCCCGCTTTGTGCGCTTTTGCGATGCTTTCAATATTCCCGTCATCACCTTCGTCGATGTGCCCGGCTTCATGCCCGGCACTAGCCAAGAGTACGGCGGCATCATCAAGCATGGCGCCAAGCTGCTTTATGCCTATGCCGAGTGCACGGTGCCCAAGGTCACCGTCATCACCCGCAAGGCTTATGGCGGCGCCTACGATGTGATGAGCTCCAAGCACCTGCGTGGCGACGTCAACTTCGCCTGGCCTAACGCTGAAATCGCGGTGATGGGCGCCAAGGGCGCGGTGGAGATCATCTTCCGCGAAGACAAGGGCGATCCCGCCAAACTGGCCGCCAAGGAAGCCGAGTACAAGGCCCGCTTTGCCAACCCCTTTGTGGCTGGCGCGCGTGGCTTCATCGACGATGTGATCCAGCCGCATGAGACGCGCAAGCGCATCTGCCGCAGCCTGGCCATGTTGAAGGACAAGAAGCTGGAAAACCCGTGGCGCAAGCACGGCAATATGCCGCTGTGATGGGGCGCCCCATGCGTGCCAAAGTCTTTTTGAAGGCCCTGCTGGCGGCGGGCTTGGCTGCGGCCGGCTTGGCGCAGGCGGTGCAAGCGCAGGCGCCTAACCTGATGCCTTTGGGGGGCGCCATGCCCAGCCGGGCCAAGCCTTGTGTGGCCATGCATGCGCTGCCGCTGGAGCAGTCCTTACTGATCGCGCCGGCGGCCATGGGCGAGGCGGCTGCACGCCAGAGCCTGGATTCGGCAGCGCAGGCGCAAGGTGTCTTGGCGCGCGACCTCGATCAGGCTTTGAGTGCGGCCAAACCCCTGGCAGAACAAGGCGAGTGGAGCGAGGCCAAGAGCCGCGCTGTGGCCGCAGAAGGCTTTGCCGCTTGCGCCCGGCGCATTTACGGCGAGAGCGCGCAGGCGCGGATCGCAGCCTGCGAGTTTGATTTGTCGACCTTGCCGGTGATCCTGCTCTACCGCGTCGATGGCCAAAGCCGCGCTGCAGCCGCCGCCGAGTTGAAGCGGGCGGGCGGTTTGGACGACGGGGGTGAGCAGGCCCGCCGCGCGCCCTTGATGCTGTCCTTCACCTACCAGGGCGCTGGTCCCGTGGTGGGGCAAAGCCGCGCCTGGATCGACCGCCGCGTGGCCGATTGGACCGAGCAATGTCTGGCCGGCCGCTTGCTGCTGCCCAAGTAAACGATCAAAAAATTTAGTTTGGAGACTGACAATGTTGACCAAGTTCCTCATGACCCATCGCGGTGCTCGCGCCGCAGGCGAGTTCACCCCGGGAGAGCAGCATGTTTAAGAAAATTCTGATCGCCAACCGCGGGGAGATCGCTTGCCGGGTGATCAAGACGGCCCAGAAAATGGGCATCAAGACGGTGGCGGTTTACTCCGAGGCGGACCGCGATGCCCGCCATGTGGAGCTGGCCGACGAGGCCGTGCTGCTGGGCCCGGCCCCCTCGCGCGAGTCATATCTGGTGGCCGACAAGATCATTGCGGCGGCCAAGAGCACCGGCGCTGAAGCCATTCACCCCGGCTACGGTTTCCTGAGCGAGAACGAAGAGTTCGCGCGCCGGGTGGAAGAAGAAGGCTTGGTCTTCATCGGCCCCAAGGCCCATTCCATCGCTGCGATGGGCGACAAGATTGCTTCCAAGAAGCTGGCCGGCGCGGCTCAGGTCAACACCATTCCCGGCCACAACGAGCCGATTTTGGCGGCCGAAGATGCCGTCAAGATTGCGCAAGGCATTGGTTACCCGGTGATGATCAAGGCCAGCGCCGGTGGCGGCGGCAAGGGCTTGCGAGTCGCCTTCAACGACAAGGAATGCTTCGAAGGCTTCACCAGCTGCCGCAACGAGGCGCGCAATAGCTTTGGCGACGACCGCGTCTTCATGGAGAAGTTCGTCGAAGAGCCGCGCCATATCGAGATTCAGGTGCTGGGCGACTCGCAGGGCAATGTGCTCTACCTCTGGGAGCGTGAATGCTCCATCCAGCGCCGCCACCAGAAGGTGATTGAAGAGGCGCCGTCGCCCTTTATTTCCGAAGCCACCCGCAAAGCCATGGGCGAGCAGGCCGTGGCCTTGGCCAAGGCGGTGAAGTACCAGAGCGCGGGTACGGTGGAGTTCGTGGTCGGCAAGGACCAGAGCTTTTACTTTCTTGAGATGAACACCCGCTTGCAGGTGGAGCATCCGGTAACGGAGTGCATCACCGGCCTGGACCTGGTGGAGCAGATGATTCGCGTGGCGGCTGGCGAAGCGCTGGCCTTCAAGCAAGAAGACCTGCGCCGTGATGGCTGGGCGATTGAATGCCGCATCAACGCCGAAGACCCGTTCCGCAATTTCCTGCCTTCCACTGGCCGCTTGGTGAGCTATCTGCCGCCGCCCACCAGCTTGGAGGCCGCCACCACGCCACCGCGTGACCGGCCCCTGCCAGATGGCGTGCGGGTAGACACCGGCGTCTACGAAGGCGGCGAGATCCCGATGTTCTACGACTCGATGATCGCCAAGCTGATCGTGCACGGCAAGGATCGCCTGGATGCCATCGCCAAGATGCGCGAGGCACTCAATGGCTTTGTGATTCGCGGCATCTCCAGCAATATCCCCTTCCAGTCGGCGCTGCTGGCGCATCCGGACTTCGTCTCGGGCAACTTCAACACCGGCTTCATCGCCCAGCACTATGCCAACGGCTTCCGCGCCGAGGATGTGCCGCATGAGGACCCCTTGTTCCTGGTGGCCTTGGCGGCCTTCATTCGCCGCAAGGCCAATGAGCGCGCCGCCGGCATCAGCGGGCAATTGGCTGGCCATGAAATGCAGTTGGACAGTGACTACGTCGCCATCGTTCACCAAGGCCAGGGTCAGGTCTTGCGCCATGAGGTGCATGTGTCGGAGTACCTGGGCTTGGCGGGCCAAGCCACCATCCGCATCGGCGAGGAGAGCTACAAGATCGAATGCCGCTCGCGCCTGAGCGATATCCGCCTCAGCGGCCTGGTCAATGGCCAGCCCTTCTTCGCCCAGGCCGAGCGCGGCACGACCAAGAACCCCTTGGCCTATCGCATCAGCCACAACGGCTTGTCCATCAAGGTCACGGTGCTGTCGCCACGCGCGGCAGAGTTGCATGCCTTGATGCCTTACAAGGCGCCGCCGGATACCAGCAAGTTCTTACTCTCACCCATGCCGGGGTTGCTGGCGCAGGTGACGGTGCAGCCCGGCCAAGTGGTGCAAGCGGGTGAGCGCCTGGCCATCATCGAAGCCATGAAGATGGAAAACATCTTGCTGGCGACACAGGATGTGAAGGTCGCTGAAGTGCTGGCCAAGCCGGGCGAGAGTCTGTCGGTGGATCAACCGATTCTGAGGTTCGAGTGATGAGCACGAGCAAGCCCTACAAGATTCTCGGCATTCAGCAAATCGCCATCGGCGGCCCTGACAAGACCGCCTTGCGCAAGCTGTGGGTGGATGTGCTCGGCCTCACCGTCACCGGCAACTTCGTCTCTGAGCGTGAGAACGTGGACGAAGACATTTGCTCGATTGGCAGCGGGCCGCACAAGGTGGAGGTTGATCTGATGCAGCCTCTGGACCCCGAGAAAAAACCCGCCGTGCACAGCACGCCGCTCAACCATGTGGGCCTGTGGGTGGATGACTTGCCCAAGGCTGTTGAATGGATGAGTGCCAACGGCGTTCGTTTTGCGCCGGGCGGCATACGCCCAGGGGCGGCGGGTTACGACATCTGCTTCATCCACCCCAAGAGCAGCGCCGAGTTTCCGATTGGCGGGGAGGGCGTGTTGATCGAGTTGGTGCAGGCACCGCCAGAGGTGGTGGCGGCCTTGTCCTGATTCTGCCCTTGCGACATCGGCAAGGTGTCGGCCCAGCTTGATGGGCCGGCTTGCTTGCTATCCTCAGAGCCCTGAACTAAAGCGCGCCGTGATGGCGTGCTCCAGGGCTGCTGATTGCCCGAACCAATCCAGCATGATGGCGCGGTAGGCGGGGGTGTTGCGCTGTTTGCGCAGCACCTTGTCGACCTGATCCCGCAGTTCTTCACCCCAGGGCGTCTTGGGCACGGCGACGTGGGCATAAAGATAGTCGGCGTTTTCGACAATCGGCACGCTGATCAGGGGCTCGGCCGGCGGGTTACTCAACTCAAGAAAGCGCAGTTCGGCGCCGTAGCCGATGGTCGCGTCAATGCGTTTGCGCGCGACCATCTCGGCCAGATTGCGGTAATGGGTTGACTGCTGCGTGAAGACACCCTTGGGGTCGTGCTGCTTCTCCGCCACGATGTTGGAAATGGCCTCGCCGTAGAAGCGTCGGCCGGCCACGCCAATCACCTTGCCGCTTTGTAAAAAGCGCCGCAGGCTGATCTGCGGGGCTGAGCGCCAGATGAGTTGCCAGTCGGCGCGGCGCAGCGTCAATTCAAGCGGCGGAACCACCAGGCTGGTGATGCTGTAGTGCACCAGCTCAAAGTCGGCGGGGTTCTTGAGGTAGGTGGTGATGGCCAGGTGGCGGCCGGACTTGAAGCCTTCGGTGATGCGCAATATCGGCACATGGGCGGTCTGGTGCCGGTAGTCGGGCAGGCCGTCGATGAGGGTTTGATTGATGCGGTCACCAATCCCCTTGCCCTTGAGTGGGCCGGATTGGATGAAGTAGGGCTCGAAGTTCTCGACCACCCAAGTCACGTCCCGCCCCTCCCCAGCGCCGCTTTGGCTCCCGCAGGTGAGGGCTGGCGCGCAGCCCAGGCCGGCCAGCATCAGCTTGCGTCGCGCTATGGGCATGGCCCCACTCTCAATGGATGAATTCGATGAAAAAACATGTCAGGCCGGCGTGCATCGCGCACGCACATGGAGTCTTAAATCGCACACCGAATTCAGCTTTGCCCTGCGTGCAGGTCTTGATTCCAGGCTCGATAGTCCCGAGCCCCGCTGAGTTGATGGTAGTCGAATCCGTCAATGCTGGATTCATGCCACTTGCAAGCCCTTGTCCCTTTTGCACGCTTGGCTGAAGTGCAAACCGAGGTTGGGGCGTCGTCGTCCTTGTGAGATTGCCGCCGTTTGGGTCGCGTGATTCAGCCTGCTGAAGCACAGAGGCGGGCGTCAAGCAGCGCATTCGCTTGAATCGAATCGGCGCGCTTTGTCAAGTTCTAGCCTTCGCGGTGCGAGAATGGTCTATTGTTTTCTGACGCAGCGCATCATTTGCGCGAAGGTTTATCCTCCTCACCATGCGGCTTGACCTGACTACCCTCAACCTCGTCCTTGCGATTGAGCAAACCCGCTCCATCACCAAGGGGGCGGCGCGCGAGCATTTGGCGCTCGCGGCGGCCAGCAAGCGGGTGTCGGACCTGGAAGCGCGCCTGGGCGTGCAGCTGTTTGAGCGTCGTGCTCGCGGCGTGGAGCCCACCGAGGCCTGCCGTGCCCTGGTGCGCCATATCCGCAGCCTGCATGCGTCTTTGCATGCGCTGGAAAGCGAAGTGGTGGAATTCGCCCGCGGCATCAAAGGGCATTTGCGCATTGCCGCCAATAGCGGCGCGATTGCCGAATGCCTGCCTGCCGATCTGGCCGCGTTCTCGCAAGCGCACCCGCAAATTCGCATCAGCCTGGAAGATCAAACCAGTGCGGAGGTGCAAGCGGCCGTGGCTGAAGGGCGTGCCGATGTCGGCATTTTCACGCCGCCCTTGCTGGACAACCGCCTGCAGCATTGGCTTTACCGGCCGGCGCGCCTGGCGGTGTTGGTGCCGCAGGATCATGAATTGGCAGGCCGCGAGGCGGTGAACTTCTCCGACCTGCTGGACTTTGATTTGATCGGCTTGCATGCCGGTGCCAGTGCCCAGGAATTGATGCGTGAACAGGCGCAGGCGCGTGGCCGCACGCTCAAGGCGCGCCTGCAAGTGCGCGGCTTTGATGCCATCGCCCAGTTGGTGGAAGCGGGCCTGGGCGTGGCGGTTTTGCCCGAAGGGCCGGCCGAACGATTTTCCCGCGTCTTCAAGCTGCGCCTGCTGCGCCTGGACGAAAGCTGGGCCGCCCGCGAATACCGCTTGGGCGTGGCCCAGCAAGAGCGCATGCCGGCTGTGCTGCAGCGCTTTGTTGACGCGCTGTGCCCCCAATCCAAAACAAGCTCCGAGCATTGACCCTTCAGAAAAAGGAAGAAGTCCCCATGACTGCGAACCACAATCCGCGCACGCTTTACGACAAGCTCTGGGATGAGCATGTTGTGCACGTCGAAGAAGACGGCACCACCGTGCTCTACATCGACCGCCATTTGCTGCATGAAGTCACCAGCCCGCAGGCTTTCGAAGGCCTGGATCTGGCCGCGCGCAAGGTTTGGCGTGTGTCGGCCAATCTGGCGGTGAGCGACCACAATGTGCCCACCACCGACCGCAGTGGCGGCATCAGCGACCCGGTGTCCAAGCTGCAGGTCGACACCCTGGATCAGAACTGTGACCGCTTCGGCCTGACCCAGTTCAAGATGAACGATCTGCGCCAAGGCATCGTCCACGTCATTGGCCCGGAGCAGGGCGCTACCTTGCCGGGCATGACCGTTGTCTGCGGTGACAGCCACACCTCCACCCACGGCGCATTCGGCGCGCTGGCGCATGGCATCGGCACGTCCGAGGTGGAGCATGTGCTGGCGACCCAGACCTTGCTGGCCAAGAAGGCCAAGAATATGTTGATCCGCGTCGAGGGTCAGGTCGCGCCCGGCGTGGGCGCCAAAGACATCGTGCTGGCCATCATCGGCAAGATTGGCACCGCTGGCGGCACCGGCTACACCATCGAGTTCGGTGGCTCGGCCATCCGCGCCCTGAGCATGGAAGGCCGCATGACGGTCTGCAATATGGCCATCGAGGCCGGCGCGCGCGCGGGCTTGATTGGCGTGGACGACACCACGCTGAACTACGTGGTCGGCCGCCCCTTCACGCCCACCGGCGTCGAGTTGGCGCAGGCCATGACTTACTGGCGCGAGCTGCACACGGATGCCGGCGCCAAGTTTGACGCGGTGGTTGAACTCAATGCCGCCGAGATTCAACCCCAGGTCACCTGGGGCACTTCGCCCGAGATGGTGCTGTCCATCAATGACCGTGTGCCCGATCCCGACAAGGAAAAGGACGCCGTCAAGCGCGGCGCCATCGAGCGCGCCCTGCAGTACATGGCGCTGCAGCCGAACAAGGCGATTGCCGACATTCACATCGACAAGGTCTTCATCGGTTCTTGCACCAATAGCCGCATCGAAGACATGCGTGAAGCCGCCGCCGTGGTGCGCAAGCTGGGCGGCAAGATCGCGGCCAACGTCAAGCTGGCCATGGTGGTGCCGGGCTCCGGCCTGGTGAAAGCGCAAGCCGAGTCCGAAGGGCTGGATCAGGTGTTCAAGGCCGCAGGCTTTGAGTGGCGTGAACCGGGCTGCAGCATGTGCCTGGCGATGAATGCTGACCGGCTGGAGCCGGGCGAGCGCTGCGCCTCGACCAGCAACCGCAACTTCGAAGGTCGTCAAGGCGCCGGTGGCCGCACCCATTTGGTCAGCCCGGCCATGGCCGCTGCGGCCGCCATGCGCGGCCATTTCGTTGACGTCAGCAAGTCCTGATCAGGAGCCTCACAACATCATGGAAAAGTTCACCCTGCACAAGGGCCTGGTGGCCCCGATGGATCGCGACAACGTCGACACCGACGCCATCATCCCCAAGCAATTCCTCAAGTCGATCAAGCGCTCGGGCTTTGGCCCCAACCTGTTCGATGAGTGGCGTTATCTGGACGCCGGCGAACCCGGCCAAGACCCCGCCACCCGCAAGCCCAACCCGGACTTCGTGCTGAATCAGCCGCGCTACCAAGGCGCTTCGGTGCTGCTGGCGCGCAGCAATTTCGGCTGCGGCTCCAGCCGTGAGCATGCGCCCTGGGCGCTGGAGCAGTACGGTTTTCGCGTCATCATCGCGCCCAGCTTTGCAGACATCTTCTTCAACAACTGCTTCAAGAACGGCGTGCTGCCGATCCAGTTGCCTGAGAGCGTCGTGGCCAAGCTGTTTGATGAAGTGGCCGCTTTCCCGGGCTACCAGCTGACGGTGGACTTGCCGCGCCAGGTGGTGATCCTGGCCGACGGCAGCGAAGTGCCCTTCGAGGTGCAAGCCTTTCGCAAGTTCTGCCTGCTCAACGGCTTTGACGATATCGGCCTGACGCTGCGCCACGCGGACAAGATCCGCAGCTATGAAGCCGAGCGCTTGGCAGCCAAGCCTTGGTTGGCCAATCAATTGGCCGGTTGATACGACATCTGACGGGAATCAAGAAAATGAAAATCGCAGTTTTGCCGGGTGACGGCATTGGCACCGAAATCGTCGCTGAGGCCGTCAAGGTCCTGAAGGTCTTGGATCTGCCGTTGGAGTTGGAACACGCTGATGTGGGCGGTGCGGCCTATGAGTCCAGCGGCCATCCGCTGCCGGATGCCACACTGCAACTGGCCAAGGATGCCGATGCCATTCTGTTTGGCGCCGTTGGTGACTGGAAATACGACAAGCTCGATCGCCCGCTGCGCCCTGAGCAAGCGATTCTGGGCCTGCGCAAGCATCTGGGTCTGTTTGCCAACTTCCGCCCGGCCATTTGCTACCCCGAGCTGACGCATGCCTCGAGCCTGAAGCCCGAGCTGGTGGCCGGCCTGGACATCCTGATCATCCGTGAGCTGACCGGTGACATCTACTTCGGCCAGCCGCGCGGTCGCCGCACGGCGGTGGATGGTCATTTCCCCGGTAGCGAAGAAGCCTTCGACACCATGCGCTACTCGCGCCCGGAGATCGAGCGCATCGCCCACGTGGCTTTCCAGGCCGCCCGCAAGCGCGGCAAGCGCGTCACCAGCGTCGACAAGGCCAATGTGCTGGAGACTTTCCAGTTCTGGAAAGACGTGATGATCGAGATCGGCGCCCAGTACCCGGACGTGGAACTCGACCATATGTATGTGGACAACGCCGCCATGCAGCTGGTCAAGGCGCCCAAGCGCTTCGACGTGCTGGTGACCGGCAATATGTTCGGCGACATCCTGTCGGACGCGGCGGCCATGTTGACCGGCTCCATCGGCATGCTGCCCTCGGCCTCGTTGGACAAGAACAACAAAGGCCTGTACGAACCGAGCCACGGCAGCGCGCCGGACATCGCGGGTAAGGGCGTGGCCAATCCTTTGGCTACAATTCTCTCTGCTGCCATGATGCTCAAATTTTCCCTCAACCAACCAGTTGCCGCCGCTCGTATTGAGTCGGCTGTGGCCGCTGTATTGGCCCAAGGTCTGCGCACGCCGGACATTTGGAGCGAGGGCACCCAGAAGGTGGGCACGCGCGAGATGGGTGATGCGGTTGTCGCTGCGATCACCATGACCAAAACCATTAAGGGCTAGTTCAGCTCCGGTTTGTCTCGCCCCTACCCCTCAGGCGAACAAGCCGGGGGGAGCAAAGTTCCAAGTTAACAGGACTTTCAAAAATACTGCTGCAGCTGAGCCAAGAGTCGAAGACAGTACTTGTTGTACTGCCGTGCACTTGAGACACGCTGCAGCGCTTTGGCGAGAGTTGGACTGAATCTTTAGGGTGATAGAGGTAATCAAGATGACAACACTGGTTGGACTGGTAGGCTGGCGCGGCATGGTGGGCTCGGTGCTCATGGATCGCATGAGCGCTGAGCGCGATTTCGATTTGATCGAGCCGCTGTTCTTCAGCACATCGAACGCCGGCGGCGCCGCTCCCGCGCAAGCCAAGAATGAGACCAAGCTGCAAAACGCGTTTGATATCGAGCAGCTCAAGCGCTGCGACATCATCATCACCGCGCAGGGTGGCGACTACACCAGCGAAGTCTTCCCCAAGCTGCGCGCTGCCGGCTGGGATGGCCACTGGATTGACGCCGCGTCCACGCTGCGCATGGAGTCCGATGCCGTCATCATCCTGGACCCCGTCAATATGCCGGTGATCCAGCAAGCCTTGGACAAGGGCGGCAAGAACTGGGTTGGCGGTAACTGCACCGTGTCCTGCATGTTGATGGGCGTGGGCGCGCTCTACAAGGCCGGCTTGGTCGAGTGGATGAGCACCCAGACTTACCAGGCCGCTTCGGGCGGTGGCGCGCAGCATATGCGCGAGCTGCTGACGCAGTACGGCACGCTGAATGCGTCGGTGCGCGGTCTGCTGGATGATCCCAAGAGCGCCATTCTCGAAATCGACCGCCAAGTCATCGCGACTCAGCGTGGCCTAAGTGCCGCCGAGACGGCCAATTTCGGCGTGCCGCTGGGCGGCTCGCTGATCCCCTGGATCGACAAAGACTTGGGCAATGGCATGTCCAAGGAAGAGTGGAAGGGCATGGCCGAGACCAACAAGATCCTGGGCCAGGGTGAGGGCTTTGCTGCCCCTGCCATCCCGGTGGACGGTTTCTGCGTGCGCGTCGGCGCAATGCGCTGCCACAGCCAGGCGCTGACCTTCAAGCTGAAGAAAGATGTGCCCTTGGCTGACATTGAGGCCATGATTGCCGCCGACAACGAGTGGGTCAAAGTGGTGCCCAACACCCGCGAGGCGACGGTGAAAGACCTGACCCCGGTGGCCGTCACCGGCACCATGACGATTCCCGTCGGCCGCCTGCGCAAGCTGGCCATGGGCCCGGAGTATCTGGGCGCCTTCACCATTGGCGACCAGTTGCTGTGGGGTGCTGCCGAGCCGCTGCGCCGCATGTTGCGCATTCTGCTGGCGCGCTGAGTTAGCGCGGCGAAGTGCTTGGCAGGCGCCTGCTTGCAAGCACTTTTACAAAGAGTCACAGACCGCGGCCGGGCATTTGCTCGGCCGTTGTCTGTATACGACAGGCAATGTCCAGTGCCTTGAACTGCCGGGCCTCCTGAGGGCTTATGCGGCTTTACCTGAGCTTGCTTGCGTATATGCTTGCCCCTGTTAGGAATTTCAGTGGCACGCGAGGGCGATGCCGCGCCAAGGGATGGCACCGTGAGCGCTGTTCAATACAAAGAAATGATCATCAATGAAGCGAGCGGGCGCCCGGGAGGACCCGCTTTCTTGCTTTGGGGGATGCCTTGAAACAAAGTCGCAGCGCAATGAATGAAGCCACGGGCCTAGCGCCCAGCCGCTTGACCCAAGGGCTCTTGCAGCCCGGCCTTTTTGCCTTCTCCCGTATCGCTGCGGCGACTTTGCTTTTGCTCAGCGCCCAAGCGGGTGCCGTCGGCTTGGGGCGTTTGACGGTGCAATCCGCCTTGGGCGAAACGCTCAAAGCCGAGATCGATGTCACCAGCCTGAGCGCCGAGGAAGCCAGCACCCTCAAGGTCAAGGTCGCTTCGCCCGATGCCTACCGTGCTACCGGGGTGGAATACAACAGCGTCTTGACCAGCACCCAGGTGCAGGTGAGCCGCCGTGACGGCCGCACCTATCTGCGTGTCAGCAGTGACCGTGCGGTGCAAGAGCCTTTTGTGGACGTCATTCTTGAGCTGAGCTGGGCCAGTGGCCGCTTGGTGCGCGAATACACCTTGCTGTTCGATCCGCCAGTGAATGCCCCGCGTCCCGGCGCTGCGCCGACGCCGGCGGCGCCTGCCGTCATTGCCGCCGCCCCTCAGCCATCTGGCGCGGTGAGTGATGCTGTGGCCGTGCCGACGCCGTCCGCTTCGTCCACGATTGCCCCCAGGCCTTCGCCCGCGCCAAGCCCGGCGGCGCCTGCAGCCACGCGTGCCAAGGCCGAAGCCAAGCCCGAACCCAAGCCGCGTGCCGAAGCACCGCAGTCGGCCTCTGAGTATCGCGTCAAGCCTGGCGATGTGCTGTACCGCATCGCCGCCAAAACACAGCCGCAAGGCGTTTCTCTGGATCAAATGCTGGTGGGCTTGTACCGCAGCAATCCAGAAGCTTTTGTTGACGGCAATATGAATCGCCTGAAGGTCGGCGCTGTCATGCAAGTGCCGAGCAGCGACAGCCTGAGCGACCTCAGCACCGCTCAAGCCAGGCAAGTGATCCGTGCGCAGAGCACGGACTTCAATGCCTACCGCCAACAACTGGGTACGGCTGCGCCTGCGCTGCAGCAAGAGCAGAACGAGCGCGCCGCCAAGGGCCAGGTGCAAGCAGCGGTAGATGACAAAAAGGCATCTGCAGCGGCCAAGCCCGACAAGCTGACGCTGAGCAAGGCCGCCAGCGCGGCCGAGGCGCAGAGCGCGGCTAACGCTAAATTGGCTCAGGCTTCCAAAGAGACTGAGAAGAAGGATGCCAGCGCCCGCATGGCCGAGCTGACCCGCAATGTGGAAGAGCTGAAAAAGCTCTCCAGCGCGGCTAAGCCGGCGCCTGCAACTGCACCCGCGGCATCGACGGCGCCAGCGATGCCTGCGGCACCTGCCGTGGTGTCAGCACCCGTTCCGGCCGCGCCGCAAGCCAGTGCTGCGCCTGCTGTGGCTGCTGCAGAGCCGGCGAGCAAGCCGGCCTCAGCCGCAAGGCCCGTGCTGGCCGCTGCTTCGGCTGCCAGCATGCCCGCCATGCCAGCACCGGTCAGCAGCCCCGCCGAGCCGAGCTTCCTGGAAGACTTGCTTGAGAGCCCCCTGGTGCTGCCGATCGCCGGTGCCCTGGTGGCCGCGCTCGGCGCCTTCGGTCTGTATCGCTTGCGTGGCCGCAAGGCTGCCAGCAAGCCGGACACTGGCTTCCAAGAAAGCCGTGCGCAACCGGATTCATTCTTCGGCGCCTCGGGTGGGGCGCGGGTGGATACGCGTGAAGCGACCGGTTCATCGATGAACTATTCGCTCAGCCAGTTGGATGCGATCGGCGACGTCGATCCGGTGGCCGAGGCCGATGTTTACCTGGCCTATGGCCGTGACCTGCAAGCCGAGGAAATCCTCAAGGAAGCCCTGCGCGCCAATCCCGAGCGCTTGGCGATCCGCCTCAAGCTGCTGGAGGTCTACGCCAAACGCCGCGATACCAAGGGCTTTGAGCAACTGGCCATTCAGCTGTTTGCCGAGACCCATGGCCTGGGTGATGACTGGGCCAAGGCGCAAGAGCTGGGTCGTCAGATTGACCCGGACAACCCGCTTTATCAGCCCGGCGGCGCGCCGACGCAGACCGATGATGGCCGAGACATTCATCCCGAGCCGATGGATGCCAGCACCATGCCGCACACAGTCAGTGCCGGTGCCCATTTAGCTACCGCGCCGCTGGCCAGCAGCGCTGCAGCCGATTCCGGCCCAATGAGCGGCTTCGATCTGGATCTGGATCTCGATCTTGATCTGGGTGGCCCAAGCGCGGCGCCAGCTTCAGCCATGGCCGCCACGCAGGCCATGGCCACCTCGGTGGAGCAAGCCCCCTTGTCGATGGATTTCGACTTGTCGGACCCCGAACCCACCACGGTGCAAAGTGATGGCAAGGCGGATCTAGAGTTTGATCTGGACCTGCCCGATCTGGGTGAGCACGCCAGCGCACCCGCATCGGCCCCTGCAGCACCCGCGACTGACGGCGCGCTGGACTTCGATATGTCGTCCATCGACCTGAGTCTGGATGACGGCAAACCTGCAGCGATTCCGGCTGCCGAGTCTTCGAGCCTGGACGATGATCTGCCGGCCGACTTCGCCGCCATGCTGAATCAGCCGGGTGAGGTGGTTGAAGCCGCTGAAGCGCCGCAGGAGCCCGTTGCTCATGTGATCGAGGAATTGCCCGATGACGATGGCGATCCGCTGATGCGGCAGCTGGAACTTGCCGACGAGTTCCGTCAGATCGGTGACACCGAAGGCGCTCGCGAAGTGCTGCAGGAACTGATCGGTAAGGCCAGCGGCCTGCTGAAGGAAAAGGCTCAGTCCATGCTCAACGAGCTGCGTTAAGTTAAGCTGCTCGACTTGAACCCAAAAGGCGCTCGCAACCGGGGCGCCTTTTTTCATGGCGGCAAGGCTTGCTACTCAAGAAGCCAAGCAGCCAAATCGCCAAAAGGCAAATGAGGATGGACGGCATGCGCGTTGCGCTGGGAGTGAGTTACCGCGGTCAGGCCTATCACGGCTGGCAAAGCCAGGTGGACAGGCAAACGGTTCAGGACGTGCTGGAAGCCGCCCTGAGCGAGTTCGCGGCCACGCCGATCCGCAGCATTTGTGCCGGCCGCACCGATACCGGCGTGCACGGCCTCAATCAGGTCGTGCATTTCGATACCGAGATCAGCCGCGAGGCCGCCTCTTGGGTGCGCGGCACCAATCGTTATCTGCCGGCCGATGTGGCGGTGCAGTGGTGTCGCTTTCCGGGTGACGATTTTCATGCACGCTTCTCCGCGCAAGGTCGGCGTTATGCCTTTCTGGTGCTGGAGTCGGTGGTGCGTCCGGCGATTGAAGCCGGTGGCGTGGGCTGGGTGTTTAGGCCGCTGGATGGGGATGCCATGCGCGCGGCAGCAGACCTGCTGATCGGTGAGCATGACTTCAGCGCGTTTCGCGCCGCGCAATGTCAGGCCAAGTCACCCATCAAGACCCTGCGCAAGATCAGCATCAGCCGACGCGGTGCCTATTGGCGCTTTGACTTTGATGCTTCGGCCTTTTTGCACCATATGGTGCGCAACATCATGGGTTGCTTGATCGCCGTGGGCAATGGCAGCCAGTCACTCGAGTGGTTGGCGCAGGTCCTGGCGGCGCGTGATCGCGCCTTGGCTGCGCCCACTTTTCCGGCCGATGGGCTTTACTTCATGGGGCCGTATTACGAGCCTCAGTTTGATATTCCCGAACACACCGCAACCATGGATTGGTTGCCCGCATGACGATGATGAGCCGTACCCGAATCAAGATTTGTGGCCTGACCCGTGAGGCCGATGTGGTTGCGGCGGTGGCGGCCGGGGCCGATGCGATTGGCTTTGTGATGTACGCCAAAAGCCCGCGTTATGTCAGCCCGACCCGCGCGGCCGAGTTGGCGCGTTTGCTGCCGCCCTTTGTCACGCCGGTGGGCTTGTTCGTGAACGCCAGTGAAGCCGAGTTGGCCGCGGGCTTGCAGGCCCTGCCCAATATGCTGCTGCAGTTTCATGGGGATGAGAGCCCGCTTGAGTGCGAGCGGGCAGGGCGGCCCTATCTGCGTGCTGCACGCATGGGCGAGGGTTTTGATTTGCTAAACTTCGCCACACAGTACTCAAGTGCCCAAGCCGTGC
Organism: uncultured Roseateles sp.; assembly: GCF_945956965.1. GTDB lineage: Bacteria > Pseudomonadota > Gammaproteobacteria > Burkholderiales > Burkholderiaceae_C > Paucibacter_A. The sequence continues at coordinate 24,833 of NZ_CAMFJS010000001.1, forward strand.
TGCTCGACGCCCATGTCGAGGGCTATGGTGGCGGTGGAAAGGTTTTCGATTGGTCACTCATTCCAAAAAACGTGCCCTCTCCAGTCGTTTTGTCTGGTGGGTTGCATGCCGGAAATGTGCTGACCGGGATTCTTCAGGTTCGGCCTATCGCCGTTGACGTGAGTTCCGGCGTGGAGGAGGCCAAAGGCCTCAAGAGCGCCGCCCTGATCCGTCAGTTCTGCGATGCCGTGCGTCAAGCCGATGCGCGCATCCAGGAGCTTTCAACCTGAAGAGAGACATCCAGCACCATGAGCAAGTATCAACAGCCCGATGCCAGCGGGCATTTCGGCCCGGTTAAAGGCCAGACCTATGGCGGCAGCTTTGTCGCCGAGACCCTGGTCCACGCACTTGATGAACTCAAACAAGCCTATGCGCACTACAGCAAGGATCCTGAGTTCATCGCTGAGTTCAATAAGGAACTGGCGCATTTCGTGGGCCGCCCCAGCCCCATCTATCACGCGGACCGCCTGAGCCGCGAACTCGGTGGCGCGCAGATCTTCCTCAAGCGTGAAGACTTGAATCACACCGGCGCCCACAAGATCAACAACACCATCGGCCAGGCCTTGTTGGCCAAGCGCATGGGCAAGAAGCGCATCATTGCCGAGACCGGCGCGGGCCAGCATGGCGTGGCCACGGCCACCATCTGCGCGCGCTACGGCATGGAGTGCGTGGTCTATATGGGCAGCGAGGACGTCAAGCGCCAAAGCCCCAATGTCTACCGCATGAATCTGCTGGGCGCCCGTGTGGTGCCGGTGGAGTCGGGTTCCAAGACCTTGAAAGACGCGCTGAATGAGGCGATGCGCGACTGGGTGACCAATGTGGAGTCGACCTTCTACATCATCGGCACCGTGGCCGGCCCGCATCCCTATCCGATGATGGTGCGCGATTTCCAGCGCGTCATCGGCGATGAGTGTTTGACGCAGATGCCCGAGATGACCGGCCGCCAGCCCGATGCGGTGATTGCCTGCGTGGGCGGTGGCAGCAATGCCATCGGCATCTTCTATCCCTATCTCGAGCATGAGGCCACGCGCCTGATTGGCGTTGAAGCGGCTGGTTTGGGTGTGGACACCGATAAGCATGCCGCCACGCTGTCTAAGGGCACGCCAGGCGTTTTGCATGGCAACCGGACCTATCTGCTGCAGGACGATAACGGCCAGATCATCGAAACGCACTCGGTGTCGGCCGGCCTGGACTACCCCGGTGTGGGCCCGGAGCACGCGTATCTGAAGGACATCGGCCGCGCCGAATATGTCTCGGTCACCGACGATGAGGCGCTCAGCGCTTTCCATCGCCTGTGCCGCACCGAAGGCATCATCCCGGCGCTGGAGTCCAGCCATGCGCTGGCCTATGCCATCAAGCTGGCGCCAACCCTGCCGGCGGATCAGCTCTTGCTGGTGAATTTGTCTGGCCGCGGTGACAAGGACATCGGCACGGTGGCTGATTTGTCCCACGCCTCCTTCTTCTGCCGCCCGTCCTGCACGGGTCAATCGGTCAAGGGTGGCGACACGATTTCGCTGGATGCCTTGCATGGGCAAAGCAAGACAGGAGCCCAGCCATGAGCCGCATCCAAAGCACGTTTGAGCGCCTGGCCGCTGAGGGCCGCAAGGCCTTGATTCCCTTCGTCACGACCGGTGACCCTTATCCCGATGTCACCGTCGAGTTGATGCTGGCCATGGCCGAGGCGGGCGCCGATGTGATCGAACTGGGCGTGCCTTTTTCCGATCCCATGGCCGATGGCCCGGTCATTCAGCGTGCTGCAGAGCGTGCCGTGCGCGCCGGTGTGGGCATGAAGCAGGTACTGGCCGATGTGCAGCGCTTTCGCGCCAGCAATAGGCACACGCCGGTGGTGCTGATGGGTTATGCCAATCCGATCGAGCGCTACGGCCAAGCCCGTTTTGTCAGCGATGCCAAGGCGGCGGGCGTGGACGGCGTGCTGGTGGTGGACTATCCGCCCGAGGAATGCGAGGCCTTTGCCGCGCTGCTGCATGCGCAGGAGATGGATCCCATCTTCTTGCTGGCACCCACCTCAACCGAGGAGCGCATGGCTCGCGTCGGCAAGGTGGCGCGCGGCTATGTTTACTATGTGTCGATCAAGGGCGTGACCGGGGCAGGTCATCTGGACACCGCAGCGGTGGCCGCGATGATTCCGCGCATTCGCAGCCATGTCAGCGTGCCGGTGGGCGTGGGTTTTGGCATTCGCGATGCGGTGAGCGCACGCGCGGTGGCTGATCACTCGGACGCCGTCGTCATCGGTTCGCGCCTGGTTGAATTGCTCGAGGCTCAGCCGCGCGATAATGTTGCCGCAACAGGGGCGCAGTTCATCCGAGAAATCCGCGCCGCGCTCGACGCCTGAATCCCAGTATCTGGGGTCAGAGTCAATTTTTTTAGAGGAATCTGCCCATGAGTTGGCTTGAAAAACTACTGCCGCCCAAGATGCAGCAAACCGATCCCAACGAGCGCCGCATGGTGCCCGAGGGGCTTTGGATCAAATGCCCGTCTTGCGAGACCGTGCTCTACAAGACCGACCTGGAGCAGAACGTCAACGTCTGCCCCAAGTGCAGCCACCATCACCGCATCGGTGCGCGTGAGCGCCTGAACGCCTTCCTGGACGGCGAAGGCCGCTACGAAATCGGTCAGGAAGTGCTGCCCGTCGATGCCTTGAAGTTCAAGGACAGCAAGAAGTACCCCGATCGCCTGAAAGAAGCCCTGGAGCACACCGGTGAAACCGATGCGCTGGTGGTGTTCGGCGGCGCAGTGATGACGGTGCCTGTGGTGGCCGCTTGCTTCGAGTTCAGCTTCATGGGCGGCTCGATGGGCTCGGTGGTGGGTGAGCGCTTTGTGCGTGGCGTGGAAACCGCCATCGAGCAAAAGACGCCTTTCATCTGCTTCACCGCCACCGGTGGCGCGCGCATGCAAGAGGGCCTGTTGAGCCTGATGCAGATGGCCAAGACCAATGCGGCCCTGACGCACCTGGCCAAGGCCAAACTGCCTTACATCAGCGTGCTGACCGACCCGACCATGGGCGGCGTGTCGGCCAGCTTTGCCTTTGTGGGCGATGTGGTGATAGCCGAGCCCAAGGCGCTGATTGGCTTTGCCGGTCCGCGCGTGATTGAGAACACCGTGCGTGAAAAGCTGCCTGCCGGCTTCCAGCGCGCCGAGTTCTTGATGGAGAAGGGCGCTGTCGACATGATTGTTGACCGCCGCAAGCTGCGTGAGACCATTGCACGTCAGCTGGCCATGCTGCAGCGCCAGAGCTCCGACGCGGTGGCCTGATCGCAAACATCCTGATTTTTTGAATTCAACGGCCAGGCCCACAAGGCTTGGCCGTTTTGCTTGAGCGAAAAAAAACATGTTGCCTCAAACGCTTGATGACTGGCTCGCCCATTGCGAGCGCCTGCATCCCAAGACCATCGACATGACCCTGGAGCGCGTGCAGCTGATGCGCGACCGCCTGGGCCTGAAGTTCGAGGCCCCGGTGGTGATGGTGGCCGGCACCAATGGCAAGGGCAGCACCTGCGCGATGCTGGAGTGCATTGCACTGCAGGCCGGCTACCGGGTGGGCCTCTACATCAAGCCGCATCTGGTGCATTTCCAGGAGCGCTGCCGGGTGGGCGGCGAGCCGGTCTCGGCGGAGTCGCTGCTGCCATTCTTTGCGGCCGTTGAAGCGGCGCGCGGTGAGATGACGCTGAGCTATTTCGAGTTCACGACCCTGGCCATCATGCTGCGGCTGGCGGCCGAGCCGCTGGATCTGGTGATTCTGGAGGTGGGTCTTGGCGGCCGCTTGGATGCCGTCAACGCCATTGATGCGGATTGCTCGGTCATCACCAGCATCGACCTGGATCACACCGAATACCTGGGCCCCGACCGTGAGTCGGTGGGGCGTGAGAAGGCCGGCATCATGCGGGCTGGCCGCCCGGTGGTGGTGAGCGACCCCATGCCGCCGGCCAGTCTGGCAGCGCGTGCGGCCGAGATCGGTGCCGATTTGCGCCAACTGGGCAAAGACTTCACCTACAGCGGCGACCGCCAGCAATGGCAGTGGACCGGCCGCGAGAAACGCTTCAGCGGCCTGGCTTACCCAGCGCTGCGCGGCGTCAATCAGTTGCTCAATGCCTCCGGTGTGCTGGCCGTGTTCGAGGCGCTGTACGCGCGCCTGCCCATCAGCGCCCAAGCCGTCCGCAACGGCCTGGCCATGGTAGAGCTGCCGGGGCGCTTCCAAGTGGTGGCGGGCCAGCCGGCGCTGGTGCTGGACGTGGCGCACAACCCGCATGCGGTGGCGGCGCTGGCGCAGAACCTTGACCAAATGGGCTTCTTCCCGCGCACCCATGTGGTGTTCGGCGCCATGGCCGACAAGGACCTGGGAGCAATCTTCCAAAAGATTGCCCCCCTGGTTGATGCCTGGCACTTCTGCGACTTGGAGATCCCGCGCGCGGCCAAGGCCGCCGAGCTGCGTCAGCAGTTTGAAACCCTGCAGCAAGCAAGTGCCTTGAAAACACCGCCGCAGCTCAGCCTCCACACCCATGCCGACCCCTTGGCCGCCCTGGCTGCAGCAGCGGCCGCGGCAGACCCGGCTGATAGAATTCTGGTGTTCGGTTCCTTCTACACAGTGGGTGGCGTGCTCAAGCAGGGCGTGCCTCGTTTGCAGCGCGCCTGAGCCATGCCGGGCAGGCTTTGAACCCCACCGTTCAGCTGTTTTTTTGACCATCTCCCCGGGTTTGCAGTAGCCGGGGTTGGTCTTGGTTTTGCACTATGGGGCGATGTGCCCTTCACTTGTAACCCTAACCCAGCGTTTGAGCTGCCAATCTAGCCATGGGCTTGCTGTCATTCCTTAAGCGATCAAGCAATAAGCCGGCGGCCAAGCCGGTGTCTGACACAGCCGATACGGTCCAGCAGTTGCGGGTTCGCGCACGCCGCCGCTTGATTGGCGCCGCGGTGCTGGTGGCGGTTGGGGTGATCGGCTTTCCGCTGGTGTTCGAGACCCAGCCGAGGCCCATTCCCGTCGATCTCCTGATCACCATTCCGGACAAAGATGGCGTGCCGGTGCTAAGTCCGCCGCCGGGCCTGGCGGGTAAGGTGGGCCCCAAGGTGGCGGTGGTGGAGCCGCCTGCTTTGACGCGCACGACGGAGCCTTCGCGACCCGAGCCGGTGCAGCCTGAGCCGGCAACGGCTAGCGAGCCCGTGGCGCAAGCCAAACAGCAGCCGCAGCCGGCCCCGAAGCCAAGCCCCGTAGTCGCCACAGAGGCCGCCAAGCCTGCCTCTGCGCCAAGCGCCAAGGTGGCGGCGGACAAGGCTGTTGCCAAAGCGAGCGAGAAGGCCGCCGAGAAGCAAGCCGACAAACACGTCGACAAGCCAGCCGAGAAAGTGGCAGAAAGGCCCGCCGACAAGCCCAAGCCTCAGGCCACCAGTGCCAGCAGCCAGGAAGCCGCACGTGTGCAAGCCTTGCTGGACGGCAAGATGCCGCCCAAGCCGGAAGAGAGTAAAAAGCCTGCTGATGGAGCCACACGCGTGATCCTGCAGGTGGGCGCGTATGCGGATACGCAGGCGGCTCAAGAGGCACGGCACAAGGTCGAAAAGCTGGGCCTCAAGACATACACGCAAGAGGTGAACACGCCCGCGGGCACCCGCATCCGCGTGCGAGTGGGGCCATTCGCCAGCCGCGAGGAAGCGGACAAAGCCGCCGCCAAGGTGCGGGCCACGGGCCTGAGCACGGCTGTGCTGACGCTGTGAGGCGGCCGCTTTCTTGCGGGGTAGCGCATGGTTTGGCTTGACTGGGTTTTTCTGGCCGTGCTGGCCTTGTCCATCTTGATGGGCTTGTGGCGCGGCCTGGTGTTTGAGGTTTTGTCCTTGGCAGGCTGGGTGGTGGCCTACTTGTGCATGCCCTGGTTGGCGCCGCTGCTGCAAGAGTTTTTGCCGCAGGAGAAGCTGGGGCAGGGCCTGGCGCACGCCCTCAGCTTGGGTTTGAGTTTTGTGCTGGTCTTGCTCTTGTGGGGCATTTGCGCCAAGCTGCTGCGCAGCCTGATTCATGCCACGCCGCTGAGCGTGTTGGATCGTTTAGCGGGCGCGGGTTTTGGGATTTTGCGTGGCCTCTTGATTTGCCTCGTGGTGGTGTTGCTGGTCAGCATGACACCCGCCGTGCAGACAGAGACCTGGCTGAGTTCTCAATTGGTGCCTGGATTGCAAACCGTGATTCAGGCGGCCAAGCCGGTGTTGCCGGCCGAAGTAGTGAAATTGATTCCGGCCTGAGCATCGTGCTTGGGCCTCGTGTTTAGAAGCAGTGAGTGAAGGAAAAGCCATGTGTGGCATCGTCGGCGTGATCTCCCCCAACCCCGTCAATCAGCTGATTTACGACGCGCTGTTGCTGCTGCAGCACCGTGGTCAGGATGCCGCCGGCATCGTCACCATGCAAGGCAATAAGTGCTTCATGCACAAGGCCCGCGGCATGGTGCGGGATGTGTTCCGCACCCGCAATATGCGCGCCTTGCCGGGCAGCATCGGCCTGGGCCAGGTTCGCTACCCCACAGCCGGCAATGCCTACAACGAAGAAGAGGCTCAGCCTTTCTACGTCAACGCGCCTTTCGGCCTGGTGCTGGTGCACAACGGCAACCTGACGAATGCGCAAAGCCTCAAGACCGAGTTGTTTGATGTGGACCGCCGCCACATCAACACCGAAAGCGACTCCGAAGTGTTGCTCAATGTGCTGGCCCATGAGCTGGAAATGGTGGCGCGCGACCTGCCGCTGACGCCCGCTGAAGTGTTCAAGGCCGTTGCCGCCGTGCACAAGCGCATCAAAGGCAGCTACGCCGTGATCGCCTTGATCGCCGGCCACGGCTTGCTGGCTTTCCGCGACCCCTACGGCATCCGCCCGTTGTGCTTCGGCCAAGCGGCGGATGGTGAATTCATGGTGGCTAGCGAGAGCGTGGCGCTGGAAGGCACGGGCCATCAGCTGGTGCGCGATGTGGCGCCAGGCGAGGCCTTGTTCATCGACATGAAGGGTCAAATGACCAGCCAGCAATGCGCTGAGAACCCGACGCTGAACCCCTGCATGTTTGAGTTTGTCTACCTGGCCCGCCCGGACTCGGTGATGGACGGCATCTCGGTCTACCAAGCGCGCTTGAATATGGGTGAAACGCTGGCTCAGCGCCTGATCTCCACCATGCCGCCCAGCGACATCGATGTGGTGATCCCGATCCCGGAGTCGAGCCGTCCCTCGGCCATGCAACTGGCCCATCGCATCGGCAAGCCTTACCGCGAAGGCTTTGTGAAGAACCGCTATGTCGGCCGCACCTTCATCATGCCGGGGCAGGGCGCGCGCAAGAAGTCGGTGCGCCAAAAGCTCAATGCCATTGGCCTGGAGTTCAAGAACCGCAATGTGCTGCTGGTGGATGACTCCATCGTGCGCGGCACAACCTCGAAGGAAATTGTGCAGATGGCCCGCGAGGCTGGCGCCCGCAAGGTCTATCTGGCCTCGGCCGCGCCGCCGGTGCGCTACCGCAATGTCTACGGCATCGACATGCCCACCAGCTCGGAGCTCGTGGCGCACAACCGCTCGATTGAAGAAATCCGCCAGTTCATTGGTGCCGACGCACTGATCTACCAAGACGTGGACGCGATGAAGCGCGTGGTGGCGGCCTTGCAGCCGGCCTTGAAGGGCTTTGAGGCTTCGTGCTTCGACGGCAACTACATCACCGGTGATGTGACGGCCGAGGACTTCGCCAAGATGGAGGCGCAACGGCTGAGCCAAGGCGATGAGGAAGACGGCCCGGCGCGCAGCCGCCTGGCACTGCAAAGCCGACAGGAGTGAGCGGGATGAGTTTGAGTGACGAAGAGCGCCGCATCGCCCGCGCTCGCTTGCCCGAGGGTTTGCGCCCCGAGACCTTGGCGGTGCGCACCGCGCTGGCACCCAGCCAGCATGGTGAAAATTCCGAGGCCTTGTTCCTGACCAGCGCCTTTGTGCAGCCCGACGCCGCCACCTCGGCGCAGCGTTTTGCAGCCTCTGACGACTTCACCTACGCGCGCACCAGCAACCCGACCGTCCGCAGCCTTGAAGCACGTCTGGCGGCGATGGAAGGCACCGAAGCCGCCATAGCTACCGCAACCGGCATGAGCGCCATCCTGCTGCTCGGCATGGGCCTGCTGAAAGCGGGCGACCATGTGATTTGCTCGCGCTCGGTGTTCGGGTCGACGATCAATCTGTTCGCCAAGGAGTTCGGCAAGTTCGGTGTCGAGACCACGTTCGTCTCGCAGACCGATCCGGCTGAATGGCAGGCCGCTGTCCGGCCTACGACCAAGCTGTTGTTCGCCGAGACGCCGACCAATCCTCTGACCGAGGTGTGCGACATCCAGGCGCTGGCCGATATCGCCCACGCGGCCGGTGCCTTGCTGGCGGTGGACAACACCTATTCGACGCCCGCACTGCAACGGCCGGTCGAATTCGGTGCCGATGTCGTCATGCACTCGGCGACCAAGTACATGGACGGCCAGGGCCGCGTGATGGCCGGTGCCTTGTGTGGCCCGAATCGTCTGATCCGTGACGTGTTCGGCCCGGTGCTGCGCACAGTCGGCATGACCTTGTCGCCCTTTAACGCCTGGGTTGTGCTGAAGGGCTTGGAGACCTTGAGCTTGCGCATGAAGGCACAGAGCGATCAAGCATTGGCCGTGGCCCGTTGGCTCGAAGCCCGCCCCGAGGTCGCTCGCGTCTACTACCCGACGCTGGCCTCGCATCCACAGCACGATTTGGCGATGCGCCAGCAGTCGGGGCAGGGCGGTGCGGTACTGTCCTTCGAGCTGCATGCCGATTCACCTGAAGCGGCACGGGCGGCGGCCTTCCACATCATCGACAGCACCCGCGTGCTGAGCGTCGCCACCAATCTGGGCGACACCAAGTCCATCATCACCCACCCGGCCACCACCTCGCATGGGCGCTTGTCTGACGCACAGCGCCAAGCCGCTGGCATCAGCCAAGGCTTGATCCGCCTGGCCGTTGGTCTGGAACATGTGGACGACATCACCGACGACCTGCTTCGCGGTCTATCAACTTTGAATCACTCGAAATGAGCCAAGCCATCACTCCCGTCCGCACCCGTATTGCGCCGTCGCCGACCGGTTTCCTGCATCTGGGCACGGCCCGCACTGCCTTGTTCTCCTGGGCCTATGCCCGCCATTTCGGTGGTGAGTTCGTGCTGCGCATCGAAGACACCGATGTGGCCCGCTCCACGCAAGATTCGGTGGATCAGATCATCGCCTCCATGAACTGGCTTGGCCTGACTTACGACGAAGGCCCGATCTATCAGATGCAGCGTCTGGATCGCTACAAAGCCGTGGTGGACAGCATGCTGGCGGCCGGCACCGCTTACCGCTGCTACTGCTCGCCGGAAGAGTTGGAAGCGATGCGCGAAGGCCAGCGTGCGCGCGGTGAGAAGACCGGCTATGACGGCCGTTGGCGCCCGGCCCCCGGCAAGGTGCTGCCACCCGTGCCGGAAGGGGTGGCGCCGGTGATCCGTTTCATGAACCCGCCCGAAGGCGATGTGACATGGGACGATCTGGTCAAAGGCCCCATCACCATCAATAACCGCGAGATCGATGACTTAATCATCGTGCGGCCCGATGGCGTGCCGACCTACAACTTCTGCGTGGTCGTCGATGACTGGGACATGAAGATCAGCCACGTCTTCCGTGGTGACGAGCACGTTAACAACACCCCCTGGCAGATCAATATCTTCAATGCCCTGGGCGCACCGTTGCCCAAGTTCGGCCACTTCCCGGTGATCCTGGGCGACGACGGCTTGAAGTTGTCCAAGCGCCGCGGCGCTGTCAGCGTCACCAATTACGAAGAAATGGGCTATCTGCCCGAGGCCATGCTCAACTATCTGTCCCGCCTGGGCTGGAGTCATGGTGATGATGAGTTGTACTCGCGTGAGCAATTGGTGGCTTGGTTCGACGGCACCCATCTGAACAAGAGCCCGGCGCAGTGGGACCCTGCCAAGCTGGAGTGGGTCAATAGCCACTACATGAAGCAAGCTGAGGATGGCCGCCTGGCAAGCCTGGTGCAGACGCAGTTGCTCAAGCGTGGCATCAGTGCGGAACTGCCCCAGCTCACAGCCATGGCAGCTTTGTTCAAAGACCGCTGCGCCACCACGGCGGCCTTGGCCGATTGGCTGGCCATGTACTTCGGCGATGTCAGCCCGAGTTCCGAAGATCTGGCTGCCCATGTCACTGATGCGGTCAAACCGGCTTTAGCGACCTTCGCCGATAAGCTGAGCGCCATTGAGTGGAACAAAGCAGCCATTGCCGCAGCCATCAAGGAAACGATCGCCGCCCATGGTCTGAAGATGCCTCAACTGGCCATGCCGGTGCGTGCTTTGGTGTGTGGCCGAGTGCAAACGCCCAGCGTGGATGCGGTGCTGGAACTGTTTGATAAAGAAATTGTCATCAAACGCTTGCGCAGCGCCTAAATTTCGTTCTACAATCTACGTCTTGCTTGAACAGCGCGAAACATCAAAACGCTGCTTTGAGTCAAATGAGAGTCTGGCGAGCTAGATTTCTTGTGAGGCGCAGAGTAAAGAGTTTGGGGGTATAGCTCAGCTGGGAGAGCGCTTGCATGGCATGCAAGAGGTCAGCGGTTCGATCCCGCTTACCTCCACCAAAAGTATTAGATTTAAAAATTTATACTCTAAGTGGCGCGCAGTTCAGTAAGTAGCGATAATGTTGTGTATAATGCGCAGCAGTATTAAAGAAGGTTTAGTCCCCTTCGTCTAGAGGCCTAGGACACCACCCTTTCACGGTGACTACAGGGGTTCGAATCCCCTAGGGGACGCCAAGTTTGATAAGGCTTGGTAAATGTTTGAGAGATTAGAAATAATCTGAAAATATTTACAAAACTTGTCGGTGAGTGCTGATATAATATTGGCTCTTCATCTGGAGTGGTAGTTCAGTTGGTTAGAATACCGGCCTGTCACGCCGGGGGTCGCGGGTTCGAGTCCCGTCCACTCCGCCAACGTATTGAATGCATAGATTTATGTCTGTGTATGTGTTTGAAGGCTCAACTTAATGAGTCGACAAGCGGCCAAGAGATTGGCCGCTTGCATTTAAGAGTTGAGTTTAGAGTTTTAGCTTGAACGGCGCGATGCCCGCATTCTGACAAGATTCGGGGGTATAGCTCAGCTGGGAGAGCGCTTGCATGGCATGCAAGAGGTCAGCGGTTCGATCCCGCTTACCTCCACCATGATCTCATCCTGAGGGTGAAATCAAGGCGGCGCGCGGTTCGGGTGTGAATTGAAAATTAGAAGGTTTAGTCCCCTTCGTCTAGAGGCCTAGGACACCACCCTTTCACGGTGACTACAGGGGTTCGAATCCCCTAGGGGACGCCAAGTTTGATAAGGCTTGGTAACTGCTAGCAGTTACATAACTTATCGATGTTGTGAAACTATATTCGCACATCTGGAGTGGTAGTTCAGTTGGTTAGAATACCGGCCTGTCACGCCGGGGGTCGCGGGTTCGAGTCCCGTCCACTCCGCCAACATTTTAAAAGCCCCGATAACTTGTTATCGGGGCTTTTTCTTTTCCTGAGTATTTAACTGGCAAACAGAATTAGATTGGAATGGGGGCGCTTCGGGCCTGTGATGATCGGCAAGAGTATGTGCATACTCGTGCCGATCATTCCCCAAGTGCCGATCAATCGCCCCTAGGCGGCTATCTACGGGCCGGCCAGTCGCCTCAATTAAATAGGCTGTTGCGAATCAAGCCGACAGCCAGGCCTTCCAACGCAAAGCTGTCTTCATCCGTTTTCGATATCAGTATGGGTTCGAACTCGGGATTCTCAGGATGCAACTCAATACCGTTGCGGCCGCGCTGATAGCGCTTGACCGTCACTTCGTCGCCTAGGCGCGCCACAACGATTTGGCCATTCTTGGCTTCGCTGCATTTCTGCACCGCGAGCAGGTCGCCGTCCAGAATGCCGATGTCCTTCATGCTCATGCCTTTGACCTTGAGCAGAAAGTCGGGGCGACGAGCGAACATGCTGGCTTCAACGGTATAGCTTTGTTCGATGTGTTCCTGCGCCAGGATGGGGTGGCCAGCCGCCACGCGCCCGACCAAAGGCAGGGTCAACTGGGCCAAACTGGCGAGCGGCAGCGAAAACTGGGTGGCTGACTGGCCCTTCAAACGACTGCCGCCAGCAGAAATACCGCTGGCGCGTGCCTCTTTGGCATCGCGCGCTTCATTCAGCGCACGCAGGGTGCCCGATTTGAGGCGAATGCCGCGCGATGTGCCGCCCACCAATTCAATGGCGCCCTTGCGCGCCAAGGCTTGCAGATGCTCTTCCGCCGCATTGGCCGACTTGAAGCCGAGCTCGGCCGCGATTTCGGCGCGGGTGGGTGGGGCGCCAGTCAATTCGATGGCTTGGCGCACCAGATCCAGAATTTGCTGTTGGCGCGGCGTGAGTTTGGGGCTGTCGTCCATATCGGTCCTCGTTTGTGATCCAATGATCAACTGCCTGAATATATATCCAGTAGCTGTATTTTCATCCAGTCGAATCAAGAAAAATGTCAATGAGCGCCGAAAAATCAAGCACAGCGGCGGCCAGCCCGCTCTCCCATGCGTCCGGGTTGGTCGTCATTTTGGGGACCGGCGGCACGATCGCGGGTACCGCGGTCAACGCTGCCGACAATGTGGGCTACCAAGCCGCGCAACTCGGAGTCGGGCATTTAGTCCAGGCGGTGCCTGCGCTGGCCAGCCATCGGCTGGAAATGCAACAAGTGGCGCAGTTGGATAGCAAGGACATGGACTTCGCCACATGGCAGCGCCTCGCGCAAGCGGTGGCCGCACATCTGGCGCGCCCCGAAGTGGCCGGCATTGTCATCACCCATGGCACCGACACGCTGGAAGAGACGGCCTACTTTTTGCAACGCGTGCTGGCGCCGACTAAGCCGGTGGTGCTGACCTGCGCGATGCGCCCGGCCACGGCCTTGCAGGCAGATGGTCCGCAGAATCTGCTGGATGCCGTGGTGTTGGCGCAGGATGCGCGGGCCTCAGGTGTGGTGGTGATGGCTGCAGGCCGCGTCCATGCCGCCGAGCAAGTGCAAAAAGCGCACAGCTACCGCATCGATGCCTTTCGCTCCCGTGACGACGCGCTTTGCGGTGTGATGGAAGAGGGGGCTTTGCGTGAGTGGGGCGCTTGGCCGCGAGGGGCTGCTTTGGGGCTGGACCGTATCGCCAAGCCCGCGGATCAGTGGCCGCAAGTTCAGATTGTGCTGAACCATGTGGGCGCTGACGGGCTGCTGGTGGATGCCTTGGTGGCGATGGGTTGTGCTGGCTTGGTGGTGGCAGGCACGGGCAATGGCACCGTGAGCGATCGCCTGACGCAGGCCTTGTTGCGTGCTCAGGCCAAGGGGGTGCGGGTGCTGCGCTGCAGCCGCTGCGATGCCGGGCCGGTGATTGGTGGTGATGACAGCGGCCTGCTTGGTGCAGGCGCGCTGTCCGCCGTCAAAGCCAGGGTGGAGCTGACGCTTCAGCTCCTGGCCTGACCCACGACCATTTCCCTGATCAGATGTTTTTGGACGCCCGGCGACGGGCGGCAGCTAAGGGGATGCCTGCCATCAAGCCGGCCAGCAGCAGCGCATAGCTGCCGGGTTCCGGCACAGCGCTGATTTGCTGGGGCACATAGGCTGAGCCATTCAGATCCGCATCGCTGAAGGCGAACACATACCATTGGTTGGGGTTGTTCAGGCCCTTGGGCGAGCTGGCCAGGAAGTCGTTGTCATTGGCGATGTAGAGGGTATGCTTGAGCACGCCGCCGACCATGATGTCTTCGCCGAAGCTCATGCCTTCGAGCTTGGCTGGGATCTGCGCATCGCTGATGCCTTGGGCATTCAGGGCTTGCTTGAGGTCCAGGAACAGGCTCTTGGCCGGTGCCAGGGCCAGCAAATTGCTCTCGCCGGAGATGCCGCTGACGTCGGCCGCATTAGCCAGATCCACTTTGTAAATACTCTTGAACTTGGCGGTCGAGTCGTCGCCCAAGCCCTTGCCATCACGCTCCAGCACCAGAAACTCGTGATTGTTCAGCGCCAGAATTTCGCTGCTGTTGTAGTTCTTTTTGGTGATGGGATCGTAGTTGTTGTAGGCGAATTGCTTGGTGGCGCCGGTGGCAATGTCGATGCTGATGAAACGGTTGGCGGCGCCGCCATCACCGCCGTCTTGCGCCAGCGGGCTTTGCATAAAGCCCATCAAGGTCTTGCCGTCGGGCGTGATGGCCAGGCCTTCCATGCCCTTGTTGGTGACGCGTCCGCTGCTGCTGTTGTTGGCAATCTCGAGGGCGCCTTGGGCGTTTTGCTGGCTGATGCCCAGATTGGCCGGCAGGACGAATGACTTGATGCGGGCGCCCGTGGCGCGGTCGAACTGATAGACGGCGGGGCCGTATTCATCGCTGACGAAAACGCTGCGGCCATCGTTCGAGAGGCGCAGGCCTTCCGGGTCCAGGCGGGCATTGCTGCTGTTCAAAGAGCCACCAGCGCCGAAGGCATCGGAGCGGCCGGTGAAATAGTTCTTGCCGTCTTTGCTCAAGCTCGGTGCGCTGCCGTAGTTCAAAGCGCTGGCACTGTAGAGCAAGGTCGTGGCGTTCAGCTTGGCGCCCAAGGTGTAGGGCAGGGCGCCGCCGGCTGATGCGATCAGGCTCAGCTGCACGGTTTGCAGGCGGGGAATGAAGGAGGCGGTATTGTCGACCGCCGTGTTCCAAGCCGTGGCATTGGGGCCACGGTCGGGCAGTGCGATGAAGGTGTTGCCGCCGGCCCAGGCCAGGGCGGAACCCATGCCGCCGAGCAGATCGCCGGCCACGCCGTTCTCAAGCGGGGCGCTTTGGCCAGAGAGGTCGTGCAGCGAGCCACTCAGGCTGCCGGTGGCCACCAAGCTGATGGCAGCGGCGGCCGGCGTGGCGGCTGCGGCAGTCGCCAGGCCGAGGGCGATCAGGCTGGCGAGTCGTTGAAGGGCGTGCTTGGAGCTCATGGCTTGACCTTTGTGGAAGATGTTCGACAAAGCTTCAAACCATAGAGCCCCTTCGTGACTCCCTTGTGACGAGGTTTTTAGACCAGCGTCAGCGTCACATCGATATTGCCGCGGGTAGCGTTCGAGTAAGGGCAGACCTGATGCGCGGCATTGATCAGGGCCTGTGCAGCGTCACGGTCCATGCCCGGCAAGCTGATGCGCATCGCCACTTGAATGCCGAAGCCACCGGTGATGGGGCCAATGCCCACGTCCGAGGTGATGGACACATCAGCCGGCACGCTGATCTTTTGGCCGGCGGCAACCGCCTTCATCGCGCCAATGAAGCAGGCCGAATAGCCGGCCGCAAAGAGCTGCTCGGGGTTGGTGCCGGGGCCGCCGGCGCCGCCCAGTTCGCGCGGCGTGCTCAGATCGACTTTGAGTGCGCCATCGCTGGACGATGCATTGCCTTGGCGGCCACCGTTGGCGGTAGCGGTAGCGGTGTAGAGAACTTTGTCGAGTGCCATGGTGATTGACTCCGTGAGGTCGTTGGTGGGTGGGGAAAAAGACGCGCGATATCAGTCGCTGGCTTGGGCTTTGGAAAGCTCTTGCCGAAGCGCATGCAGGCGCTGGGTGAGGGAGGAGAGTTCTTCGAGTGAGCAGGCGCTGGCGCAGGCCAGCTCTTGCGGAATGCGTTTGGCTTGCGCCCGCAAGGCCTTGCCTGTGGCGGTCAGGCCGATGTCGACGCGGCGCTCATCGTCTTGGGCGCGTTGGCGGCTGATCAGCTTGGCGGCTTCCAGGCGCTTGAGCAGGGGCGTCAAGGTGCCGGAGTCCAGCGACAGGCGCTGGCCCAGGGCCGACACGCTGATCCCGTCTTGCTCCCACAGCACCAGCATCACCAGGTATTGCGGGTAGGTCAGACCCAACGGCGCCAGCAGGGGTTTGTAGAGCTTGGTCATGGCCAGTGAGCTGGCGTAGAGCGCGAAGCAGAGTTGCTGGTCCAGTTGTAGCCAATCGGTTTGGCTGCCAGCTGAGGGGCGCGCTGCGTTGCTGGACTGGGGGCTTGGCGTTGAAGGCATGGCATTAATGTAGATCGCAATTGAATTGTGCGCAATTCAAATGGTTATTCGCAGTCGTGCTAGGACAGGAGCGGCCGCTGCGCTTGGAATTGTGCTCAAGCCTTGGGGCGCTGGCGTGTGCTCGGTCTGCAGGAAGGTGATTGCGTTTAGGACTGAGCGCGCATGAAAAAAGGGCCCGAAGGCCCTTGGGTTCACATCACGTCATCACGCCTCTTGGCCCAAATGGCTGCGCTTGGATGCGGGAATGCGGTGCGGTGCTGCAGTGTCAGCTGGCTGCCTGGATGGCATCGACCTCGGCACTCAGTGCCAGCCAGCGCAGCTCGGCGGCTTCCAATTCGTCGTGAATGCCTTTCAGGCGTTTGCCCATTTCGGCAATCTGCGCAGGCGTGGCCTTGCCTGAGGCCAGCTCGGCTTCCACTGTGCTGCGCTCGTCGGCCAATTTGTTCAGCTTGGCGTCGATGGCATCCATTTCGCGGCGCAAGGGCTTGGTCTGCTCGGCCAGGCGTTGGCGGGCTTGGCCGCTGAGCTTGCGGTCCTCGCGCGCGGCGGGTTTAGCTGCCTCCACCGGGGCCGCGGGCGCGGCTGCGGCAACAACAGGCTGTTTGCCCATGGCCTTGCTGGCCTGTTTGGCGGCGTCTTTGGCCGCCTTGGCGGCTTCCTTGGATTGATCAAGCAGCCATTTCTGGTAGTCGTCCAGATCACCGTCAAATGGCGACACCGCGCCCTTGGTCACCAGCCAGAACTCGTCGCAGACCTCACGCAGCAAGGCGCGGTCGTGGCTGACCAGCATCACCGTGCCTTCGAACTCGTTGAGCGCAATGGACAAGGCCTCGCGGGTGTTGAGGTCCAGGTGGTTGGTTGGTTCGTCCAGCAGCAAGAGGTTGGGGCGTTGCCAGACCAGCATGGCCAGCACCAGACGCGCCTTTTCGCCACCCGAGAGGCTGCCCACTTGCTGGTTCACCATATCGCCAACAAAGCGGAACTGGCCCAGGAAGTCGCGCAGCTCTTGCTCGCGCGCGCCCGGGCTGCATTCCTTGGCCAGGCGCACCATGTGTGAGAGCGGTCCCTCGTCGGGGCGCAGCACATCCATTTCCTGCTGGGCGAAGTAGCCGATGGTCAGGCCCTTGCCTTCGGTGATCTTGCCGCCCATGGCGCGCTGCATGCGGGCCACGGTCTTGACCACGGTGGACTTACCCTGGCCGTTGGCGCCCAAGATGCCGATGCGCTGGCCGGCTAGCACCGAGCGGTTGATGCCGCGAACAATGATGTTCTCAACGCCATCGACCTCGTAGCCACAGGCGACCTCATCGAACATCAACATGGGGTTGGGCAGGCTGACGGGCTCGCGGAACTCGAAGTTGAAATCGGCCGAGGCCAGCACCGGCGCCAGCTTTTCCATGCGCTCCAGCGCCTTGACCCGGCTCTGCGCCTGCTTGGCTTTGCTGGCCTTGGCCTTGAAGCGGTCAATGAACTTCTGCAGGTGGGCGATGCGCTCTTGCTGTTTGCCGAAGGCTGCGGCTTGCTGCTCCATACGCTCGGCGCGCATGGATTCGAACGCGGTGTAGTTGCCGCCGTAGCGCATCAGCTTGGTTTCATCCAGGTGCAGGGTGACCTTGGTGATGGCGTCGAGGAATTCGCGGTCATGGCTGATGACGATCAGGGTGCCGTCGTAGCGCTGCAGCCAGGCTTCCAGCCAGACCAGGGCGTCCAAGTCCAAGTGGTTGGTGGGCTCGTCCAGCAGCATCAACTCGGCCGGGCACATCAGCGCGCGCGCCAGCTGCAAGCGCATGCGCCAGCCGCCCGAGAAGCTGTTCACCGGGGCGTCCACCTGCTCACCCTTGAAGCCCAGGCCCATCAGCAGGGCTTGCGCGCGGGGCTTGGCGTCAAAGGCGCCGGCGTCCATCAGCAAGGCGTGGGCATCGGCCATGGCGTGGCCGTCTTCGGCGGCTTCCGCCTCCTCGAGCGCCTTGCGCGCGGCCATCAGGCGCACATCGCCTTCCAGCACATAGTCGGTGGCCGAGTCTTCGGTTTCCGGCATGTTCTGCGCCACTTCACCAACCGCCCATTGGCGCGGAATGTCGACTTCGCCCTTATCGCTTTGCAGCCGGTCGGTCAGCAGCGCGAACAAGCTGGATTTGCCGGCGCCGTTGCGACCCACCAGACCAATTTTTTCACCCGGCTGCAGGGTGACCGAGGCATCGTCCAGGACGATTTTGCTGCCACGGCGCAGGGTGACATTGCGAATGGTGATCATGGCTGGGCGCCCTCATTGTTCTTGTTCATCGACTTCAACAGCGCTTCCTGGGTCACCAGCAAGACCTGATCTTCTCCGGCCGATGTTTCCATCCAGGCCACTTCCAGCTGCGGGAATGCCGCTTCAAAAAACTCGCGCTCGTTGCCGATTTCCAGCACCAGCACGCCGTGCTCGCTGAGGTGCTCGGGCGCGGCACGCAGCAACTCACGCACAAAGTCCATGCCGTCGCTGCCTCCCGCCAGGGCCAGCTCGGGCTCGGCTCGGTATTCGGCCGGCAGGGCGGCCATGGACTGGCTGTTGACGTAAGGCGGGTTGCACAGAATCAGGTCATAACGCTTGGCCCCAGCGGGCTGCAGGCCATCGCCTTGCAGCAGGCGGATGCGCTCTTGCAGGCCGTGCTTGTCCACATTGATGCGGGCCACGGCCAGGGCGTCGGCGCTGAGGTCGATGGCATCCACCACCACCTCGGGCCAGGCCATGGCCGCCAAGACCGCCAGGCTGCCGTTGCCGGTGCACAAGTCCAGCACGGTCTGGGTTTGGTCGGACAACCAAGCGTCAATGCTGCCATCGGCCAGCAACTCGGCAATGAAGCTGCGCGGCACGATGGCGCGCTCGTCGACGTAAAAATCCACGCCCTGCAGCCAGGCCTCGCGGGTCAGGTAGGCGGCCGGCTTGCGGGTGGCAATGCGCTCTTCGATCAAGGCGGCGATCTGGCTTTGCTCGGCCTCGCTGAGCGCGCGTTCGGCGTGTTCGTCCAGGCTGTCCAGCGGCAGCTGCAAGCGCCACAAGACCAGCCAGGCGGCTTCGTCAAAGGCGTTGGTGGTGCCATGCCCAAATGAAACGCCCGCCTCGGTCAGGCGGGCGGCGTGCAATTCAATGCAGGAGATCAGGTTCACAGCAGCAGGTTCTCCAGCGTGCGTCGGTAGATATTCTTCAGCGGTTCCAGGCTATCGGCGGGCAGGTACTCGTCGATCTTGTGGATGCTGGCGTTGATGGGCCCGAATTCCACGACCTGGGGGCAGATCTTGGCAATGAAGCGGCCGTCCGAAGTGCCGCCGGTGGTGGACAGCTGGGTGCTCAAGCCGGTCTCGGCCAGGATGGCCTGGCTCAAGGCCTCGCTCAAACTGCCCACCGGGGTCAGGAAGGGCTCGCCACCCAGGGTCCAGTCCAGCGCATATTCCAGGCCGTGGCGGGCCAGTAGGGCTTGCACGCGGGTCTTCAGCGACTCCGGCGTGGACTCGGTCGAGAAACGGAAATTGAAGTCCAGCACCATCTCACCGGGAATCACATTGGTGGCGCCGGTGCCGGCCTTGATATTGGAAATCTGAAAGGTGGTGGCCGGGAAATAGCTGTTGCCATCGTCCCAGTGCATGGCCGTCAGCTCGGCAATGGCCGGTGCGGCTTGGTGCACCGGGTTGCGCGCCAACTGCGGGTAGGCCACATGGCCTTGCACGCCCTTGATGCGTAGCTTGCCGCTGAGCGAGCCGCGCCGGCCGTTTTTGACCATATCGCCCACGCGTTCCACCGAAGTCGGCTCGCCGACGATGCAGTAGTCCAGGCGCTGGCCTTGGGCTTTGAGCTGTTCGCAGCAGACCTTGGTGCCATCGACCGAAGGGCCTTCTTCATCGCTGGTCAGCAAGCAGGCCAGACTGCCCGTGTGGCCGGGATGGGCGGCGCAGAATTCCTCGGCGGCCACCACAAAAGCGGCCAGCGAACCCTTCATATCGGCGGCACCGCGGCCGTAGATGCGGCCGTCGCGGTAGCTGGGCACAAAGGGGTCAGAGCTCCAGGCGTCGAGCCGCCCTGGCGGCACCACATCGGTGTGGCCGGCAAACATGAGCACCGGGCCGTCCGGCGCGCCGCGTTTGATGGCCCACAGATTGCTCACGCGGAAATTGTCGGGGCCGCTGTCCATGCGCTGCAGCTCGAAGCCCAGCTGCGAAAGACGTTGGCCGATCAACTCCAGACAACCGGCGTCATCGGGCGTGACCGAAGGGCGCGCGATCAGCGCCTCCAAAAGGGCAAGGGTTTGGCTCATCGACGCGCGGCTCAGTCGTGATGCACGTCGAGCGTGATTTCGGTGAAGCTGGGCTCGTCGCTGGCGGCTTCTTCCTTCTTGCCGGCAGCCGCCTTGCCCAGGGCTGGGGTTTCGTTTTGCAAACGCCAGAGCAGATTGGTGGGCGAGTCGGCGAAGGCCAGGCCTTCTTCGCGGGTGATGGTGCCGTCTTTGATGAGCTTGGCGAAATGCTCTTCGTAGGTCTGCGAGCCTTCGGCGATGGATTTCTCCATCGCTTCCTTGACCGAGGCGAAGTCGCCTTGCTCGATGAACTCGGCGATCAGCTTGGTGTTGAGCAAGATCTCGATCACCGGAATGCGGCCGCCTGCCGTGGCCTTGACCAGGCGCTGCGAGACGATGGATTTGAGGCCCGCCGCCAAGTCGTTCAGCAGCGCCGGGCGTGACTCGGGCGTGTAGAAGGACAAGATGCGGTTGAGCGCGTGATAGCTGTTATTGCCGTGCAAGGTGGCCAGCACCAGGTGGCCGGACAGGGCGTAGGAAATCGCCGCCGTCATGGTCTCGCGGTCGCGGATCTCGCCGATCAAAATGCAGTCGGGCGACTGGCGCAGTGCGTTCTTCAGCGCCACTTGCAGCGAGGCGGTGTCGCGGCCGACTTCGCGCTGGTTGACCACCGAGCGCTTATTGCTGAACAGGTATTCCAGCGGATCCTCGATGGTGAGGATGTGGCCCGCCATATTCAGATTGCGCTGCTCCAGCATGGACGCGAGCGTGGTGCTCTTGCCCGTGCCGGTGGCGCCCACCATCAGGATGAGGCCGCGCTTTTCCTGCACCAGCTTGCCCAGCACCGGCGGCAGATTGAGCTGCTCCAGCGAAGGGATCACATGGGGAATATGCCGGAACACGCCGGCAATGGTGCCGCGCTGGCGAAAGCCGGAGAGGCGGAAGGAACCCACGCCGGGGACTGAGACCGCCATATTCAGCTCGCCGCTCTGGTCGAGTTCCGCCAGTTGGGGCGGGCTCAGCACCTCGGCCAGCAGTTGGCGGGGCTGTGAGGGCGAAAGCAGCTGATCCGATAGCTGCACGATCTGCCCGTTCAAGCGGATCAGCACCGGCATATTGGCCGAGAGGTAGACGTCAGACGCGCCTTTGTCGGCCATCAGGCGCAGGATGCGCTCCATGTTTCCACTCATGTGGGAATTCCTTCAAGGCTTCGTCTGACTAGCCGTGGCGGCTCCGTGCGGAGCCCTGAGCGCTCAGCCCAAGCAAGCGCAGCGGCTGAGCCTTGCGCTTGGCTAGCTTTCGCTGTGCACGCGCGGCCCAGTTGGGCGGCGCGGCGCGCGCTCAAGGGCAGGGCCATGCTCAGGCGCCGCGCAGCAGTTCGTTGATGCTGGTCTTG
The DNA here is from genome assembly GCF_945956965.1 of uncultured Roseateles sp. Lineage (GTDB taxonomy): Bacteria > Pseudomonadota > Gammaproteobacteria > Burkholderiales > Burkholderiaceae_C > Paucibacter_A. The sequence goes on from NZ_CAMFJS010000001.1 coordinate 46,585, forward strand.
GAGCGTGTTTGCGCATCGACGCGCTTGACGATCACTGCGCAGTAGAGGCTGTACTTGCCATCGGCCGAGGGCAGATTGCCGCTCACCACCACCGAGCCGGCGGGGATGCGGCCGTAGCTCACTTCGCCGGTGGCGCGGTCATAAATCTTGGTGCTTTGGCCGATGTAAACGCCCATGGAGATCACCGAGTTCTCTTCCACGATCACGCCTTCCACCACTTCGGAGCGCGCGCCGATGAAGCAGTTGTCTTCGATGATGGTGGGGTTGGCTTGCAGGGGCTCCAGCACGCCGCCGATGCCGACACCGCCGCTCAGGTGCACGTTCTTGCCGATCTGCGCGCAGGAACCCACGGTGGCCCAGGTGTCCACCATGGCGCCTTCATCGACATAGGCGCCGATGTTGACGTAGGACGGCATCAGCACCACGTTCTTGCCCTGGAAGCTGCCGCGGCGCGCCACAGCGGGCGGCACCACGCGCACACCCATGGCGCGGATGGCTTCATCGCTCAGGCCGGCGAACTTGGTCGGCACCTTGTCGAAGAAGGTCATATCGCCCGAACCCATGATCTGGTTGTCGTTCAGGCGGAAGGACAGCAGCACGGCCTTTTTGATCCACTGATGCACGGTCCACTGGCCCACGGACTGGCGCTCGGCCACGCGCAGGCGGCCGGCGTCCAGCTCGGCAATCACATGCTCAACGGCTTCGCGCACTTCGGGTGAGTTGCTGGCGTTGATGGAGGCACGGCCTTCCCAGGCTTGGTCGATGATGGATTGCAGCTGTTGTGTCATGGGGATGGAATCAGGCAAAGGTGAAAAAAGGAGTCAAGCGCGGGTTTCTTGCTGAGCGAAGGCGGCAATGCGGTGGGCGGCTTCCAGGCATTCCGCCGTCTCGGCCACCAGGGCCAGGCGGATGCGCCCGGCGCCCGGGTTCACCCCGTGGGCCTCGCGCGCCAACAAGCTACCGGGCAGGACCGCCACATTGTATTGAGCCAGCAGGCCCTGGGCGAAGGCGATGTCATCGCCGCCGCAGCAGTTGGCCGGCACTTGCGCCCACAGGTAGAAGCCGGCATCCGGCAAGGCCACATGCAGATGCGGTGTCAGCACCGGCGTGACCTGGGCGAACTTGGCGCGGTACTGCTCGCGATTGGCCACCACATGGGCCTCATCGTTCCAGGCCGCAATGCTGGCGGCTTGCACCATCGGGTTCATGGCGCTGCCGTGATAGGTGCGGTAGAGCAAGAAACGCTTGAGGATGGCCGAGTCACCCGCCACAAAGCCCGAGCGCAGGCCTGGCACATTGCTGCGCTTGGACAGGCTGGTGAAGGCGATCAGATTGCGGTAATCGTGGCGGCCGAGCTTGGCGGCCGCTTCCAGGCCGCCCAGCGGCGCTTCATCGCGGAAGTAGATTTCCGAGTAGCACTCGTCCGAGGCGATCACGAAGCCGTAGCGGTCGCTCAGCTCGAACAGGGTTCGCCACTCGTCCAGCGGCATCACCGCACCCGTTGGGTTGCCGGGCGAGCAGACGTAGAGCAACTGCGTTTTGGCCCAGGTGGCGGCGTCGATCTGCGACCAGTCGGCCGCGAAATTGCGCGCCGGGTCACTGTTGGCAAAAGCGGTTTGCGCGCCGGCCAGCAGGGCCGCGCCCTCGTAGATTTGGTAAAACGGATTGGGGCAGACCACCGTGGCGCCGGGGCGACTGGGGTCAATCACGGTTTGGGCCAGGGCAAACAAGGCCTCACGTGAGCCGTTGACCGGCAGCACTTGGCTGGCGGCGTCGAGTTTCAGGCCATAGCGCCGCTCAATCCAGGCGCAAATGCTCTCGCGCAGCGCCGGCTCACCGGCAGTGGCCGGATAAACCGACAAGCCCTTGAGGCTGGCCATCAAGGCGTCTTCGATCAGCTTGGGCGCCGGGTGCTTGGGCTCACCAATGCCCAGGCTGATCGGCCGCAACGCAGGGTTGGGCTGAATGCCGGCATTGAGCGCGCGCAGGCGCTCAAAGGGGTAGGGGTGGAGGCGGTCGAGCAGGGGATTGTGGGGCGCGGGCATGGCCGGGTTCATCAGCGCAGCAGGCCTGACTCAAAACCATGCGTGGGCAGGTCGACGCGGGGCGCCGGCTTCCAGCCCTTTTTCTGGTGCTCCACCACCACATTGGTGTAAATGCCGCCGCGCACATACCACTTGGCCGTGATGCGGATGAAGCGTGGCTGCGTGACGCGCACGATGTCTTCCAGAATCGTGTTGGTGACCTTCTCGTGGAAGGCGCCTTCGTCGCGGTAGCTCCAGAAATACATCTTCAGGCTCTTCAGCTCGACGCAGTGCTTGTCCGCAATCATGTCGATGGTGAAGTGGGCGAAGTCGGGCTGGCCGGTCAGTGGGCAGTGGCAGGTGAACTCGGGCACCTGAAACTGGATCACATAGTCCCGCTCAGGCGCGGGGTTAGGGAAGGCGTGCAGTTCCTTGCTGGGGCGCGAGGGCGGGTTGGGCGGCATCTCGCGCATCGGTGGCGCAAGTTCGGCCGTGGCTTTGGCCTTGCGAGCGGCCGGCTTGGGCTTGGCGGCAGTGGCGGCGGCGCTGGTCTTGGGCAGCGCGGCTGCGGCTTTGGGCGAGGGAGTCTTGGCCATGGGTCGGTGCTGGCGCGGGCGCGCGAGCGCCCCGCTTTCAATTCAGAAGGAGGGCGCGATGGTAACACTGCGCCCCTTGTCGGCGCCCGGAGCGCCGGGCTTTTGGCCTCGTGTCGGACTGGGCTTTATCCCGCTAAATCAAGAGCTTAGCGTGGCAGGGCTGTAGGACTGGCGTCGGTGGAAAAGCATTTGGGCCAGCCGCCTCACCGGTTCGTGCCTTGCCTGCGGCGTCTGGCGCGAAAGCTGCCCGCTTTGCTGCGCTGCAGTGGCGGCGTCACCGTGCCCTGCGATCTCAGTACGCGATGCTATGATTTGGCCCCGTCGAGGCGCCGTGTGAAGGCGCTTTTTTTTAGATAAATCAATGGTTTAGCGGTTATTCGGTGGTGCGCCACCGCGAGGGTGCCAAGCAAGCATGCGTCTGAACTCGATCAAGCTCTCGGGCTTTAAGTCCTTTGCCGATCCGACCGTGTTCCAGTTGCCTGGGCAATTGGTGGGCGTGGTAGGCCCCAACGGCTGCGGCAAATCCAACATCATGGATGCGGTGCGTTGGGTCTTGGGCGAGAGCAAGGCCTCGGAGTTGCGCGGCGAGTCCATGCAGGACGTGATCTTCAACGGCTCGGGCAATCGCAAACCGGCCAGCCGCGCCAGCGTGGAATTGGTGTTCGCCAACGAAGACGGCCGCGCTGGCGGGCAGTGGAACCAGTTCGCTGAAATCGCCGTCAAGCGTTTGCTGACCCGCGACGGCACCAGCAGCTACTTCATCAACAACCAGCCGGTGCGCCGCCGCGATGTGCAGGATGTGTTCCTGGGCACAGGCCTGGGGCCGCGCGCCTACGCCATCATCGGCCAGGGCACCATCAGCCGCATCATCGAGAGCAAGCCCGAAGAGATGCGCATGTTCTTGGAGGAAGCCGCCGGCGTCTCCAAGTACAAAGAGCGCCGCCGCGAGACCGAGAACCGACTCAAGGACACGCGCGAAAACCTCACCCGCGTGGATGACATCCTGCGCGAGCTGAACAACAACCTCGAGAAGCTGGAAAAGCAAGCCGAGGTGGCCGCCACCTACCGCAGCCTGCAAGACAGCGGCACGCTCAAGCTGCATCAGCTGTGGTTCCTCAAGCATCGCGACGCTACTTCCGAGCAGACGCGGGTCAAGGCCGAACACTCAGAAGCCGTCAATGCGCTGGAGTCGCGCATGGCCGAGCTGCGCCATGTGGAGGCCGAACTCGAAGAAGTGCGCCAAGCCCATTACGCTGCTGGTGATGAGTTGCATGCCTCGCAAGGCCGCTTTGCCGAGGCGCAGCTGGAAGTCAGCCGCTTGGAAGAACGCATCCGCTATGTGGTGGAAGGCCGCCAGCGCGTCGAAGCCCGCTTGCTTGAATTGCAGACGCAGAACGGCCAATGGCTGGAGCGCTCGCAGCAAGCGCAAGACGAGCTGGAGAACATTGCCGAGCAGATTGCCGGCGCCGAGGAACAAAGCGAGATCCTGGCCGCCCAGGCCGAAGAACAGCAGGCCAATCTGCCCAATGCGGAAGACGCGGTGCGCGCCGCGCAAGCCAAGGCCAATGAGCAGCGCAGCGCGGTGGTGCAAGTGCAGCAGCAGATCCAGGTGCTGGCCGCTGAGAGCCGCAGCATCGACGAGCAAAGCCGCCAGCTGCGTACCCGTCGTGAGCGTCTTGCAAGCGAGCGGCAAGCCCTGGTCGCCCCGGATGCCGCGCGTTTGGATGAGCTGAAGCAGCAAAGTGCTGCCGCCGATGAGAGCCGCGACGTGGCCGATGCGCGCTTGCAGGAATTGCAAGAGCAGGTGCCCGCGCTCGACGAAGCGCGCCGCCAGGCCCAGCAGGACGCCAATGCCCAGCAGGGCCGGCAAGGTGATTTGTCGGCCCGCCTAGATGCTTTGCGTGCGCTGCAGGAAAAAGTGCAGACCGAAGGCAAGCTCAAGCCTTGGCTGGCCAAGCATGGGCTGGACGGCCTTCCCGGCTTGTGGACCAAGCTGCACATCGAGGCTGGCTGGGAAAACGCGCTGGAAGCGGCGCTGCGCGAGCGCCTGGGTGCGCTGGAAGTGGGCCGGCTGGAGACAGTGCGCGCCTTTGCCAGCGATGCGCCGCCGGCCCGCCTGGCTTTCTACTCGCCGCCCAATAACTTCATCGCCAACACGCATGAAACGCTGCCGCGCCTGAGCGACTTGCTGCGCTTGCAAGATGCCGGCCTGAAGGCCTTGCTGAATGATTGGCTGGAAGGCGTCTACACGGCAGCCTCGATGGACGAAGCCCTGGCCGCGCGCGCGCAGCTGACTCATGGTGAGTTGATCATGACGGCCGGCGGCCACGCGGTGAGCCAGTTTGCGGTGAGCTTTTACGCTCCCGATACCGAGCAGGCCGGCATGCTGGCCCGGGCCCAGGAAATTGAGCAGTTGGTGCTGGAGCTGCGCGCGCAAGCCCTGATCGCGGAAGACGCCAAAAGCGCCTTGGTGCGCGCCGAAGCCGCTTACACCGAAGGCTCGCAGCGGCTGTTAAACCTGCGCCGCGAGGCTGGCGAGACCCAGAGCCGTGCCCATCAGCTGCAAGTGGAGTTGTTGCGCCTGAACAGCCAAGCCGAAGCTGCCAGCAGCCGCCGCACGCAGCTCGAAGACGAGCTGTTCGAGATCGACGCGCAGAACGAGGAATTGCAAGAACGCCGCATGACCGGCGAAGCCCGCTTCGAGGAGCTCGATCTGCAACTGGCCAGCACCCAGGAGCGCCATGCTGAGCTGGACGACGGTGTGATTGCCGCCGAGCGCAAGCTGGCCGAAGCGCGCGAGCAATTGCGCGCCCTGGAGCGCCGCGCGCAGGAGGCACAGTACAGCGCCCGGGCTTTGGCCTCGCGGCGCGGTGAGTTGCAACGCTCGATCGAAACGGCGGTGCAGCAGCAGCAGACCAATGCGCAGTCGATCGAGAGCCTGCAGCGCGAGCTGGGTACGCTCAATGACGCCGCTGCTCAAGCCGGTTTGCAAGACGCTCTGGCCTTGAAGATGGAGCGTGAACACGCCCTGGCCGCTGTGCGCAGCGGCTATGACGATTTGAGCCTGCGCTTGCGCAAGGCCGATGAACAGCGCCTGACTTTTGAGCGCAGCCTGGATCCCTTGCGCGAGCGCATCACCAAGCTGCAGTTGGAAGAACAAGCGGCGCAATTGGGTGGCGCGCAATATCTTGAGCAGCTCAACGCGGCTGGGGTGGACCTGGACGAGTTGGCCAAAACCGTGGAAGCGGGCCAGGTCAAGCTCTACGGCCTGCAAGGCGAGATCGATCGCATCAACCGCGAGGTGGCGGCGCTGGGCGCGGTCAATCTGGCTGCCCTGGACGAGTTGACGGCGGCGCGCGAGCGCAAGACCTTCCTGGATTCGCAATGCGCCGATTTGCAATCGGCCATGAAGACGCTGGAAGACGCCATCCATAAGATCGACCTGGAAACACGCGACCTGCTGGGCGCCACTTTCGATCAGGTCAATATGCACTTTGGCCGCATGTTCCCGACGCTGTTTGGCGGCGGGCAGGCCAAGCTGGTGATGACCGGCGAAGAGATTCTGGATGCCGGCATTCAGGTGATGGCCCAGCCACCGGGCAAGAAGAACAGCACGATTCACCTGCTCTCGGGCGGCGAGAAAGCGCTGACGGCCATCGCCTTGGTGTTCGCCATCTTCCAGCTCAATCCGGCGCCGTTTTGCTTGCTGGACGAGGTGGACGCGCCCTTGGATGACGCCAATACCGAGCGTTATGCCAAGCTGGTGGCCGAGATGAGCAGTGGCACGCAGTTCCTCTTCATCTCACATAACAAGATTGCAATGGAAATGGCTGAACAACTGATTGGGGTGACGATGCAGGAGCAGGGGGTGTCACGCATCGTGGCGGTGGACATGGACAAGGCCCTGGCCATGGCGGAGGTGGCATGAGCTTGACCACCATGTTGGCCATTCTGGGCGGCTTGATTCTGGCCGCCGTCGTGGCGCACGGCGCTTGGAGCGCCCGCAAGGCGGGGCCGCGCCGTGCCGAGCAGCTCGAACCTTTGATGGATGGCCAGCGGCTTGAGCCCGGCCTGAGTCCCCTCACCAGCGACAGCGCCGAGGCGCAGGCGGACGGGGCGGTTCAGAGCAGCGACGACAGCTTGCCGGTCGTGGCGCGGCCCAGCCGCAAGCCCTCGGCCCGCATCGACGCTTTGATTGACGCCATTGCCACGTTGACGCTGGAAGCGCCGATCAGTGGCGAGATGGCCTTGTCGCATCTGCCCGGCAGCCGCCGCGCCGGCACCAAGCCCTTCCACATCGAAGGGCTCAATGCCGAGAGTGGCGAGTGGGAGCTGCCCATGCCGGGTCAGCGCTACGGCGAGTTCCAGGCCGGCGTGCAAATGGCTAACCGCAGCGGCGCGATGAACGAGATCGAATACTCAGAATTCGTGCAGAAGGTGCAGCACTTTGCCGATGGCGTGGGCGCTTTTGTGCAATTCCCCGACATGCTGGATGTGGTGGCCCGCGCCCGCGAGCTGGATCATTTCGCCGGCGAACATGACGCCCAGTTGGCCGTGGTACTGCGGGCCCGCAATGCCGCCTGGACCTTGGGTTATGTGCAGCAGATGGCGCTGCGCCACGGCTTTGTGCCGGGCGCCATGCCGGGCCGCTTGGTGATGGCTTCGGCGGAGGAGGGCGCGCCGCCCATCCTGACCCTGAGCTTTGACGCCCAGGCCGCGCTGGCCGAGAACCCGCAGCAGTCCTCGCTGCGTGAGCTGGCTTTGGCGCTGGACGTGCCGCAAACGCCCGAGGCGCTGGAGCCTTTCGCTTCCTGGCAAGAGGCTGCGCGCGGCTTGGCGCGAGACATCGATGCCGACGTTTGCGACGACCGTGGGCAGATTCTCAATCTGCATGCCTTCGCTGCCATCGGGCAAGAGCTCAATACGCTCTACAAGGCCTTGGGTTCGCGTGATCTGGCCGCTGGTAGCTTGGCTGCACGGCGCATGTTCAGCTGATCGAGCGGGTGCTCGGAAGCTTGCTCAGCACATCACTGTGCTCAGCGCAGGACCAGCACTTCCTTGACGGTTTTGTCTAGCTCGCTGCGCTCGATATAGCCGATCAGGCCGGGGTTTGCCGCCACAAAGCGTTTGATGCTGGCGGCATCGCCGGATTCAATCGGCGGCTGGCCTTTGCCGGTGAAGATCATGCGAGCCCAGTAGGCCGTCATCTGCGCGCTGTCGCGGTGGGCCAGCAAGCGGTAGAAGTTGTCGCGGGTGGCGCTGCCTTCGGCTTGGTCCAGGGCTTGCAGCTTGGCGCCACTGGGCAGGGTGTTGCGCTTGCCCATGAAGATCTCGCCGGCCTGCTCCAGGCTGAGTTCGTTGACGCTGCTCTTTGTCGAAAGAATCAGCACCACCTCGGCTTGAGCAGGCGTGGGCAAGCCAAGCCAGCAGCACGCCAATGCGGCCGACAGCCATCGGCCTAGGCGCTGATGCCGCGAGGGCGGGGTGCAGGGCTGAGTTGCGGGCTGCATATTCATATCAAGCCGGCGCATCAGTAGAAGAAGTCCAGACAGACGCTGAGCACATCCAGCCGCCCACCCCGCGGTGTGCCGGGCTGCACGTTTTGCAGGGTGCCATAGGAGTTGTCTGCCAGCTGTACTCGGTCCCACTGCAGCTTGAGGTCCATTTGCCGCTGGAAGTCCCAGCGCAGGCCACCGGCATAGCTGCGCTGTGCCACGGGCGGCACCCCGGTGGCGCTGCGCGGGCGCAATTCCGAGATGCTGGCAAATGGGGTGAAGCGGCCCACCCGCAGGCCGGCCAGCGCATAGGCGGCGTCACGGGTGACTTCCAAGCCCTTGGCGTCGAAATTGATGGCGCGCACCCATTCGCTGCTGATGAACCAGGGGCCAGGCTCGTAGTTGAAACCCAGTGAGTAGAACTTGCCCAGGGGCGGATTCTGGTTGTCGACATTGCGCAGCTGGAAGGCGGCGTGCAGCGTCAAGTCACCCAGCTCCACCGTGTCGAAGAGGCCGCGCACATCGTGTGAATGCACATGCTGGCCGCGTGTATTGGTGACGGTGCGCTTGCCGTAGAGGGCTGAGAGGTTGTGTTTGAAGTCGCCTGTTCTCAAGCGGTAGGCGAACTCGATGCCATCGCTTTCTCGCAGGGCCAAGAGGCGGTAGACCTCGATGGGTGGGCGGGCGGTCACATTGCTGTAGCCCACGCGCCGTGAGTCGGAAGCCATAAAGCTGGCCAAGCCAATACGGCCCAGGCGCAGGCGCAAATCGGGCCCCCAGTCATAGCTCAGATTGGCCCAGTTGATGCTGGGCCGGTAGCTGCCGTCCCATGCATATTCAGCGACGACTTGAATCACCGCCTTGAGCTCGGGGCTGAGGGTGGCGGTGAGTTGCGCGCCCAGGCGACTGTCCACATCGGGGCTGGGATTGCGGTGCCCGCCGGCGCCGAAAGGCTGCAAATTGTCAAAGGTGTAATCGGCGCGGGTCTCGCTGGAGTGCGCCAAACCCAGGGTGCCAAAGGCATTGAGCTTGATCCGGGCTTGGGCCGGGCTCGGGCTTTGTTCGCTTTCAATCGCCCCGTCTTGCTGTGCAGCAGCAGGGCCAATGGCGACTGGCCCGAGTAAGCTGAGGGCCAGGGCAAAGACCCAGCTCGATAGGTGCCTGCCGGAGGATTCGAGCGCTGCAGCGCAAGGCCTTGAAAAGTTCATGTGCCTTCCAGTCTGGTCCCATGCGGTGGGCGGCTAAGCCCTCGCGCCCGCACACCCTTGAGCGCTGATCTTCGCCGGCTCAAGGGGCGAGGTAGGCGTTGATGAAGCGGTCAATCTCCCGGCTCTTCTCCATACCGGCGATGCCCTCATTCAGCGCTTTGAGCAATTCGCCCGCATTGCTGGCTTTGCTCGAGACCGCGATGAAGAGTTGGCGCTGCGGCGCTTCGGGCAGCGCCTGAATGGCCAGGCCGCCGTCCACCAGCCTGGCGCGCAGCTTCGGATCAATCAAGTACATGCCGGCAATCGTTTCGCGGCTGTCGATCAGCAGATCGCAGCGCCCGAGATGCAGCTTGGTGATCAATTGCTCGTAGCTGCGCGTGGTGCCGCGGTCAACGCTGGCTGTTGCCAGGCCAAAGGACTCGAAGCGGTAGCCGCCCAGGCCGCAGACATGGAACTTGCTCACATCCGCCATTGAATGGATGGCCAGGCCTTGCGGGTGGGCGCGGCGCGAGTAGGCGTAGATGGTGTGGGTGGAGAAATAGGGCCGGCTCAGCAGCAAGCCGGCGCTGTGTGCTTCCTCTTGGCCGGCGTTGAGGGCGATCTGAATGCGGCCTTCGGCCACTTCTCGCAAGCAGCGTGCCCAGGGCAGCAATTGCACATCCAACTGCCAGCCCTGCTTGCGCGCAATGGCCTGTAGCAAATCAACACTGGCCCCGGTGACTTCCGCGCTGGCTTGGCCATTGATGCGCTGCGCGAAGGTGAAGGGCGGCATCTCCGCCCGGTCGGCGCAGACCAGCACGGTGTGCGCCCGGGCGCTGCAGGCCAAGACCATCATGCCCAGCCAGGCGAATGGCCGCAGCGTGGCCTTCGTGGTGATGGCGGTGTGGGTGTGCACGTGGGCTGGGGGCGCGGTCATGGCAAGTGTGATGATAGGGCGTTGCCCGGTGGCCTCCTGCAGCACGGCGCTGAGCCGGGGCGAAATACGGCAAGGGCATGTGTTTAGGCGTGTCGCCGGCTTGCGACGCGCACACAGCGCCGAGCTTCTGGGTCCTCGGCCCGCCGGGCGCTCGCTACACTCATGGCTGGAACTATTGGAGGGAGCCACTTGAGCCTCAGTTTTCTGTTCATCGCCTTGCTGATCGCTGGCAGCGCCTTTTTTTCAATGGCGGAGTTGTCGGTGGCGGCTTCACGTCGACTCAAGCTGCGCCAATTGGCCGACGAGGGCGATGCGCGTGCAGAGCGGGTGTTGGAAGTGCAGGCTCAGCCAGGTCACTATTTCACCGTGGTTCAGATGGGCGTGAACACGGTGGCCATTCTGGGCGGCATTGTGGGTGAGGGGGCTTTGACGCCGCACTTCGCGGCCGCCCTGCAATTGCTGCTGGACGCAGATCAAGCGCAGAGCTTGGGCTTTGGTCTGTCCTTCATCAGCATCACTGCGCTTTTCATCGTCTTGGCCGATTTGGTGCCTAAGCGTCTGGCGATGAATGAGCCTGAACGCGTGGCGCTCGCTTTGATTGGCCCGATGCTGCTGTTATGCACGCTGCTCAAGCCCTTGTCTTGGGCCTTCAGCCAGCTCAGCGAGGTCTTGATTCGTGTCTTGGGTCTGCCGGCTGCGCGTGATGACAGCATCACCCATGCTGACATCTTGGCCTTGGCCGAGGCCGGGAATCTGGCCGGTGTGGTGGCGGATGCTGAGCAGCAGATGATAGAGAACGTGTTTGAGCTGGATACGCGCCGAGTCGAAAGCGCCATGACCACCCGTGAGCATGTGGTGTTCTTCTCGCTGGATGACGATGACACCTTGATCCGCAATCGCATTGCCGAAGCGCCTCATTCCACCTATCTGGTCTGCGAGGGGGAGATCGATCAGGTGGTGGGTTATGTCGACTCCACCGATCTGTTCCAGCGCGTGCTGCGTGAGGAAACCATCAATTTGCGCAGCAGCCAGTCGGCCGGCTTGTTGAAGAAGGTTTTGATCATTCCGGACCGGCTGACTTTGTCTGAAGCATTGAGTGAATTCCGGCAAGCGCATGAAGACTTTGCGGTGATCGTCAACGAGTACAGCTTGGTGGTGGGCATCATCACCCTGAACGATGTGATGAGCACAGTGATGGGCAATTTGGTGGCCTCCCATGATGAGGAGCAGCAAATCGTGCGCCGTGAAGATGGCTCCTTCCTCGCTGACGGCATCACGCCTATTCCGGAAGTCCAGCGTGCTTTGGAGCTAGAGGCTTGGCCCCATGCCGGCCAGTACGACACGCTGGCAGGCTTCCTGATGGTGATGTTGCGCCGCATCCCCAAACGCACCGATCAGGTGGTGTGGGAAGGCTGGCGTTTTGAAGTGGTGGACGTGGACAGTCACCGCGTGGATCAGGTGATGATTGCGCGCGTGCCCGTGAAAGACGATGGCGCGGGCAGTTGAGGCCGCAGTCCTCTGACTTGAGCGTCCGCGGGGGCTATTCCCGCCCTCGCCTCGGGTGACATCAATGGGGTTTTGGTTTGCGGCGCATCGGCTTGAATGACAATCCAGGCCATGAGCCAGTTGCCAAGCCCACCCCTTTTGAATTCAAGCCCCTCTGCCTCACCCGCCGAACAAGCTGCCAGCTTGCGCGAGGTCTTGAATCACCATGCCTATCTCTACTATGTGCTGGATCAGCCCAGCCTGCCGGATGCTGAATACGACCGCCTCTTCCAAGCGCTGCAGGCCCTGGAGCGCGAGCATCCAGAGCTGCTGACGCCGGACTCGCCGACCCAGCGCATCATCGGGAAAGTGCTGGACGGCTTTGCGCCGGTCCGGCACGCGGTGCCCATGCTCAGCATCCGCACCGAAACCGATACGGAGGCCAGTGGCGCCCACAGCTTTGACCAGCGGGTGCGCAAGCAACTGGAGTTGGATGAATCGGCGCCAGCCGTGGAATATGCTGCCGAGTTGAAGTTTGATGGCCTGGCCATCAATCTGCGTTATGAGTTCGGGGTGCTCAAGCAGGCAGCCACCCGCGGTGACGGCGAGACGGGCGAAGACGTCACGCAAAACATCAAGACCATCAGTCAAATTCCCCTGCGACTCAAGTCGGTTGATGCGCCGGTGCTGGAGGTGCGGGGCGAGGTCTATATGCGCCGCGATGACTTTGAGGCCTTGAACGAGCGCCAGCGCCAAGCCGGCGAGAAGACCTTCGTCAACCCGCGCAATACGGCAGCAGGCGCAGTGCGCCAGCTTGATCCCGCTTTGGCCGCGCAACGGCCCTTGAGCTTTTTTGCCTACGGACTGGGCGAGATCAAGGGTTGGGACTTGCCGCCCACGCACAGTGCTTTGCTGGATGCTTTGGCCGCCATGGGCCTGCCCGTTTGTTCAGACCGTGCCGTGGCGCAAGGCGCCGAGGGGCTGGTGGTCTTTCACCAAGCCATGAAAGCTCGGCGAGACAGCTTGCCCTTTGATATCGACGGCATTGTCTACAAGGTCAACAGCCTGGCCCTGCAGCAGCGCCTCGGCTTTGTGACGCGCGAACCACGCTGGGCGGTGGCGCACAAATATCCGGCGCAAGAACAGATCACGCGCTTGAACGGCATCGAGATCCAGGTCGGACGTACGGGCAAACTGACGCCGGTGGCCAAGCTGGAGCCGGTGTTTGTGGGCGGTACCACGGTGTCGAACGCTACTTTGCACAATGTCTTTGAGTTGCGGCGCAAGGGCGTGAGGGTGGGGGACCAAGTGATTGTTCGGCGCGCCGGTGATGTGATTCCTGAGGTGGTGGGCCGTGTGGCCGTAGCGCGGGCCAGTTATGTGCCGAACTTCCGCATTCCGCCCGCTTGCCCGGTCTGTGGCAGCGAAGTCTTGCGTGAGCGTGGGGGGATGGATTACCGCTGCATCGGCGGCATCTTTTGCCCGGCTCAGCGCAAGCAGGCGATGCTGCATTTCGCAGGGCGCCGCGCCATGGATATTGAAGGCCTGGGCGACAAATTGGTGGATCAGTTGGTGGATGAGGGCATCGTCAGCAGTCTGCCCGGCCTCTACAAACTCGGCGTGGGCAAGCTTTCCGCGCTGGAGCGCATGGCCGATCGCAGCGCCTTGAATTTGCTTGATTCGCTGGAGAAGAGCAAGCAAACGACGCTGGCGCGTTTTCTGTTTGCGCTTGGGATTCGTCAGGTCGGAGAAGCCACGGCCAAGGATTTGGCACGTCATTTTGGCGCCTTGGACACCCTGATGTCGGCCAGCGTCGAGCAACTGCTGGAGGTGCGCGACGTCGGGCCCATCGTGGCGCAAAGCATCCATCACTTCTTTGCCCAAGCGCACAACCGCGAGGTGGTGGAACAGTTGCGGGCTGCCGGCGTGCAATGGCCCGAAGGGCAGGGCGCTGCGGCGGATCAGGGCCCCAAGCCCTTGCTGGGCAAGACCTTGGTGTTAACCGGTACTTTGCCCAATTTGTCCCGCGACGCGGCCAAGGATTTGATTGAGGCCGCCGGCGGCAAGGTCAGCGGATCGGTCTCCAAGAAAACTGACTTTGTGCTTGCTGGCACTGAAGCCGGGAGCAAATTGATCAAAGCGCAGGAGCTTGGCCTCCGCATTCTTGATGAAGCTGAACTGCTTAGTTTGCTGAACGTTTGAGTCATTTCTAGGTCTTTTTCCCTATTCCCAATCTCAAGCTGTTTCCTTTCTGCCCATCAATTCAAGAAGCCCGGCGAGCTTGTGCAAAACGCACGATCACGAGCAAGTTAATGCTCGTCATGGGCAATTCCTGCGCTCTACTCCCCCTCGGTCGCAAGTGCGGCCTGGCAAGAGACTCGAAAGAGTCCGCGAAGTGAGAATTTCTACTCAGCCGTCCCCTTCAAACGGGGGGCTTTCAATGGGGGCGTGTACAGGCATGATCACTTCGCAAATCCAGCCAAGTCTCAGCGCAAGATTTGGTCAGTTTTGGTTTCGTTAGGTGGCTTTAAGTGGACTGTCGGTGTTGCACTGCACAGTCGTCAAATTGACATATTTTGAAGCGCCAACGAATCGGGTGCAGTCGGAATTCTTAGGGGAATGACATGGTCCGGATTTTCAGTCACTACCTGCACAGGCAGACATTGCTTCATGTGCTGTTCGACTTGGGCTTGATCCTGTTCGCCGTCGTAGCGGTTGTGCTCAGCCAAGGTGACGCCGGCGCTTCTGCCATCCCTTTCGTGGCCTCTCATGGTTTGTCCCTGGCCGGATGCATGTTCATCATCAATTCGGCGAGCGGCCTTTATCAGCATGTCCACAATCGCTCGGTGACTGAGTCTTGTGCTCGTGCGCTCCTGGGCTTGATGTTCGGCCTGCCGCTTGCTTATGCCATTTTCAGTTTCCTGCCAACCAATACCGGCCACCGCGAACTGATTACTTTGGGTGCAATGGTCGCTGTGGCCGCTGTGATGGTGCACAGGGTATATGCAGCCCACTCCGCAACACAGTCGCGCATCCGCAGTCGGATTCTGATTTTCGGTTCTGGCCCTGCCGCAAAGTCCGTTGGCGCAACCCTCAAGGCATCAGACCCTCAGGCGCAAATCGTTGGATATCTTCCTGGCCCGAACGAAGAGAGTTCCTGCATTGCCGAGGATGAAATCATCCAGATGAACGGCACGTTGACGGACACGGCACGCCGCCTCCACGTCAATGAAATCGTGGTGGCTTTGTCGGAACGTCGCGGCGGCAGCATGCCTTTGCGCCAATTGCTGGATTGCAAGCTGTACGGCATTCGTGTCGTCGATATCGCCACCCATTTCGAGAAGACGCTGGCTCAAATCAAGATCAGCCACGTCAACGCCGGGTGGCTGATCTTCGGGGATGGTTTCAATCAAGGCGTGGTGCGCACGGCGATCAAGCGTGTGTTTGACGTTGTCTCTGCCTCACTCATCTTTGTTGCTGCTTTGCCCGTCATGCTGGTGACCGCGGTCTGCATCAAACTCGAGTCCGCTGGCCCGGTTTTCTATCGCCAGGAACGTGTGGGCCTGAACGGCAAGCCTTTCAACGTCATCAAATTCCGCAGCATGCGGACCGATGCTGAAAAGGATGGCAAGCCACGCTGGGCGACTTTGAATGACGACCGGGTGACCAAGGTTGGTCGCTTCATCCGCAAGGTTCGCATCGACGAATTGCCGCAATTGATCAATGTGCTGCAGGGCGATATGAGCATGGTCGGCCCGCGGCCCGAGCGCCAGTATTTTGTTGATGAATTGATCAACAAAATTCCCTATTTCGCAGTTCGCCAAAGCGTCAAGCCGGGCGTGACAGGTTGGGCGCAGGTGCGCTACGAATATGGTTCGACAGTCGAGGACTCCGTCGAGAAACTGCAATACGACCTCTACTACGTCAAGAATCACACCATGTTCCTTGACATGCTGATCATGCTTGAAACCGTCGCCGTTGTGCTGACGGGTAAAGGCGCCCGCTAATCCATGTGACTTTTCCCTGGTAAGAATACCGGGGCCTCTGGCGGGTCAGGCCGCATGTTCCAATCACGCATGCTTAATGGCTTAGTGGATCTTGCTCTGATTGGTGATGGCTTGGCAATGCTGGCCTACGCCGCATTTGCCCTTTATTTTGGCCGCCGCCTTTGGTGGACCCGAACTGCGGCAGTCAACCCTGTTTCCCTCACCTTTTTGTCGGCCCTGCTTTGCAGCGCGCTTTGGGCCGCATTTAATCTACTGGGGAAATGGCAGACTAGCCCGCATACTTTGGTGCAGTGGTTGATCCCTTTTGCAGATTGGCTGCGCTATGGCCTCTGGTTTGGATTCCTGCTTCTGCTGCTTCAGCCAAACACCGAAAAAAAGCTGAGCGACTCAGTTTCTCAGTTTCTGCCGTTTGTACTGGCCGGTCTTGGATTCGGCATCCTTCTGCTTGTCGCTAGGGGCTTAGATGACAAACTAGGCAGCGATCTGGCGCGCTATTCAGCTTTTGCGCTGCTGGCTCAATCGGTGCTTGGCTTGCTTTTGGTGGAGCAATTGCTGCGCAATGCCACCGAAGATTCGCGCTGGAATGTCAAGCCGGTTTGCCTTGGTTTAGGCACCATCTTTGCATTTGACCTGTTTACCTATTCTCAAGCCGCACTTTTCCGTCAATTTGATGGAGATGCCTTGGTGGTCAGGTCTGCCGTTCATGCCTGCGCTGTTCCTGTGCTTTTTATTGCCTCGCGGCGGCATGTCAATTGGCTAGAAAAGCTTCATGTCTCGCGCGCAGCAGTTTTCCATTCGGCAAGTCTTTTGCTGGTGGGCGGCTATTTGCTGCTTGTCTCCGCCATTGGGTATTACGTTCGCTTTACCGGTGGTGAATGGGGCCGTGCTTTACAACTGGCCTTGGTCTCCGGCGCTCTCTTGGCGCTTGCTGCGCTAGTCCTGTCAGGTTCGATGCGATCTAGGCTGAAGGTCTATATCAGCAAGAACTTCTTCAATTACCGATACGACTACCGGGAAGAGTGGTTGCGCTTTACGGCGACGCTCTCGTCGGGCGATGTTTCGCAGGGCATGGGTGTGGTGGTTGTCCGGGCTTTGGCAAATTTGGTGGAGAGCCCTGCTGGGTCGCTGTGGTTACAGCGCAGTTCAGACCAAGTCTTGAACCAGACCGCGCGCTGGAATCTACCGGCAGATGCAAATATTGAACCCATCAACTCACAGTTCAGCGAGTTCTTACGCCAGCAAGCCTGGATACTTGACCTGAACGACATTCGCGCCAAGCCTGAACAGTACGGCAATGTAAACCCCCCCGCCTGGTTGCTCAGCGATTCGAAGTACTGGTTGTTGATCCCCCTTTTGGTCGGTGAGGAGTTGTTCGGTTTCGTCATTCTCGGGCACGCCCGCGCGGCCATTGAAATCAACTGGGAGGTTCGGGATCTGTTGAAAACCGCCAGTCGCCAAGCCTCCAGTTATTTGGCGCAGATGCTGGCCTCGGAAGCTTTGTTGGAGTCAAAGAAATTCGACTCTTTCAATCGAATGTCTGCCTTCGTGGTGCACGACCTCAAGAATATCGTGACCCAGCTTTCTTTAATGTTGAAGAATGCTCAGCGCTTGGGCGATAACCCTGAGTTTCAACAGGACATGCTCGATACCGTGGAAAACTCTTTGGGGAAGATGCGGCAATTGATGCTGCAGTTACGCGAGGGGGAAAAGCCTCATGGTGTCGTTAGCGGTGTTGATCTCGCGCAAATCCTAAAGCGATTGGCCAATACGACGGCTGCGAAGGGTCGAAAACTTGAGTTGCAATTGGAGGCCGGCGTCAGTACCCGCGGACATGATGAACGAATTGAGCGCGTCATCGGTCATGTGGTTCAAAATGCTTTGGATGCCACACCACGGGGAGGGCGAGTTGTCGCCGTATTAACACGCTCCGGAAGCCAAGCTTGTGTAAAGATTACCGACGATGGCTGCGGTATGACCGAAGAGTTCATTCAAAATCGTTTGTTTAAACCTTTTCAGTCGACAAAAGAGTCGGGCATGGGCATTGGCGCCTATGAGAGCTATCAGTATCTGCAGGAGCTGGGAGGAACAATTTCCGTGGAAAGCAAAATCAAGCAAGGAACGGCAGTGACCATTTTGTTGCCGCTTTTCCATTCTTCAACCGTACCTGACCACGCCGAGCCTCTGCATCAATGAGTTCTGACCGCCCTTTTGCCCCATTATTGATCGTGGAAGATGATCTGGCCCTACAAAAACAACTGAAGTGGTCCCTTGATCGCTATGAGTCAGTGGTGGCGGATGATGTTGCATCAGCGATCTTGCAGTTCCGTCGTTACTCACCCTCGGTCGTCACGATGGACCTGGGTTTGCCGCCTGATCGGGATTCCGTGTCTGAAGGTTTTCGTTGTTTAGAGAAACTGCTTGAGCTTGATCCGGCCGTCAAAGTCATCGTTTTGACTGGGCAAAACGATCAAGAAAATGCTTTGCGGGCCATTCGCATTGGCGCCTATGATTTTTTGGCAAAGCCTGTCGAGCCTGAAGTTCTCAGCTTGACCGTGGAGCGCGCCTATCGCTTGTATGAATTACAGCAGGAGAACCGGCGTCTGCAAGCTGCGCAGCAAACTGAAGCGCTAAGTGGATTGGTCACGCGTGATCCCGGCATGCAGCGCATATGCAGAACCTTGGAGAAGGTGGCCAGTAGCGATGCAACCGTTCTGCTGCTTGGTGAAAGTGGTACAGGAAAAGAGTTATTGGCCCAGGGCTTGCATGAGACTTCGAAACGAAAAGGCCGATTCGTTGCCATCAATTGCGCAGCTATTCCAGAAAATTTGTTGGAAAGCGAGCTTTTTGGCTACGAGAAAGGGGCTTTCACTGGTGCGTCAAAAACGACGGTTGGCAAGATTGAGACGGCCAACGGAGGAACTTTGATGCTGGATGAAATTGGCGATTTGCCAATGGCATTGCAGGCTAAGTTGTTGAGATTCCTGCAGGAGCGAAGCATTGAGCGTGTGGGTGGACGCCAGGAAATACCTATTGACGTTCGAGTGGTGGGTGCCACGCACCAGAACTTAAAGAGCTTGATCAGCGAAGGCAGGTTTCGGGAGGACTTGTACTATCGCCTGGCGGAAATCGTTCTGGAGATTCCTCCCTTGCGGGAGCGCTGCGGCGATGCTGTATTGCTGGCCAATGTTTTCTTGAAAAAATACTCGGCAGAGCGACGGCGAGCGGCCATGAGTTTCTCCGAAGATGCGGTGCGGGCCATCGAAATGCATCAATGGCCTGGCAATGTTCGAGAATTACAGAATGTGGTGAAAAGAGCTTCCATCATGGCTGATGGCGATCGAGTCACCATTCAGGATATTGACCTGCCGGTTGAAATGCCTGACCTTGAGTCCGATGATGGTTTCCCCAGCCTCAAGGCAGTGCGTGAAGCCGCAGAGCGTCAGGCAGTAGTCAATGCACTGGCGCGCTCCAATGGGAATATTGGTAAAGCTGCGTTGATGCTGGGGGTAAGTCGTCCCACGCTCTACGACTTGATGACTAAATTGAATATAACTTGATTGGTTAACAGGATGACTCGCATGAATTTCAAAGGCCATGCCTTGACACCGTTGTTGCTGAGCTTGATGGTTGCGCTTTCGGCTTGTTCAGGAGATTCGGCCGAAAGTATGTTGAAGTCTGCCAAGGAGCATATTTCGAAAAATGAACCGAGTGCCGCAGTCATCCAGTTGAAAAACGCCTTGCAGAAGCAGCCGGCGAGCCCTGAAGCTCGTTTTTTGCTTGGAAAATTGCTGCTGGAAACCGGTGATACGGTCGGCGCTGAGGTTGAGTTGATCAAGGCTTTAGATCTGGGTTACTCCGCGGAGGAAATTGCCCCGCATTTGGCGAAAAGCTTGCTCGCGCAAGGAAAGCTCGAGCCTTTGCTTTCTCGCTTTTCTAAGTCGGCATTGGCCAATCCTGCTTCCAATGCGGAATTGAAGGCGACGGTTGCACTTGCTTTTGCGCAGCAAGGCAAAGGCGATGAGGCTAAGACTGCACTGAAGGAGGCTTTTGCGGCTGATCCGAATAATATTTCGGCGCAGTTGCTCCAGGCTCGCATGTATATTCACCAACGCGATTTTCAAGCGGCAATGGCCGTACTTGATAAGGTTGCCGGAATCGCGCCAACTAATGCAGATGCTTGGCAGTTGAAAGGTGATGCTTTGCTAGAGAGTGGCGCGTCATCTGAATTGGCATTGGCAGCGTATCGGCAAGCGTTAAAGATTGACAAGAAGAATATTCTTTCATACGTTGCGATTATTTGGACGGAATTTAGTAGGAAGGAAATTGAGGCTGCAAAAAAGGATGTTTCTGAACTGGCTAAAATATTTCCAGATCATCCGCAGACAAGATTTTTCCAAGGCATGATTGCGCTGGAGACGGGCGACTTAAAGACCGCGCAAGAGCAGGCTCAGTACCTTTTGAAGGTGGCCCCAGACAGCCTCAGGACGATGCAGTTGGCCGGGGTTGTTGAATTCCGTAGGAATTCACTGATTCAGGCTGAATCCCATTTGAAGAAATTCGTCAAGGGCGCGCCCGAGTCGATGCAGGCGCCGAGTCGACTCATGTTGGGTCAAATCTATATTCGAAATGGTGAACCGGCCAAAGCTCTCAGCATTTTGCAGCCGCTGCTGGGAGATGATTCAGTTCATTCAAATGCTTACGCTTTAGCCGCAGAAGCGTATTTGCAGCAGGGTGATTCCGCGGCAGCTCAGAACTACTTCTCAAAGGCAGTCAAAAGCAATCCTAAGGATGTAAGGAGTCGTACTGCGCTGGCTTTGGCTAAAGTGGCTAAGGGCGGTGAAAGTGGCTTTGAGGAGTTGAAGGCCATTTCGAACTCAGATAAGGAAATCACGGCTGATTTGGCATTGTTCAGCTCTTACTTGAATATCAAGCAATGGGACGCCGCGGCGCAGGCGCTCGAGACGATCGCGAAAAAGCAGCCGGATCGTCCGACGGCCGATAATCTTCGTGGCCGGATGGAACTTATGCGGGGCGACAGAGTTGCTGCGCGTGCAGCATTTGAACGTGCGCTCAAAATTGATCCTAAGTACTACCCTGCGGTGGCGACCTTGGCCGCACTTGATCAGGGCGATAAGAAACTTGATGCCGCCATTGCGAGATTCACCGCATTACTAGCACTTGAGCCTAAGAATTTACAGGCCCAACTGAGCATCATTGAGCTTCAGTCTTTGTCTGGGAAGCCGTCCGCAGAGATAGAGGAGTCCTTGGCAAAGTTGGTCAAAGATTCGCCGAATGAGGCCGCGCCGCGCCTTCTTCTGATTCGTAAATTGTTAGATCGGAAAGAGTTGAAGTCCGCCCTGGCGCAGGCTCGCGACGGCGTCGTCGCGCTACCAGACCAGCCAAATATGTTGGCAGCGCTCTCGCAAGTAGAGCAGTTGAATGGAGACGCCAATCAGGCCGTGTCCACGGCGAATAAGTGGTTGGCACTGCAACCTAACTCGGTTCAGCCTTTGATGCGTTTGGCGGAGTTGTATGTCTCCATGAAGGATCCCGCAGCGGCGGTACAGAGTTTGAATCGCGCATTGGCGATCGACGAGCGTTATCTGCCGGCCCAGCGAATGTTGATTGCCATTGAGGAGGGGCGCGGACGGACGGACGCGGCACGCAAGGTCATTAAGTCGGTTCAGGCTCAGCATCCCAACGATGTCGTTGGCCAGCTTTTGGAAGGCGAGTTTGAGGGTGAGAAAAAGAATTGGCCCGTGGCAACGGCGGCCTATCAAGCAGCTCTGAATAGGAAACCCAGCACTGACGTCGCAATCAAACTTCACTACGCCTTTTTGGCTGGTGGTAAGGCAGCAGAGGGCAGTGCACTGGCCACACGTTGGTTGCAGAAAAACCCCGCAGATGTGGCATTCATCTATTACTTGGGTGATGTGGCTTTGACCGCAAAGCAGTACGAGCAAGCGGAGCAACACTATCGAGCCGTACTGAAGTTGCAGCCCGAGAATGCATCCGCATTGAATAATGTGGCCTGGCTTTTGAACCGGGAAAAGAAGCCGGAGGCCTTGGAATACGCTGAACGGGCTGTGAAATTACAGCCCAATCAGGCGCCATTGTTGGATACTTTGGCTGATATCTATGCCAGCCGAGGACAAATTGATAAGGCCATAGAAGTTCAAAAGCAGGCCGTGAGTTTGATGCCAAATGCCCATTTGCACCGCCTGCATCTTGCGACCTTCTATGTCAATGCGGGTAAGAAGGCAGAGGCGAAAGAGGAGTTGAAGCGACTGGCTGAACTGGGTGATAAGTTCCCGGCGCAGGATGCAGTCAAGAAATTGTCTGCCGGTCTTTGATGCCTTGTCAGCAAGTCTTGCGTGCTTCAATCGCTGAGATTGACCGAGCAATAGGCTTGGCGGCAGCAATTTCTGCTTGGAATATCATGTATAGAGGCGATGTATGACCAAAATTCGCGGTTCCAGCCTGAAAAAGAAATTCCACCAAGGCCTAAGAAAGCTCTTTGGGGTGTTGCCCAATCATTTGCGATTCAAAATATACCGACAAATGGTGGAGTGCGATCCTTCGCCAGATGCTCGGTTGGAATTGAAAATCGCTGATACCCAGGGAGAATTGGAGGACTGCTTCAAGCTTTTGCACGGTGCTTATGTCGCGAGTGGATTCATGCTGCCGGATCCTTCTGGCATGCGTATCACGATTTATCACTCATTGCCGACCACCACCACCCTGTGTGCGAAGTATGACGGCAAGGTAGTCGGCACGATCTCGATGATTCGGGAGGGGGTGTTTGGTTTTCCTCTGCAGTCGGTCTTTGATCTCCAGCAGGTGAGAGCAAAAGGCGGAAATATCGCGGAAATATCCGCCTTGGCCGTCCATCCGGATTTCAGGGCGACGGGCGGGGCCATTCTGTTTCCGCTGATGAAGTTTATGCATCAATACTGCACGGAGTATTTCGACACCCGGCATTTGGTCATTGCTGTCAATCCTGAAAAAATCGAGCTTTATGAGGCATTGTTGTTTTTTGAGCGCCTGCAGGCCAATGTAGTCGACCAGTACGACTTTGCAAATGGTGCACCAGCCGTTGGTGCAACATTGGATTTAAAACATGCGGCCGAAATTTTCAAGGCTGGATACAAGGGGCGGCCAAGTCGAAAGAATCTTCATCGATATTTCTTCTTGCAAAGCTTGCCTAATATAAAGCTGCCAAAGAGAAGGTATTTCACCACCAACGATCCGGTCATGACTCCGGCTTTGCTTGATTATTTCTTCAATGAAAAGAGCAAGGTATTTGAGTCAATGGATGATCGCAAAAAGTCTTTGCTATGGTCTATTTATGACTTGATTGAATATCGCCGGGTGTTACCAATGCTGTCGGGCACCGCGCTGGAGTCGCATCCCTTGCGGCGCCATCAACGTTATTCAATCAGGTGCCCCGCGCAGATACATTTTGATTTGAATGGCGGGCCCAGGGATTTTGTTCTGAATATCATAGAAATATCGCTATCAGGTTTCCAGGCAGAGTGCCGGATCGACGTTCCACTGCAGATGCCCGGCCATGCCAGCATTGTTTTGGGAACGTCGGATAAATCTGAAGTCACGGCAGTGGCATTGCGTTCAAAGGTGACAGATGCTGGTGTGTTTTACGGCTTCCGCGTAGAGGAGCCTGATGATGTTTGGCGCGCTTGCGTCACCGCTCTTGAAATGGGCCAAACATCGGCTGACCTCTCCTTGGTATGAATTCTTCGACCACTGACCTGAGTCGCCGTTCGGCGCTGTTAGCGCTGACAGCACTGGCCGCGAACTCGATACTCTGTGCTGCCGCAGATGAATTGGCGCCAAGCAAGTCTGCCGCCCAGTTTGATCTGCCTGCGTTGATTAAACGATCACGGAGTTCGGTGTTGTTGGTGGGAACGTACTCGGAGACGGATAGTCCCCGCTTTATGTTTCGAGGAACGGGTTTCGTTGCCGCGCAGGGAAACCTTGTCATCACAAATAGCCATGTCCTGCCAGAAGCGGGGGAACTCATCGGCGGTCGACGTTTGGCGGTTCAGTCCGCAACAGGTGCATCGGGTCGATGGGTGTTGCGTGAGGTCGAAGTTCTTAAGCTAGACCGTGAACGAGATTTGGTGCTGCTCAAGGTTTCTGGAGAAGCGCTTAGTCCTTTGCCTCTGGCCGGTGAGCAGGTGGCCCAGGAGGGAAAAGGCGTCGCCATTCTGGGTTTCCCGGTGGGCGGCGCCTTGGGTTTTTCTTTGGTTACGCATCGGGGGATTATTTCTTCGATCACACCGATTGCCTTGCCACAGAGCACTGCGCAAGCCTTGAACGAGAAGTCGATTCGAAAGCTGCGCGATGGCACTTTCAATATTCTTCAGTTGGATGCGACGGCTTATCCCGGCAATAGCGGCGGGCCAGTGCTTGATGCGGAGACTGGTGCTGTGGTGGGTGTATTGAATATGGTGCTGATAAAAGGGTCGAGAGAATCGGCCTTGACGCATCCGACGGGTATCAGTTACGCGATCCCAGTTAATTTGGTCGCCAAACTGTTGGCGCGTCCCGACTGAGCGAATGGAACGAAAAAAGGCCCCGCATTGCGGGGCCTTTTCGATTGAGCCGCTGGGGCTCAACTTTTCCTGATTACTTGGCGTTCTTGCTGCGGCGTGCGAAGCCGACGGCTGTCAGTGCCAAGCCGACCAGAGCCAGGCTGGCTGGCTCAGGGATAGAGCTCATCTGAACCGAACTGTTCTGGGTGGCAGTGAACTGGTAGGAGTGACCAGCTTTCAAGACAACATCAAACGAATCGACAGAACCGTTATTGCTAACCAACTTGGCTTTACCGTTGTTTGCTGTAGCTGTAGAAATGCTTGCATTCATGCCGCTAGGCTGCCATGCACCATCTTGACCAGTGCCGAGTTGCAGCCAAACATCTGCTGTTTCATCATACACGGTCAAATTGAAGTTAATGCCGGCTGAGGTCGATGAGCTGCCGGTAACGCCGTAATGCTCTGCGTCAATGAAGGTGCGAAGGAAAGAGTCGTAGACAGCATAGAAGTCAGCATTGAATGTGCTAACTGCTGTGAAAACAGCCTGAACAGAAACTTCGTTGATCAGGTTGCCGTTCGCATTCGCAAAATTGGTCGGGCCGCTGATCTGGCCATTGGCGCGTGTCAGGCCAGCCGAACCACCTTGCAAAGCGCTGCCCAGAATTTGGCTGTCACCTAGTGCGTAATTAACAGCAGGCGCCAAGGGCAGGCTGATATGCGTCGACGCGTTGTTGTTGGTCAAATTTCCGCCGTAGGCAGCCAGCAGGGCTGCGTTACCACAGGCGCCCAGGCATTGGCCCAGCGCATCGGCATTACCCGTGGCGCTGGCGGATGCCGAGTCGTTGGAGCTGACGCCGTTCAGGAAAGCGCTGGTCTTGCTGGTGCGGGTGCCGCCAACAATTTTGACATCGTCTTCGAGCACGAAGTTGCCGGTGTCCAGGTTACGGATGGCGAGCAGACCGATCGTCAGATCGGCCATGCCGATCACGCTGGCGTTTGCAGTCAGCGTTGTGGCAGCGAGTGCGACGACTGCTGCGATGGAAGACAGTTTCAGTTTCATTTGCATACCCCGGTTGAAAAAGAAGAAGCACATGAACTAAAGCAGTTTTGATGCCAGCTCCAAAAAATTGTTTAAGAACAATGGCTTAAGAATGGCCTTCGACGAGAGGTGCAAGTTGTTGTAAAGAATTCCGACGTTTGTTCGATGGGGGTGTGGTGGTGTAATCCCGATGCGAATGGGGTCCTTGCGAGGATCGATACTTGCTTTGCCATATGGCTGGAGGGTTGAAAGTGAAGGCGGATCAAACAATGCTTGCGAAAGACGTCACTGGAGCCCCGGCCTATTCAGGGGTGGTGCACCGACCCAACTCTGTCGCGGAAGTTCAGGCGCTTGTGCTGGATGCGCGGCGCCGCAAGATTGCTTTGCATCCCACCTCGACAGGATTGAACTGGGGCTACGGGCATATGCCTGAGTTCGGCTCGGCCCTTGAATTACTGGACCTCAGTGGTCTTGACCGAATTCTTAATGCGGATCAAATCTCTGTTGCGAATCCGGTCGCGGTCATTGAGCCTGGTGTCACGCAAAGGCAGTTGTCTGACTTTTTGTTGCGTCATCATCCGGGGCTGTTTTTCAACGTTACCGGATCGGCTCGTAACACCAGCATTGTTGGCAACGCCCTTGATCGGGGGGTAGGCTATTTGGGGCCACGCCGCGATGATCTGTTTGGCATGGAATTGGTGACGGGCGCGGGGGTGCTGATCAGTACTGGCTTTCGTCGCTTGGGAGAGTCTTCGCCGCTGGCGCATTGCCACCCTTTTGGGCTTGGGCCCATGTTGGATGGCTTGTTTTTCCAAGGGAATTTTGGGGTTGTGACGAGCGCGTGCTTCAAGCTTTTGCCGCGGCCGGCCAAGCAGGTGGCTGTTTCCTTGGCGCTATTGAACGAGCGTGATTTGCCTCAATTCATCGATTTATTGGCCGGGCTGAAGCGCGAAAAAATCATGGGCAGTGTGACCCATATTGGTAATCGCGCCCGCACAAGGGCGAGTCTGATGTATGGCATCGTCCAATATCTTGAATCTCAGGGGGGCTTGTCGGGCGATGTTTTGAAGAGTGAAGCTGAGCGGGTTTTGGCCTTGGTGGCGCCTGATCAATGGACCAGTTTGGGAGGGATTGCGGGTACCGCCAAGCAGGTGAGGGCGGCAATGGATGAGGTGCGTTCGCGCATGCGCGGGGTTGCGCGCGTGATGTTCATTGACGACTTCAAGTTGGATCTTGGCTTTGCGGTGTTGAATCGCTTGCGGTTTATTCCTTGGGCGAAAGCGAACGCTGCGGCGATATCGGCCATTCGTCCACTGCATGGTTTGGCGTCGGGTATTCCGACCGATGCTGCGATTGATAACCTCCTCTGGCGTTTTGGCAGGGCAGATCTGCCGGCCGAGCGGCTGGCTGAATCAAGCTGTGGAATGCTTTTTATCAGCCCGGCCTTGCCGATGGATGGTGCTTTTGCGGCCAAAACGGTGGCGCGTCTTACCGCGATCGCGGCTGGGTTTTCTCATGAGTTATATGTGACTATCAATATAGAAACTGATAACTCGATAGTGGCGGTTACGAATTTGCTATTTGATCGTGCAGATGGGGTGGCGGTTGAGCGGGCTCATCTTTGTGCGGCGGCCTTACATACGGAGATCAAGGCTTTGGGTCTGGAGGTGTATCGCGCCCGCGTCGACATGATGTCGGATGTGGTGGCTGCTGACTCAGATTATTGGCGGGTTATTCGTCAGCTAAAAGATGTCTTTGATCCGGATAATGTCATCTCACCCGGTCGGTACAATTTTAAAAATTAATCGACTTGTCGCTTGCGTGTGAAGTAATGGCGGCTGTCGACTGAGGTTGTGATGGTATTTTTCACTGAACAAGGTCTGGTGGCCGGTTTTGGTGGCGATGTTGGGCATTGAATCACGAATCAGTTGTGCTCGGCACACAACTGGCGGGGCAGCATGCTGTGCCGCTGTGGTTCAATCCGGTGGTTGCGTAGGCCGGTTTGAATGTGAATTTTGTTGAGGGGATTGCCTTGAAAAAAACTGAATCTAACTTCTGGCTAGGCCGTTGCCAGCGTGCGCTGTTCTGTGCGGCCTTGGCTGCATCGACATTTTTGACGGGCTGCGCTTCGACGGCGGGACGCTTGCCGCCTGCGCCGGTATCCGCCTCCACGGAAAGCTATAACTACATCGTTGGCCCCGGCGACGCGCTCAATATCATTGTTTGGCGCAATCCGGAGTTGTCGATGAGTGTGCCGGTGCGGCCTGATGGAAAAATCTCCACGCCGCTGATTGATGAGTTGACGGCGCAAGGAAAGAATTCCACAGAAATTGCCAGGGATATCGAGCAGCAACTCAGCAAGTATGTTCGTGACCCGGTGGTGACGGTCATTGTCACCAGTTTTATCGGCCCCTACAGCGAGCAGATTCGCGTGGTGGGGGAGGCGTCCAAACCTCAGGCTTTGCCCTACAAGCAGAAAATGACGGTGCTCGACGTCATGATTGCTGTGGGTGGTTTGACGGATTTTGCGGCAGGTAATGAGGCCACGATTGTTCGCTCCGCTGAGGGGAATAAGCAGTACTCGGTGCGTTTGAAGGATTTGGTCAAGCGTGGCGATGTGTCAGCCAATGTTGAAATGCGTCCTGGCGATATTTTGATCATTCCCCAGAGCTTGTTTTGATCTGTTTGGTGTGGCCCCGTGATTAAGGGGGGCTTGGGCAGTAGTTAGGTTTGATTCTCTCGATTCGTCGACATCGCGGGCTCACTCGCTTTGAACTTGAAAAGTCGCCTCAATGGATTTGTTGATTGCACAGTTGCTTTCCGTCGTGAAGTCGATGTGGAAGCACCGCTGGACGGGCTTGGCTGTGACCTGGATTGCCGGGCTGGTGGGTGCCGTGGTCGTCTTGGTCTTGCCAGACCGCTATGAGGCCAGCGCACGGATCTATGTGGACACTCAGTCGATCCTGAAGCCTTTGATGACGGGCTTGGCCGTACAGCCTAATGTTGAGCAGCAGGTGATGATGCTGAGCCGGACCTTGATCAGTCGGCCCAACGTCGAGAAGTTGGTTCGCATGGCCGATTTGGACCTCAAGAATCAGTCCAAGAGCCAGCAAGAAGCCACGATCGAGACGGTGACAAAGAATTTGTCGATTCAGAGCACGGCGCGAGACAACTTGTACACCTTGGCCTATCGGGATACCGATCAGGAAAGCGCCAAGCGGGTGGTGCAGTCGTTTGTGTCAATCTTTCTGGAGTCGAGCCTGGGCTCAAGCCGCAAAGACACGGCCACTGCGACCACCTTCATCAACGAGCGCATCAAAGAGTACGAAGCGAAGCTGGAAGAGGCAGAAGCGCGCTTGAAGGAGTTCAGGCTGCGAAATATTCAAGCGATGACGGGCGATGGAAAGGACTCTGCGTCCCGGCTTGGTGAAATCAGCGCGCAACTGGAGCGGGCTCGCCTGGACTATCGCGAAGCGGTGAATGCGCGCGATGCGGCCAAGAGCCAGCTGGAGTCTGAGCGTAAGGGCGCGGCGGGTGGCGGGGCGGTGCAAAGCGTGCTGCAAGAGTCTGCGACGGCAGTGGCCACGCCTGAGATTGATGCGCGGATTGATGTCCAAAACCGCAACCTCGATGCGCTGTTGCAGCGCTATACCGAGCAGCATCCCGATATCGTCAGCGCCCGCAAAACGCTGAAAGAACTCGAGGCTCAAAAGCGCAAGGAAGTTGCGGAACTGCGCAAGGCTGCCTTGGCCGCGCCAACCGTGGGAGCGGGCGGTAGCACGAATTTGGCGGTTCAGGAGATGGGGCGCTTGCTGGCCAACTACGAAGTGCAGGTGGCGGCGATGAAAGCGCGGGTGGATGAGTATTCCAGCCGCTATGCCCAGGCGATGGCCGCAGTGAAAACGGCGCCGCAGCTGGAGGCGGAAGGCGCGCAACTGAACCGCGACTACGCCATTCACAAGAAGAACTACGAAGACTTGGTGGCTCGCCGCGAGTCGGCGGCGATGTCAGGGGAATTGGATGTGGCCTCAGGCGTGGCGGATTTCCGCCTGATTGACCCGCCGCGGGTCTCGCCCAAACCGGTGGCACCGAACCGCCTCCTTTTGATGGCGGTTGCCATGGTCTTGGCGCTGGGTGTGGGCATGTTTGCCGCCTTTGTCAGTAGTCAGCTGCGGCCGGTGTTTCACGATGTCAATGAGCTGCGCGCGCGGGTGGATTTGCCCATCTTGGGCGTGGTGACTCGACTGACCACGGACGAAGACAGGCGCCGGCACCGCATGGACATGATTCGATTCAGCGTAGCCTCGGCGAGCTTTTTTGTGCTGTTTGCCATCGGGCTCACAGTGATGGCAATTTTGATGAATCGGCAGGTGGGTTGAGATGAGTAGCCTGATTGAGCAAGCCACCCAGCGCCTTGAGCAATTGCGTCAGGCCGGTGTGTCGGTGCCGGACGATGTGCAGAGCAATGGCACCGGAACAGATAGCAGCCGCCCAGTTTCTGCATCGCCAGGCGTGGCCGCGCCAAGCGCTGTGGCGACGCCGCTGGAGACACCTCATCACCCTTCAAGCAAGCGAGTGGATCTGGATTTCACGGCTCTTGCGGCGCAGGGGTTTTTGACGCCCAATGCCGGTCGCTCTCATTTCGCAGACCAGTACCGCGTCATCAAACGGCCATTGATCAAGAACGCCATGGGCAAAGGCGCGGTGACACTGAATCACGCCAATCTGATCATGGTGACCAGTGCCTTGCCGGGAGAAGGCAAGAGCTTCACTTCCTTGAATCTCGCGCTCAGCATTGCCGCGGAGATGGACAACACGGTGATGTTGGTGGACGCCGATGTGGCGCGCCCCTCCGTCTTGCGGATGTTGGGTCTGCCGCAAGGCCCGGGTCTGCTGGATGTGCTGGAGGATTCCATCGATATGGCCAGCGTGATGCTGCGCACCAATGTCGACAAACTCACCTTGTTGCCCAGCGGTACGCCACACCCCAGGGCGACCGAGTTGCTGGCCAGTGATGCGATGAGCCAGTTGCTTGACGACATGGCCAAGCGCTACCCCGATCGCATCATCATCTTCGACTCGCCACCTCTGTTGCTAACGACGGAGTCGCGCGTGCTGGCATCGCATATGGGTCAGATCGTTGTCGTGGTGCAAGCAGGTAAGACGCCCCAGAACGCGGTGATGCAGGCACTCGCTGCGATTGAGACTTGCCCGCTGAAGATGATGTTGTTGAATCAGTCCAGCTCCAATGAAATTGGCGGCTACGGCTATGGATACGGCTACGGCTATGGGTATGCCAGTGAATCAAGCAAGAGCTGATGACTGCTTGGCCTCGCCGGCCAGGCTGAGGTCATTGCGCCATGGGCCTGGGCGGGCTCGGGTGTGGCCGGGTGTCGGTCAGGCTGGCGCTTGGTTTGTGTGTCTGGCGACCGCGGCTTCGGCGCAGGCGCAAGATGCCAGTTCTATTGGGCGCTCCGGCACTTATTTCACGCCCAAGGTGACGCTTAGCCAGACTTGGACCGACAACAACACCTTGTCCTCGGTGGCCAAAGACTCGGCCTTGATCACGGTGTTGTCGCCAGGATTGACGCTGGTCAGCAAGACAGGGATGTTCAAGGGCACGCTGGACTACGCCGTCAGTGGCGTGTTCTACGGCAAGAGTGAGCAAAAGGACAGGACTCAACAAGCGCTGACGGCCAGTGGCGCAGCGGAGTTGATCGACAACTTCTTGTTCGTAGATGGGCGCGCCACGATTGGCCAGCAACTCACTTCGGCTTTTGGTCAGCAAAGCGTTGATCAGTCGCTCAATAACCCGAACAGCACTGAGGTTGCGACCGTCAACCTCTCGCCGTTTGTGCGGGGCCGTTTGTTTGGTTTGGCGAGTTACGAGTTGCGGGGTACTTATGCCGAGACCAATGCCAAAGGCACGTCGGTGGGCGACAGTACTTTGCTTGGCAGCAATTTCCGCCTAGAGAGTACCGGCCTCGCCCAAGTGGGCTGGTGGATCAACGGCAGCACGCAGCGTTCACACTTCAAGTCGGGTGTCGACAACAACACCGCCTTGGCAACGCTGGGCCTGAAGTACCAGCCGGATGTGGATTTGGTTTTCAAGGTCAATGGCGGACGAGAGAGTTCTGACTATCAGTTCGGCGTCGCCACCCGGGGCAATAGCTATGGGGCCAGCGCGAATTGGCAGCCGACGCCACGCACCACCTTGCTGGCCGACTGGCAAAGCCACGACTACGGTAATTCCCATCTGCTGAGCTTTGAGCACCGCATGGCGCGCTCGGTGTGGCGGGTGTCTGATTCCCAAAACGTGTCGACGCAGACAGGTGGCAGCTTGCCCGGGCAAAACACGAACTACGATCTGCTCTTCACCCAATATGCGTCGATCGAGCCTGATCCGGTCAAGCGTGATGCCAAAGTCCGCCAAACCTTGCTCGAACTTGGCTTGAATGCGAATTCGGCGGCGGCAAGCGGGTACCTGAACGCCGGCCCGACCTTGGTGCGCACCCAAGGGCTGTCGTTTTCATTCGAGGCGCTGCGCACGACCTTGACCGCATCGGCCACGCAATCCACCACCAAGCAGTTGGGCAATGGCGTGCCGCCGGGTGGCGTCAGCGGCCAAACGGGCAATATCGTGCAGCGCAATGGCAGCATCAATCTCGCGCGTAACTTGACGCCAACGACCAGCGCCAATGTGAGCTACACGCAGTCAGAGACGCTGGGCGACGCGAATGTGGGCAGCACTTCCGGCACCACCTTGCGCTCCTTGACGGCCAACTGGACCATGCGCCTGAACCCGAGCTCCAGTGTCTCGCTGGGCGGGCGGGTCGCACGATTTGAGAGTCAGCTGCTGCCCTACCGCGAAAACGCGGTTTTTGCCACACTCGTTCACCAGTTCTAGCCCATGTATGAATCCTTTTATGGGCTCAGCAGCAAGCCGTTCCAGCTCAGCCCTGATCCCAACTTCTATTTCGGCAGCAAGCAGCACCGGCGGGCCAAGGCCTATCTGGATTACGGCGTCTTGCGCAATGACGGCTTCATCGTCATCACCGGTGAGATCGGCGCCGGCAAGACCACGCTCTTGCGAGGCTTGCTGGACAGCCTGAACCGCAGCAATGTGGTGATCGGCAATCTGGTGACCACGCAGGTCGATGCAGAAGACACCTTGCGCTTGGTGGGCGCGGCCTTCGGCGTGCGGGTCAAGGACCTGCCCAAGTCCGAGGTGCTGATGAGCCTGGAAGCCTACTTCGTCAATCAAGCCAGTCATGGCAAGCGCTGCTTGCTCATCGTGGACGAGGCACAAAACCTGACGGCGCGTGCGGTTGAAGAGCTGCGCATGCTCTCGAACTTCCAGTTCGGCAACCAGTCCTTGTTGCAGACCTTTCTGGTGGGCCAGCCTGAGTTTCGCGGCATCTTGCAGCGGCCCGAGATGGAGCAGTTCCGTCAGCGTGTGGCGGCCACCTGCCATATCGGCCCGCTGGACGAAGAGGAAACGCAGCGCTATATCGAACACCGCTTGAAGTGTTCGGGCAGTACCGGTAGGCCTAGCTTTGAGGCCGATGCTTTTCCCGCCATCTACAAGGCCAGCGGTGGCATCCCGCGCCGCATCAACTCCTTGTGTGACCGCCTCTTGCTTTTGGGCTTCATGGCAGGGAAAACCCATTTGGGCTTGGCGGAGGTAGATGAGGCCTTGCGTGACATCGCCCAGGAACTGGCGCCGACCAAACCGGTGGCCAATGAGGCCGGCAAGCTGCCTGATCAAGACTTGACCCTGGACCTGTCGCGCTTGCGCTTGGCCGCCGGCGACGTCGCGGGCTTGTCAACAGAATTTGCTAGCCTCGGCAATGAGGCCGTGGCCGAGCGCTTTCAGCGCATCGAGAACAGTCTGGTTCGCCTAGAACGCCTGAATATGCAGACGCTGGCCTTGCTGCAAAAGCTGGTGGAGGCGGTCAAGTCGAACTGAGCCCGCGGGCTCGGCGCGTTTCAATTCCAAATACGTCTAGACCGGCGGCTTCACATGGGGCGAAGCCGGCGAAACAACAGGGGTTCTATGCTGATGGCAACAAGGGCAGGGGCGATTCGCAACGCCATGACGATTGACGTGGAGGACTACTTCCAGGTCTCGGCGTTTGCGCCCTATATCGCGCGCAGCGATTGGGATGCGCGCGAATGCCGGGTGGAGCGCAATATCGAGCGCATTCTGGCTTTGTTGGACGAGCACCAAACCAAGGCCACCTTTTTCACCTTGGGCTGGATCGCCGAGCGTTACCCGCAACTGGTGCGCGACATCGTGGCGGGCGGCCATGAGTTGGCCAGTCATGGCTATGGGCATCAGCGCGTCAGTGATCTGACGCCGCAATCCTTTGCCGACGATATCGGCCGCGCCAAGAAGCTGCTGGAAGATCTGGGCGGGCAAGCGGTGCTGGGCTACCGGGCGCCGAGTTTCTCCATCGGCGAGCGCAATCTGTGGGCTTTCGACACCTTGCTGGCGCAGGGCTATCGCTACAGCTCCAGCGTCTACCCGATTCAGCATGACCATTACGGCATGCCCGATTCGCCACGCTTTGCCTACCCGGTGCGCGAGGGCTTGTTAGAGGTGCCGGTGACCACCTTGCGCAAGTTCAATCGCAACTTCCCTTCCAGCGGTGGCGGCTATTTCCGTTTGCTGCCTTATGCCCTGTCGCGCTGGATGATTCGGCAGGTCAATCAGATCGACCAGCAGCCCGCGGTGTTTTACTTTCACCCCTGGGAGATAGACACCGAACAGCCGCGCGTGGACGGCATCGACGGCAAGACTCGCTTCCGGCATTACGTCAACATTCCGCGCACCCATGGCCGCATTGCTCAGCTGCTGAGCGACTTTTCCTGGGGCCGTATGGATGAAATTTTTCTGGCTCAGCCGCCTGTGGCTCAGTCCCTCACACTTGCCGCTGCTGCCTGAATGAGCCCTGTCGACGTCCAGATCAAGCGCCTTCGCTCAGGCGATAGCGCCAATGCCAAGCGTTGGGATGCATTTGTTTTTGCGAGCCCGCAAGCGACCTTCTTTCACCGCGCAGGCTGGTTGCGCATGGTGGAGGATGTTTTCGGCCACCAAGGCTTTTTCCTCTTTGCCGAGCGCGCCGGTGAGATCGTCGGCGTTCTGCCTTTGGGTCAAGTGAAGAGCCGCTTGTTCGGGCATTCCCTGGTGGCCTTGCCATTCACCGTCTACGGCGGCGTGGTGGCCGAGGACGTGCAAATCGCCGCAAGCCTGGAACAAGAGGCGCACCGCATTGCTCTGAGCCTGGGCGTTGACCACCTGGAATACCGCAACACCCGGCCGCAACACCCTGATTGGCCCAAGCAAGACCTCTACGTCACCTTCCGCAAAGAGATCTTCGCGGAGGAAGAGGCCAATATGCTGGCCATCCCACGCAAGCAGCGCGCCATGGTGCGCAAAGGCCTGAAGAACGGCTTGCAAAGCCATATCGATGCGGACGCCTCGCGTTTCTTTGCGCTCTATGCTGACAATGTGCACCGCCATGGCACACCCGCCATGCCCAAGCGCTATTTCCAAGCCCTGCTGGATGAGTTTGGGCCGGACGCCGAAGTGCTGACCGTCACCGACGATCAAGGCCGGCCCCTGAGTTCTGTGCTGAGCTTTTATTTCCGCGACGAGGTGCTGCCTTACTACGCCGGCGACGACGAGTCGGCCCGCGATCTAGCTGCGAATGACTTCAAGTACTGGGAATTGATGCGCCGCGCCTGCGCCAAGGGCCTCAAGGTGTTTGACTATGGCCGCAGCAAACAGGGCACAGGCTCATACGCCTTCAAGAAGAACTGGGGTTTTGAGCCGACGCCCTTGCACTATGAGTATCAGCTCTTCAAGCGCGACAGCGTGCCGCAGAACAATCCCTCCAATGCCAAGTACCAGTTGCTGATCAAGGCCTGGCGCAAGCTGCCTTTGGGGGTGGCGAATTGGCTGGGTCCCTTCATCGTGCGCAACCTAGCCTGAGCGATGGCCAAGATTCTCTACCTGGTGCACCGCCTGCCGTACCCGCCCAACAAGGGCGACAAGGTCCGGTCTTTCCATTTGCTCAAACATTTGGCAGCCAAACATCAGGTGTTTTTGACGACCTTCGTCGATGATCCTGATGACCGGCAGTACATCGCCAAGGTGCGCGAGTTCTGCACCGAGTTGTATGTGAGCGAGCTTCAGCCTGGCCTGGCCAAGTTGAAGTCCTTGCAGGGATTGCTCAGTGGCGAAGCTCTGAGCTTGCCCTATTACCGCGATGCCGGCATGAGCCGCTGGGTACAAGAGATGGCTCAGGCGCATGGCTTTGATGCCGTCATCGTGTTCTCCTCGCCGATGGCGCAGTACGTTCAGTACGCGCAGGGCAAGCAGCCGGGTGGGGCGGCTGTGCCGGTGCTGATCGACTTTGTGGACGTCGATTCCGCCAAATGGGCAGACTACGCCAATTCGCGCACCTGGCCCATGTCTTGGCTGTATCGCCGGGAAGGGCGGCAGCTGCTGGCTTTTGAGGCGGCTGCGGCCGACACGGCGGCGTGCTCCTTCTTTGTCACCGACAAGGAAGTGGCCCTGTTTCGGCAACTGACGCCGGGGCGCCATGCCGCGGTGGAGTCGCTTTGCAACGGCGTTGATGCCGAGTTTTTCGCACCCGCCGCGGACCGGCTATCACCCTTTCCTGCCGGCCAGTTGCCCTTGGTATTCACCGGCGCGATGGACTACTGGCCCAATGCGGATGCAGTGACCTGGTTCGCAGCCGAGGTCTTGCCGAGCTTACGCGCGCAGTGGCCTGCCTTGCACTTCCACATCGTTGGCCGCAGCCCAATACCGGCTGTGCAGGCCCTGGCCGGGGAGGGCGTTTCGGTCTCTGGCACGGTGCCCGATGTGCGGCCCTATCTGCAGCATGCCGCTGCGGTCGTCGCGCCACTGCGCTTGGCGCGTGGCATACAGAACAAGATTTTGGAGGCCATGGCCATGGGCCAGCCCGTCGTGGCCGCGCAGAGTTGTGTTCAGGCCATTGATGCGATCGATGGACAAGAGCTCATGGGGGCTGCTGAGCCCGCCGACTTTGTTCGGGCCTTGAATGCCCTGCTTGCCGACCCGCAGCTGGCGGCTCGCATTGGTTCGGCCGGCCGCGCCCGTGTTCAAGCCAGCTATAGCTGGGACGCCCACTTGGCCGGGCTTGACCGCCATCTCGCCAAAGCCATGGCGAGCACCGAGACCCAAGCTGCATGATGCGATCAGATTTGAAGTTATCAAAGGCTTGGCAAGTCGCCTTGCCAGGCTTTCTCTTGGGCCTGTTGGCGCTGTTGTGGCTGTTCCGGGACACTGGCCTGGCCATGGTGGAGATTTGGAATCGCTCCGAAACTTTTGCCCATGCGTTTGTGGTGCCGCCCATCTCGCTGTGGCTAATCTGGCGCCAGCGCTCGCAGCTGACGCAATTGACCCCGCGCCCGGCGCCGCTGTGCTTGCTGCTCATCGCTGTGCTGTGTGCGCTGTGGTTGTTTGCGGAATTGGCGGTGGTCAATGCTGCCACCCAGTTCGCATTGGTCGGTTTGATTGTGCTCATGGTGCCGGCCACCTTGGGCTGGCAGGTGGCGCGCAGCATTGCCTTCCCCTTGGGCTTCTTGTTTTTTGCCGTGCCATTCGGTGAATTTGTGATGCCGCAGCTGATGGAGTGGACGGCGGATTTCACCGTGACGGCCTTGCGCCTGAGCGGCATTCCGGTGTTCCGCGAAGGCTTGCAATTCGTCATCCCTTCGGGCAATTGGTCGGTGGTGGAGGCCTGCAGCGGCATTCGTTATTTGATGGCCTCGGTGATGGTGGGCACATTGTTCGCCTACCTGAATTACCGTTCATACACGCGCCGCTGGATCTTTGTTGGTGTGGCCATCGTCTTGCCTTTGGCAGCGAACTGGGTGCGTGCCTATCTGATCGTGCTCTTGGGCCATATTTCTGGCAACAAGCTTGCGGCAGGGGCCGACCACTTGGTGTATGGCTGGGTCTTTTTCGGCATCGTCATGCTGGCCATGTTCATGATTGGCGCGCGTTGGTCTGAGCCTGATGCGCAGCGTGTTGAGGCCGTGGGAGTTGGGGCGGGCGAGCCAACGTCCGGCACCGTTTCGGCGGACGGCGCGCGCTCTTTCGCGATGCGGCTTGGTATTACTTTGGCAGGTTTGCTGCTCTTGCTGGGGGCACCCCACCTGATGCTGCAATCAATCTTGGCGAACGCAAGCTCGGCCCCGGTGAATTTTCTTGCGCCGGACTTGAGCGGCAAGGGCTGGGCCTTGCAGCCTGATGCGGCGCCGGTATTCACGCCGGCCTATGAGAACCCCGTCGCGGTTTTGCAAGCCAGTTATGCCAAGTCTGGTGAGGCGCCGGTTGGTTTGTATCTGGGCTATTACCGCCACCAGAATTTCAATAGCAAGCTGATCAGCTCGAACAATGTGCTGGTGACGTCTAAAGATCCGGGCTGGAGTCAGGTGGCGTCGGGCAGTCGCGAACACGCAAGTCCAGGCTATACCCTCCGCGTGCGAACTGCGGAACTGCGCCGCAAGGAGATGGGTCATGAAGGCTTGCCCGGCAGTCGCTTGCGGGTGTGGCAGCTCTACTGGATCAATGGCAGGCTGCTCACCAGTGACTGGCAGGCAAAGCTTTACGGCGCCCTAGATCGATTGCTCGGGCGAGGAGACGATGCCGCGGTGCTGGTGATCTACGCTGACCCCTCATTGACCAGCCCCGACGAGGCCTTGCTGGTTGGCTTCGCGCGGGACAACCTGGAAGTGCTGACGGCGCTTTTGACGGCCACCCGAGACAGCGCGCTGCTTGCAGATGGGCGGGCCAAGTCAGCTGCGGCTGCACCGCAGCTTGTGCCGGCCAGCGCGCCATGAGTGCACATCAGTGCCAGTTGAATGCCGAGGGCTGCGGCTGCATGGACATGGCTCAGCACCCTGAACGCGGGATGGGACTTGGCATGCGTGCCAGGCGGGCCGACGCACAATGCGCCATGGACTCATGAGGCGGCCTGGCCCAGGCTTAGGATCCGGCCGCTTCACGGCAAGCACCCTTGAGTACTCCAACTACGACTGAACCCAACTATGTGCGGCATCACTGGAATATTTGACACGCGTGGCCAGCGAGACATCTCTCGTGCAGTGCTGCAGCGCATGAACGATTCCCAGCAGCACCGCGGCCCAGACGAAGGCAGCCTGCATTTGGAACCCGGTCTAGGGCTCGGCCACCGGCGCTTGTCCATCATTGACATCGCGACTGGCCAGCAACCCTTGTTCAATGAAGACGGCTCTGTGGTGGTGGTCTTCAATGGCGAGATTTACAACTACCAAAGCCTGATTCCTGAGCTGCAGGCCCTGGGCCATGTGTTCAAGACCAAGAGTGATACCGAGGTCATCGTGCACGCGTGGGAGGCTTGGGGTGTGGACTGCGTGCAGCGCTTTCGCGGCATGTTTGCCTTTGCCTTGTGGGATCGCAATCAGCAATGCTTTTTCATGGCCCGGGACCGGCTCGGCGTCAAACCCTTTTACTACGCACTGCTGGATGACGGCAGCTTGCTGTTCGGCTCGGAGCTGAAGTCCTTGATGGCCCACGGGGGGCTGAAACGCGAGATCGATCCTTGCGCGGTGGAGGAGTACTTCGCGCTGGGCTATGTGGCCGAGCCGCGCACCATCTTCAAGCAAGCCAAGAAGTTGCCGCCGGCGAGCACCCTGCTGATCCGGCGCGGAGAGCGCGTGGGCGAACCCAGGCGCTTCTGGGATGTGCGCTTCAGCCTCGATGCCAAGATCAGCGACCAAGAGGCCTGTGAAACGCTGACGGCCAAGCTGCAGGAGTCTGTTCGCTTGCGCATGATTGCCGAAGTGCCGCTGGGGGCGTTTTTGTCCGGAGGTGTGGACTCCAGCGCGGTGGTGGCCATGATGGCCCGGCAATCGGGCGATGAGTCGGTCAATACCTGCTCGATCGCGTTTGAAGACCCGGCTTTCAATGAAGCCGCTTTTGCCCAGACCGTGGCCGATCGCTATCACACCCGCCACCGCGTGGAGACGGTGCAAAGCGATGACTTCGATCTGATCGATACCCTGGCTCGGCTCTACGACGAGCCCTATGCCGACAGCTCGGCCATCCCTACCTACCGCGTGTGCCAGCTGGCACGCAAGCATGTGACCGTGGCCTTGAGTGGTGATGGCGGCGATGAGACCTTTGGTGGCTATCGCCGCTACAAAGACCATTTGATGGAAGAGCGCCTGCGTGCCACCCTGCCCATGGGGGTGCGTCGGCCATTGTTCGGTGCCCTGGGGCAGCTTTATCCCAAAGCCGATTGGGCGCCACGCGTGTTCCGTGCCAAGACCACCTTTGAAGCCATGGCACGAGATTCGGTGCAAGCTTATTTCCACACCATGAGCTTGCTGCGCGGCAAGGAGCGCATGGCGCTGTACAGCAAGTCCTTCAAGTCCGAGCTGGCTGGTTACACCGCATGTGAAGTGTTCAACCGTCATGCTGCGAACGCTGGCACTGACGACCCCTTGGCACTGATCCAGTACATCGACACCCACACTTATTTGGTGGGCGACATCAATACCAAGGTGGACCGCGCCTCGATGGCTCACTCCTTGGAGGTGCGTGAGCCCTTGATGGACCACGAGATTGTGGAGTGGCTGGCGACCCTGCCTTCCTCCTTGAAGATGCGCAATGGCGAGAGCAAGTTCCTGCTCAAAAAGGCGATGGAGCCTTATCTGCCCAATGACATCATGTACCGCCCCAAGATGGGCTTTGCCGTCCCCTTGGCGCGCTGGTTCCGCGGTCCGCTGCGGCAGCGCGTGAGAGAGGCCTTGTTGGCCGGACCCTTGGTGGATTCAGGCATGTTTGATGTGAATGAGTTGCAGCGTTTGGTGGAACATCATGAAAGCGGCCGCCGTGACTACAGCACACCGATGTGGAGCTTGCTGATGTATGACGCGTTTTTGCGCAATGTGATGGGAGATGCGAACCCCGCCCCAGTGTCGGCCGAGGTCGCAACAGCGTAATCGTTCAATGAAAATTCTCTACCACCACCGCACCGCGTCGCGCGACGGCCAGTCCACCCATATCACTGAGATGATTCTTGGCCTGCGTTCACTCGGCCACCAGGTGATTGAATCTGCACCACAAGTCGGTGCCGATGACTCCGGCGGCGGCAGCCCGGGCTGGGTTGGTCGCCTCAAGGCGCTATTGCCCCGTCAGCTTTACGAGTTGGCCGAGCTGGCCTACTCATGGGTCGCTTACCGACGCCTGAGCCAGGCCATTCGGGCAGAGCGGCCAGACGGCATTTACGAGCGCTACAACCTGTACCTCTTGGCCGGCATTTGGGCCAAGAAGCGTTCTGGCCTGCCTTTGATTTTGGAGGTGAACGCGCCCATGGCCGTGGAGCGCCGTGAGTATGGCGGCTTGTCCTGGCCGCGTCTGGCTGACTGGGCCGAGCTGTATGTCTGGAAGCGCGCCGATATCTTGCTGCCAGTCACCCAGGTGCTGGCCGACTATATGGTGAGCAAAGGCATCGATCCGGCGCGTATTCAGGTGATTCCTAATGCGATTAATCTGCGGCATTACGAGCATTTGCCGAGTGCCGCGCAGGCCAAGGCCAAGCTAGGACTGCAGGACAAATTGGTGGTGGGCTTTACCGGCTTTGTGCGCGAGTGGGATCGGCTGGACCGCATCATGGCCTGGGTGGCCAAGCAAGCTCCGCGCTATCCCGTCCATCTGATGGTGATTGGCGATGGTCCGGCTCGGAACGAAATTGAGGCCTGCGCGGCACGTTTGGGTGTCAGTGACAGGCTCAGCTTCACGGGCGCCGTAGCTCGTGAGCAGGTGCCGGCTTTGTCTATGGCCTTTGACATCGCCTTGCAGACGGCGCTGGTGCCTTACGCCTCGCCGCTGTGCCTCTTTGAGTATCTGGCGCTTGGCAAGGCCATCGTGGCGCCCGATCAGCCCAATCACCATGAAATCTTGAGTGCTGATGAGGATGCCTTGCTCTATGACCCGGTGGACCCCGCCGGTATAGAAAAGGCTTTGAATCGCTTGTGTGAGGATCCGGCGCTGCGCCAGCGTATCGCGGCCGCTGCAGCGCATGTCATTGCTCGCAAGCACCTGACCTGGCCCGAGCATGCCGCGCGGGTCATCGGCTTGTTCCAGACTCTGAGATGATGACGCTGTGATCCTCGAGATTGAATCGCATGTGCGCAGGGTGTCTCACCTTGCCTCGGATCGTCAGCGCCCTATAGCGAGCTTGGCGCGGCATGCCGTGCGTTGCCTTCGTGTTTCCGGCGAGGTGATTCATGCGTGACCTCGTGCTGGGCGCGGTGCTGCTCTGGCTGATTGTTAAGGCCTTCAAACACCCTTGGATCGGCATCATCGGCTGGACCTGGATCAGCATCATGAATCCGCACACCTACAGCTGGCGCTTGAGCGAGTTGCCGGTGGCGGCCGCCATGGCGGGGTCGACGCTGATTGGCATTTTCCTGACCAAAGACAAGATCACCTATTTCGTCAGTCGAGAGTCGGGTGTGCTGATGCTGTTCATGCTGTGGATGTGCATCACCTTGCCGTTTTCGGTCTACTTCGATCGCAGTTTCGATCTCTGGAGCCGGGTCATGAAGATTGACTTCATGATTCTGGTCGCCATGCTGGTGCTCCACAGCAAAAGGCACATCATGGCCTTGGCGTGGACCCTGGTGGCTTCGATTGGCTTTTACGGCGTGAAGGGCGGCATCTTCACTTTCGCCACGGGCGGAAGCTATCGGGTTTGGGGGCCCGAGGGCAGTTATATCGAAGGCAATAACGAAGTCGCCCTGGCGCTGATCATGGTGATTCCCTTGATTCGCTTCTTGCAAATGCAGTTGCCCGCCGCGTCGAAGTGGGCGAGCCGCGGGCTCGCGCTTGCCATGCTCTTGTGCGCAGCCTCGGCCTTGGGCAGCCAGTCTCGCGGCGCTTTGTTGGCGATCGCGGCAATGACGCTGGTGCTGTGGTGGCGAGGCAAGCACAAGCTGGAAATGGGCTTGGTCTTTCTTGTGCTGGGGGTGGCGCTGATCATCTTTATGCCCGACAGCTGGACAGAGCGCATGTCCACCATCAAAACTTACGACCAGGATACGTCCGCCGGTGGGCGCATCAATGCTTGGTGGATGGCTTTCAATCTCGCCTCGCACAACTTCTTTGGTGGCGGGTTTATGGTGAGCTCTGCCGCCTTGTTTGCGCTCTATGCACCAGACCCCAATGATGTGCATGCAGCGCATAGCATCTACTTCATGGTCCTGGGTGAACATGGCTTCGTCGGCCTCTTTCTCTTTTTGCTGCTCTGGTTCTTTGTATGGAGGTCGGCGGGGCGCTTGTACCGACATCAAAGTAGCTCGCCTGAAGATCGATGGATGTCCGACTTGGGCGCCATGTGCCAAGTGAGTTTGGTCGGATATTTCGTGGGCGGCGCCTTTCTGAGCCTTTCCTACTACGACCTGCCCTACAACATTTTGATTCTGGTGGTCCTGACCTGCCGGCTTATGGATGGCAAGGCTAAAGATGATTTGCCAGCAGCCAAGCTTGGTTTGAGTCGCTGAACAGCGGCTTGATCTCACTACCCCAGGACTTTTACTTTTCGCGCTCGCTTATGGATTTCATGCGTTTGGGTTTCCAACTGCTTTGCGCGAGTGCAGCGCGTGGGCGCTTGTCGATTCTGATCTTTCATCGGGTATTGCCGAGGCAGGATGAGATCTTCCCTGACGACGTTCACGCGCAGCGTTTTGATCAGATTTGCACCTGGCTCAAGCAATGGTTTGAGGTGCTGCCTCTGGATCAGGCGGGGAAAATGCTGGCTGAAGGCCGCCTGCCAACGCGCGCTTGCTGCATCACCTTTGATGATGGTTATGCCGACAACCATGAGGTCGCCCTGCCCATTCTTCAAAAGCATGGCTTGACCGCAACATTTTTCATCGCTACCGGATTCTTGGGCGGTGGGCGCATGTGGAATGACACGGTGATTGAGTCCGTCCGTCATTGCCGCCAGCAGGAGTTGGACTTCGGTGCGCACGGCCGTTATGCCTTGACTGACCTTGCCGCGCGCCGCGCGGCCATCGAGGCCATCATCGGCAAGATCAAGTACCTGCCCGTTGCCGAGCGTTTAGCGGCGTCTAATGAATTGCTTGAGCGCAGTGGTGTGCAGCTCGGTGAGCACTTGATGATGGGCACGGACGGGGTCAGAGGCTTGCGCGACGCCGGCATGCAGATCGGTGCGCACACGGTGTCGCATCCGATATTGGCGAGAACCGAGTCTCAGATAGCTCGACAAGAGATCCTCGATAGCAAGCGCTATCTGGAGGATTTGTTGGCTCAGGATTGCAGCCTTTTTGCCTACCCGAACGGCAAGCCTGGTCGGGACTATTTACCCGAACATGTGGACATGGTTCGCGAGCTGGGCTTTAAAACGGCTGTGTCCACATCGTGGGGGGCATCGGGCGCAGGCGCAGATCCCCTACAACTTCAGCGCTTCACGCCTTGGGACCAAGGCAAAGGCGCTTTCGGCCTGCGCTTGATGCGCAACTTGCTGGCCTGATCGGCCATCAGCCGGCCGAAGTTTTTTAGATCTTGTAGTTCGGCGCGTGCTGTTGCAGCCACTGCTCCAGCATCATCAGGATCCACAGCATTTCGCCGTAATAGCCAGGATGCTCGGCCAAACGCTGGTCCAGCAATTGCCGCACAAAGGCCTTGTTCACCAAGCCGCGCGCCACCAAGCTTTCCAGTGAGCTGGCGGCCAATCCCTTCAGTTCGGCATTGCGGGTGGCCCAAACGCCAAAGGGCAGACCAAAGCCTTGCTTTTTCTTGGTGATGATTTCATCCGGCAGAAAGCCGCGTAAGGCTTCCTTGAAGAACCAGCGCAGTTTCAAGCCTTTGAGCTTGTATTGGTGCGGCAATTTCAGCGCGATGGCCAGCATGCGGTCGTCCAGCATGGGGAAACCCACCTTCAGGCCGGCCAATTGCGTCGTGCCGCGCACCTTGGGCAGATCAGCCTCAGCAAGGGTATAGCGCCAATCGAAGGCGAGCATGCGATCCACCAGATGCTCCGCCTTGGGCTCAGCCCAGACCTCGGCTTGCTGGACATGTGGGCTGGCTCGGTCAACGGACTGAAGGAAGGTGGGCGAAAGCACTTCTGCAACACCCAGGCGTTCCAGCAAGTTGTAGGTTTGAAAACGACCCGGCATGGCCACCTTGGCCTGCCGCACATAGCTGCTGGCCTTGCGCAAGAGTGGCGTGGCTTCGGCGGCCCGATTCAGCAGCAGCGGATCGATCAGTGTCGTCCGCAGGCCCTGAGGAATCTCGTCATAGACGCCGAAGACCTTCTGCTTGGCGTATCGCGTGTTGCCGCCGAACAATTCATCGCCACCATCACCGGCCAGAATTTTGCTGAGGCCGTCTTGCTT
This sequence comes from uncultured Roseateles sp., assembly GCF_945956965.1. GTDB lineage: Bacteria > Pseudomonadota > Gammaproteobacteria > Burkholderiales > Burkholderiaceae_C > Paucibacter_A. The sequence goes on from NZ_CAMFJS010000001.1 coordinate 91,374, forward strand.
GGCCATCATGGCGCAGTAGTAGGCGGGCAGGGCAGAGGAGTTGCCAAAAGGCTGGTCATAGAAACCGGCCACTAACGGAATGCTCTGCACCAGATCCTTGGGGGTGACGTAGTACTCGTGGTGTTCGGTATTGAAATGTTTGGCAGCCAGACGGGCATATTCCATCTCGTCATAGCCCTCGGCTTCAAAGCCGATGGAGTAGCTTGCTGGCTTTTGGCCGCTGACGCGAGCCAACATGCCGGCGATGGTGGAACTGTCGGTACCACCACTCAGGAAGCAACCCGCTTTGCCGCCGTCCAACTGGGACTGGACCGAATCTGCCAAGGTTTGCAAGAACTCGGTCTTGAGGGTGCCGAAATCGGGCTTGCTGAGTGGCTTGAAGTCAGCGGTCCAGAAGGGCTGAACGCTGAGCTTGCCTTGTGAGAAAACCGCAAAATGCCCGGCAGGGAGGCGGAAGACATCTTTGAAGATGGTGCGTGGTGCCGGGATGACGTGAAAGTAGAGGTAGTCGTAAATTGCTTGCGGATCGATTTCCGCATCGCCAGCCAACTCATCCGCTCGACTGGCGAAACGTAACTCATTGCCTACCACGCGGTAGCAAAGAGTTTCGATGGCGAATCGATCCACCGCCAGCACCGTCCGCCCGTCCTCAAGATCCAAGCCCAGAGCAAAACTGCCCCCAACACCTGCCAAAACCTGTCCTGGGTCTGCCTTGGCAAAAGCCTGTCGCCAGGCCGTCTCAAGGCCAGCGGCGTCCTCCGCTCCAGGCTGTTGGGCCGCACTGAATCGAGGGTTGCCGGTCAACAAGGCGCGGGGAAGTGCTGTCATTTGCGTGCTTTATCAAAAAACTGGGAGTTTTTACACAGGTGGCGCAGTATCAAAATTGCCGACTGAATATAACCGATGGCAATGGCCTGGATATGTGGCCACCGTATCTTGTTCGCCCTTTGTTTACGGGGGGGGAATTCAGGGTTCGGCTCAAGTATCATGGCCGCTAGATTCCCCGCGGAGCCCCTTTGAATCGTCGCGTTCTCATGATTGCCTACCATTTCCCGCCTTTGGCAGGTAGCAGTGGCATTCAGAGAACTTTGCGATTTGCGCAGCATTTGCCTGCGCATGGTTGGCAGCCCCTGGTGCTGAGCGCCAATCCGAGAGCCTACCCCAGTACCAGCACGGACTTGTTGGGCGAGATCCCCCCTGATTTGGTGGTGCGGCGGGCGTTTGCCCTCGATACAGCTCGCCAGCTCTCAATTTTTGGGCGCTACCCTGGGTGGATGGCTCGTCCTGATCGTTGGCTGAGTTGGCGCTTCGATGCGGTGCGCCAGGGCTTGCAAATGATTGAGCGCTACCAACCGGATCTGATCTGGTCAACCTTCCCGATTGCGACTGCGCATGTGATTGCCGCTGATTTGCAGCGTCAATCGGGATTGCCTTGGGTGGCGGACTTTCGGGACCCGATGGCGCACGATGAATATCCTCGCGACCCCAAAATTTGGCGCTCATACCGGCGAGTGGAGCAAATGGTTTTTGATCAGGCCAAGCACTGCACATTCACCACGCCAGGAGCCCTGGAATATTATCGCCAACGATATCCGCACCGAGCAGACGATATTTCTCTGCTTGAGAATGGGTATGACGAGTCGAGTTTTCTTGCGGCAGAAAAGAAACTAGCCGCTGCCGGTCTCGGCCCCGGCTCGCCCAAGTCTGCTGGCCCACTGATTTTGTTACACAGCGGCATCGTCTACCCCTGGGAGCGAGATCCTCGCCCCTTGTTTGCCGCGTTGGCCCGCTTGGCAGGCTCCGGGCAGATTGGTGCCGATCAGTTGCGCTTGCGCTTTCGTGGCTCGGCCCATGAGCAAGACTTGAGCCAGATGGCCGCGGCCGCTGGTGTGTTGGACTTCATCGAACTGTGTCCGCCCCTGCCTTATGAGGATGCTTTGGCGGAAATGATGTCGGTCGATGCCCTGCTGCTGCTGCAAGCGGCCAACTGCAACACTCAGGTGCCTGCCAAGCTCTACGAATATCTGCGAGCGAACCGCCCTGTGCTGGCCTTGACTGATGCAGCTGGCGATACCGCCAGGAGCTTAAAAGCGGCCGGCTTGTTGGACGTGATGCCTTTGGATGACGCTGATGCCATAGCGGCGGCTCTGCCGCTATGGTTGCTTCAGTTGCGTGCTGGAAAGTCGGGCTCGCCGGCGCGCAGTGCCGTGGCAGAGGCTTCGAGAGCGCAGCGTTCTGCCGTATTGGCAGCGCTGTTTGATCGCCTCATCCCAGGCACTTAATTGCAAGACGCAGATGATCAGCGAATGTTCAGCGGTGGGAAGTTCTTCACCAGATCGTCCAGCGCCTTGAGTTGGCTCAGGAACGGCTCCAACTGATCCAGGGGCAGGGCGCTGGGGCCGTCGCATTTGGCTTGATCCGGGTCGGGGTGAGCCTCCAGGAATAGGCCTGCCAAGCCGACAGCCATACCTGCCCGGGCCAAATCGGCGACTTGTTGGCGTCGACCACCCGATGCCGCCCCACCCGGGTCGCGCTGTTGTAGGGCATGTGTGACGTCAAAGATCACAGGCAAATCTTGGCTGACTTTTTTCATCACGCCAAAGCCCAGCATGTCCACAACGAGATTGTCGTAGCCAAAACATGCGCCTCGCTCGCAGAGCAGTATTTGCTCGTTGCCGGCTTCCTTGAATTTCTCGACGATGTTCTGCATCTGCGAAGGGCTGAGGAACTGGGGCTTTTTGATATTGATGACCCGGCCAGTCTTGGCCAAAGCCACAACCAAATCAGTCTGCCGCGCCAAGAAAGCGGGCAGTTGCAGAACGTCCACCACCTCGGCGACCGGCTTGGCTTGCCAGGGCTCGTGCACATCGGTGATCAAGGGCACGCCAAATTCCGCCTTCACCGCCTCGAAAATTTTGAGCCCTTCTTCCATACCGGGGCCGCGGTAGGAGTGGATAGACGAGCGGTTCGCTTTGTCGAAGCTCGCTTTGAAGACGTAGGGAATGCCGAGCTTTTGAGTCACCCGAACATATTCGGCGGCGGCACGCAGGGCAAGTTCCTTGGATTCCAAAACATTGATGCCGCCGAACAAGACGAAGGGCTTGTCGTTGGCGACGGTGATTTGGGGGGTGATGGTGATCTGCATAGCGCTACGTCCTAGAGTTCTTTTCGGCAGGTCAAGCGTTTTGCCCCTGCTCGGAATTGGCCCAAGTGTAGCGGCAGGGTCAGGATGAAAGGGGGCTCTTAGGCCTTCCGACCGGCCCTGAATTGGGCCAGGATATTTGTAATCTGCAGTGCAGCCGACCCGTCGCCGTAGGGGTTCTTGGCCTGACTCATGGCCTCGTAAGCCTTGGGCTCGTTCAGCAATTCCAATACATTGCTCACGATTTTCTCGGCCGACGTGCCCACCAATCGGACTGAGCCGGCGGTCACTGCCTCGGGCCTTTCGGTCACATCGCGCATCACCAGCACTGGCTTGCCCAAGCTGGGGCCTTCTTCCTGAATGCCGCCGCTGTCGGTGAGGATCAGTGTTGACTGGAGCATCAGATAGGCAAAGCTCTCGTATTCCAGCGGTGGGATCAGATGAATATTGGCTTGGCCGGCTGTCATCTCTTCCACCACCAACTTGACATTAGGGTTGAGATGCAGGGGGTAAACCAGATCGATATCGGGCCGCTCGCGGGCGATCTGCAGCAAGGCCTGGCAAACGTTCTTGAAGCCCTCGCCAAAATTCTCGCGGCGGTGGCCGGTGATCAGTACAAAGGGGCGCAGGCCGATCGCATAGCCGTTTTGCAGGACTTGTTGATGCAGGCGTTCGCGTACCTCGGGTTGAGACTTGAATCTCGCTACGGTCCAAAGCAAGGCATCAATGACAGTGTTACCGGTCACAAAAATCTCGGACGCAGCAATACCTTCGCGTAGCAAATTTTCTCGGCTGCTCGCCGTGGGTGCGAAGTGCAGGCTGGCCAGGCGGCCGGTAAGACTTCGGTTGAGTTCCTCAGGGAAGGGCGAGTAGCGCTCGTGCGTACGCAAGCCGGCCTCCACATGACCGACAGGAATCTGCTCGTAGAAGGCTGCCAGTGCTGCGGCAAAGCTGGTTGTTGTGTCGCCATGGACTAGGCAGATATCGGGCTTTGCTTGGCGCAACACGCTGCGCAAGCCCAGCAAGCAGCGGGAGGTGACATCGAACAGGTCTTGGCCTGCCTGCATGATGTCCAGGTCGAAATCGGGCTGCAGATTGAAGTGCTGCAGGGCCTGATCCAGCATCTGGCGGTGCTGGGCGGTGACGCAGGTCTCCACCACAAACTGCTCGGGGTGGCGCTGCAACTCCAGCACCACCGGCGCCATCTTGATGGCCTCGGGGCGTGTGCCGAAGATGGCCAGGACTTTGAGTTTGCTCATGGTGCAGCTGCTTTCTTGGAGGGCTGAGCCCTCAGTAAATTCCGTACACCCTTCAGCATTGCCAGCAGGCCGGGGGTGCGATAGCTCAGCCACATGCGCAGCCAAAGATCGCGGCTGATGCTGTTTTGCAGGCGCTGCTGTTCGGTGTACTCGGCGATGCGGGCTTGCAGTGCGGTGGCGTCAGCCGCCGGCCGTTTTTGGGTTGTGGCCAGGGCTTGCAGCAGGCTCTCGCCAGCGCGCTGCCAATCAAAATTCTGCTCGGCGTGTCTGCGGGCCTGGGCTTTGCAAGTGCTGATCAGTTCGGGCTGGTCGACATACCACTGCAAGGCGTCGCGCAGACTGGCGATGTCCGCAATGGCCTGGGGCCAAAGATAGCCATCGGCCCGCGCGATCTGCTTGGCGACCTTGACCAGGCGGCCGTTCTGCTCATGCTGTATGAACTCATTCATGGGCGGGGCATCGGTGACGATCACGGGCAGGCCGCAGGCCGCAGCTTCCATGATGGTCAGGCCTATGCCTTCCAGCCGGGTGGGGTAGACGTAGACATCTCCCAGATGGAAGAGGCCGGGTGCGGTGACGGTGCGCTCTTCAGTCAGCAGGCGGCCCTCGGCGCGCAGTTGATCGATCAAGTCGGCCTGCTCGGGCAGGGCTTTCTTGAGGTCTCGCTGGATATGGATTAGCAGCTTGGCCGGACCCTTGACCTGCGCGAAGGCACTTAGAAGCAGGTCGGTGCCCTTGCGGCCTGGGCTGATGCCGGCAGAGTGGAAAAAAACGATCTCCTGGCAGTTTTCTGAAGCAGGTCGGGCTTGCGGCTTGAAGACCGAGATGTCCGTGCCCCAGGGAACGAAGATGGCGCCGGGGTGCCAGTCAAACGCACTCAGATGCCGTTGCGTATTGCAAATCAGCCGGTCATAGAGGCCAAAGAAGGGGACCGTGGTCTCGGTGTAGTAGTCGATGTAGGCACAGGTGATCACGTCCAATGCATTGGCATGAGCCACGGCCGGCCACCACCATTGCTCGTTGAAGATCAGGAGTTCAATCTGATTGGTGCGAATCCATTGCTCGAAATCTTTGAGGCACATTTCCGTCGGCACTTTGGACGGCAACTGGCGACCCCATGTGACCTCGGGCGTGTCCCAGACCGGATCGCCCTTGGCGTAGGACTCGCCACCGCGTGCGTAGATAAAAACCTCGTGCTCCTTGGCCAGAACATCGCGGTACTGGCGGGAGACGTAGGCAGCACCGCGTTCAAACCAGGTTGTGACGATTCCAATCTTCATGGCATTGCTTTTTTGCGATCGCGTCGTTTGTTCCAGGCATCCGCCACCAGGCGATTAACTTCTGTGTACGCCGGATGATTAATCAGACGGGCGCAGGCCACCCAGCCCAGCATGGCGGCCACACCGGTCGCGACCAGGCTGATCAGACTGGGCAGATCCAGCAGCATGCAGACCTCAAAAACCAGCGCTTGCATGGCGATTGAGGTCAGGGCGACCCAAAAACTGGCCAGCGAGGGGCGCAAGATGTCGCGGATGCGGGTTTGTAATATCGTGCTGACTTGGCGCAGGTAGAGAAAGACCATGATGGCATTGCTCAGGCCAAACACCGCTGCCATGGCTTTAAGGCTGATGGTCGAAGCCAAGGCGATCAAGACGATATGGACGGGCGCATAAACCAAGGTGACCTTGAGCCGACGTTTGATATTGCCGGTCGCAGCCAGCAGATTGGGCGCCAAATTCATCATCGCGTTGGGCATGATGGTGACGGCCAGGATGGTGGCCACGCCTGCCGCCGCATCCCATTTGGGGCCGAACAAGACCCGGATGATGGGGCCGGAAGCAATCGCCACAAAGCCGAAGAAGGGCCAGGACAGCGAGGTCAAGATGGCCGTGCCGCGTGAATAGGACTCGACCAGTGAGTTGCCGGCGCGGTGGTCCTTGGCGAAAGCAGGCGTGGCCACTCGCATGATGGCCGAGGCCACATTGTGGTGAAACAAGTCCATGAGGCCGGCGGCTTTGCTGAAGATGCCAACCGAGGCAAAACCGAACTGCTTGGCGATGAAGAATTCGTGGGTATTGTTGGTTAGGGTCTCGATGACGCGTGAGCTGACGAACATGGAGCCAAAGCCCAGCACGCTTCTTGCGTGTTTGAGGCTGGGCCATAAGAAGGAGTCGCGCGGCCGCAAATAGCTCAGCAAAAGGGTCTGGCAAGCGATGCTGATGACCGGCGCCCAGGCCAGGCTCATGTAACTGAAGCCGTTGAGGGCCAGTGTGATGGCCGACGCCGTCTGCACCGTGTTGGCCACGGTCTGTACGATGAAGATTTTGCGAAATGCCATCTCGCGATTGAGCAGGGCAAACGCTGGCGATGCGAAGGGCAGGATCAAGAAGTTCAGGCTCATCACTGCCAGAACCTTGGCCACCCCGGGCTCGGCGAAGTAGTCAGCGACGAAGGAGCGCGAGCAAAAAACAATCAGGCCAATCGACCACGCCACGACGATGGCGATGCCAAAGGCAGCCTTGGTCTTTTCCTGCGTCAGGTCCTTTTCCTGAATAAGAAATTCGCTAACGCCAAAGTCACGCAGAATCCCGGCCACGGCAGTGAAGGCTGCGCAGACCGAGAACACGCCTACTTGAGCGGGGGTCAGCAGGCGCGCCAGCACCATGGTGCTAACCACAGTAATACCTAAACTGAAATAGCGCTCAGCAAAAGACCAGAGCAAGGCCTTACGGACACTACCACTCATCGAGCCCTGCCCAGCTTAGCCTTGATGATGTGAGCAATTTGCGCAAGCATTGCCAGACTCGGTGGGTTCTCCCGGTAAAACATAGAGACCGTTTGCCAGTTGACTTTCTTGCCGGCACGCAGCCGGTGCAGCACGTCCTGCAGCATATTGACTTGCAGCTCTGCCAAGCGCGCGCGCAGGCTGGTCTTGGTGCGATCCGCCTTGGCATAGGTGGAGAGTACTTTGCGCCGGAAGCGGGCCTCGTCCACGATGCGCATGGCCAAACCGTCTTTACCCCAGCCGCTGCCGTACCACATATTGATGCCGCTGCCGCAGCGCACTTCAGCCTCGGTGGAGTAGACAAAGCTGGCCCCGTTGTTGATCAAATCCATCCAGTACAGGTAGTCACCGCCGCCATGCCGATGCGCCTGGGGGAAGCGGGCTTTGCCAAGACTTGCTGCGTTGATGACCAGCGAGGGCATGAAGATGATGTTGGCGGTCGCGATTTGATGGACCATATCACCTTGGTAGACACGCAGGCTTGGGTCGCCGCCCAGCGGCAAATGCTCCTCGTGCCGCACCCGCTTGGCCTTGTCGAACTCGTTGGTTGTGTCGCCGAGATGGAATAGATTGGCGAAATAGGCATTGCTCGGGCCCGAGCTGAGGGCATGGACTGCACGTTGCAAGTGTTGGCCTATCCACTCGTCGTCTGAATCTAAGTAGGCGACGAGGTCGGTGCCAGCCTCCAGATTGGCCAAGCCGGTGTTGCGTGCCTCGTTGGGCCCAGCGTTGGCTTGCTCAAGAACATGAACTCGCAACCGTTGGGTAATGGAATTGCCCTCCAATTCCTTTTTAGCGGAGACCGGCGAGCCATCGTCGATGACCAACACATAGATCGAATCCGCCGGGTAGGCCTGAGCGAGGACCGAGTTCAGTGCGCGGTCGAGAATGCCTGTTTCTCTTTGAAAAAAGGGAATGATGACGGCGATCTTTGGGCTTGTGTTCATGGACTGTGATCAACTTTGCTTGCTGAGTTTGGCCTTGATCGCTAAGAGCTTGGGAATCGCGCCGAAGCGGAATAGGTTCACGTGATAGAGCCCGCGCTGCGTCTCCGTCCAGCGGGTGTGCCACTCCATGACCTTGCCGTAGAACTCGATCCGCTTAAATCGTTGTTCTTCGAATAACTGCTGGAACTCCGTCTGCCGCATCAAGGTAGAGGGGGAGACCGCCTTGTACGACTCGTCATACGTGGTTTTGAGGATGACGATGACGCTGCTGTCCTCAATGCACAGGTCCATCGCCACGACCTTGTCACCGAACCAGTATTGGTAGACCCGTGCGAGACCCTGGCGAGCGAAGTTTTCCAGCATCTGACGGTAGAAGCGTCCCTGTTCATTGTCTGGATGAATGGCTGTCCCGTCGGCCGTCTTCCAGCCAGCACTTTCCAGGCGGCCGTACTGCTCAATGGCTGGCCCCATCTCTGCCACAGTGCGCAAGCATTCAAGTCGAGGTTCTATGCCTTCACTTTGGAGCTTGTTGCGCTGCTTGCGGGTGTTCTGTTTGAGGTTCTTGCCGCGAGCTTCCCAGTAGGCGTCGAAGCCGCTGTTGATGTCTACCCAGGCGGTTTGGATGTAGTCCATGCTCTGGCGTTTGCTGGAATCGCTCGGGCGCGGATCGAAATTGGGGTCGATCTGAGTCAGCCCCAGGCCCAAACTGAGGCCCGGCAGCTTCCGCCATAGTTCGGGCGCGGCCCGCTCCATGTCCACTGTTCCGTCGCTGAGAAAGGCGCCCAGAGGCAGTTGCGAGGGTTGGAAGGTCTGCCACATGCCCTTGTGTTGCTTGGACAAGATCATCGCGATGCGCAGCTGGCCTTGGGCTTCGTAAAGGCAGAGCAATTCATCGCCGCGACCGAAGGCGTCGATCGCGGGCTGCATGAAGCCCGATTGCAGAAACGGAGCGCCCACACGGGATTGCGCCAAAGCGTCCCAGGCTTTGCCATGGGCCTCGAATGCTTCTATTGGGTGAATGGTCCAACTCATGCGTCGCCCTTGCTCTTTGTTCTTGTGGTGGGTGAATAGACGCTCTTGATCAAGGCGACCATGCGATTTAACTCGTCCGGGGTCAAGTCTTGATGACAAGCCAGTTGCAAGATGTGGTGCGACCACTCCTGACCGAAGTCACGAGGGATGCGGCTGACATGGGGCCATAGGCGGTCCCAGCGCGACACCGGAAAACCCAGGCGGCGCAACTCAAAATAGCCAGGGTCGGGTTCGTCCACCCAAAGCGGAAAAACGTAAGGTGCCGCTCCGTCTGGAAGCTCGTTGACCAGCGGCCGCGCAAACTCACAATCCTGAAATGCTTGGGCGAAGAAGCGATATTGCTGCCGACGCTTTTCCACGATGCGCTGCCTCGGCGCCAGCATGGCAATCCATCGGCAGGCGAGGGTCAGTGTTTGATGCGTGGGACCTAAATTGAACTCCAGCGCGGAAGACGCATTGGAGACTTCGTCATCCACTGGGGCTGCTACCGGCTGGCGGCCCATTTTGAGCAAGCTCAGCAGGAACTCAAGCGTGGAACGAATGCCTTTGATGCGTCCGTGGTTGACGCCAGCATGGACGATATCGAAGGCCGCTTTGATCTGGGCTTTTAAACCCGGACGGCCAAGCTGCGGGAAATTTGGTAGGCCAACATTATTGACGAGGCAGCCACCCTCCGGCAGGGGTAGAAACTTTGTCAGGCTAGCGATGGCTAAATGTCCCCAACTGCCCACTGGTCTACCATCACTGCTGCCGAAGAGGGAGTGGGCGCAGTCTTCGATCAATTTGATTTGCTGGCTATCGCACCATGCGCGCAGCGCGGACATCGCCTGGGGAAGCCCGAAAAAATGGGCGGCCAAAATGACGCGAACGCGACTGATATCCTGGGTGGCAATCCAGCGTAAATCAGCAGATCCATCTGGGTTCAGTGGGTAAAAAATCGGTTCAGCGCCCACTTTGATGATGGGTGTGATCATGGTTGGGCAGTGATAGGTTGGCACCAAGACTTGGTCACCTTGGCCAATGCCAAACATCTCCAGCGCAATCAGAATCGATGCTCGGCCACTATTGGTGTACTTGGCGCCTGGCAAATTCAGCAAGCAGGGCAGGCTTGACTGCCGCAGCCCAGTAAACGTCTGCCAGTCGAGGACGGGAAGGCGTGGAATTGGGGTGCTTCTGTTTGTCCCTTGGTGATGAGTCAAATTAGTCAATGTCATTCGGCTCATCGTTTTACTGTGCGGCAGGACTAGAGCTTGCAGCACTTGCTGCATTTGCCGCGCTCTCGGCGCCTGAGGCCGCAAGCTCTGCAGGTTCAGGCGCGTCGCGCCATTGGCCTACGCTTTTGAGTTTGTCGCTGAGGTCGGTGCGGTCAAAGCCAAGTTCTTTGGCTCGCCAAGCACTCTGTAACGCAGCGGGATAGTCCTTGAGTTCGAAGTACGCCAATCCAATGTTGTAGTGGCTGAAGGGGCTATCTTTGGCGAGCCCGCTTGAAATCTTGAGCTGTTCTGCCGCCTCTGCGATACGTTTGAATTTATTCAAATAAGTCGAGTAGAGAATTCGGGCGATGACATCATCTGGGGCGAAGCGAATGGCGCGTTCAAAATAGCATTCCACTGGATACTGCAAGTCTGGCGGATTCTCTGTTTTGAATTTCTCTCCGTAGCGCATCACGGAAACCAGGGCCCGATGATTGTTCGGGAATGCACGAAGCGTGTAGGAAAGATCTTTTCCCGGCGAACCAACTCCGCCGCCGGATTGAGCACCAATCAGGTTTTCCACGCGTGGTGTGAAATGGTAGTCTTCTACCAGGGCCCGGCGTTCAACATGAGATAACTGATCGCCCTGGTTTGGTTTGTGAAAGGCGGGGCGGTAGTCGTAAGGGCCGTAATGCCCCGCTTTCAGTGGCCCGCACATGGCTGCGCTGACTTCTGCATGACTGGTCTGAAGCCAGAATAAGCCCAATAAGGCGAGAAGCATGATGCGGAAAGTTGCCAAGTTTTTTCCTTTTATGCCTTGAGCCGGCGGATGAAATCCAGCGTTTGCACCTGGACCGCTTGCCGAAATTCCTGACTGGAGAATGTGTGGTCAGCTTGCGCAAAAGTCTGTGTGCTGACCTTTTCCTGGGCGAGCAGCCCATGCCATTCGGGAGAGTCTTTGCAGTTGTCTAAAAACTCTTGCGCCACCAGATCTTTTCCGCTGATGAGTAATTGGATCGGCCCATCAAATTGCGCCCAAGCTTGGGCCATGCGGCTCTGGAAGGGGGCAAGCGATGCACTCATCTTTTCTGTCGATGAGGAAATCGCCTGCTTGGCGGTGCGCAACACTTCCGTGAGCGCCGTCACCGCGACCTTGCCGCTCAGCAGCTTCTTCCAGAACTCTGGCTGCCGCAGACGCTGGCCGTAATAGTGCTTGATCTGGGTCTTGGCCTGGGTGGTGTTTGATCGCACCCATGGGTTCAACAGGCAGAGGCCGCTTACACGGTCATCCTTTGACTCACCGCAATAGAGCAGCGCCGCCGCCGCCGCATCACACAAGCCCCAAATCACCACATGTTGCATGGCCCCGCTCGCGTCTGCGATCAGGGCATCGATGCCTGCGCCTATGTCTTTGGAAACGGCTTCAAAACTGCGCTGTTCACCTTCGCTGTCGCCCATGCCTCGATAGTCCATGCGCAGCGAGCGATAGCCTTGTTCGGCCAGAAAGCGAGCCAGCAATGTGAACTGCCGGTGACTACCGACGCGGTACTGCGGGCCACCGACCAGAATCAAGACGCCAGTCGTGGGGGCGCGCGTAATGAGCCGAGGCGTGCAAACCACGCCCAGCAATTGCAACTCTTCGCAGTCGAACTGCAGCGCATGTTCTTGGTAGGCGAGGTCTAGACCGTCGCCAATGCCGGTATTGCCATTGGACTTTGGCGAGGCAAGGAAGCTGTTCGAATCAGCCATCAACATGCGACCCTTTCCTCGGCACGCCAAGCCGTCAAGGTCGACATGGTGCTGCTCAGCAGCGCCGGGGCATCTTCAATTTCACTTGTTTGCCAGAAGGCAGGCCCAGTGACCGGATGGTGTATGACGTTGATGCCTTGTGCGCGCCAGCGAGTCAGGGCGGAGGCAAGGGCAGGCGTCGGTTCAGCGGCAGGCTGGCTGGTGACCTCGAAGCAATGGGCCTGTCCAAGGCGCGTGCGCGCCTCGCTAGCGACTGTCAAGCTGGCTTGCTCCAGTCCAGCGGCAAGTCCGGCAGAGAGCGCGTAACCCGCTATTTCAACGTGGCCTTGGCTTTGCAACTGAAGCTTTAAGGCTTCCATGGTGGTCCCGCTGCCCCCGTCCAGCAAACCGCTGGCCAACTTCAGTCGCAAGAACTGCTGCAATAACACTCTGCCTTGCGGGGGCGGGTGCCAGAGCAGCAAGTTGCAAACGGGCTCGTCAAGGCGTTCCAAAAGCTCACAAGCCAGCAAACAGCCCGCTCGATGCCCCCAAAGCCACAGCGGCTCATCGCCTTGAGTGGCGAGCCATTTGGTGGCGGCATTGAGATCATCCAGCCAGTCCTGCCAGCCGGCATCGCCGAAATCACCGCTGCTGTCGCCGCAGCCAAACAGGTCGATTTGAAGCACGGAGAAGCCACTCTTCGCCATGGCCCGGGCTTGCAGCGCCGCCATACGGCGCGATTTGTTCATTTCTTCGGCGAAGGGGTGGATGTGCAGCACCCGTCCGCGCTGTATGCCATCGGCTGGATGGAATATGCAAAAACGCTGGCCCTTGCCCTGGGGTGAGGCAAGAAAAAAAGGCTGGGCTTTGCTCATGCTCTGCGGGCGGGCGCTGGTTGGTGCGGATCAGTCCAGCTTGGCTGCAACGAAGTCAATCAGGGAGCCGACGCTGGCAAAGGTGGCGCCGTCAATCTCATCGTCGGCCACCACAATGCCCAATTGTTCTTCCAGCGCGGTCAGCAGGCTGACAACGGCCATGGAGTCCAATTCAGGCAGCGCGCCTAACAGCAAGGTGTTGCGGGTGAATGCGGAGCTGCGGCCATTGAGGCTCAGAACTTCGTCGAGGATGCGCAACACGTGCTTTTCAGTAGTCATGGGGTCGAGGTGCCGACGACAGGGGCGGGCTTGATGTTTGAGAGACGCCGCATCTTACCCGTGGGATTTTTCAGTTCTGCCCGGGGAAGCCCCCCTGATCTGAGGCCCCAATGAGTAAATATTGCGGCATGCTGCACTTGACAAGAAAAGACGGGGCGGAAAAAGTGCTGCTCCCCTGCGGACGAGGGTGGCGCAGTGCTGGCGATACGCTACATTTTGGCGGTTTCCTTGGCGCCGCCTCGTCGGACTTCGCCTCCCGTTCAACCACCTTTTGATCGCATGACAGCCACCCTTTCGGACGCTCAGCAAGACCTCTCGGTGCTTCTTCATGATTTGCCGCTGCTTCAAGCGGCGCGCCGGCCGGCAGCGATTGCCCTGAGCTACGGCTCGCAGCAGATGAGCTACGCTGAATTAGGGGCGCAAATCCAAGGCTTTGCGGCAGGGCTGATGGCCCTGGGTTTGCCGCGGGCTACGCGGGTCGGCATCTATCTGGAAAAGCGTTTTGAGACCGTGGTGGCCAGCTTCGCGGCACCGGCGGCGGGTTGTGTTTTTGTGCCCATCAACCCTTTGCTCAAAACTGAGCAGGTCGGCTTCATCATGGCGGATTGCGGCGTGCAAGTGCTGGTGACGTCGCCTGAGCGGCTGGCCATGCTGCAAGACACCTTGGCCGGTTCGGCTTCGTTGCGCCATGTGTTGCTTACTGGAGCAGGTGGGGCAGAGCAGGGCGAAGAAGACAGCGCGGCGGCCGCGCTTGATGCGCGCTTGCGCCTGCCGCCCTGGGCCGAGTTTGTGGCAACACAGCCGCGTGCCGGGCACCGCGTCATCGACACGGACATGGTCGCCATCCTCTACACCTCCGGTAGCACCGGCCGTCCCAAGGGCGTGGTCTTGTCCCATCGCAATATGGTGGCTGGCGCCAAGAGCGTGGCCTCTTACCTGGAAAACCGGCCGGATGATGTGCTGCTGGCCGCCTTGCCTCTGTCGTTTGATGCGGGCTTCAGCCAACTCACCACAGCCTTCCACGTGGGTGCCCGTGTGGTCTTGCTGAACTACCTGATGCCCCGCGATGTGCTGCGGGCCATGGAGCGCGAAGGCGTTACCGGCCTGACTGCCGTGCCGCCGCTCTACATCCAACTGGCGCAGCTGGATTGGCCTGCCGCCATCAATGCCAAGCTGCGCTATTTCGCCAATACCGGCGGGCGCATGCCGCGTGAGACCCTGGGTTTGTTGCGCCAGCGCGCGCCCAGCGCCAGCCCCTTCTTGATGTACGGCTTGACCGAGGCATTTCGCTCCACCTATCTGCCACCGTCCGAGGTGGATCGTCGGCCTGACTCCATCGGTAAGGCCATTCCTAACGCCGAAATTCTGGTGTTGCGCGAAGACGGCAGCGCTTGCGCGCCGGATGAGGTGGGCGAGCTGGTGCACCGCGGTGCCTTGGTGGGCCTGGGCTACTGGAATGACGCGGAGAAAACAGCCGAGCGCTACAAGCTTTTGCCTGCGGGGGCGCCTGGCCGTGAGGCGGGCTTGCAGTTGCCCGAGTACGCAGTGTTTTCCGGCGATAACGTGCGCATGGATGCCGAAGGCTATCTGTACTTCGTCGGCCGCCGTGACGAGATGATGAAGACCTCGGGCTACCGGGTCAGCCCCACCGAGGTGGAGGAAATTCTTTACGCCACCCAGTTGGTGGGCGAATGCATTGCCTTTGGCGTTGATCACCCGAGCCTAGGGCAGGCGATTCAGGTCATCGTCACCGCGCCGGTGGGTGCCGATGGTGTGGATTTGCCGGCCTTGCAAGCACAGTGCCGCCAGCACATGCCGGCCTATATGGTGCCCGCGGGCATCGAGGTCCAAGCGGGCCCCTTGCCGCGCAATCCGAATGGCAAGATCGACCGCAAGCTCTTGGCCGGCCAGTGGCTGGAGCGGCGCGAGCAGGCCTGAGGCCCGAACGCAGCGCCTCAGTGCCTCCTTTTTTCATTGCAGACTCTGATCGAGAACCTTCGCCCATGTCCAGCTCGGCCGCCGATAGTCCAATCTCGCAACCCGCACCAAACCGCCCCGCGCCCGTGCATACCCCCATGACGCAGTTCGGCCGCGCCGATGGTGACTTGTTGATCGGCCAGCAGCCGCTGCGGCGCCTTGCCGCGCGGGTGGGCCAGACGCCGTTCTACGCTTATGACCGAGACTTGCTGCGCGCCCGCGTGGCGCTGTTGCGGCAAACCTTGCCGGCTGAAATCAAGCTGCATTACGCGATGAAGGCCAATCCCATGCCGGCCTTGGTGGGCCTGATGGCGGGCGTGGTGGACGGCATTGATGTGGCCTCGGCCGGTGAGTTGAAGGTGGCGCTGGATGCAGGTGCCGACCCGGCCGAAATCAGCTTTGCCGGGCCGGGCAAGCGGGATATTGAACTGACGCAGGCGGTGGCGGCCGGCGTGCTGGTGAATGTGGAGTCTGCCCGTGAGCTGCCCGTGCTGGCCGCGGCTTCCGCACGCTTGGGGCTGCCGGCGCGCGTCGCGGTGCGCGTCAACCCGGATTTCGAGCTGAAGGGCTCGGGCATGAAGATGGGCGGCGGCCCCAAGCAGTTTGGTGTGGATGCCGAAGAGGTGCCTGCGCTACTGCAAGAGATTGGCCGCCTTGGCCTGGCCTTCGAAGGCTTTCATCTCTTTGCCGGCTCGCAAAACCTGCGCGCCGAGTCGATTTGTGAGGCGCAGCAGAAGTCGTATGAGCTGGCTCTCCGCCTGGCGGCTCATGCGCCCAGCCCGGTCAAGTTCTTGAACCTAGGCGGCGGCTTCGGCATTCCCTATTTCCCAGGCGAAGTGGCCCTGGATCTGGGGCCGATCGCCACCAATCTGGCTGCACTGGTGCAGCGTGCGGCTCAGGATCTGCCCAGCGCCTCTCTGGTGATTGAGTTGGGGCGCTACTTTGTTGGTGAGGCCGGGGTGTACGTGACGCGGGTGGTAGACCGCAAAGTCTCGCGTGGCCAGGTGTTTCTGGTCACCGATGGGGGCCTGAACCACCATCTGTCCGCGTCCGGCAATTTCGGTCAGGTCATTCGCAAGAATTATCCGGTCACCATCGTGTCGGACAGGGCAGGGGCTGCCGCGCCTGAATCGGCGAGCTTGGAACTTGCCTCGGTGGTGGGGCCGCTGTGCACGCCGCTGGACTTGCTGGCGGATCGGATGCAACTGCCGCCGGCGGAGATCGGCGATCTGGTTGTGGTGTTTCAATCCGGCGCCTACGGGGCCAGCGCCAGCCCGGCTGGGTTTTTGAGCCAGCCGATGTTCGTCGAAGTGCTGGTCTAAGCGACCTTTTTTGCTGCCGCGTCAGCTGATGGCGGGGTAGTCGCCATAGCCGTCCGGCCAAGGCGTTAGCACCTCAAAGCCATCCGCGGTCACCGCCACCATATGTTCCCACTGGGCGGACAAAGAGCGGTCTTGCGTGACCACGGTCCAGCCATCAGCCAGTTCTCGGATGCCGCGTTTGCCGGCATTGATCATGGGCTCGATGGTGAAGATCATGCCTTCCTTCAGCACCAGGCCTTGGCCGGCCTGGCCGAAGTGGAAGACATGCGGCTCATCGTGGTAGATGTCGCCGATGCCGTGGCCGCCGTACTCGCGCACGATGCTGAAGCCTTCGCGGTGCGCCACCGTTTGGATGGCGTGGCCCACATCACCCAGGCGTGCGCCGGGGCGCACGGTTCGAATGGCGGCACAGAGTGCTTCATAGGTGGTGTCGACCAAGCGGCGCGCCAAGGGGCTGATGCTGTCGCCCACGAAGTACATCCGGCTGGTGTCGCCGAACCAGCCGTCTTTGATGACGGCCACATCGATATTGATGATGTCGCCCGCCTTGAGAATCTTCTTGGCCGAGGGGATGCCGTGGCACACCACCTCGTTGACGGAGGTACACAGGGTCTTGGTAAAGCCGTGGTAGCCCACATTGGCGGGCGTGACTTTCAAGTCATTGACGATGAAGTCGTGGCAAATGCGGTCCAGGTCTTCGGTGCTGACGCCGGGCTGGACGTGGGGCGCGATCATGGCCAGCACTTGGGCGGCCAACTTGCCGGCCTCACGGGATTTGGCCACTTCCTGGGCGCTGCGAATTTTGATGCTTTTCATTGCAGACCTGCTTTGCTGTTCTTGTTGGATTTATTGGGCTTGTGCGTCGGTGTGACTTTGGCTTGTCCTAACTCACGGGAGCAACAAGCCGCCACGGTGGCGAGATCAAATCCGCCTGCCTGCTCGGCGCGAATCAACAACTGGCTGATCTCACGGTGGTCGAGTTCGGGATGCAGTTCGGCCACCATGCCGATACGCATCCAATGCTCGGCCTGCGAATTGATGGAGCGCGAGAGCGCACTGCTGGCGATGCGCAGACTCTCGTGCATCTGGTCTGAAATTTTGACGATTCCCATGGTTGAAATTATACGTTATGCATGCAAAACGTATATTCGCGAGCTGAGGCGCCTCGCGATAGCAGCACGGCGGCGGCAGGCAGAATGCGCAGCATGAATTCGTCAGTGAACAAGCCCAATTCCCTCAATGCCGCCTTCCTGACGGCGGAAAACCTGCGCCTCGATGTCGGTGGACGCGCCTTGCTGAATGACTTGAGTTTTGCGCTGCAAGCTGGCTTGAGCTTGGTCCGCGGTGGCGATGGTCGCGGCAAGACCAGCTTGCTGCGCTTGATGGCCGGGGTTTTGGCGCCCAGCAGCGGACAGCTTCGTCGGCGCGAAGGCCTATCTCTGTATTACCAGTGCCCGGAGTCCCCCGAGCACGATGCCATTCCCGCGCAAGCATGGCTGGCGGCGCTGCGGCCTAGCTATCCCGCCTGGCGCGCCGCCGACGAGGCTGAATTGATTGAGGCGCTGGGCTTGGCGGAACACATGGCCAAGCCGATGTACATGCTGTCCAGCGGCAGCCGCCGCAAACTGGGCTTGCTGGCTGCGGCGCTTTGCGGCGCCCAACTGGTTCTGCTGGATATGCCTTATGCGGCGCTGGACGCGCGCTCCTGCCGCTGGGTGCACGATTTGTTGGGCCAGGCCTCGGCCAGCCAGACGCAAGCCTGGGTGCTGGCAGATTACGAGTTAGCTGCACCCTTGGCGGGCCTTCAACTGGCGGCGCTGATCGACTTGGGGGATTGAGCGGGCGAGGCTGCTACCAAGTCGAGCGATGGTCCTCGGTCACGCCGAGCAGATCGCTGACCGCGTAGGGCGCTGCGTCAGCCGCAGGTTTGACCCAGCCGCTGAACGTACCGATGGGCTGGATGTACCGGCTCGCGGCGATGAGCAAATTGCGATTCTGCTGGCGTGCGCCCTCGGGGCTGAAGCGCAGATCCAGCAGCCCGTCTGCCGTGCTGACGCGCCAAGGCTTGAGCGGCTGCTGGGCATCAAACTCGAAGTGAGCCGCTCCAAGAGGAATGAGTCCCCCGTTCAGCCACAAGGAGTTTTCATTGCCGCCGAAGTAGCCGTTTTGCAGATTGAAGCCCACGTCCGGCCGATGCGCGCATGCCCAGCGCCATTCGGTGTGGCGGGCTAGAAGGCCGTTGGAGCTGTCGATGCTGGCCCAAGCATCGTCCAACTGCAAAGTTTGACCTTGGACTTGCACCTGGCCGCGCACCGGCAGAGCCGAGCTTTTTTGGGTGGCATGCGCCACCCCGCCTGCGCCTATGCTGCCCACGGCCAGCAGCCAGGGGGCAGTGGCAGACAGGTCCATCTCCACCTGCAGCGTCAAGGCCGAGGTCTTGACCTTCACCTGCATGCAATCCGGGGCCGAGTGCTCAAAACTCAGCTGAGTGCTCGGTCCCTGGAACCAGGCCAGGGCGCCAGTGACCGGCGCATCTGACAACTGGCATTGCAGGCCAGGCAAGCCGTCCTGACTCCAGTCGGCCAGCAAGCGCTTGTTTTTGCGATCAAAGACGTAGGCAAACGCGGTGCAGGTCCAACCCACATCAACGATGGCCAGGCCTATGAACACCGCTTCATTGCCAAGGCCCAGGTATTGCCAGCGCTTGTGGTGAAAGCGGCGCCACAGCGCCGAGCGCTTGAAGGGCGCGCGCAGCCCGCGCCAGTCCACTTGGGCAATGCGCCCAGCGTAGCGGCCGCTGGCAGGGGCGCCATCGGCCACCACGCTGGGTGGTGGGGCGGGCAGTGTGCTGAGGCTCTTCATGCTTGGCCCCTCATGCAAAGCTTCGCAGCCGGGCCTGAGCGTTCACGCGCTGCCTCAATCCAGCACCACCTGCGCCTTGCCCACCGGCACCCGCACCCGTTTGACCGAGGCGACAGGCGTTGTGGGTGCCGCACCAGCGCTCAAGGGCGCCATCTTCTTGAAGTCGCACACCAACTCGGTCTTGCTCAGGTTCACCACGGCATAGCCTTGCGCATTGGAATCGGCATAGCTCAGCCATGGGTTGTTGGCAGTGGGCGGCTCGCCGGTGGTGCTGTTGGCAAAGGGGTTCATGCGCTTGACCACTTCGGCGGCGGGCACAAAGCCAATTGGGATGCCCAGGGCCTTGGACAAGCTGTCGGCGATCAGTAGATACAGCGTCGAGCAGGCGGTTGACTTGCTTGCACCCGACAGACGCGCATTGGTGGCGGCAATGGTGTCACCCATATGGCCATTCAAGGTTTCGTCGAAGGTGTTGATGGGTGCTGTGCTGAGGCCCGGCGTGGGCTGCACGGCGGCCAGCGGAATCAAGCCAGCGCCGATGGCGGCCATCACCGCTGCCTGAATGGCCGCGGTATTGCTCAGGTCGGTCACGCCCGAAGCCATGGCAATGGCGGCGGAGAGCATCTGAATGGCGATGTCCTCGCAAGCCACTTCATTGACCACGACCAAGGGCTTCACGGCCGCAAAAGCGGGTGAGCTGGCGGCGCCCACAAAGTAGCTGAAGAGCGAGTTGCTGGAGATGCCCGCCGTCACCAGATCCACCATCACCGGCTTGGGGCTGGCGGCATTGAAGTCGTCCATCACCGTGCCGGCAAAGAAGGCATGGATGTCGCCCGTCACCGCCACCACATTGCTGATCTTGTTCGTAGCCAGGTGGGCCATCAGCTGCTTGCGCTCGCCGTTATAGCCGTCCCATTGGTCGGCATTGAGGACAAAGCGGGTCTTCAGCGCAGCCGGTGCGGTGGGTAGCTTGGCGCCGTCCACAATCATCTTCAGCAGCGAGGTCTCATTGCCCCAGATCTTCCACAAGGCGGTGGAGCTCTTCATCGTCTCCATCCACCACTGGCGCTGCGCGGTGCCCAGCACGCTGACCAGCGTCATCTCGTCGGGCAGGCCAAGCTTTTTGGCGGCGTCGATCTTCTGCGCTTCGATGCCGGCCAGGGTGGTCTCAGGCACCATGTAACGCGCACCAATCTGGCCTAGCGGCTTGCCGTCTAGGGGGCTGGGGGCCGCTTCGGGGATCAGATGGTCAGCGCGGTAGAGGCGCTGGTCCGTCATCACCAAGTGCATCAGCTTGCCGAACTTGAGGTCGCGGTAGATGCGGATATTGCTGATACCGTAGCCGGCGTCCAGCGTGAAGCTGATGTCGGCCGGCATGAACTCGAACCAGGCCTGGCTGGCCGAGAGGCGGCGCGAGGTCTGAACGGTGTTGTCTGCAGCCCCCGTGCCGGCATTGAAGCTGCCGTTGTCGTAGGTGGAGCGGTCTTGCCAGCAGTCGTCAGAGAACTCGTGGTCGTCCCAGATGGCGACGAAGGCGAAGCGCTCATGCAGGGCTTGCAGGCGCGGGTCGCTGCGATAGCGTTTGTACAGATAGCGGTAGTCGGCCAGGCTGCTGGCATATTTGCCGCCGCTGGGCAGGCTCGCGCCATTGGGCAAGACCAGGGCGCTGTGGGCGGCTTCCACGCCGCCGGCTTGGTAGTCGGCGCCAACGGCCTCGTAGATGTAGTCGCCCAGGTGGACGACGAAGTCGATGTCTTCCTTCACCAGGCTGCTCAGGCCGGCCCAGTGGTTGACGCTCCAGTCCTGGCAGGCCATATAGGCGAACTTCAGGTTGCTGATATCTGCATCCGCCGCGGGCGCGGTCTTGAAGCGGCCGACCTTGGAGCGCGCGTCGCCTGCGGTGAATTGGTAGTAGTAGGTGGTACCCGATTGCAGGCCGCGGATGCGGTGGCGCAAGGTGTTGTCGTAGAGGGCGTAGACCGGCACTTCGACATCGGCGGCGAGGCTGCCGCTCAGTGCCGTGTCGCTGCCCAGGGCGGCCGAATTGTCGGCGTTGCTGATGCGCAGGCGCACGCTGAAGTTGGCGGGCGTGCCGGCGCTCAGCACATCATCCGCTGCGGCCGGCACCACGCGCGCCCACAGCAGGACACCGTCGCTCTTGGGGTCGCCCGAAGCCACGCTTTGCGGGAACTTGTAGGCGCCGCTGGCGGCTGGGGTGGCCGGCACGGGCTGGTCGGTGCCAGGGAAGGTGGGTGGCAGGGGCACGATGGCCTCGCCGTCTGAGCCACCGCCGCAGCCGCTCAAACCTGTGAGTACTGACGAGGCGGTGATGAGGGCGCCAGCTTGCGCGACCGATTTGCGAAGAAAACTGCGTCTGTCCATGATGGCCTCGTGGGGGTCAGAATTGATAGTTCAGCTGCACGCCGAAGGTCTTGGCGGTGCTTTCGTAATTGCCGCGCACCGTGGAGTAAGCGCAGCTGCAGGGTTGGATGCCGGCGCCGTCGTCGGTGGCGCTCATCGGGGCATCCTTGAGCTTCACATAGCCGAAGGACAGATCCACGCTGGCTTGCTTGTTGATGGCGACATTCGCGCCCAGGGCGTACCAGGTGCGGTCGGAGTCAGGCAGGGCCGGGCTGCGATAAACCGCATCCACCGGAGACTTGTCGTAGGACACGCCCGCGCGCAGCATCAGCGCCGGGTTGACGCGCCAGTTCGCACCGGCCGACAGGCGCCAGGAGTCCTTCCAATGCTCGGCCGTCACCGACGGTGCGGCCGTGCTGTCGAAGTCGATGCGCAGGGTTTGCAGCAGCGAATAGCGGTACCAAGTGGCATCCGCCATCACGGCGAAGCGGCTGTCGATCTGGTGGAAGGCGTGCATGGACAGCGAGTCCGGCGTCTTGACCGACAGCGAGGCGCCCGAATCGTTGTGGTCCAGCTTGCTGTGACCATCGCCCGGCTTGCCGGTGATGGCGGCCAGCACGGTGGGCGGCAGGGTGCTGGGCTGCGTCCAGTCGGCATTGCCCTTGAGGGTATGCGCAATGCTGCCGCGCCAGGCCAGGCCCAGCCGGGTTTGCTCGCTCAGTTCCCACATCAAGGCGAGGTTGGGGCCGAAGGCCCAGCTATCGCCTTTCACGCGGATCGAACCATCAAAGGAAGCGTCGCCAAAGACCTGTGCGGCTTGCTGGCGCAATTGCAAGGCCAGGCCCGGCGCGCCACCCAGCGCGGCTTGCTGGGCCGCGGCCATCAAACCGCTGGCGTAGACGGAGCCATAGGGCACGGCGCGGGTCAGATCACCCTCCATGCGCTGGGCCGTGATGCCGAAAGCCAGAGACACGGCCTTGCTGGGCTTCCAGGCGACGTTGGGGTTGATGGCGATGGACTTCAGGTCCACCGCATTGAGGTTGTAGCGGCCGCCCCAAGACGGCGCGTATTCCAGCTTGGCGCCAAAAGGCACGAAGACGCCAGCGCCGAAAGTCAGTGTGTCGGAGTACTGGTAGCTGGCGTAGAGATGGGGCACCACCGCCGTGCTGGTGATGGCCTGGGTGTCGCCAGCGCGCGAGATGGGCACGGGCTGGAAGCCCGAACCGGGCAGGGAAATGACGGAGCCTTGATCGACGAACTTGATGTCGGCCTTGACGTAGTCGATCACGCCCGAGAAGCGCAGGCCGGACAAGCGTGTGATGGCCGCTGGGTTGGCGAAGAGGGCGCTGGCGTCATCGCCCTCGGCGCCGTTGGCATTGGCCGTGCCTTCGCCGGCAGCGCTTTGGGTGCCAAAGCGGTAGCCGGCCGCTTGGGCCTGGTCCAGGGGCATGAAAAGCGCCAGGCCGCTGGCGATCAATGCGGCCAAAACATGGGGGCGGGGGAGGGCGTGAGCCTGGGTGGATCTGGCCATGGGGAAGTCTCCTGCGAGTAGGTGTCAAGCCGCTCGCGATCCAAGAAGAACGCGAGGGCGGCTTGAGCGAGGCGTAATTGCTTGCCGCTTAGATGGGGCGTGAGGCCCAGTTCAGTGGCAGGACGGCAGAGTCAGTTGATTGATCCAGTCTTTCACCAAGGCATTGCCTTCGGTGTGATTGACGTGGCGGCCGATCACCGGCATCACATCACCGGTCGTGGTGTGGCTGATGCGATAGAGTAACAAGGAGGCGTCGGCCTGGCCGGGCTCAATGCCATACATATACGGTGCGCCGGGGCCGCCATAGGCCAGCGGCTTCTTGCACACGCCCCACTGCGAGGTGGAGGGGCTGGTGCTGCCCACCGTGTTGATGTCCAGCATCAGGCCGGTCTGGAAGGCTGCGCCGCGTGAGCTGTGGCAGTGGGCGCAGTTGACGTCCAGATAGGCCTTGGCGCGGGCTTCCAGGGTTTGCGTGGTGTCGCGCCAATCCGCATTGGCCGGCACGTTGGCGATGCCAGGGAAGCCCGACAGCAGCTTCAGTTCATCCCAGTACACCAGTTGGTTCTTGGTGATGCTGGCACTGTAGGCGTAGTTCTTGTTCAAATTGCGCGGCTTGGGGCCAATGGGCAAGATGCCCTGGCCGCCAGCGGACTGGGTGGCGTGGCATTGCTGGCAGCTCTGCGCATTGGGGACACCGTAGACGAACTTCTCATTCGCGCCAGCCGCGCCCACCAGTTCCAGCTTGACGTCAGCGCCGCCGATCTTGAGCTTGGCGTCCTTCTGATCCGCATCCCACAGATAGGGCAGGCCGGACCAAGTGCCGTTGGGCTGCAAAACCAGCACGCGCGTTTCGATCAGCACATTGTTGGCCAGATCAATCGAGTCCCCTTGCACGGTCTGCGTTTGCCGCGCCACGGCGCTGTAGGCGGCATCGGTGCCGGTGGCCTTGGGGTAGTAGAAGGTTTTCATCATGGCCGAGCCGATCGGGAATTCGATCGAACCGTCAGCCTTGTAGCTGATCTGCTTGCCTGGCGGCACATAGAGGGCGCGCAGCTTGAAGGAGTAATCAGAGAACAACGGGGTGTTGAGGTCGTAGGGCACGACGTTCTTGTTCAAGCTGAGCTTCTTGCCGTCGCTGATGACAAAGTGCCAATCCGAGAGTTTGTCGGGCGCGGTGCTTTGCTCGAAGATTTTGACGGCCGGCTCGCTCGGCGCCGTGGGCGTGACGGGGGGCGTCGGCGTCTCGGTGGCCGTGTTGTCGCTGCCGCCGCAGCTGACGAGCAGGCCCATGCCCAGCATGGCCGCGGTAATCCAGGCGAGTTGCTTGGGCTTGATTGTGTTGAATCTCATCTTGTTGTCTCCTGAGGGGCATGTGGCATCCGGCTCAGCGTTCATCCCCGTGGAGCGTCGGCTGGGGCCGATTCTTGCTCACCGGGGAACGCCTGAGCGGCCACACGCATTGCAGTCAAAGTAGGTCGGTGCGGGCGGATAGTCCTGGCCTGTGGCTCAGGGCAGACCGGTCACCTTGGGCATGCTGATGCTGCAATTCATGCGTTCGGGGAAGGGGAATATGGGCGAGCTGGACAAGCCCTGCATCAGGGCAACCAAGTCCAGATCGATGTTCTCGTAAGAGATCTGGCCCGGCACGGTCAGCGTGTCAATCACGTTATCTTTTGAGCACACCTGCAGATTGCCGGTGTACTTGCCGCCTTGACCCTGGCTACCCGTCGTGCCGGTGGCCACGTCCACGATGCCGTCCCAGACCACGGCGGGGAAGCGCTGGGGCAAGTTGTTGCTCTTCAGGTAGGCAAAGAGCCCGTCGACCAAGGGGCCCAAGTTGGCCGGATCTGCAAATTCAGCCGTTGGTGAACTGCCGAAATCGCTGATCTTGTTGTTGTGGGCGTAGAAGCCGCGCAGATGTGGGTCGTAGACCTTGGCGTCGTAGGCGAACTGGGTGGCTTGGAAGCTGATGGCCAGCACGGCGGCCGTCTTGTGCTTGGTGATGGTGTTGTCATGCACCTCGGTGTTCTGCGAGGCCAGCACCATCACGCCGGTGCCAGGCGGCACGGCGGTGACGAAGCCGGTGGCATTGGCGGCCGTGGGCAGGTTGTTGTCGATGATCTTGTTGTTGCGAACGATGGTGCCGTCGTTGGTGGCAAAACGGTAGGTGCCGGGCAGGGCGAAAACCAAAATGCCGCCGGTGTTGTCGTGCACATAGTTCTGCTCGACGATGGCATTGCGGGAGTTCTCGATCTCGATGCCGGCGACGTTGTAGTAAACATCATTGCCAACCACGCGAATATTTTTGGACTGGCCCACATATACCCCGGCATCCCGGGTGCCGATGGCCTTGCTGTTGATGATGGTCACGTTGTCGCAGGCCACCGGGTAGAGGCCGTAGGCCATGCGCGAGGTCTTCACCGGGTCGGTGGTCCACTCGGCGCGCACTGTGTCCATCAACACATCGGTGGAGTTGGAGACCATGATGGCGTCGCCCACCGCGTCTTCCACCGCGAATTTGCGCAAGGTCACTGTCTTGACGAAGCGAGCCTCCAGCCCGTTGGTCTCGGCCGCATCCTTGAAGGACAAGATGGTGTTGGTGGCGGGATCAGCGCCATTGCCTGCGCCCAGCACCGTCACGTTGTTGACGCTCAGTTTGAGCGTTCGGTTGAACACATACTTGCCCGCGGGCAAGGTGATAGTGTCGCCCTCACGGGCCCGGAAGAAGATCGTGTTGAGATCTTCGGAATTCATCTGCGCCGCAGTGACCACGGTGCCTGCGACAGTGGCCGGCGGCGCCGGTGCTGGGGCCGGCGGGGCTGTTGGAGTGGGCGCGGGCGTGAGGGTGGAACTGCCTCCACCGCATGCCGCGAGTCCCAAGGCAAGCGCGGCCACCAGCCAGGGTGTGCGAGGGTTTTTCATCAGATCATTCCTTCTTTGGGTGCGTGACGGCCATTGACAATGACCGGCTTGATTCGCGAACAGCCTGAACGGCTGAACTTGTCTTGTTTTGAGGAGTACGAACGGCTGGATTATTTGGTGTGCCGATTGTTCTGGCTTTGTCACAATCTGCCACGCCACAGTCACTTGGTGACAATTAAGGTGAAATACTTAGGCCTGCAGCGCGCTGGAGAGACGCGCTGCATCGCGCAGCCTAGATCGCTCAAAAAAGAAGAATGAACAATCGCAAGCCAACCGCGCCATCCCGCTACGCCGGGCTGATGCTGAATTTGCTGGAAACCTGGGATATACCCCGAGAGCGTGTGCTGGCCTGCGCCGGCATGGATCCGGCCGAGTTCAAACGCAAGCAAGGCAATCTGCGCATCACCCTGGATGAAACCGAGCGCATCTATGTGGCCGCCGCCAAACTCAGCGGCCGCGGCGATCTTGGCTTTGAATTCGGCCAAATGCTGACGCCAACATCCCACGGACTGCTCGGCTACGGTTTGATTGGCTGTCCGGACATCAACGCGGTGTGGAGCTTGGCGATCCGCCAGCAGTTCCACCTGACCGCCGCCTTCAGCATCAGTTACCGGCGCAGCGACAAGCTGGGTCGCACCGAGTTTTCACCGGTCGGCCCCATGAGCCCGGAGCGGGTCTACTTCTATCAAGAGGTGCTGGCCGTGGCCACGCACACCACCTTGAAGCTCTTGCTTGGGGATCGCATGCTGCCTTGTGATATCCGGCTGTCCATGCCGGAGCCCAAGCATCTGGATCGCTATCTGAACCTGCAGCCAACGCGCTTTCATTTCAGTGCGGATTCGCCGCCCGGCGTGGTCGTCAGCATGGACGCCGCTTTTCTCGCGCTCCCATTGCCCATGCCCTCGCAAGACATCGTCCTCAGCGTTGAGCAGCAGTTGAATAACCAGACGCCCGGCGCCGCAGAACCCGAAGAGTCCTGGATCAGCGTGGTCAGCAAAATCATGAACCAGGCCGAGGTGTGGCCGGTCAGCTTGAAGGGCGTGGCCGCGCAACTGGGCGTGTCAGAACGCACCATTGACAGGCGCCTCAAGCAAGAGGGCGTGCTGTTCAGCGAGTTGCACGACGGCCTTTGGCTCGACCGGGCTTGCGCACTGCTGAGCAATGGCCGGGTCTCGGTGGCCGAAGTGGCCGAGCGCCTGGGCTATCGCGATACAGCTAATTTCAGCCGCGCTTTTCGGCGTCGCACCCAGAAGTCGCCCAGCGAATACCGCAGCGAGCATCTCTGAGCCTGCCAAGCCGCCGGCTGGGCAGAGTGAGCGGCGTGGTCGAGCCTGCTGCTCGGCAAGCCTGCCTCGCGTACCAATCCCGGCCTTAGTGGCAACGGTAATGAGCTGGGCGAGCACATGGTGTGTTCGCGAAAAACTTCGCGCGGAAATAGAAAATACCCGGTAAAGCGAAGTCAACACGAAGACTGCATCTCAGTGCTTCTAATCTACTGGCGGGAGCATCGTCGGCGAGCATCTGAGGGTAATTTGATGACGCCTGGCGGTATTGCATCAATTGCCCTCATGGTTACCCTCGCTGGGGCGCGGCTGTATGCAGACGTATGTGCACGTATAGACGGAAAAAATCCCCGTGAGTCAACGACTTACGGGGATTTTTTGGTTTGCCCAGGACGTTTTGGGACGTTCCTGGACATAGTTTTGGCGGAGAGGGCGGGATTCGAACCCGCGGTGGGGATTAACCCACACACGCTTTCCAGGCGTGCGACTTAAACCGCTCATCCACCTCTCCGAAGCCCGCTATCATAGCGCAGTTTTTGTGCCCTACGGGAAACTTAGCGAAGTTTCCTGAAAATAGTGGGCCAGCCCGCTTGGGCGGCTTCAGGTGCTACTTGGTCTGCTTGCCTCGCATCAGGGCCATGGCGGTGCCGATCAGGCCCGAGACTTCCGACATATTGCCCGGCACGATCATGGTGTTGTTCTTCTGGGCCAGTTGGGCGTAGGCGTCCACGGCCTTCTCGGCGATTTTGAGTTGCACGGCTTGGTCGCCGCCCGGCAGCTGAATCGCAGCGGCCAGCTTCTCGATGGCGCCGGCGGTGGCGTCGGCCACGGCGGTGATGGCAGCGGCATTACCGGCGGCCTTGTTGATTTCAGCCTGCTTCTCGCCTTCTGAGCGGGCAATGGCGGCTTCGCGCTCGCCGGTGGCGATATTGATCTGTTCTTGGCGGCGGCCTTCCGAGGCGGCGATCAGGGCGCGCTTTTCTCGTTCTGCCGTGATCTGCGCTTGCATGGAGTGCAAGATGGCGGGTGGCGGCGTCAGGTCTTTGATTTCATAACGCAGCACCTTGACGCCCCAGTTCAGCGCTGCTTCATCCAGCGCCTCGACCACGGTGGTGTTGATGATGGCGCGCTCTTCAAACGTGCGGTCCAGCTCCATGCGGCCGATCACCGAGCGCAGCGTGGTTTGTGCCAGCTGGGTGATGGCGACGATGTAGTTGCTGGCGCCGTAGCTGGCGCGCATGGCGTCGGTGACTTGGAAGTAGAGGATGCCGTCAACGGTGAGCTGGGTGTTGTCCTTGGTGATGCAGACCTGGCTGGGCACATCCAGCGGGATTTCCTTGAGCGAGTGCTTGTAAGCCAGCCGGTCAATGAAAGGCAGCAAAAAGTTCAGGCCCGGGGTGAGGGTGGCGTGGTACTTGCCCAAGCGCTCCACGATCCAGGCGTTTTGCTGTGGCACCACCTTGATCGATTGCACGATGAAGATGATGGCGATGACCAGCAAGATGAAGGCGATTTCCATGATGTGTCCGATTCCCTCTGTGTTGTTGTGCGATGTTCGTAGATCAGTGATCGAGCAGCAGGCGGCTGCCTTCAATGGCGCGAATGGTGTAGTGGCCTGGCGCAGGTGAGCCCTGGCCGGCGTAGCGTGCCTGCCACTCGGCGCCGCGGTATTGCACGTGGGTGCTGCCGTCGGCGTGCCAATGTTTGACCTGCACGCTTTGGCCGATGTCCATCAGCACATCCGGGTTGGCATTGGCGGGCAGGGCGTTTGTGCCCTGGCTGCGCTTGCGATGCCACAGCACGACGGCGGCGCCGCCCACGGCAGCCGCGGTCACCATTTGCGCGCTGCCGCCAAGCCCCAGGTGGGCGGCGAGGGCGCCGGCCGCGCAGCCGATCGCCAGCATCAGCAGGTAAAAGCTGCCGGTGCCCAGTTCGATGGCCACCAAAAGGCCGGCGGCAATCCACCAGGCGGTGGGCAAAGTCATCTCCATGTCATGCCTTCGCAGTCATTATGAAAAACAGTGTAAGCCGCGCCCTGCAGAATGGCTTGAGATGGCTTTGGGGTTCTAGGGATGCTGCTGTGGGTGGCTGTGGAGCGGCTTTGAGGGCTAAGTGTTGTGCCGTTTTTGCACTTGGCCCGTCACAAGCCTGAGCTTGGCCCTACACTTCGCGCCTCTTGTTTTTCTGACCCCGCCCGCTGGAGGCTCAAAGATGCTTCGTTTCCGCTTTCCGATCGTCATCATCGACGAAGACTATCGCTCCGAGAACACCTCGGGTTTGGGTATCCGTGCCTTGGCCGACGCGATCCAGAAAGAGGGCTTCGAAGTGCTGGGCGCCACCAGTTACGGCGACCTGAGCCAGTTCGCGCAGCAGCAAAGCCGCGCCAGTGCCTTCATCTTGTCGATCGACGATGAGGAGTTCACGCCCGGCCCCGAGTTGGATCCGGCCGTGCTGAGCCTGCGTAAGTTCATCGAAGAAATCCGCTTCAAGAACGCTGACATCCCGATCTACATCTACGGCGAAACGCGCACCTCGCAGCACTTGCCCAACGACATCTTGCGTGAGCTGCACGGCTTCATTCATATGTTTGAGGACACGCCGGAGTTTGTTGCGCGCCACATCATCCGCGAGGCCAAGAGCTATCTGGATGGCTTGGCGCCACCGTTCTTCAAGGCGCTGATGGATTACGCGCAGGACGGCTCCTACTCCTGGCATTGCCCTGGCCATTCTGGTGGCGTGGCCTTCCTGAAGAGCCCAGTCGGCCAAATGTTCCACCAGTTCTTTGGTGAAAACATGCTGCGCGCCGACGTGTGCAATGCGGTGGAAGAGCTGGGTCAGCTGCTGGATCACACCGGCCCGGTGGCGGACTCCGAGAAGAATGCTGCGCGCATCTTCAATGCCGACCATTGCTTCTTCGTCACCAATGGCACCAGCACTTCGAACAAGATGGTCTGGCACCACACGGTGGCGCCGGGCGATGTGGTGGTGGTGGACCGCAACTGCCACAAGAGCATCTTGCACAGCATCATCATGACCGGCGCTGTGCCGGTGTTCATGACGCCCACGCGCAATCATTACGGCATCATCGGCCCGATACCTGAGAGTGAGTTTTCGCCGGCCGCCATCCGCAAAAAGATTGCCGCCAACCCGCTGCTCAAAGGCGTGGATGCCAAGACAGTCAAGCCCCGCATCATGACGCTGACGCAGAGCACCTACGACGGCGTGCTCTACAACACCGAGACCATTAAGAAGAAGCTCGACGGCTGGATCGACACCCTGCATTTCGATGAGGCCTGGCTGCCGCATGCGGCTTTCCATAGCTTTTACGGCAGCTATCACGCCATGGGCAAGAACCGCCCGCGCCCCAAGACGGCCATGGTCTATGCGACCCAGTCCACCCACAAGCTGCTGGCTGGCCTGAGCCAGGCTTCGCAGGTGCTGGTGCAGGACTCGCAGAATGTCAAGCTGGACAAGCATTTGTTCAACGAGGCCTACCTGATGCACACCTCCACCAGCCCGCAGTACTCCATCATCGCCAGCTGCGATGTAGCGGCGGCCATGATGGAGCCACCCGGCGGCACGGCTTTGGTGGAGGAAAGCATCTCCGAAGCGCTGGACTTCCGCCGCGCCATGCGCAAGGTGGAGGCTGAGTACGACCAGGACTGGTGGTTCAAGGTCTGGGGGCCGGATAAGCTGACCGAAGATGGTTTTGGCGAGCCGGCCGACTGGATGCTCAAGGCCAACGAGAAGTGGCACGGCTTCGGCAAGATCGCCCCCGGCTTCAATATGCTGGACCCGATCAAGTCGACCATCATCACCCCTGGCCTGGACATGAGTGGCAAGTTTGCTGAGACCGGCATTCCGGCCAGCATCGTCACCAAGTTCTTGGCCGAGCATGGTGTGGTGGTGGAGAAGACGGGTCTGTACTCCTTCTTCATCCTCTTCACCATTGGCATCACCAAGGGTCGCTGGAATACCTTGCTGACGGCGCTGCAGCAATTTAAGGACGATTACGATCGCAATGCGCCGCTGTGGCGCATCCTGCCCGAGTTCTGCGCGGCCAACCCGCGTTACGAGCGCATGGGCCTGAAGGATCTGTGCCAGAGCATCCACAGCATGTATGCCAAGGGCGACATCGCGCGCCTGACGACGGACGTCTATCTGTCCGATCTGCAGCCGGCCATGAAGCCCAGCGATGCTTACGCCTACATCGCCCATCGCCGCACCGAGCGGGTGCCGATCGACGATTTGCTGGGCCGTGTCACGACCGTGCTGCTGACGCCTTATCCGCCCGGCATTCCCTTGCTGATTCCAGGCGAGCGCTTCAATAAGAAGATCGTGGACTATCTGAAGTTCACCCGCGACTTCAATGCCAAGTTCCCTGGCTTTGCCACCGATGTGCATGGCTTGGTGGAGGAGAAGGGTGAAGATGGCAAGTCGCGTTACTTCGTTGACTGCGTGGACGCGGAATAAGCGTCGGGTTTGGCGGGCCTTTGGGCTCACTTAGCCTGTTGGAATAAAAAAGGGCCTGCGATTGCAGGCCCTTTTCATTGCGGCGTTGTCGCCTGATCAGGCGTCACCGGCCATGGCGACGTGGCTGAAGCCGCCGTCCACATAGGTGATTTCGGCGCTGACGCCAGCTGCCAGGTCAGACAAGAGGAAGGCGGCCACATTGCCGACGTCCTCAATGGTCACGTTGCGGCGAATCGGCGCGGAGGCGGCGAACTGACCCAGCAGCTTGCCGAAGTCCTTGATGCCGGAGGCGGCCAAGGTCTTGATCGGGCCGGCGGAGATGCCGTTGACCCGCACGCCGCGAGCGCCCATCGATTGCGCCAGGTAGCGCACGCTGGCTTCCAGGGAGGCTTTGGCAAGGCCCATGGTGTTGTAGTTCGGCACAAAGCGTGCGGCGCCCAGGTAAGACAGGGTCAGCAAGGCGGCGCCGGGGCGCAGGCGCGGTGCGGCCAACTTGGCCATGGCGGGGAAGCTGTAGGCCGAGATGTCGTGGGCGATGCGGAAGTTCTCGCGCGTCAGGCCGTCCAGGAAGTCGCCGGCAATGGCTTCGCGTGGAGCGAAACCGATGGAATGCACAAAGCCGTCAAATTCAGGCCATGCTTCGCCCAGATTGGCAAACAGGGCTTCCATTTGAGCGTCATCAGACACATCGCAGTCAAACACCAGCTTGGAGTCAAACTCGGCGGCAAACTCGGTAATGCGATCTTTGAAGCGTTCGCCTTGGTAGCTGAAGGCCAGTTCCGCGCCTTCGCGATGGCAGGCTTTTGCAATGCCGTAAGCGATGGATCGGTTGGACAAGACGCCCGTGATCAGCAATCGCTTGCCTGCGAGAAATCCCATGGTTGCTCCTTTGTATTGAATCAGCCGCAGATTTTCGCATGGCTTAGAGCGAAACTGAGGCATCTGCTTGTCGGCACTGAGCTTGCATAGTACAATCCCGGCTTCGCTGAAGAGATGAGGCGAGCGTAATCACAGGCCCTTAATTACTTTGGGTGCTTGTTTCGAAGCCCGGGCATGGCCAGGGTTTGAAAGATGGGCGGATTCATCCAGCCCATTTTTTTTGCTCGATCGCTCTTTGCATAAAATTTGATTTGCATTGGTTTGACTCGGCTCGTAAGAGGCTTGAGTTTTTGAAAAGTTGGAGCTGCACGACGCATGAATTGGCAGGAAGCTGTAGAAAAAACCGTAACCGGTTTGGGTTACGACCTTGTGGACTGCGAACGCAGTCCCGCTGGCTTGCTGCGCGTGTATCTCGATAAGCTGCCTGAGCAGGCTCTGGCTGGCGAGTTGATCAATGTGGAAGACTGCGAACGCGTGACGCGCCAGTTGCAATACCTGCTGGAAGTTGAAGGCTGCGCTTATGAGCGCCTGGAGGTCTCGTCCCCCGGTCTGGATCGGCCGCTGAAAAAGCTCAGTGACTATCAGCGCTTCGTTGGTGAAGAAATCGTGATCACGCTGCGCATGCCTTTCCAGGGGCGCAAGAAATATTCCGGCGTGCTGTCGGCCTTGCCGCTTGATGCAGCGGCAGCGGCGCCCGCTGAAGATGCGCCGGCACCGGCTGCCTGGCGCCTGGTTTTTAACGATGGCAAGGCCGAACAGGCCCTGGATTTTTCTCTTGAAGAGGTTCGCGAAGCCCGTTTGGTGCCCGTGTTCAGCTTCAAGGGTCGTGGCGGTAAGCCCGCAACCGGCAAGAAGGCGCCGGCCAAGGTGAAAGCTGCGAAAACAGATGACAAGATTGACGGAGGTCCTGATCAATGAACCGCGAACTGTTGATGCTGGTGGACGCGATTTCTCGCGAGAAGAGCGTCGAGCTCGATGTGGTGTTCGGTGCTGTCGAGGCAGCACTCGCTTCGGCGACCAAGAAGTTGTGTGGAGGCGAGGCTGACATTCGCGTGTCCGTGGATCGGGATTCCGGCGCCTACGAAACCTTCCGCCGTTGGCATGTGGTGCCCAACGAGGCTGGCCTGCAAAACCCCGATGCCGAAATCCTGTTGTTTGAAGCACAGGAGCAAATCCCCGATATCGAGGTCGAAGACCATATCGAAGAGCCCATCGAGTCGGTGCCTATCGGTCGCATTGGCGCGCAAGCTGCCAAGCAAGTCATTCTGCAAAAGATCCGTGATGCCGAGCGTGAGCAACTGCTCAACGACTTCATGGCGCGCGGCGAGCAGATCTTCGTCGGCACGGTCAAGCGCCTGGACAAGGGCGACATCATTGCCGAGTCGGGCCGCATTGAAGGCCGCCTGAAGCGTTCGGAAATGATCCCCAAGGAAAACCTGCGTACCGGTGACCGCGTGCGTGCAGTGATCCTGGGTGTTGACCCCACGCAGCGCGGCCCGCAAATCATGCTGTCGCGCAGCGCGCCTCAGTTCATGACCGAGCTGTTCGCTCAGGAAGTGCCTGAGATCGAACAAGGTCTGCTGGAGATCAAGAGTTGTGCACGTGACGCTGGTTCGCGCGCCAAGCTGGCCGTGCTCTCGCACGACAAGCGTGTCGATCCGATCGGCACCTGCGTCGGCGTGCGAGGCAGCCGCGTCAACGGCGTGACGAATGAATTGGCCGGTGAGCGTGTGGACATCGTGCTGTGGTCGGAAGACCCCGCACAGTTCGTCATCGGCGCATTGGCTCCGGCCAATGTGCAGTCCATTGTTGTGGACGAAGAGCGTCATGCGATGGATGTTGTGGTGGATGAGGAGAACCTCGCCATCGCCATCGGTCGCGGCGGCCAGAACGTGAGGCTCGCTTCCGAGCTGACCGGCTGGCGTATCAACATCATGTCGGCCGAGGAATCGGCTGTTAAGCATGAGCAGGAATCGGAATCGGTGCGCAAGCTCTTCATCGAGAAACTCGATGTGGATGCTGAAGTTGCCGACATCCTGATCGCTGAAGGGTTCACCAGCTTGGAAGAAGTGGCCTACGTGCCTATGCAAGAAATGCTGGAAGTTGAGGCCTTCGACGAAGACACGGTCAATGAATTGCGTACCCGAGCCAAGGATGCGCTGTTGACCATGGAAATCGCCCGGGAAGAAAAGGTTGAGGAAGTGTCCCAAGACCTGCGTGACCTCGAGGGCATGACGCCCGAACTGGTTGCCAAACTCTCCGATGGCGATATCCATACCCGCGACGACCTGGCCGATCTGGCCGTCGACGAACTCGTTGAACTGTCTGGCATGGATGAGGGCGCCGCCCGCACCATGATCATGAAGGCTCGCGAACATTGGTTCACGGCTTGACGCTGCGCTTTCGCAGCAAAGAGTCAACACCAAGAATCGCCCAGCAAAGTACGCATAAGTTAAGGATCCAACAATGGCTGTGACCACCGTCGCCCAGTTTGCCGCAGAGCTACAAAAGCCTGCGAGCACGCTGCTTGAGCAGCTTCAAGCTGCAGGCGTCAAAACGGCGTCTACCGAAGACGCCCTCAACGAAGCCGACAAAGAGCGTCTGCTGAACTACCTGCGTACTTCGCATGGCACGGCCGGCGCTGATCGTAAAAAGATCACGCTGACCCGTAAGTCGACCAGCGAAATCAAGCAAGCCGATGCCAGTGGCAAGGCCCGCACCATCAGCGTGGAAGTTCGCAAAAAGCGCACCTTCGTGAAGATGGACGAGTCCGGCGCTACCGACGAAGCCGCTGTGGCTGCCGCCGCCGCTGCTGAAGAAGCCGACCTGCAACGCCGCGAAGTCGAGGCGCAAGCCCAGGCTGAAGCCCTGCGTCGCCAGGAAGCCGAATTGGCCGAGCGTGTGCGTGAGCGTGAAGAGGCCGAGAAGGCTGCTCGCGCTGCTGAAGAAGCTCGCCGTCAAGAACGCCTGGCTGCCGAGGCCGTGGCTGCGCAAGCTGCCGCGACGCTGGCTGCTGAGCAAGCTGCTGCCGCCAAGGCTGCGAAGAAGCCGCCACGCCAAACGGCTGAAGCTGCTGCTCGCGAAGCCGCTGCCATCAACAAGGCTGCTGCCGCTGCGCGTGCTCCGGCACCTGCGCCTGTGGCTGCACCTGCACCCGCACCTGTGGCTCAAGCCCCGGTTGCTGAAGCTGCTGCGCCGGCAGTGGCTGCTGCTGCGCCCGTGGCCGCCGCGCCTGCTGCTGAGCCTGCCAAGCCCGCATTGCGCGTGGTCAAGGCGGTGGATGTGGGTGTGGAAGAGAAGCAAAAACAAGTCGACCTCGAGCGCCGCCGCAAGGCCGCTGAGGCCGAGGCTGCTGCCATCCGCGCGATGATGAATGCCCCTAAAAAGGTCATGGTCGCCAAGAAGGAAGAGCCCAAGCCTGTTGAAGCCGCGAAAGAAGGCATCAAGGGCACGATCCACAAGAAGCCGGGTACGCCTGGTGCCCCCGCGGCGCCTGGTGCTGCCGTGGCCGCCAAGCCGGGTGACAAGAAGTCGGTCAAGTCCGAGAAGTTGTCGTCCAGCTGGGCCGATGACAAGAAGCGCGGCGTCAAGCCGGGTTCGACGCCCGCACCGGGTGGTGCGCGTCCTTCCGCCGGTGGCTGGCGTGCGCCTAGCCGTGGCGGCGCGGGTGGCCGTCGTGGCAATGACCGCAATGATCGCGGCCAGAGCCAGTCCAACTTCGTCGCTCCGGTCGAGCAAGTGGTGCAAGAGGTTCACATCCCCGAGACCATCTCGGTGGCTGACCTGGCCCACAAGATGTCGATCAAGGCCTCTGAGGTCATCAAGCATTTGATGAAGCTGGGCCAGATGTGCACCATCAACCAGCAGCTGGACCAAGAAACGGCCATGATTTTGGTCGAAGAAATGGGCCATAAGGCGTTTGCTGCCAAGCTGGATGATCCGGACGCGTTCCTCGAGGAAGAGGGCGCCGCCGCAGAGCAAGCCGAAGCCTTGCCGCGCGCACCGGTGGTCACAGTCATGGGTCACGTTGACCACGGCAAGACCTCGCTGCTGGACTATGTTCGCCGTGCCCGTGTGGCTGCTGGCGAAGCCGGCGGCATCACGCAGCACATCGGTGCCTACCACGTGGAAACTCCGCGCGGCATGATCACCTTCCTGGACACCCCGGGTCACGCGGCGTTTACCGCCATGCGTGCTCGCGGCGCCACGGCCACCGACATCGTCATCCTGGTGGTGGCGGCGGATGACGGCGTGATGCCCCAGACCAAGGAAGCGATCCACCATGCCAAGGCGGCGGGCGTGCCCATCGTTGTGGCGATGAACAAGATCGACAAGCAAGGTGCCAATATCGAACGCCTGAAGGGCGAGCTGGTGGCTGAGGGCGTTGTGCCTGAAGACTTCGGCGGCGATACGCCTTTCGTGCCTGTTTCCGCCAAGACCGGCGAAGGCATGGACGCATTGCTGGAGCAAGTGCTGCTGCAAGCCGAAGTGTTGGAACTGAAGGCGCCTGTGGCCTCCATGGCCAAGGGTCTGGTGATCGAAGCCAAGCTGGACAAGGGCCGCGGCCCGGTGGCCACGGTGCTGGTGCAGTCGGGTACCTTGAAGCGCGGCGACGTCGTGCTGGCAGGTTCCACCTACGGCCGTGTTCGCGCCATGTTGGACGAAGACGGCAAGGCTTGCTCCGAAGCCGGTCCTTCCATCCCAGTGGAAATCCAAGGTCTGACCGAAGTGCCGCAAGCCGGTGACGAATTCATGGTCCTGGCCGATGAGCGCCGTGCCCGTGAAGTGGCTACCTTCCGTTCAGGCAAGTACCGTGATGTGAAGCTGTCGCGTCAGCAAGCCGCCAAGCTGGAGAATATGTTCTCCGACATGGCTGCTGGCGATGTGCAGACCCTGGGCATCATCATCAAGTCCGACGTGCAAGGTTCGCAAGAAGCGCTGTCTTCTTCGCTGCTCAAGCTGTCGACGCCCGAAGTCAAGGTGCAGATCGTGCACGCGGCGGTGGGTGGCATCAGCGAGTCGGACGTCAACTTGGCGATCGCCTCCAAGGCCGTCATCATCGGCTTCAATGTGCGGGCTGACGCCGGCGCACGCAAGCTGGCCGAGGGCAATGCGGTTGATCTGCGCTACTACAACATCATTTACGACGCCGTGGATGAGGTGAAGGCAGCGATGACCGGCATGCTGGCTCCCGAGCAGCGCGAAGAAGTCATCGGTATGGCAGAGATCCGCACCGTGTTCGTGGCGACCAAGATCGGCACCATTGCCGGCTGTATGGTCACTTCGGGTACCGTCAACCGCTCGGCCAAGTTCCGCTTGCTGCGCGAGAACGTGGTGATCTACACCGGCGAGATCGACACCCTGAAGCGTATGAAGGACGATGTGCGCGAAGTCCGCGAAGGCTTCGAGTGCGGTATCAAGCTGAAGAACTACAGCGACATCGCCGAGGGCGATCAGCTGGAATTCTTCGAGGTCAAGGAAGTGGCTCGAACGCTGTAAGGCGGAGTTGCCCCCAAGCAGCCAACCCCGCCCTCCAAAGAGTGGCGGGGTTTGTCTTTACGTGGGCATCCACTGAGGAGATCAAGATATGCGACATAAACGAGTCATCCCCAACCGCAGCTTCCGCGTGGCCGACCAGATCCAGCGCGATCTGGCCGAGCTGATCCGCGAGCTCAAGGACCCCCGCATCGGTATGGCCACGGTCAATGCCGTCGAGGTCACGCCCGACTACGCCCATGCCAAGGTGTTTTTCTCGGTGCTGGTCGGCGACCCGACCGAGACCGGCGAGGCCTTGAACGAGGCTGCCGGCTACCTGCGCAACGGCTTGTTCAAGCGCCTGCAGATTCACACCGTGCCCAGCTTGCACTTCCACTTCGACCGCACGATTGAGCGCGCGGCTGAAATGAGCGCGCTGATCCGCACGGCCAATGCCAATCGCGCCCTGGACGATGAGCCGGCTGCCGACTCGGATGCCGAGGCTGCAGGCAGCGGCGCCAAAAAGGCCGACGAGCAAGAGTAAGCAACAAGATGTCAGCCGCCCGCCCTCCGCGCATCAAAACCGTACGCCGTCCAATTCACGGCGTGCTCTTGCTGGACAAGCCCTTGGGCTGGACCAGCAACGACGCTTTGCAAAAGGCGAAATGGCTGCTGCGCGCTGAAAAAGCGGGTCATACCGGCACCTTGGATCCCTTGGCCACCGGCTTGCTGCCACTGTGTTTTGGCGCTGGCACCAAGTTCAGCCAGGTCAGCTTGGACGCGGACAAGGCTTATCAAGCCACGCTGCAACTCGGCGCGACCACCACCACCGGCGACCTCGAAGGCGAGGTGCTGGAAGAGCGCCCGGTGTCGGTCAGCCGAGAGCAGATCGAGGCGGCTTGCGCCAAGCTGCGCGGCGAGATTGATCAAGTGCCGCCGATGTATTCGGCCCTCAAGTTTGAAGGCCGGCCTTTGTATGAATATGCCCGCGCCGGCATTCAGATTGAGCGCCCATCGCGCCGCGTGAAGATTCATGCGCTGGACATCATCGATTGGCAAGATGAGCCTAAGCTGCTGACCGTCTCCGTGCGCTGCAGCAAGGGCACTTATGTGCGCACCTTGGCCGAAGACCTGGGTGCTTTGCTGGGTTGCGGCGCGCATCTGACCGCTTTGCGTCGCACGGCGTCTGGCCCCGTGCGGGTGGAAGACGCCATCAGCCTGGACGCCCTGGCTGAGCTGACCGAGGCCGAACGCGAAGCCTTGCTGCGCCCACCCGACAGCTTGCTGGCGGACTGGCCCGAAGTGCGCTTAGGCGCCGACGAAGCCGCCCGCTTTTTAACCGGTCTACGGCGCCGCCTGAACGCCCCCGACCAGCCCCATGTGCGGGTCTATGGACCCGAACCCCAGGCATTTTTGGGCGGGGCCCATATCAAGGCGGGTGAGTTGATCCCGGACCGTTTGTTAAGCCCTCAAGAGGTGTCCAGCCTCCTGGGTGTGTAAGAAGAAATTCAGAATTTTTTGAAAGCGTCGTATGAGTAAGCAGATTCGCAACATCGCCATCATCGCCCACGTTGACCATGGCAAAACCACCATGGTTGACCAATTGCTGCGTCAAAGCGGCACCTTCGCCGAGCACGAAAAAGTGGTCGACACCGTGATGGACAGCAATGCCATCGAACGTGAGCGCGGCATCACCATCTTGGCCAAGAACTGCGCCGTGGCTTGGGAAGGTACGCACATCAACATCGTGGACACCCCCGGTCACGCGGACTTCGGTGGTGAAGTCGAGCGCGCCCTGTCCATGGTGGACGGCGTGGTGCTGCTGATCGACGCCCAAGAAGGCCCGATGCCCCAGACCCGCTTTGTGACCAAGAAGGCCCTGGCCCTGGGCTTGAAGCCCATCGTCGTGGTCAACAAGGTTGACAAGCCCGGTGCCAAGCCTGATGCCGTCGTCAACGCCGCTTTCGACCTTTTCGACAAGCTGGGTGCCACCGACGAGCAGTTGGACTTCCCCGTCGTTTACGCCTCGGGCATCAACGGCTGGACCTCGCTGGAAGAAGGCGAGCCCGGCGCGCAATGGGGCCCCGATATGTCGGCCCTGTTCAACACCGTGCTGAAGCATGTGCCGTCGCAAAAGGGTGACCCGGCCGCACCGTTGCAGCTGCAGATCTCGGCGCTGGACTACTCCACTTTCGTCGGCCGCATCGGCGTTGGCCGCATCACCCAAGGCACGATCAAGCCTGGCATGGATGTGCTGGTGATGGAAGGCCCTGAAGGCAAGAGCACCAAGGGTCGCATCAACCAAGTGCTGACCTTCCAAGGTCTGGACCGCGTGCAATCGGCCGAAGCTGGCCCTGGCGATATCGTGTTGATCAACGGTATCGACGAGATCGGTATCGGAGTGACCGTCACCAGCGTGGCCACGCCGGCCCCGCTGCCCATGCTCAAGGTGGACGAGCCCACGCTGACCATGAACTTCTGCGTCAACACCAGCCCGCTGGCTGGCCGCGAAGGCAAGTTCGTCACCAGCCGTCAGATCTGGGACCGCCTGCAAAAAGAACTGCAGAGCAATGTGGCTCTGCGCGTCAAGGAAACCGACGAAGACGGCATTTTCGAAGTGATGGGCCGTGGCGAATTGCACCTGACCATCTTGCTGGAAAACATGCGCCGTGAAGGCTACGAGCTGGCTGTTTCCAAGCCGCGCGTGGTGTTCCAGACCATCGATGGCGAGAAGTACGAGCCTATCGAGCTGGTCACCGCCGACGTGGAAGAAACCCATCAAGGCGGCGTCATGCAAGCCCTGGGCGAGCGCAAGGGCGAGCTGGTCAATATGGAGCCAGACGGCCGTGGTCGCGTGCGCCTGGAGTACCGCATTCCTGCGCGTGGTCTGATCGGCTTCACCAACGAATTCCTGAACTTGACCCGTGGTTCGGGCCTGATCAGCAATATCTTTGACGGCTACGAGCCGCACAAGGGTGAGATCGCTGGCCGCAAGAACGGCGTGCTGATCTCCATGGACGCCGGTGAAATCTTCACCTACGCCCTGGGCAAGCTGGATGACCGCGGCCGTATGTTCGTCAAGCCGAACGACCCGGTGTACGAAGGCATGATCGTGGGTATCCACAGCCGTGAAAACGACCTGGTCGTCAACGCGACGCGGACCAAGCAGCTGACCAACTTCCGCGTCAGCGGCAAGGAAGACGCCACCAAGATCACGCCTCCGATCGACTGCACGCTGGAATACGGCGTTGAGTTCATCGAGGACGACGAGCTGGTCGAAATCACGCCCAAGAGCATCCGCCTGCGCAAGCGTTTCCTGACGGAAAACGAGCGCAAGCGCAACTCGCGCGGCTAAAGCCTTGCGTGTCGCGCTCAGGCGCGACACTTTGGCCGCTTCCAGCCTGGGCTTCTATCCCGGGCCGCCGCCGGCTGAATCAGTTCCCTAGACTGACTCGGCCTGGGCTTGGCCTCGCGCCATGCGAGGCCACAATCAGATAGACGACCGCGCCCCGTTTCAGGGGCGCTCTCAATTCATCGGTATGACTCATCGACGTGCTGTGGTCTTGATGTTGCTGGTCACCCTGCTGTGGAGTTCGGCGGGTGTGGTGGCGCGTCAGCTGGAAGCGGCGCGGGGCTTTGAGTTGACCTTTTGGCGCAGCGGCTTCAATGCCCTGGCCTTGTCCCTGGCCTTGCGCTGGACGCGCGGGCCGCAACTCTGGGAGCAGCTGCGTCAGGCACCACGCCTGGTGTGGTTGTCAGGCCTGTGCTGGGCCGTGATGTTCACCGCCTTCATGGTGGCGCTGAGCCTGACCTCGGTGGCCAATGTCTTGGTCACCATGGCTTTGGGGCCCTTGTTGACGGCCTTGCTCTCGCGCGTGGTCTTGCGGCATCACTTGCCGCTGCGCACCTGGCTGGCGATTCTGGTCGCCAGCATTGGCATCGCCTGGATGTTCGGCCATGAAATGGGCGGGCAGGGCGCCTCTGCGTCCAGCGGATTGGGCATTGCCGTGGCCCTCGGCGTGCCCATTGCGGCCGCGGTGAACTGGTCGGTGTTGCAGCATGTGGGTCACGGCGATGCCGCCAAGGCACCGGATATGTTGCCCGCCGTGCTGATTGGCGCCGTGATCTCTGCCTTGACGGTCTTGCCACTGGCCTGGCCTTTGCAGGCTTCGGCGCATGATTTGTTTTTGTTGGCCGGTTTGGGCGTGTTTCAACTCGCCTTGCCCTGCTTGCTGGTGGTGCGGCTGAGCCGCGTGCTGGCTGGGCCGGAGATCTCTTTGCTGGGACAGCTTGAGGTGATCTTTGGCGTGTTGTGGGCGTGGCTATGGGCAGCTGAAGTACCATCGACGGCTGCCCTATGGGGCGGTGCGATGGTGCTGTCCGCCCTGATCGTCAATGAGTTGCTGGCCTGGCATCAAGGCCTTGGCAAAGTCCCGCAAGAATAAGCACAACAACCATCCCGGAGAGAGGTATGAGCGCTACTTTGAATTCCCCGCTGATTCCTGCCCTGCAGTCCGAAGGTCAAATCCTGGCCGAGGTGAATGGCTGCCTGGGCATCATCACCCTGAACCGCCCCGAGGCCCTGAATGCATTGTCGCTGGCGATGATTCATGACCTGACGGCCTTGTTTCAGGCTTGGGCGGCAGCGCCGGCCATTGAAGCCGTGCTTTTGCTGGCCGCCGGGCGCCCAGGCAAGCCCGCTGCCTTCTGCGCCGGTGGAGACATTCGTTTCTTCCACCGCGCCGCATTGGCCGGTGACTCGGCGCTGGGTGAGTTCTTCACCGCCGAGTACGCGCTCAACCATCTGATCCACCAATTCCCCAAACCCAGCATCGCCTTGATGGATGGCATCGTGATGGGCGGCGGCATGGGCATCAGCCAAGGTTGCAAGCTGCGCGTGCTGACCGAGCACAGCCGATTGGCCATGCCAGAGACCAATATCGGTCTCTTCCCCGATGTGGGTGGCGGCCACTTCCTGAACCAATGCCCCGGCCAGACCGGCCGCTGGTTAGCCCTGACCGGCCAGGCCCTGGGCGCGGGCGATGCGATCGAGCTGGGTCTGGGTGATGTGTTTGTGCAAAGCAGTGCCTTGCCCGCCATGATCGAGGCCTTCAAGTTCGGTGCGCAAAGCAGCGCCGAACATGTGGTGGCCACGGTGATGGAGCGGGTTGATCTGGCCCCAGCGGCCGACCACATCCAGTTGCGTCAGCGCATTGATCAGTGTTTTGGCAAGGACGATGTGCCGGCTATTCTGGCCGCACTGGCGGCCTTGGATGACGACTGGGCGCGCAACACCTTGGCCACGCTGGCTAAGCGCTCGCCTCTGATGATGGCGGTGACCTTCGAGCAATTGCGCCGCGCGCGCAGCATGAGCTTGGCCGAGGATCTGCGCATGGAGCGCGATATGGTGCACCACTGCTTCCATCTGCGCCCTGTGGCTCAGAGCGAAACCGTGGAAGGCATTCGTGCCCTGGCGGTGGACAAAGACCACGCGCCGCGCTGGCAGCCC
This sequence comes from uncultured Roseateles sp., assembly GCF_945956965.1. GTDB lineage: Bacteria > Pseudomonadota > Gammaproteobacteria > Burkholderiales > Burkholderiaceae_C > Paucibacter_A. The sequence goes on from NZ_CAMFJS010000001.1 coordinate 135,208, forward strand.
GCCACGCTGGACGCGGTTGACCCGGCCGAGGTGCAGGCCTTCTTTGTGTCGCCTTGGGCGGCCGAACAGCACCCCTTGCGCCACCTGGCCTGATCGGCATTCACACGCTGCGGCCAACCCGCCGCGGCGCAGATAATGAAAAGCGAGTTCCTACCCGGGCCTCGCTTTTTTCTTGTCCTACTCGGACTTCAACCAGGACCGCCAGATGCCCACCGACATCGAGATCGCCCAAGCCGCCAAGCTACAAAAAATCCTGCCCTTGGCCCATGCCAAGCTGGGCTTGCCCGAAGATTCGCTCAGCCCCTATGGCCACTACAAAGCAAAGCTGAGTCTGGGCCAGGTGCAAAGCCTTGGCGCCCAGCGAAACGGTCATCTGGTGCTGGTCACCGCCATCTCACCCACGCCGCCCGGCGAGGGCAAGACCACTACCACGGTGGGCTTGGGTGATGGGCTGAATGTGATCGGCAAGAAGGCCATGATTTGCCTGCGCGAGCCCTCGCTGGGCCCGTGCTTTGGCATGAAGGGCGGGGCGGCTGGCGGCGGGCGCGCGCAGGTGCTGCCGATGGAAGACATCAATCTGCACTTCACCGGCGACTTCCATGCCATCGCGCTGGCCAATAACTTGTTGGCGGCCCTGATCGACAACCACATCCACCACGGCAATGCCCTCAAGCTGGACCTGCGCCGCATCAGCTGGCGCCGCGTGGTGGACATGAATGACCGCGCCTTGCGCGACATCACCGTGGCCCTGGGCGGCCCCGGCAATGGCTATCCGCGGCAGGATGGCTTTGACATCGTGGTGGCCTCAGAGGTGATGGCCATTCTTTGCCTGGCCACCTCGCTGGCCGATTTGCAGCGCCGCTTGGGCAATATCGTGGTGGGCACTACCGCCGACAAGAAGCCGGTGACCGCCCGCGAGCTCAAGGCTGACGGTGCCATGACGGCCTTGCTCAAGGACGCGCTGGCGCCCAACCTCGTGCAGACCTTGGAAGGCAATCTGGCCTTTGTCCACGGCGGCCCCTTCGCCAATATTGCGCACGGCTGCAACTCGGTGATTGCCACCCAGACGGCTTTGAAGCTGACCGATTATGTGGTGACCGAGGCCGGCTTCGGCGCCGACCTGGGCGCCGAAAAATTCATGTCCATCAAATGTCGCAAAGCCGGGCTGAACCCGAGTTGCGCCGTGCTGGTGGCCACCGTGCGGGCCCTGAAGTACCACGGCCACGGTGAAGACCTGGCGGCCTTGGAGCAGGGTCTGGCGAATCTGCGCCGCCATATTGAAAACATCCGCCAGCACTACGAGCTACCGCTGGTCGTCTCCATCAATCGTTTTGACGCTGACACGCCCGAGGAAATCGCGCTGATCCAGGCCGCTTGCCAAGCCCTGGGTGTGTCCTGCGTGCTCGCCACGCATTGGGCCGAGGGCGGTGCTGGTGCCGCTGAACTGGCGCGTCAGGTGGTGGCGCTGTGTGAGGCCAATTCGGCCCGCGCGGCGGAGCCCGCCGCCCAGTTGTATCGGGATGAAGAGCCCTTGGCCGACAAAATCCGCGCCGTTGCGGCCAAGATCTACCGAGCCGAGGAAGTGCAGTTTGAGGGCCGCACCCTGGCTCAACTGCAAGAGTGGCAGGACGCCGGTTGGGGCCATTTGCCGGTGTGCATTGCCAAGACGCCTTATTCCTTCAGCAGCGACCCCACGCTGCGCGGCGCCGCCATCGGCCACACCTTGCGCGTGCGCGAGCTGCGCCTGAACGCCGGTGCCGAGTTCATCGTGGCCATCTGCGGCGACATCATGACCATGCCTGGCCTGCCCAAGGTGCCGGCGGCTGAGCATATCGGCGTGGATGCCGCTGGGCGCATCAGCGGTTTGTTCTGAAGCTGAAGGCTTGGGCCAGGGCGTCGGCCCTGCAGGCCCGCTTTAGCTGAGCACGGGCCTGATTTCAGCTGTTCGTGATAACGGGCAATTTCCACGGGCTTGGGCTCTGGCACACTCAGCCACTCCATCACTTTGGCTTGCCCAGCTTCAGAACCATGCCCAAACCTGTTTTCAATTTCGCGCGCGCCGGCCTGCATTTGGCCTCGGCTGTCTGCCTCGTGGGTTTGACGGCTTGCGCCAGCACGTCCTCAAAGCCAGGTAAGCCCGGTACTGATGAGCAGGTGGCCGGGGCGGTGACGGCGCCGCTGCAGGACTTGAACCTGATTCAGGCCAAGATTCCCCCGGTCTTGATCGCCGCCCAGGAAGCCCCGTTCAAACTGCCGGCCGATGACAGCTGCGTTGGTTTGGCGCAGGAGAAGGCGGCGCTGGATCAAGCACTGGGCCCGGACCTGGATTCGCCCGAGCGCCAGAAGTTGCAAAGGGACTTGATGCAAATGGGCGGCGAGGCGGCCAGCGATGCGGCCGTGGGCGCTTTGCGCAGCGCCAGCGAAAACCTGATCCCCTTCCGCGGCTGGGTGCGCAAGCTCAGCGGGGCCGAGAAACATTCCGTCGCCGTCACGGCCTCCTTGGTGGCCGGGCAATCCAGGCGCTCTTTCTTGCGTGGCCTGCAATTAGGCAAAGCCTGCCCCTGATCTAGCTCGGCGGCGATGCCGTCTTTGGCTTTGGAGGCGCGCGGGGCGCCTCCACCCGATCTTTGGGATAATCGGGCCTGCGCTCGGCGCGCCCTGATGGCTCAAGAAGGGCATCCCATGCGCTGGCTTGAAACATCTTGCTCGCCAGTCGCTCGCTAGGCACCCACTAACGCTTGGGGGTTTTCGGTCCGCCGAACCCGCCCCATAGCCTGACAAATGACAGCTTCCTCACCTACCCCCGCAGCGCACAACCCCTGGCGGCTCAGTGTTGCCCCAATGCTCGACTGGACCGACAAGCACTGCCGGACCTTCCATCGCCTGCTGACGACCCAGACCCGCCTCTACACCGAGATGGTGACCACCGGCGCGCTGCTGCATGGCGACAAGCCGCGCCATCTGGACTTCAACGAGGTGGAGCATCCGGTGGCCTTGCAGCTCGGCGGCTCCGAGCCGGCAGATCTCGCGGCTTGCGCCAAGTTGGCCGAGCAATGGGGCTATGACGAGGTCAATCTCAATTGCGGCTGCCCGAGCGAGCGGGTGCAGCGCGGCGCCTTTGGTGCATGCCTGATGGCCGAGCCGGCCCTGGTGGCCGACGGCATCAAGGCCATGCGCGACGCGGTGAGCATTCCGGTCACCATCAAGCACCGCATCGGCATCGACCGGCTGGAGAGTTACGAGTTTGTGCGCGACTTCGTTGGCCAGATCGCCGCGGCGGGTTGTGAGGTTTTCATCGTCCATGCCCGCAATGCCTGGCTGCAAGGCATCTCGCCCAAAGAGAATCGCGAGCTGCCACCGCTGCGCTACGAGATCGTGCACCAGCTCAAGCGCGAATTCCCGCAGCTGACCATCGTGCTCAACGGCGGCATCAAGACCGATGATGAAATCGCCACCCAGCTGCAGCATGTGGACGGCGTGATGGTGGGCCGCCAGGCCTATCACGAGCCCTGGCAGATGGCAGCCTGGGACCAGCGCTTCTTTGATCAGGCCGGCCCGGCGCTCAGCCGTGAGCAGGTGGAAGCAGCTTGGGTGGTCTATCTGCAGCAGCAAGTCGCCGCCACCAGCCGGCCCTGGAGCCAGGCCATGCGCCACGCGTTGGGCTTGTGGAACGGGCAGGCGGGCTCGCGCCGCTGGCGGCAGATTTGGTCTGACCACCAGTACAAAGCCATGTCGGTGGATGAGGTGGCTGAGCTTGCCACGCAAGCCCGCAGCGGCATCGCGGCCCAAGTGGATGTGCATGAGCAGGGCTACCAGGCGCGCAAGCAGGCTGCGGCCTGAGTTTGCGCCTGACAGCTAGCCGCGATGGCAAGACCTGACCCTCAGTACTTCCATTGCTTTGACACGGCCTTGGGCTGTTGCGCCATCGCCTGGACCGACGCCCATGGCGTGCAGGGCTCGCAGCTGCCAGAAGAAAATGCCGCCGCCACGCGCGACCGCATACGCGTTCGTTTTCCGCTGGCCCAGCAAGTGGAGCAAGCGCAGCAACTGCCCGCCGAAATTGCGCAGGCAGTGGCCGCCATTCAGGCGCTGCTGGCCGGGAAGACCAGCGATGCCGGCGAATTGCTGGGCGTGCGCCTGGATGAGCGCGACTTGCCGGAGTTCGATGCTCGGGTGCTCACGCTGACGCGCCACATCCCCGTCGGCCAGACGCTCAGCTATGGCCAAGTGGCGGCCCGCCTGGGCCAGCCGGGCGCAGCGCGCGCGGTGGGCCGTGCGGAAGGTCGCAACCCCTTCGCACCCATCGTGCCCTGCCACCGGGTAGTGGCGGCGACGCCAGGGCAGGGTGGCTTCTCGGCGCATGGCGGCCTGCAAACCAAGCAAAAGCTGCTCATCATTGAGGCTCGAGCAAGCGGGCAGGTGGTGTGCGAGCAGCAGGGCTTGTTTGAGTAGCCAGCCTCTGCAGGGCGTCAATTGCAGTGTTGATGCGGGTTCGCTCCCTTTGGCTCCAGCTCTGGCCGTAAAATCACGCCTTCACTTTTAGGCCCTTCATGTCATTCGCTACCCTGGGCCTGTCGCCCGCCGTGCTGCGCGCCGTGCGCGAGCAGGGCTACCACGCCCCCACCGCCATCCAGTCCCAAGCCATACCCGCGATTCTGAGCGGTGGGGATGTCTTGGGCCTGGCGCAAACGGGTTCGGGCAAGACGGCGGCCTATGCCTTGCCTTTGCTGCAGCAGGTGCTGCGGCAACGCCAGCAGCAGGGCCGCTCCACCCAGCGCCTGCCCCTGGCCTTGATTCTGGTGCCGACGCGTGAGCTGGCCGCTCAGGTAGGTCAGAGCTTGCATGAGCTGGCCGACTTTCTGCCCGGCCCACTGAAGATTTCCATCGCCTTTGGCGGCGTCTCGATCAACCCGCAATTGATGGGCCTGCGGGGCGGTACCGACATCGTCGTGGCCACGCCCGGCCGACTGCTGGACTTGCTGGAGCATCGCGGCCTGAGCCTGGGTGCGATTGAATGCCTGGTGCTGGACGAGGCGGACCGCCTGCTGGATCTGGGCTTTGCCGAGGAATTGCAGCGACTGCTGGCCGTCCTGCCCACGCGGCGCCAGAACCTGTTCTTCTCGGCCACCTTCCCCAAGGCCGTCGAGGCGCTGGCTCAGGCCTTGTTGCGCGAGCCCACCCGCATTGAGATCGCTGCTGAACCGGCCCGTGTGGCCGCCATCACCCAGCGCGCGTTGGTGGTTGACGAAGGCCGCCGCACGGCCTTGCTGCGCCATTTGCTGGCCGAGGAGGGCTGGAGCCGGGTGCTGGTGTTTGTGGCCACCAAATACGCCACCGAGCATGTGTCGGACAAACTCTGGCGCGCAGGCATCAAGGCGGCGGCCTTGCATGGCGAGTTGAGCCAGGGTGGCCGCACCGGTGTGTTGAATGCTTTGAAGAACGGTGAGATTCAGGTGCTGGTGGCCACCGATGTGGCGGCGCGTGGCTTGGATATTCCGGATCTGCCGGTGGTCTTGAACTATGATTTGCCGCGCTCGGCCACCGACTACACCCACCGCATCGGCCGCACCGGCCGCGCAGGGCAGACGGGCCTGGCGCTGAGCTTCATCAGCGGGCAACTGGGCAATGGCGAAGCGCATTTCCGCTTGATCGAAAAGCGCCAAGGCCAGCGCGTGGCGCGCGAGCAGATCGCCGGCTTTGAGCCCAGCAGCGTTGCCAGCGCCGAGGCCGGCGTGGGCGGCGTCAAGGGCCGCCGCAAGAGCAAGAAGGACAAGCTGCGGGAAGCTGCCGCTGCGGCCGCAGCCGCTACTTCAGGATCAGCCGGCCCGGTTGACGGCAGCCCCTGATCGCCAAGCTGGCAGGCCTCACGTCCCTGCTCGCCTGAATTCGAGTTGGCTATCGCACAGCACGGGCATTACCCGAGGCTGCTGTCATCCTCAAGTTGTACGATGCCTCGCATCGGATTCAAACTGAGGAGATCTGCATGAATAAGCCCGAGCATCAAATCCAGCCAGGCCGCCGCCAATTGCTGGCCGGCAGTGCCACCGCCTTGGTGGCCGCGGGCCTGGGCTCGTTCACGCAGGCGGCCAGGGCGCAGACCGGTGCCAATGCTGCGAAAGCTGTCGCCGCGCCCCAGGCCAAACCCCTGCCGGCTTACGCGAGCTGGAAAGATGCCAACGCGATGATTCTGCACAGCAGCAGCACCATCGAAACCAAGCGTTCGGCCATGGGCATGGGTTTGATCACACCGGCCGAGCAGCTTTATGTGCGCAACAACCTGCCTGCACCAGCGCCCGCCATTCTTGAAAACCGTGATGCCTGGACGGTCAGCGTCGAAGGCGTGAAGTCACCGCGAGCGCTGAGCGTGGCCGAGTTGAAGACCCTGGGCGTGGAGACCGTGGCCATGGTCTTGCAATGCTCTGGCAATGGTCGCGGTTTCTTCCCCAGCAAACCCAGCGGCACGCCCTGGACGGTGGGTGCGGCCGGCTGCGTGGTCTGGACCGGCGTGCCGGTGCGGGATGTGGTGGAGCTGCTCGGAGGCCTGGTGGCCAGCCCGGAGTTCATGACCGGCACCGGCGGCGAAACCTTGCCCGAGGGCCTGGACCCGAAATCGGTGATGGTGGAGCGCTCATTGCCCGTGGCCGCCATGACGGATGCCTTGCTGGCTTGGGAAATGAATGGCCAGCCGATCTCGCTGGCCCATGGTGGCCCGCTGCGTCTGGTGGTGCCGGGCTACCAAGGGGTGAACCAGATCAAGTACATCAAACGCCTGGCTTTCGGCTCGGTGGAGTCGGATGCCAAGATCATGGCGCACGGCTATCGCATCTCGCCACCTGGCAGCAAGGCGGATGTGAGCCAGCCTTCGGTGCTGGAGATGGGTGTGAAGTCCTGGATCACCAATCCGCTGCCGGAGCGTCCCGGCGCCGCCGGTCGGGTGCAGATTCAAGGTCTGGCCTTTGGCGGCTTGCGCGGCATCAAGCGGGTTGAGGTCTCGGTGGACGGCGGCAAGAGCTGGAGCCGCGCCCGTCTGGTCGGCCCTGATCTCGGCAAGTACGCCTGGCGCCAGTTTGCTTTTGCCACCAGCTTGCCCGCGGGCACGCACACACTGGCCAGCCGTGCCATCGACACGGCCGGCTTCATCCAGCCCGAACAGCGCCTGGAGAATGTAGGCGGCTACAACAACAATAGCTGGGCGGATCATGCCGTCAGCGTGACGCTGGCATGAGATTGCGCCGCTCCTTGATGATGGCGCTCTTGGGCCTTGTTGGGGCGCAAGCCTCAGCCCAGGGCGCAGGCGACGCCGGCCAGGCCGAGTTGGATTTGGGCAAGCAGCTCTTCACCAAGAGCGCTAAACCGGCTTGCGCCTTGTGCCACACCTTGCGGGACGCCCAAAGCGAAGGTGCGGTGGGGCCGGTGCTGGATGAAATCAAGCCCGACGCGGATCGGGTCAAGCGTGCTCTGCGCAATGGCCTGGGCAATATGCCGGCATTCCCGCACTTGAGTGAGGCTGAGTTGGCAGCCTTGGCTCGCTATGTCTCACAAGCCTCGGGCGGCGGCGCCCCCGCGGCTGCAAAGTAGGTTCAGGTTCAGGTTCGTTCGGGCGCCGCACCAGCTGCGCCCGAACGCGAAAACTGACCGAACTTAGATCTCCACCACCACCGGTGCATGATCGCTGGGCCGCTCGTTCTTGCGCGGCACTTTGTCGATCAGGCAAGACTTGACCCCCGACTGCAGCGCCTTGCTGACCAGAATGTGGTCGATGCGCAGGCCTTGGTTCTTGCGGAAGGCCAGGTTGCGGTAGTCCCACCAGCTCCAGCTCTTGGCCGGCTGCTCGAACAGCCGGAAAGCATCCACCAGACCGAGATCCAGCAAGCCCTGGAAATGAGCGCGCTCCTCGGGCGTGCAGTGGATTTGCCCGGCCCAGGCCACGGGGTCGTAAACGTCGCGGTCTTCCGGGGCGATATTGAAGTCGCCCATCAGCACCAGCTTGTCGTGAACCTTTAACTCGGCCGCGACCCATTCGCGCAGCGCCGTCAGCCAGCCCATTTTGTAGACAAACTTATCGCTGTCGGGCGCCTGGCCATTGGGGAAATAAGCGCCGATGCAGCGCACCCCATCCACCGTGCCGGCGATCACCCGGGCCTGTTCATCGGCCAAGCCGGGAATGTTCTTCTGCACGTCCAGCGCTGCCTGGCGGCTCAGCAAGGCCACGCCGTTATAGGTCTTCTGGCCAAACCACTGCACGCTGTAACCGGCGGCTTCAATCTCTGCCGCAGGGAACTTGTCATCGGTCTGCTTGGTTTCCTGCAAGACCAGCACATCGACGGGGTTGTCGTTCAACCACGCCAACATCTGGGGCAGGCGGACGGTCAGGGAGTTGACGTTCCAAGTGGCAAGTTTCATGGCGTTTGGTGAGTGGTGTTTTTCGGGGAGCGTGGCTGGCTTGAGCTTGGGGGCAGGCTCAGAAATGGAACCAGGCCAGCGCGCCCAGCGTGACGCCAAGGCCGCCCATCACCAGCGTGGCCCATTCCATCCAACGCTTTTTGGTCAGCAAGGCAATGGCGGCCAGGGCGATGGACACCTGCAAGGCCGTGGTGGCCTGGGCCCAGCGATGGTGCTCGTGCATCTGGGCTTCGCTCTTTTCGTCAAAGCTCTTGGACTCGGCTTCAAGCTTTTCAGCCGCGACCTTGATGTCGGCCTTCTCGCTCTTGTATCGGTCCAACTCCGCCAGGTATTTGGTCTTTTGGTTGGGGTCCAGCACCAGGGCTGCTGCCAACTCAGCCAGATTTTGCTTATTGCTCTTGGATTGGTAGAGCGCCCACTGATTGGCGGCCTCGGTCTTCTTGATGGCCGCATCGTTCTTGTACAGGCCGGCATTGGCTTGGGTGGCGCCGCCCATATAGGAGAACATCGCGCCCACCGTGGCCAAGACGGCGGTGATCACCGCCAGTTGGCCAGCCAGACCCTTGGGGTCATGTTGGCTGGCATGCTCCAACTCGTGGTCATGCGGGCCGTGTACGTGAAATCCATGTCCAGACATCGATCGTTCCTCAATAGTGCTAGGTGAATTGCCAGCGCTGCCGGGCCTGGAAGGGCGGAGCAGGGCTGTTCATATTGGAGCCGGGGTGGCAGTGCCAATCAAGGCGCCACGGCGTTTGCGAACTGCGCGCCGCTCATTTTGACGCGGCCGTGGCGTTCAGCGGCGCAGATAGCTGACGAAGTCATAGCGCCAGCCCTGCGCGCTTTTATGTTGATCCCGCGCGGTTTCGATGAACTGGCTGCGATCCCAGGCGGGGAAGAAGCTGTCGGCCTCGAACTCGGCGTCAATCTCGGTCAGCTCCAGACGGTGCGCCAGGGGCAGGGCCTGCGCATAAATATCGGCGCCGCCGATGATGGAGACGCGCGCCTCCGCTTGGCAGGCCGCAAGCGCATCCTCCAGGCTGCCGAAGACCTCAGCACCGCTGAGTTGCAGATCAGCGCTGCGGCTCAAGACCAGATTGCGCCGTGCGGGCAAGGGGCGGAATTTGACCGGCAGTGAGTCCCAGGTCTTGCGGCCCATGATCACCGGCGCCCCCAGGGTCAAGGCCTTGAAGCGGGCCATGTCCTCGGGCAAGCGCCAGAGCAAAGCATTGTCTCGCCCGATAGCGCCGTGACGCGCCACGCCCGCCACCAAGCTGATCTGCGGGCCATTCCCAAAGCCGCTCATACGGCCACCGGCGCCTTGATGGCGGGGTGGTGTTCATAGTCTTGCAGCTCGAAATCCTCAAACTCGTAGTCGAAGATCGAGGCCGGGCGGCGCTTGATGTGCATGGTCGGGTAGGCAAAGGGCTGGCGGGCCAGCTGCGTTTGCACCTGCTCGGCATGGTTGCTGTAGATGTGGCAGTCGCCGCCGGTCCAAATAAAATCACCCAGGGCCAGATCGCACTGCTGGGCCAGCATCTGGGTCAGCAAGGCGTAGCTGGCGATGTTGAAGGGCACGCCGAGGAAGATGTCGGCGCTGCGCTGATAGAGCTGGCAAGACAGCTTGCCATCGGCCACATAGAACTGGAAAAAAGCGTGGCAAGGCATCAAAGCCATTTGGTCCAACTCAGCCACATTCCAGGCGCTGACGATGATGCGGCGTGAATCCGGGTTGTGCTTGAGTTGCTTGACCACTTCGGCAATCTGGTCGATGTGGCTGCCGTCGGCCTTGGGCCAGCTGCGCCATTGCACGCCGTAAACCGGGCCTAAGCTGCCATCCTCACGGGCCCATTCGTCCCAGATCGTGCAGCCGCGCTCTTGCAGCCAGGCCACATTGGCGTCGCCACGCAGGAACCACAGCAATTCCAAAATGATGGACTTGAGGTGAACCTTTTTGGTCGTGACCAGCGGGAAACCTTCGTTCAGGTCAAAGCGCATCTGGTGACCAAAGACCGAACGCGTGCCGGTGCCGGTGCGGTCTTGTTTGAGCACCCCGTGCGTTTGAACATGGGCCATCAGGTCTTCGTATTGACGGCGTACCGGGCGTTGGCCGGCGGGAATCAGGGGGCTAGGGATGCTGCTGCTCATGGGCGCTGATTCTAGTGAGGTTTGCCGCTATCCTTGAGCGCATGGGCCGCCATCAGGCCAGACGAACTCTCAGAGGTGACATCATCAAAACCAAACTCGCCACTCTTTTCCTGATCGCCGCCAGCAGCTTGAGCGCCCACGCCACCGGCGAGCTCAAGGTCTTGCGGGACAACCCCTTTACCCGCTTCAATGCTGCGGACCAGGCGCTGCTGCAAGCCAGCATCGACAAAGCCCTGCTGGCCGAAGAGGACGGGCAAGAGCAGGCCTGGAAGAACGACAAGACCCGGGCGTCTGGCGCTGTCTGGGGTCTGGGCCGTTATCAGGACAAAGGCCAGCCCTGCCGCAAGCTGCGTGTCCGCAATCAGTTCGGCAAGATGATGAGCGAGGGTGAGTTCAAGTTCTGCAAAGTCCCGAGCGGGCAATGGAAACTGATCGGCCCTGATCTGGAGCCTTGATCCAAGCCTTGATCCAAGCTTTGAGCCAAGCTTTGAGCCAAGCTTTGAGCCAAGGGGCCCAGCCCGTCGATCAGGCTTGGCGCCATCGCCAATCGGTTTTCAAACTGCTGATCAATCGCGGTGCTTGTCGTTACCGCCGGCGCCTAGACCCCTAAGCCTGTGACGCGAGCTGACACAGAACGGCGCTAAGCTCCAGAGATTGAATGGAGCAGGAACTAGCGAATGAATCAACACCCCGCGCGTGGTTTGAATTTGTTTTTTGAGGCAGGGCCAGGGCGTGCATGGGTCGGCGCAAAGGTGATGCCTTCTCTGTGCTTGGCAATTGCGGTGCTGACGTGCGCCCCGGCCGCTGTGGCGGCCGATCAGGCGCAGACCCCGCCAAGCAAGGGCGAATCAAACGGGGCGCTTGCCGCGAAGGCGCTGATGGTTGAAGGCACGGTGAGCTATCGCGAACGCATGGCCCTGCCGCCGAACGCGGTGCTGCAGGTCAGTGTGGAGGATGTGTCCTTGATGGATGCGCCGGCTAAGCTGCTGGCTCAGCACCAGCAAGTGCTGGGCGGCAAGCAAGTGCCGCTGGCCTTCGCAATCCCGGTGGCGCCTGAATTGCTGCAGGCGGGCCATCGCTACGGTGTTCGCGCCACCATCATGGTTGATGGGCAGCTGCGCTTCACCAGCACCAGCCACTATCCGGTGCTGACGCCTGGGCCCCCCCATCGCCATGAGCTATTGCTGCAGGCCGTTCGCCCGCGGCCGGTTGAGGCTGCTGGCGCGGCCAGCTTGGGCGCTGATCTGGGCTTTGCCCTGCCGGCCAGCTTTGCCGGAATCGCGCCCTGTGCCGATTGCCAAGGCATTTCCCAAACCCTGACGCTCAGACCCGACGGGCTTTACCGCTTGCGCAGCCTCTATCTTGGCAAGCCTGCCGGCCCGTTTATGGAGCATGGCCGCTGGAGCAGCCAGGACAGTGGCAAGAAGCTGCTTCTGCGTTCAGGCAATTCGCAGCGCGTTCTGGCTTTGAGCAAGCCCGCTGGCGCGCAAGCGATTGAGTTGAGCTGGTTGAGTCTTGAGGGCAAGCCCATCGAGTCGGCAGCTGCCCAAGCGCTGCGGCCTTTGTCCCAGGTCGATCCCATCGTTGAGACCTTGCGTTGGCGAGGTGAGTTGCAATGGCGCGGCGCGGCCGCTGAGTTCAGCGATTGCGATAGCGGCCTGCGTTGGCCGGTGGCCCCCGCTTCGGCTGCCTTCAGCGCGCTGAAGGAGGAATTCAAGCGATTGCGCGGCGGGTCAGAAGCGCCTTTGCTGCTGCAAGTTGATGCCCGATTACAGGGCGAGGGCAGCCGACCGGCCGGCGCGGGTGAGCAACTTTGGGTGGATCAGTTGCTCAGCGCCGAGACCGATGGCCGCTGCGGCGTCAGGGCCGTCTTGAAAGCGCCGCCCGACTATCAAAGCAGCGGCGCCGCGCCCTTGGCGTCTTCAGCGTCTTCGGTGGCCGCCTCAGCTGCGCCGCTTGACCCGGCTGCGGCGAGTTCAGCATCCGCCACCCTGATCAACACCTACTGGAAGCTGCTGGAGCTCAATGGCAAGGCGCTGCCTCGTCCCGGTGAGCGAGGCCGCGAGGTGCAGATCACTTTGCATGAGCAAGATCAGCGCTTAGCCGGCTTTTCAGGGTGCAACCGATTGATGGGCAGCTACCGCTTGGGCGAAGCCGGGCAACTCAAGTTCGGCCAGCTGGCCGGCACCATGATGGCCTGCCCGCCGGCGGCCATGGCGTTGGAGCAGCAAGTGCATGCCATGCTGGCCGAGGTGGCGAGCTTCCGGCTGCAAGGCCAGCAGCTGGCATTGTTGAATTCGGCCCAGCAAGTTCTGGCCCGTTTTGAGGCGGTGTACTTGCGTTAAGCTTTTGTTGTTTGGTGATGAATCATCCAGGCGCGCCCAGAGCGGCGTTGCCCGAAGAGCACATTTTTTTACTGGGAGTTTTTGCAATGACAAGTATTTCTTCGCGCGTGAAAGCGGTGAGCCTAGCCTTGGCCCTGGTGGGTAGTGTGGCCTTGCCAGGTTTGGCACAGGCGCAAGCCAGCGCAGGCGTGGCCACCGTGTCGACCGACACGGTTCGCGCCAAAGGTGGCGAATTCGAACTGCACGCCAAAGTGGTCGAGCTGGATCAGGCGCAGCGCAGCATTGTTTTGCGCACCAAGCAGGGCAAGCTCTTGAGCGTGGATGTGCCGGCCTCGATTCCTAACTTCGAGCAATTGCGGGTGGGTGATGGCCTGGTGATTCGCTACGCCGCCGCTGTGGCGATGGAACTGGAGCCGCTGTCCAAGACCACCGGCATCCGCGAGAAGGTCGAGTCCATGACCGACGGCAAGAGCAATGTGGGCGGCTTGCCCGGCGCTGTGGCCGGCCGCAAGGTTGAGGTCTTGGCGGTGGTAGAGGGCATTGACCGCCAGGCGCGCACCGTCAAGCTGCGTGGCGTCAAGCGCATCCTCACGGTCAAGGCTCCGGACAATGTTGATCTGGCCAAGATCAAGATCGGCCAGGAAGTGCGTGCCGTGTTCATCGAGGCCGCCGCTGTCAGCGTGGAACGCCGCGCCGTCAAGTAAATCACCGAGCGTTTGAAGGAGAGCCTTGTCATGACAAGCACCGCGTCCAAGTTTTCCATTTCCTCCCTGCTGAGCGCCGGACTGCTGGCGACCGGCCTGTTGTTGACGGGCTGCGCCAGTGGCCCCTCGGTCAAGTCAAATGCCGCTCAAGGCACCGACTTCGCCGGCTACAAAACCTTTGGCTTTGCCTCGCCGCTGGGCACCGACAAAGGGGGCTACCAAAGCATCGTGTCGCAGTACCTGAAGGCCGCCTCGCAGCGCGAGCTGGAAGCGCGTGGCCTGAAGTACGACGCCAATGCGCCGCAGCTCTTGATCAATTTCAACGCGGCCTTGAACGACAAGCTCATGGTGACCAGTATGCCCACCATGAGCATGGGCATGGGCCGCAGCTACTACGGCTATCGCTCGGGCATGTACTCGACCTGGCCGATGTATCAGGATCAGGTCAGCAGCTACAAGGAAGGCACGCTCAATGTCGACCTGATCGACGCGGCCCGCAAGCAGATGGTCTGGGAGGCCGTGGTCACTGACAGCGTCACCCAAAAAGACATTGATCAGCTGAAGCAAGCCATCGACATCGCGGTGGCCGCCGCCTTCGCCAAGTTCCCGCTGCCGGCCACGGCGCCGGTGCCGGCGCAGTCCAAGTAAGTCGAAAAATCTCGGCGTCCGCCGGGGTTTGAGTCGTATTCCGACTTGAACCCCGGTTTTTTTCGTTCTTGCCAAGGGCGATGGCGCGGCGAAGGGCCAAAAATCGCGTCCAATGCGCTTCTTGCGGCCAAGGCGTCATTTGCGCCTGCCGGCTTTTCCCGAACCACCATCCATCATGACTTTCAAACGACTGATTCTTCCCCTGCTTGTGCTGGTGCTGCTGATCGCGGCGTATTTCGCCTTCGTGCTGAACTGGAGCTACTCTTCGGGCGAGCGCGCCGGTTGGATTCAAAAGCTCTCCTACAAGGGCTGGATTTGCAAAACTTGGGAAGGCGAAGTTGCGTTGGTTTCCCTGCCCGGCACCTCGCAGGTTGAAAAGTTTTACTTCACGGTGCGCGATGACAAGGTCGCCGCTGAGCTCAATGCCCTCATGGGCAGCCGGGTAGCGCTGCACTACGAACAGAAGGTGGGCCTGCCCACCAGCTGTTTCGGTGAGACACGCAATTACGTGACCGCTGTGACGGCCACCAATGAAATCTCGATCACCCCCGGCGTGGTGGTGCAGACCCGCGAAGCTCAGGCGGCCGATCAAGCAGCCGCTGCGGCAGCCAGTGCAGCCACAGCCGCCAGCGGCCAATAAGCGCGCGACTCTGAGCGCGCTTGCTCAGTTCCCCGCCTCAAACTGCAGCGCCGCCAGGCGGGCATAGAGCCCGCCTTTTGCTGTGAGCTCGGCATGCGTGCCTTGCTCGACGATGCGGCCATGCTCCATCACCACGATGCGGTCAGCCCGCTGCACGGTGGCCAGTCGGTGCGCGATCACCAGCGTCGTGCGGTCTTGCATGGCGGCCTCAAGGGCGGCTTGCACCATGCGTTCGCTTTCGGCGTCAAGCGCGCTGGTGGCTTCGTCCAGCAGCAGCAAGGGCGGGTTCTTCAGCATCGCGCGCGCAATGCTGATGCGCTGACGCTGGCCGCCGGATAGGCGCACGCCGCGTTCACCCAAAAAGGTTTGGTAGCCCTCGGGCAGGGCGCGGATGAATTCATCGGCAAAGGCGGCTTTGGCTGCGGCCATCACTTGCTCATCGCTCGCATCGGGCCGGCCGTAGCGGATGTTTTCCAGCGCGCTGCTGGAGAAGATCACGCTGTCTTGCGGCACCAGGCCGATGCTGCCGCGTAAATCATGCAAGCTCAATTGCTGGGTGTTGACGCCGTTGAGCAAGACCTGACCCTGCTGCGCATCGTAAAAGCGCAAGAGCAGCTGGAAGACCGTGCTCTTGCCCGCGCCACTGGGGCCAACCAGGGCCACGGTTTCACCCGGCGCGATGTCTAGATTGAAGTCCTGCAGCGCCGCTTGCTGGGGGCGGGAAGGGTAGTTGAACTGCAAGTTCTGCAAACGCAGCGCCGTGCCGCCCGCCAACTGGGGCAAGGGCAGGGGCTGGGCAGGTTCGGCCACCGGGGATCGGCTGGCCAGCAATTCCATCAAACGCTCGGTGGCGCCGGCGGCCCGCAGCACATCGCCGTAGACCTCGGCCAGGACGGCCACGCTGCTGACCATCAAGATGGCGTAGACCACCGATTGGCCCAGATGGCCGGCAGTGATGCGCCCGGCCATCACCGCCTGGGTGCCGATGTACAAGCCCCACAGCAGGGCCGCAAAAGTGGCGGTGATGATGAAGGCCACCAGCCCGGCACGCATCTTGGTGCGCTTGCGCGCCGTCTCGAAGGCGTTCTCGCTGGCCTGGGCAAAGCGGCTGGCTTCGCCGATTTCCTGGGTGTAGCTTTGCACCACCGGCACGGCATTGAGCACCTCGGCGGCAATTGCACTGGTGTCGGCCACCCGGTCCTGGCTGGCGCGGCTGAGTTTGCGCACCCGGCGGCCAATGTAGACGGCGGGCACCACCACCAGCACCAAGATGCCCAGCACTTGCAGCATCACGACCGGGTTGGTGGCCACCAGCATGGCCATGGCGCCCACACCCATCACCAGGCTGCGCAGGCCCATGGAGAAGCTCGAACCGACCACGGTTTGCACCACGGTCGTATCGGTGGTGATGCGGCTCAGCACCTCGCCGGTTTGGGTGGTTTCAAAAAACTCGGGGCTTTGGCGGATGACATGGCTGTAAACCGCGTTGCGCAGGTCGGCCGTGACCCGCTCACCCAGCCAGGTCACCATATAAAAGCGCAGTGCTGAGAACACCCCCAGGGCCGCGCCCACGCCGAACAGGGCCATGAAGTGCTCACGCATGGCCATCAAGCGGCTGCCCGGGTCGCCGCTGACCATGCCCTGGTCCACCAAGCCACGCAGCGCCAGTGGGAAAGCCAGGGTGGCCAATGCGGCCAGCGTGAGGAAGAGCAGGGCGGTGGCGATGCGCCAGCGGTAGGGCCGCAAGAAGGGCGCCAAGCCGCTCAGCGATCGTGGCTTGCCGGTGGGCTTGACGCCGGTATTCGCTTGGCTGGTGGACAGGGGGGCGGAGTTGCTCAGGGCGGGGGTGGATGCAGGCATGGGCGCAGTTTAGGGGCCAGCCCGTGACCTTGTGCTGAGGGCATGGCGCAGAAACCCTACGCGCGTGTTTGACTTGAAATAATTGCATTGACAATGATTGCCTAGGCAACTAAATTGCGTGCCTTGCCAAACAAGCGCCTGCCGCCGTGCCCAAGAAAACAATCAAGCCACCCGCCGAGTTCTACCGGGCTGAAAGCTATAGCCGGGAAGACAGCCTGGGCTGGTTGATGCGCAAGTTCAAACAGTCCGTCACGCGTCAGGCGGAGTTGCGCTTGCACGACGTCGGGCTGACCCATGCGCAGTGGGGCGCTTTGATGACGCTGCGCTTCGGCGGCCCCAGTTCCACCGTGAGCCTGGTTCGCGAGTTGGACGTGGATGCCGGCGCCCTGAGCCGCCTGCTGGACCGCCTGGAAAGCAAAGGCTTTGTGACCCGCGAACGCAGCGAGGAAGACCGCCGCGTGGTGACGGTGGCGCTGAGCGCAGAAGGTGAGCGCGTCACGGCGGAACTGCCTGCCGTCTTGTCCGACGTGTTCAACGCCCATCTGGCCGGCTTTAGTGAGCAGGAATGGCGCCTGCTGCTCAGCTTTTTGCGACGAATGATTGATAACGGCGAGGCCTTGCGCGACAGCAGCGCAGCCCGCAACAGCTCGAACGACACCCCACTATGACCAAGCGCCTAAGCCTGCTGATGACAGCGGCCCTGAGCCTGGTGGCTTGTGCCCCAGTGCCCACACTCAAACCCGCCACGCAGGCGATTTCAGCCGAGCAGGTGGGGCTTGCAAGCCCTGGCCAGGCAGCCAGCAGCCCGGCCGCGCCAGAACTGGCCCAGCCCCAGGCCTGGTGGCAGGCCTTCAAGGACGCGCAGCTCGATGCCTTGATCGAGCGCGCCCTGGCCAACTCGCCCAGCTTGGCTGTGGCCCGAGCCCGCATGGACCGCGCTGCCGCCCAGGTGGAGCAGGCGCAGGCGGCCGATAAGCCGGTGGTTGGCGCCGGCCTGGACATGACTTACCAGCGCTTCCCCGAGCACAGCATCTATCCGCCACCCTTTGCCGGCAGCTTGCGCACCATGTCGACGCTGCAGGCCGGTGTGGGTTATGACTGGGACTTCTTTGGCCGCCACCAAGCTGAGCTTGATACCGCCTTGGGCCAGGGGCGCGCCGCGCAGGCCGACCAGGCCGCCGCGCGCCTGAGCTTGTCGGCCCAAGTGGCGCGCAGCTATCTGGCCCTGGCGCGGACCTTGGCGCAGCAAGAGTTGTTGCAGCGCCAATTGGCCGAGCGCAAGGAAACCTTGAGCCTGGTGCAGCAGCGGGTCGCCGCCGGTTTGGATAACGGCCAAGATCAGCGCAATGCCGAAGCCCCTTTGCCCGAACTGCAGCGCCAAAGCGTCATGCTGGACGAGCAAGCCGCTGCCCTGCGTCAACAGCTGGCCAGCCTCAGCGTGCAGCCAGCTTCCGCCTTGCGTGAGCTGGCGCCGCGCCTGCCCGCCGCCCTGAACCTGAGCCCAGAAACCCAGGCTCAGCTGGGCGTGGACCTGCTGGGCCGCCGCCCCGATGTGGTGGCCGCGCGCTGGCGTGTTGAAGCCGCCAGCAGCCAGGTGAGCTTGGCGCGTGCCCAGTTCTACCCCAATATCAGCCTGAATGCTTTTGTGGGCTTCAGCTCGATTGGTGTCGACAAGCTCTTGCAGCCGGGCAGCTTGCAATACGGCCTGGGCCCCTCGATCCGCTTGCCGCTGTTTGACACCGGCCGCCTGCGCTCCCAGCTGCATGGCTCGGCCGCAGAGCTAGATGCCGCCGTGGCCGCCTACAACGGCGCCGTGATTGAGGCGGTGCGCGAGGCCAGCGATCAGCTGCGCGCCTTGCAGTCGGTGCAGAGCCAGCAGCAAGCGCAGCAAAGTGCGCTGCTCAATGCCGAGGCCTCGCGCAATTTGCAGGCGCAGCGCTTCGAAGCCGGCCTGGGCAACAAATTGGCCCTGCTGAGCGCGCGGGGCAATGCCTTGCAGCAACAGCGCCAGATGCTGGACCTGTATGCGCAGCAGCTCGATACCCAGGTCAATCTGGTGCGCGCCCTGGGTGGCGACTGGCAGGACCTGCCCAAGCGCTGACTCACTGACACAGCCCCCAACGCGCCAATCATTGAATTGGCACGCCGGCCAGCCAGGCCCAGCGCGTGCCAACAACACCTACTTACGCCAACCTAGAGCCACATTCATGAGCGACTCTGCCAACACGGCTTCCCCCATTTCCGCCTCGGCCTCGGCTGAGGCCCCCAAGTCTTCCGCCCGCAAGCGCGGCCTCAGCATTGTGGGCTTGTCTGTGCTGGTCGGCCTGCTGGCCTATGCGGGCTATCAATGGTTGGTCAGCAGCCGGGTCGAAGTGACCGACAACGCCTACGTCAACGCCGATGTGGTGCAGATCACGCCGCTGGTGGGCGGCACGGTGCGTGCGGTCCATGTGGACGACACCGACTTCGTCAAGGCCGGCCAAGCCCTGGTGAGCCTGGATCCCGCCGACACCCGCGTGGCCCTGGAGCAAGCCCAAAGCGCGCTGGCGCAAACCGTGCGTGAAGTGCGCACCTTGTATGCCAATAACGCCACCCTGCAAGCCCAAATCCGCGCCCGGGACGCCGATGTGCAACGCGCCCAAAGCGAGCTGGCACGACTGAGCGCCGATGTGCAACGCCGCCAGCCCCTGCTGAGCAGCGGCGCCATTGGCCGCGAAGAGCTGGATCATGCCCAGGCCCAGGTGGCCGCCGCCAAGTCCACCCTGGCCGCCGCGCAATCGGCCCAGCAAGCCGCGCAGGAGCAGCTCAGCAGCAATCAGGTGTTGACCGATGGCACCAGCGTGGCCCAGCACCCGAACGTGCAGCGTGCCGCCGCCAAGCTGCGCGAAGCCTTTTTGGCCCAGCAGCGTACCAGCTTGCAAGCGCCGGTGGACGGCTGGGTGGCCCGTCGTTCCGTGCAGTTAGGTCAGCGCGTGGCTGCTGGTGCTCCGCTGATGGCTGTTGTCGGCCTGCAGCAAGCCTGGGTGGATGCCAACTTCAAGGAAGGCCAGGTGGCACGCCTGCGCATCGGCCAAAGCGCCAAGCTGGTGGCCGATGTTTACGGCAACAAGGTGGAGTTCCAGGGCAAGATCGTCGGCCTGTCGGCCGGCACCGGCGCAGCCTTCGCTTTGCTGCCGGCGCAAAACGCCACCGGCAACTGGATCAAGGTGGTGCAGCGTGTGCCGGTGCGCATTGCGCTGGACCCCAAGCAATTGGCCGAGCACCCGCTTCGCGTCGGCTTGTCGATGATGGTGACGGTGGATGTGCAGGACCAAAGCGGCAAGAGCCTGGTGGACGCACCCCGCCGCGCGCCGGCCAGCCAGACCGCCATCTTTGACCAGGCGGACGCCGCGGCCGAGGCCGATGTGGCCCGCATCATCAAGGCCAATCTGGGCCAGTCGGCTGCCAAGGCGGCCGACAAGTCTGCCGCCAAGCCCGCCGCCAAGGTGCACGCCTAAACCATGAGCGCACCGCACGCATTGCCCGAGCCGCTGAAGGGCTCGGCCCTGGTGCTGGGCACCATCGCGCTGTCCCTGGCGACCTTCATGAATGTGCTGGATTCCAGCATTGCCAATGTCTCGCTGCCGGCCATTTCGGGTGATCTGGGCGTTAGCCCGGTGCAGGGCACTTGGGTGATCACCAGCTTTGGCGTGGCCAACGCGATCTCGGTGCCACTGACCGGTTGGCTGACCCAGCGCTTTGGCGCTGTGCGCCTGTTCACCACCAGCGTGCTGCTCTTCGTGCTGGCCTCCTGGTTGTGCGGTTTCGCGCATTCGCTGGAGATGTTGGTGGCCTGCCGGGTGCTGCAAGGCTTGGTGGCCGGGCCGATGATTCCGCTTTCGCAAACCTTGCTGCTGGCCAGCTATCCGCGGGCGCGTGCCGGCACGGCCTTGGCGCTATGGGGCATGACCACGCTGGTGGCGCCCGTGGTTGGGCCCTTGCTGGGCGGCTGGATCACCGACAACGTCTCCTGGCCCTGGATCTTCTACATCAATGTGCCGGTGGGCTTGTTCGCCGCTTTCCTGACCTGGAGCATCTACCGCGAACGCGAGACGGCGATCAAGAAGCTGCCGATCGACGGTGTCGGCCTGGCCTTGCTGGTGATCTGGGTCGGCGCGCTGCAAATCATGCTCGACAAGGGCAAGGAGCTGGACTGGTTTGCCAGCGGCGAAATACAAATCCTGGCCGTGGCCGCCGCAGTGGGCTTTGCCTTCTTCGTGGTGTGGGAGCTGACGGATAAGCACCCGGTGGTGGACCTGCGCTTGTTCGCCCGGCGCAATTTCGTCTTCGGTGCGGCCACGCTGTCGGTGGCCTATGGTCTCTTCTTCGGCAATGTGGTGCTGCTGCCGCTGTGGCTGCAGCAGTACATGGGCTACACGGCCACCGATGCAGGCATGGCCCTGGCACCGGTGGGCGTGCTGGCGATTTTGCTGTCGCCCGTGGCAGGTAAAAATGTGGCCCGCTTTGACCCGCGTTGGATGGCCAGCTTTGCCTTTGTGATGTTCTCGGTGGTGCTGGGCATGCGCTCCAACTTCACCACGCAGACTGACTTCGGAACCATCATGATTCCGACGATTCTGCAGGGCGCGGCGCTGGCCTTTTTCTTCATCCCGCTCACGACATTGACGCTCAGCGGCATCACGCCGGACCGCTTGCCGGCCGCAGCCGGCCTGTCCAATTTCGTGCGTATCACCGCTGGCGCCATGGGCACCTCAATTGCCACCACTTTGTGGGAAAGCCGTGCCACCTTGCATCACCACCATATGGTGGAGCAACTGAGCCAAGGCAATCCGGTGGCAGGCGAAACCCTGGGCAAGCTGATGGCCGGGGGTTTGAGTGAAGCCCAGGCGCTGGCGCAAATCAATCGCTTGATCGATCAGCAGGCGTTCACCCGCGCGGCGGATGACATCTTTTTGGCCTCGGCGATGATTTTTGTGCTGCTCATCTCCACTATCTGGCTGACCAATCGTCCGCCCAAATTGGCAGGTGCCACAGCTGTAGATGCCGGGGGCGCTCACTGAGCGTGCTGGCCTGCGGGCCTTAAGGGAGATTCAAGGGAGATTCAAGGCAGATTCATGCCGCCCGCATAACCGGTCATCTCCAGGTAGCCATAGCCCAGCGCTGGGCCGCCCTGGAGGGGCAGCAGCTCAGCCGGCCCCTCCCAGTAGCGCATGCCGGTGCTGAGCCGGGCGTCGATTTCCTGCGCTTCGCTGATGGCCTTGAGCCGCCATTGGCCCACCGGCGTGCTGAGCTGCCATTCCACGGGATAGCGGGCACCGCCCTGCGGGCTGTCCCACTGCCGCAGGGCTTGCATCTGCAGCCCGCCATTGGGGAGGTTGAGCGTGCTGCCATCGGGCCGGCGCCAGCTGCCGCCGCTCCACAGCACCGAGCCGTCGGCGCGCCGCAAGCGGAACAGGGTCAGGGCCGCACCGTCCAGCAGATTGATACCGCACCAGTCCCAACCGACAGCGCGGTCCGCACCGTCGGCGCCCAGAAAGCTATCGCTCCATTCATGGTCCAGCCAAGAGCGGCCATGCAAGACCAGGCGCTGCTTGCCCAGGCGAAGCTGGGCCTGCGTTTGCAATTGCACCTGGCTGTAGTAATGGCTGAACTGCGCGGGCTGTGGGCCTTTGCGCGACAGGCCTTGTTCGCCTTGCAGCAGCAAAGCCTGGGTGGATTGCGCCGTCAGCGTCAGTTCAAAGCCTTGTTTGCTTTGCTTATCAGCTTGCCCATCAGCTTGGCCAAAGCGGGCGAGGTAGCGGCTGCGGCCGGGGCTCAAGTCCTGGCGGCGCAGCTGCCAATCACGCAGGTGCACGGCGCAGTCGGCTTCACTGGCCTCGGCCAGGCCGAGTCCCGCACGGGCGCTGCGCTGCGCGTGCCAGGTCTTGCCGCTGCGCAAATCGCTCAACGCAATATGGCCGATCAGCAATTGTTTGGCGGCCAAGGCGCTTGGATGCTCGGCAGGGGCAGGCCCTTTGAGGCGGAAAATGGTCAGCTGAAATCCGAAGGCAGGCCGCTCCTCGGCCTTGCCCGCCAGCAAGCCGGTCAGATACCACCACTCCAGGCTGTGGCCGTGGTGCGCGCCAAAGTCGCGCGGAAAACTGAGTCCGCCTGAAGAGGATGCCGCTGCCTGAGACCCCGGCAAATGCCCGCCCAGCCAGCCGGCGGGCAAGGTGTGCAATAGCTGCCGGCGCCGCATCACCAATCCTCCTTCACCGCGTGAACGGCTGCATCGCTCGCCGCACGTCGGCCGGCCAGCCAGGTCGAGGCCACGCCTGCCAGCCACATCGCACCGGCCAAGGCCGCCAAGTGGGCGAGGGGGAGGTGCATGTCCATGCTCCAGTGAAAACTCTGCGGGTTGAGCACCCAGACCAGCACGGCCGACAAAGCCAAGCCCAGGCCCAAGCCAGCCACCGCGCCCACCGTGCAGAGCAGGCCGGCTTCCAGCAGCAGCAGGCGCCGCACATCGGCACGGCAAAAGCCCAGATGCAGGAGCAAGCCGAATTCGCGTTTGCGCGCCAGCATCTGCGCCGACTGAGCTGCCGCGATACCAAACAAGCCAATCGCCAGCGTGACCGCCTGCAACCACACCGTGACGGCGAAGCTGCGGTCAAAGATCTTCATCGACATCTCGCGCAGATCAGCACTCTCGGCAATCTCGATGTCTTGCGGCTGCGCCGCCAAGGCACGCAGGCGCCGAATGGCCGGCCCTGCCGCTTGGCCTTCGGGCAGCCAGATCGATAGCTCTGTGATGCGGCTGTCACCGCGCCAGCGCTGATAGGCGTCCAAGGGCATCAGCAGCGCACCGGACTGGCGCGCATAGTCGCGCCAGACGCCACGCACATAGACGGGCAGGCCGGGGCCTTGGCTTGTTCCAGATATGCCCGCCGCGAGGCCTTTTTCATTGAGTACGCCGGGCGACTGCAAGGTCAGGCGCTGACCAGGGCGCAGCGCCAGGGTGTCGCGCAAGGCCTCACTGATGTAGATGGGGGTCAGGTCTTGCGCTGCGTCCTTGTCCGCCAAGGCCGCGCTCAGTGGCTCCGGCTTGGCCAGCTCGCCTTGCAAAGGCAGGCGGGCTTCCTCAATGTGGCGCGCCATGAGGGCAAAGCGCTCGTTGCTGCCCGGGAGCTGAATGCGGTCCGTGCGTTGTGCTTGAAGGCGCAGAGCGAGACCACTGTGGGCCACGGCTTCGATGAACGCTTGGGGCAGCGGCGCCGTTTGGCCGTCCAGCCCGATCGCCAGGCTGGCGCGCACATACAGATCGGCAGGCAAGATGCGCGAGAGCCAGTCGTCGAGTGAAAGCCGGAAGCTGCCCACCATCACGAGCATGGACACCGACAAGCTCAAGCTCACCAGCACGCCGGCCAAAGCGCGGCTGGCTTCACCAGCCTGGTCACGCGCACGTTCACGCACCAAGAGCAGCAAGGCTGAGCGGTTGGCGCCCGGCCAATGCGCCAGGGCTCTCATGCTCAGGCGCAGCAACTGCGGCACGCAAGCGATGCCGCCGAGCAAGAGGCTCAGCATGGCCGCATAAGCCCCCAGCGGCACCTCGGCCCAGCCGGAGCTTCGCGGCAAGGGCGGCAACATCGCCAGCAGGAGGCCCAGCACGAGCAGGCTGGGGCCCAGCCACGCCGGAAGCCCGCGCGCGCTTTGGCTGCCTAAACCTTTGAGTACCTGCGCCACCGGCAAGCGGCGCAATTCCAAGGCGGGCAAGGTCGCGCTGAGCAGGCTGACCAGCACGCCCAGGGCGCCATAAGCCGCAGCGGCAGCCCAGGGCAATTGCTCAAGCGCCAGCGTCGCGTGGCTGCGGCTCAAACCCAATTGGCTGCCCAAAACCTGCAAGCCCAGCTGGGCCATGCCCCAGCCCAGCAACAAG
This sequence comes from uncultured Roseateles sp., assembly GCF_945956965.1. Taxonomy (GTDB): domain Bacteria; phylum Pseudomonadota; class Gammaproteobacteria; order Burkholderiales; family Burkholderiaceae_C; genus Paucibacter_A. Next base: position 159,868 of record NZ_CAMFJS010000001.1, read on the forward strand.
CCCAGCACGGAGCCGATCAAGCCCAGCAGCAGGGCCTCGCTCAGCAGCATGGCCGCGCGCTCACGCGCCGTCATGCCCAAAACACCCAGCAAGGCCCATTGCGGCAGGCGCTGCGCCACCGACAGCGACATCACCGAGAAGAGCAGCAAGCTGCCGGTGAACAAGGCCATCAAGGAGAGCACGCTCAAATTGACGCGGTAGGCGCGGGTCAGCTCGCTCAGGCGCGCCCCTTCCTCGGGCGGCGGCGCGGCGCTGATGCCGGCCGGCCAGGTTTGTTGGGCCAGCCAGGCCTGGGGGCTGATGCCGCTGTGCAGCCGCAAGTCGATGCGGTCGATGCGCCCCAAGCGGCCGAGCAACACTTGCGCGGCGGCGATGTCCATCACCGCCAAGGGCGGGCCGGGCGCAGGCACGGTGCCAGCCAAATCTAAGTCCAAGCTGAGGGCTTGACCGCTTTCGGCCGAGGCGGCTCTCAGTGTCAGGGCTTGACCGGGCTCGCGTGTAGCCGCTGCCAGGCGCTGCTGGGCGGCGGCATTGAGCCAGACCTGTTGCGGATCGATCAAGCCAGTGAGTCCACCTGAAGCATTGGTGCTGGCCTTGCCGCTGGCCGTGGGCAGCCAAAGCGGATTCATGGCCGCGCCGGCCAGCGCATCCCAGCCGATCAATTTCACGTTGAATGGCGTTCCGCTGGCATCACGCAATTGCGCTTGGCCTTCGATCACCGGCGCGGCCAGGCTGAGAGCCGGGTCTTGCGCCACACGGGCATAGAGCGACTCGGGCATGCCCTGACCGTCTGCGGCCCGCAGCACCAGATCGGGCTGACCGTTCAGGCTTGCGCTTGCTCGGCCAAATTCATCCAGCGCGCTGCTATTGAGCAGATGCACCGCAAAGCTCAGGGCCACGCCCAGGCAGATGGCCAAGAGAGCTAATAGTTGGCGGCCGGCTTGATGGCGCAAGGCCGGCCAGGAGAGCTTGAGTAACCAGGTCAGCAAGATTGCAGGCCTGATTCGCTCAGGCGCAAGCTGCGATCGGCGCGCGCAGCGGCCACTTCAGAATGGGTCACCAGCAAGCAGGCCGTGCCTTGCTCACGCACCTGGGCCAGCAGCAGATCCAGCACCTCGCGGGCATGGCGGGCATCCAGATTGCCGGTGGGTTCATCGGCCAGGATCAGGGCAGGGCGGTGCACCAAGGCGCGGGCAATGGCAACGCGCTGCAATTGGCCGCCGGAGAGTTGGCGCGGCATGCGCTGGGCCAGGGCGCCTAAGCCCACCGCATCGAGCATGGCCTGCACGCGTGTGGGATTGGGCTGCTTCAAGAGCAGCAGCGGCAGGCCCACGTTGTCTGCCACGCTCAGATGCGGCAGCACATGAAAAGCCTGGAAGACAAAGCCCAGCTTGGCGCGGCGCAGCAGGGCGCGCTGCGCTTCATTCATGGCGCTCAAATCCGCGCCTTCGATCAAGACCCGACCCTGGCTGGGTTCATCCAGGCCGGCCAGGCAATTCAGGAGCGTGGATTTGCCCGTTCCTGATTCGCCCACCAGGGCAAGCAATTCGCCGCTGCGGATATGCAGGTCCACGCCGCTGAAAACCGGCGTGTCGCCATAGGCCTTAGCCAAGCCCTGGGCCTGCAGAATCATGCGCGCAGCAAGCGTTGCAAGGCCGCCAGCACATGGAGCTGGGCATGCGCATCATCACAGGCAATCACCTGGCGCTGCGGCATGCTGCGCAGCCAGGTCAGCTGACGCTTGGCCAGTTGACGTGTGGCGGCTGTGCCGCGTTCCACCAGGGTAGAGAAATCGCCGCTTTCCAGCGATTCCCAGGTCTGCCGGTAACCCACGCAGCGCATCGAGGGCAAATCTGCCGTCAGATCACCGCGTGCGCGCAGCGCTTTGACTTCGTCCACCAGGCCTGCGTCCAGCATTTGCGCGAAGCGCTGATCCAGGCGCTTATGCAGCCAGGCGCGGTCTTGCGGTTCCAGCGACAGCAAAGGCCAGTTGACGCCTTCGCTGCGGCTTTGGTGCAGTTCGCTCATGGGCCGGCCGCTCAAAATGCAGACCTCCAATGCGCGCTGGATGCGTTGCGAATCAGCAGGAGCCAGGCGAGCGGCCGTAACGGGGTCAAGTCTTGCCAACTCGGCGTGCATGGCCGGCCAGCCCTGCTGCGCGGCGCGCGCATCCAGCTCGGCACGCAAGGCCTCATCGGCCTGCGGCATGGCACTCAAGCCCTCGAACAAGGCCTTGAAGTAAAGCATGGTGCCGCCCACCAGCAGGGGCAGGCGCCCACGCGCCAAGATCTCCTCGGCCAAGCTGCGCGCCGAAGCGACGAATTGCGCGGCCGAATAGGCCTCGGTGGGCTCGATGATGTCGATCAAATGATGCGGCACCAAGGCCTGCTCGGCGGCAGAGGGCTTGGCGGTGCCGATGTCCATGCCGCGGTAGACCAGGGCCGAATCGACGCTGATGATTTCCACCGGCAAGACCTCGGCAATCGCCAGCGCCGCCGCTGTCTTGCCGCTGCCCGTGGGCCCGGCCAGACACACCGGGCCTTTGATTGGGGTCAGAGTCATTTAATCAAACTTCTCCCAAGGCGTCAGGAAGCGCCATTGGCCCACCGGCAAGTTGCCGAGATTGATGCGGCCGATACGCACGCGCTTGAGCCCCACCACCTTCAGGCCCACTTGCTCGCACATGCGGCGGATCTGGCGCTTGCGGCCTTCGCGCAGCACAAAGCGCAGCTGGTCTTCGTTCTGCCAGCTGACCTTGGCCGGCTTGAGCTTGACGCCGTCCAGTTCCAGCCCATGCTGCAGCAGGGCCAGATCGGCGGCGGGCAGCAAGCTGCTGGTGTCGACCTTGGGCGCGCCTTCGGCCGGAGCCGCGGGGGCGGACTGGCCGTCGCGGCCGTGGTATTCCACCCGCACCAGATACTCTTTCTCGATGATGGAGTCTTCACCGATCAGCAGCTTGGCGATGCGGCCGTCTTGTGTCAGCACCAGCAGGCCGGTGGAGTCGATGTCCAGCCGGCCGGCGGGCGCCAGGCCACGGCTGTGGCCGATGTGGTATTTGATGCCCGAAGGGTCTTCGGCCCAGTGGTTGTCGGACTTGATCAGGGTCGCCGCGTTCTCGTAGCCGTCTTCGGCCTGGCCGGAGACATAGCCGATGGGCTTGTTGATCAGGATGGTGACACGCTTGGCTTGCTCTTTGTTGGCGAGTTGGTCGATTTCGATCTTGGCGTCGGGGCTGACGCGCTGACCCAAAACGGCTAACTTGCCATCCACACGCACCCAGCCGGCCGCAATCCACTCGTCCGCTTCGCGGCGCGAGGCCATGCCCAGCAAGCCCATTTGTTTGGACAGGCGCAGGCCTTCGCTATTGGCGTCGCTGCGCAGAATGCGCTCATCGTCGCCATCGTCCTCGTCGTCATCGGCGCTGTCGCCGAGCTGGCGGCGCAGTTTGGCCGCTGCTTCACGCAGATGTTCGGGCAGGTTCTGGCCGGCGCGCTCTGCAGCGCTGGGGCCGCGCGGCGTCGGGTTGGGGCGTTGCTGGCCGTAGGCGGGGCGTTGCTCAAAGCGCTGGCCGCCTTGGTTGAAACCGCCGCCACCGTCGCGGCGGAAATTGTCATCCGGGCGCGGGCCGCTGGCGCGGCGCTGGTCCTGGCGCTGGTCGCGGTGGCCGTCACGGCGTGGGTCAAAGGCCGGGCGGGCGTCACCGCGCGGTCCGGGGTTGAAGCTATTGCCGTCGCGGCGTTGGCCGCCTTGATCGGCCGGGCCACGATAGTCGCGCGAATCACGTGAATCGCGCGAATCCCAATGCCCGCGGTTGTCCCGCGGATCAGCCGGCGAGCGCCCGTAGTTGCCTTGACCCTGACCTTGGTAGCCGCCTTGATGGCCGTGCTGCGGGCGGCGCTCGTCAAAGCGCGGACGCTCGTCGCGCTGGCCATAGCCACCGGCACCGCGTGGGCCGCCGTGGCCCATGCCTTGCGCGGGGCCTTGCAATCTGTGCGGTCCTTGTGAGTAAGGCCTGTCTTGGCGCTGGCCTTGGTAGCCGCCGGGGCGGCGATCCTCAAAGCGCGGGCCATCGTCGCGCGATGGGTAGCCACCGCCGGACGGGCGTCCGTCTCGCTGGGGGTACTGCTCACGCGGGCCGCCATGCGACTGCGGGCCGCGCGGGCCACGTGCGTCACGCTCGTTCGGGCGACCGAAGTTGCCTCCACCCGCGCCGCCCTGGGGCCCACGCTGGGCGTAGGGGCCGGATGGGGCACCGTCACGACGGGCGGGGCGGCGCTCTTCAAAACGCGGGCCCTCATCACGCCCTGTGCGGGCAGGGCGATCGCCGCCATGTGATCCCTGCGGACCGTGCGGACCATGCGAACCACGGGGGCCTTCGCTGCGCGGGCCGCCGTGGGGGCGCTGCTGCTCGTACTGCGCCTGACGCTCCTGGCGTTCCGACTGGGCACGCTCCAGGCTTTGGCGCGGACGCGACAAGCCCTTGCCGCGAATCGGCGCACGCTTCTCGCCATCGGCATTGCGGGATCTGCTGGAACCGGGCGGGCCTGCATTTTTCTTATTGAGTTTCAAAGTGGCCATCACGCCTCCGGGGTTTCCATCATCACAAAGAACAATATACGCAGAACAGCTGAATAGAAAAGTTCAACGTCCGCGCAAAAACAGGGCATCCAACTCGCGCATGCTCAGTTGGCGCCAGGTGGGTCGACCATGGTTGCATTGGTCGGCTCGCTCGGTGCGCTCCATATCGCGCAGCAAGGCATTCATTTCATCTAGATTCAATTGCCGATTGGCGCGCACGGCGCCGTGGCAGGCCATGGTGGCCAAAATTTCATGCTGGGCGCGCTCAATCGCATGGCTGGCATCGAATTGACTCAGCTCGGCCAATACATTGCGCACCAAATCGACCACATCACCGCCGCTCAGCGCGGCCGGGCGTGCGCGCACGGCCAACATCTTGGCCGACAGCGGGGCCACATCCAGGCCCAGACGCTCCAGCGTGGCCGCATGGGCTTCTGCCGTGGCGATCTCAGTGGCGGTGGCCGCAAAGGTCACCGGAATCAGCAGGGGCTGAGACTCGATGGCGGCCGCCCCCAGGCTGGCTTTGAGGCGCTCATACACCACCCGCTCGTGGGCGGCGTGCATATCGACGATCACCAGGCCTTGGGCGTTTTCGGCCAGCACATAAACGCCTTGGATTTGCGCGATGGCACGGCCCAGGGGCCAGGCGTGGTCGGGCAGGGCTGCTGCTGCGGCGGTGTTGGCCGCGGGTGCGGCGTTTGCTCCAAGCGTCTGCGTATTCAAGCTGCCGCTGAAATCACGGCCGCCAAACAGCGTGGCGGCTTCGGCCAGGGCCAAGCCGGTTTGCTGCGAGTTGTGAATCGGTGCGCGCCAGTCGCTGGGGGCCTGAGCCTGCGCAGTTGTTGCGGCATAGGCCGGGGCAGCGGGCTCTTGCACCTGCGGGGCATTGGCGGCGAACCAGGCGGGCGGGTTGCCGGGGCTGGGTCGCTGGCCCGGCGCGGTGGCGGCTGCCAGTTGCGCGGCTTGCAGATCAGCCGCCACAGGGCTAGCTGCCGCAGGCTCGCTGCTGCGTGACAGGGCCAGGGCGTCTTGCACTGCGTAGCGCACACGTTGGTGAATCTCGCGGCCATCGCGAAAACGCACCTCGATCTTGGTGGGATGCACGTTCACATCCACCCGGTCGGGCGCGATGTCGATGAAGAGCACATAGCAGGGCTGGCGATGGCCGTGCAGCACATCTTCGTAGGCGGAACGGATGCCGTGGGCGATCAGCTTGTCGCGCACATAGCGGCCATTCACATAGACGTACTGCATATCGGCGCGGCTGCGTGCAGCCTCGGGCAGGCCTGCGCGGCCGTAAATGCGCAGTGGGCCGGTTTCGGCAAAAACGGCGCGGCTTTCGGCCATGAATTCTTCGCCCAGCACATCGCGCAGGCGGGATTCGGAGCTGCCCGCGCGCCACTGTTCAACCAGCTTGCCCTCATGCCAGACCGTGAAACCTACATCCGGCCGAGCCAAGGCATGGCGGCGTACCGATTCGACACAATGCGCCAGCTCGGTGGCATCGGTCTTCAAGAACTTGCGCCGCGCCGGCGTGCTGAAAAAGAGTTCGCGCACTTCGACGGATGTGCCACGGGCCCGCGCAGCCGGTTGCAATTCGCCTGAGCGGGCGTCCAGGCGGTGAGCGTGCGGGGCGCCTTCGAAGCGGCTCGACACGGCCATTTCGGCCACCGAGGAAATGGCGGCCAGCGCCTCGCCCCGAAAACCCATGGTGGAAACCGATTCCAACTCATCCAGCGAGCGGATCTTGCTGGTGGCATGGCGTTTGAGCGCCAGCGGCAGTTCCTCGTACGGGATGCCCAGGCCGTCGTCTTCCACCACCACGCTGCGCACGCCGCCGGCCATCAGCTTGACCTGAATCTGGGTGCCGCCAGCATCCAGCGCGTTGTCCACCAACTCGCGCACAACAGAAGCCGGGCGCTCCACCACCTCACCGGCGGCGATTTGGCTGATCAGTTCATCGGGAAGTTCGCGGATGGCGCGGCGCGGCTCAGCGGCGGCGGCGGGCGCCCTTTCGGGAGCGCAGGAGGAATTCATGGGCCTGATTGTAGAAGGGCGCGGCGGGGAATCGGGTTTTACTCTAAGGTGGCGCACTGGCTAGCGTGCCGAATTCGCCAGTAAATCCTGCCCAAGAGGCCGCGTGCACGTGGCTAGGCCGTAAAAAATGAGCTGATACCGGGGGAAATGCTTGCCGCCAGTTGCACCACCAGCGCCCAGCGCCTCTTGCTCCGGCCCTGCTTCGTGTGCGATTCGCAATGCGCTGCTTGATTCCGCTTGCAATGCCAGACCCGCATAATGCGCGCCCATGGAACTCATCAGCTTTCTCATTGACTTCATCGTCCACGTCGATCGGCATATTGCTGATTTTGTTCAGGCCTATGGCATGTGGGTGTATGCCTTGCTGTTCTTGATCGTCTTCGTCGAGACCGGCTTGGTGGTGATGCCTTTTTTGCCTGGCGATTCGCTGCTTTTTGTGGTCGGCACCTTGTGCGGTGCGGGGCTGATGAATCTGCCGCTCTCGATCGCGGTGCTGCTGGTGGCGGCCATTCTGGGCGACCAGTGCAATTACCTGATCGGGCGCTACTTCGGCCCCAAGGTGTTTCAGTGGGGGCAATCGCGCTTTTTCAATAAGCGCGCTTTCGACACCGCGCATGAGTTCTACGAGCGCAACGGCGGCATCACCATCGTGATCGCGCGCTTCATGCCTTTTGTGCGTACCTTTGCGCCCTTTGTGGCCGGCGTGGCGGCGATGAGCCGGGGCAAGTTCACCGCCTACAACATCGGTGGCGCCCTGCTGTGGGTGGTGGGCATCACCTCGATTGGCTTTGCCTTTGGCAATGTGCCTTGGGTGAAGGGCAATCTGGAAAAGATCATCTGGGCCATGATCATCGTGCCTGGCCTGATTGCCATCGTCGGCGGCTGGCGGGCCAGCCGGCAGAAGAAGCCGGCGGCTTAAGCTGCACGAAGCTGAGTGGGGCAGGGCAAAGAGCCCGCCCCATTTTTTTCTTGCGTCAGGACAAGGGCCGATGGCGTGCCAGCGGCGGATTCTTCGCGAAATAGCGCGCAATGCCGGTGGCCAGGGCTGCCACCAGCTGGGCCTGGTAGTCCGGGTCGCGTAGCTTGGCTTCTTCCTCAGGGTTAGAGATAAAGGCCGTTTCCACCAGGATGGACGGCACATCCGGCGCCTTCAGCACCGCAAATCCCGCTTGCTCCACCGCACGCTTGTGCAGATTGCCGACCCGGCCGATTTGCCCCAACACTTCGGAGCCGAGTTTGAGGCTGTCCTTGATCTGGGCGGCCGTGCTCATATCCAGCAAGGCTTTGAGCACATGGGCGTCTTTGACGGCGGTGTTGATATTGACCCCGCCGACCAGATCGGCCGCGTTTTCCTTATTCGCCATCCAGCGCGCGGTCTGGCTGCTGGCCGCGCCATCGCTGAGCGCAAATACCGAGGCGCCGCGCGCCTTGGGCGTGACGAAGGCATCCGCGTGGATGGACACGAATAAATCGGCCTGCACCCGGCGCGCCTTGCGCACCCGCTCCTGCAGCGGCACGAAGAAGTCCGCATCGCGGGTCAGCATGACGCGGATATTCGGGTTGCTGTTGAGCCGATCACGCAGCTGCAAAGCCACGGCCAAGACCACATCTTTTTCCCGCAAGCCCGTGGGGCCGATGGCGCCGGGGTCTTCACCGCCATGGCCGGGGTCCAGGGCGATGACGATCAGGCGGTCCAGCTTGGCTTGCGCCAGGCTGGTTTCGGCGGCCGTGATGGCGGGTGGACTGGTGGCCGGGGGCAGCAGAGGCGGCGGGGGCACTGGCGTTTGTACCGGGCCGACAGTGGCTGCAGCCGAGGATGCTGCCGGCGCGCTTGGCTTGGCTGGGCCGGTGGTGTTACTGCTACCGCCCGGGATGGGGACGGGCAAGGGGACAGGCGCAGTTGCCACCGGCACGGCAACCGACTTGGGCTTGTCGATGCGCGCGATCAACTCACCCAAGGCGTCCTGCACCGATTGGGCGGCGGCCGACTCAGCTTGTTCTTTCTCGCGAATCAAGGCCAGCAATGGGTCGGTTTCAACCTTGGGATAAAGGTCAAACACCAGGCGATTCTGATAGGCCGCCACCGGCGCCAAGGTAAAGATCTGCGGCGCTACCGGCTGCTTCAAGTCCAGCACGATGCGCACCACGCGCGGCCGGTTCTGGCCCACGCGCACACCGGCGATGAAGGGGTCATCGGCCTTGACCTTGCCCAGCAACTCGCGTAAGCCGGGGCTGAGCTCCAGGCCTTCCACATCGATCACGAGGCGATCCGGCGCCTCCACCACAAAGTGCTGGGCGGCCAGAGGTTTGTCGGACTCCAGCGTGACCCGGGTGTAGGCATCAGCCGGCCACACGCGCACGGCCACGATATTGCTATTGCCGCCCGCTGCGTGGCTGGCAGCGGGGCTGGTGTTGGCGGGGGCGGGCGGCGCCGCTGGCGCAGGCGGGGGAACAGGCGCAGGCTTGGTCGGCAGTGGCGCCAAGCTCCCGTCACCATTGCCGGCGGCTGGCTTGGGCTTGGCCAGCACCTGCGGCGCGCGCAGCAGCAAAACCAGGGAGCCCATGGCGCGCAAGGCGGCGCGGCGCTGGCGTTTCATCTCCGCTGAGCGAGTCAAGACCTGACCCCCTGCTGTTGATCGAGCGCGGCCAGCAAGGCCAGGCCCGTGTCGGTGGCGGCTTGCAGGCTTACCGCGCGGCTATCGTCTTCGTTCACGTCCAGCCAGATCTGCAGGTCAGGCGTTGGCAACATGCCGGCGGCCTTCTCAGGCCATTCGCTGAGCTTGAGGCCGGGTGCGGCGAAGACATCGCGGAAGCCGGCGTCTTCCCACTCGCGCGGATCGTTGAAGCGGTAGAAGTCGAAATGGCTGGCGCAGCCCAATTCGGCAGAGAGTTCGTAGCTTTCCATCACCGCGTAGCTGGGGCTTTTGATGCGGCCCTCCACACCCAGGGCCCGCAGCAGGTGGCGCACCAAGCTGGTCTTGCCGGCGCCCAGGCTGCCGTGCAGTTCGATGCTGGCCGTCATCAGCGCGGGCTGGCGGCGCAAGGCGGCAGCCAATTGCTCGCAAAAGGCTTGGGTGGCGGCCTCATCGGGCCACTGCAGAAGGCGGGTTTCTAGAATGCGCAAATGACGCAAGCTCCACGGACATTGAACGACAAAGAAATGCAGGCCTTGATGGGCCAGCTGCGCGCCTGGGCGCTTGAGTTGGGATTCTCACAGATTGGCGTGGCCGATATTGATTTGTCCAGTGCCGAGCCCGGCTTGCAAGCCTGGCTGAGCGCCGGTTTCCACGGCAGCATGCACTATATGCAAGCCCATGGCCTCAAGCGTGCCCGGCCCGCCGAGCTGGTGCCCGGCACCGTGCGCGTGCTGACCGCCCGCATGGACTATTTGCCTCAGGATAGCCGCAGCGATTGGCAAGCCATGGAGTGGCAGGGTTTGCGCGATCCACAGCGCGCACAGCTGTCAATCTATGCCCGCGGCCGTGACTATCACAAGGTGTTGCGCAGCCGCCTGCAAAAGCTGGCCGAGCGCCTGGGCCAAAGCATTGGCCCTTTCGGTTACCGCGTCTTCACCGATTCCGCCCCGGTGCTGGAGGTGGAACTGGCCTCGCGCTCTGGCATTGGCTGGCGCGGCAAACATACCTTGACCCTGCACCGCGAGGCGGGCTCGATGTTTTTCTTGGGCGAGGTCTATCTGGATCTGCCGCTACCGCTGAGTGAGCCCGTTACCTCACATTGCGGCCAATGCCGCGCCTGCCTGGATGTGTGCCCGACCCAGGCCATCGTCGCGCCCTACCGGGTGGATGCGCGGCGCTGTATCTCCTATCTAACGATCGAGCATGAGGGTGCCATTCCATTGGACCTGCGCCCGCTGATGGGCAACCGCATCTACGGCTGCGACGATTGCCAGCTGGCTTGCCCGTGGAACAAGTTTGCCGCCAAGGCGGTGGTGGCAGATTTTGATGCCCGACCCGAGCTGGACGGCGCCAGCTTGTTGCAGCTTTGGGGCTGGGACGAGGCGCAATTCCTGCGCCGCACCGAAGGCTCGGCCATACGCCGCATCGGCCATGCGCGTTGGCAGCGCAATCTGGCCGTTGCCATGGGCAATGCCTTGCGCCAGGGCGAGGACAAGGGGATTCGCGCCGCTTTACAGGCCGCGCGAGTGCAGGCCTCGGAGCTGCTGACCGAGCACATTGATTGGGCGCTGGCCCAGGGCTGATTTGGCCCCAGCTTGGGTTTGCCCGTACCGAGCTGTCACCGCGCTGCGCTAGCATGGCCGCATTGGAGGTTTGACCATGACACGACGCATTTGGAATGCCCGGCTCGGCGGCTTGGCGCTGATGGCCTTGTTGCAGCCCACGCTGCTGTGGGCGCAGCAGACTTACCCGAGCAAGCCGGTGCGCTTGGTTGTGCCTTTTGCGCCGGGCGGCACCACCGACATCGTGGCCCGCGTGCTGGCCGAACGCATCAGCGGCCCCCTGGGCCAGCAGATGATTGTGGAGAACAAGGCCGGTGGCGGCGGCCTGGTCGGCGCGAACGACACGGCCAAGGCCGCGCCCGATGGTTATGCCTTGGGCATGGCCACCGTTTCCACCACCGCGGCCAACCCGGCCATCAACCCCAAGATCCCCTACAACCCGCTGACCGACTTCACCCCCATCATCAATTTGGCGGCCACGCCCAATGTGATCGCGGTGCACCCCAGCTTCCCGGCGCGGGACTACGCCGGCTTTGTGGCCGAGTTGAAGAAGAACCCGGCCAAGTACAGCTATGCCAGCTCGGGCACCGGCGGCATTGGTCATTTGCAGATGGAGCTGTACAAAAGCCTGTCCGGCTTGTTCGTGCTGCACATTCCTTACCGCGGCGCTGGGCCAGCCTTGAATGACACGGTCTCGGGCCAGGTGCCGATGATTTTTGACAACCTGCCCTCAGCGCTGCCCTTCATCAAAGATGGCCGCCTGATCGCCATCGTGGTGGCCGCACCGCAGCGCCTGGCTCAGCTGCCCAATGTGCCCACCTTCAAAGAAGTGGGCCTGGAGCCCGTCAATCGCATGGCCTACTACGGGCTTTACGGACCCAAGGGCTTGAGCGCGGACGTGGTGGCCAAGGTCAACCAGGCGGCCCGCAAGACCTTGGAAATGCCCGAGGTGAAAAAGCGCATCGAGGACACCGGCTCGCTGATCGTGGCGGGCACGCCCGAGCAGTTCTCGGCCCAGATCAAGGCCGAATACGAGGTCTATAAAAAAGTTGTCGAACAGCAAAAACTCAAGCTCGATTGAACCCAGCCAGGCCCGCCAGGCCAGCGCGGCCTGGATTGATGGCTTTGTGGAAGCCCTTTGGTTGGAAGACGGCCTGTCAGCCAACACCCTGGCGGCCTACCGGCGTGACCTGAATCTGCTGGCCGATTGGCTGCAAGTCCATGGCGACAAGAACCTGGACCAGGCACTAGAGACCGACCTGCAAGACTACGCCCTGGCCCGGCATGAGGGCGGCAAGACCACCAGCGCCAACCGGCGCCTGAGTGTGTTCAAGCGCTATTTCCGTTGGGCCTTGCGTGAGCAGCGCATCAGCCAGGACCCGACCCTGCGCTTGGCCAATGCCAAAGCCGGGCATCGCAATATCAAGCTGCTGAGCCAGGCCCAGGTCGAGGCGCTGCTGAATGCGCCTGATATCGACACGGCGCTGGGCCAACGCGACCGTGCCATGCTGGAGCTGATGTATGCCAGCGGCCTGCGCGTGACCGAGTTGGTCACACTCAAAAGCGTGCATGTGGGCTTCAAAGAGGCGGTGCTGCGCATCACCGGCAAGGGCAGCAAGGAGCGCCTGGTGCCTTTTGGCGAAGAGGCACACGCCTGGCTCTTGCGTTATCTGCAGCATGCGCGCAGCGAGTTGCTGAAGGGCCAAAGCAGCGATGAGCTTTTTGTCACCGCGCGCGGCGCCGGCATGACCCGGCAGATGTTCTGGGTGGTGGTGAAAAAGCATGCCTTGGCCGCGGGCATCAGCAGCCCGCTGTCGCCGCACACCTTGCGTCACGCTTTTGCCACGCATTTGCTCAACCACGGTGCCGATCTGCGCGTGGTGCAATTGCTGCTGGGCCACGCCGACCTGTCCACCACGCAGATCTACACCCATGTGGCCCGCGAGCGCCTCAAGCTGATCCACGCCCAGCACCATCCGCGCGCCTGATCTTGCTGCGGCCCTGGCCGTGCTTTGCGCACGCCAGCACTGCGCAGGGATGCGTGAGGCGGGCAGGGCGGCGACAATGCCGGCCTATGGATCACAGTTTTCTCTCCGCCTTCATTCTGCTTTTGCTGGTTTTGGACCCGCTGGGCAGCCTTCCCATTTTTATTTCCATCATGCGCGAGGTGCCCAAAGAGCGCCGCACGATGGTGGCCGCCCGCGAGGTCGGCATCGCCTTTGCGGCGCTGTTCGCCTTTATGTTCCTGGGCGGCAGCTTTTTGGAGGTCATGCATTTGTCCGAGCGCTCACTGGAGGTGGCGGGCGGCGTGATCCTCTTGATCATTGCGATCAAGATGATTTTCGGCAGCGCCAGTGAATCGGCCTATGGGCTGGAGCCCGGCAAAGAGCCCTTCATCTTCCCCTTGGCCGTGCCTTTGCTGGCCGGCCCGTCGGCCATGGCCACGGTGCTGCTGCTGGCCTCGCGCCAACCTGAGCGCATCTTTGACTGGATTGGCGCTTTGACTGCGGCCATGCTGGTCTCGGGCCTGACCCTGCTGGTGGCTGATCGCATCCGCAAAATCCTGGGCGACTCGGTGGTCTCGGCCATCGAGAAGCTGATGGGATTGGTCCTGACCGCGATTGCTGTGGAAATGATCTTGGCGGGCTTGAAGCGCTACTTCATTGGCGGATTGTAAGCAGGCGCAAGGCAATCCCGGCTTAAATCTCACGATACGAAACGGTGCTTTCATATCGTGAATTTCAGTGATGCTGCGGTGCGACATTTTTTCTCGTGATGGTGAATTGCATTTCACCATCAGAAATTTAAAACTTAAGTTGTTGAATTTATTGGGAAATAAATTCGGTCTTATATAAGACATAAGTCTTCACACGCAAGGCCAAGAGGACTAATCTTGAGTCACAGCGACGGGATCGCAAACGCCAGCGAAACAGCCTCAACAAGCAGGACAGCAGGCCCAGCGATTCAGCCCTTCCGGACAACCGAAAGAGCACGGCGCCATGAGTTTTGATCTTCGACCTTTCTTTTGACCTAGCAGGAGCACTTCATGTCGACCAACCTGACCCGTGAGCAACAAATCGCCGCCCTCGAAAAAGACTGGGCCGAAAACCCCCGTTGGAAGGGCATCAAGCGCAGCTACACCGCCGCCGACGTGGTTCGTCTGCGTGGCTCGATCAAGATCGAACACACCCTGGCCCAGCGCGGCGCCGAGAAGCTGTGGAACCTGGTCAACACCGAGCCCTTCGTCAACGCCCTGGGCGCCCTGACCGGCAACCAGGCCATGCAGCAAGTCAAGGCCGGCCTGAAGGCCATCTACCTGTCTGGCTGGCAAGTCGCTGGTGACGCCAACAGCAATGGCGAGATGTACCCTGACCAGTCCCTGTACTCGGTGGACTCGGTGCCCAAGGTCGTCAAGAAGATCAATGCCACTTTCAAGCGCGCTGATGAAATTCAGTGGAGCGAAGGCAAGAACGACACCGACTACTTCGCCCCCATCGTGGCCGATGCCGAAGCCGGATTCGGCGGCGTGCTGAACGCCTTCGAGCTGATGAAGTCCATGATCGAAGCCGGCGCCGCTGGCGTTCACTTCGAAGACCAATTGGCTGCTGCCAAGAAGTGCGGCCACATGGGCGGCAAGGTCCTGGTGCCTACCCGTGAAGCCGTTGCCAAGCTCAACGCTGCACGTTTGGCCGCTGACGTGATGGGCACGCCCACCGTGCTGCTGGCCCGTACCGATGCCGAAGCCGGCGATCTGGTGACCAGCGACATCGACGACAACGACAAGCCTTTCTGCACCGGCGAGCGCACGGTGGAAGGTTTCTTCCGCACCCGCAACGGTCTGGAACAAGCCATCAGCCGCGGCCTGGCTTATGCCGAAGTGGCAGACATGATCTGGTGCGAAACAGGCAAGCCTGACCTGGCTTTCGCCAAGGCCTTTGCTGACGCCATCCACGCCAAGTTCCCCGGCAAGCTGCTGGCCTACAACTGCTCGCCTTCCTTCAACTGGAAGAAGAACCTGGACGACGCGACCATCGCCAAGTTCCAGCGCGAGCTGGGCGCCATGGGTTACAAATTCCAGTTCATCACCCTGGCCGGCTTCCACAGCCTGAACTACTCGATGTTCAACCTGGCCTACGGCTACGCTCGCAACAATATGAGCGCCTTCGTGGAACTGCAAGAAGCCGAGTTCGCCGCCGCCGAGCGTGGCTTCACTGCGGTGAAGCATCAGCGTGAAGTGGGTACCGGTTACTTCGACGCCGTCACCACCACCATCGAGCGTGAAGCGTCGACGGGCGCCCTGAAGGGCTCGACCGAAGACGAACAGTTCTTCGACAAGAAGCACGGCTAAATCGAACAGCGCGCTGCGCTGAGTTAGCCTCGAAAGCCCGGCACTGCCGGGCTTTTTTCATGCCTGAGTGAGACTGGGCTTGGGTGGCGGGCCTACAGCGATTGTTTCAGCATGGCCAGGTAGTCCGCGCGGCTGGCCAGACGGGGATTGGTCTTATGGCAATGGTCCTGCATGGCGCCATCAATCACACGCTCGAACAAGTCAGGCCCCACGCCCAATGCGGCCAGCCCGGGAGGCAGGCCCAGACGCTGATTCATCGCCACGATGGCTTGGGCCAGCGCTTCACCGTCTGGCCCGCAGTGCGGCATGCCCATGGCCTGGGCCATGCGATTGAAACGGTCTTCGGTCTGAATGCTGGGTGCGGCGGCATTGAAGCCAATCACGGCTGGCAGGAATACTGCATTGAGCGTGCCGTGGTGCAAGCGCGGCTCAAGGCCGCCCAAGGCATGGCTGAGCGAATGCACGCAGCCCAGGCCTTTTTGAAAGGCCATGGCGCCTTGCATGCTGCAGCTCATCATTTGCCAGCGCGCGTCCCGATCCTGCTGGCCCGCGTGCGTGGCGCGCTCGATATGGGCCCAGCCACGGCGCAGGCCGTCAAGCGCAATGCCATCTGCCGGCGGATTGACCGCGGCCGACATGAAGGTTTCCATGCAATGTGCGATGGCGTCCATGCCGGTGGCCGCGGTTAGTCCCGCTGGCAGGCCCAGGGTCAGGGCAGGGTCGCAAATGGCGGCCTTGGGCAGCAGAACCCAGTTGTGAAAGCCGAGCTTTCGGCCGTCGTCCACGATCAGGATGGCGCCGCGTGCGACTTCGCTGCCGGTGCCGGCCGTCGTGGGGACGGCGATCACCGGCAGCACGCGATCGGTGATCAGGGCGCTGCCGCCTTCGATGGTGGCGTAGGTTTTCAAGGGGCCCTCATGCGTGGCAGCAATCGCCACGGCCTTGGCCAAATCCATGCTGGAGCCGCCACCAATGGCCACCAAGCCGTCGCAACGCTCACGTCGCAGCATCTCGACGGCGAGACGCGCAGCCGCTTCGGTCGGGTTGCTGGGCGTCTGGTCAAAGATGGGGGGCGGCGCATCTCCCCAAGCCGCCATGGCCAACGCAAGCACACCTGCATCGCGCACGCCGGCATCGCTGATGATGAGCGGCCGCAACATGCCTGCGCGCAGGCATTCCTGGGGCAGCAGGGCGCAGGCGCCGAAGTCGATGTGGATCTGGGTCAGGTACTGGATCAAAGCCATCTTGCGTCGTCCTTGTCGTGAGGTCTGGCACACTGCCCCAAGCCTAATGGATCTGAGCGAGCTCAGTGACCGGAATGATGGAGAGCATTTTTTGAGCAGCAGCTTGTTGACCCCCCGCATGGCCGGTGTCTTGGACCGGATACAGCGGGCCAAACGCCCGGCCTTTCACAGCCTGAGCCCGCAGCAGGCGCGTATCGCCTACCTGATGGGTGCGGAGATTCTTGATCTGCCGCGGGCGGCCTTGCCCCGGGTGGAGGATTTCTGCATCCCCGGCCCGGCAGGTGATTTGGCCGCGCGGCTCTACGCCAGCAGCAGTGGGCCCGCATTGCCCGTGATGCTGTATCTGCATGGCGGCGGCTTCACCATCGGCAGCCTGGAAACGCATGACAGCTTGTGCCGCCAACTCGCCTTGCGCAGCGGCGTTGCGGTGGTGTCACTGGACTACCGCCTGGCGCCCGAGCATCCCTTTCCCGCTGCGGTGGACGACGCCTGGGCCGCCTTGCAATGGCTGGCCGCCAACGCTGGCAGCCTGGGCCTGGACGGCGGCCGTCTGGCCGTGGGCGGCGACAGTGCAGGCGGCACGCTGGCGGCGGTCTGCGCCTTGCTGGCGCGTGACGCGGGCCTGTCCCTGGCCCTGCAATTGCTGATCACACCGGGCACGGCCGCCCACGCCGACACGCCTTCGCACAAATTCTTCGGCCAGGGCTTTTTGTTAGACGCCGCCGCCATTGCCTGGTTCTTTGACCACTACATCGGTTACCACCACCGGCGCGACTGGCGCTTCGCACCGCTGGAAGCGCCTAATCACAGCGACCTGGCCCCGGCCGCAATTTTGCTGGCGGAGTGCGACCCCTTGGTGGACGAAGGCCTGGCCTACGGCGACCTGCTGCGCGCCAATGGCAATGCGGTGCAACTGGAATTGGTGCGCGGCGTGACCCATGACTTCATCAAGATGGGTCGTGCCATTCCCGAAGCCTTGAGTGCGCAGGACTTCTGCGCGACAGCCATGCGGGAAGCCCTGAATCCGCCTTCGCCCCACGATCAACCCCAGCCCCAGAGAACCGTATGAAACGCCAAGACTTCCGCTTCGCTGAACCCCTGCGCGTGCGCTGGGCCGAGATCGATGCCCAGCAAATCGTCTTCAACGCCCATTACCTCAGCTATTTCGACTTGGCCGTGGGCGGCTACTGGCGCGCCATGGCCTTGCCCTATGTCGACACCATGGCCGCGCTGCAAGGCGACTTGTTCGTGCGCAAGGCGACGGTGGAATATCTGGGCTCGGCGCGCTATGACAATCAACTCAGCATCGGTGTGCGCTGCGAGCGCATCGGTAATAGCTCAATGCAGGTGATTGCCGCGGTCTTCCGTGGCGAAGAGCTGCTGGTGCACGGGGAATTGATCTATGTTTTCGCCGACCCCAAGACTCAGCAGGCACGCAGCATTCCGGCGGATCTGCGCGCCGTGATCAATGGCTTTGAGGCCGGTGAGGCGGTCGTCACCGTGCAAGAAGGCGCCTGGGAAGAATTGGGGCAGGCGGCCGCAGCCATTCGCCAAACCGTGTTCGTGCAGGAACAAAAAATTCCCGCTGAAATGGAGTGGGACGCGGCCGATGCGACCTGCCTGCACGCCGTGGCTTACAACCGCATGGGCCGCGCGCTGGCCACCGGCCGCTTGCTAGAACACGTGCCGGGCGTCGCCAAGATCGGCCGCATGGCGGTGCTGCCGCAGGTACGCGGCAGCGGCGTGGGCCGCGCCGTGCTCGAGGCCTTGATGTTGCGAGGCAAGGCCCAGGGCTACCGCGAGGTGATCCTGCATGCCCAGCTCTCAGCCGCCGGCTTCTACACCCGCGCCGGTTTTGTGCAACGCGGCCCGCAGTTTGAGGAGGCGGGCATTGGCCATGTGGAGATGGTCAGGCTGCTTTGAGTCTGCTGTGGCGCGCGAGCCCTACTTCCGCAGCGGCTTGAAGCGTTCCAGATGGCGCGCACCCTGGATGAAGGGCTGCAGGGCGGCTGCGACCTGCGCCTCGGCAGCGGCCTGATCGCTGCCGCTGCTGTAGATCTCCATCCAGGTTTGCATGCCAAGCGATCCCTGCGTCTCGTCTTGACGGCACAGCAAACGCGGCGCTGCGGCGCCTAAGCCCAAGGCCTCAAAGGCCGCCAAGGCCGCACCGACATCGCCGGTACGGACCTTGTAGTAGAGATACAGCTCGTCCATCAAACATCGGAATTGAGCGGAATCTCGTAGGGCAGGGCGCGGTGCGTCAGCAGCGGGCCGCTGGCCGCGCCCAGGTGCAGCGTGCCTTCTTCCAAGGCGGCGATCTTGACTTCCGCCAGCAGCAAGCTGCGACCCGCGCGGCTGGCCACATTGGCCACCAAGCCGGCCGGTTGCTCGGGGTCCAGGCTGTGGAAGATTTCCTGGCCCGGCTTGGCCTCAGCTGCGCCTTCCGCCAACTCGAACAGATGTGTGCGGCGCTTGAGCGTGCCGCGGTACTGGCTGCGCGCCACCACTTCCTGGCCGGGGTAGCAGCCTTTTTTGAAGTTCACGCCGTCCAGCAATTCCAGATTGATCATCTGCGGCACAAAGGCTTCCGCCGTGGCGCTGCCCACCCAGGCCAGGCCGCTTTGCACTTGCAGCCATTGCCAGTCCGCCAAGGCGAGGGCGGGAAGGGCGGGCGCGGCGGCATCTGCGGCTTGCGCCAGCAAATAGCGGGGGCTGCTGGCACTGGCATCGGCACCGCTCTCCGGCAGGCGAATCAAGGTGGCGCCTGAGGCCGTGACTTGCTTGCCCCAGCGCGTGGCGGGGCCGGTCTGCTCGGGCAATTCACCCAACAGGCCCCACAGGGCAAGTTCAGCCGTGGCGTCGCTGAGCTTGCACTTGGCGCGCAGCACAAACATGCTCAGGCGCTTGAGAATGGGCGGCAAAAGCTCCAGGGGCAAGGCCAGATAAATGGTCTCCGGCCCGGCCTTCCACCCGATCAGATTGGCCAGCAAGCGACCTTTGGCGCTGCAAAAGCCGGCCAGGCGGGCCTGATCTTCCTTCAAGAGCTCAAAGTCCTGGGTCAGCTGGCCGTGCAGAAACTTGGCCGCTTCCGGCCCTTCGGCGCGGATCAGGCCCCAGTCTGAAAGGCGCAAAGCGCCCGTGCTTGGAATAAATGCTTGGGGGGTGGCAATCGTAGTCATGGCCTTGATTATCATCAGCGCCCGGCTTCCTCGGGGAAGCCTCGTACATTGAACAGACAAAGGCTAGGGATGATGAAGTGGCTTGGACGATTGCTGCTGATGGTGGTGGCGGTCGCGGCGCTGGCCACAGGCTGGGCCTGGTGGTGGCTGGATCAGCCCCTGGAACTGGCCACGCCAACGGTGGAGCTGTCCATCGAGCCCGGCACTCCGCCGCGCGACGTCGCCCAAGCCTGGGTCAATGCCGGCGTGCAAGCCGATGGGCGCTTGCTTTACCAATGGTTTCGCTGGTCCGGTCAATCGCGTCAGATTCGCGCCGGCAGCTACGAGGTTCACCAAGGCGCCACGCCGCGTGAGTTGCTGGCCAAGATGGTGCGCGGCGACGAGGTGCTGGAACAACTGCGCTTGATCGAGGGCTGGACCTTCCGCCAGGTGCGTGCCGCCCTGGCCAAGTCCCCCGCGCTCAAGCCCAGCACCGCCGCGCTCAGCGATGCGGAGCTGATGGCCGCCTTGGGCCAGCCGGGTCTGGCGCCCGAAGGTCGGTTCTTCCCTGATACCTATGCCTATAGCCGCGGCGTGAGTGACCTCACCGTGCTCAAGCGTGCCTTCAAGGCCATGCAAAAACAGCTGGACCTGGCTTGGCAGGGCCGCAGCGAAGGCTTGCCGCTGAAAAGCGCCGATGAGGCGCTGATCCTGGCCTCCATCGTGGAAAAGGAAACCGGCGCAGCCGCAGACCGCAGCATGGTCGCTTCGGTCTTCGTCAACCGCCTGCGCATCGGCATGCCTTTGCAGACCGACCCGACGGTGATTTACGGCCTGGGCACGAGTTTCGACGGCAATCTGCGCAAGCACCATCTGCAGACCGACACGCCCTTCAACACCTACACCCGTGGCGGGCTGCCGCCCACGCCGATTGCCATGCCTGGCAAGGCCTCTTTGCAAGCCGCTTTGCATCCGGCGCAAAGCAAGGCCTTGTACTTTGTGGCGCGGGGCGACGGCAGCAGCCAATTCAGTGAGGACCTGGCCGCGCATAATCGCGCCGTCAACAAATACCAGCGCGGCAAGTGAACAAGACCAGCAGATTCATCACCTTTGAAGGCATAGACGGCGCGGGCAAATCCACCCACATCGCCCGCCTGGGCGAGCGCCTGAGCGCGCGTGGCGCCAGAGTGCTCAATACCCGCGAGCCGGGCGGCACGCCCCTGGCAGAGACGCTTCGAGGTCTGTTCTTGCACAGCGGCATGGACGGTTTAACCGAAGCGCTGCTGGTCTTCGCCGGCCGCCGCGACCATTTGCGCCAGGTGATTGAGCCGGCCCTGCAAGCCGGCCAAACTGTTTTGTGCGACCGTTTCACCGACGCCACTTTCGCCTACCAAGGCGGTGGCCGCGGCATGGACTTGAACGTGCTGGCCACGCTGGAGCAATGGGTGCAAGAAGGCCGCCAGCCCGATCTGACCTTCTGGTTCGACCTGCCCGCTGAACAAGCTGCGCAGCGCCGCGCCGCCGCCCGCGAAGCCGATCGCTTCGAGCAGCAAGACCTCGACTTCTTCAACAAGGTGCGGGCCGGTTATGCCGCTCGGGCAGCCCAATCGCCGGAGCGTTTCGCCCGCATCGACGCCAGCCTGACGGTGGCCGAAGTGGCCGCGCAAATCGAAGCGGTGCTGGAGGCACGAGGATGGTAGGCCCCGATCAGCAGCTGCCCTTGCCCTGGCTGGCGCGGCCCCTGAGCCAGGCGCTGGCAACGGCCCGCTCCCACGCCTTGCTGGTGCAGGGCCCGGCCGGGGTGGGGCAGTTCGACCTGGCTATGCTGTTGGGCCAGGCCTGGCTGTGCGAAACCCCGCTGCAAGACGCGGGCCGCCAAGGCTGGGCCTGCGGCAATTGCGGCAGCTGCCATTTGTTTCAGTCGCATACCCACCCCGACTTCATGCTGCTCTTGCCCGAGGCCTTGCGTGAGCAGCTCGGCTGGGTGGCCGACAGCGAGGCGCCGGTCAAGGAATCCAAGACCAAGCCCAGCCGCGAGATCAAGGTGTATGCCGTGCGCGCCATGCTCAGCTTCGCGCAAGCCACCTCGGCACGCGGCCGCGCCAAGGTGGTGGTGGTCTACCCGGCCGAGGCGCTCAACACCGTGGCCGCCAATGCCTTGCTGAAAACGCTGGAAGAACCTGCCGGCGTGCTGCGCTTTGTGCTGGCCAGCACCGCGCCCGAGGCGCTGTTGCCCACCATCCGCAGCCGCTGCCAGCCCGTGCCCCTGGCCTTGCCCGAGACCGCGCCCAGCCTGAAGTGGCTGAAAGAGCAGGGCGTGGAGGGGCCCGAGATTTTGCTGGCCGCGGCGGGCGGCCGCCCGCAAGAAGCCCGCGACTGGTTCGAGGCCGGCTTGCGCGCCAGCGCCTGGCAGCAACTGCCGCAGCGCTTGGCTCGAGGCGAAGTGGCCCTGGGCGATTGGCCGCAACCTCGCGCCATCGACGCCTTGCAGCGCCTGTGCCACGACTTGCTGCGCCTGGCCCATGGCGCGGCGCCGCGCTACTTCCCGGCCGAGGCCTTGCCCAAGCCCAAACTGGCAGCGCCGCTGCACGCTTGGGACGCGCAGCTGCGCCGCGCCGCCCGCCATGCGGAGCATCCGCTGAACGCGGGCTTGTTGATGGAGTCCTTGTTTGCCCAGGGCCAACAAGCCTTGCGTGAGTCCATGCCGCGCCGAGCCTAAGGCTCAGCCTTCGCTACACTGGGCGCCATGAGCGAAATCATTCCGTCACCCGCAACGCCGGCCACTGCCGGGGCCTTGTCCGCCAGCGGCCCGCGGCCCAGCGTCATTCAGCTGGTGTTCCGGGAAAAAGGTGCCCTCTACGCCGCCTATATGCCCATGTTCACCGACGGTGGCTTGTTTGTGCCGACGCCGCGTGAATACCGCCTGGGTGAAGACGTCTACCTGCTGCTGGCCTTGCCCGAAGATCCGCAGCGCTACCCGGTGGCCGGCAAGGTGGCTTGGCTGACGCCACCTAACGCCTCGGGCGGCCGTACCCAAGGCATTGGCGTGCGCTTTCCGGCGGATGAGAAAAGCCGTTTGATCAAGCTGAAGATCGAAGAGATTCTGGGCACCCTGATTTCCTCCACCAAGCCGACGCAGACGCTTTGAGCTTTTCTTGCCGGTTTGGCTGTCGCCAGGCTCGGTTCGACATGTATTTCGCCTAACCCGCCAAGCCCACGGTCTTGGCTCCGCCATGTTCATCGACTCCCATTGCCATCTGAGCTTCCCCGAGTTGCACGCGCAACTGCCCGAGATCCTGCAAGCCATGCAGGCCGCGCAAGTCGAGCAGGCGATCTGCATCTGCACCACGATGGAAGAATTCCCCCAGGTACTGGGCTTGGCCACCGCACACAAGCAGCTGTGGGCCTCGGTGGGCGTGCATCCCGACAACGAGGATGTGCATGAGCCCAGCGTGGAGGAGCTGGTCAAGGCGGCAAGCAGCAGCGACAAGATCGTGGCGATCGGTGAAACCGGGCTGGACTACTACCGCTTGAACGGCCGCAGCATCGAGGCCGATATGGGCTGGCAGCGCGAGCGCTTCCGCACCCATATCCGCGCCGCCAAGCTCGTGAACAAGCCGCTGGTGATTCACACCCGCAGCAGCGCGGCCGACACCTTGAAGGTGCTGGACGAAGAGGGCGGTGAACAGGCCGGTGGCGTGTTTCATTGCTTCACGGAAACGGTGGATATCGCCCTGGCGGCCATCGAACGCGGCTTCTACATCTCGTTTTCCGGCATCCTGAGCTTCAAGAATGCCCAGGCCCTGCGCGATGTGGCGGCCGCCCTGCCGCTGGAGCGTTTGCTGATCGAGACCGACAGCCCTTATCTGGCCCCCGTGCCCTATCGCGGGCGCACCAACAGCCCCGCTTATGTGCCCCATGTGGCTGAGGCGCTGGCCGCGGTGAAGGGCGTGTCGGTAGCCGAACTGGCCGCGCAAACCACGGCCAATTGCCGGCGGCTGTTCGCACTGCCCTGAAGCAATCGCCAACCCTATCGAGCCTCACCATGCTGTTGCCGCGTCACTTCAAAGCCGTTCTTGTTTCT
The DNA here is from genome assembly GCF_945956965.1 of uncultured Roseateles sp. Lineage (GTDB taxonomy): Bacteria > Pseudomonadota > Gammaproteobacteria > Burkholderiales > Burkholderiaceae_C > Paucibacter_A. Next base: position 183,515 of record NZ_CAMFJS010000001.1, read on the forward strand.
AGCCTGCTGCTGGGTGTGATGGGTGCCAGCTTGGCAGCACCCATCGATGATTTGGTGCTGGCCGCTGAGCTGGACGACGGCAGGACGGTGAGCCAAATGGTGGCCGCAGGAGTCGACCCTAACGCGCTGGATTCACGCGGGCGCAGCGCGCTGGCTATCGCCATCAAGGAGGATTCCGACAAGGCCGTCAAAAGCTTGCTGGCCGCCCCAACTTTGGCCTTGAATACCCGCAGCAAGAATGGTGAGACGCCCTTGATGCTGGCGGCGATCAAGGGCCGGCTGGACTGGGTGCAAGCCATGGTCAAGCGCGGTGCGCCCATCAACCAAGAGGGCTGGACGCCGCTGCACTATGCCTGCAGCGGCCCGGACAACGGCGTGGCCGCCTGGTTGATCAGCCAAGGGGCTGACATCAACGCACGCTCGCCCAATGGCAGCACGCCCCTGATGCTGGCGGCCGGCTACGGCGCGCTTGACCTGACCCCCGTGCTGCTGAAGGCCGGCGCTGATGTGTCCCTGCGCAATCAACAGGGCATGAACGCTGCCGACTTCGCGCGCAAAGCCGATCGCGACCGCGTTTTGAAGCAGATCGAAGCCGCCGCCACGCGCTGAAACGGCTTAGCCGCCGCTGACAGCAGCCTAGGACTTTGCCTGACAAAGCCTTTGGGAGCGGGCCGACTACGCCGGGCCGAGCGGGCTCTCTACAGTCACTTACATCTTGAAACCGTAAGTCCTGAGGAGAAACATCATGCTGAGCCCCGCACTTGTCAGCCCCTTCGCCATGTTGCTGAACCCGGAAATCGTGTTGCAAGCCATGGAAGATTCGCCGCGCTTGAATCATCTGCACAGCCGCGTTTACCGCCCCCTGGACAAGCCGCTGATCCCACGCGGCAAGTTGCAGGCCTTGGCCGAGTTGGCCGAGTTTGACCGACTGGTCGATGAAGCAACCGAGCCCAGCATCGCGGATAGCGATGTGGATGAACTGGCGGACTTCGGCCTGCCCAGCTGAAATTTTTTCCTCTGGGCCATTAGCCCAGAGGCTGGGATGCGTTCCAATGCCGGTTCCTCCAAGGAGCCAGGCACATGAACACATCGATTCCACTGCAGACCCATCTTCCACACGCCAGCCGCTTGGTGCTTGGCTGCATGGGATTGGGTGGAGGCTGGGACCAAACGCCGATTGGCGAAGCCGATATTGCCAAAGCCCACGCGGCGGTGGAAGCCGCGCTGGAAATTGGCATCACGCTCTTCGATCATGCCGACATCTACACCCGCGGCAAGGCCGAGCAATGCATGGGTGAGCTGTTCAAGCGCCAACCCTCGCTGCGCCAGCGCCTGCACTTGCAATCCAAATGCGGCATTCGTTTTGCCGATGCCAGCGGCCCCGGGCGCTACGACCTGAGCGCTGAACACATTGAGCGCAGTGTTGACGGCATTCTGCAGCGCTTGCAGATCGAGTCGCTGGAGATCTTGATGCTGCACCGCCCCGACCCCTTGATGCAGGCTGAAGAGGTGGCTGCCGCCTTTAGCCGGCTGCGCGCCGCAGGCAAGGTGCAGCACTTGGCCGTCTCCAATATGCAAGCGGCGCAGATGCGTCAGCTGAGTGCCAGCCTGGATCAGCCGCTGCTGGCCAATCAGGTGGAAATGAGTCTGGGCAAGCTGGACTGGCTGGAAGCCGGCAGCTGCTTCAACGACGCGCAATTGCGTCCGCAAGCCCATGCCCTCAACTGGCCAGAAACACTGGCCTATTGCCAGGCCCATCATGTGCAGCTGCAAGCCTGGGGTTCGCTGGCCAAGGGTGTGTTCAGCGGCGCGGCCTTGCCAGGCGGCGATGATGCAGCGGCTGCCGCTGTGCGTCATTGTGCTGAACAGGTGCAGCAACTGGCCAATCTCATGGTCGTCTCGCGCGAGGCCATTGTGCTGGCCTGGTTGATGATGCATCCCGCAGGGATTCAACCCGTCATCGGCAGCAGTGAGCCGGCGCGCATACGTGCTTGCGGCGAAGCCTTGAAGGTCAAACTCAGCCGGGAAGACTGGTACCGGCTTTATGTGGCGGCACGGGGTCAGGCCTTGCCTTAACGTTTTGTGTGGCCTTATGGGGTCGCTTAGACGCAAGCGGGAAGGGCGGATTGCCGTGTGAATGCGCGCCTGCCGGGGGTATTCTCGAGGCCACGGGAAGGCGGCAGGAATCCCAATCCCAGCAGGCTATTCAAGCCCAAACATGTGTCCTATAGTCAACCGCGTCCTGGACGCTTGTGTACAAGGCTATCCGACCCATGTCATTCGCCCATTCGACCGGCAAGCTCAGCACCCAGTGCCCTTACTGCGAGCACCTTAGCCCCGAAGGCTCGAAGTTTTGTAATGAATGTGGCGCTGCCCTGCATCTGCGGCCCTGCGCGCACTGTGGCGCCCTCAATGATGTGACTTTGGCCGATGCCTGTGGGCGCTGTGGCGAGCCCTTCGCGTCCGCAAATGCGCCGCCCGAATCGATCCCTGATGCCGCAGAGCCGGTTTTGGTCGAGGCGGAAGCCCCGGCGCTGCTACCTGCTCAGCATTTCGATGCGCCAGGCCCCCGGGACGATGAGCCAAGCCTTTCATCACTGACGCAGCCCCCGTCGCCCCAGATCCGCTGGCGCGTGGCCGCGGCCATGCTGCTTCTGATCTTCGGCAGCGGCGCGGTCTTTTGGCTCAGCCGCCAGCCTGCGGAATCCGCATCAGTTCATGGCGCGGCAACGGCAGCACAGCCGCCCGCAAGCGTCCCTGCCATCGAAGTCGCAGACAAGAAAGCGCAGGGAACACCAGATTTGGGAAATGCGCGCAGTGGGGCTCAGCCGGGCGGGTCAGGGAATGACACTGCCAATACTTCGCTCGCCTTAGATACAAGTACCCAGCCAGCCGTGCCTCTAAGCTCATCGCCCCCGGCTGATTCGGTCGAAGCAACTGCTACAACGGCAGCCTCCTCGCCGGCGCCGCGACGCCGGCCGGGGCTTGCCTCAAGCAATGCTGCGGCGCCTTCTATCAATCTGCCTAGCCGAGCCGCCTTGCCCTCCGCCCCAACCAGCGCGGGCCCGATTGAAGCCATGGGCATGGGCAGCAATGCTCGGACTAGCTATCCCAGTGCCACGCCCAAGCCCGCCAAGATTGGTGCTTGCACCGAGGCCGTCGCCGCACTGGGCCTTTGCAGCTCAGCCGAAGTTCCCACTCAAAGGTAAGCCCGCTATGCAGCCATTGGACCTATCTTCTCCGCGGATTGGGGCTGTTGCCCGCTCCTGGATTCGCAGCGCCGCGATAGTGCTGGCAATGCTGGCGGGCACTGGGCATGTGTCGGCCGCGGCCGAGTACAAAATCGTCACAGCGTCTGATAAAGGCACCTACTACGCCATTGGCAAAGACCTGGCCAAGTTCGTGGCGCCAGATGCCGATGTGCAACTGGAGGTGGTGGCGACCTCGGGCTCTGCTGCCAACGTCAAGCTGCTGCGCTACGAGCCCGGGGTGAAGCTGGCGGTGGTGCAGGCGGATGTGTTTCAAGCCTTTGTCGACCGTGCCGGCAGCGGCAATAACGAGGCGGCCGCGATGGTCAGGCCTTTGCGGGTGATTCTGCCGCTCTACAACACCGAGATCCATTACATCGTGCGGGCCGATTCACCGCTCAACTACATTCACGACATCAAAGATGCCAAGATCAATGGCGGCTTGGTGGGCAGTGGTGCCGCACTGATCACACACACGCTTTACCGCATGATGTTCAATGGGCCCATGCCGGAGCCACAAGCCAGCTTCATGTCCAATGAAGAGGCGCTTGTGAAACTGATTTCCGACAAATCAGTCGATGTGGTGGTGGTCGCGGCCGGCCAACCCGCGCCGCTGATTGCCAATATGCGGCCGGAAGCCCAGAAGTTCATCAAGCTGCTGAAGTTCGACCCGGATCACCCCGCCAGCAAGGCAGCGCTTGGCACCTACACGCCGGCCAAGATGCTGGCCGCCAGCTATCCCAATCTGCTGAATGAAGACTTCACCACGATTTCTGTGGGCGCCTTTTTGGTGACCTACGACTACAACCTGAAGGACACCATCTCGCATATGGCCAGGTTCGGCCGCTCGCTCTGCCAGAACTTCTCCCGCCTACAAGCCGATGGCCACCCGAAGTGGCGCGAAGTCAGCCTGAAGCTGCCCGAGCTCGGCCATGGTTGGACCTATTTCGGCCCGACCACCCGCGAATTGCGCGCCTGCAACGTCATGATGAAGAAGCGCTGTTCGGCTGAAGAGCGCATTCTGGGCTTGTGCAATTGATGTCGGCTCCCTTGGTCACATAGCGGCGAACTCCGGTAAACGCGACACCAGCAAGAGCCACTCAATACTTCGACAATGTGTATTATGTCAAATTATGCAGATCAGCGACTCCGCACAAAGAAAAAGCGCCCGGCGGCAAACCGCGGGCGCCTATCTATCGTCTATCTATCAGTGCGGCACACGCAATATGCCCCTTTAGCCGCGCTAGGCACGCAGCTATCAGACCCAAGCCCACCAGGGCCAACGAGGCCGGCTCCGGCAATTCGCCGTTGATCTCGCGCCCAATCTTGGTCACCGCAGCACGCTCGAAATCAGCAAAGTCTTTGGCCGTGATGACAAAGCCATCGGACGTCACCACATTGGTCTTGTACCAAGTGGTGACGCCGTTCGCCCCCATATCGCCTTCGATGGCAAGGCCGTTGATCGTGATGCCAGAGTCAGCAGCAGCATCACGCTCAGCCTGCGTGGCTGCACAAGGGGTGTTGTAGGGCGACAAACCACTGCAAATCGGATCGGTGCTCTGGAAACCATCACCCGAGACGTCCATGACCTTGCGCTTGCCCTCGTAGTTGTTCGTTGCGAAGGCGTTGCGTGACAGCAGCATGCCGTCCTGCACATCGGTGGAGGTACCGATACCGCCGTTGCGGACCAAAGTCCCGAGTGAATTGGCAAAGTTCAAGATGCTGGCCAGTGAGTCCAGCTTGGTCCAGCCGATCACCTCTGCGGCATTGGTGCCAAATTGCACGACGTTCACGGCAATACCGCCCTCTCCGGCGAACGACAGGATGCGGCTCTGCACCGAGGCGTCCAGGAAGGCATTTTTGTAGCCAATCCGTTGCAGGTCGTACTCCGCGCTCGAGATGCTGCCCGACACGTCCATGACCAGTGACAGTTCGAGGGCCACGGGTGCGGCTTGAACAGTAGATAGGGCTAGCGCGGCAACACCCGCGGCGAGCTGTCCAACAAAACGTATACTTCTCTCCTGATTGTTGCGGATAGTTGGCGCGCCTCCTGTCACCGCAGGAGACGCGCCTTGTTTTTTTTGCAAAATTGGTGCCAGCGTTGCCACTTGCCGCGAAGCAAAGCGGAAAAAATCCTTATCGGACAAGGACTTATAAAATTAGGGATGACCCTAGGACCGGGCGAAAATCGCCGCCCTGCACGGCCCAGTGTCAAATTGGCCGACAGTTCCATTGAGGGGCTTGGACGGCTCTTACGCTGAGAACTGCAATCCCCTCGCCCCAAGGCAAGCTTGTTCCTCAGGAATACCTGCCCTCCCCCCGTTCAGGCGCGTGGCAAGAAGGGATTAGCACCGCTGAGGCGCTCGGTACCAGCCTTGCACAACAACTAGACGAGCCTTGGGCTTGCGCTTGCCGTGACCCACCATGGCAGCACGCTCACTTTCAGAGTTATTCAACCAGAAGCCCCTGTGGTCCTTAAGGACCATCCTTAAGGACCGGAGCGAGGGTACGGAACAGCCAAGGATGCAGGAACATCGGCAAATTGTTCTCAACGAGCTGAACAACGATGACGTGGACTCGCGCCCCATCATCACTGTCCCACTCATCACCAATCACTCGAACTCAAGCTTGCCCACGAGTTCGTCATCCTCCTCTTTGCCTGCCTTGGTCGGCGAACTGCGCAGCAGTTGATCGAAGTTCACGCCAAGAGCAGCCTGGCGGACTGAAGGCCCGCTGCGGGTGCTTGTGCCGCCGGCTGGGCTTGAGTGGGCATCTTGCGGTGTTCGGCCGGTGTTGGCTGCCGACACAATCTGCGATGGCTTGTAGACGAGCGCCATTGCGTCCGTGTCGACATACTGGCGGTCCCGAACCAAGCTGAACTCACTCGAGGGTGTGAACAGTTGAACGTCAACGTTTGGCCACACCTTCGCCTTGCCCGCCATCAGCCCAATCAGTCCGTCCGGCGTACCAAGACGCATGCTGTCACTGACTCGACCCTTGTCGATCTGGGTCGTGTGGCCATTGGTCGTGAGGCTGATGGTGTCGGCACTGAGCGCCGGGATCGACCAGCGTTGCGCCAGCGCACCCTCGAAGCTCGCACTCAGCGTGATCTGCTTGGCGGCGGAGCCGTCTAGTCCGGTGAGTGTGCTGCTCAGAGTGTTGGCAGCAGCAGCGCTTTCTGAACCGACGGCCTCCACCGGCACGAACTTGAGCGCGCCCTGGATCTGTGGCGCTTGCAGGGTGAAGCTGGCCCCTTGCGCCTCGGCCAGGGCAATCTGGGTCGCACTTCTGAGGGTGGCGCTTCTGGCCTTGAGCAGGTCAAGGTTAACCTCCTTGTTGCCGCTCAGCACGAGATCTTGCGTTTGCAACAATTTGGCCTGCACCCCTCCCCCAGCATTGAGTGTCATGCGCTTGGCGGCGGTGAGGGCGTCAGCCACGATGTCCCTGGCAGCGCTGGCATTGAGGCTGTCGCTCACACTGAAATTGCCGAGCTTCAAATTGGCCGCGCTGAGGTCAGCATTGCTTGCGTTGAACTGTGCCATCTCCAGCTGATCGGCAACCGTGAAGCTGGCCTTGTCACCCACATTGATGCGATCAGCGCTGAGGCTTTGTGCAACCACCTCCAGCCCTGACTTGAACTCATTACTGGAAAGCAAGCTAAGCGAGCCTCGGGCGCTCAGGCTGGCTGCGCCAGTGATTTGCAGGTCGGCCAAACTGAGCGTGTCACCGTCGAGCCGTGCTGTACCGCCGACTTGTACGGCTGCACTGACGGGCGTGTCTGCCAAGGGTTTGACGGCAGGGACGCTGCCCAAGTGCAGCTGAGCGCCAGACTGAATTTCAAGCTTGCCCTCAACCTTGAGACGAGAAGCTTCGATCGCGCCGCTGGCCTGCAAGCTGGCATCCCCGCCAACGCTCAGTTCTCCGAACTGAATTTGCGAGGCCCGAGCCGACAAATTTTTTCCGATCTGGCCTTGGGCCAGACTCAGTACGGTGCCCGCACTGAGCGTGGCATCGCCGCTTGAGTTGAGCCTGCCCAGGCTGGCGGAACCGCCGGCGTCAAGCGTTAGGTCGGCGCTGTTCCAGTCGCTGCCGATCACGTTTGTAGCCTTGAGGTCCAACGCATCGCTGCTCTTGAGGGCATCAATTTGCAGGCCTTGGCTCGCGCTCAGCTGCGCAGTACCGCGGGCGTTGAGGCTCGCGAGTTTGAGGCCCTCCGCTTTGAAGCGTAGCGCGCCGGTGTCCAAGCTTTTCAACTGTGCAGCACCGGCAATATCGATGTTGGCGTTTGCGGCCACGCTGAGCGTTTCACCTTGCAGGCCGGCCGCTACGAGAGTGAGCTTGTCGCCGAGCGATACCTGCCCTAGGTTGACGGCGCCGCCCTTGATGTCAGCGGCCTGACTGGCTGCCAGGTTCGTGATGACAAGAGTGTCCCGCGCGGCCAAGCTAGTCTTGCCGGCCACAATCAAGCTGCTGCCCTCAAGGCTGGCGGTCTGTACGCTGAGTGCGGCACCGAAGATGCCGCCGATGCCAAGGTCATCAGTCACCATCAGGCTGGTATTGCCTCCGGCCTGTACCTGCAGTTGGGCGCTTCGCGCGCTCAGGCTAAGCGTCGCATCACCGCGAAGTAACTCGGCACTGAGTCGATTGCCGGCTGAGAGCTTGGCCGCACCGAGGCTGCGCAACTCGTTCAATTCAAGGTCGCGAGCCTGCACATCCAGCGTGCCGCCGACGATATTGCCTTGCCCCAGGAGGGCGAGCTTGTCATCGACGACGAGCTTGGCATCGCCCGCCACCTTGAGACTACTGATACGGCTGCTGGCAACCGCCAAGTCGAGCGCACCCAGCACGTCGGCGCCGCCGAGAGCCAGTGTTTGCGCGACCCGCAGGAGGGCATTGCCGCCTGAACCCAAAACACCGACGTCGGCGCTTCGGGCAGAGAGCTCAAGCGATTGGCCAGCCGCCAATCGGCTAGCCACAAGGCTGTCAGCACGCAAGGCCAGCTGTTGGCCGGCGTCGATCTGACCCAGCGTTGCGGCACCGTCAACCGTGAGGCGGGCCTGTCCTTGCGCGTCGAGTTGGTCGAGCTTGAGGCTGGGTGTGCTCAGGCTCAGATCCGTCCCAACGCTGGCACGCCCGAGTATCAGTTGCTGGCCGAGCACAGCGCTCGTGCTGCTGCCTGAACGGGTCTCTCCGATCTGGGCCTCACGGCCCTGGACGCTAAGCGCCCTGCCTGCTGCCAGACGCTGTGCGGTAATTGCGTCTGCGTTCACAGCAAGGTTACCGCCAGCAGACAAGTTCTGTATGTCGAGTGTGGCGTCAATGTTCAGGTCCACCTCACCACGGCTTTGCACCTGGCCAAGCGTGGCGCGTGCGGCCTTAGCCCGGAAGTTACCGGCGAACTCCCCGTTATTGAGTTGTAGCGCCTCGCTCGCGCCCAGCACAGCAGCGTCGCCCACCTTCAACACGCCGCCCTGGATGTTGGCGGCCTGCAGGCGCAGCGCTTTGCGCGCATCAAGGTCGGTGAAGGCTAGCATGCCGCTCGTGCTGATCTCACTATCGCCCGCCATGCTGATCTGGCCCAGGGTGGCATTCGCTGCCCGGAGGTCCAGCTCGGTAGCGAACACACCCTTGTCAATGGTGGCCTTGCCTGCTGTGCTGAGCTTGGCCGAGGCGCCGGCTGAAAGGCCTTTGGCGCTGAGGCTATCGGCCGCCAGCGTGAGGGCCTGCTTGGCCTCAAAGCTGTCGATCTGCAGGGCGCCATTCGTCGCCAACTGAGCAGCATCCAACACGCTCACCGTACCCAAGGTGGCCGCTTCGGCGCTGAGCTTCAAGGCGGCGCCGAATGTGCCGTTCTTGATCGCCGCATTACCTAGGCTGCTCAGGGTCGCATTGCCGCTTACTTTGAGCGTTTGCACGTCAAGCCGGCCTACGTTCATATCCAAAGCCCGCTTGCCCTCGAAGCTGGTGAGCCTGAGCAGATCGGCCGACGCCACCGTGGCATCGGCTGCAACGGTCGTTAGACCCAAGATCGCACGATTGGCTTTGAGACCCAGCGTCCCGCCGAAGCTGGCTGTGTTCAGGGTCACATCGCCCGTGGTGTTCAATTTGGCGGCACCTTGGGCCGCGAAGGTCTTGGCGGCCAGACTGGCTGCCTTCAGCGTGGCGGCCTGCTTGCCCTCGAATTTGTCGATCTGCAGGCTGCCCTTGACCGCCATTTGCGCGTCGCCAGCTACAGCGATGGACCCCAAAGTAGCGGAGCCGGCCAACATATCCAGAGTCGAGCCAAACTGACCCGCGCTGATCCGGGCGGCACCCACTGTGCTCAACTGGGCGGCGCCATCAGCGGCCAATGTCTTGGCGTCCAGGCTGCCGACATCGATCGTGAGTGACTTCTGCCCTGCGAAGCTGTCAATCACCAGCGCAGCATCGACCTTGAAGGCCGCCTCATCAAGGGACTTGCCCGTGTAGAGCCGCGCGGCTTTTGCCCTGAGATTCAGTGTCGAGTTGAAGGTGCCAGCGTTGATATCAATGTCACCAACCGTGCGGAAACTGGCGGCACCGCCAGCCTTGACTGTCAAGGCCCGAGCCCGGTCCGCGCTCAGGTTCAGGGTCTGGCCGACCTCAAGCAAGGTGGCATCGAATGCGTTTTGGACCGTCAAGCTAGCGCTGCCGTCCACGCCCACGTCGCCCAAGATGGCGCGACCCGCGGCGAGCGAGAGGCTGCCCCCGACGTCCAGTGTTCTGTTATTGATTGCGTCCAGCGTCAGGCTCATGGACGCGCCGCTACTGAGTTCGCGCACGTTGACATCGGAACCTCGCCACACGGTCAGATCGCGCCAGGCATGAAGCCGATCACCCTTGATGGGGCCGCCAGCCCCCAGCAGCAAATCGCGGCCTGCTTGCACATCCTGCGCTCGCGTCGAGGTGAGCGAACCCAGGACAACATCGCCCCCGGTACTCAGGCCCTTCTTGAGCAGCAGGTCGCTTGATAGCGCTTCCAGGGTCGCATTACGGCCCGCCAGCAAACTGGCAGCGAGATCGAGTCGGGTAGCCTGCAAGTTCAGGTCACTGCTGGCGCCAAGCGCCTCAATGGATCCTGTGCTGGTGAGTGCGCCCAGGCTTGTCAGATTGACATTGCCAGTCGTGCTGATGGGGCCGGCGGCGCTCAGGTCGCCGGCCGCACTCAGCACAATATCGCCCGTGCCGGCCACAACAGTCTCCAGCTGCGTCGCACTGCTATTGGCGCCAGAGAGGTTGAGGAAGATGCCGCCGGACTCATTGCGCGCACTGCTGCGATCCGCCTTGAGTTCAAGGCGCCTGAGCGCCTCACCCAAACCCAATCCGCCGGTGTTGCCCGCGGATTGATTCAGCGCAATCAAGCCACCGGCGTCACTCACGCTGAGCAGGTCAGCGGCGCCGACCCTCATCACCCTGCCCCGTGCGGCATCAATCGCCATCCCGGTCTTGGCTCTCACGGTGCTAAGGCGCGCATCACCGTCCGTGGCAATCAAGGTGGCAGTGCTGGTGTCACTGATGGCTTGGCTGCCAACGCCCATGGTCAGGCTTGCACCTTCCAGCTTCAGGGCCGCGCCAGCGCGCATGGTCCTCGCTGCATCGAGCGTGAGCGCTTCTTGGGACGTGAGCACCAAGTCCTGGCCGGTTTGGACATCGCCCGAGACCCGCAAACGCCCAGCGGCCTGGGCGAACAGCCCGCCCACGCCAAGCGTTGAGGCCTGCAACTCAGTCGCGGCATTGCGAAGATCTAGGTGCACATCGCCCGTGGCCGACCGCACGCTCACCACATCGGCAGCCACACGCAGCGCCGCCTCATCCGCGCCGCCAACCACACCACCGACACCAGCACCACCCATATTCAGGCTGTTGAGCCTGAACCCAGCGCCTTCGTCCTGCACGGTCATGAGGACATCAACGGCATTGGTCTTGAGGCTGCCGCCTTCCACATCCAAGGTCATGCCGGTCTTGGCGGTAAGCGAACCCAGCACCGCGTCGCTGCCGCTGTAAAGCGCGAGATTGCCGTGGCTCAGCAACTCACCGCCCTTATCCATGGTCACGCTGCCGGCGGTAAGAATCAAGTCACCCTCGGCGGCGACCTTTTTGTCGGAACTGAGGTTGAAGTCGCCCCCCACCAGCCACGTCAGCTTGCCGCTGCTCGCTACGTCGCCGGTGACCGCAAGGTCAGCGGCTCCAGTCAGATTGAGCGAGAAGGCCCTTGTCCTACTGTCACCCAAGCGAACCTTCGAGGCGCTGCTCAACCATGTGTCTCTGGCATTGATCTTGAGCGTGTCGCCCACTGCGGAATCGTCTAAGGCCAGCACCAGCGCCCCCGTGCCAGCCCCCTGCGGGTCAGTGCCGATATTGCCGTTCACGTCCAGAACAATGCGGTCAGCCGCCAGCGAGAGCAGGCCCTTTTGCTTCTGGTTCAGATTGCCCGCGCCTAGCCTCAGGTTCACATCCTTGCCGGCGTTGACGGCGTCGATGACGAGGTCGCCAGCGGCCTTGCTCAGCCAGATCGAGCCCCCGGCGCGGGCCAGGCTGAGTTCGGGCGTGTCCAAGCTCAAAGCACTGGCTTCAGTGCCAAGACTGCCGGTGCCGCCGACCAGCACCAAGGAAGAGCCCTTGATGGCCCAGGCCGGCCCCGCATTCGTGATGCCATCCTGGGCCAACAGGCGCACGTTTCCTAGGCTCTGCACCTTGCCAATCGCAAGGCCGCCTAGGGCTTGTACATTGATCGAGCCCCTCGCCGTCGCGTCGAACTGGGACTTGGCTTCGACGAACAGCGGGCGTATGTCCTTGACCTTGAGGCCGATCGGCTTGCCTTTCGTGTCGGTCATGAGTTGCACATCGCCAGGTGCCATGGCCTGCGAAAGCGCGTAGCGCTGCTCATCGCTGAGCGCGTTGCCGAAGAACAGGTACAGGTCGGGATTGTTGCGGCCCAAGGTACCCTTGGCAGCGGAACTGTTCACGCTGACCTTGCGGCCCGAGATATTGAGGTGGTCGATGGCGGTCGTGCCACCGCCAGGTTCGCCGAAAGCCGTGCTGCGAATGGAGTTCTGCAGCCGCTCGGCGCCCCAATAAGTGCCGGTATATTGGCCCAGCAGCGTGTCGCCGCTGAACTGGTAGCTGGGGTCATAGCTCGTGAGCTTGTCGCCTGGCACCTGGACCCCAAAGTCCGCCACCAGTGCGGCAAAGCGCTGGTTGACATAGGCCTGCAGTTGCTCATCCGACGGCGTGCTGCCGATCACGGTGGCCGCCATCTGGCGGATTGCATCGCGTCCGGCTGCGGTCAATTGACCACCCACCGTGGCGTTCTTGAGCGTCCAGTACTCGTTGTAACGGTCCGCGCTGAAGCGATATGTGCTGTCTTTGCTCTGGAACGCGGCCTGAGACTTCCATTGGGACTCACCCAAGGCAATGTCAAAGCTGTGGGTGTAGCGAGACAACAAGGTGTTGGCCCAGTCGTTGACCTCGGCGTCCGTGGGATTAGAGACGCTGCGCACGGCAGCCGTCTGCGCGCGCAACTTGCTGAGGCCCTCAGCGCTCAGCGTGAGCTTGCCATCAGCACCCAAGCTGCCCAGGCTGCGCAAGGTCCAATAGTCGCGGTAGTCGCGATTCACCTGCTGGTCCAGCGGGGTGATGGTGTGCTTGTAGTAGTCCAGCACGCTGGCGGTCTTGTCACCGCTGATCTTGAGAGTCTGCTCCCAGAGTTGCTGCAACTCGCTCTCACTGCGGCTGGCGCGGCCTTGGCCGTCCTGGCCGTCAAACAAGCTGCCTTTGCTGTTGACGAAGACATTGCCATCCGCCGCCGTGATCTCCACCACACGGGTGTCACCGCCCGTGAGATTGAGATTGATGTCGCGGTTGGCCGTGACCGTGAGCAAACCCCGTTGTTCGGCAGCCGCGCCGATGCCCTTTACCTCGATATTGAGCGGGTCACCCACACCTGGTCCGCCCACGCGGCCGGTGCTGCTCAGACGGACGTCATAGCCCTTGAGCGTGACATCATTGCTCGTGCTGGTGATGTCGCCGATCGCACTGAGCCTAAGTTGCTGGCCATCGCCAACCGACGCACCTGCCAATCTCAGGGTCCCTAGGGATTCGATCGCGGTACTTCCACCACTGACGCTGTAAAGATGGTCGGAAAGGCTCACTCGTAGTGCCTGATTCTTGCCGACGCCACGGATATCGCCGCCAACATCGAGTACCAGTCCTCCTGTGCTGATTGAGCCGCCATCGGCGAACAAGTTCTTCGTAACCTTCAGGGTTGTGCTGCCGCCCGGGTTATTCAGCGGCTTTCCGAGATAGGTGTCGGCATTGGAGCTGATCACCACGCCGGCGGTGCTGGACGAACTGAACCCGACATCAATGCCGTAATCGGCCCGGATGCTGCTGGTTTGGGTGAGCGTGACCTGGGTGGCGATGTTCCAGATTCTCTGTGCCCTATCCTGATTTTCTGGGTACTTGTAGCGGACCAACCACTTTGCACCGAAGGTGGTGTCCTGGGTCAGTCCGGAGGAGTAGGTAGACCCGTCCCCAGATCCGATGATGACCCTGGATACCGCGGGCGTCCAGGTTGGCTCCTGGGCGCCGAAAGCAAAGCTCCACGAGCCTGCATAGGCGTTCCACCAATCACCGCCATTGAAAGCGAAGGCGCGCGTGGCCGTTGCCGTGCGAGTCCACTGGTAGCGTTGACCCTGCAGAGGGTCGTAGGCCGTCGTGCTGGCACCCTGTGTGCCCGCGGTCGGCGTCAGGTCCTTGTAGTCGGATTCGCTGTAGCTTTGGTAGACATTCGGCGCGCCGCCGTCCTTGCTGACCCACCATGTGGTGAGCGGCGCTTCCACTTCTTCGCCCCGCTTGTTAGTGATCTTTGCCGTGCGGTTGTGGTCGGTGATCTTGATCACGCCTTGGCCGCTGGCCGCGCCGGATTCGATGCGCGGCAGGTCCAGGGCGTAGCCCGATTGGTTGTTGATTTTGAGGTCGAGCGGCCCGCTGACGAGTTCGATCTTGGAGCGATTTCTGCCGTCAGGGTTGCTATTGAGGATCTTGCCGTTCAGGGTGATGGAACCCACGCTCGGCGTGCCAATAGGATCCAGACTGACCAGACCAGTCTTGGGGTTGTAGGTGACTCTGACCTCAGCGCTGTTGGCACCAAAGACCAAGGGACTATCGGGTCCGTAGTCAGAGGGAATCGTGAAAACACCGTTGCTGTCTAACTTGAAACGGTGTGAAGTTCGGCATGCTTCGTCGGCTACGCAATCAAAGAACCCCATTCGGGGTTTCGATAGATCCCAAATATTGCTCCTGAAGATTTTTTTATTTGTAATCGTGACATCCACTTTGGGATTGCCCGCCCTGATGTCCGAGTTCACATCGATGTAATCGGCCGCAATATTGACGGTATTGGCAAAGGATCTGCCACCTGGCTTGCTGGGCGTCCCACCTGGGGTCTGGCCCGGCATCGTCAACGGCATGACCCTCAGAGTGTCAAAGTAGTATCTGCCATCGTACCAATCAAGACTAGCCCCGCGGTCAGGCACGTTGCCAAGGTTCTGGTTGAACAGGTAGCCATTGATGCAAATACGCTTGTCAAAATTAGCGCAGTTGCCCAGGTTTTGCTTGATGCCCTGCAGCACGCGCGAGTACTCTTCATTGTCTATTGAGGCCCCTCCCAGATTGTCCCGATAGTAGGCGTACGCCGCCGTGTTAATGAAGTCATCAACCGACTTGGGCAGCAGCTTCTGGTCTTCTTGCCACCAGATGGACTGTGGCGAGCCTCCTGCCGACCAATAGCCCTCAGCCCGAATCACGGCCGTTCCCTTGGGCGCGTCAACTTTGTAATTCAGGGCCTCGTAGCCACCGGCCCAGACATTGCCGCTGGCGTTGATCAGATCGATGTTGCCACTGACATTGCGCAGGGCATTGGTCACACCCGGCACTGCCTGGATCACGATGTCTCCGGCCCCCTCGCCGCGCGTGTTCGCCAGCTTGATGGATGGCATCCCGCCTGGATCCAGCGCCAGCACCGTCAGCGAGTCGGGCTTGCGCGCCGAGCCGGTGTAACTTACGTTACCGCCTGCACTGGACTCAGGAATGACCAACTGATTGCCGATCAAGTACCACTCGCTCCCGTTGTTCACATTGATCTGAGGTCCACCCTGCGCACGAAGGCTGCCATTGCCAGCCAGGCTCTTCGCATCCACCTCGATATTGCCGCCAGCCGCCACTAGGTCGGGCAGCACATAGGCGCCGATCTGTGCGTCAGGCACCTTGCCCAGAGTGAGCTTGGCATCGGCGGTGTAGTACTTGGATGGGTTGAAGCCAACGATCTTGGCGATGTAGCCGATCGGGCGCAGCGCTTCGGCGGCGTCGACGAATTTCCCTTCAGAGAGGTAGCGGCCCTGCTCGTCCATCGTGAAGACGCGCACGGGCAGCTTGGTGTCGGGCGTGTCGGGCGTGCGCTGGCTGAGCGTGCCACCACTTTCAATGGTCAGGTCCCAAAGGCGGTAGTAGCCCGCGGTTACTTTGCCCTGAACATTGATGGCACCCTCGAAAAGCGGCACTTCCGGATTCGATTGATCCTTGCTGGTACTGAAGAGGTCGAGATAGGGGTTGTGGCCTTTGCCCGAGGCCAGGGTCGACTCGTCGGCCTTGGACGCACGCAGGTAGACGCTGCGGCCTGCCTGCACCTGGCTGCCTGCGGCCAGATCGAGCGAGCTGCGTTGTTCGGTGGCGGCGTTGGCCCCGTTCGTGTATGAGATCGGGACGACCGTGTTGGTGTAGACGTCGGTCTGTGCCTGGGCCTTCAAGCGATTCATCGCTGTGTCAGCGCTGCGGCCGTTGGCGAGGCTGATATTGCCGTAAGCATTCAGCAGCGCGTTAGCTTGCACATCGATCTTGTCGGTCTGCTTAGCCAGCGCGCTGCTGGTGCCGCCCGTGATGCCCACCGCGCCGTAGGTCTTCACCAAGGCGGTAGCGGACGCCACGTTCAGTGCGCTAGTCCCGAGAATCAAGTCCCCAGCGCTGCGCAGCTTGGCATCCTCCCCGATGGTGACGGTGTTGGCGCCTACGGTCGTGCTCTCAACCATCGCTTTCGGCGAGGCGATCAGGCCGCCGGTGTTGAGCGAGCCGGCGGTGTACGTCTGCAAGTCCGTGCTCGCCACGATGGCGAGAAGGCCTGCGCTGTCGCTGGCGGGGTCGCCAATGACGTCCAGTTGAGCGTCTTTGCCGACCTCGGCTTTGGAACTGGTGCTGAAGCTGGTTTGCGCCAGAACGGCGCTGCCATCGAAGACGCCGCCCGATGCCCCGGCGGCGTTGTCGCCGCTGCCGGTCTCGGTCGCCTTGTTGCTGGCATTGACCCTGATATTCAGCCCCTCGACGCGCACGCCCGCGCCCAGGCTGCTCGCCACGCTGGTATCAACCTGGGCTTTCGCATTGGCACCGCTACCGCCAAGCACTGAAGCGTTGACCGAGTCGGCATCGGCGCGCACCTGGGCCTCATGGCGCGCATCGAAGCTCAGTGCGCCGCCGCGCACGATGTAGTCGTCCGGCTTGCCTAGCGCGCTGGCGCCGGCCGCGCTGAGCTTGGCGCTGGTGTGAGTGTCGTCCTTGACCTCGGCCTGGGCGGCATGGCCCGAGATCAGTGCGCCGCCCCCTGCCGTGGCCTGGGCGGTGGTCGTGTCAACACCCTTGGCACGCACATCCAGATCACCGAGGCGCCAAACATTGGTCTTGACATTGCCCAGGGTGCTGCGAATGCTGGCGCCGGTCTCGGCCTTGGCCACATTGCTGCCCAAGGCCAGTACGCCGCCCATGGTCACACCCAAGCTGCGGGCAGCCTGGGTGGCCGCGTGATCGGCCAGAAGCATCACGGCGCCATCTGGCAGTTTGGTGTTGTCGCCAATGCTGGCGGTGATGGCGGCGGTATTGCGCACGCGTGCATCAGCGGCGCTGGCGCCCAGCAGCAAGCCGCCGCCCGACGCTGTGCTGCTGGCCTTGATGAGGTTGTTCGCGTTTTCGCTGGCCTTGACCACGAGGGTAGAACCATTGTCGAACTCGACGTTGTCGCCGACCTGCGCCGCTGTTTCTCCCCCCATATTGGACTGGGAGACGGAGGCACCGATCTGCAGGCCCACAGCCACGCCCAGGCCGTCGGCGCGGCTGTCCAGGCTGGCGCCGCGCGTGGCCAGCACATTGACGCGCTGGTTCGGCGCCAGGACGGCACCACCGACCTGGATCTTGCTGGCATCGCCGATGCCTGCAATGACCTTGATGCGATCGTTGATGAGGCCTGCTGCACCGTTGCCTGCGCCGACCAGCCCGGCCGCTACAGCCAGCGACTTGACCTCATTCTGCTGGGCCGTGGTGGCGGCAATATCAAGCATGCTGGCGGCGACGCTCTGTTTGCTGTCCCCCGCCTTGTTGAACCACGCCTGCACCTCACCTTCACGGTCCAGGCTGGCCACAGCGATGCCTGCTGCGCCCTTACCCACAGCGGCACCGACGTTTTCGGCCTTGGCCGAGGTGCCGTCGGTCGCCTTGATCGACACCTGTTTGGCTTCCAGCGTTCCGCCGCCCTGCGCTGACACATCGTTCTGCAGATGGGCGATGCCCACGGAGGCACCCAGACCCACATAGCCACCGGCGGCGCCGGCCATGGTCATCAAATCCAGCGCCTTGCCACCGCCCTTGTCAGACGAATTCGACGTAATTTCAATCACGCCACCGGACTCGATGGTGCTGCCCTTGGCCTCGGCCGCGCTGGCATTGCGCACAAAGCTCACGCCCACCGAGCCGCCGATACCGACTTGCAAGCCCAAGCCGACTGCGCCCGCGATGTTCTTCAATGCGGTTTGCTGCAGGGAGGTGATGCTCACATCCTTGGCCGCCCGGACCGTGCTGTTGCTCACGGAGGCGGTGACGCTATTGGCCCCCGCGGCTCTTAGCGTGCTGGACAGGTCGCGCTTGCTCTGCGCTTGCACGCTGCTGCGTTCCTGAGTAGATAGGGCCTCACCCGTCTCGCCGAGGCGATCGCTATTGGCCAAACTAGCCGCCTTATCCATGAGCTGGCTGCCCTTGGCCTCGCCGCCGCTCCCAAAGGCGTCAGACCCTGGCGAGCCGATGCCGGTCATGGTCAAGGAGATCGCAAATCCTAGTGCGGACTGGGCTGAGCCGCCCACGCCCACCGCGGCGGCGAACTGGTCCTGGCTGTTGAGCGCGTTCACCTTGAGGTCCTGGGTGTCCACCTCGCTGTCCTTGACCTCGGCCGTCACATTGTTCTTGGTCACCAAAACGGAGATCGTGCCACCGACACCCGGGCCCTTGTCCAAGCTGACGCCCGCAGCACCGCTGATCTGCTTGACCAAGCCGTGGTCGGTCGCACGCACGCTCAAGATGCCCTGGGGCAAGGCATGACTGGGGACGCTGCCGCTGCCCTCTGACGCGGTACCGCCACTTCCGCCGCCGCTACTGCTGTCAACATAGGTCCAGTTGGCGGGTACCCCAACCTCCAGGTCGGCCTGACTCACACGCGCCGTGGTGCTGTTGGTGATGACGTTGACGGCGCCGATGGCCGCCACGCTGGTGTCTTTGCCGGCCCCCAGGGCGAGGGTGAAGGAATTGGTCTGGCTGACGCTGTCAGCGCTGACGTCGATATTGCCGCCACTGCTGACCGCGGTGGCATGCGAGGCGTCGCTGTCGCGGCCAATCAAGGCCTTGGTGCCGGCGTCAGAAACCGTCACCGAGAGGGCGCCGGCCCCCACCACGCCCTTGGACAGTCCGCCGGTGCCAGTGATGAGGTTGAGGGTCGAGCTGTTGTCAGCGTCTACGCTCACATCCCGACCCGCGCGCGTGTCGCCGCCCAGGATGCTGGCTTCCACATCGCCGTCGAAAACAACCACGCCCACCGAGCCCGCGAATGCCCGGTCTCCGCCAGCCGCGCCCGCCAGAATGCCCGACTGCGCCGACTCATTGCGCGCCACCACCTTGACGTCGCGTGCGGCCTTGACCGTACTGTCGCGGATGGACGCCGTGGTGCCAGTCAGAAAGACATCGCTGCCCAAGGCGGCGGCCGCCCCGGTACCGAGGGGCCAGCCACCACCTTGTTCGGCGCCACTCAAGCCGATGCCGGCGCTCAGGCCGAAAGTGCTCAACACATGATGGCTGCTGGCCTTGAGAGCCACGTCCTGGTCAGAATCGGCCGCGCAGCGCTGATTGATATCTGCATGGGCCACTTCGGCCACTGTCTTTGCATCGATGAGATGGGCACCCGCGTTGGCCCCCAGGCCCACATCGTCTGCAGCCCCCCCCGCATTGGTGTCAAAAGAGAGCACATGGCGCATCGAGGTGGCGTTCACGGCCAAGCCCTTGACCGTCATCCGGCCCTCGGACATGCGGCCACGCGTGACGTCATAGCGTTGCATGGCATCCATGCCGTCGAAACCGCTCGGGTCGCCGCCCGGCGCGGCCACACCCGGCAAGGCCTGGGTCAGGGTGCCATCGTTGACTTGCAAGCCATCGCCCTTGCCCGTGGCATCCAGCTTAACTCGGGCCGATTGCCCATCCCCGCCTATGCTGGCCCGGGTGACACCGCGCACCACGTTCACCGTGGTCGACAGGCCCACGCCGCGGGATTCGCCCAGGCCCAGGGCTCCGCCAAAGCTCTTGATGTCGTCCTGAGCAGTGGCCTCGACCGCCACGCTGCCATCGGCGCTCAGGTCCGCACCCCGACCGATCGCGGCCGCCACATTGGTTTCCACCACATTGACCGCCACCGAGCCCGTGCCGCCCTGCTGATTACCGACGGCCACGCCATAAGCAGCATTGGTGATCTTGCTATCACTGGAAGCCGCCACACGCACATTGCCTGCGCTCGACACGCCGGTGCCATCGCGCTGGCCGGCGACGTCCGTGCCTTGCAGCTCAGCGGTGATGCTGCCGTGGATGTGGGTGGATGCGATGGCCGCACCCAGCGCCTTTTTCATATCGCTGACGGTGAAGGCACCCGCGCCAAAGTCCACCTCCGAGCGGTCGGCCGCCATGATGGCGACATGGCCCGTGGTGCTGAGCGTGCTACCCGTTAGACGGGCTGAGGTGGTATTGCTGAGGTCGTTGACGCTGAGGGCGCCGTTGAAGGCCGATGCGGCGGCGCCGCCGCCGGCCAGGCCCACGCCGATCATCTGCGCATTGGATTTGGCATGAACCTGCAGAGCATCCACTTTGGAGGCAAGCGTCAGCGTGGAGCGTTCCACCGCTGCCTCACGCGTCTGGCTGATGGTGTTAATCGTGAATGCCGCTCCACCCGCCTTGTCTTTGGAGAAACCGACCGAACCCGCGCCGGTGTAAACCCGCGAGGCCATGCCAGCGCTATCTCCGGCCGTCACATCCAGGGAAGAGGCGGTGATGCTGGAATCGCTAACGCCGGCGCTCGTACGCGCCTTGGCGACGTTGATGACGTAGCTGCCGTTGATGACCGACTTTTCCCCATAGCCCCCCGCAGCCGCCACATTGATCTGCTGGCTGGCGGTGCTTGCATCGATCTGAGCAGCCCCATTACCCGTGTTGATCGTGGCGCTCTGGATCAGGGCCTCACCCACCGAGTTGTCCACGGCCAGACTACCTGCCAGGCCACCTGCTATGCCGCGGAGGGAGACGCCCACGGCACCTGCTAAGGTGAAGCTGCGACCTCGAGTCGCCGCCGTCACGCCCAGTCCTGTGTTTGCAGTCGTGGTGATTGTGGTGGACTTGTTCTTCGCGCCCACGCGAGCGGTGGCGCGGCTGTCGTTGACCGTGATCGAGGTCGAACCGATAGCGGCCAACTTGTCATCGGTACCGGCCACACCCAGGCTGGCATTGACCACCAGGGCCGCATCGGTGGCATCCACATGGAGGCTCGCAGCCTCCACGGTCGCGCCCTCGACAAGCGCCTCGTGAACCAGAGCCACCCGGCTGGCCGAAGTGGCCGCGCCGGCCGTTTTGCCCTCGCCCGCCGCCACGCCGAGGGCCGCACCGATTACAAGTGCGCCAGGCTGGCTGCTGCCGATGGATTGGCCACCAAAGCTGTCTTGATCGCCAGCGCGCAGCGATGCGCCGAAGTCATAGCTGCTGTCAGCTGCCGGTGTGCCGTTGGCCGCCAGCAGGATGTTGACCCGGGTCTTGATGGCGTCCGGCACGACATCCGTGGCCTGCACGGTCACAGCGCCGTTGCCCTTGACACTGCTGACCACACCCTCGCGGTCGACGATATGCGCCTTGGTGCTGTTCTCCAACTCGGCGAAGACCATGCTGGCCTGCAGAGTGTTGGCATCGTCCTCGGCGCTGATGCCCACGGACGTCGCACCAAGACCCAACACAACTGGGTCGTAGGCCAGCACATCAACACTGGAGAGTTGGCTGGTCGTCACCCCGGCCACGCGGGACTCGACCTTGTTGTGCACCAAACCCACGACCACGGACGCCCCCACCGCGCCGCCCTCTGAGCCTTGCACCGTCAGCGCACCGGCGCCGACCCCGGTCTCGGTCTTGTCGTAAGCAAGCACCTCCACAGCGCTGCGGTGTGCTTCGCTGCCCTCGATGGTGCTGCGATCAATCGCTGCGGCGGTGTTGTTGCCGGACTGCGTCATCGAGTACGACGTACTCACCATATAGCTCGGCTTGTTGCCGCTGCTGCCGGCGATGCCCAGGCCCGCCGAGATGCGCTGGCCCGACGCCAGGCTCTGCACGCCAATTTTGCCGAAGTCCTTGAGGCTGCTGTTGACGATGCTCGCGCTGGTGTCATTGCCCTCGATATCGATCGCCAGGGCACCGGAGACGCCATAGCCAGCCTTGGTTTTAGGCGCGTTGAGCTTGAGCAGGGCTGCCGTGCCCGAGACGGCGTACTGGTGGGTCTCGTTGCCGGCGTGCACCAGGGCCCAGCTGGGGTCGTCCGCCCCAGCCGCCTTGCTAGCAGTGTTCACGAGGGTCGCGCCGTCAAGCACGGCCGTGGTGTCCAGATTACCCAGATTGACACTGGTGCTGGCGGCTCCGGTCAGCGAGATCGAGGTTTGCTTGGGCGGCTTGGGCTGTACATTCTGCTTGGTGGAAACCGCGCCAGCCAGTTCATTCCTGAACTTGGCAATACGGCCATCGCCATCGCTGGCAATGGACTGGGCCGCATAGTTGCGTAGCTTTTCGGTTCCGGTCTTGATCTTGTCGAAGGTCTCGGCGAGCACCCCTTTGCCATTGGGGTCAACACCGGTTTCCACGGAGGCTGCCGATGCGCTGATGGCGCCGCTACTGCCCTGGGTATCGGCCTGCACTCGAACCGTTGCAGCGTCCACTTTTCCCGTACCGGTGCTGGCGGAGAAGTCGGCCGGGCGAACGTCGCCCACCGCAAGGCTGCCCGGATCGGCAATGGCGGCCAGGGTGCGGCCGTCAAGCTCATTAACCGCCACCGCGATGCCCACCGAGGCTTGGTTGGCGCCATATGCGGCTGCACCTGCAGCACTCCAGACCGAGACGTCCTCAAGCGCAGCAATGTCCAGGGTCTTGGCCGTGACTTGTGCCTTGCTGGAAAGTACGGCCACGGTCTTGTTATCGAGCTTGGAATAGGCCGCGATCAGGTTGGCCGCCACGCCCCCGCCCTTACCCGCCGTTGGGGCCACGGCGATGATGCGGTCCTGGCTGTCCGCCTGCAGGGCCAAGCTGCCAGCTTCAGCGTAGAGTTTGGCGCCGTCATCCGCACCCGCCACTGTCAGGTGCTGGGCGGCGGCATAGTTGAACGCACCTCCCGCGGCATTGGTGCCGGCCTGCGTGCCGAAGTTGAAGCCGTTGATATCCACCGGCTGACCGGTGAGCGTCAGCGAGGCCGACTGGTTCAGGGCTCTGAGTTGCAAGGCCTTGTCGAAGCCGGCCTCCTGGTTGAGCCGGGTCGCTTCATTCAGGTCGCCGGGCGAGGTCCATTTGACGTCCCAGGGCTGGTCGTTGCCGGCGGCGGTGACTTTAGCTCCGGCCCCCAGCCACGATTTGGCGCTGTTCTTGAACGAGGTCCAGTTCACTGCGCCCGCAACCGCCCCTGCCTCGGCGTTGTTGGTGCTTCCCGGCTCTTGCTGGGCCACAGCACGTGCCCAGGATGTGAATACGTATTCCGGTATTCCGAAGTTAGGGGGACTGAAACGCGTGAACAACTCGGAGGGTGCCTTCCAGGCTTCGCTGTTGAAACCTGCCAGCCAGGTCACGTCCAGAGGCTGGAAGACGTGAGCCTGAACACCAATATGTGAGCCCGTGACTTCCGCCTTCTCACCCACAGTGGCCTCGGCATTGTGTTCGTATTGCCCCACTGCGACGGCGGCACTGCCAGCGGGCTGGCTCAGCTTGGCATTCTTGGTGTTGACCGTGCTGTCCGCGATGTTGTGAATCGCGCGGTCTTCCGTTTGTGCGACGACGGCCACATTGCCGGCGGCCTTGACCACGGCCGCGTTGCCAATTCTGGCGGCCGAGCTGAGATCGGTCTCATTGAACGTCACGACGGCGCTGGCCTTGAGCGGAAAGCCATTCGTGCCCGACTTGAGCAGTTCGGCCTTGTCGGCCAGCCAACTGGACAACAGGTCCGGCAGGAGTTCTGCATATGGCTGGAACAGCTTGGTCTTTTCGGCCGCGCCAATATCGACAACCCCGATAGGCACAACCTGGGTGCGCGCCAAGCTGAAGTTCTGCGAGAGCGAGGCGTCCGACACCACAGTGACATTGCCCGTCTTGCTGACGCCGTCGTAACCAAGCACATTGGCGCCCAGGGTGGCTTTGCTGCTCACATTGAGCAGGCTGATGGCCACGCTGGAGCCGATGGCGGCGTCCGTAGGCGGCGCTTGGCCGTCGACCGGCTGCTTGCGCATGAGCTTGACGTCCACCGTGCTCCGCATATTGCCGGTTTGCAGCGAGAGCAGATCCAGCGCGCCGACCTGGACGATGGCACCCGCATCGATCTGCGCATTGCTGGAGACCTTGGCATCCACATAGCTCACCGCCAAACCGCTCTCGGAGTTGGTGGACGTGAGGCTGACAGCGCCGTGGGCGGTCGCGTCGTTGTAGGCGGCCACCGTGGTCTTGCCGCCTGACTGCAGCGTCGCCCCTGACTTGACCTGCACATCGGCAAGGCCAGCTGAGCGCACCACAACGGCACCAACAGTGGTGAGTGTCGTGCCTTTTTCCTGCACGGTGGCCACATCGACCGAGCCAGCCGCTTTGTTGGCGGAATTACTGAACAGATCAAGCGTTGTGGTGGCGTTCAATGTGGCTGTGCCCTGCACGTCAATCTTCGCGTCGGCCCTGGTCTCGTGATAGGCCGCACCCATGCCGGTCAGCGCACCAATATAGGCACGAATTTCTTGGATTGCATAACCACTCAGGCCCAACGGTGTGGCCTCAGCCTTGGCATCGGCCGTGACGGAGATGCGCTCGGCCTTGATCGTGCCCGCCAGCGTGACATCGCTACTCGCACTGGCCAGGCCCATATGGGATTGCGTTGCGCTGGAGGCCTTGAGCTCGACCTTGCCCCCGCGGTAGTTGCTGAAGCTGCTGACCCTGTGCGCCAGAATGCTCGATCCCTCGTCGAGCTGGATGCTCTTGGCCTGCAAGCTCACATCGCCCGCGTGGCTTGTGAGTTCAGCCGTTCTGGCGTCGGCAGCGCCGACACCACGGGTGATGATGGCCGAGTCCTTGGCCATCCAGATCACGCCGCCTGCATTCAGCTTGACGCTGCCACCGCCGGTCAGGATCTTGGCCTCGCTATTGAGCGTGATGTCTGTGCTGGTAAAGGAAATGCTCTGGCTGGCGGGGTCAGTCAGCACGTTGTAGAGGTCGAGCGTGCTGCCGGCAGCGAAGCTGATCGAATCGCTGGCCAGCAACTCGAGGTTGGCTTTGGCGGCCAGTGCCACCACACTGCCTGTGCTGAGCGTGCAGGTCTCGGCGGCGCCGTCATTGCGGCAAGACGAGTCGCCCGCCTCGCCGTTTGCGATCTGCAGATGCTTAGGGTCGATCAGCAGCTTCCCTGTCACGCCCTTGGGCGCGGTGGTGTCCACCAGGCCGTACACCTGCGCGCGGCGCCGGCCCGACACTTCCACAAAGCCGCCATGGCCCATCAGGGCGCCGCCGCGCGAGGAGGCAAAACCGCCCCAGTCCGTGCTGCCGTCGCTGAGGTACTGGATGCGCCCGCCATCGCCACGGTCGATGGCGTCAGCCGCCACACGACTGCCTTTGGCAACCACCAGGGTTTGCGTCAAGGGCGCCGGGTTCGGCGCCTCGGGCGGAACAGGCGTGCTGCCTTCGGGGCTGCTGAACTGAGCGACCGGCGCAGTCAGAGAACCGATCACCGCTACACCACCACCGCTCAGGCCTGAGACGTCGATGGACGAGTCCGCCCCGAGCTCAATCTTCTCAGCGCGAATGCTGACCACGCCGCCCAAACCAGCTTGGGGCGCATCAAGGCCCAAGAGCGCGACCCGCTGCGAGGCATCGAGTTGCCCCTTCAGGCCAACCCCCTCGTCAGCCACCAACTCGATCACACCACCGCGTTCGACCATGCCAGTGGCAGCGCTCAGGCCATTGGTGGAGACCGCCGAGCGAAAGGCTGCATCATGAGCCGCATCGGCGCCAGCCTTGATGCGGCCATCAACATCGATGCGGCGTGCCTCGATACGCACCCGCTCCAAGGCGTTGATCTTTCCTTCGATCTGGACGCGGCCCTCGGCCGAGCGCGGCGCCTGCCCGTCCAGCAATTGCTTGACTGCCGCATCCCCGATGCGGCCCTGACCGTCCATCATGGCATCCAGGTGGGTCTTGCTTGGCGCCACCACCTGCAGCGAGTTGACGTTGATCACGCCCGTCCTGCTAACGACCATACCCATCGGGTCGGCAAACACCAGATTGCCGCTGATAGAACCGTCTTTCAGACCATTGAGTACACCGTCGACCTTGATCGGCGCGTCGGTCACGATGTTGATCACGCGCTGCGCCGCCTTGGGCACATGCACATTAACGGTTTGCCCCTGGCCGATCTCGAAGCGGCTGAAGGAGTTAAATGCGTTGTCGCCTTTGACCGTGCCGGTGGTGATGTCGGTGCGGGTGCCGACCACCGCCTGTTGGGTGGAGGTGCGGCCATCGGGCTTGATGAGATTGGGTGCCACACCGCTGCTTTGCGCCCAGGCTGAAATGGCCGGCAAGCCCGCCAACACTGCCACCCCCGCGCCCAAGGGACTCAGGCGTAACAAGCGCACCACCGCGCGCGGGCTGCGGCGTGGCACGCGCGAAGTCAGGACGTGGCGATTCCAAACAAGGCAGCGGGACGTTTTCATGGTGCAAACGATCAACAGTGCGGGACTGGCGACTCCCGGGGACGAGAGTGGCCGACTTCAGGAAACAGAGTTGGGGCTCAGTGCTTCGACAGGGCGGTCTCGGCTTCGGCACGGTCCAGCGCCTGCCGCTCGTCCAGCCGCAGTGCCAACCGCTGGACTTGATTGATTGACAGCAGGTGGGCATAGACCAAGCCGAGCCAACCCTTCTGGGCCAAGTCTTGCAAGGTCTCTGGCGGCAAGGCACGCAGCTTGTCCTCATTCACGGTTTTGAAGCCGCGCAAGCTGGTCTTCTCGCCGTTGAGGGTGTACTCGATCACGCCATCCTCCAGTAGCCCCAAGGTCGCCAGGTGGTTGGCAAAGTCGCGGCTGAGCGTCATCTCCTGACGGAACGTGACCAGGAAGCGCTTGACCTCCTCCAGCCAAGCCGTTTCCTGGCCCTGGGCGTCGAACAAGGCCTCACCCTTCTCGGTATTGAGGCCCGGATAAGCGCGATCCAGGCAAACGGTGAAGGTGGGATCGCCATCGGTCTCGGCCAGCACGAATGGGTAGCGACGGAAGAAGGCCGGCAGATAGCTGCCCCGCGCCCAGAGGCCGTCCGGCTGAACGAACAGGTTTTCATGGTCACGCAAGCCGATCAGCGCAGCCAGGCTGTGCCCGCCCTCTGGGCCAATGAACACGCAGGGGAAGTCCAGGGCCGCCTGAGGTAACTCGGATGCGGCAAGCAAGACCGAATTGGTCTCGCGGGCGAAGGCGAATTTCGCATCGCTCGCATTGAGTTTGAGCTCGCGGTGCTGATCGCGGTTGAGGGTTACCAAGTCATCGTAGATAAGCAGCGTTTTCAAGACGAAGCCTTTCAATTCAAGAATTTGTCGAGATCCAAAGAGAAGCGCAGCAGCACGCGGCTGCTGTCCTTCGAGACGTTGGGAACGTCTTTGCGCGGTGAAGCCACAGCGAGCGATGCGCCCCAGGCGTCTGCGGTGTAGCTCAGCCCTAGGCCGACACTGGCCAGGCTGTTGCCCACGCCCAGGGTACGCACCCGGCCAGCATCAACAAATGCATAACCGTCAAGTCGCTCGGAGACCGGCGTGACCGCCCGGTGCAGCTCCAGCGTGAGCGACTCCCCAATATCACCCGAGACGCTTGGCGAAGGGTAGCCGCGAACATTGCCGGGACCACCAATTTGGAACTGCAGGGTCGAGGGCAAGCGATCGTCGCCGCTGCGCTGCAGCACCGCCCGGCTCAGGCCCCAGAAGCCAGCACCTATGACCTGCTGCAGGCTGAAATTCAGCTGTATCACGCCGTTCTCGCGCGCCTCTACGCCCTGGGCCGATGTACGCGCATGGTTGTACGCCAGCCCGAGACTGGCACTGCTGCCCTCTGCATTGCGCGCCACCGTGAACGACAGACCGTTGGAGCGGGTGCGGATGTCGGAGAAGCGTTCAGCGGCGATATCCGTGGCGGACCGGGTGTTGCCCAAAGACAGCATGCCGTCCACGCTCCAGGCCCCGCTACTCCACAGCGGTTGGGCCAGCGCCAGGTTGGCCCCGTCGGACTGACCATCAAGTTTGACTGACTCAAAGCCCGGCGAGATCGACAGGGTCTTGCCCTTGGAGGCCCCTGCCGAGAGCCGAGTCCCCCAGGCCAGAAATGGTCCCGGCAGCGGCACGCTGTACTGCAGGTTGGCCGAGGTCGAGCCCGTCGAATAAATCGCCAGCACACTGAGCTTGTCGGTCCAGCCGAGCAAGTTGTTGACCGACAGATTCAAGCTGCCCTGATTCTTGCCCAGCGAATCAGCGCCTTCGTTGCTGGCGGAGACGCGCGCGGTCCACAGCGGTGGCTCCTCCGTCTGCACTTTCAACACGGACAAGCCCGAACGGTTCCCTTCAGCGGCACTGAAAGACAGACCGATGCGGTTGTCCGGGGTGTTGCGGTGCAAGCGGGTCAGGCGCTCGTCAATGGCTGGCGCATCAATCAAGCTGCCCTCGGGTGTGGCGATCAGCGAAGCGACGAAGGCAGGCGAAAGGCGCGAGTTGTCTGCCGCGTCCAAGCGCGACAGTTTGGCTTCAATCAGTTGCACCCTGAGCAAGCCTTCAGCCACCCGCTGAGATGGCACGAAGGCGCGCGCGGTGAGATGACCTTTGGCCAGGTAAAGCGAATTGATGTCCTGCGCGAGTCGCTTCACGTCAGCAAAAGTGGTGGGCTTACCAAGCTGGGTCGCGATGACGCCGTCCAACTCGGCTTTGCTCAGCAGTTGGCTGGGCGTGAACTCAACCTGCTTAAGTACAAAGCTAGGTCCCGCTGCAATCGGGCCCTCCGGCTCGGGCGAAGGAGCGCTGAGCTTGGGGTCCACCGGCTTGGGCGCCTGAAGCTGGCGCAAGCGCTCCAATTCTTCGCGCTGACGTTGCAGTTGGGCGGGGTCGACGGTGGCCGGCGTTGTCGCTGGCGCGGGTATGGGCGGCGTTTGGGCCAGGGCGGCGGGAGCCGCGGTGCTCAGCGCGAGGGCAATGCTGACGGCACATTCGAGTCCCAGGCCGGGACTGCAGTTGAGGTCGTAGCGTTGAGAGTGGCTGACGCAGCGATTCCAATTGTTCATGGCGGATGTCGCGGCCAGCGACGTCAATCTGTCTTGCTTTCATTGACGATTGTCAAATCAACAAGCTCGTTGCCGCCAATCGCACAACCCCCCTATTCAAGTGATTTGTGAATACTCCCGTCGCACAAGCCGCATCGAACAGGACTTGAAGTTGCGGTCCATCCCCGCCGCCTCGCCGTTTCGGCCTGCGCGGCCACTAACGTCTTCCACTGGCGGATACGGCATGCCGATTCGTCGGCCTGGGGCGCAGTTGCAGGAACAGATCGCTGGCGATCAGGCACTGCAACAATTCTTTGAGCTGGGGAGGGGTGGTCGGGCGTATCAAGGCTTGATGACAACCGACAAGCGCCAAATAGAACTTTGCCGCCAACTCGGCCGCCTTGTGAGCATCCCCTGTGAGCTGCATGAACTTGCGCTCAAACAGACCCAGGCGCATGGGCACGACCTCAGCCAACGATTGGGCGATTGACTCAGATGAGGTGGTCAACTCTGGGAATGCACTCAAGGATTCAGGAAGCTTGATGTGCCGCGTCGCCACAGCGCCGCAGCCAGGGTCGCGCCACCGCGACGCTTGCATGCTTGAGGCCCACACACGCAGACGCAAATCGTCGGCATCGCATACCATGCATCCAGCGCCACATGCCCAAATGGCATGGCCGCTGGTCCAGTGGCACAACTCAATCTTGCCTGCCTGCTTCTGATTGATATCGTCGACAGCGCCGCGCTGTCCGAGCGCCTTGGCGATCAAGAAATGGCCCGCTTGTGGCACCGGCATGATGCGCTAGCGCGCGGCCTGCTACGGGAATGGCGCGGCCGGGAGATCGACAAGGCGGATGGATTCCTGTTGCTCTTCGAGCAAACCAGCGACGGCCTCGGCTTTGCATTGGCCTATCAACAGGCCTTAGCCACTCTGCCCGAACCCTTGCTGGCACGCGTCGGCCTGCATGCCGGGCCGGTAACGCTGCGGGAGAACAGCCCGCACGATGTCGCCATGGGTGCCAAGCCACTGGAAGTGGATGGCTTGGCCAAGCCGGTGGCGGCACGCGTGATGGCAGCCGCGCGGGGCGGGCAAACCTTGCTGACGGCCCTCGCCCGCGATTGCTTGGGGCCTAGCGAGCACCGCCTGGTTTCGCACGGGCATTGGCGCTTGAAAGGCCTGCCTGAGCCGCTTGAGCTCTTTGAGGCGGGCAGCGCCACTGCCCCGTTCACACCGCCACCCGATTCGGATAAAGCCTATCGAGTGCTCCAGCAAGGTGGCCACTGGCAGCCGGTGCGGGAAATCCGCCACAGCCTGCCGGCCGAACGCGACGCTTTTGTTGGCCGCCGCGCCCCGCTTCTGGAATTGGCGCGGCGCTACGCTCAAGATGCCAGGCTGGTGTCCGTTCTGGGCATTGGCGGGACGGGCAAAACCCGCTTGGTCACCCACTTTGGCTGGACCTGGCGCGGCAACTACCCCGGCGGCGTTTGGTTTTGCGACCTGGCAGCGGCCCGCACGCTTGATGGTCTAGTTTCAGCCGTGGCGCAGGGCTTGGGCCTGCGCCTGGACAAGCTCGACCCGATTGAGCAACTGTGCAGCGCCATTGCCGGGCGCGGGCGCTGCCTGCTGATACTGGACAACTTCGAACAAGTCGCTCGACACGCGGAGGGCACCCTGGGCCAGTGGCTTGACCGCGCCCCGGAAGCGCATTTCCTGGTCACCACCCGTGAGGTCTTGGGCATTCCTGGCGAAGAAACCTTGGCCTTGGCCCCCCTTCCCTGGCCAGATGCCGAGAACCTATTCTGGCTGCGCGCGCATGCCGCGCGCATCGACTTTCATCCCAGCGAAGAGGACAAGCAGGCCGTGGGCGCCCTGGTGCGCTTGCTCGACGGATTGCCGCTGGCGATTGAATTGGCCGCGTCCCGGGTGCGCATCCTGCCGCCGCGAGCCATGTTGTCCCGAATGAGCGAGCGCTTCAAGCTGCTGGCCAGCACCGGCGGCCGGCAAGACAGGCAGTCCACATTGCGCGCCGCCTTTGACTGGTCGTGGGACTTGCTGACCCCGGCGGAGCGGGCCACCCTGGCCCAGCTCTCGGTATTTGAGAGCGGCTTCAATTTGGATGCAGCCGAAAGCGTGATCGAACTGAGTGCGTTTGATGACGCAGCCTGGGGCGTCGACGTCCTGCATTCGCTGGTGGATAAGTCCTTTGTCCGCGCGATCTCCAGCGAACGCTTTGACCTGCTGGTCAGCGTGCAAGCCTATGCCGACGAGCATCTGCGCACCCCTGGGCGCTATGAGGGCAGCGGCCCGGCCGCCTTACGCGCCGCGCAAGCCAGGCACGCCGCATGGTTTGCCGCATTGGGCCCCAGCTACGCGAAGGACGGCAATAGCAGCGATCTGGACAACTTGATCGTCGCTTGCCGACGGGCGCTGGATTGGGGCGAAGGCAGCATGGCCACCGGCGCCCTGGAAGGCGCTTGGTCGGTGCTAAGCCTGCATGGGCCGTTCAAGGTGGGCGTGGCATTGGCGCAGGCGGTTCTGCTGATGAAAGGCCTGAATGCCGAGCTAGTTGCACGGGTCGAGTTTCTACTGGCCCAAGCTTGCAACGCCAGCGGCCTCTTGGTGGATGCCCGCCGACATGCCGAAGCCGCCTTGTCCACAGCGCAGATCACTGACCACACACGAACGACCGCATCAGCTTCGATCTTGCTTGGGCTTTTGCTCGCTCGAGAGGGGCAGCTTGAAGCAGCGACGAACCTCGCGTGCCAAGCACTGGTCCAAGCCACATCAATGGCAGATCTTCGCCTGCAATGTTCCGCACTTAACACCCTAGGAATCTTGGCGTCCACCACCGGTAGGCTGGACAAAGGCAAAGAACACTACCTTGCCGCCCTGGGTTTGGCGCGCCAGCACAATGATCTGCATTGGCAAGCCAGCGTACTGGGCAATCTCGGGATCTTGGATCTAGGCCGAGGGCATTTGGCAACAGCGGAGCAGTACTTCGAGGAGACGCTGAAAATTGCGCGCCAACTCGGTGACCGCAAATGTGAAGGCAATGCCCTTTGCAATTTGGGCTTGCTGAAGCACTCCCTTCAACGCCTCGATGAAGCAATCTCGCTCAGCCAAAGCGCACTGTGGATTGCCAAAGAATTGGGCCACCCTCGCCTGGAGTGTGTGGCCTTATGCAATCTGGGCATTTTCATGAGCAGCCCGCATCAGGCGAAAGAGGCCTTACGCAATTTGCAAGAAGCGCTCGGCATGACCAGAAACCTGAATGACCGACAGTTAGAAGGACAGGTGCTCTGCTATCTCGCTGCGGCGCACCTGCAGCTCAAGCAGTTTGATCAGGTCCAGCACTGCCTAGAAGAAAGCCGCCCCTTGCTGGAGGCGGCGGATGATCAGGCCGGTCTTGGCATCTTGTTGTGCACGCAAGCTCAGTGCGCACACGAGCAAGGCCAAGCCGAATCTGCCGCGAATTTTCTGAAGGCGGCCAGAGCCATCGCAGCAGCAATTCAAGCGGGCGACGCTTCCGAGCTTGGCGAGACCCTGCGCCGAACCGGCGCGCTCTTGGGTCACGCCAATCAGGACGGCGACGCTATTCGTTGTGAATGACCGGGTCCAGAGACAGCGGCCGCCCCTGCCCATCCTTCAAGTTGACGTCGTACTTGAAGTCCTTGCGATCAATATGCCGCAGCTTCTTGCAAGCGAACTTCTTGCCGCCATTACCAACAGGGCCGCAATCGCCATAGTCGCCGTTAGCATCTTTGATGACGATGCCGTTGGCGGCAAAGCTGTAGCCATCGCTGTTCAGCGTCCATTCGATCCGATTCTGGTTCTTCGCCATATTCACCGGATCGGGATCCACCTTGATCGCGCCGGCGACAACTTGTACGTCCACCTTTCTATCGGCACCTTGGGCGATGGCGCCGTGCGCCAGCAGTGAGAGTCCAGCCAGCAATACCCATCGATTCAACATCGTCAATCTCCTTGAGTTTGGGCCGCCGATCCAGTGATCAGCCGTGCGGATTCTGTTCCGAATCACGGGCTTGCGAAAGCCGCTCCGGTTGCGAAAAAGCCAAAGCTATTGAAGCCGGGCGCAAGCGGGTTCTGCCGCTCAGGCCGGCGGCTTGGGCTCGCTGGCATCCGCCTGCAGGCGCTGCTGCAAGCGCCGAACGTCATTGCTCAGGCGACCGGCGATCATGCGAACCACCTCGAAGCCGAACTCGGGATTTTGAAAGTAGAGCTGCTTGAAGGTGGTCTCATCCATGGACATCACCGTGCAAGCTCGCACGCAACGCGCGGTGCCGGTGCGCATGCGGTCGGGCGCGAAGAAGGCGATCTCGCCAAACATCTGGCCAGGCATGATTTGATAGCCGCCTTCGACAATCTCGACTTGCCCGTCCACCAAAAAGTAGAGCCGGTCCGCCAGATCACCCGCGCGAAACAGCACGCTGCCTGCCTTGAGCTTGCGTTGCTTCATATAGGGGCGCAACCACACGCCCGATAGATCGGCCGCCTCCGCCGAAGCCCGCACCCGGCGGGTGAGCCTGTGCATCTGCCAGGCCCGCACCAAGTTCACCGGCAGCAACACCGCATGCAAGGCCAACACCATCCAGGCCTGGCCGAGTGCACCGTAGACGACAAAACCCAGATTGCTGCCCACCGCCAACCAGCGCAGCGGAATGATGGTCTTGACCATGGTGCTGGCAATGATCAGGCCGCCAGCCAGCAAAGCAGAAATGACCGCCACCACACCCTCTGGGTGCGAAAGCAGCTCGGCGAAGCGAGCCGTGGCAGCCGTCAAGAGTTCGGTGTTGGACAAGGCACGCTCCTGAACTTGGCGCGCTGAGTATGCATCAGCGCCGCACGCAGCGGTGCTAGTGGCTTGTGCCTAGGCGCGTGGCTTGGTAGCAGGCCCCGCCTTCTTGCTTGGCGACGGGCGGGCTCTTGCCGGCGGATCCTGGGCGAACTGCTGCTCGTTGAATTGATCCAGCCACAGCAAGCTGTCCACATAGCCAACGAAGTGTTCGAGGTAGGCCGGTGAGATTTGCTGCATCAGGCTCAGGGTGCGGTGCACGATATGGTGCGAATTCAGCGGCCCGGCATTCTGCGGCAAGGCCTGACGCGACTGCGCCAACTGCCTGTCCACACTGAGCCGCGCCCAGGTGCGCCGGAAGAACTGCAGCTCCTGGGGCTCGGCCGGAGCGGATGAAATCGCCGCCGGCCCTGCCGCGGCTTTTTTTCCCGCGGCCTGGGGCCCAAGCGCACCCGCGTGCTGGCCCAGCGCAGCCCCAGCGCCCCGCTCTTTCTGGCGCTGAATATGCAGCAGCAGTTCGGCCAATTGGCTGCGTTGCGGCTGCTGTTGCTGTTGCTGTGGCGCGGGCATGGCGCCGCCCGCCAGCGCCGCGGCGCCCGGCTCGTTCACGCAAGCGCTTTCGATTGGCAAACGCAGTGCGGCCATCCGCCCCTCCAGCCGCTCACGCGCGCGGCCCTCCAGCGCGCTGGCCCGGCGGGCCATCACCTCGATCAAGCGTTGCCGCACCAGCGCCGTTCTGGGCGAGGCGGGCGCTGGATAGAGCGGCGCGGCCTCATCAGCCATGGGGTGCATCCGGCTTGTTGCGAGCGGGTCTGGCGATCGGTGCCATTTCCACCCGACGGTTGCGTGCGCGGCCCTGCGCATCATCATTGGGCGCCACCGGCTGCTCCGCACCAAAGGCAGCGGCGAAGATGTCGGAAGACGGCACCGAGGCCTCGATCAAGGCACGGGTCACCGTCAACGCCCGTTGGGCCGAGAGCTCCCAGTTGTCAGCGAACTGCTGATTGCTGCCGCGCATCTGGCGGTCGTCGGTGAAGCCGCTGACCATCAAGATCTCGTCCCGCGCCTGCAGATAAGTCGTCAGCGGCCCCGCCAGGGTCTTCAGCAGCGCCCGACCTTCGGGCTGCAGCTCAGCCGAGTTGAAGGCGAACAGCACACTGCCGCTGATGCCGATGCGGCCATGCTCCAGGGTCACGCGCCCGGCGGCCAGGGGAATGGCCAGCGCCCGCTCCAGCGCTTGGCGGCGCTGTTCTTCTTGCTGGTGCTTGCTGACCTCTTCTTGCAGCTTGGTGGCCAGCTCCAGCTGCGAGGCAATGGCCATCAGCAAGATCAGCACAAAAGCACCCAGCAAGCCGGCCATCAGGTCGCCAAAGACGGCCCATACCGGGGTGGTGGCTTCCAGGCCAGCGTCCTCGCTGGCGTCGATGTCCAGACCTTCGCTCATGGGGCGGGGGCAGCTTGCGCAGGCCGCGTCTCGAAGCGAGCTGCGGAACCCGATAAGCGCTGCAAGTCTTCAATGATTTGCTTTTGCGAAAGCAGGCTGAGGTCGATCACCTCTCGCGCTTGGCTAACGTAGTAACTCAGCTGCTCATCGCTGCGGCCCATGGCCGCGCCCAGCGCCGTATCCATGCGCTGCAGATGCGCGCTGAGCTTGTCATTCGATTCACAGAAGAGCTGCACGGCAAAGCCAAAGCTCTCGCCCAGGCTGGCCACCTCGACCGCGCTGCTGCTGACCTGCGCGGCCACCTCCGCCAACTGGCTCGTCTGCGCATCCAGCTGCGCGTTGAACTGGCCGCCCACATGCTCAAGCATCTTGGCCGAGGAAGCGACCAGCGCGTCGATGGCGCTGCGCTGCTCCAACGCCGATTGGTTCATGCCATCCACCAGGCCGCCCAGGGTTGCCAGCACGCGGGCACGTTCTTCCAGCATCTGGTTGTCGCGCGCCAGACTGTCGGACAGCTGCTGGCGCAGCGCGCCCACCATATCCGCGGCGGCGCGCGGGGCCTCGGAGGCCGACTGCATCAGGCGGGCGATCTCGTGGCTGGTGCTGCGAGCTTGCGTCTCGGCTTGGGCGGTGATTTCCAACGCGGTGCGCTCCAGGGTTTCACACACCCGCTGCTGCTGGGCCAGGCTTGCGGCGCCCGCGGCTTGCCACTCTTGGCGCAAGGATGCGGCCATTGCCTCCAAAGCTTGAGCTATGGCTTGCACGCGCTGCTGCTCCAGCTGGCTGGCGCTGGTCTGCAACTCGGTCTGGCCCGCTTGCATCCGGTCCAGCAAGGCCTGGCCATGTTGCTCGAAGTGGCTGGCGGCGCTGGCCAGGGCCTGCTGGTTTTGCTGGCTCAGCTGGCTGCTGACCTGCTCATGCTGGCTCAGGGCCTGCTGCCAGCCTTGGCTGAGCTGCTGCACGGTGCTGTCCAGGCGCTCGGCCACTTGCGCCAGATGGCTGTTCACCGAGCGGCTCATCAAATCCTGAGTGGCTTGCGCCTGCCCGTTCATCCGTTTCAAGGCCTCGGCCATCTCGGTCTGCCAGCTCAGGTGGCGCTGGGCAAGGTCATCCAGATGCGCGTCCGCAGCCGCCTTGAGGCTGGCTTGCAGGGCTTGGGTCTCGCTGGCCATGCCGCTCAGCAGGCTGGCGGCTTCGCCCTGCCAGGCGCCATGCTTCTGGGCCACGGCGTCCAGGTGCTGGCTGAGCGCGCCGCCCATGGCGCTGTGCAGAGCCAAGGTCTCCCGGCCCATGCCACTGAGCGTGGCAGCGGTTTCCGCCTGCCAGCTGGCGTGGCGCTGATCCAGGTCGGCCAGATGTTGGCGGGCTGATGCGCTGATCGCCGCTTGCACGGCTTGGTTCTCGGCGCTTATGGCACTCAGGGACGCGGCCAAATCGCCTTGCCAGCGGGCGTGACGCTGATCCAGCTCGGCCAGCTGCTGGCTGGCCGCTGCGCCGATTGCCGCTTGCACGGCCCGGCTCTCTGCACTCATCGTCGCCATGGCCGCAGCCATCTCGCCTTGCCAGCCGGCATGGCGCTGAGCCACCTCGGCCAACAAGGCGCTGCTGCCTTGGGCGAAGGTGTCGGCAAAGCCTTCGTGGCTGGCCCGCACCGCATTCACCACCGCGAGGCCGCTGCTTTCCTGCCGCGCCAGCAGGGTCTGGCAGGCAGAGCTGATGGTTTGTGCGCTGCTGTCAAAGCGCGCGGACAGTTCCAACTGCTGCGCCTGCATCGCGGCAGTCAGGCTTTGTTGCAAGGCCTTGGTCTCACTGGCAATGCCGCCTAGCGTGCTGCTGGCCATGGCATGCAGGGCTTCGCCGGCACTTTGTGCGCTGGCTTTGACGCTGCTCTGCAGGGTTTGATCCAGCGCCTGGGCCAAGCCGGTGTAGGCCGCATCGGCCTTGGCGTGGAAGCGCTCCTGGCTGGCCAAGAGGCGTTCATTGGCGAGCTCGGCCTGGCGCTCGATGCTGCTCATCAGCGCCTGCAAACCCTCCACCAGGGCGGGCATCTGCGTGGCTTGCTGCTGCATCAGGGCCAGCGATTCCTCGCGCTGATGCACGGCAGAGAAGCCGCGCAAATGGCCCGCAATGCTGGCGTCCAGGCGCTGCGCCACCTGCACCCGCTCACGCCGGCACAGGGCCGACAACAGGCCCAAAGCCGCCGAGGCCGCCACCCCGGCCACCGAGGTGCCGAAAGCCAGGCCCAAACCCTTGACCGGGCCGACCAACGAGTTGCGCACCGCCACCAGATCAGACGCGCTCTCCAGCGCCGCGCCAGTGCCGCGCAGCGTGAGCACCATGCCGACGAAAGTGCCCAGCATGCCCAGCAAAACCACCAAGCCCGCCAGGGTGGGCGCCAGGGCCGGCCCGGGCAAAGCCACCGGCGCGCCTTCCACCCGGCGGCGCACGGCATTGCGCAGCGTCAGCGGCACGTCCTCCAGCCAGGTGTTCAAGCTGGCGGGTGCTGCGCTCAAGCGCGTTATGGCTTGAGACAGGCCTTGCGTCGTTTGTTGAAAGCGGCTCAGCTCCCACACGCCCATCAGGTAGAAGCCGGCGATCAGCCCCGTCAGCAGCAAAGCCAAGGGGTGACTGCCCCAGTAGCCATAAGCCACCCAGCCCATCACGGCCAAACCCGCCAGCAAAGTGGCCCAACGAAGGAGCAGAGAACGTTTCATCATGATCAGGAACTTTGGGCAACTTGAGATTGGCGGAAGGCTTCCAGCAAGCCGTCGACCGCTTGCAGGCGGAAGTCCAGCTCCGCTTGCAGCAAGGCGCGCATCTCACGGTGGAACTGCGCCAGCCAGGGGGAATTTTCGCGATCTGCAGCGCCGGGCAATGCCGCCTGCGGCTGCTCGCGCCGCAACTGGGCATAGCGCGGCGCGAGGCGGCCCGGCACACCGGCCAGCAATTCGCGCTCGCGCGCGGCCAGGGCGCGCTCCATCAACGCATCCAACTCAGCCAGCTTGGCCAGGCCGGGTGACTGCTTGGCCAGGGCCTCGCGCAGGCGCTGCCGCAAAGGGGCAATTTGCGCGCCAAACGCTTGCTGGCAGGTCGCATAAGCCTGCCTTTGCGCCGCGAAATCGGGCTCGCCCTCATCCAGCGGCCCGCCATCGCTGTCTTCAGTGGCAGCCTGGCTGATGAGCTTTTGCAGAGCCGCCCGGGTATGCGTGCAATCGGCTTCCAACATCGCCAAGGCCCGGCTGCTTGCGAGCAGCGGCCGCCCCACGCGCGCGGGTGGCTCTGCCAGAGCGGCTGACAGCTCAATGGCATGGGTCCAGTCCAGCCATTGGCTCAGCCTTTGGGCAAAAGCGTCCGTGGAGGCAGAGCCGCCGGCATCACCGAGTGCGGCGAGTGCGCGTACAAAACTCGATCCGGTATGAGGGGTGGGCCGCGATTCGGGCGTCATGCTGCCAGTCAATCTCGCAGGGAAAACATGGGGGCTGAAATCGGGGCGAAATCAGCACAAAAATGGGCAAAAGGGGCGCAGTCTACTCCTGTCTGCGCCAGGCCCCGATCCGCGCCCATCCCCGCTAGGCATTGAGCCGGGGCGGCAAAGGCGAAGAAAAACAAGCGTCAGTTTGGGGTGAGTTCACGCGTTTTGGTCTTCCAGTTCGACAGCTGTTGAACACCGATCGGGGCCGCCGGGAGCGTCTGTTTGCTCCTTTGCACATATCGGCTGGCGCAGGCCTGCGTGCGAATCGACCGCAAGGGCGCAAATCCACAATCGAACTAAATCATTGATTTAATCCATCGCCGAACTTAAACTAAAGGCATCAAGGTTCAGGAGACCCTCATGACCCTCGCCGCCACCGCCGCCCGCAAGTCCAGCACCAAGCGCCCTAGCCGTGAAGCCGGGCCAGATCTGCAGTCCAAAGCTGCGGCTGAGGCGGCGCTGCGTACATTTTTCAATATCGCGGCGGCCTGGGGCCTGAGCAATGAGGAGCAGCAGCGCCTGCTGGGCTGCGGCCGCAGCACCTTCTTCGACTGGAAGGCCGGACGGGTCAAGAGCGGCCTGGACGCCGCCACGCTGGAGCGCCTGTCCCATGTGTTTGGCATCTACGCCGGCCTGCAAATCCTGTTGCCCATCCCCGAGCGGGCGGATGCATGGATCAAAAAGCCCAATACCGCCCCTCTGTTCGGCGGCGGCAGCGCCCTGAGCCGCATGCTGGGCGGCCAGGTGTCCGACTTATTCGTGGTGCGCCAGTATCTGGACGCGCAACGGGGCGGCTGAGTGCTGAATGATCGCCGCATGAGCAGCAACTTGGCCCTACCCTCCACGGCCCTGCACTGGCCCGACAGCTGCCGCCTGATCCCCAGCCGCTTCCCGCCCATCTCATTGTTTGAGCGGGTCTGCCCGGCGGCCGATCTGGATTTGGTGTTCGCCATCGAAGCCATCGGCAACCCGCGCCTGCGCGACGAGGTGGGTGAGTTGAGTCTGGTGCCCGCCGAGCAGCGCCTCAGCGGCCCGGGCTGCAGCGCCATCATGGCGGCCTTCACCCATCTGAACCCGGAAGGCAGCCGCTTCTCCGATGGCAGCTACGGCGTCTACTACGCCGCCGCCGATCTGGACACCGCCGTGGCCGAGGTCAGCTACCACCAGGCGCGCTTTTTGGCCTGCACGCAGGAAGCCGCGATTGATGTGGACATGCGCTGCTACCGCGTCACCGTCAGCGCCACCCTGCACGATTTGCGCGGCCTGGGGAGCAGCCCCGAGCATCACACGCTGTATGACCCGCTGTCTTACGCCGCCAGCCAAGCCTTAGGCGCCCAGCTGCGCGCCGCCGGCAGTCTCGGTCTGGTCTACGACAGCGTGCGCAAGCCGGGCGGCCAATGCCTGGGCTTGTTCAATCCGCAAGCGGCCACGCCACCGGCGCGCCAGGCCGAACATGTCACCCTGCGCTGGGACGGCCGGGGCATTCACGAGTGGTATTTGAAGTCCGGCCATCACCGGATTTAGCGGCGGCTCCTGCCCGGCCACCCGGGCCTGTGTGGCTTCAACAGGCGCCCTACACCACTGTACACTTGTACAGCCATGCTGCCCGCCCTGCCCCTCAAACCCAGCCGCGCCCACCTGAGTCGCTTGATGAAGATCTGGCGCTCGGCGGGCTGGCCCAGCCATGACGCCATCGAGATCGATCTGCTGGCGGCGCAGTGGGTCACGCTGGAGCCCCAGACCAATGGCGCTGCCTTGCTGCGCCTGAGCCCGGCCGGCATCCAGTTGCTGGCCAGCTCAAGGCAGCAAAACCAGCGTGCTGCCAGCGCCCACGACCGCCTGGCCGAACACATGGCCCGACGTTTGCAACAGGACGGCCGCATCGTCTGGCACGAACTGTCCTTGCGCGCCCAACTCAGCGCCAAGGATGAGGCGGCGCCGAGCCCGCAGCAGAGCTGGCTGACTCAGGAATCGGAAGCGTCCTACGGAATGTCCGAAAGTACGCCGGCGCAGCACTCCTGGCGCATGGCCCGTCCCGATCTTTTCTCGGTGCGCAACACCTCCCAGGCCCGCTATCTGCAGCCCCAAGTGCATGAGATCAAGGTCAGCCGCGCCGATTTGCTTTCTGACCTGCGGCACGAAGCCAAGCGTGAGTGCTACCAGTGGCTCAGCAGCGAGGTGTTCTACGTCTTTCCGGCCAGCATCGCCGAGCCAGAGGAGTTGCCGCCCGAGTTTGGCGTGTGGCTGCTGCACGGCGCGTGCAGCACCGGCGACACAGCAGCGGGCGCAAGGCTGGAACTGGCCCGCCCGGCCCGTCCAATGAGCCGAGCGAAGGCAAGCAACAGCCAAGCGCATGAATTGCCCTTCCCCGTCTGGCTGGCCCTGGCCAAGGCAACGCCCCTGCGCAGCGATGACGCACCTGCCGCCCAGACTGAACTGGGCGCACCGGACGACAGCCCTTGAGCACGAGTAGCGAAAGCAATTGCACCGCAGCCGTGCGCAGCCTGTGCGAGTTCACCGCCAAGCGCGGCGATCTGGACCTGCGCTTCACTCCCAGCCCAACGGCGCAAGAAGGCATGGCCGGCCACGCCCTGGTAGCCGAGCGGCGC
Organism: uncultured Roseateles sp.; assembly: GCF_945956965.1. Classification (GTDB taxonomy): domain Bacteria; phylum Pseudomonadota; class Gammaproteobacteria; order Burkholderiales; family Burkholderiaceae_C; genus Paucibacter_A. Next base: position 225,013 of record NZ_CAMFJS010000001.1, read on the forward strand.
GGGGCGGAGTATCAAACCGAAGTGAGCCTGAGCGGCAGCCATGGCGCTTTGCAAGTGCGCGGCCGCGCCGATGGCTTTGACGCCAAACGCCGGCGCCTGGAGGAAATCAAAACCTTCAAAGGCCGGCTCGAGGCCATGCCGGCCAACCACCGCGCCTTGCATTGGGCGCAGCTGAAGATCTACGGTGCCATGCTGTGCGCCAAGCTGGACTTGGATGAGTTGGAGCTGGCGCTAATCTATTTCGACGTCAACAAGCAAACCGAAACCGCGCTGGTCGAGACCCATAGCCGGGCCGATTTGCAGGCCTTCTTCAGCCACCACTGCGATCAGTTCCTGGCCTGGGCCGAGCAGGAGGCGCAACACCTCCGCAGCCGGGATGCCGCGCTGACGGCCCTGACCTTCCCGCACGCCCAGTTCCGCAGCGGCCAGCGCGAACTGGCCGCCGAGGTCTACCGCGCCGCCGTGGCCGGCCGCTGCCTGATGGCGCAGGCCCCCACCGGTTTGGGCAAGACCTTGGCCACGCTATTCCCCTTACTCAAGGCCGCACCGGGCCAGCGCCTGGACAAGATCTTCTTTCTTACCGCCAAGACCTCGGGCCGCGCCTTGGCTCTAGACAGCCTGGCCACCGTGCACAAGCATGTGCCGGGGCTGCCGCTGCGCAGCCTGGAACTGGTGGCCAAAGAAAAGGCCTGCGAGCACCCCAACAAAGCCTGCCACGGCGAATCCTGCCCGCTGGCCGAAGGCTTTTACGAGCGCCTGCCGCAGGCTAGGCAAGCCGCCATCCAGCACGGCACGCTGGACCGCGACACCTTGCGCCGGCTCGGCCAGCACTACAGCGTCTGCCCCTACTACCTTGGCCAGGAAATGGCGCGCTGGGCCGATGTGCTGGTGGGCGACTACAACTACTACTTTGACCAAAGCGCCATGCTGCACAGCATGACCGAGGCCTATGGTTGGCGGGTCGCCGTGTTGGTGGATGAAGCCCACAACCTGGTGAGCCGGGCGCGCGCCATGTATTCCGCCAGCGCGCGGCAAGACAGCCTGACGGCCCTGCGCCACAGCGCGCCGGCCCAGCTCAAAAAGCCGCTGGACCGGCTCAAGCGCTGCTGGAGCGAACTGGGCAAAAGCCACGATCAGCCTTTTGAGCTGCAAACGCAGCTGCCGGACAAGCTCTTGCAAGCGATGCATCAGGCCGTCAGCGCCCTAGGCGAGTACTTTCAAGACCACCCCGCGCAGCAGGACGAAGCGTTGCAAGGCTTTTACTTCGAAGCCCTGCAGTTCACCCGCATGGCCGAGGCCTTTGACGCCAACTCGCTGTGTGATATCGAACGCGAAGATCTCAGCGAGGGTCAGGTCTTGCCTGGTGGCGGCGCCGCTGCCAGCAGCTTCTACATGGGCAGCAAGGGCGGCAAGGGCCTTGCCAAGCCCAGGCTGAGCCTGAACCTGCGCAATGTGGTGCCCGCGCCATTCTTGCGCCAGCGCTTCTTGAGCGCGCACACGGTGACGCTGTTCTCCGCCACCTTGCAGCCGGCGCAGTTCTACACCGATCTGCTGGGCCTGCCCGATGGCACGCCCTGGGTGGAGGTGGCCTCGCCTTTTCAAGCCGAGCAATTACAAGTCCACATCGCCGGCCACATCTCCACCCGCTACCAGCACCGCCAGACCTCGCTGCGCGCCTTGGTCGACGTGATGGCCCAGGCCTATGCCGCCAAACCGGGCAATTACCTGGCCTTTTTCAGCAGCCACAGCTATCTGCAAGAAGCCCTGCAATGCTTGCAGACCCATTACCCCGACCTGCCTTGCTGGGCACAGGGGCGGCGCATGTCGGAAGCCGAGCAGCAAAGCTTTCTGGCCCGCTTCACGCCGGAGTCCTGCGGCATCGCCTTCGCGGTGCTGGGCGGCAGTTTTTCCGAAGGCGTGGACCTGCCCGGCGCCCGCCTGATCGGCGCCTTTATCGCCACCTTGGGCCTGCCGCAGGTCAACCCGGTGAACGAGCAATTCAAGCGCCGCTTAGATGAATTGTTAGGCCAAGGCTACGACTACACCTATGTCTACCCGGGCATGCAAAAAGTGGTGCAAGCGGCCGGCCGTGTGATTCGCACGGTGCATGACCAAGGGGTGATCCACCTGCTGGATGACCGCTACCTGCGCCGGGATGTGCAGGCCTTGCTGCCGAGCTGGTGGCAGATCACGCGAACATGACTTTCGGCACCCGCGGCGATTGAAAAATCGGCGACTGAAGTCTCGCCAAGGCGCATGGATACGCACTTTCGCGTGCAAACACCGAGCGAAAGCGCTGCGTTCTGGCGCTAAGCTGCGAGCCCATGAAAACCCAATTCTTCGCCCCCAGCGCCATCGCCCTGGCCACCCTGAGCTTGGCCTTGGCCAGCGGCCTCAGCCATGCGGCCGACAATCCAGAAATCAAAGCCCCTGAGCCGGCCGCCTCCGCCGCCGCAAAAGCCTGGGACGTTAACAAGCCGCCCGGCACGGCCAAAACCGTCAATATCGACACCCGCAGCGGCACCTGGATGAGCGTTGACGTCAGCCCCGACGGCAAGACCCTGGTGTTCGATCTGCTGGGCGACCTCTACACCCTGCCCATCAGCGGCGGCGAAGCCAAGCCGCTGACGCATTCCATCGCCTGGGAGCACCAGGCCCGCTTCTCACCCGATGGCAAACAGATTGCCTTCATCAGCGACGCCGGCGGTGGCGACAACGTCTGGGTCATGAATGCCGACGGCAGCAATCCGCACGCCATCAGCAAGGAAGACTATCGCCTGCTCAACAACCCGGTCTGGCATCCGAACGGCAAATACATTGCCGCACGCAAGCACTACACCGGCACGCGCTCGGCCGGCTCGGGCGAGATCTGGCTCTACCACGTGGATGCGCCGTCTGCGTCCAACAAAGGCGTGCAACTCAACGAGAAGCCGAACTGGCAAAAAGACCTGGGCGAGCCCGCCCTCTCGCCCGACGGCAAATACCTTTACTACTCGCACGACACCACGCCAGGCAAGACTTTTGAGTACAACAAAGACAGCAATAAGGAGATCTTCAAGATCTTCCGCCAGGACCTGAGCGATGGCTCGGTGGAGCCCTTTGTGCAGGGCGCCGGCGGCGCGATTCGCCCCACGCCTTCGCCGGACGGCAAATACCTGGCCTTTGTGCGCCGTGTGCGCAACCAGAGCACCTTGTTCCTGAAGGACCTGCAGACCGGCGTGGAACGCGCCGCCTGGGGCGGGCTGGAGCGTGACCTGCAAGAGGCTTGGTCGGTCTACGGCGTCTACCCCAGCTTCGCCTGGACACCCGACGCCAAGCAGATCGTCGTCTGGGCCCAAGGCAAGCTCTGGCGCGTTGACCCCTTCAAGACGGCGAGTGGCGATAAGGCCGATGGCAAGCAAGCCGTCGAGATTCCTTTCCATGTGAAAGACACACGCGAAGTGCGCGAGGCCCTGCGCTTCGGGCAAGAGGTGGCCCCGGAACAGTTCGGCGTCAAGCAACTGCGTTGGGTCAATGTGTCGCCGGACGGCAAACGGGTGGTGTATTCCGCCCTGGGCCAGCTCTACCTCAAGGACCTGCCCGACGGCACGCCCAAGCGCATCACCGCGCAGAACGAGGCCTTCGAGTTTTTCCCCAGCTTCTCGCGCGATGGCCGTGAGCTGGTCTATGTGAGCTGGAACGACGAGAAACTCGGCAGCGTGCGCAAGCGTGACCTGGCCAGTGGCCGCGAAACGGTGCTGACGCCCACGCCTGGCAAATACCTCGCACCGCAGTTCTCGCCCGACGGCAAGACCGTGGCCTTCGTCAAGGAAAAAGGCGGCTACCTGACCAGCCCCTGGCATGGCCTGGAGAACGGTGTGTTCATCGTCGCCAGCGATGGCAAGAGCGCGCCCAAACGCATCAGCAAGAGCGGTGAGACGCCGCAATTCGGTGCCAGCAGCGATGCGGTGTTCATCACCCGCTCCAGCATGAGCAGCGAGGTGGATTCCCAGCAAAAGCTGATTCGCATCAGTTTGGACGACCGCAGCGAAACCGAGGTGGCCAAGGGCGAGTTCGTCAGCCAATTCAGCGTCTCGCCGGACGGCCGCTGGCTGGGCTTCGTCGAGCGCGCCCATGCTTTCGTGACGCCGCTGCCCATGGTGGGCAAGTCCATCAACGTCGGCCCCAAGATGGACGGCCTGCCGGTGCGCAAGCTTGATGTCAACGCGGGCGAGATGATGCACTGGAGCGGCGACAGCCAGCGCGTGCACTTTGCCTACGGCGACGAGTTGTTCACCACCACCTTGGCCAGCACCGACAAGCCGGTGGCCACCGGCCAGAAGATCGGCTTCAAACAAATCAGCGACAAACCTAGCGGCAAAATCGCCATCACCGGCGCCCGCATCGCCACGATGAAGGGCGATGAGGTCATCGAGCAAGGCGTGATCGTGGTGGAGGGCAACCGCATCGCCGCGATCGGCACGGCGGCGCAGGTGCAGATTCCGGCGGACGCCAAACGCGTCGACGCCAGCGGCAAGACCATCATCCCCGGCCTGATCGATGCGCACTGGCATGGCGGCATGGCCGAGAGCGAAATCATCCCGCAGCAAAGCTGGATCAACTACGCCTCGCTGGCCTTTGGCCTGACCACCATCCACGACCCCTCCAACCGCAATGGCGACATCTTCAGCCAGGCCGAGTTGCAGCGCGCCGGCCGGGTGGTGGGGCCGCGCATCTACTCGACCGGCTCCATCCTCTACGGTGCCAAGGCCAGCGTCACCGCCGTGGTGAATAACCTCGACGATGCACTGACCCATCTGAAGCGCCAGCAAGCCGCCGGCGCCATCAGCGTCAAGAGCTATCAGCAGCCGCGCCGCGAGCAACGCCAGCAGGTGATCGAGGCCGCACGCCAGACCAGCATGATGGTGGTGCCCGAAGGCGGCTCGCTGTTTCAACACAATATGGGCATGATTGTTGATGGCCACACCGGCATCGAGCACGCCCTGCCGCTGGCCGAGGTCTACGACGACGTGACCCAGCTGTGGACGCAAACGCAAGTTGGCTACACACCTACCCTCAACGTCGCTTACGGCGGCCTGGACGGCGAGCACTACTGGTACGCCCGCACCGATGTCTGGAAGCACCCCATCCTGAGCCAGTTCGTGCCGCGCACCGTGCTGGAAGCCCGCAGCGTGCGCCGCCCCACCGCGCCGGAGGAAGACTTCAATGTGCTGCGCGTGGCCAAGACCGCCACCGCTTTGCAGCGCGCCGGCGTGCACGCCAATATCGGCGCCCACGGCCAGCGCGAAGGCCTGGGCGCGCACTGGGAGATGTGGATGTTTGGCCTGGGTGGCATGAAGCCGCTGGAGGCCATTCGCACCGCCACCGCCAATCCCGCGCATTACCTGGGCCTGGACAAAGACCTGGGCTCGCTGGAAGTGGGCAAGCTGGCCGATATGGTCATCATCAGTGGCGACGTGCTGGCCGACATCCGCAATAGCGACAAGATCAGCCATGTGATGCAAAACGGCCGCTTGTTCGAAGTGCCGACCATGAACGAGGTGGTGTCGCGCAGCAAGGCCCGCAAGCCCTTCTTCTTCGAAGGCAGCAATGCCAATGTCCCCATCGATGAAGAACTGATCGGCCACGGCCATGGTCATGGCGACTGAGCAAGGCGGGCCGCACATGGGCAAGTCCGACATCCTCTTTCGCCAAGCCCTCGCCGAAGACGCGGCCGAGTGCGTACGCATTCGCGGCCTGACGCGTGAGAACGCGGCGTCCGCGGCGCGGCTGGCGGAGCTGGGTGTCACCGTGGCCTCCTGGGGCGAACAGATCCGCTCGGGCCAGCTGCCCGGTCATCTGGCCCTGCACCAAGGCCAGCTGGTCGGCTACTGCTTCGGTGACGTTCGCAGTGGCGAGGTGGTGGTGCTGGCCCTCTTGCCCGAATTTGAGGGCATGGGCCTGGGCAAGCTGCTGCTGCACAAGGTCATGGCGGAGCTGCGCAGCCATGGCCACCAGCGGCTTTTCCTGGGCTGCTCGGACGACCCGGCCTCACGCTCCTACGGCTTCTACCGTCACCTGGGCTGGCGCTCCACCGGCCAACGTGACGGCCTGGGCGACGAGATGCTGGAGCATGTATTGAATTGATTCTGGGCACTCGTCACAGTTGGTGACGGCAAGCGCAGGGCTGCTTTCTAAGCTTCAGACACCAAGCATCTCGCTTGATGAAGCCCAGGAGAGTCCCATGCGCAAGCAGTATTCCCTCGCCATCAGCCTGCTCGCCGCTGCCGCCCTCGCGGCTTGCGGCGGAGGCTCTGGTGTCAATGAAACGCCAGTTGCAGAAGCCCCCGCACCTTCACCTGCGGTCACACCCAGCACGCTCACGCTGACGGGCACTGCCGCCAAGGGCGCGGCCCTCGCAGCAGCCACGGTCAAAGTCAAATGCGCCACCGGCACGGACAAAACCGAAACCAAGGCCGACGGCAGCTACAGCCTGACGCTGACGGGCGCCACCCTGCCCTGCGCCCTTGAAGTGACGGGCACCGAAGGCAGCGTATTTCATTCGGTGGTGCCAGGCAGCGGCGGCAGCGGCAGCTACACCGCCAACATCACGCCGCTGACCACCATGATGGTCGCCCAGTTGGCTGGCGCTGCACCGGCCAACTACTTTGCCGATTTCGGCAGCAACACCGCAGTGAGCCCCGCCGCCGTGAGCCAAGCGCTCGACTACATCAAGAAGGCAGTGGCCAGCATCACTGACCTCGGCAGCATGAACCCGCTGAGCGACGCGCTGGTGCTCGGCAATGCCTTGGATCAAAAAACAGACGCGGTGATGAGCGCACTGACAAGCGCCAAGCTGACATTGCAAGACGTCACCAACAATATCGCCAGCAACCCGGCAGCCCCGGCCGTGCTCACCACCCCACTGGCGCCCGCCGCCAGCACATGCGCCTGGCTCAAGAGCGGCAAGTTCCGCATGATCAACCCCGCCGAGCCCGACCCCAAATGGCGCCACCATGTGCTGAGCATTGATGCGACGGCCCTGCAGGCCACCGATCAAGACGGCGTCAAACTGAGCTTTGAAGACAAGGGCAAATGTCTGTTTGCCGTGACCGGAAGTTCAGACGGCAGCGCCACCGGCGTCCAGGTGATGGTGTCCAGCGGCGGCATTTTGCTTGGCCACAACCAGCCCACGGTCAAGGACCCGCGAACACTCGCCGTGGGTCTGCCCGAACAGAGCCTGCCGCTGGCGGAGATGGCGGGCACATGGTCGATTGCCTTCTGGGACAAGCAAAACTCAAATGCCACCACCAATGGCCCGGTGGCCCTGCTTGGCGAGGTTGAGATCGACACCAAGGGCGTCATCACCAGCAACAAGGACTGCATAGGCATCCAGGCCTGCACGGCCGTTGCCGGCCCATCGACCACGGTGAGCAGCAATAGTGCCGGCGGCTTCGATCTCAGCGAGGGCGGCAGCAAGCTCGGACGGCTATTCCTCTACAAATCCCTGAGTGGCCAAGCCGTTTTCATTTTCGTCACCGAGGAAGGCAACTGGGGCGTTGGCACCCGCAAGCAGGCCCTGCCGGCAGCCTTGCCCGCCCTTGGCACGGTGAGCCATTACCGCGAAGTCACCCTGTCAGGCAGTGGCATCAGTGATGTGCGTGAAGACAGCAACACCGTCACCGCCATTGATGCCGGCAGCCGAAGCGTTTCTCGCTTGCGCGCCAGCGATCAGCGCGGCGACAGCTATGTCTACGACAAACCCCGCGACGGCCTGCGCTATCGGGCGCCCAATAGCTGCACCTTTGCAGGCGTGCCCGGTAATTGCGCCGAAGTCGTCGGGCTGCCACTGCAAGGCATGGGCATCAACCTGAGCCTGTCGACCGTGCTGACACCCTCCTCGGCCTTCTTCAACATCACGGTGGGCAAGCCGGATTGATGTCGGTGCAGAGCGGCCCATTGCTCGGCTGGGCCGCTCTGTTTCTAGCCATGCCGTGTTGCTAAACAAGAGAGTGCCACCTACCCTGCGAACCGCCACGCGCTCGCTGGGCAGGTGCCACCAAGACTCAGCGCGCACCCTCGAAAATTGCCTATTCGCCCCATGCCTGGCGCCAGCCTGAGCGCGAAAACGCGCAAAAACCGCCGCCCGCTTCGCAAAAGCATGGCTACAATCCGCCCCGTCAGGAGAGAGCTTTCTAGCGAAAGCCGCCGAAGGCGCAGTGGCACTGGTGATCCCACGCTGCGAACGCTCAGGCAAAAGGACTGACAAAACGCTCAAAACCGGGCGTTCCTCACTGGAGAGAGATGGGTCTTTGAGCCCATCCACTGAAGGGGCAAGCTGCGGGCGATATGCCGGCGGCCAATCTCTCAAGTAAAGCGGACAGCGAGGGCATAACCCCACCCAAGATGGGTGGGCCATTTATCGCCCTCGACCGAGTACCGCACCATGTCCGCCGACCTTCTCAAGACCCCCCTGCACGCTTTGCATCTCGAACTCGGCGCCAAAATGGTGCCCTTCGGTGGCTACGACATGCCCGTGCAATACCCGGCCGGCGTGATGGCCGAACACAAGCACACCCGCGCTGCCGCCGGCCTGTTTGACGTCTCCCACATGGGCCAGGTGCTCCTCAAGGGTGCCAATGCTGCCGCCGCACTTGAAACCCTCGTTCCAGTCGACGTGATCGACCTGGACCTCTTCAAGCAGCGCTACGCCCTGTTCACCAATGAAGCCGGCGGCATCCTCGACGATTTGATGATTGCCCGCCGCCCCGACGACCTGTTCGTGGTCGTCAACGCCGGCTGCAAGGTGCAAGACATCGCGCACATGCAAGCCAAGATCGGCGGCCAGTGCGAAGTGATTCCGCTGCCCGATCAAGCCCTGCTGGCCCTGCAAGGCCCGCAAGCCGTGACCGCGTTGTCGCGTCTGAACCCCGATGTGGCCAAGCTGACCTTCATGACCGGCGGCTTCTTCAATCTGGACGGCATCGACACCTTCCTGACCCGCTCGGGCTATACCGGCGAAGACGGCTTCGAGATCTCGGTGCGCGGCGACCAAGCCGAGGCCCTGGCGCGCAAGCTGCTGGCTCAGCCGGAAGTCAAGCCCATCGGCCTGGGCGCGCGCGACTCGCTGCGCCTGGAAGCCGGCCTGTGCCTGTACGGCCATGACATCAATAGCGAGATCACGCCCGTCGAAGCTTCGCTGACTTGGGCGATCCAGAAGGTTCGTCGTGCCGGCGGCGCGCGTGCCGGTGGCTATCCCGGCGCAGCCGTGGTGGATCAGCAATTGGCTGAAGGCGCGGCAAAGAAGCGCGTCGGCCTGGTCAGCAGCGAGCGTATGCCGGTACGCGAAGGCGCCAAGCTGGTGGACGAGGCCGGTGTGGAAATCGGCGTGGTCACCAGCGGCACTTTGGGCCCCACGGTGGGCAAGCCGGTTGCCCTGGGCTATCTGGCCAAGAGCCACAGCGCCCTGGGCACGCAGGTCTACGCCATCGTGCGCGATAAGCGCACGCCCATGACCGTCAGCAGCACGCCCTTCACGCCCAACGGCTATTACCGCGGTTAATCGCGGGTAATCGCGGTTAATTGAGGCGACGCGTAAGTAGCACTGACGATTCGGGGCCCTCATTCAGCCGCCTTTTCAGCCGCGTTCAACGAGAATTCCATTTCACAAATTAACGGAGCCAGCATGAGCAACATCAAGTACACCAACGACCACGAGTGGGTCCAGATCGAAGCCGACAACATCGTCACCGTCGGCATCACCGTGCACGCGCAAGACGCGCTGGGAGATGTGGTGTTTGTGGACCTGCCCACGGTCGGCACGACCTTCGCGGCGCATGACGTGGCCGGTGTGGTCGAGTCGGTCAAGGCCGCCGCTGACGTGTACATGCCTGTTTCGGGCGAGATCACCGAAGTCAACGAAGCCCTGCGCGACGACCCCGCCCTGGCCAACACCGACCCGCTCAAGGCCGGCTGGTTCTTCAAGGTCAAGCTCAGCAATGCCGCCGAGCTGGACAGCCTGATGGACGGCACCGCCTACGACGAATTGGTCAAGAACAGCTGATTTTCAGCTTTTGGCTGGCCGGCGCACTGCCTTGCAGGGCCGCCGCCCAGCCACCGAACAAGCCTCTGCGCTTTTGTCGGCTTTCGCGGCAACGCGAATGCCCACCTCCCGAATGAATGGTCGGCCGGCGCCACAAGCCCGCGCCGTCCCCAAGGATTTGCCATGTTGATGTCCGCCCTGCCCACGCTCGCTTCGCTCGAGAACGCCAACGAGTTCCACGCCCGCCACATCGGCCCCGATGCTGCTGACGAAGCCGGCATGTTGTCGGTGATTGGCGCCGCGTCGCGCCGCGCCCTGATCGAAGCGATCGTGCCAGACAGCATCAAACGCAGCGTCGGCATGCAATTGCCCGCAGCACTGACCGAGGCGCAAGCCTTGGCCGAACTGAAAGCCGTGGCCAGCCAGAACAAGGTGCTGAAGAACTACATCGGCCAGGGCTATTACGACACCCTGACGCCCGGCGTCATCCTGCGCAACATCCTCGAGAACCCCGCCTGGTACACCGCTTACACGCCTTACCAAGCTGAGATCTCGCAAGGCCGCATGGAAGCGCTGGTGAACTTCCAGACCATGGTCACCGACCTGACCGGCATGGCCATTGCCAATGCCTCGATGCTGGACGAAGCCACCGCCGCCGCGGAAGCCATGACCCTGGCCGCCCGCGTGGGCAAGAGCAAGAGCCAGAACTTCTTCGTCGCCGACGATGTGCTGCCCCAAACGCTGGAAGTGATCCGCACCCGCGCCACCCCCATCGGCATCAACGTGGTGGTGGGTCCGGCTGCTGAAGCGGGCAAGAGCGAGTGCTTCGCCGCCTTGCTGCAATACCCCGGCGTGAATGGCGATGTGCGCAACTTGCAAGCCGCTGCCGACGCCCTGCACGCTCAAGGCGCGCTGCTGATTGCCGCGGCCGACCTGCTGGCCCTGACCCTGATCAAGGCACCCGCCGAGATGGGCGCCGACATCGCCATCGGCACCACCCAGCGCTTCGGCATGCCGCTGTGCAACGGAGGCCCGCACGCCGCCTATATGGCTTGCAAGGACGAATACAAGCGCAATCTGCCCGGCCGCTTGGTCGGCGTGAGCATCGACTCGCATGGCAACCCGGCCTACCGCCTGGCCCTGCAGACACGCGAGCAGCACATCCGCCGCGAGAAGGCCACCTCGAACATCTGTACCGCCCAGGTGCTGCCGGCCGTAGTTGCCAGCATGTACGCGGTCTATCACGGCCCGCAAGGCCTGAAGCGCATTGCCCAGCGCGTGGCCGCCTTCACCGCGCTGCTGGCCCAAGGCCTGAAGTCGCTCGGTTTTGTCATCAACAACGCCAGTGCCTTCGACACCCTGAATGTGCAGACCGATGGCAAGACGGCCGAGATCCTGGCCGCCGCCCTGGCTGCAGGCATCAACCTGCGCCACGCCTCTGCTACGACCCTGGGCATCTCGCTAGACGAGACCACCACCCGCGCCGATGTGCAGACCCTGCTGAGCCTGTTCGCCGGCGGCAAGGCTGTGGCGGGCTTTGAGGCCTTCGAAAAGGGCATCGCTTCCCTGATCCCGGCCGATTTGCAGCGCAGCAGCGGCTATCTGAGCCATCCGGTGTTCAACCGCTACCACTCCGAAACCGAGATGCTGCGCTACCTGCGCGCCCTCTCGGACAAGGATCTGGCGCTGGATCGCACAATGATCCCGCTGGGCTCTTGCACCATGAAGCTGAACGCCACCAGCGAGATGATCCCCATCACCTGGCCCGAGTTCGCTGCCATCCACCCCTTCGCGCCGCGCGAGCAGCGCAAGGGCTATGAGTTGCTGAACGAGCAACTCACCGGCTGGCTGTGCCAGGCCACCGGCTATGCCGGCATCAGCCTGCAGCCCAATGCCGGCTCGCAAGGCGAGTACGCCGGCCTGCTGGCCATCAAGGCCTTCCACGATGCGCGCGGCGAAGGCCATCGCAAGATCTGCCTGATCCCCGAATCGGCACACGGCACCAACCCGGCCTCCGCGCAGATGGTGGGCATGAGCGTGGTCGTGACCAAGTGCGATAAGGAAGGCAATATCGATCTGGCCGACCTGAAGGCCAAGTGCGAACTGCACAGCGCCAATCTGGCCGCCATCATGATCACCTACCCCTCGACCTACGGCGTCTTCGACACCCAGGTCAAGGAGATCTGCGCCCTGGTCAAGAGCCATGGCGGCCGGGTCTATGTGGACGGCGCGAACATGAACGCCCTGGTGGGCGTGGCCGCACCGGGCGAGTTCGGTGGCGATGTCTCGCACTTGAACTTGCACAAGACCTTCTGCATCCCGCACGGCGGTGGCGGCCCAGGCGTTGGCCCGGTTTGCGTGGTGGCCGATCTGGTGCCTTACCTGCCGGCACATCGCTCGGCTGGCTACGAGAGCGCCACAGCCATTGGTGCCGTGTCCGCTGCGCCGCTGGGCAATGCGGCCGTGCTGCCGATCAGCTGGATGTATGTGCGCATGATGGGCCCGGACGGCCTGCAAGCCGCAACCGAAGTGGCGATTCTGTCCGCCAACTACGTGGCCGCACGCTTGGCCGATGCCTACGACATTCACTTCAGCGGCAATATCGCTGGCGTGAAGGGCGGCGGCGTGGCGCATGAGTGCATCTTGGACATCCGCCCGCTGAAGGACGCCACCGGCGTCGGCGCCGAAGACGTGGCCAAGCGCCTGATCGACTACGGCTTCCACGCCCCCACCCTGTCCTTCCCGGTGGCTGGCACCCTGATGGTGGAGCCCACCGAGAGCGAATCCAAGTTCGAACTGGACCGCTTCTGCGACGCCATGTTGGCCATCCGCGCCGAGATCGACCAAGTCGCCCAAGGCAACTGGACGGCCACCGACAACCCGCTGGTCAATGCCCCGCACACCGCCGAAAGCCTGCTGGCTGCCGAGTGGACGCATGGCTACAGCCGCGAAGTGGCCGCCTATCCGGTGGCCAGCCTGCGCCGCCAGAAGTACTGGGTGCCGGTGGGTCGCGTGGACAACGTCTACGGTGACCGCAACTTGGTTTGCTCCTGCCCTCCGATGAGCGACTACGAGTAAATCACTGAGCAGGCTTGAGTTCAAGCGCTGCGCATTTTTTGCTCATTGACTAGCCGGCCGCGCCCTGTGTGATCCACTGCGCCGCCGGCTTTTTTTGAACCTCACACATCCATCCGAGGAGGCCTCATGGCCGTTTCAGTTTTCGACCTGTTCAAGATCGGCATCGGCCCGTCCAGTTCCCACACCGTGGGCCCGATGCGCGCCGCACGCCTGTTCTCGCTGCGCCTGAAGGCTGATGGCCTGCTGGCCCAGACCCACCGCGTGGTCTCGCAGATGTATGGCTCGCTGGGCGCCACTGGCAAAGGCCACGGCACCGACAAGGCCGTGCTGCTGGGCTTGGCCGGCCATGAGCCCGACACGGTGGATGTGGAGCAAGTGCCCGCGCTGCTGGAGGCGATTCGCGCCAGCGCCCGCATCAAGCTGCTGGGCGAGCATGAAGTGGCCTTCAACGAGGCCAAGGACTTGGTGATGTTCCGCCGCCAAAGCCTGCCCTTCCACGCCAACGGCATGCGCTTCATTGCCTTCGATGAGTTGGATCAACAAATCGCCGAGCGCACCTACTACTCGGTGGGCGGCGGCTTCGTGGTCAGCGACGAAATCGCGGCCGACGGCAGCAAACAAAAAGTCATCGCGCCCGATGCCACAGTGCTGCCCTACCCCTTCAAGACCGGCGACGATTTGCTGCAGCTCTGCAAAACCCACGGCATCAGCATCGCTGAAATCATGCGCCGCAACGAGCGCCACTGGCGCAGCGATGAAGAAACCCGCGCCGGCCTGCTGAAGATCTGGCAAGTGATGCAGGACTGCGTGAAACGCGGCTGCAAGACTGAGGGCATCTTGCCCGGCGGCTTCAAGGTCAAGCGCCGCGCCGCGCAACTGCATGCCGACCTGACCCGCAACCCCGAAGCCGCCCTGCGTGACCCGCTGCAGGTGATGGACTGGGTCAACCTCTATGCCCTGGCCGTGAATGAAGAAAACGCCGCCGGCGGCCGGGTGGTGACAGCCCCCACCAACGGCGCCGCCGGCATCGTGCCGGCCGTGCTGCATTACTACACCCGCTTCGTCCACCATGCCAGCGATGAAGGCGTGATCGACTTCTTGCTGACCGCCGCAGCCATCGGCATTCTGTACAAAGAAAACGCCTCCATCTCGGGCGCCGAAGTGGGCTGCCAAGGCGAGGTGGGCGTGGCCTGCTCCATGGCCGCCGGCGCACTCTGCCAGGTGATGGGCGGCACGCCCGAGCAAGTGGAAAACGCCGCTGAGATCGGCATGGAGCATCACCTCGGCCTGACCTGCGACCCGGTTGGCGGCCTGGTGCAAATCCCCTGCATCGAGCGCAATGCGATTGCTTCGGTGAAGGCCATCAACGCCGCCCGCATGGCTTTGCGCGGCGACGGCACCCATTTTGTGAGCCTGGACAAGGTCATCAAAACCATGCGCGACACCGGCGCCGACATGATGACCAAGTACAAGGAAACCGCCCGCGGCGGGCTGGCGGTGAATATCGTCGAATGCTGAGAACCGCAAAGCGCTCGCCGCCCCGCGTCGGCTGAGCCGTCCGGGCCGGCTTCAGCGCCCCAGCGGCGGCTGGTCTTTGGGCAACCAGCGCTTGTAGATGGCGGCAAAGCTGCCGTCGCGCTTCATTGCCTCAAGTTGATCGGCCCAGGCCTTCACCAAAGCATCGGGTGTGTCTTTGGAAAAAGCGATATAGCCCTGAGAGCTGGCATAGGTGTAGACCGTGTCCACCGACTCCTCCGGCACGCCCGCCTGCGCCATGATGCCGGGCATGGACTGGCGCTCGGTGGCATACAAGGGCGCGCGTTTGGCCAGCAGCATGCGCAGCGCGGTCACCGGGTCGCTGACGGGCACCAGGTTCTTGAAGCCCAGGCTCGTCAGCTCCTCGGCGGTGTACCAGTCCCGCACCACCAACACCGATTCGAAGCGCTTGGCATCGTCGAGGCTGCGCAATCGCATGCCTCCCTGGGCTGGCGCGTAGATCGCGCTGTAGAAGGTCACCACCGGCCCCACCCACTTGAAGAGGGGCTCACGCACCGGGGTCCGCGCCATGGTGAACAAGGCAATCTGGCCCGGCCCTTGAACCTCGCGATAAGCACGGCTCCAGGGCATGAACTCAATGCTTTGGCGCTGCCCGAGGCGTCGTTGGATCTCTTCCACCACTTCAACGCCCAGCCCCTTGGCAACGCCGTTTTGAGTGAAGGTGATGGGCGGAAACTCCTCACTGAGCAGCCTCAGACTTGCGGCCTGAGACAAGGCGGGAAGCGGCGCGCTCAGGCCTAGCCCAAAGCAAAACAACAAGGGAAGCAAGCGCATGGCACACCTGGAAGAGCAGTCCTGGGCATCTTAGGTCGGTTCATCAAGCACTGGTGCGCAGCGGGGCAAAGCGAAATGCTGCCCGCTGCCAATTTAGGCGCAGTTCAGCGCCGTTCACCGCAGTCCGCAGAAGAGCGCCGCCTTGGCTGAGTTCATCGGCTGAGGTGGCCGTGCCCCTAGGGAGAAGCCCTTGGGGCCACGCCAAGCCAATCACCCTGGCTTAGCATGCGGCATCTCAGCCCTCAGTCAAGCACGGCAACGGTCTTCGCCATTTGCTGCTCGACATGAAAAGGAAGACGCAATGCTCAAGAAAATTGGCCTCGCCCTGGTGGCCCTCATCGCCGGCCTGCTGGTGTTCACCCTCACCCGGCCCAATGACTTCCGGGTGCAGCGGGAGATCGTGATCCAGGCGCCGCCAGAGAAGCTCTTGCCCTTGCTGACCGATTTCCAGAAGTTCGGGCTCTGGTCACCCTGGGAACATCTGGACCCCGCCATGCAGCGTGACTTCAGCGGCCCAGCCAGCGGCGTTGGCGCGGTCTATGCCTGGAAGGGCAATGACGAGGTCGGCAAGGGCCGCATGGAAATCCTTTCGGTCAGCGCGGACAAGGTCGTCGTCAAGCTTGATTTCCTGAGCCCCTTCGAGGCCCACAACACGGCCGAGTACACCCTGAGCCGCCAGGGCGAGGCCACCAAGATGAGCTGGGCCATGTACGGCCCGGCCAATTTCGTGACCAAGCTGATGGGCGTCTTCATCAGCATGGATTCGATGGTGGGCAAGGACTTCGAAAAAGGCCTCAAGCAGATCAAGGAAGTGGCTGAGAAGCCCTGAGACCGCAAGAAGAAAGCCCTGCGGTCGGAAGGCCGCAGGGCTTGGCTTAGCTTGACTTAAGCGCCGTCTTTACTTGGCGCCTTTGGCCACGAGTCCGTGCTCAATACCCGCCGCCACGCTCGTTTCCGACGCTGGCGCCGGTGCCGCCTTGGGCTTGCGCTCCCGCACCAGATAGGAATACAGCACCGGCACCACCACCAGGGTCAACAGGGTTGAAGTGATGACGCCGCCGATGATGGCCCGGCCCATGGGTGCCTGAATCTCACCGCCGTCATTGAGCGCGATGGCCATGGGCAGCATGCCGAAGACCATGGCCGCCGTGGTCATGATGATGGGGCGCATGCGGATCAGGCCGGCTTGCAGCAAGGCGTCTGGAATGCTGGCGCCGCCCTTGCGTGCCTGATTGGCAAAGTCCACCAACAAAATGGCGTTCTTGGTCACCAAGCCCATCAGCATCACCAGGCCGATCATGGAGAACACATTGAGCGTGCTGTTCCACAACAGCAAGGCCAGCATCACGCCGATCAAGGCCAGAGGCAGTGAGGCCATGATGGCCAGAGGCTGCACAAAGCTGCCGAACTGGCTGGCCAGCACGATGTAGATGAAGATTACCGCCAAGCCCATGGCCGCCAGCAAGCCGTTGAAGGCCTCGGCCTGCTGCTTGCCCGCACCGTCCACATTGAAGCTGATGCCTGGGGGCAACTCGGTCGCCTTGATGAGCTTTTGCACATCGGCATTCACATCACCCGAAGGCCGCCCTTCCACCCCAGCGAACACCGCCTCGCGACGCTGCAGATTCTGGCGGCGGATCACCTCGGGGTTGAACACGCTCTCGATCGTGGCCACTTGGTCCAGCGCAATGGGCGAGCCGTCTTTGGCAAAGGCCACCGGCAGCTTGCTCATCTGCTCGATGCGCTGGCGTTGCTCCACCGGCAGGCGCAGCAGCACTTCGACCTGATTGCCGTCCGGCGTGGTCCAGTAGGTCGCCACCTCACCGTTGACGTAGGCGCGCAGCGATGCGGCGATCTGCGGCGCGGTCAGGCCCAGCTCGCGGATGGCGGAGTCCTTCAGGCGCACGGCGTAAGCCGGCAGGCCGGGCTTGACCGTCAGGTCCACATCCACCGTGCCAGGGATCTTCTTCAGCTTGGCCGCGAATTCTTGCGCCACGCGGGTCAGCACCTCGGGGTCGCTGCCCAGAATGGTGACCCAGATCGGGCGGTTAAAGCCCACGCTGGTTTCAATGCCGGGGATCTTGGCGATGTCGGCGCGGATGGCGTCCTCGATCTGCTTTTGCGTGCGCTTGCGCTCTTTGCGCGGCGTCAGCGCGATGTTCAGCGAGGCCTGGTTGCGGCCCGTGGCCATGCCCTCCCCGGTACTGCCCACCACGGTGGAAAGCATGCGGATTTCGGGGTACTTGCTCAGCACCTCTTCCACCTGCGCCACCTTGGCATTGGAGCGCTCCAGGCTGGAAGCCACCGGCATGCGCAGCGTCACTTGCGTGAAGCCCTGATCGGTTTGGGGTGCGAACTCACTGCCCACCAGAGGCACCAGGCCCAGCGCCACCACAAAGCTCAGCACACCGGCCCACAGCACCAGGCCGCGCGGGGTCAGCGTGGCCAGGCGCAGGCGCCGCGGCTTCGACTTATCGCGCTGGCCTTGGGCGTCAAAAGGCCGCCCCCACACCGGCACCGGTGGCACGAAGACGCGGTAGCGGCGGCCCGAGAATGCCCAGCGCAGCAGACGCTCGTAAGTGCTGTGCAGCTTGTCCATGCCCTTGTCGGTGGCACGGATCATGGCGCCCAACACCGGCACACGCTGCAGCTGCGCGCTCGGAGGATCTTTCCAGATCGAGGACAGCATCGGGTCCAGGGTGAAGCTAACGAACAAGCTCACCAAGACCGCCACCGCCACCGTGATGCCGAAGGGGTAGAAGAACTTGCCAATGATGCCGCCCATGAAGGCCACGGGCACAAACACCGCGCAGATGGCAAAGGTGGTGGCCATCACGGCCAAGCCAATCTCGTTGGTGCCGTCGAAGGCCGCTTGGCGATGGCTCTTGCCCAGGCCCACATGGCGGACGATGTTCTCGCGCACCACGATGGCGTCGTCAATCAGCAAGCCGATGCACAGGCTCAAGGCCATCATGGTCATGAAGTTGAGCGTGAAGCCGAACGCATGCACGGCGATGAAGCTAGAGATCACCGAGATCGGCAAGGTCAGCCCCGTGATGATGGTGGAGCGCCAGCTGTGCAGGAACAAGAACACGATGGCCACGGTCAGCAACGCGCCTTCGATCAGGGTGTGCTGCAAGCCGTCGAGCGAGCTCTTGACGAAGTCGGAGTTGGCGTAAATCAGCTCCAGCTGCACATCGCCCGGCAGGGTCTTCTTCAGCTCCGCCATCGCTTCCTTGACCGCCTCGCCGCTCTTCACCACATTGGCATCTTGCTGCTTGAAAACGTTGAAGGTGACGGCTTGTGCGCCGTTGATGCGGGCAATGCTGTCGGGTTCGCGCTCGCGCTCCACCAACTGGCCCAGGTCACCCAAGGTCAGCACCAGATTGCCACGCCGCGCCACCACGATATTGGCGAACTGCTTGGGGTCTTTGACGCGGCCTTCCACACGCAAAATCGCATCCGCATTGCGGTCGGACAACAAGCCCACCGGCTGATCGGCATTGGCTTCTTTCAGCGCCGTGGAAATCTCCGCCGGCGTCACGCCATAAGCGCGCAGGCGCAGCGGGTCGAGGTCAATGCGGACCTCTCGGCTGACCATGCCGCCCACATCCACGCGGGCCACGCCCTCAACGCGGGAGAGCCGCTTGGCCACGATCAGCTCGCTCATCATCGAGAGCTCGCGGGCCGGGCGGGTCTTGCTCATCAAGGCCAGCACGACCACGGGCTGGGCGTTGTCCATCTGCTCGCGCGAGACGGCCGCCTGCTTCACATCCTTGGGGAACACCGATTGCACGGCAGCGACGCGGTCACGCACCTCCTGCATGGCGCGGTTCATATCGGCATTGAGGCCGAACTCCACTTGCGCCTGCACGCGGCCTTCATAGCTGCGCGACAGCACGCGTTCGACACCGGCCACGGTGTTGAGCGCTTCTTCCAGCGGCTTGGCCACTTCGCGCTCCACCGCCTCGGGCGAGGCGCCGGGGTAGCGCACATCCACCGAGGCGACCGGGATGGAAATATCGGGCATGTTCTCCACGCCCAGCTTGGCGTAAGAGAACAGACCCAGCACACACAAGGCCACCATCACCATGGTGGCGAAGACCGGGTTTTGAATCGAGATTCGGGTC
Organism: uncultured Roseateles sp.; assembly: GCF_945956965.1. Classification (GTDB taxonomy): domain Bacteria; phylum Pseudomonadota; class Gammaproteobacteria; order Burkholderiales; family Burkholderiaceae_C; genus Paucibacter_A. The sequence goes on from NZ_CAMFJS010000001.1 coordinate 244,573, forward strand.
ATCCACATGACGGCGCCCCTTAGCGAACGGCGGCCGAGCTGGCCACCTTGGTCTTGCTCGCCACCACGGCGACCTTGGTGCCCTCTTTGAGGTTGTCAAAGCGGGTGGCCAGCACCTGGGACTTGGCATCCAGGCCTTGCAGCACCTCGACGCGGCCTTCACGGGTATCACGCCGGCCGGTGGTGACGATGCGGCGCACCAAGCTGCCGCCTTCGATCATCCAGACCTGATCCTGGCCGCCGTTGCTGCTCAGCGCGGTTTCGGGCAGGGTCAGGCGTTGCGTGTCATCCGGCAAAGCCACTTTGGCCATGGCGTATTGGCCGGCACGCAGGGTCTCGCCCGGGTTGGCCAGCTCCAGCGTCACGCCGATCGAGCGGGTGCCGGGTTCCGCCGCCGGGGCAATGCGGCTGATGCGCGCTTCCACCGCTTGCTCCACCCCTTCCACCTTGACCTGCACCGGCATGCCGGGCTTGAGGCGGCTAACCTCATGCGTGCCCACCAGGCCGGCCAGTTCCAGCTTGCTCAAATCAACGATGCTGAGCACCTGCTGCTCAGCCGCCAGCTTCTCACCCGCCACCGCGTAGCGCTTGGCCACGATGCCGCTGATGGGCGCCACCAGCGCTGCTTGCTTGTACAAAGACTGCGCGGTATCGAGCTGAGCCTTGGCCGAGAGCACCTGCGCCTTGGCGGCTTCCTGGGCGGCGCGCGAGGTGTCCAGCGCGGTGGAGGCAATGAAGTTTTGTGCCGCCAGACCCTGGCTGGCCTTGAAGTGGCGATCAGCCTGATCCAGCTGGGCCTTGGCCGACTCCACCGCTGCACTGCGCTCGGCAATGCGCAGGCGCAACTCTTCCAGATCGATTTGGCCCAGGGTCTGGCCGGCCTTGACTCGGCTACCCTCGGCCACCGCCAGGTTCAAGAGGCTACCGCCGGCCTTGGCCCGCACGATCACCGTGCCGGGCGCCACCAGCGGGCCGGAGAATTCAATCATGCCGGGCATGCTGAAGCGACCAGGTTGCGTGACCTCGGCGGGGGTGAACTCCAGCACCGCCACGGCGCCTTGCTTGTCACCTTCAGCCTTGGGCTTGGCCTCCCCGCCTTTGCTGGCGTAAACCGCCAGGCCCGAGCCCGCCGCCAACACGGCAGCCAGCGATGCCCCCGCGATCCACACCTTGCGCTTTGATCCCAAGCGAAAACTTGTCATGTCCGTCCCCTGTGCAATTGGCACTGGCTCACCGAAAGGATCGATCTATCGGGCAGCCAGCGCAGTCTGAATGGGCCGGAGTGTAGGGACGGCTCCAGGCATTGCCAGGGCCACTGCGATGAACTGTCGAAAGCCGGGGATGATCTGCGCCGGCCAGGGATCAATCAAGCGCCGGTATCGCGCTTCAGGCTGCGCCAACAGCACCAGGCGCCGCCCAAGGCCGCCGCGCTGGCGGTCCAGAACACAGCCGCATAGCCCTGGTGGGCGATCAGCCAGGCACCGCCCACGCCGCCCAGCACGCCCGAGAAACCGTAGCCCAGCACAGAGTACAGGGCTTGGCCGCGCCCGCGCAGGCGCCCCGGGAAGTAGCGCGACACCAGCCCAATGCAGGCCGTGTGCTGGGCAGCAAAAGTGATGGCATGGGTGCATTGCGCCAACAGCAAGACCGTCAAGCTGCCACCAAAGCCGGCGGTGAGCGCAAAGCGCAAGGCGGTCAACAAGGCCGCGCCGATCAACCAGTGGTGCAAGGTGCCGCGCTCCAGCATGCGGCCCTGCAGGGCGAACCAGGCAATTTCCACCAGGACCGACACGGCCCAGAGCATGCCCACCGTCTGCTTGCCATAGGCCAGAGAGTCCAGATAAAGGCTGAAAAAGGCATACAGCGCCGAATGCGCCAGCACCGTGAGGAACACGCCGGCAAAGAACCAAGCCACCCGCGGCTGCGCCAAGACCTGGCGGATGGGCAGATCGGCGGCCACTTCCGAATGGGCGTGCGCCGTGCTGGCCTGTTCCGGCATGCGCCAAGCCATCAGCACCACCACGCCCAGCAAGACCAAGGTCACGGCGCCAAAGACCTGCATGCCGTAAACCTGGAAGAGCCAGCCCGCCAGCACCACGGTCAGCAAAAAGCCCACCGAACCCCACACCCGCACGCGGCCATAGCGGCGCGCATCCATGCCGCCTTGGCCGTCGCTGAGCTGGGCGGCCACCACCGTCTCGCTCAGCGGCACGATGGCGGCGTTGAAGCTGAACATCAGAAAGATGGCGACGCTCAGGCTGGCGAAGTGCGGTGGCAGCAGTACAAAACCGAGTGCGGCCGCAAAGCTGGCCAAGGCAGCCCAGCGGATGATGGCAACGCGCTTGCCGCTGCGATCCGCCAGCGCGCCCCAGGCATAGGGTGCAAACAGCCGGGTCCAGCTCTGCAAGGACACCAGCACGCCGATGGCAAACACCGGCAACCCCAACTCCTTGTACCAAAGTGGCGCAAAAGGATTGAAGCCGCCGATGGCCGCGAAGTAGGCGAAAGAAAGGGCTGCGCAAGCGCGCAGCGTGCGCTCAGACTGCGCCAGGGGCTGGCTCAAGCCTTGGGTGCCAGCGCGGCAATCGCCTCGATGGGCAGCTGCACATCACCGCATTGGGCGCGGTGACGCAGCACATGATCCATCAGCACCAGGGCCAGCATGGCCTCGGCAATGGGCGTGGCGCGAATGCCGACGCAGGGGTCGTGGCGGCCAAAGGTTTCCACCACGGCTGGCTCGCCGGCGCGGTTGATGGAGGCTTTGGGCGTGCGGATGGAACTGGTCGGCTTGATGGCAATCGAAGCCACGATGTCCTGGCCAGTGGAGATGCCGCCCAGCACGCCGCCCGCGTTATTGCTGGCGAATCCCAGCGGCGTCAGCTCGTCGCCGTGGGCGCTGCCGCGCTGAGCCACGACACCAAAGCCCTCGCCGATTTCCACGCCCTTGACGGCGTTGATGCCCATCAGGGCGTAAGCGATATCGGCGTCGAGCTTGTCAAACAGCGGCTCGCCCAGGCCCACCGGCACGCCGGTAGCCTCGACGCGGATGCGTGCGCCGACCGAATCGCCGCTCTTGCGCAGCGCGTCCATATAGCTTTCCAGCTCGGCAATCTTGCTGGCGTTGGCGGCGAAGAAGGGGTTGTTGCCCACATGCTCCCAGCCCTCGAATGGGATCTCGATTTCACCCAGCTGGGTCATGCAGCCGCGGAAGTTCACACCATGCTGCTGCTTGAGCCATTTGCGCGCCACCGCGCCGGCGCCCACCATCGGTGCGGTCAGGCGGGCCGAGCTGCGGCCACCACCGCGCGGGTCGCGCAGGCCGTATTTGCGCCAGTAGCTGTAGTCGGCGTGGCCGGGGCGGAAAGTGTCGAGGATATTGCCGTAGTCCTTGCTGCGCTGATCGGTGTTCTTGATCAAGAGGCAGATCGGCGTGCCGGTGGTCAGGCCTTCATAAACGCCGGACAGAATTTCCACCGCATCGGGCTCATTGCGCTGGGTGACGTGGCGCGAGGTGCCGGGGCGGCGGCGGTCGAGTTCGGGCTGGATATCGGCCTCGCTCAGGGCCAAGCCGGGGGGGCAACCGTCGATCACACAGCCGATGGCCGGGCCATGGCTTTCGCCGAAATTGGTGACACGAAACAACTCGCCGAAAGTGCTGCCTGACATGGGGACCTTATTTGCCTGCTGAGACTCAGGGATTCATTCTATCGGGGCATAAAAAAACGGCCCTCGCGGGCCGCTTTTGCATCATGCCGATTCGGGCTGAATGACTGGCATCAGAGCTTGGATTCGCCCGCCGTTTCGGGGTTGTCTTCCACCGGCCAGTCGCGGATATAGGCCTTGAGCATGCGGTTCTCGAAGTCCTGGCCATCGACCACGGCCTTGGCCACGTCGTAGAAGGAGATGACGCCCATCAGCGTGCGGCCGTTCAGCACCGGCATATAGCGGGCATGGCGGCCCAGCATCATGCGGCGCACTTCGTCGATTTCGGTTTCAGGCGTGCAGGTCAGCGGGTGGTCGTCCATCACACTGCGCACCAGGCTGGTTCCGACCGAGCCGCCGTTGCGGGCGATCGCGGCAATCACCTCACGGAAGGTGAGCATGCCGACCAGATCGCCATGCTCCATCACCACCAGCGAACCAATGTCACGCTCCGACATGGTGGCCACGGCCTGGGCCAGGCCCTCATCGGGGGTCACGGTGAACAGCGTGCCGCCTTTGACGCGCAGGATGTCGACGACTTTCATGGCTTGTTTACTCCTCTGAAATGGGCCTCAGCCCTGCAAGTCAAATACCGGTGAGAAACATAGCACACAATCTGCGCATCAAACAGGATGGAGACACCATGGCCGGCTATGCGGACCCCGCTTTTGACACCTTGGCGCTACACGCCGGGGCTGCCCCCGATCCGACAACGGGCGCGCGCGCCACGCCCTTGCACCTGACGACCTCTTTCGTCTTCGACAGCGCCGAGCACGCTTCCTCGCTATTCAATCTGGAACGCGCCGGCCATGTCTACAGCCGCATCTCCAACCCGACCACCGCCGTATTCGAAGAACGCGTGGCGGCCCTGGAGGGCGGCGTTGGCGCCATTGCCACCAGCAGCGGCCAAGCGGCCTTGCATCTGGCCATTGCCACGCTGGCGGGCGCCGGCTCGCACATCGTGGCCAGCAGCGCGCTTTACGGTGGCTCGCACAATCTGCTGCACTACACCCTGAGCCGCTTCGGCATTGCCACCACCTTTGTGCGCCCCGGCGATATCGATGGCTGGAAGGCCGCGATTCGCCCCAACACCAAGCTGCTGTTCGGGGAAACCTTGGGCAACCCCGGCCTGGACGTGTTGGACATCCCGCGCATTGCCGACATCGCCCACAGCGCCGGCCTGCCCTTGTTGGTGGATGCCACCCTGACCACGCCATATCTGCAGCGCCCCTTCGAGCATGGCGCCGATCTGGTCTACCACTCGGCCACCAAATTTCTGAGCGGCCACGGCACCGTGGTGGGCGGCGTGCTGGTCGACAGCGGCAACTTTGATTGGGAGGCCGCCCATGCCCGCCACGGCCTCTTCCCCGAATTGTGCGAGCCCTATGCCGGCTTCCACGGCATGGTGTTCAGCGAGGAAAGCACGGTCGGCGCCTTCTTGCTGCGCGCCCGCCGCGAAGGCTTGCGCGACTTCGGTGCCTGCATGAGCCCGCACACCGCCTGGCTCATTCTGCAAGGCATAGAGACCCTGTCGCTGCGCATGCAGCGCCATGTGCAGAACGCGCTGAAAGTGGCCGAGTTTCTGGCTGGCCAGCCTGGCGTCGCCCGCGTGGGCTACCCCGGCCTGAGCAGCCACCCCGACCACGCACTGGCCCAGCAGTTGTTGCCGCGCGGCTGTGGCTCGGTGTTCAGCTTTGATTTGAAGGGCACGCGGGAACAAGGCAAAACCTTCATCGAAGCGCTGAAGATCTTTTCCCATCTGGCCAATGTGGGTGACTGCCGCTCACTGGTCATCCATCCCGCCTCCACCACGCATTTCCGCATGGACGATGCAGCGCTGGCGCAAGCGGGCATCACGCCCGGCACCATTCGCCTGTCGATCGGCCTGGAAGATGCCGACGATTTGATCGACGACTTGAAGCGGGCCCTCAAGCTCGCCTCCAAGTGAAGCCAGTGAATCGAGAACAGCACGATGAAATTGAGCGTTAACGGACATCAGGCCTATGCCTACACCGGCGGCAAGCCCCTGGACCCCAGCCTGCCCTGCGTCGTCTTCATCCACGGCGCCTTGAACGACCACAGCGTGTGGACCCTGCTGGCGCGCTGGTTCGCCCATCACGGGTACAGCGCTTTGGCGGTGGACCTGCCCGGCCATGGCCGTAGCGAGGGCGCGGTGCTGAACGATATTCCCGCCCTGGGCGCTTGGGTCTGGCAGTTGCTGGACGCAGCCGGCCTGAGCCAAGCCGCCCTGGTGGGGCACAGCATGGGCTCGCTGATCGCGCTCGAAGCCGCTGCCCAAGCGCCCGAGCGCTGCAGCCACTTGGCCATGCTGGGAACGGCCTACCCGATGAAGGTCTCGGAAGCGCTGCTGAATATCGCCCGCGACACGCCTGAGCGCGCCATTCAAATGGTCAACGCCTTTTCATTCGCCAGCTGGGCCGCCAAGCCAGCCTACCCCGGCCCGGGCAGCTGGCTGCACGGCGGCGAGATTGCGCTCAAGCGCCGCATCCAGGGCAAGCAGACCGGCGTGAATCTGTTCGAGCACGACTTCCGCCTGTGCGACAGCTACGCGGGTGGTCTGGAGGCGGCGGCCAAGGTGCAATGCCCCGTCAGCTTCATCCTGGGTGATCGTGACCAGATGACCGCGCCCAAGCAAAGCCAGGTGTTGGCCGAAGCCCTCAAGGCCAAGGTGAGCCGCCTGCCCTGCGGCCACTCGCTGATGGCCGAGGCGCCCGATGCTTTGCTGGCTGCCCTGCGGGTGGCTTTGGCCTGATGCGAATCAGCGCAGGAGGATGGCGCGGAAGTCGTTGACGTTGGTGCGCGTCGGGCCGGTGACAACCAGATCGTCCAAGGCCTTGAAGAAGTGATAGGCGTCATTGCGCTGCAGATGGTCGGCAGCTGACAAGCCCAGGCTCGCTGCACGCTTCAAGCTGGCGGGGCTCAGCAGCGCGCCGGCATTGTCTTCCACGCCGTCAATGCCATCGGTGTCACAAGCCAGCGCATGCAGCTCGGGCACATCGGCGCCACTCAGCGTCAAGGCCAGCAGAAACTCGGCATTGCGCCCACCACGGCCGTTGCCGCGCACCGTCACCGTCGTTTCACCGCCGCTGAGAATCACGCAAGGCGCCGCCACGGGTTGCTGGAACTGGCGGATCTGGCGGGCGATGCCGGCGTGGACAGCCGCCACATCGCGTGACTCGCCCTCCAGGCTGCCGCCCAGAATCAGCGGCAGCAAGCCATGCCGGCGCGCCAGCGCTGCGGCGGCCTCCAGGCTGGTCTGCGCCGTGGCCAGCACCTTGACCTCGCGCGGGCCTGACGCGAGTTGGCCTTGCGCGGGCGCCGCCGCCTGATTGCGCAGCAGGTGTTGGCGCACCGAGTCGGGAATATCAACGCCATGCCGCTGCAAGACCTCCAGTGCCAAAGCCGGCGTGCTGGAGCTTGGCAAGGTGGGGCCAGAAGCGACGACGGCGGGATCATCACCGGGTACGTCTGAGATCACCAGAGTCAGCAGCCGAGCCGCGCCGCAGGCCTCGCCCAGCTTGCCGCCCTTGATGGCCGAGAGCTGGCTGCGCACGCAGTTGATCTCGCTGATGGGCGCACCGCTTTTCAGCAACTGGGCGCAGACCTGACGTTTGTCCGCCGCACTGACACCCAGCGCAGGCAGGCTCAGCAAAGCCGAGCCGCCACCGGAGATCAGGGCGATCACCAAATCCTCGGCCCGCGCACTACGAGCCAAGGACAGCATCTGCGTGGCAGCATCCGCGCTGGCGGAGTCGCTATGCGGATGACCGGCTTGTAAGACCTGGATGCGCTCGGTCACCTCGCCATGGCCGTAGCGGGTCACCACCAGGCCGGAAACCGAAGCGCCGGGGGCCTGCGCAGGCCAGGCCTGCTCCAGGGCCAAGGCCATGCGCGCCGCCGCCTTGCCGGCGCCCAGCACAATCACCCGCCCCTGCTGCGGGCGCGGCGGCAAGGCCGGGCGGACCACCTGTAAGGGATCCACCGCGTTGACCGCGGCTTGAAACAGCTTGAGCAGGAGTTCGCGCTCGTCGAGCGCTTGGCTGGGGGCGTGCTGGGTCATGGTGGCGATCAGTGGGTTCAAACGGGTCGATAAAAAGGAGCGTACTCACAAGGCGGCTGCAAGCCAGCCCATGCAAGAAGACTCAGTTCCGATAGCCTATCCCCATATTGAAGCCATAGCCGTAGCGCCGCTCAGTCAGCGGGCTTGCCGCAGCGGGCCCCAGCAAGCTCATCGCCCCAGCGTTGGCATTGAATATCCAACGCGGCGTCAGGGCGCGGATATAGGACAGGCTCAGGTCCAACTCATGGAGACCTGCCCCGGGCATATAGCTCTGGCCCAGGCGCTGTGCGGCCGGGCTGTCGGGCGGCACGCCGAAATAGCTAAGCATGTAGCGGCTATCGCTGGCACTCAGGCCCAGTCCGGCCATCAGCTCGCTGCTGCTGGAGCGGAACAAGCGGCAGGCCAGATTCACATCGAAGTTGGCGCCGCCCTGGCGACCCAGGGCATCCTGGCTCCAGGCGGCGGACAGCTGCCACTCGGGTGTCAGCACATAGCTGGCATAAAAGCGCAGGCGCACGGTGCGCGGCACATCGGGCAGGCCTTCGGTGTAGGCGGCCGCCTGGCTGTCGCGGCCATTGTCCAAACGCAAGCTCAGGCCCAGACGCAGCTTCTCGCTGCGCAACAAATCTCGGCTAGCGCCCGAGCCTGGGCCGATGGATTCAAGCCCGAAGCCCATCAAGCCCGCGCCGCCGGAGCTGGACAAACGCCACTTACCCCAGCTTGCGGCCCACATGGGCTTCAAGCCTGCCGACATGCGCCGGGCGCCCGCGTACTCGGGGTTGTAGCTGGCACTGGCACCGATCAGGTAATGGAAGTCATCGCCTGGCATCGTGAACCAAGAGGGTTCTTGCGCAGAGGTGACTGCGGGCGTCGTGGGGGCTTCTGAGCTAGGCGCTGGGGCCTTTGTCAGGTCGGGCCGGGCCGCTACCTCGGCCGGGGTCAGGGCTTGCCCCAGCGCCAAGCTGGGCTGAATCGCAGCCAAGCCGAGAAGCCAAACCAGCGGCAGATTGAAGGGGGCCATACGCCTCAGCTTAGCTGGCTTTGGCGCCAGAAACCATAACCCCCTACAAAAGCGGATCAGGCCCGGGACAGTGCAGCCAGTTCCTTGAGCATATCGGCCACGATGGCGCGCAAGTCGTACTTGAGCTGCCAGCCCCAATCCTTGCTGGCCTCGCTATCGTCGATGCGCTGCGGCCAGCTGGCGGCAATGGCTTGGCGGAAATCGGGCGCGTAGCTGATCTCAAAAGTCGGCAGATGCTCGCGGATGGCAGCGGCCATCTGCGCCGGCGTGAAGCTCACGCCGGCCAGGTTGTAAGAGCCGCGCTGCTTGATCGCCTCCGCAGGCGCTTCCATCAACTCGATGGTGGCACGCAGCGCGTCGGGCATGTACATCATCGGCAAGCCCTGACCCTCTTCCAGGAAGCAGCTATAGCTGCCGGTCTTGAGGGCGTGGTGGAAGATGTCCACCGCGTAGTCGGTGGTGCCGCCACCGGGCGGGGTTTTGTAGCTGATCAGGCCGGGGTAGCGCAGGCTGCGCACGTCCACACCGTGGTTGGCGTGGTACCAGGCACACCAGCGCTCACCCGCGAGCTTGGAGATGCCGTAGACCGTGGTCGGGTCCATCACGCAGGTTTGTGGCGTGCCATGCGCAGGCGTCGAGGGGCCGAAGGCGGCAATGGAGCTGGGCCAGAAAATGCGCTCCAGCTTTTGTACCCGGGCCAGTTCCAGCACATTGAGCAAGCCCTTCATGTTCAGGTCCCAGGCCCACATCGGATGCTTCTCGCCGGTGGCCGACAAGGCGGCCGCCAGGTGATAGATCTGCGTGATGCCGTGGCGCTTGACCACGGTGGCCAGCGCGGCGGCGTCGGTGACGTCCAGCATCTCGTGCACCAGTTGCGGCACCCGGCCTTGCGGGGCCAGGTCGCTGGTGATGATGTTGGCGTCGCCGTGACGCAGGGCCAGCTCTTGGGCCAGTTCAGAGCCGATCTGGCCGTTGGCACCGATGATGAGGATCTTGGTCATGTCTTTGAAACTGCTTGCTGACTTGCTACTGCTGAAGAATGGGCTCAGGCCTTGATCAGGCCCAATTCGCGGCCGGCCTGGGTAAAGGCGGCCACGGCTTTTTCGAGATGTTCACGCTCATGGCCGGCGGACACCTGCACGCGGATGCGCGCCTGGCCCTTGGGCACCACGGGGAAGAAGAAGCCCACGGCGTAAATGCCCAGCTCCAGAATGCGGGCACTGAGGCGCTGCGCCATCACCGCGTCGTAGACCATGATGGGCACAATGGGGTGAGTGCCGGGCTTGATCTCAAAGCCGGCGGCCTGGATGGCTTCGCGGAAGTAGGCGGTATTGGCTTCGAGCTTGTCGCGCAGGGCGGTGGAGCTTTCCAGCAGATCCAACACGGCGATCGACGCGCCCACAATGCTGGGCGCCACGGTGTTGCTAAACAAATAAGGGCGCGAGCGCTGGCGCAGCAACTCGATCACTTCCTTGCGGCCCGAAGTGAAGCCGCCCGAAGCGCCGCCCAGGGCCTTGCCCAGGGTGCCGGTGATGATGTCGATCTTGCCAAACACACCGCGGTACTCATGCGTGCCACGCCCGGTTTTGCCCAGAAAGCCGCTGGCGTGGCATTCATCAATGCCCAGCAGCGCGCCGTACTGGTCGCACAGGGCGCGGATCTTGTCCAACTGAGCGATGGTGCCGTCCATCGAGAACACGCCGTCGGTGAAGACCAGGGTGTGGCGGGCGCCGGCGGCCTTGGCCGCTTCCAGCTGGGCGTGCAGATCGGTCAGATCGTTGTGCTTGTAGCGGAAGCGCTTGGCCTTGCACAGGCGGATGCCGTCGATGATGGAGGCGTGGTTCAGCTCGTCGCTGATGATGGCGTCTTGCTCGCCCAGCAGGGGCTCGAACAGGCCGCCATTGGCGTCAAAGGCTGCGGCGTAGAGGATGGTGTCCTCGGTGCCCAGGAACTTGGCCAGACGCTGCTCCAGCGTCTTGTGCAGATCTTGCGTGCCGCAGATGAAGCGCACGGAAGACAGGCCGTAGCCATGCGTGCGCAAGGCCTCATGCGCCGCTTCGATCACTTGCGGGTGCGATGACAAGCCCAGGTAGTTGTTGGCACAGAGATTGATGACCTCGCGGCCATCATTCGTGTGCACCACCGCGCCTTGCGCGCCGGTGATGATGCGCTCGCTCTTGTAAAGCCCCGCCTCGCGGATGCCGGCCAATTCGGCCTGGATATGGGCGTAAAAGTCTTGCGTGCTGGCCATGGCTTGTCTCCCGCTGTGCGCTTGATGCACAATTCACTAAATTGAACACAGTTCGATATATCGAATTCGTGTGCAGTATCCAGGATTTCAAAACCAAGGTCAAGCATGTCGCTCACGAATCCAGAGAGTCTCGAGCCCCCCAAAGTGGGCGCCACTTTGCAAGCGCTGCGGCAAGCGCAGGGCTTGTCGCTGGACGAACTCTCGCGCCGCGCTGGGGTGTCCAAGTCCATGTTGTCGCAGATTGAACGCAATCAGGCAAACCCGACCGTCGCGGTGGTTTGGCGCCTGGCCAATGCCCTGCGCGTGGAGTTGACGGAGCTGCTGGGCGGCGAGCGCAGCGCGCCGCCGGCCATCGAAACCGTGCCCGCCCACGCCACGCCGGGCATGAGCAGCCCGGACGGACTGTGCCAGTTGCGCATCCTCGGCCCCATCGATTTGGCCGGGCAATTCGAGTGGTATGAGCTGACGGTGCAGCCCGGCGGCGCGCTGGAATCAGCCGCCCATCAGCCCGGCTCGCGCGAGCACCTGAGTGTGCTCAAAGGCCATTTGGTGGTCAGCGCCGGCGGGGCTTCACAGACCCTGAATGCCGGCGAGACTGCGCGTTATGCGGTGGACGGGCCGCATGCCATTCGCAATACCAGCAAGCAGCCAGCCGTGGCCTTGCTGGTGGTGCTTCACGCCTGAGGGACGCCCTGCGGCTCAGCGAGCAAATCAGCCAGCGTCAAACGATCCCAATCACTGCGCTGCCACAAAGACGCCAGGCCGGCACTGTGCTCGGCCAGCATGGCATTGAGCAGGCGCTTTGCCGGCGTCAGGCTGGGCTGGCAGAGCAGCACCAAGCGCTGTGCCCCGCCCTCCTCCAAGCGGCCGACCCAGTCCAGGCTCACCAAGCTGTCCAGCACGCCCTCCAACTGCAGCGGATCCACACGGATCGCATGGGCCAGCTGCGAGCTGGCAAGGCCGCCTTGGCCCCTGCCCTGCACGCGCCACAACTCACGCAGCACATCCAAGGCCAAGGCAAAGCCCACACCGGGTGCATCGGGCCGGCGCGGCATGCCGCCGCCCAAGCTGGGCGCATTGGCCGCCAGCACGGCGCCGATCAGCATGATCACCCAGCCCAGGTAGAGCCAGATCAGGAAGATGGGCACGATGGCAAAGGCGCCGTAGAGCGTGGAGTAAGTCGGCACCGCCTTCAAATACCAGGCCAGGCCCGACTTGGCCGCCGTGAAGGCCAAGGCCACAAACAGGCCGCCCACCGCCGCATGGCGCCAGCGCACATGGGTATTGGGCACATAGTGGAACAAGCCCGCCACGCCGCCCGCCAGGATCAAGATTTGAACCACATTAAAGCCGAAGGACCAGTTGCCGGCCAAGTCCCCCAGCAAATCACGCCCCGTGGTGACGGCATAGCTGGTCAGCGCAATGCTGCCGCCCAGGATCAAAGGGCCCAGGGTCAAAGCCGCCCAGTAAACCAGCACGCGCTGCGCCAAGGGGCGTGGCCGTTTGACCCGCCAGATCAAGTTGAGGGTGCGGTCTATGGTCAGCATCAAGGCCAAGGCGGTGATGCCCAGAAAAGCCAGACCCATGGCGCCCAGGCCCTTGGCCTTCATGGCGAACTGGGTGAGGCCCGTCATCACCGGGCGGGCGATATTGACCGGAATCAGGTTTTGCAGAAAGTACTTCTCCAAGGCCCCCTGAAAAGAGGAAAACATGGGGAAGGCGGTGAACAAGGCCAGCATCACGGTGATCAGGGGCACCAGCGAAATCAGCGTCGTGAAAGTCAGGCTGCCGGCGGTGAGGCCCAGGTGCTCTTCCAGAAAACGGGTGCGCAAATTGACCAAAACCAACCACAGACGGCTGCTGCGAATGCGATCGAAATGGCGGCTGGACACGGAGGCGGAATTGCTGATGACAGGGCGCAAGCTCTGGCCCTTGGACGGTGAAGAAATGCTCATGCTGGCTATGATGCCAGCATGTCGTCCACCACGCCCCTCACACCCACCTCCCGCACCCAAGCCAGCCAGCGCGAGGCGCAAACGCGCCTGCTGGCCCTGGGCGCGCTGATTGCCCTGTTCCTACTCTGCTTAGCCTGGGAGTTATGGCTAGCGCCCACGGGCCGCGGCACCCTGGCCATCAAGGCTTTGCCCCTGCTGCTGCCCATGCTGGGCTTGTGGCGCTACCGGCTCTACACCTTCCGCTGGCTGAGCCTGATGATCTGGCTTTACTTCGCCGAAGGCGCCGTGCGCGCCACCAGCGAAGCCGGCCCTGCGGTGTGGCTGGGCACCTTGGAAGTGTTGCTAAGTGTGTTGGTTTTTGTGGCCTGCGCCATGCATGTGCGCTTGCGCATTGCGGCGGCCAAGGCGGCAAACGCGAACAACGCCAACAGCACTGAGCCTGCAGGCGCATGAGTCAAACGCCACTGCTGACGGCGCTGCGCGACGTGCTCGGCGAGGCGGGCCTGCGTGTCGGATGGACTACTGATGGCAGCGCCGAAGATCTGTCGGCGTTTGAGAAGGACTGGCGTGGCCGCTACCAAGGCCGCGCACTGGCCGTGGCCAGCCCCAGCAGCACCGAACAAGTCGCCGCCGTGGTGCGCCTGTGCGCTGCGCATGGGGTGAGCATCGTGCCGCAAGGCGGCAATACCGGGCTGGTGGGGGGCGGCGTGCCGGACAGCAGCGGCAGCCAGCTCTTGCTGAGCCTGCGGCGCCTGCACGCCGTGCGTGAACTCGATGCGGCCAACCTGACCCTGACAGTGGAGGCCGGCTGCAGCTTGCAAGCGGTGCAAGACGCTGCAGCCGCGAAAGGCCTGCTCTTCCCCTTAAGCCTGGCCTCAGAAGGCAGTTGCACCATAGGCGGCAATCTCGCCAGCAATGCCGGTGGCACGCAAGTGCTGCGTTATGGCAATGCCCGCGAGCTGTGCCTGGGCCTGGAAGTGGTGACAGCCAGCGGCGACATCTGGTCCGGCCTGAGCGGCCTGCGCAAAGACAACACCGGCTACGACTTGCGCCACTTATTCATCGGCAGCGAGGGCACGCTGGGCATCATCACCGCGGCCACGCTCAAGCTCTATCCGGCCCCGAAGGCGCAGCTGACGGCCCTAGCCGCTTGCGCCGATCTGGATGCCACGCTCGCCTTGCTGGCCCTGGCACAAGCACAGGTGGGCGCTTCGCTGACGGCGTTTGAGTTGATGAACGACGCGTCAATGGCCTTGCTGCGCCGCCATCTGCCGCAGCTGGTTCAGCCACTCGCGCCCAGCGCCTGGACGGTCTTGCTGGAACTCTCAGACAGTGAAAGCGAAGCCCATGCGCAAGCGCAGCTGGAGCAGCTGCTGAGCGAAGCGGTGGACCGCGGCCTGGTGCAAGACGCCGCTGTGGCGCAGAGCCTGGCGCAGAGCCACACCATGTGGCAGCTGCGGGAGTCCATCTCCATGGCGCAGAGCAAGGAGGGGCTCAATATCAAGCACGACATCGCCCTGCCCGTCTCACGCATCCCCGCCTTTGTGGCGGGCACCGATGCAGCCTTGCGGGGCGGCTTTCCGGGCGTGCGCTTGATCACCTTTGGCCATCTGGGCGACGGCAATCTGCACTACAACGTGCAAGCACCCGAAGGTGTCAGCGCGGCGGAATTCTTGGCCACGCGAGAGCCTGCCATCAACAGCCTGGTCTACGACGCGGTGCAGCGCTTTGGCGGCTCGATCTCGGCCGAGCACGGCATCGGCCAGCTCAAGCGCGAAGAGTTGGCGCAGCGCAAAGACCCCATTGCCCTGGCCTTGATGCGGTCTATCAAGTCGGCGCTGGACCCGCAAGGTCTCTTCAATCCGGGGCGCTTGTTATAGGTCTCAGCGGCCGCCATGCGGCAACTGAGACCGGCCCTTCAGACCTCGTCGCGAGCGCTAGCGCCGCTTAGCGCCCCAAGACCGCGCGCTGGCCCGTCAAACGGCCCAGCAAACGAGTCGCCAAGCGCCACACCAGGCGCAGCATCAGCACCGTCAGCAGCGCTTCGCCCAAGGTCAGGCTGAAGGCCACAAAGCTGCCCCAGCGCGGTTCACGGCGGTGGAACTTGGCGATGGCGCGGTCGCGCGCTTGCTCAATGCTGTCGTAAAAGCTGGGCACCACCAACAAGGTCAGCAGAGTCGAGGTGATGGTTCCGCCGATGATGGCCACGGCCATGGGGCGATAGAACTCGCCACCCTCGCCCACGCCAATGGCCACGGGCATCATGCCGGCGATCAGGGCGAAGGTGGTCATCAAGATGGGGCGCAAGCGCTTGCGGCCGGCCTGCATCAACGCCTCTTCCCGGTCCACGCCTTCGGCTTCAAGCTGGCGCGCGGCATCCAGCAAAAGGATGGCGTTCTTGGCCACCAAGCCCATCAACATGATGACGCCGATGAAGCTCATCAGATTGAGCGTACCCTTGGTCAGCAACAAGGCCAGCACCACGCCGATCAGAGAGAGCGGCAAGGACAGCATCACCGCCAGCGGCGCGGTGAAAGAGCTGAACTGCATCACCAGAATCAGATACATCAGGCCGATGCCGCTGATCAAGGCAATGCCCATGGCGCCAAACACTTCCTCCTGCTCACGCGAAGAGCCTTCCAGGTCGATGCCGAAGCCGGGCGGGTAGCTCATGGCTTTAGCGATCTTCATCGCGTCGGCGGTCACTTCGCCGGCCGAGCGGTCTTGCGCATTGGCGGCCACGGTGATGGTGCGTTTGCCGTCGGCATGCTCGATCTTGGAGGGGCCACGGCCCATGCTGACCGTGGCGATCTGCTCCAGCGGCACCATTTGATTGGTGCCGTTCACCGCGATGGGCAGACGTTCGATATTGCTCAGATCCACCCGGTCGTCGGGGTGCAGGCGCACGGCCACATCGCGGGCTTCACCGGTTGGGTCGACCCAATCCCCCACTTCCACGCCAGCAAAAGCCACGCGCAAAGCCTGCGCCGCGTCACCCACCGAGATGCCCAGGGAATTGGCAAGGCCTCGGTTCAGCTCGATCTGCAGCTCATTCTGCGGATCTTGCTCCGACAAGCCCACATCCACCGCGCCCTTGACCTGGCGCAGCTTGGCCATGAAGTCGGTGGTGATCTCCTGCAGCTTGCGGGAGTCAGGCCCGGAGAAGCGGATCTGCACCGGCTTTTGCGCGCCGTTGTTGAAGTCGTCCAGCACCACATATTCGGCGCCGACCAAGCGGGCGACCTTGCCGCGCAGGTCAACGGCAATCTCGGCAGCGGACCGCTTGCGCTCGGTGCTCTTGCCGATGTCCACATAAATACGGCCGCCGCCCGAGTTCACATTGCTATTGGTGGCCACCACTTCCGGGATGCTGCGCGCCAGGACGGCTGCGCCTTCAAGCTTGCGGCGGGAATACTCCAGATTGCTGCTGGCGGGCGTGCGCACATCAATGGCCAACATGCCGTTGTCGGATGCCGGCAAGAAGCTGGAGCCGCCCAGCTTGGCTTGCATCACGATGGCCGCAATCAGGCTCAGCACCGCAAAGGCCGCCATCCAACGCCGGTGATGCAAAGCCCAGGCGATGACGTTGCCGTAGCGGTCGCTTTGATGGTCAAACCAATCATTGAAGCGCGCCAGCTGCTTGGAGATGCCGGTTTTGGGCGCATGGTGATGGCCCGGTGGGTCACCCCAATAGGCCGACAACATGGGATCCAGAGTGAAGGAGATGAACAAGCTCACCAGCACCGAGGCCACCACGGTGACCGCGAAGGGCCGGAACCACTCCCCCGCACCGCCGGGCATGAAGGCCACAGGCACAAACACCGCCACGATGGAGAAAGTGGTGGCGGCCACGGCCAGACCGATTTCAGCGGTGCCGTTCAAGGCTGCGCTGCGGCGGTCGGCACCGCGCTCCATATGGCGCACGATGTTCTCCCGCACCACGATGGCATCGTCAATCAAGACGCCGATGGCCAGGGACAAGCCCAACAAGCTCATGAAATTGAGCGTGAAGCCACACAACCAAACGGCGATGAAAGCGGCGATCACCGAGGTCGGCAAGCTCAGCGCCGTGATCAAGGTGGAGCGCCAGGAGTTGAGGAAGATGTAAACCACAAAAATGGTCAGGCCCGCGCCGAAGACGAGCGCGTGAATCACGTTATTGAGGTTGTCTTCCGCTTCCTTGCCGCCGTCGCGGGTGATTTCCAGCTTGGTGCCCTTGGGCAATGTGGCGTTCAGATCATCAATCAGCTTGCGCACTTGATTGGCCACAGTGACGGTAGAGGCGTCACGGGCGCGGTTGATGGACAAGCCCACATTGGGGTGGCCATTGCGCACGCTGAAGCCGCTGAGCTCGGCAAAGCCGTCGCTGATCAAAGCCACTTGGCCGAGGCGGATCAACTCATTGCCGCTGCGGCGAATGACGATTTGCTGAAACTCCTCGGGGCTTTCAATGCGACCGGCCAGGCGGATGCTTTGATCCTCCAGCGTGCCGCGCACTTTGCCCACCGGGGCGCTGACGTTCTGGCTGCGCAAGGCATTCACCACCTCGGAGACCGAGACGCGGTATTCCCGCAACTTCTCGGCCCGCAGCAGCACGCTCAACTCACGTTTGAGCGCACCGTTCACATAGACCACCGAAACGCCTGGGATGCCACGGAATTTATCCGCCAATTGGTCCTCCGCCAGGCGCGAGATTTCCGCATGGGTTTGCGCGGTGCTGGACAAGGCCAGCTGCATGATGGGCTCGGCGCTGGGGTCGATGCGCTCGATCACCGGCTCGCGGATCTCAATCGGCAGCTTGTAACGCACCGTGGCGATGGCGTTGCGCACCTCCTCGGCCGCTTCGATCATGTTCTTCTTGAAATTGAAGATCAGGAAGAAGCTGGCATTGCCCTCACGCGCGGTGGCTCGCACGCGGCTGATGCCGGAAATGCTTTGCAGCGATTTCTCGATGCGGTTGAGCACCTCGCGCTCCACCGTCTCGGGTGAGGCGCCGGGGTAATTGATGTTGATCACCAACATCGGCTCCTGCACATCCGGGATCTGGTTGACGCGCAAATTCTTCAGGGCCAGCAGCCCCAAGCACATCAAGGAAATGATGATGACCAGGGCCGCAATGGGCTTTTTGATACTGAAGTCTGAGAGGAACATGGCTTTACCTCGCTGCGCTGGCGGCCGAGGCTGCGCGGGCTGGCGCCGTCTTGCCCACCAAGGTGACGGCCTGGCCGTCACGCAGATTGGAGCCGGGGTTGCGCAGAATCATGTCGCCCTCGGCCAGGCCGGAGCGCAAGGCGTAATCGCCGCGGCGGCTATCGCGCTCGCCCAATTCCAGCTTCACCTTGGAGACCTTGCCGTCCTTGACGCGCCAGGCATAGCTGGCATCACCCACGCGCAGCAAAGCCGCTTCGGGCAGCATCAGGCTCTTGACCGAGCTGGCTTCCACCCGCCCTTCGGCATAGAGACCTGAGACCTCGGGGCCTTTGCCGCCGTCGAAGTCCACCAACACCTCGACCTGGCGGGTGGTGGCATTGGCGGCGGCATCCACCCGGCGGATCTTGCCTTGGAAATCGCTCTTGGCGTAACCGTTGACGCGGAAGTTCACCGTTTGGCCAACCTGCAGCTCTTGCATACGATCGGCCGACACCAG
This sequence comes from uncultured Roseateles sp., assembly GCF_945956965.1. Lineage (GTDB taxonomy): Bacteria > Pseudomonadota > Gammaproteobacteria > Burkholderiales > Burkholderiaceae_C > Paucibacter_A. The sequence continues at coordinate 263,229 of NZ_CAMFJS010000001.1, forward strand.
GCCTTCAAAGCGCATGCTGCGCGGGTCGATCACTTTGACCAGCTCCTTGCCGATCTGGGCCGTGTCGCCGATGGAGACCTTGCGTTCGCTCACGACCCCATCAAACGGTGCCCGCACTTCGGTGCGCGTCAGCAATTGGCGGGCGGTGACCACGCGCGCCTTGGCCGCGACCAGATCGCTCTGCGCGTTATTGCGGCGCAATTCGGCATCTTCGAGCGATTGCATGGAGCTCATGCCCTGCCCCTGCAAAGTCTTCTGACGCTGGTATTGGCGCTCGGCCTGCTCAAAGCTTTGGCCGGCAGCGCGGGCGGCTTCGTTGGCCGAGGTCAGGCCATCGCGGATGGCCGTGTCATCCAGATGCACCAGCAATTCACCGCGCCGCACCGCCTGACCGTTTTCCTTGAGCACTTGCTGCACCACGGCGGACACCTCGGCGCGCAGATCAGCCTTTCTCTCCGGTTGGATCGAGCCCGTGATGACAGGCCCGACGGCATAAGCCCCCACCCGCAGGCTAAGCAGGTCCTCAGGCGCGATCAACAAAGTGGCTGCTGAGCCATCCGCAGCGCTAGCCCCACTGGCGGCGGAGGACGCCGCTGCCGCCTTGCCATCCCCCGGCTTGCCGCAGGCGCTCAAGGCCAACACGCCCACCGTCATCAAAGTGGCCGTCAAAGCGCGAATGCGGAAAGCGTTGGTGGCCGACGCCGGCAAGCTGCGCGAGCGATCGGTCGAGAAAGAAGGCAAGAAACTGGCGGGGGACATCGGGCGAACTCCGAACTATTGTTTTGGCCCGCGAGCTTATCCTGAATCAACGTCCCTGCCGTTGGTCATGCACTTCTTTGCCCCTATTGCAGAGGACCCTTCAGGCTTAGCGGCAAGGGCAGCGCGAGGACCTCAATGCCCTCGTCCAGCAAAGCAGCGGTCTCGTCGGCACTGGCTTGGCCGCGAATGCCACGCTGTTGCGCCTCACCATAATGGATGCGACGCGCCTCTTCAGCGAATTGCGTGCCCACATCCTCGGTATTGGCCAAAACCTGCTGGACCGCTTGCAGCAACTGCGCTTGCAAGCCCTGCAGCGCATCTGCGGATTGATCTTGCGCCTGCGCCGCCTGCGATGGAGCCGCTACCGGCAGCACGGCCTTGCCATCAGCAACGCGGCTGGGCGCACTCGCTGCTGCGGACTCAGGCTCTGCCGTTTGAGGCGCAACATGATGGCCCGCCTTCGCGGCACGCAAATGAGATACGTTGAGATGCGGCGCCGTAGGCATGCGGCTGATGCGCTGGTCGCCGCACATGGGGCAGCTCAGCAAACCGCTGGCGGTCTGCGACTCGAAATCGGCAGATGAGCCAAACCAGCCTTCAAAACGATGATCGTGGCCGCAAGCCAGATTGAGAACGAGCATGTCAAAGAAAGATGGGCAGGTGCGCTCAGGCCACCGCGGCTTGCCAGTCGAGCGCCCAAGCGCCCGCTTGCCAGCGCTGCAGCCACAAGAGGCCGATCAGAGTCTTGGCGTCGGTCAGGCTGCCATCGGCCGCCCAGGCTTCCAGTTCGGCCGGGCTGTGCCTGACCAACTCCAGGAACTCGCCCTCATCCAGATCTTGCTGCCCGGCCACTAGGCCGCGCGCGAAGAAGATCTCGATGCCTTCGTCGGAATAGGCGATGGCGTTGTGCAGGACGCCGGCATGGGCCCATTCGCGCGCCCGGTAGCCGGTTTCCTCCAGCAGCTCACGCTGCGCGCAGAGCAAGGGAGCCTCGCCAGCATCGAGCTTGCCGGCCGGAAACTCGAGCATCACCCGGCCCATGGGATAACGGAACTGGCGCTCCAGCAGCAAGCGGCCGTCGTCCAGCAAGGGCACGATCATCACGGCACCAGGGTGGCGGATGTATTCGCGTGTGGCGACTCGGCCATCAGGCAGGCGCACATGGTCACGCTGCACCTTGAGGAAATGACCGTCGAAGACTTTTTCGCCTTGGACGAAGTGCTCGCGCAGATGGGCGTCTTGAGCGTCTTGAGCGGCAGTGCCCTCGCCCTGCCTTTCCACTTGCCAGTCAGTCGCCATGACGACGGCGGCGCAGATAGCACCACACAAACCCCGGGAAGCCCAGGGTGATGAAGAGGCAGAAGGCCGCGGCGTAGAACTCCCAGCCCTGCGGCTGCCGCTGGCCGAGCCGTGCTTCGAGCGCGAAGCCAAGTGCCAGGCTCAAGCCCGCCATCAGCGCCAATTCCAACAGGCGCCAGCCCACGGGCTTGCGCGCCTGGTCCGGGCCAAAGAAGAAAAAGATGCGCTCGGAAAAGTAAGGCAGGTTGGCGGCCAGCATAGCCGCCGCCAACACCAGCCAAACGGCTGTGGTCTGATCCATCAGCAGGAAATCAGGTGGCCAGGGTCTTCACGATGGCTTGCGCGCACCAGGCCATCAGGCCACCAGGCAGCAAACCGAAGACCAACACAGCGGCGCCGTTCAGCGACATCACCAGGCGGACATCGCCAGGCGCGCTCAGCGGTGCGCGGTCGGTAGGTTCGTCAAAGAACATCACCTTCACCACACGCAGGTAGTAGAAAGCACCGATCAGGGACACCACCACCGCGAACACAGCCAGGTACAGATAGGCCTGCACATTGCTGGACACCAGGGCCTGCAGCACCGACAGCTTGGCATAGAAGCCGGCTGTAGGCGGAATGCCGGCGAGCGAGAACATGAAGATGCTCATCACAGCGGCGTACCAGGGGCTGCGCTTGGCCAAACCAGCCAGATCGCGGATTTCCTCAGCTTCATGGCCTTGACGCGAGAGCAGCAAAATCATGCCGAAGCTGCCCAAGGTGGTCATCACATAGATGACGGCATAGAACATCGCCGAGCTGTAGGCATTGGCGGCGGACAAGGTGTTGTCATTGACCACGCCCGAAACCAGACCCAGCAGCATGAAGCCCATTTGAGCGATGGTCGAGTAGGCCAACATGCGCTTCAGATTGGTCTGCGCGATCGCAGCCAAACTGACCAGCAAGGACATGATGGACAGCACCACCAGCATCTGCTGCCAGTCAACAGCCAGGCCGATCATGCCTTCCACCAGCAGGCGGATGGTGATGGCAAAAGCAGCGAGCTTAGGCGCAGCACCCAGCAGCAAGGTCACTGCCGTGGGCGAGCCTTGATAGATGTCAGGCACCCACATATGGAAAGGCGCGGCGCCGAGCTTGAATGCCAGGCCGGCAGTGACAAAGACCAGGCCGAACACCAGCACCGACTTGTTGGCTGCACCCGTGCTGATGACCTTGAACACCTCAGGGATAGACAGCGAACCGGTAGCGCCGTACATCATGGACAGGCCGTAGAGCAAGAAGCCGCTGGCCAGCGCGCCCAGCACGAAGTACTTCATTGCGGCTTCGGTGGCATTGGCGTTATCACGACGCAGGGCAACCAAGGCGTACAGCGACAAGCTCATCAACTCCAGGCCCAGATAGATGACCAGGAAGTTGTTGGCCGACAGCATCACGAAAATGCCCAGCAAAGAGAACAGCGTCAGGCTGAACAGCTCACCTTTGAGCAGCTCGCGCGAAGCGGCATAAGGGCGGGCATAAACCAAGGTGACGATGGTGGCCACGCAGGCGAAGAAGGCCAGCAAATGCCCCATCGGATCAGACACCACCATGCCTTGCATGGCGTAGACCGTATCACCAGCACTGAAGTAAGACAGATGCATGGTGCCCACAACGGCCACCGTCAGCTGCGTCAGCCAGTAGGTCGGGCGGCGCTGGGAGTCAGTCACAAACAGATCCACGATGGCGATGACGCAGGTCATGGCCAGGAGGATGATTTCGGGATAAACCGCGAGCCAGTTCATATTGTTCATTTGTTCTCGGCCCTTGATCAGTTAGCGCTGGCCGCCGAAGCGGCTGGCTCTGCCACGACTTCAGCCGCTGCAGCAGCCGGCACTGCAACTAGCGTAGGCAGCTTGGAGGTGCCCACATGCTTGAGCAACTGGCTGACCGACTTGTCCATCACATCGGTGAAGGGCTTGGGATAGATACCCATGTAAAGCACAGCAATCGCCAGCACAGCCATCATGCCGAACTCACGGGCATTGATGTCGCTCAGGCTCTTGACGTTGTCATTCGTGACCGGGCCGAAGTAGACGCGCTTGTACATCCACAGCGAGTAGGCGGCGCCGAAGATCAACGCTGTCGAGGCAATCGCGCCCAGCCAGAAGCTGTACTTCACGGTACCCAGAATCACCATCCACTCACCGACGAAGCCGGCGGTAGCGGGCAGGCCGCAATTGGCCATGGTGAAGAACAGGGCGAAGGCCGCGAACTTGGGCATGGTGTTCACCACACCGCCGTAGGCTGCAATTTCACGCGAGTGAACGCGGTCGTACAGCACGCCGATGCTCAGGAACATGGCGCCCGACACAAAGCCGTGGGAAATCATCTGCACCAGGCCGCCGGAAACACCCAGGTCGTTGAAGATGAAGAAGCCCAGGGTCACAAAACCCATGTGCGCGATGGACGAATAGGCCACCAACTTCTTCATGTCCTGCTGCACCAGCGCAACCAGGCCGATATAGACCACAGCGATCAGGGACATGGCGATGATCAGCCAAGACCAGTGATGCGCAGCATCCGGAGCGATGGGCAGCGAAAAGCGCAGGAAGCCATAAGCACCCAGCTTCAACATGATGGCAGCCAGCACCACCGAACCGCCTGTGGGCGCCTCAACGTGGGCGTCGGGCAGCCAGGTGTGCACCGGCCACATCGGCACCTTGACCGAGAAAGCGGCCAGGAAGGCGAAGAACAGCAGCGTCTGCGTGTGCATCGGCAGCGGCAGCTTGTGCCAGGTCTGAATGTCGAAGCTGCCTGCAGCTGCGAAGTACAGATACAGCAAGGCAATCAGCATCAAAAGCGAGCCGGCCAGCGTGTAGAGGAAGAACTTGAACGCTGCGTAGACCCGGTTCGGGCCGCCCCACACGCCGATGATGATGTACATCGGGATCAGCGTGGCTTCGAAGAAGACATAGAACAGCATGCCGTCCAGGGCCGAGAACACGCCGATCATCAGACCCGACAGCACCAGGAAGGCGCCCATGTACTGATTGACACGCTTCTCGATCACTTCCCAAGCGGCCACCACAACGATCACGGTGATGAATGCCGTCAGCGGCACGAACCACATCGAGATGCCGTCCACGCCCAGGTGGTAGCGGATATTGAAGCGTTCGATCCAGGGCTGGTTCTCGACGAACTGCATCGCCGCGCTGGCATTGTCGAAACCGCCGATCAGCGGCAAGGTCACAGCAAAGCTGATCAGTGCAGCCAGCAGCGCAAGCCAGCGCACGGCCTTGACCTGATCATCACGGCCAAGGGCCAGCAGAATCAGGCCGAACGCGATGGGCAGGAAGATTGAAAGACTAAGCAACATATTTTTGTTCTCCGCCCCAGGTCACAGGCCCAGACCCATCAGGGTCTTGAATTGAGGACCGATATAGGGCCACAGCTGCCAGGTCATCAAGCCAATGACACCCAACATCATCACCAAGGCATACCAGTACAGATGGCCGGTTTGCACGCGTCGCACCAGGCCTGCCACGCCACCAACGGTGCGGGCCGAGCCATTGATGATGACGCCGTCGATCAAGCCCACATCGCCGCCCTTCCAGAAGGCCAGGCCCAAGCCACGCGCGGCCTTGGCCAGCACGTTCTCGTTGAACCAGTCCATGTAGTACTTGTTCTCCAAGATATTGACCAGAGGACGCAGCGCGCGGGCCAATGTCGCCGGGATGCTAGGAGCAACCATGTAGAACACATAAGCTGTGACCACACCACCCAGAGCCAGCCAGAACGGCAGCGACATCAAGCCATGGCTGGCCATTGCAGCGGCGCCGTGGAACTCAGACTTCAGCTCTTCCATCGCGTGATGCAACTCGTGGTTCACCACGATGGCACCGTTGAAGAAGTCACCATGCAGCATGGGGCCGATGGTCAGGTAGCCGATTGCCACCGAGGGGATAGCCAGCAGAACCAGCGGTGCCGTCACCACCCAAGGCGACTCGTGCGGCACGTGTGGCTCATGATGGCCATGGTCGTCATGATGATCATGCTCGCCAGGGAATGGCTTGTGACGGAAGTTCTCCTTGCCGTGGAAGACCAGGAAGTACATCCGGAAGGAATAGAAGGCTGTGACGAAGACACCTGCGGTCACCGCGAAGATGGCGAACTGTGCGCCCGGCAGATGGCTGGCGTGCACGGCTTCGATGATGCTGTCCTTGGAGTAGAAACCCGAGAACAGCGGTGTGCCGATCAGTGCCAAGGAGCCCAGCAAGGACGTGATCCAGGTGATGGGCATGTACTTGCGCAGGCCGCCCATATTGCGGATGTCCTGGTCATGGTGCATGCCGATGATCACCGAGCCAGCGCCGAGGAACAACAAGGCCTTGAAGAAGGCGTGCGTCATCAGGTGGAACACGGCCACCGAGTAAGCCGATACGCCCAGCGCCACGGTCATATAGCCCAGCTGCGACAAGGTCGAATAAGCCACCACGCGCTTGATGTCGTTCTGGATGATGCCCATGAAGCCCATGAACAGCGCCGTGATCGAGCCGATCACCAGCACGAAGTTCAAGGCCGTGTCCGACAACTCGAACAAGGGGCTCATGCGCGAGACCATGAAGATGCCAGCCGTCACCATGGTGGCAGCGTGGATCAGCGCAGAGATAGGCGTCGGGCCTTCCATCGAGTCAGGCAGCCAGACGTGCAAGGGGAACTGTGCGCTCTTGCCCATGGCACCGATGAACAAGCAGATGCAAGCCACCGACAACATCATCCAGCCCTCACCCCACAGCGGCGCTGTAAAGGCGATCTGAGCCAGCTCGTCCTTCTTGGCGAACACTTCACCGTAGTTGAGCGAGCCGCTGTAGGCCACCAGCAAACCGATGCCCAGGATGAAACCGAAGTCACCGACACGGTTGACCAAGAAGGCCTTCATATTGGCGAAGATCGCGGTCGGCTTGGTGTACCAGAAACCGATCAGGAGATAACTCACCAGGCCCACGGCTTCCCAGCCGAAGAAGAGCTGCAGCATATTGTTGCTCATCACCAGCATCAACATGCTGAAGGTGAACAGCGAGATATAGCTGAAGAAGCGCTGGTAGCCCGGGTCCTCTTCCATATAGCCGATGGTGTAGATGTGCACCATCAGCGACACAAAGGTCACCACGCACATCATCATCGCCGTCAGGCTATCGACCAAAAAGCCGACTTCCATCTTCAGGCCGCCGACCACCATCCATTCGTAAATGGTCTGGTTGAAACGCGCACCGTCATTGACGACGGCGTTGAGCGTCATCGCAGACAGGATGAAGGAGATCAGCACGCCGAGGATGGTCACGCTGTGGGCGCCACGACGGCCCACTTGCTTGCCGAAGAAACCCGCGACCACGGCGCCAACCAGCGGTGCCAGCGGCACCGCCAGCAACATGTTTTGAGAAAGTTGTGCAGACATACAGCGATCAGCCCTTCAGCGAGTCGAGTTCATCGACATTGATGGTGGCGCGGTTACGGAACAGCACGACCAGAATGGCCAGGCCGATCGCCGACTCGGCCGCCGCCACGGTCAGGATGAAGAACACGAAAACTTGACCCTGCATATCGCCCAGATAGTGCGAGAAGGCCACGAAATTCAAATTCACCGCCAGCAGCATCAATTCGATCGCCATCAAGAGCACGATCAAGTTCTTGCGGTTCATGAAGATGCCCACCACAGACAGGGCGAACAAAACCGCGCCCAGCGTCAGGAAATGGCCCAATGTAATTGCGGCACCCATCATGCAGCTCCCTTGCTGTTCTCGGCCGCTGCCGTTGCCTCAACGGGCGGCACTTCCACTGTCGGCGCCATCTTCACAACGCGCAGACGATCAGCCTTCTTGACCTTGACCTGCTCACCAGGGTTCTGGCTACGCGAATCCTTGCGGCCACGCAGCGTCAGCGCGATGGCAGAAATGATGGCCACCAAGAGCAAGACCGCTGCAATTTCCAGCGGATACAGGTATTGCGTGTAGATCGCGATGCCCAGCAGCTTGGTATTGCCCAATTGCAAAGCCAGTGCGCTCGGTTCCGGCGCGGCGTTCAGGCGGAAGCCGCCCATCAGCACAGCAGCCATTTCCAGCGCCGCGAAGGCGCCAACCAAACCACCCAGAGGCAGATGTTTCCAGAAACCTTGGCGGACCTTGTCGCTATTGATGTCAAGCATCATCACCACGAACAAGAACAGCACCATGACGGCGCCGATGTAGACCAGCACCAAGGTGATGGCCAAGAACTCGGCTTTCAAAAGCATCCAGATACAGGCTGCATTGAAGAAGCCCAGAATCAGGAACAAGGCAGCGTGCACGGTGCTTGGCGCCGTGATCACACGGAAAGCCGAACCCAGCAACACGGCCGAGAAGATGTAGAACAAGACGGTTGTGATATCCATGCGATTCCTGCAAGTCAACCACTAAGGCAAGACCTGACCCCAAGGATCAGGTTCGGGCTTCAGCGGTACTTGGCGTCGGCCTCCTTTTGGGCTGCGATCTCGGGTTCGAACTTGTCACCCACAGCCAGGAGCATGTCCTTGGTGAAGTACAGGTCGCCACGCTTCTCGCCGTGGTATTCGAAGATATTGGTTTCAACGATCGAATCAACCGGGCAGCTCTCTTCGCAGAAGCCACAGAAGATGCACTTAGTCAGGTCGATGTCGTAGCGCGTGGTGCGGCGTGAACCATCATCCCGCACATCGGATTCAATCGTGATCGCCATCGCCGGGCAAACCGCTTCGCAAAGCTTGCAAGCGATGCACCGCTCTTCGCCGTTTTCATAACGGCGCAGCGCATGCAAACCCCGGAAACGCGGCGACAGCGGCGTCTTCTCTTCCGGGAATTGCACCGTGATGTTGCGGCTAAAGAAGTGTCGACCCGTCAGGGCCAGGCCCTTGAACAGTTCGATGAGCAAAAAGCTCTTGAAGAAATTAACGGAGGAACTCACTGCAGACATGTTTGGCCTCAGCTCACTTCCAAATATTCATAGGAGACTGAATCCACAGGCCGATCACGACCAGCCAGACCAGAGTCACAGGGATGAAGATCTTCCAGCCCAGACGCATGATCTGGTCATAGCGGTAGCGCGGGAATGAGGCGCGAACCCACAGGAAGACGGTAACGACCAAGAAAGTCTTGATGCCAAGCCAGATCCAGCCGGGAATGAAGTCCAGCGCCGCGAACGGTGACAGCCAGCCGCCCAAGAAGAGCGTGACGGTCAGGATAGACACCAAAATCATATTGGCGTATTCAGCCAAGAAGAACATGGCGAAGGACATGCCCGAGTACTCGACCATATGGCCGGCCACGATTTCCGATTCGCCTTCCACGACGTCAAAGGGGTGGCGATTGGTTTCAGCCAGACCCGAGATGAAGAAGACCACGAAGATCGGCAGCAGCGGCAGCCAGTTCCAGGACAAGAAGCCCAGGCCCATATTGGCGAAAGTGCCCTGCCCTTGCTGAACCACGATGGCGCTCAAATTCATCGTGCCGCTGATCATCAGCACCACCACCAGGCAGAAGCCCATGGCGATTTCGTAACTGATCATCTGTGCGGAAGCGCGCAGCGCGCCGAGGAAGGCGTACTTCGAGTTCGATGCCCAGCCGGCGATGATGACGCCGTAGACCTCGATCGAAGTGATTGCCATCAAGAGCAGCAAGCCGGCATTGACATTGGCCAGCACCACATCGGGGCCGAAGGGCACCACCGCCCAAGCGGCCAGAGCCGGCATGATGGTCATGATGGGGCCCAGGAAGAACAGGCCCTTATTGGCCGCCGTGGGGCGGATGATCTCCTTGAAGATCAGCTTGACCGCATCAGCGATGGGGGTGAGCAGACCGTAAGGGCCAACGCGGTTGGGGCCGGGACGAATCTGTGTCCAGCCGATGGCCTTGCGTTCCCACAAGGTCAGGTAAGCCACACAAATCATCAGCGGCGCCACCACCGCGATAATTTTGATCAGCGCCCAGACGACGGGCCAAGCGCCGCCGAGCAAGCCAGCGCCAGATTGGTAGAGGGTTTCAATCATTGCTGTTATTACCTCAGGCCTTGGTCACATTCAGGCTGCCGAAGGCAGCGCCCAGGGCCGCTGTTTCGGGCAGGCCAGCAGGCACCCGCACCACATTGGATGGCAGCTTGGCGTCCAGCTTGGCGGGCAATTGAACGGTGCCGGCGTCATCTTGACTGACACGCACCTGGTCACCCACACTCAGGCCCAGCTGTGTCCACAAGCCTTGAGGCAAAGTGGCGACGGCAGCTTCGCGGGCATCACTGCTGAGCTGCAGCGAGCTGGCATTGCGGACCAGCGCATCGGTCGCATAGATCGGCAGATCGGCCAGACGCTCGAGTGCAGTAGCTGGAGCCGCACCGGTTTGAACCGCAGCGCTGCCGCCATTATTCAGACGGGCCGACAGGTTCAGATCAACACCGAGTGCCTCGGCACGCACCTGCTCCGAGCTCTCTTGCTGGAAGCCATTCAGGGCCAACAAATTGCCGAGCACGCGCAGAATCTTCCAGCCGGGACGGGTTTCGCCCAAGGGCTTGGCCACGCCGACAAAGCTCTGGGCGCGGCCCTCGGCATTGACGAAGGTGCCCGAAGTTTCGGTGAACGGCGCAGTAGGCAACAGCACGTCGGCGTAGTCCAAACCGGTCTTGAACGGGCTCATCACAACGACCATGTCGATGGCAGCCAATGCCTTTGCCGCAGCAGCCGGGTTGGCAGCATCGAGCACCGGATCGGTGTTCAACAGCAGCAAGCCCTTCAGCGGCGAACCAGCGGACAACATTTGCGCGGCGTTCAAACCACCGTTGGCCGTTTGAGCGCCAACCAGCTGTGCACCCACCGTATTTGCAGCGGCAGTGAGATAACCCACTGTGGCGCCGGTTTGTGCGCCGATCCAGTTGGCCAAGCTCAGCAGGCTCGAAGCCTGCGGATGTTGTGCAGCGGCGTTGCCCAGCAGAATCGCTTTGCGCTGACCCGACAGCAGCGAGGCCGCAATAGCTTGCGCCTCATCGGTGGCAGTGCCAGCTGTAGGAGCAGGCACGCCGTTGGCAGCAGCCACGGCAGCAGCCACATCGGCCAAGGTCTGCACCCAGGCGCTAGGCGCCACGGTGGCGCGGGCGCGAACCGGCAGCAGCCAATCGTCGGCATTGGCGTGAATGCTACTGATTTGCGCACCACGACGAGCGGCCTGACGCAGACGCTGAGCAAACAGCGGGTGATCCTTGCGCAGCGAGGAGCCGATCACCAGCGCGCGATCCAATTCGGACAGCGAAGCGATCGAGCGGCCGAGCCAATGGGCTTGGCCAGCAGGTGCAGCATTGCTGAAGTCGGCTTGACGCAGGCGGTAGTCGATGTTCTCGCTACCCAGGCCACGCACCAAGGCGGCCAGCAGATGCAGTTCTTCAACCGTGCTGTGCGCAGAAGCCAATGCGCCGACGCCATTGGCGCCATGTTCGGCCTTGATGACCTTGATGCCGTTGGCGATGTATTCCAGTGCGGCCGTCCAGTCCACCGTCTTCCAAGCGCCGCCCTGCTTGATCATGGGCTGAGTCAGGCGTTGCTCGCTGTTCAGGGCTTCGTAGGAGAAGCGGTCGCGGTCAGCGATCCAGCATTCGTTCACAGCGTCGTTTTCCAGCGGGACCACGCGCATGACCTGGTTGTTCTTGACCTGAACGATCAAATTCGCGCCGGTCGAATCATGCGGGCTGACGCTCTTGCGGCGCGCCAGTTCCCAGGTGCGAGCGCTATAGCGGAAGGGCTTGCTGGTCAGCGCCCCGACCGGGCAGATGTCGATCATATTGCCCGACAGCTCGGAGTCGACCGTGCGGCCGACAAAGGTCTGGATCTCGGCATGCTCACCGCGGTGGGCCATGCCCAGCTCCATCACGCCGGCAATCTCTTGGCCGAAGCGGACGCAGCGGGTGCAATGAATGCAGCGGCTCATTTCCTGCATGGAAATCAGCGGGCCGACATTCTTCTGGAAAACCACACGCTTTTCTTCGGTGTAGCGCGACTTGCTGCCACCGTAGCCCACGGCCAAATCTTGCAACTGGCACTCGCCGCCTTGGTCGCAAATCGGGCAATCCAGGGGGTGGTTGATGAGCAAAAACTCCATCACGCCTTGCTGCGCCTTCAGAGCCTTGTCGCTCTTGGTGCGCACGATCATGCCTTGCGTGACCGGCGTAGCGCAGGCTGGCATGGGCTTAGGCGCCTTCTCCACATCCACCAGGCACATACGGCAGTTGGCGGCGATGGAGAGCTTCTTGTGATAGCAGAAGTGCGGGATGTAGGTACCGGCCTTTTCAGCGGCATGCATGACCATGCTGCCTTCCTGGACCTCTACCTTTTGGCCGTCGAGTTCGATTTCAATCATTGCTTGTTCGTCCTGTCCTGCTGCTTCAGACCGCGGCCGGCACGAGAGGCGTCTTGTGTTCGATCAGGTGAACGAACTCGTGTTTGAAGTTCTTGATCATCGCGCGCACCGGCATCGCGGCGGCATCACCCAAGGCGCAGATCGTGCGGCCCTGAATGTTGTCTGCCACCGAGTTGAGCAGGTCGATGTCTTCGGGCTTGCCTTGGCCGTTGGCGATGCGCTCAACGACGCGGTGCATCCAGCCCGTGCCTTCGCGGCAAGGCGTGCACTGGCCACAACTTTCGTGGGCGTAGAAGTAGCTCAGTCGCAGCAGGCTCTTGACCATGCAACGCGAGTCATCCATCACGATCACGGCACCCGAACCCAGCATGGACCCGGCCTTGGCGATCGAGTCGTAGTCCATGGTGCAGTTCATCATGACTTCGGCAGTCAAGACCGGCGAAGAGGAACCCCCAGGGATGACAGCCTTCAGCGTGCGACCCTTGCGGACACCACCGGCCAACTCCAAGAGCTTGGAGAACGGTGTGCCCAGGGGAATCTCATAGTTACCGGGGCGCTCAACGTCGCCAGACACCGAGAACAGCTTGGTGCCGCCATTATTGGGCTTACCGATTTCCAGATAGGCCTGGCCGCTGTTGCGGATGATCCAAGGCACTGCGGCAAAGGTTTCGGTGTTGTTGATGGTCGTCGGGCGGCCATACAAACCAAAGCTGGCGGGGAACGGCGGCTTGAAGCGCGGTTGGCCCTTCTTGCCTTCGAGCGACTCCAACAGCGCCGTTTCTTCGCCGCAGATGTAGGCGCCGAAACCATGGTGAGCATGGAGTTGGAAGCTGAAGCCCGAGCCCAAGATGTTGTCACCCAGGAATCCAGCAGCGCGAGCCTCCTCCAAAGCAGCTTCGAAGCGGTCATAGACCTCGAAAATCTCGCCGTGGATGTAGTTGTAGCCCGTCTTGATGCCCATCGCGAAGGCGGCAATGATCATGCCTTCGATGACGATGTGCGGATTGAACATCAAGATGTCGCGGTCCTTGCACGTGCCCGGCTCGCCCTCGTCGGAGTTGCAAACGAGGTACTTGTCGCCAGGGAACTGGCGCGGCATGAAGCTCCACTTCAGGCCGGTTGGGAAACCCGCGCCACCACGACCACGCAGGCCGGAGGTCTTCACCTCGGCTATTACTTGGTCCTGGGTCAGCGGCGCACCGTCGGGCGCGCCCTCGCCTTTCAGAATCTTGCGCAGCGCGGCATAGCCGCCACGGGCGACATAGTCCTGCAAACGCCAATTCTTGCCGTCCAGGCCGGCAAAAATCTGGGCGCCGATATGGCGATCATGGAAACAGGTCTCTTGACCCGTGGACTGAAATTTGGAGAGATCCAGCATGCTTGTTCTTTCCACCCGTCAGTTCTTGGCAGCGTGAGCTTTGAGCACGTCCACCAACTCGTCCAGCCGCTCATGGCTCATGAAGCTGCACATCTGGCGGTCGTTGACCAGCATCACCGGGGAGTCGGCGCAAGCGCCCAGGCACTCGCTCTTTTGCACGGTGAACAGGCCGTCAGCGGTCGTACCGCCCTCTTCCACACCCAGCTTCTCGCACAGGTGGTTGAGCGCTTTTTGACCATCGCGCAACTGGCAAGGCAAGTTGGTGCAGACGTTCAGCTTGAACTGACCCAGCTTGCGCTGGTTGTACATGTTGTAGAAGGTCGTGACTTCGTAGACGGCAATGGGCGGCATGCCCAGATACTCAGCAATCACGTCCTCGCTCGCACGCGAGACAAAGCCAATTTCCTGCTGCACGATGGCCAAGCAGGCCATCACGGCCGAAGATTTTTGATCGGCCGGATACTTGGCGACTTCGCGGGCAAAGCGTGCGGCCGTGGCCTCGCTCAATTGATAGGTTTCAGTACTCATCATCGTTTTTCGCTGGTTGCCTCAACGATCAATCTCGCCGAACACGATGTCCATGGTGCCGATGATGGCCACCGCGTCTGCAATCATGTGGCCACGGCCCATTTCGTCCAGCGCCGCCAGATGCGAGAAGCCAGGCGCACGGATCTTCAGGCGATAAGGCTTGTTGGCTCCGTCGCTGACCATATAGATGCCGAACTCACCCTTGGGGTGTTCAACAGCCGCGTAGGCCTCGCCTTCGGGCACGTGGAAGCCTTCGGTGAAGAGTTTGAAATGGTGGATCAACTCCTCCATATTCGACTTCATGTCCACACGCGATGGTGGCGCCACCTTGTGGTTGTCGGTGATCACCGGGCCGGGATTGGCACGCAGCCAAGCCACGCATTGCTGGATGATGCGATTGCTCTGGCGCATTTCCTCGACGCGCACCAGATAGCGGTCATAGGTATCGCCGTTCGTGCCGACTGGCACATCGAAGTCCATCTTCGCGTAAGCGTCGTAGGGCTGCTTTTTGCGCAAGTCCCAGGCGATACCCGAACCACGCAACATTGGGCCGGAGAAGCCCAGATTCAGTGCCCGCTCAGGCGACACAACGCCAATGCCCACGGTACGCTGCTTCCAGATACGGTTATCGGTCAGCAGGGTTTCGTAGTCGTCAACGTTCTTCGGGAAACGGTTGCAGAAGTCTTCAATGAAGTCCAGCAGCGAGCCCGAGCGGTTCTCGTTCAAACGCGCAATCGCCTTGGCGTTCTTGATCTTGCTGACCTTGTATTGCGGCATGCTGTCCGGCAGGTCGCGGTAGACACCACCCGGACGGAAGTAGGCGGCGTGCATGCGCGCACCCGACACAGCTTCATACATATCAAACAGATCTTCCCGCTCGCGGAAGCAGTAGATCAGGATGTTCATGGCGCCGCAGTCGATACCATGCGCACCCAACCACAGCAGGTGGTTGAGCAAGCGGGTAATCTCAGCAAACATCACGCGGATGTATTGCGCGCGCATGGGCACTTCCAGGCCCAGCATCTTCTCGATGGCCAAGCAATAAGCCTGCTCATTGGCCATCATGGACACGTAATCCAGTCGGTCCATATAAGGCAGCGACTGGATATAGGTCTTGCTCTCGGCCAGCTTCTCGGTGGCGCGGTGCAACAAGCCGATGTGCGGGTCAGCGCGTTGGATGACTTCACCGTCCAGCTCAAGCACCAGACGCAACACACCGTGCGCAGCCGGGTGCTGGGGACCGAAGTTCAGCGTGTAGTTTTTGATTTCGGCCATAGCTCAAATACCGCCGTAATTTTCTTCGCGGATGATGCGCGGCGTGATTTCACGCGGCTCAATCGACACGGGTTGATAGACCACTCGCTTGGTTTCAGCGTCATAACGCATTTCGACATGGCCCGAGGTCGGGAAGTCCTTGCGCATCGGGTGGCCAATAAAACCGTAGTCGGTCAGGATGCGACGCAGATCTTCGTGGCCATCAAAGATAATGCCGAACAGGTCAAAGGCCTCACGCTCAAACCAGTTGGCGGAGTTCCAGATCGGCGTCAGGGCTGCTACGCAAGGAAAGCTGTCGTCGGGGCAAAACACCTTCAGACGCAGACGCCAGTTCTTGTTGACCGACATGAGGTGACTCACCACCGCATAGCGCTGACCTTCGTAAGCGCCGTCCTTGTAGGTGCTGAAATCGAGACCGCAAAGGTCGATCAATTGCTCGAAGCGCAGTTCCGAGTGGTCGCGCAGGATCTTCGCAACCGCCAAATAGTCGGCGGCGGCAACCTGCAAAGTGACCTCACCGAATTCGGTCTTGAGGTTTTGAATCTTCCCGCCAAGCGCTGACTCCAAGGCCAGCTTCAGGGTGTCAAGTTTGCTCATCAGTTCAGACCCTTGGCGTCAACGTGCAATGGTGTTTTCGCGGCGAATCTTGGCTTGCAGCTGCAAGATGCCGTACAGCAGGGCTTCCGCGGTGGGCGGGCAGCCGGGCACATAGACGTCGACCGGCACGATGCGGTCGCAACCACGTACGACCGAGTAACTGTAGTGGTAGTAGCCACCACCATTGGCGCAGGAGCCCATGGACAGCACCCAGCGCGGCTCAGCCATCTGGTCGTAGACGCGGCGCAGGGCCGGCGCCATCTTGTTGCACAGCGTGCCGGCCACGATCATCAAATCGCTCTGACGCGGACTGGGACGGAACAACATGCCGAAGCGGTCGATGTCATAACGAGCCGCACCCGCGTGCATCATCTCCACCGCACAGCAGGCCAGACCGAAGGTCATGGGCCACAGAGAACCGGTCTTGGACCAGTTGATGAGCTTGTCGACCGAGGTGGTGACAAAGCCTTCTTTCAATACGCCTTCAATACCCATTGCAAGCTTCCAATCGTTCGGGCCGCGCCGGGCCAACCCATCGGCCAGCCAACAGGCTGGCAGTCCCTCAAGGAGTCACCCGACACATAGGCCGGGCGAGGGGCATTATTTCATTCCCAATCCAGGGCACCCTTTTTCCACTCGTAGATAAAACCTACGACCAGAATGCCCAGGAAAATCATCATCGCCCAGAAACCTGCCGCACCAATTTCCTTCAGCGTTACCGCCCAAGGGAACAGGAAAGCAATTTCCAGGTCAAACAAAATGAACAAAATGGCCACGAGGTAGTAGCGCACGTCGAACTTCATTCGCGCGTCTTCAAAGGCCTCAAAGCCACATTCGTAGGGGGAGTTTTTCGCCGCGTCAGGGCGATTAGGGCCGAGCAGAAAGCCGAGCACCTGAGGCGCCACGCCGACGCCCGCGCCGACCAGGATGAAGAGGATGACGGGTAGGTACTGATCCAAGTTCATGGGTGACGCTCTCTCAGAGCTGCTTCAGGCCTCCAAGCCCTCCACAGCGATTTCCACAAAAGCAACGGGCGCGCCGCCAGCGAATTCTTTCGCCTACGGACTGCGCCCGCCTGTTCCCCTGCTCATTTGCCCGAAAGACATTTCGAACAACTCCGCTTCGGGGCGCTTTGGCCAATATTCCACGGGCTCCCACCCTTGGATACTAACCGATGTATCTGGTGCCGTCGGCGAGACTCGAACTCGCACAGCTTTCGCCACTACCCCCTCAAGATAG
Source organism: uncultured Roseateles sp. (assembly GCF_945956965.1). Lineage (GTDB taxonomy): Bacteria > Pseudomonadota > Gammaproteobacteria > Burkholderiales > Burkholderiaceae_C > Paucibacter_A. The sequence continues at coordinate 280,686 of NZ_CAMFJS010000001.1, forward strand.
CGTGTCTACCAATTTCACCACGACGGCTATATTCAAATTTCTTGGCCTGAACCAAGTAAGACTAACTAGAGTTGCGTGAGGACTTGCTATCTAGTCAGCCTCGAATTCTATACCGAAAATTTCACGCCTTTAGCGAACTCAAGACAAATTCTGCTTTTTTGACGCGCAATGATCGCCAAGCTACGTCGCTCACAAGACACAGCTTGCGAGCGACACCCCCAGTCATTTACTTCGAAGCAGCCACCGCAGGCGCTTCAACAGCCACCGGCGCAGCACCAGGGATGGCGGCAGCACCGGAAGCAGTTGGTGCGGCAGGCGCAGCCTTGTCCAGAATCGTCTCGGTCGTCGATGCGCCGGTACGGCTATTCGACATATAGGCCAGGCCCAAAGTGCAGACGAAAAATACGGTGGCGCAGATGGCCGTGCTGCGCGACAAGAAGTTGGCGCTGCCTGTAGCGCCGAACAAGCTGCCGGAAGCGCCGCTGCCGAAGGACGCGCCCATATCGGCGCCCTTGCCGTGCTGCACCAGCACCAGGCCAATCATCACCAGGGCGCTCAGCAACTGCACCACCAACACCAAATTCATCCAGAATTGCATCTCAAAAGCTCCAAAAATCTCAGGCAAAAAACAAAACGATTGCGATCAAGCTGCCGCGCGGCAGATCACACTGAAGTCGCCAGCCTTCAAGGCCGCGCCACCAATCAAACCACCATCAATGTCGGGCATGGCAAAAAGCTGGGCCGCGTTATCCGGCTTGACACTGCCGCCATAAAGAATTCGCATGGCATCAGCTTTTTGCGTGGCCGCCTGCAACTGCTTGCGCAGCACGGCATGCACAGACTGCGCCTGCTCAGGGCTGGCCGTCAGACCGGTTCCGATGGCCCACACCGGCTCATAAGCCAACACGATTTCACCGATGCAATGGGTCAAGGTATGAATGACCGCAGCCAATTGGCGCTTGACCACCGTTTCGGTTTGACCCGCCTCCCGCTCAGCCAAGGTTTCGCCCACACACACGATGGGCGTCACGCCATGCGCCAGCGCGGCCTTGGCCTTGTCGGCCACCAGCTGATCGCTTTCAGCATGAAAAGCGCGGCGCTCCGAGTGGCCAACGATGACATAGCGGCAACCCAAATCAGCCAACATGGCCGAGGACACTTCACCGGTGAACGCACCCTGCTCATGCGCCGAGCAGTCTTGCGCACCGAAGGCAATCGCCTGCCCCGTCAAGGCCAGGGCCGTTTCAGCGATGTAAGGAAACGGCACGCAGACCGCCACATCGGCGCTCCACGGACCCGCCTCACGCAAACCCGCCAACAAGGCGGCGTTGCTGGCGCGATTGCCGTGCATCTTCCAATTTCCGACCACCAGTTTCTTACGCATACTCAAATCTCACTCCCTACCCCAGCTCAGGACAATCTTGCCCACATGCTCGCCAGACTCCATCAAGGCATGCGCAGCCGCTGCTTGATCGCCCGCCAACTCACGGTAAATCACCGGCTTGATCTGGCGCTCAAGCAACTTGGGCCAAACGCGCTCACGCAGCTGCGCCCCAATACCCGCCTTGAAGGCGAGGGAGCGCGGCCTCAGGGTTGATCCGCTGATGGTCAGACGACGACGCAGCACCGCACCAGCATCAAAACGCGCATCCAAGCCACCCTGCACAGCGATGATGACCATGCGGCCATCGTCGGCCAGGCATTGAACGCCGCGCTCGACATAGGGGCCGGCTACCATGTCCAAAATCACGTCGACACCGCACCCCGCCGTGGCAGCCTTGGCCTCGACCACAAAGTCCTGGGACTTGTAATTGATGGCCACGTCCGCCCCCAATTGCAGGCAGGCCGCAGCCTTGTCGTCGCTACCGACGGTAACGATGACCTTGGCACCAAAGGCCTTGGCCAGTTGAATCGCCGTCACACCAATACCGCTGCTGCCGCCATGCACCAAGAGCGTTTCGCCAGCCTTCAGACCAGCCCGCTCAAACACATTCGACCAGACGGTGAAAAAGGTTTCAGGCAGGCTCGCCGCCTCGGCCATGGTCCAGCCTGCTGGCACCGGCAAGCACTGCGCCACGGGCGCCGTACACAACTCGGCATAACCGCCGCCCGCCACCAAGGCGCAGACTGCGTCACCAAGTTTCAAGCCGGCCGCAGCCAACTCCGCCACATCGCCCGACACAATGCGCCCCGCCACTTCCAGGCCCGGCAAATCACTGGCCCCGGGAGGTGGCGGATAAGCACCCTTGCGCTGCAAGACGTCGGGACGGTTGATGCCGTAAGCCTCGACAGCGATCAGGCACTCACCCACGCCCGCCACGGGGTCCGGCCGCTCGACGAGCTGCAAAACCTCGGGGCCGCCGGGCTGGCTAATAGCAATGGCTTTCATGCCTGATCCTGTGCGAAGAACTTACTGCTGAGCTTCTGCGTCAGCAGCAGGCACAGCTTGAGCCGCGTCACGGTCGATCAGCGCCTTCATCGACAGCTTGATACGACCCTTCTCGTCGGTTTCCATGACCTTGACCTTGACGATCTGACCTTCCTTGAGGAAGTCGGTCACCTTCTCGACGCGCTGGTGAGCGATCTGACTGATGTGCAGCAGACCATCCTTGCCAGGCAGCAGGTTCACGAGTGCACCGAAGTCCAGGATCTTGGTGATCGGGCCTTCGTAGACCTTGCCGATTTCAACTTCAGCCGTGATCTCTTCGATGCGCTTCTTGGCGTACTCGGCCTTTTCAGCGTCGGTCGAAGCGATGGTGATGGTGCCGTCTTCGCCGATGTCAATCGTGGTGCCGGTTTCTTCGGTCAGCGCACGGATGGTGGCGCCGCCCTTGCCGATGACGTCACGGATCTTCTCGGGGTTGATCTTCATGGTGTACAGGCGAGGCGCGAATTGCGACACCTCGGTGTTGGCCGTGCCCATGGCCTCAACCATCTTGCCCAGGATGTGCAGACGCGCTTCCTTGGCCTGCGCCAGGGCTACCTGCATGATTTCCTTGGTGATGCCCTGGATCTTGATATCCATCTGCAGCGCAGTGATGCCGCCGGTAGTACCGGCCACCTTGAAGTCCATATCGCCAAGGTGATCTTCGTCACCCAGGATGTCGGTCAGCACGGCAAAGCGGTTGCCGTCCTTGATCAGGCCCATGGCAATGCCGGCCACGTGCGCCTTCATGGGCACGCCAGCGTCCATCAAAGCCAGGCAGCCACCGCAAACGGAAGCCATCGACGAGGAGCCATTGCTTTCCGTGATTTCCGACACCACACGCATGGTGTAAGGGAAGTCCTCCTTGTTCGGCAAGGCGGCGATCAGGGCACGCTTGGCCAGACGGCCGTGGCCGATTTCGCGGCGCTTCGGGCTGCCCACGCGACCAGTTTCGCCAGTGGCGAAAGGAGGCATGTTGTAGTGCAGCATGAAGCGGTCTTCGAACTCACCAGCCAGCGCGTCGATGCGCTGCGCATCACGGTCAGTGCCCAAGGTCGCAACGACCAGCGCTTGCGTTTCGCCACGAGTGAACAGGGCCGAGCCGTGGGTACGCGGCAGCAGGCTGTTGCGGATTTCGATCGGGCGCACGGTGCGGGTGTCGCGGCCGTCGATACGGGGCTCGCCGGCCAGGATCTGACCACGCACGATGCGGGCTTCGATCTCGAACAGCAGGCTTTCCACTTCGACCTTGTCGAAAGCCACGCCTTCGTCGGTCAGTGCCTTGAAGACGTTAGCGGTCACGGCACGGCAGGCTTGCGTACGCGCTTGCTTGTTGCGGATCTGATAGGCAGCAGCCAGGGCTTCGTCGGCCAGCGCGCCCACCTTGGCGATCAGCGGCTCGTTCTTGGCAGGCGGCGTCCAGTCCCAGCTCGGCTTGCCAGCATCACGCACCAGATCATTGATGGCGGCGATGGCCACATTGCCTTGCTCGTGGCCGTAGACCACGGCGCCCAGCATGATTTCTTCGCTCAGGCCATCGGCTTCCGATTCCACCATCAGCACGGCAGCTTGGGTGCCGGCAACCACCAGATCCATCTTGCTGTTGACCAGCTCGGTCTTGCCTGGGTTCAGGATGTATTCGCCATTGACATAACCCACGCGTGCGGCGCCGATCGGGCCATTGAAGGGAATGCCCGAGACAGCCAGTGCGGCGCTCGACGCGATCAAGGCGGCGATGTCGGCTTGCACTTCAGGATTCAAGGACAGGACGTGAACCACGACCTGGACTTCGTTGTAGAAGCCTTCAGGGAACAGCGGGCGGATCGGGCGGTCGATCAGGCGGCTGGTCAGGGTCTCCAGCTCGCTGGGGCGACCTTCGCGCTTGAAGAAGCTGCCGGGGATCTTGCCGGCGGCGTAGGTCTTTTCCAGGTAGTCAACCGTCAGCGGGAAGAAGTCCTGGCCAGCCTTGGCTTCGGTCTTGGCAACCACAGTGGCCAGCACCACGGTGCCTTCGATGTCAACAACGACGGCGCCGCTGGACTGACGAGCGATTTCGCCGGTTTCCATGGTGACGGCGTGGTTGCCCCACTGGAAGCTCTTGGTGACTTTATTGAACAAACCCATGTATCTCTCCTTTATGCCCGTGGCCCGCACATGCGGCACCCGAGGCTATTTACTAAAGCGGCTTGTCGGCCCGCCTCAAAACCGGGAGTGAGTCTGGGTTTGGCGGGATGCCATTCCAGTGCGTCTGAGCAACTCAGCAGTTGCAGAAGCGTTGGAATGACACAGCAGCGCCACGTCAGCTCAACTCCAAACAATCAAACTCTCAAGGGACAAAAAACAAAGAGCCTGTGCAGGTGCAATACCCAGACAGGCTCTGTTGTTTCACGCGTTGTTCACGCGTTCATTACTTACGCAGACCCAGCTTCTGAATCAGGTCGGTGTAACGCACTGCGTCCTTGGACTTCAGGTAGGCCAGCAGGCTCTTACGAGTGTTGACCATCTTCAGCAAACCACGACGGCTGTGGTGATCCTTCATGTTTGCCTTGAAGTGAGGCATCAGTGCATTGATGCGAGCGGTCAGCAGAGCCACTTGGACTTCCGGCGAACCGGTGTCATTGGCGCTACGGGCGTTCGACTTGACGATGTCTGCTTTGTTGATATCGGCGACTGACATGTTTGCGTTCCTAGATATCGGAAGCCGCCGGGCTGCGCGAATCGCAGCTCACAAACGGTTTCCAGGTTTTTGACTTGCGGCCAAGGGTGAAACCGACCCTTGCCGTGCTCTTTCAGTGGCACTAAACACTTTCCAACTGCTTGGTCAGTGCTTGTCGCCACTTCTTGCCCTGCCACTCCCGGTGGACCAGAAGCAACAAAACCCGCTGATTATAGACCAGATTCCTTGGCCGCCCAATGGCTTGCCGGGCAGCGAAGTCATCTGGAGACGATTGCCGCACTTCCAAGCTAGGGTTTGAAGAAATTTTTTTCGGACTTGAATCAGCCGCAGGCAGGCCAATTTGGCAAAGCATGGGACGGCAATGCAGCCACACGCAAACCCCGGCAGCCAGCGTCCTTCACCTTGACACCCTCAGGAGCCCCGCATGTTTGTTCTGCCCATCAACACCCTGTCACGCCACGCTCAACGACTCTCGCAACACCAGGCCAGCGAATTCTCGCGCCATCTGGAGCGCATGTTTCACGCTGATGCGGAGCAGGCCATGACCCTGCGCAGCCCGGCGCTGGATATCAGTGAAACCGCGAACGCCTACACTTTGCAGCTGGATATGCCTGGCGTCAGCAAAGAGGCCATCAAGATCAGCATTGAAGGCCGCCGCGTGAGCATTGATGCCGAACAGCCCAAGCCCGTCTCGGCCACAACAGGCGATGCAGATGGCAAGCAAATGCCGAGCGCTCAACTGCTTTACCGCGAACGCGCCCTGACCCGCTACTCGCGCAGCGTCAGCCTGCCACAGGAAGTCAATCAGGCCGACTCGAATGCCAAGCTGGAAAACGGCGTGCTGACCCTGACTCTGGTGAAGCGCCAAGCGGCGGGCGCCAGCCATTTGACGGTCAGCTGATCGCCCCCAGCGGCCAGCGCGGCTTGATCTCAAACCCGCCGGCGCCCTGCCCCGTCGGCGGCAAGATGGCCATGCCGCGCTGCAAGCGCATAGCGGCGGCCATGGCGATCATGGCGCCGTTGTCGGTACACAGGCTCAGCTCGGGGTAATGCACACGCACACCGCGTTTGGCGCAAGCCGCATTGAGTTGTTCTCGAAGGACGCTGTTGGCGCCCACGCCACCGGCCACAACCAGACGCTTGAGCCCCGTCATTTTCAGAGCCAGCATGGATTTTTTGACCAGCACCTCGACGATCGCGGCCTGAGTCGCCGCGGCCAAATCCGCCTTTTGCAGATCAGTCGGCGCCTCACCCAAGCGCTTGACCTGGGTGAGCACCGCTGTTTTCAGGCCCGCAAAGCTGAAATCGGGCTTGCCGCTGTGCAGCAGCGGGCGCGGCAAATCAAAGGCCGTCGGGTCGCCACCCAGCGCCAACTTGGCCAGATGCGGGCCGCCGGGATAAGGCAGGCCCAAGAGCTTGGCGCTCTTGTCGAAGGCTTCACCGGCCGCATCGTCAATCGTTTCGCCGAGGATCTCGTACTGCCCCACCTCGGTGACCCGCATCAGCTGGGTGTGCCCACCCGAAACCAACAAGGCCACAAATGGGAACTCGGGCGCATCCGCCGACAAAAAGGGCGACAACAGATGCCCTTCCAGATGATGGATACCCAGAGTCGGCTTTTCCAACGCTGCCGCCAGCGACACCGCCACGCCCGCACCCACCAGCAAGGCGCCGGCAAGACCTGGCCCCTGGGTGAAGGCGATCAGATCCACATCCGCCAAGGCGATGCCTGCCCCGGCCAAAACTTCACGTGTCAGCGGAATGACCCGGCGAATGTGGTCACGCGAGGCCAACTCAGGCACCACGCCGCCATAGGCTTGGTGCATGCTGATCTGGCTGTGCAAGGCCTGGGCCAGCAACTGCGGCGCTTCAGATGAACCCGGTGCAGGCACCCGCACCAAGGCCACGCCTGTTTCATCGCAAGAGGATTCGAATCCGAGAACCAGCATGGCGCCGCGAACTCAGTGGTTTTCTTTGGCGTGATTGATCGAGTACTTGGGGATCTCGATCGTCACATCCTGCTGGCCCAGAATCGCCTGGCAACTCAGGCGCGAGTCAGGCTCCAGACCCCAGGCGCGGTCCAGCATGTCTTCCTCGGACTCCTCCATCTCGGACAGCGAACGCATGCCCGCTCGCACGATGACGTGGCAGGTGGTGCAAGCACTGACCATATCGCAGGCGTGCTCGATGGCGATCTTGTTGTCCAGCAACGCCTCGCAAATGGAGGTGCCGGCGGGCGCGCTGACCGTGGTGCCCTCGGGGCAGTATTCGGCGTGGGGCAGGATTTTGATGATGGGCATGATGCGAGGCCGTCCGACTAAATTTGTTCGATGCTGCGGCCGGTCAAGGCCTTGTGGATGCCGCGATTCATGCGCGCGGCGGCGAAGGCTTCGGTGCCATCGGCCAGGGCTTTGACAGCGGCGTCAATCGCATCGGCGTCCTCGCCTTGCGCGGTATCGGCCAAAGTTTGCTGCAGCGCCGCCAGGTCGGCGCGCTCAGCCGCGCTGAGCAAATCACCATCGGCCGCCAGGGCAGATTGGGTGGCCAGAATCATGCGCTCGGCCTCAACCCGCGCCTCGCGCAGCTTGCGTGCCGTCATATCGGTTTCGGCGCTGGCAAAGCCGTCTTTGAGCATATTGGCAATGGCGTCATCGGACAAACCATAGCTGGGCTTGACCGTGATGGCCGCCTCGACGCCCGAGACCATTTCCTTGGCCGACACACTCAGCAAACCATCCGCATCCACCTGGAAGGTCACCCGGATGCGCGCCGCACCGGCCACCATCGGCGGAATGCCGCGCAACTCAAAACGCGCCAAAGAGCGGCACTCGCTGACCAATTCGCGCTCACCCTGCAACACGTGAAGGGCCAAGGCGGTTTGCCCGTCTTTGAAGGTGGTGAAGTCTTGCGCCTGGGCGACCGGAATGGTGGCATTGCGCTCAATGATGCGCTCGACCAAGCCGCCCATGGTTTCCAGACCCAGCGAGAGCGGGATCACGTCCAGCAGCAAGATCTCGCCATCGGCCGCATTGCCGGCCAACTGATTGGCCTGGATGGCAGCGCCCTGCGCCACCACCTCGTCGGGGTTCAGATTGATCAAGACCTCGCGGCCAAACAAAGCACTGACCGCAGCGCGCACGCAAGGCATGCGCGTGGAGCCGCCCACCATCACCGTGCCCTGCACCTCCTCGGCTTTGACCTTGGCGTCGCGCAGCACACGCCGCACGGACGCCAGAGTCTTGGCGATCAATGACTGAGCGAGCTCGTCAAACTGCGCACGGCTGATGGCAACGTCTAAGGCACCGATGTTCAAGCTGGCTTGCAGGTGCACCTGGTCTTGGCTGGACAGCAATTCCTTGGCGGCGCGTGCCGCCACCAGCACCGCGCGTTTGTCATGCGCCGTCTCGGGCGCTAGGCCCGCTTGAGCCAAGGCCCAGTCGGCCAAAAGGCGGTCGAAATCATCACCACCCAGGGCCGCATCACCGCCGGTGGCGACCACTTCAAAAACGCCACGGCTCAAGCGCAGCAGCGAGATGTCGAAGGTGCCGCCGCCCAGGTCGTAAACGGCATAAAGCCCTTCACTGGCGTTATCCAAGCCATAGGCGATGGCCGCAGCCGTGGGCTCATTGATCAGGCGCAGCACATTCAGGCCGGCCATCTGCGCGGCATCCTTGGTGGCTTGACGCTGGGCGTCGTCGAAATAGGCCGGCACGGTGATGACCGCACCGAATACATCGTCCGCAAAAGTATCTTCAGCCCGGAAACGCAACGTGGCCAAAATTTCGGCCGAAATCTCCACCGGCGATTTGGCGCCGTGGCGAGTATTCAGCGACACCATGCCAGGCGTGTCTTCAAAGCGGTAAGGAAGCTTGCCCGCTTCGGCAATATCCGCCAGGCGCCGGCCCATAAAACGCTTAACCGAGACCACGGTGTTTTCGGGGTCCTCAGCCTGCGCCGCCAAAGCCTCGGCGCCGATTTGCCGGCGCCCTTCGGCCAGATAGCGCACTGCCGAAGGCAGGATCACCGCGCCCTGCTCGTCCGGCAGACACTCGGCCACGCCGTGGCGCACCGCGGCCACCAGGGAATGCGTGGTGCCCAGGTCGATGCCCACGGCAATGCGCCGCTCATGCGGATTGGGCGATTGGCCAGGTTCGGAAATTTGCAAAAGTGCCATGTTTTTATTGTCCTAAGGCGTCTAGCCGGCGGTCGATATCGGCGCGGAAGCGGTTGATGAACATCAACGCGCGCACCTGCTCGGCGGCCGCGGCCGCGTCATTTTTTTCGTCCAGCAATTGCTGGACCGTGTTCAAAATGTCAGCCTCGCGCTGAGCCACCTCGGCATCAATGGCTTGCACCTCGGCCTCGTTATCGGCCTCGTCCAGGCCTTCACGCCAAGCCATCTGCTCCATCAAGAACGCCGCCGGCATGCGTGTATTGCTCTCGGCCTGCAGCGGCACGCCGCGCAACTCGCACAGATAGGCGGCGCGTTTGAGCGGGTCGCGCAAGCGCTGCTGCGCCTCATTGACCCGCATCGCCCACTGCATGGCTAAACGTTGCGCCGCCGCACCCTCGGCCACAAATTTGTCGGGGTGGACCTTGGCCTGCAGTGCTTTCCAGCGGGCGTCGATATCGGCGCGGTCCTGGGCCTGCTGCTGAGGCAGGCCGAACAAGCTGAAATCGTCGTCGCTGAGTTGCATGAGGGAGAGACTGCGTTGAAGTTCAGAAGTCATGAAAAAGGCGCGGACACCAGGCCGCGCCTCTACACAAGGAGCGGCACTTTACACGCGGAAGGACTCACCGCAGCCGCAACGATCTTTCTCGCGCGGATTGCGGAATTTGAATCCTTCGTTGAGGCCTTCGCGAACGAAATCGAGCTCGGTGCCCTCCAAATAGGGCAGGCTTTTCGGGTCGATCAGAATCTTCACGCCGTGACCTTCAAACACCACGTCTTCGGCCGCCACCGCGTCGGCGTACTCGAGCTTGTAGGCCAGGCCGGAGCAACCTGTGGTCTTCACACCCAGGCGCACACCCACGCCGCTGCCGCGTTTAGCGATGTAACGCGTCACATGGCGCGCTGCCGCTTCGGTCAAGGTCACTGACATGCAGACTCCTTCTTCTTGTTTTTACTCAGTCGCCCGAAGGCTTACTGTGCCGCCGCACCGTGCTTGGCGCGGTAGTCATCCACGGCGGCCTTGATGGCGTCTTCAGCCAAGATGGAGCAGTGGATCTTCACCGGCGGCAGGGCCAGCTCTTCGGCGATTTGCGTGTTCTTGATGTCCAGAGCCTGGTCCAGGGACTTGCCCTTGACCCATTCCGTGACCAGCGAGCTCGACGCAATCGCCGAGCCGCAGCCATAGGTCTTGAATTTCGCGTCTTCGATCAAACCGGTGACCGGGTTGACCTTGATCTGCAGCTTCATCACATCGCCGCAGGCCGGTGCGCCGACCATGCCGGTGCCAACCGTGTCGTCGCCCTTTTCAAAAGCGCCGACGTTGCGGGGGTTTTCGTAGTGGTCAACAACCTTGTCGCTGTAAGCCATGATGTTCTCCTAGTAGTTGGCAGCTGGGCGGCGCGCTCGCCACCCAACCTGCCCACCGCGGACATGAGTCCGCAGTGGAATCTCGTCTATCAGTGGGCAGCCCACTGGATGGTGCTGATATCGATGCCGTCCTTGTACATATCCCACAGGGGCGACAACTCACGCAGCTTGGCCACACGATCCTTCAGCGTGGCAATGGCGTAATCGATTTCTTCTTCGGTGGTGAAGCGGCCAATCGTCATGCGCAGGCTGCTATGCGCCAACTCATCGCTGCGACCCAGGGCGCGCAAGACATAGCTGGGCTCCAGGCTGGCCGAGGTGCAGGCCGAGCCGGAAGACACGGCCAAGCCCTTCACGCCCATGATCAGCGATTCGCCTTCCACATAGTTGAAGGAGATGTTCAGGTTGTGCGGCACGCGGCGCTCCAGGTCGCCGTTGACGAAAACCTGCTCGATGTCTTGCAGACCGTTCAGCAAGCGTTTGTGCAGGGCCAGGATGCGGGCGTTGTCCACCGCCATCTCTTCCTTGGCAATGCGGAAGGCCTCACCCATGCCAACGATCTGGTGCGTGGCCAAAGTGCCCGAACGCATACCACGCTCATGACCGCCACCATGCATCTGCGCTTCCAGGCGGATACGCGGCTTGCGGCGCACAAACAGCGCGCCGATACCCTTGGGACCATAAGTCTTGTGCGAAGCCAGGCTCATCAAATCGATGGGCAACTGAGCCACATCAATCTCGATCTTGCCGGTGGCTTGGGCCGCATCGACGTGGAAGATGATGCCGCGCTCGCGGCACAGATTGCCGATGCTCACCACGTCTTGAATGACGCCGATTTCGTTATTGACGAAGAGCACCGAAGCCAAGATGGTGTCCGGGCGGATCGCCGCCTTGAACTTATCGAGGTCCAGCAGACCGTTTTCTTCAACGTCGAGGTAGGTCACCTCAAAGCCCTGACGCTCCAGCTCACGGCAGGTATCCAGCACCGCCTTGTGCTCGGTGCGCAGAGTGATGATGTGTTTGCCGCGGGTCTTGTAGAAGTGCGCGGCACCCTTGATGGCGAGATTGATGGACTCGGTCGCACCCGAGGTCCAGACGATTTCACGCGGGTCAGCGCCAATCAAGGCCGCCACATGCTCGCGCGACTTTTCAACAATCGCCTCAGCCTCCCAGCCCCAGGCATGGCTGCGCGACGCTGGGTTGCCGAAATGCTCGCTCAACCAGGGCACCATGGCGCTCACAACGCGCGGGTCAACCGGCGTCGTTGCGCCGTAGTCCATATAGATGGGGAAATGCGGTGTCATCTTTTTATGCCAGAAAAGGGGGTCAGATTTTATTTGGTGAAAGCATTGCCCAGGGCGAAGACCGAATTCGGCGCCGTGATGCGGATGGGCTTGAGTACAGGCTGCGTGGAGATGGCGCGCTTGATCGACGCTTCTTCGATGGTCACACCCTTGGCCAACTGGTCTTCAACCAGCTTGCGCAGGGACACGGAGTCGAGGTACTCGATCATTTTTGCGTTCAGGCTGGTCCAAAGCTCATGCGTGATGCATTTGCCGGTGTTCTCGCCCATGCAGTTCTCGTGGCCGCCACAGCCCGTGGCATCCAGCGGTTCATCGACGGCGACGATGATGTCGGCCACCGTGATCTCGCTGGACTTGCGACCCAGCGAATAACCGCCGCCCGGGCCGCGCGTGCTTTCCACCAGTTCGTGACGACGCAGCTTGCCGAACAATTGCTCGAGGTAAGACAAAGAGATCTGCTGCCGCTGACTGATGGCCGCCAAGGCGACTGGGCCGCCGTTTTCACGCAGGGCCAAATCAATCATCGCGGTGACGGCAAAACGACCTTTGGTGGTAAGGCGCATCGAACTCTCCTTCGCTCAACAAAACCCGGGCGCGAAGATCTCGTTACGGCGCGCCTTGGGAGTCACTCGCGGCACGATAGTCGCGCGTTAACCCTGGGTTATTTCCGACTATTTTACTCAATTACTGCTGCGCTTGCTGCCACCCCGATTCCACCGCACCGGAACTAGGGCTTTTAGCGCCCGGCTCGGCGACCCGGCATCGCCGAGCTCACGCTCAAGCCGCCAAGCGTCGTTCAGCTTTGAATATGGTCATGCACCACCGCACCAAAAGCCTGTTCACGCAGTTGTGCCAACTGATCCCGCACGCGCGCCGCCTTTTCAAACTCAAGATTGCGCGCATGTTCGAGCATCTGCTTCTCCAGCAAGGCCATGCGTTTGCTGAGGTCTTTCTCCGACATCTCCTCCACCGCTGCCACTTGCAGCAGTTTTTGGTCATCGCGCCCCGACTTCTCGGAGTAAACGCCGTCGATCATGTCCTTGATGCGCTTGACGATAGAGCGCGGCGTGATGCCATTGGCCTCGTTGAAGGCGAGTTGCTTGGCACGCCGGCGTTCGGTCTCGCCCATGGCCTTGCGCATGGAGTCGGTGATGCGGTCGGCATACAGAATCGCCTTACCGCGCAGATTTCGGGCCGAGCGGCCGATGGTTTGGATCAGGCTGCGCTCGCTGCGCAAAAAGCCTTCCTTGTCGGCATCCAGAATCGCCACCAGTGACACTTCCGGAATATCCAAGCCCTCGCGCAGCAAATTGATGCCCACCAGCACATCGAAAGCGCCCAGGCGCAGGTCACGCAGGATTTCCACCCGTTCGACGGTGTCCACATCGGAGTGCAAATACCGCACCTTGACGCCGTTATCGCTGAGGTAGTCGGTGAGCTGCTCAGCCATGCGCTTGGTCAAGGTGGTGATCAGCACCCGCTCGTTGAGCTCCACCCGCTCGCGGATTTCCTGCAACACATCATCAACCTGATGAGTGGCCGGGCGCACCTCAACAACCGGGTCCACCAGGCCAGTAGGCCGCACCACTTGCTCCACCACCTGGCCCGAATTCTCTTGCTCGTAGGCTGCCGGCGTGGCGGTCACGAAAACGGCTTGGCGCATCTTGCGCTCAAACTCGGCAAACTTGAGCGGCCGGTTATCCAGGGCCGATGGCAGGCGGAAGCCGTATTCCACCAGGGTTGATTTGCGCGCCCTGTCGCCGTTATACATGCCGCCGAATTGGCCGATGAGCACATGGCTTTCGTCCAAGAACATCAGGGCATCGGTCGGCAAATAATCGATCAGCGTGGGGGGCGCTTCACCTGGCTGGGCGCCACTGAGGTGGCGGGTGTAGTTCTCAATGCCTTTGCAATGCCCGACTTCCTGCAGCATCTCGAGGTCGAAGCGGGTGCGCTGCTCGATGCGCTGGGCTTCTACCAGCTTGCCATCGCGCACAAACTCACCCAGCCGGGTGCGCAACTCTTCCTTGATGCCGTCCATTGCCGCCAGCACCCGCTCACGCGGGGTGACGTAATGGCTGCTGGGGTAGACGGTGAAGCGCGGAATTTTCTGGCGGATCTTGCCGGTCAGCGGGTCGAAGAGTTGCAGGCTCTCCACTTCGTCATCGAACAACTCAATGCGCAGGGCCAGTTCCGAATGCTCGGCCGGGAAGACATCGATGGTGTCCCCGCGCACGCGGAAGGCGCCCCGGCTGAACTCAACCTCGTTGCGGGTGTACTGCATGCGGATCAGCTGCGCGATCACATCGCGCTGACCCATCTTGTCGCCATGGCGCAGGGTCATCACCATCTGGTGATAGTCAGCCGGGTTGCCGATACCGTAGATGGCTGACACGGAGGCCACGATCACTACATCGCGCCGCTCCATCAAGCTCTTGGTGGCGGACAGGCGCAGCTGCTCGATGTGCTCGTTGATGGCGCTGTCCTTCTCAATGAAGAGATCGCGCTGCGGCACATAGGCCTCGGGCTGGTAGTAGTCGTAGTAGCTAACGAAATACTCCACCGCATTGTTCGGAAAGAAGTCCCGGAACTCGCTGTAGAGCTGGGCGGCCAAGGTCTTGTTGGGCGCGAAGATAATGGCCGGGCGCCCCAGGCGCGCGATCACATTGGCCATGGTGAAGGTCTTGCCCGAGCCCGTCACGCCGAGCAGGGTTTGAAAACTCAGGCCGTCGTTGATGCCCTCGCACAGCTGCGCAATCGCCGTGGGCTGATCGCCGGCGGGCGGAAAAGGCTGAAAAAGCTGAAAGGGCGAACCCTCGAAGGACACGAATTCGCCCTTGGGGCGCTCGGCCAATTCATTGGCTTCGTCCACGAGCTTGACGGATGAGGAATCTTGCATGCTGGGTCCCGGGAATCACGGCCAGTCCGGCAAGTGGCCGGGCTGGCGTCGCCGCAGCCCGTAAAATCGTGGCGCTGCGCAACCCGACAGATTAGCGCAGACTGGCGCGGCCCGCTTGCGCGAGTCGTCCAGCCCCAAGATCTGCCGTCCCTCCTTCCGTTCACGCCAACGTCCCGTCAGGAACTTCCATGTCTTTGTTTGCCGCCGTCGAAATGGCCCCCCGCGACCCCATCTTGGGTCTCAACGAGCAATTCAATGCCGACACCAACCCCGCCAAGGTCAATCTGGGCGTGGGCGTGTATTTCGACGCCAATGGCAAGCTGCCCTTGCTGCGCTGCGTGGCCGAGGCGGAAGCCGCCATGCAAGCCGACCCCAAGGCACGCGGCTACTTGCCCATCGACGGCATCGCCGCCTATGACAAGGCCGTGCAAGGCCTGGTATTTGGCGCCGACAGCGCCGTGGTGCAAGCCAAGCGTGTGGCCACGGTGCAAGCCATTGGCGGCACCGGCGGCCTGAAGATCGGCGCGGATTTCATCAAGCGACTGAGCCCTAACGCCACGGTCTTGATCTCTGACCCCAGTTGGGAAAACCACCGCGCGCTGTTCACCAATGCTGGCTTCACCGTGGGAACTTATCCCTACTACGACGCCGACAAGCTGGGCATCAACTTCGACGCCATGCTGGCCGGCCTGAACGCCGCCGCTGCCGGCACCGTGGTCGTGCTGCACGCCTGCTGCCACAACCCGACCGGCTATGACCTCAGCCCCGCCCAGTGGGACCAGGTGGTCGCCACCGTCAAGGCGCGCGGCCTGGTGCCCTTCCTGGACATGGCCTACCAAGGCTTTGGCGAAGGCATTGCCGAAGACGGCGCGGTGATCCAGCAATTCCTGGCCGCTGGCCTGGACTTCTTTGTGTCCACCAGCTTCTCCAAGAGCTTCTCGCTCTACGGCGAGCGCGTCGGCGCGCTGAGCGTGGTTTGCGCCTCGGCCGAGGAATGCAGCCGCGTGCTGAGCCAGCTCAAGATCGTCATCCGCACCAACTACTCCAACCCACCGACCCACGGTGCTCAGGTGGTGGCCAATGTGCTGAGCAATCCGAGCCTGCGCGCGCTGTGGGAAGACGAGCTGGCCGGCATGCGCCTGCGCATCCGCGCCATGCGCACCGCCTTGGTGGCCGCCTTGCAAGCCGCCGGCGTCACCCAAGACCTCAGCTTCGTCACACGCCAAAAAGGCATGTTCAGCTACTCCGGCCTGAATGCTGCCCAAATGCAGCGCCTGCGTGCCGAGTTCGGCATCTACGGCGTGGACTCAGGCCGCATCTGCGTGGCAGCTCTGAATGAGCAAAACCTGCCCGCCGTCGCCAAGGCCATGGCCGCCGTGATGCGCGGCTAATTGCCCAGGCAAGCGCCAAACCCGCAAGTTTGGCGTAAGAAATCGGCAGATTTGATTCCGTTACGGTTTTTGCGGAGTGACGGGATCAGATTTGCCGGTTAGCCTTCAATCTACGTCAAGCAATCCGCCCTCCGCTTCCAGTCAAAGACAGGCGGTGATCGGCCCCTTGTCGAAATTGCTGCACCGCACAATTTCTGGCATGATGGCCTCACTTCCCCCATCCGAAAACGCGAGTCAAACCCATGCTGTATCAACTTTTTGAAACCCAGCGCGCCCTGATGAGCCCCTTCTCGGAGTTCGCCAGTGCCTCGGCCAAGCTCTACAGCCACCCGCTGTCGCCCTTTGCGCATTCACCGATGTCGCAGCGCGTGTCCGCCGGTTTGGATTTGATGCACCGCCTGGCCAAGGACTATGAAAAGCCCGAATTTGGCATTCGCGGCGTGGAAGTGGACGGCGTCGAAGTGGCGGTGCAGGAGCTGATCCCCATCACCAAGCCTTTCTGCCGCCTGCTGCGCTTCAAGCGCTACACCGACGACCCCGCGGTGCTGCTGAAGATGAAGGACCAGCCCACCGTCTTGGTGGTCGCGCCCCTGTCCGGCCACCACAGCACCTTGCTGCGCGACACCGTGCGCCAATTGCTGAAGGACCACAAGGTCTTCATCACCGACTGGACCGATGCCCGCATGGTGCCGCTCGAAGAAGGCGCCTTCCATCTGGACGACTACATCAGCTATGTGCAGGACTTCATCCGCCACGTCGGCCCGGATTGCCATGTGATCTCCGTCTGCCAGCCCACCGTGCCGGTGCTGGCCGCCATTTCGCTGATGGCCTCTGCCGGAGAAAAGACCCCGCGCAGCATGACCATGATGGGCGGCCCCATCGACGCCCGCAAGAGCCCGACCGCCGTCAACAATCTGGCCATGAACCGCAGCTATAGCTGGTTCGAAAACAATGTGATTTACCGCGTGCCGACCAACTTCCCTGCGGCCGGCCGCGCGGTCTACCCCGGCTTCTTGCAGCACACCGGTTTCGTGGCCATGAACCCGGACCGCCACCTGAGCTCGCACTACGACTACTTCCTCGACCTGGTGCGCGGTGACGATGACAGCGCCGACTCGCACCGCCAGTTCTACGACGAGTACAACGCCGTGCTGGACATGCCGGCCGAGTACTACCTCGACACCATCCGCGTCGTCTTTCAAGATTTCTCGCTGGTCAATGGCACCTGGGATGTGAACGGCCAGCGTGTGCGCCCGCAGGACATCACAGGCACCGCCTTGCTGACCATCGAAGGCGAGTTGGACGACATCTCCGGTGCCGGCCAGACGCGTGCCGCGCACGGCCTGTGCTCAGGCATTGCGGCGGAACACCAGTACCACTACGACGCCATTGGCGCCGGTCACTACGGCATCTTTGCCGGCCGCCGCTGGCGCGACAATGTCTACCCCGAGGTGAAGAACTTCATCCTGAAATACGACCGGCCAGATGCGCTGAGCCAGCCCCGCAGCGCCAACGCCGCCGCCCCCCGCAACAGTCGAAGCAAGAAGAGCGCTTGACCCCTCACAGCCCCACCAGCCCCGCCACGTCCACCAGCCCTGAAGGCGCTGCCCACAGCATCACCCTCGCGCTGGCGGAACGTATTGACGCGGCCCTGCCGCAAACCCAGTGCACCCGTTGCGGCTACCCAGACTGCCGCAGCTACGCCCAGGCCGTGGCCGAGGGCAGCGCCGAGATCAACCAATGCCCGCCGGGCGGCGCCGAAGGTGTGGCGCGCTTAGCCGCACTGACCGGGCGCCCTGCCCTGCCCCTCAACCCGGACTTTGGCAGCGAAGGCCCGCGCCTGCTGGCCATCATTGACGAAGCCTGGTGCATTGGCTGCACCTTGTGCATCAAAGCCTGCCCGGTGGACTGCATCGTCGGCGCGCCCAAAGCCATGCATGTGATCGTCGATGCCCAGTGCACAGGCTGCGAGCTTTGCATCCCAGCCTGCCCGGTGGACTGCATCAGCATGGTCAATGTCAGCGGCGAGCAAACCGCCTGGAACGCTTGGAGTGCGCCGCAGGCCGAGCAGGCAAGGCAACGCCACGACTTCCACCACAAGCGCATGGCCCGCGAGCCGGGTGAAAACAGCCTGCGCCTGCAAGCCAAGGCCGAGGCCAAGCTGGCCGATCTGGCCGCCGCCTCCAAGCTGACCGCGCCCAGCGATCTGGAACGCAAGCGCGCCGTGATCGAGGCTGCTTTGGCCCGCGCCAGAGCACAGCGCCAGGGCAGCTGACGGCAATTCAGCGCGGCAAGGCGGGCGCAATCAGGCCAGCGGCCAATCCTCGCTCATGCCCAGTTGCACGCCCAGGCTGGCCAGCAGTTCGCCAGCCTCGCCGCTGAGCCAGAACTGGCGCTCGCGCATCCGCGCGGCACGGATCGGGTCTGGCCTGGTTTGGGTGCCACCGGCGCGACCCGGGTGCGTCATCATCAAGCCCCCATCGGGCAGTGAAGCCAGCCAACCCGCCACCCACTCGGCGAAGCTGATCGCTTCATCAAAACCGTAGACGCCCGCGAAGTCGGTATTGCAGCGCAGCCCTGCCCGACGCGCCCCGCGGCGCAGCGCTGCGGCGCCCAGGCTGGAAATCACGGCAGCCTTAGTCCCGCGCCAAGTCTGGTTACGCGTCGAGCGCAGTGCGCAGGCCTGGCCATAACGCGCCGTCACGGCTGACAGCAGTTCCTCGCGAATCAGCGGCAACTGGTGCACATGCTGGTGCCCATCGACATAGCTAGGCGCCTGTTTCATCTGAGCTTCGAAGGCGTCGAGCTGGCTGGCAATCCAATCCCGCACCGCCCCGCGCGGCAACTGGCGGAAATAGCTCAGTCGGATCCAATCCGACAACCCGCGCTCTGGCGCATAAGGCGCAAACTCATTCACATCCAGATGCAGGCCGTAGTCGGCGGCGCCCTGGCGTTCACGCAGGGCGCCAGCCCAGGTGGGCCAGGCAGGCGACAAGACCATGCAGCTGGTCGCACTCAGCCTCCCGGCGTCTATGCACTCCAAAATGCCTTGGCTGACGGCATCGTCAAAGCCAAAGTCATCCGCGCAGATCTGGATTCGCTTGGCGCTCATCCTGCCGCCAGCTTGTTGCGAAAAGCCCAGAAGCGGCTCAAGACCCAAGTCATCGCGGCCACCGCGACCAAGACGATCAGCAACGCGAGACGGTATTCCAGGCCCAAGCCCAACAAGACCGCATAGAGCAGCTCATTGCAAACAAAACCCAGCACCGCCACCAGGGCAAAGCGCGGCAAGGCGGACTTCACCGAGGCCTGCTGCGCCGCAAAGCTGAGGCGGTGATGGCCTAAGAAGCTGACGCCAAACGCGATCAGAAATCCCGCCACATTGGCCGCCAGTGCAGGCAGCTGCCATTGGGAGACCAAGAGCCAGACGACCGAGAAATGCACCGCCGCAGCACTGGCCCCAACGAGGCCAAACCAGAGCAGCGAACTCACAACTCCTCCGGGCCACTCAAGGGCGGCGTCAGCTCTTGCACGAGATAGAGCGGGCGCTGCTTGACCTCGTCGAAGACCCGGCCCAGGTATTCCGCAATGATGCCCAAGCAAATCAGCTGCACGCCGGCCAGGAACGTGATCGACGCCGCCAAGGTGGCAAAGCCCGAGACCGGATTACCCAGGAACACCTTCTCCAGAATGATCCAGATGGCAAAGAAGACCGAGAACACCGACACCACCATGCCCAACATCGACACCATGCGCAACGGCACTTTGCTGAAAGCCGTCAGCCCCACCACGGCCAAAGACAGCAGGCGCATGAAATTGAAGCTGGTCTCACCATGCGCACGCGCATCCGGCACGAACTCAATCGCCTTGGACTTGAAGCCCACCCAGGCGAACAAGCCCTTCATATAACGCGCCCGCTCGGGCAGGCTGCGCAAGGCCAGCACCACGCGGCGGTCCAGCAAGCGGAAGTCGCCCGCATCCGAGGGCAGCTCAAAGCGCGAGTCGCGCTGCATCAGCCAGTAAAAGAATTTGGTGTAGCTGCGCCGCGCGAGCGACTGCGACTCTCGCCGCCCGGTCTGCACGCCGTAAACCACGTCGTACCCAGCACGCCACAGCGGCAGCATGG
This sequence comes from uncultured Roseateles sp., assembly GCF_945956965.1. Classification (GTDB taxonomy): domain Bacteria; phylum Pseudomonadota; class Gammaproteobacteria; order Burkholderiales; family Burkholderiaceae_C; genus Paucibacter_A. Next base: position 301,047 of record NZ_CAMFJS010000001.1, read on the forward strand.
CCAAGACGGTGGCAATCGGATGCTGCCCATCCGCATCCATGCTCAGCACCACATCGCCTTCCGCCGCATCCAGGCCGGCCGACAGTGCGGCCTCCTTGCCGAAATTGCGCGACAAGCGCAGCAGCCGCACCGGCAAGCCCTGCTGGATCAAGCTGTGCACCACCAGGGCGGTGCCGTCCTTGCTGCCGTCGTCCACCACCAACAATTCCAGCCGCCGCGCCTCGCCGCCCAATTTGGCTGCCAACTCGGGCAAAAACCAAGCCAGATTGGCGGCTTCGTTGAAGGCCGGCAGCACCACCGACAGGAGACCCGGCTGGGCGCGCTCCGGCGCGGCCATACCCTGTGAGGTGGCTAGGGAAGTATTCAAGGTCGTGGTCGAAAGAGAGGTCTGTTGCATCAGCGTTTGGATCCTGCGACGCCGTCGTCGCGCAGCAAGCATTGTTCCTTGTTGCAGGCCAATGCTGCACTGGGGCGGGAAGATTTTTTCGGCACCGGCACGACGATATAGGCGGCCGCGCCAGGCTGCCCCGGAATGCCCTCATACAGGCGGCCAGCAGTATAGAAAAAGGCCGAATACGGCGGCTTGGCCTGATAAGTCAGGCGGCAATCCTGGGCCGGGCAAGCCGCTTGATAAGCCTGAATCAGCGGCAGGTCCGAGTGTTGGCGCCCCACTTCGGGCAGTTTGATGAAGAAGGCCCAGGCATAGATCAGGCCCAAAACCCCGGCCAGGCCCCAGGCCGGCGCACGCGCCCAAGACTTCGCCGGCAGAACCATCACGGCCAAAATGGCCAGCCCCGGCAAGGCCGTCATTGCATAGGTGAAGATCAGATTGCGGGCCATGCTGAACAAGAGCAGCGGCGCCAGGGCGATGCAAACGGCATAGCAAGCCAGCTCCACCCCGCCAGAACTGCGCAGCTGCGCCAGCACCGCGCCCTTGCCTTGGCGCAGGCGCAGCAGGGGCAGGCGCGTCAACAGCAGCAGCACGGCCGGCAAAGCGGCCACTGCAGTAAAGGCCCAGATGATGCCCAAGGGTTGCGCATGGGCGAAGCCGTAGCGGTCGCCCTTCCAGCCGGGCTGCAAGAAGCGCATGACATGCTCACCAAGCACGAAATACTGCAAGAAGCCCGGCGTCTTGAGTTCCGCCACGATGTACCAGGGCAGCGATAGCCCCAGGCAGATCAGCCACACCGAGGGCATGCGCAAGACCGTCCACACCAGCGCCCAATGGCCGCGCCATCCCGCGTGCATCAAGATGGGCAGCAAGGCCAGCACGGCAGCCGCCGGGCCCTTGGTCAACAAGGCCAGCGCCATGCCAAATCCCAGCACTCGGGCCGCCAGTACTCGCGCTTGACCCTCGCTTTGCAAGACTCGCCACCAGGCGGCCTGGACCAGCATCACGCAAGCGCCCAGGGTCGCGTCCGTCATCACCGCCCCGGCACTGATAAAAAACAAGGGGCTCAAACTCAAAATTGCCAGACCGGCCCACAGCTGTACGCGGCTCAGGCTGATGTTCAGCATCCAAGCCAGTGCCGCCAGACTCAGCACGCTCCAGCCCACGGCCGGCAAGCGTGCCGCCCATTCGCTGACGCCAAACACCTCAATCGACAAGGCCTGACCCCAGGTGGACAGCGGCGGCTTGGCCCAGAACACCTCGCTGGGCGTGATGTGCGGGCTGATCCAGTCGCCCAGGCTGACCATCAGGCGGGCAATCTCCGCGTAGCGCGCCTCGGTGTGATCGGTCAGCGGCATGGTGGCCAGGCTGAACAAGCGCAGCAGCAGCAAGAAGCCCAGCAAAATAATCCAGGGGCGTGCGGCGGAGCGATTCTCGGAAGGCAGGTTCATGGGAAGCAAAAAATGCGGGCGGTGATGAGGCAACAAGACAACGGGCGCCATCATGCCTGAGCTTTGAGGCCGATGGGCAGTGGACAATGCCGCCCCATGAACAGCGCGCAAATCCAAACCTTCTTCCACACCCTGCGCGCCGCCAACCCGTCGCCGCAGACTGAACTCGAATATGCCAGCGTGTTTGAGCTGCTCGCGGCCGTGTTGCTATCCGCCCAAGCCACCGATGTTGGCGTCAACAAGGCGACGCGGCGCTTGTTCCCGGTCGCCAACACGCCGCAGAAGATCGTCGACTTAGGCCTGGAGGGCTTGAGCGACTACATCCGCACCATCGGCCTCTACCGCAGCAAGGCAAAGCATCTGTATGCCACCTGCAAGATCCTGCTCGAACAATATGGCGGCCAAGTGCCGCGTACCCGCGAAGCGCTGGAGAGCCTCCCGGGTGTGGGCCGCAAGACCGCCAATGTGGTGCTGAACGTGGCTTTCGGCGAGCCGACCATGGCGGTGGACACGCATTTGTTCCGCGTCAGCAATCGCACCGGTCTGGCGCCCGGCAAGACGCCTTTGGCAGTAGAACTCGGGCTGCTCAAGCGCATCCCAGCGGAATTCATGGTCGACGCCCATCATTGGTTGATCCTGCATGGGCGCTATGTCTGCAAGGCCAGGCAGCCTTTGTGCGCTGCCTGTGCTGTGGCCGCCCAGTGCGACCATGGTCGCCGCCTACAATCAGCAATTGATTAGATAGCCACGGGAAGCCATGCCAAGCCTGACCGACCTGCTGGAACGCGTTGAGCGTTTGCTGCTGCGACACGATGAACTGAAACGCACCAATGCCTTGCTGCAAGAGCAAGTGCAGCAATTGAGCCAGGAGCGCGACAGCCTGCGCTCGCGCTTGAACGCGGCACGCGCCCGCATCGATGCGCTGCTTGAGCGCCTGCCCGTCGACAACGATTCCGGAAAGAACCCTGCACCATGAAGCAGATGGAAGTCACCATCATGGGACAAAGCTATTTGCTCGGCTGCCCCGAGGGCGGCGAGGCTGCGCTGGGCCAGGCCGTTAGCCAGGTGGACAAAGAGATGTGCGCCATCCGTGACTCCGGCCGCGTCAAGGCGCGCGAGCGCATTGCCGTGCTGGCCGCATTGAATCTGGCCTACCAATTGGCCGAAGGTGGTAACACGCAAGCCAAGCCCGCCAGCCCGAGCCCCATCGAGAGCAACTTGCCCGATTTGGCCGGCCTGATGCGCCGCCTGGATGAAGCCCTTGGGCATGACGGGCATTTGATCTGAGTGCCGGGTCGCTCACCGCGGCAGGCCTTAGAATCCCACCCGTCCACTGCGTTTGCGTGAGTCCTATATTTCCTTGAACCAATGCGCAATGCGCCCGGGCTTGGAACATATCCTCTGCAGGTGTGATCATCTCGCGTCAGATGAACCCGAAGCTTGGCTGACCTCGCCCACCTGAACCTCCGGTTCAGGAATGCGGCTCACGGCTCGCGGTGGACACCCTCTTGAACTTTCAAAGCCGGGCCTTGAACTACTGGTTGATGAAGTCCGAGCCCGACGAGTGCTCGATTGACGATTTGGCGCGAGCACCGGCACAGACGCTGCCCTGGGTGGGCGTGCGCAACTACCAAGCCCGCAACTTCATGCGCGACGCGATGCGCGTCGGCGATGGGGTGCTGTTCTACCACTCGTCGTGCCCAAAGCCAGGCATTGCCGGCTTTGCAGAAGTCGCCTCCGCGGCCTACGTCGATGCCACACAGTTCGAGCCCGGCAGCCCCTATTTCGACCCCAAGTCCTCTCCGGAAGCGCCGCGTTGGCTGCATGTGGATGTGCGTTATGTACGCAAGACCCAGCTACTGAGCTTGGCTGATTTGCGCGCCGAACCTCGGCTGCAAGGCTTGCGCATCTTGCAACCGGGCAGCCGCTTGTCCATCACGCCCGTTGAACCAGCAGACTGGACGCTGCTGCAAACCTTGTTGAAAGATTGCACCGCATGATCGATCCCTTGCTGCTGGTCGAACTATTGGCCCTGGGCCTGGTCTCGGGTTTTCTGGCCGGCTTGCTAGGCATTGGCGGCGGCATGCTGATGGTGCCCTGGTTGACCTGGATTTTGTCCCAGCGCGGCGTGGAGGCCGGCATGTCGGTGAAGATGGCCATCGCCACCTCCATGGCGACCATCATGTTCACTTCGCTGTCGAGCGTGCGCGCGCATCACAAGCGCGGGGCCGTGCGCTGGGATTTAGTGCGCGGCCTGGCGCCCGGCATCTTGCTAGGCGGACTGCTTGGCGGGGCGGGCATATTCGCCCTGCTCAAGGGTCGTTCGCTAGCCCTGGTGTTCGCGGCCTTCGTAGGCTTTTCGGCCTTCCAGATGCTGCGCAATAAAAAGCCCAAGCCCAGCCGCGAGATGCCGGGCACCCTGGCCCAGATCGGCGTGGGCACCGGCATTGGCACTTTGTCGGGCTTGGTGGGCGCAGGCGGCGGCTTTGTCTCGGTCCCTTTCATGACTTGGTGCAATGTGGCCATGCATCAAGCTGTGGCCACCAGCGCTGCGCTGGGTTTTCCGATCGCATTGGCCAACACGGTGGGCTATATGGTCAGCGGTTGGCGCCTACCCAGCGCACTGCCTGGCGCTTTGGGCTATCTCTATTTGCCGGCCTTGCTGGTGATTGCCACGGCCAGCGTCAGCATGGCGCCGCTGGGGGCGCGGGCCGCGCACGCCATGAATGTGCAGCAACTCAAACGCGCGTTTGCCGGCCTGCTCATCCTGCTGGCGAGCTATATGCTCTACAAAGGCCTGCAAGCCTAAAAAGCAATCAAGCCTCGAATGGAATCGAGGCCAGGACCACCTGATTGCCGCCGCGGCGCTGCGCTTCAGCCACAGCCGCCTCGCTGGCGGCCTGCAACTCCTCCTTCTTGGAGGCCGTGTGCGGGAAGCTGGACACGCCCATGGACAGCGACAAGCCCATATCAAGACCATTGCTCACAATGATCTGTGTGGCACATTGGCGCCGCAACTGCTCCATCCGCGCATGGGCTGTGGCCAGCCCCACGCCCGAAAGCAAGACCGCAAACTGCGTCTCGCCGATACGGCATGCCGCATCCATGGCGCGGGTGTTCGCACGCAGCATCCGCCCCATGCCTTCAAGCAAGCGCTCATTGGCATCCGCGCTAACCTGTTGCACATTGGCCGGCAGAGGATCCAAGGCAATGATGACCAACGCGAACTCGCGGTGCTCGCGCGTGGAGAGGTCAATTTCGCGCAAAAGCTGATCGTCAAATTGGGCACGCAGGTAAAGACCCGACAGATCATCCCGGCCACTGCCCTGCTGCAACTCGCGCCGCACCTGTTCGAGACTTTTTTGCTGCTGCTCAATCTGCAACAAGGCGCGCTGCAAATGCGCTTCGCGGTGGCGCTCCTCGGTGCGCTCATGCCATACCGACAGCAAAAAGTCTTTGCTCAAGGCGATACGGGTGACGGTGAACTCCCGCCGGCGACCGCCCAACTCCAAGCGGTGCTCACTGACCACCACCGACTGCTGCGCCGTCACCGCTTGTTCCACCCGGCGAATGCTCACGGCCTCTTCGCCGCGCATCAAGTCACTGTCATTGCAGCCGACCAAACTGGCCTGTGCGAACATTTGCGCCAATCCTGCACTGGCAAAAACATAACGCCCTGTCACCAGTGACTTGACGGCCGCAAAATTATTCAAGGGCTCGATCAAGCCAACCCAAGCAGCGGCGGCGCCCTGAGCCAGTTCGGCATGCTCGCCGAGCCATTGCTGCAGGCTGCCCGGCGGGGGCGAAGTGTCATCGCGCGAAAGGGCTGAAATGTCCATGAATCCTCGAAAATTAGCCATGACAAACAAGTAGCCCTGCGGCAGCACCACACATCAGCAACCAACGCAGATCACAACACAGCGAATGTAGACGGGCTCTCCTTGCCTGATCAAGAGACAAGGCGCTGTGGCGCGCACTTCCCCCCTAAGTTGGCACTGCCAAGAATGGTACCCACAAGATAGAACGTTAGCAGGCTAAAAAGCACAGCTTTTTACGCGTTTGACTGGCTTGTGGACCCGCAATCAAGGGGGATTTGCCCACTCTAGGCCAAGCCGAGCCCGCGCAAACAGCGAAGTGAGCTTTCGGCGGGACAATAGCAAGCCGCGCAACACGGGTTTGCGCGAACTGCCGGAAGAAATTTTGAACATGCAATTTGATTTGATCGTGGTTGGCGCAGGCGCGGCCGGCTTGTTTTGCGCCGGCATGGCGGGGCAGCGTGGCCAGCGCGTTTTGCTGATCGACCACGCCGAAAAGGTGGCGGAGAAGATCCGCATATCTGGTGGCGGGCGCTGCAACTTCACCAATCGCGATGTGGGACCGGGCAACTTTCTGTCCGACAACCCGAACTTCTGCCGCTCGGCCCTGGCTCGCTACAGCTCACAAGACTTCATCAGTCTGGTGCAAAAGCATGGCATTGCGTTTCACGAAAAGCACAAGGGCCAATTGTTTTGCGACGACTCGGCCGAGCAAATCATTGCCATGCTGTTGCGTGAATGCGAGTTGGGCAGCGTGCAACGCTGGCAGCCCTGCACCGTGGCCAGTGTCCAGCACAGTGCTGAGCGCGGCTTCGAGCTGGAAACCTCGCGCGGCCCGGTGCAGGCGCCACGCCTGGTTGTCGCCACAGGCGGCCTGCCGGTGCCCAAGATCGGCGCCAGCGACTGGGGCATGCGCTTGGCGCAACGCTTCGGACACAAGATTGTCGAGCCCCGCCCCGCCCTGGTGCCGCTGACTTTTGACGCCGAGGCTTGGGCGCCTTTCGCCAGCTTGTCGGGTTTGTCCCTCCCCGTCGCGGTCAGCACCGGCAAAGGCAAGGCCCAGGGTCGTTTTCTGGAAGATTTGCTGTTCACCCACCGCGGCTTGAGCGGCCCAGCCATTTTGCAGATCTCCAGCTTTTGGCAAGAAGGCCAGGCGCTGCGGATTGATCTAGCGCCAGAAACGGATTTGGGTGAGCAACTGCAGGCCGCCAAGAGCGACTCCAAACGACAGCTCGGCAATGTGCTGGCTGGCCTGTTCCCGCAGCGTCTGGCACAAGCCTGGCTGGAACGCTTAGGGCTACAAGGCCAGCGGCCCATGCCGGAATGCAAGGACAAAGACCTGCAAACCCTGGCCACTCAGTTGCAAGCCTGGCAGCTCACGCCCAATGGCAGCGAGGGCTGGCGCAAGGCCGAAGTGATGCGCGGCGGGGTCGATACCCGCGAACTCAATTCCCAGAATATGGAGAGCAAACGGGTGCCTGGCCTCCACTTCATTGGCGAGGTGATGGATGTGACCGGCTGGCTGGGCGGCTATAACTTTCAATGGGCCTGGGCCAGTGCGGCGGCTTGTGCACGTTCACTGGAAGCAAATTTGTCAAATTGATAAATTTCAGGCTACAATCTTCGTCTTTGCTGGCAAACCATGCGCGTCGATTCGCCACTGATCCAATTTAAATATTGGTTTGGTGCTGAGGCGGATTTCCGGATAAGCCGTTTCAGACGCTTTTCAGAACGTAGTTCAATGTTCTAAAAAGTGACTGGCGAACACCGAGCGCTACTTGAAGGAATTACCTTTTCATGACCACTATTCGCGTCAAAGAGAACGAGCCATTTGATGTGGCACTGCGCCGCTTCAAGCGCACTATCGAAAAACTGGGCTTGCTGACCGATCTGCGCGCCCGCGAGTTTTACGAGAAGCCCACGGCTGAGCGTAAGCGCAAGAAGGCTGCTGCCGTCAAGCGTCACTACAAGCGCGTGCGCAGCATGCAGCTGCCCAAGAAGCTGTACTGATCCCTTCGATACTCGCAAGTTGCCCCGGCATCTTGCGAAGTTCAGAGATCTGCTAGAAAGAGCCCGCACAGGACGCTGTCGCGGGCTTTTTCTTTTACTCCCCCACCCTTTCCACCTATCACCTTCCCTCTCTGCCAAGGACTAGCCATGAGCTTGAAAGACCGCATCACCGACGACATGAAGAACGCCATGCGCGCCAAGGAAGCCGACAAGCTGACCACCATCCGTGGCCTGCTGGCAGCCGTGAAGCAAAAGGAAGTGGATGAGCGTGTGGTGGTGGACGATGTGGCCTTGATCGCCATCGTCGACAAGCTGGTCAAGCAACGCAAGGATTCCATCACCCAATTCATCGCCGGTGGCCGCCAAGATTTGGCCGACAAGGAAGCCGCCGAGCTGAGCATCCTTGAAGCCTATCTGCCGCAACGCATGTCGGCCGAAGAAATCACGGCCGCCGTTGGCGCCATCGTGAGCGAGTTGGGCGCCAAGGGCCCGGCCGATATGGGCCGTGTGATGGCCGCAGTCAAGGCGCAGCTGGCAGGCAAGGCCGATATGGGCCTGGTGTCGGGCGCCGTCAAGCAAGCCCTCAGCAACTGAGTTCAAGCCAAGCGAGGTCTGCCCCATGAGCCTACCTATCCAAGCCCTGACGCCTGAGCTGTGCGTGGCCCCGCAATTGGCGCCGCAAGCCATGCAAGAAGCCGCAGACGCCGGCTTCAAGAGCGTGATCAACAATCGCCCTGATTTCGAGGGCGGCCCCGATCAGCCCACCAGCGCCGACATGGCCCAGGCCGCTGCGGCGGCGGGCCTCGCCTACCATCACCTGCCTGTGCAGGGCGGCTACCAGTCCCCGGAGGAAATCCAAGCCTTCCGCGAGCTGCTGGACAGCCTGCCCAAGCCGATTCTGGCTTTTTGCCGCTCGGGCGCGCGCTCAACGCGCCTGTTTGCCGCCGCCTCGGCACTCTGATTCCTCGGTAGTTTCCCTGGATCAGCCGCGTTTTGCCCGGCAAGGGCAGCGCGCCTCGCTACAGTGACGCATCGGGCGCCTTGCGCCCTTCACTTTTTGTTGGTTTGGCACTTGCCGCCGGCAGAGGATGTGTCATGAATGCCCTTCTTGCCCTTGCCCGGGCGATCGACCGACTCAGCGCCCGCTTTGGCCGCCTGGCCAGTTGGGCGGTGCTGCTGTCTTGCCTGATCAGCGCCGCCAATGCCCTGGTTCGCTATGGCTTTGACTACAGCGCCAACGCCTTCACCGAAATCCAGTGGTACCTCTTTGCTGCCTGCGTGATGCTGGGCGCGGCCGAGGTGCTCAAGCTCAACGAGCATGTGCGGGTGGACTTGCTCTACAGCCGCCTGTCCGGGCGCGGCAAGGTCTGGCTGGACTTATTGGGCCTGGTGTTTTTTCTGCTGCCCGTCATGGCTTACCTGGCCTGGCTGTCCGCAGATATGTTCTGGCTCAAGCTCAGCACCGGCATGCAGCCCGGCGATAGCGTGGCCAGCTTGGGCCTCGGGCCCTATCTGTGGAAGTTGCTCAGCAGCGGCGAAGTGTCAGCCAATGCCGGTGGACTGATCCGCTGGCCGGCTGCACTGCTGCTGCCGCTGGGCTTTGCACTCGTCGGCCTCCAAGGCCTGGCCGAGTTGATCAAGCGCATGGCCTGGCTGAACCATCGCCTAGAGATGGACATCCACTACGAACGGCCGCTGCAATGATGATGGCGATGGAGAGCTTCCCGCCGCTGATGTTCGCGGGCCTGATCGCCGTTCTGCTGATTGGCTTCCCCGTCGCCTTTTCGTTGGCGGCCTTGGGCCTGGCTTGTGGCTTTTTTGCGGTCTCGCAAGGCTGGTTCCCGGCCGAGTTCATGAGCAATCTGCCGCAGAACGTCTTTGGTATCTTGTCCAACGACCTGCTACTGGCCATCCCCTTTTTCACCTTGATGGGCGCCCTGCTGGAGCGCTGCGGCCTGGCCGAAGACATGCTGGACTCGATGGGCCAGCTCTTCGGCCCGGTGCGTGGTGGCCTCGGCTATTCGGTCATCATCGTCGGCTTCATCCTCGGTGCCATCACCGGCACGGTGGCCGGCCAGGTGATTGCGATGGCGATGATCTCGCTGCCGGTGATGATGCGCTACGGCTACAACATGCGCTATGCCACCGGCGTGCTGGCGGCCTCGGGCACCATCACCCAACTAGTACCGCCCTCCTTGGTGTTGGTGGTGCTGGCCGATCAGCTGGGCCGCTCGGTGGGCGATATGTACAAGGCCGCCTGGGGGCCCTCGATTCTGCAGGTGCTGATCTTTGCGATCTACACCTTTGCGCTAAGCCGCATCAAGCCGGACTATTTGCCGGGCGTGCCAAAGTCGGCCCGCACCTTGCAGGGCTGGGCGCTGTGGAAGAAATGCCTGCGCGGCATCATCCCCTCGGCCATTCTGATCTTCGCCGTGCTGGGCAGCATGGGCGGCCTGCCGGGCATCAACACGGCCATTTGCACCCCTACCGAGGCGGGCGCCATGGGCGCGGTGGGCGCCTTCATCCTGGCCGCCCTGCACGGCCGTTTGAATTGGCCCCTGGTGCAAGGAGCCATGGCAGGCACCATGCGTATCACGGCCATGGTGGTCTTCATCCTGATCGGCTCGCGCACGTTTTCGCTCGTGTTTCAGGGCGTTGAAGGTGGGCTCTGGATTGAACATCTGCTGAGCCATTTGCCAGGCGGCCAGATTGGCTTTTTGATCGCCGTGAATGTGTTCATCTTCTTCCTGGCCTTCTTCCTCGATTTCTTCGAAATCGCCTTCATCATCCTGCCCCTGCTGGGGCCGGTGGCCGACAAGATGGGCATCGACTTGGTCTGGTTCGGCGTGATGCTGTGCGTGAATATGCAGACCAGCTTCATGCACCCGCCCTTCGGCTTTGCACTTTTCTATCTGCGCGGCATTGCCGACACCTTGTTCAAAAGCGGCGCCATCCCGCGCAAGGTCGAGTCAGCCGACATTTACATGGGTGCCATCCCCTGGGTGCTGATGCAGCTGATCCTGGTGGCGGTGGTGATTTTTGTGCCCCAGTCGGTCACCTTTTTCCTGGACAAGGAAAAAGCCGTGGACATGAATCAGGCAACCGAATTGCTGCAAGGCCTGGGCAAGGCCGCGCCTGCGCCAGCCTCAGGCTCAAGCGCCCCGGCCGATGCGGCGGAAGAGGACCCCATGGCGGCCGTGCGGCGCGCCATGGAGCAAGATGCCGCCAAGAAGTGAGGCGAACCGGCTCCTTAACAATCAAGCTGGGCCGGCCGCGCCAACGCGATCACGGCCTGAGCTAGAACGCACTAGCTTAGAGCTTTTGCGACTGCATGAAGTCGTCGAACTTCGCCTCGGTGAAGCGGAACCAGATGTTTTGGTCGCGGCGGAAAGTGACGAAGTCTTCGTAGACCTTTTTCCAGCGCGGGTTCTTGGCCGATAGCTCAGCATAGACAGCTTGCGACTCCTTGAACGCGATGTCCATCACGTCCTTGGGGAAGGGGAAGAGCTTGGTGCCTGAGCCCACCAATTGCTTGAGCGCTTGCGGATTTCTGGCGTCGTACTTGGCCTGCATATCCACATGCACCATGGCGGAGGCGCACTCGACGATGGCTTTGTACTCGGCGGAGAGGCTATCAAAGGACTTGGTGTTGATGAAGAAATCCACCTGCGGGCCGCCTTCCCACCAGGCCGGGTAGGCGTAGAAGGGCGCCACCTTGTTGAAGCCCAGCTTCTGGTCGTCGTAAGGGCCCACCCACTCGGCCGCGTCCACCGTACCTTTTTCCAGGGCCGAATAGATCTCGCCACCCGGCAGATTCAGCGGCACGGTGCCCATGCGCTCCAGGATCCGGCCGGCAAAACCGCCGACGCGGAATTTGAGGCCCTTCATATCCGCCACCGACTTGATTTCCTTGCGGAACCAGCCGCCCATCTGTGCGCCGGTATTGCCGCCGGGGAAATTGATGATGTTGTAGCCGCGGTAGAACTCGCGCATCAGCTTGAGACCATTGCCCTCCACCATCCAGGCCGTCATTTGCCGGCTATTCAGGCCGAAGGGGATGGCGCAGCCCAGGGCGAAGGTTTCGTCCTTGCCGAAAAAATAATAGGGCGCGGTATGCGCCATCTCGACTGCGCCGCTTTGCACGCCGTCCACCACCTGGCCCGGCGGCATCAGTTCGCCACCGGCGTGGGTGGAGATCTGGAACTTGCCGCCACTCAGCTCGCCGACCTTCTTGGCGAAAAGCTCGGCTGCGCCATACAGCGTGTCCAGCGACTTCGGGAAGCTCGAGGCCAGGCGCCAGCGAATGGCCGTCTGCGCATGCACCACAGCGGGTGCGGCGCCGGCGGCCAGAACACCCGCCAAGCCGGCGTGGCTAACGAAGGATCGACGTTGCATGAAAGGTCTCCTGATCAGTTGTGAGTTTTCTATCACAACGATTCTAGGGAAGCCTCTCCACCCTTCCGCAGGGGCAAACCCGCCCCGCAGCTATCGTCTTCAGCTGCCGGCGAGCTTCATCTTGCTGATCAGCAGCGAGCCGACCGTCTTGCCACCCATGGTGTAGGTGTCGCGGCCGATACCGATGATGTTTTGGAACATCTCAGGCAGGCTGCCGGCAATGGTCACCTCATGCACGGGGAAGGCGATTTCGCCGTTCTCGACCCAATAGCCACTGGCACCGCGCGAGTAGTCGCCGGTGACGTAGTTAACGCCCTGCCCCATCAACTCGGTCACGAACAAACCCGTGCCCAGGCGGCGCAGCATGGTGGGCAGATCGTCGCCCGGTGCGGTGAAGCGACTGGTCATGCGCAGATTGTGCGAACCACCGGCATTGCCGGTCGTCTTCATGCCTAGCTTGCGGGCCGTGTAGGTGGACAAGAAATAGCCTTGCAAAACGCCGGCATCGACCACCTTGCGGGCACGTGTGGTGACGCCTTCGTCGTCGAAGGGCGAGCTGCCCTTGCCCTTGCGCTCATGCGGGTCTTCGGCGATGTCAATGTGCGAGGCCAGCACCGGCTTGCCCAGGCTGTCGAGCAAGAAACTGGCGCGGCGATACAGCGCCCCGCCGCTGGTGGCCTGCACCAAAGCCCCCAAGATGCCCGCAGCCGCGGAGTTCTCGAACAGCACCGGCACCTCGGCCGTGGCCACCCGGCGCGACTTCAGGCGCGACAAGGCGCGTTCAGCGGCATAGCGGCCGATAGCCTCAGGCGAAGCCAGATCCTTGGCGTCGCGCATGGAGCTGTACCAGGCGTCGCGCTGCATATTCGCTCCGCGCCCAGCGATAGGCGCCACCGAGATGGAATGGCGCGAGCTGGCATAGCCACCCCGGAAGCCGCGGCTATTACCCGAATAGAAATGCGAGGTCTGGGCCGAGACGGCAGCGCCTTCGCTATTGGTGATGCGCTTGTCGGTGGCAAAAGTGGCAGCCTCGCAGCGCAGGGCGATCTGCGCAGCCTCGTGCGCATCGATGGCCCAGGGGTGGAACAAGTCCAGCTCCGGCCGCGTGCTGGCGTCCAGCGACAGATCTTCCGGATCAGGCAGGCCGGCGACAGGATCCTCGGCCGTGAAGCGGGCGATGTCGAAGGCAGCGCGCACCGTGTCGCGCAGCGCTTTAGGCGAAAAATCGGAGGTGCTGGCATTGCCGCGGCGCTGGCCCACATAGACAGAGATGCCCAGGGACTTGTCGCGGTTGCGCTCCACATTCTCCAACTCGCCCATGCGGGTGGACACCGACAGGCCGCAGCCCTCCGACACCTCGGCCCCAGCATCGCTCGCGCCGATGCGCTTGGCCTCGGCCAACACATCCTCGATCAACTCCTGAAACTGCTCCACCCGGTAGGCAAAACCGCTGCCCACGGCGGACGATTGGGCGGATTGAGAGGGCGAAATAGGCGAGGAAGGCAGGTCGAGCTTGGGCATGAATATGAGCTTTGGGAGTGAAGCGGCCGACAAATCAGCAGAGCCGTAAGACCCGGCTGGGCGGCAAAGCGCAGAACTGGGGGACAATCATAAGGTCGCGGAGCCATGCCAGCGCATCCGCAGCCGCTTTACTCAAAGCGCGCCAAAACCAGCAGCACCGCAGCAATATGAGAACACAAGAAGAATTCCCCTCAGAGGACGACGACTTTGATCGCCCCAGCAAAAGCCAGCTCAAGCGCGAAATGATTGAGTTGCAGGATCTGGGTGAAGATCTGCTGACCTTGCCGGCCAGCCGCATCGAGCCCCTGAATCTGCCCGAAATCCTGGCCGACGCCATCAAGGCGGCCAAGAAGATCACCGCCCACGAGGGCCGCCGCCGCCAGATGCAATACATCGGCAAGCTGATGCGCCGGGTCGACCCCGCGCCGCTGCGCGAGGCTGTTGCCGCCTTCAAGCTCGGCCATGCCAAGGACAGCCTGGCCCTGCACCAGAGTGAAGCGTGGCGCGAGCGGCTATTGAAGGACGATGCCGCCCTGCAAAGCTTCATCCAGGAGCACGACGGCATTGATGTGCAGCAGTTGCGCAGCCTCGTGCGCGCCGCCCGCAAAGATGCCGCACAAGTGCCTGAAAAGCGCAGCGGCCGCGCCTATCGCGACCTGTTCCAGTTCATCAAGGCCGAACAATTGCGCGTCAACCCGCAGGAGGCAGCGTCTGCGCACGATGAGGATGGCGCCGATGAGTGAAGCCAAGCCTGCGCCGACATCGGAGCCGGTACGCATTGGCATCGTCTCCATCAGTGACCGCGCCAGCAGCGGCATTTACGAAGACAAAGGTCTCCCGGCCTTGCAAGACTGGTTGAGCCGCGCGCTGCGCAACCCGGTCAGCTTTGAGCCACGCCTGATTCCCGACGAGCGCGCGCTGATCGCCCAGACCTTGCGCGAACTGGTGGACGAGGCCAAGTGCGATCTGGTGCTGACCACCGGCGGCACCGGCCCGGCGCTACGCGACGTCACGCCCGAGGCGACGCTGGACGTGGCCGATAAGGAAATGCCCGGCTTCGGCGAGCAGATGCGGCAGATCTCGCTGCGCTTTGTGCCCACAGCCATTCTGTCGCGCCAGGTGGCGGTGATTCGCGGCCAGGCGCTGATCATCAATCTGCCCGGTCAGCCCAAGGCAATTGCCGAAACGCTGGAAGGCCTCAAGAGTTCAGACGGCGATACCCTGGTGGCCGGTATTTTTGCGGCCGTGCCTTATTGCATCGATCTGATTGGCGGCCCTTATCTGGAATGCCGCGAAGAAGTGATCAAGGCATTTCGGCCTAAGTCCGCGCAGCGGCCTGTAGCCGGCTGAGTGCAGCGCATGGCTGGAGCCATGCCCTGCCCCAGACGCGTGAGCAAAGCAGTTTCGCGAGCAGCGCCGTTGCTTACTTGACCAAGCGGCTCAGTGACGCCGCATCAAAGGTTTCATCCTGCTGCGCATCTTCCGGCACGCAATTACCCATCTTCTCGCCCGAGGCGGCGGAGAGCTTGCACACCGCCTGCCATAGCAAGGCAATTTGATGGTCTTGCAGAGCCGCGCTGTCGATCAAACCGCGCATGGCTTGCGCCATCGGGTCATCGCCTTGCGACACACCGTAGGCCGAGAAACCCATGCGCGCGGCCACCTCCTCGCGCTTGGCATCGGCCTTGGCTTCGATGATGCGGGCCGGGTTGCCCACGGCGGTGGCGCCGGCCGGCACCGGCTTGGTGACTACCGCGCCCGAGCCCACGCGGGCGCCGGCACCCACGGTGAAGCCGCCCAACACGCAAGCATTGGCGCCGATGATGACGCCAGCCTCCAGCGTGGGGTGGCGCTTGGCGCCCTTGACCAGCGCAGTGCCGCCCAGAGTCACGCCCTGGTAAATGGTGCAGCCTTCGCCGATTTCGGCCATCTCACCGATGACGATGCCCATGCCGTGGTCGATGAAGACACGGCGCGCGATGGTGGCGCCGGGATGAATTTCGATGCCTGTGAAAAAGCGCCCCAGGTGCGAGATGAAGCGGCCCGCCCACTTCATGCCATGGGTCCAGCACCAGTGCGCCACGCGATGGAACATCAGAGCATGCAGGCCGGGATAGCAGGTCAGCACCTCCCAGGCGGATCGAGCCGCGGGGTCGCGCTCAAGAATGCAGGCAATGTCTTCGCGCAGGCGATTGAACATGATGGGGCGTGGGCAGGGGAGCCGGATCGAAACAGGGGTCGGTCAGTTTAGCGGGCCGCGCCGAATCCCGTTTGGCGCGCGCTCATTCGGTCACTGCGCTAAGGCTTTCTGCTGGCAGTCCAGCGAGCAGGCAAAGCTCAGTCTTCGTTGCCCGCTTCACGCTTGGCACCCACACCCGCAGCCGCCGCTGTCTTGATCATGGCGCGCGCCACGCCGCGCCAGATATGCACCTCTTCCTTGGTCAGCTGCGCGCGATTGAACAGCTGATTCAGGCGCGGCATAAGCTTGCCGGGGAGCTTGGGATCCAGATAGTCAATCGCCTCCAAGCCCTGCTGCAAATGCGTCAGCAGACCTTGCACGGCCGGCATATCGGCCAGCTGCGGGTCGGGCGTGCGCGCCTGCACCACAAAGCCGCCCAGGGCTTGGCGCCAGTCATAGGCCAGCAGTTGCACGGCCTGGGCCAGATTGAGCGAGCCGTAGTCGGGGTGGGTGGGAATCGACAAAACGGCGTGGCAGCGATACACATCCTCATTGCTCATGCCATAACGCTCGGAGCCGAACACCAGCGCCAGTTTGTGATCACTGGCGGCCAGCTCGGTAAACAAATCGCGCGGGGCGCGCAGCGGCGGGCCGAAGTCACGCGGCGTCATGGCCGTGGCGCAGGCAAAGGTGCAGCCGTCCAGGGCCTCTTCGAGCGTGGCGACGATGCGCGCGCGCGCCAGAATATCGGCCGCGCCACTGGCCATAGCCACGGTTTCTTCCTGGCACAACACGTCAGCAAAGCGCGGCGCCACCAGCACCAACTCGGAAAAACCCATCACCTTCATGGCCCGGGCGGTGCTGCCCACATTGCCCGGATGGCTGGTTTGAATCAGAACAAAACGTGTCATAAGTTGGCCGTCGCACAGCAAAGCTCGACGCGCACAGGTTTAAGCGGTTAAAATCAGGGATTATCCGGGGTCGCCAAGCCGACTCTGCGAGATGCTCTTTATTTTTGCCAGTCCACCTCACCCGCTGCCTTTTCTTCGTAAAAGCGTCAGCGGTCAAATATCAAGGTTCTTCGAATGACGCAGCAAGCCGCTCTCCATCCCATGCTCAATGTCGCCATCAAGGCGGCGCGTGCAGCTGGTGCCATCATCAATCGGGCCTCTATGGACCTCGATATTCTGCGCATCAACACCAAGTCGCCCAATGACTTCGTGACCGAGGTGGACCAAGCCGCTGAGCAAATCATCATCGAAACCCTGTTGCAAGCCTACCCCGACCACGGCATCCTCGCCGAAGAGTCGGGCCGCGAGCATGGCAACAAGACTTCTGAGTTCGTCTGGATCATCGATCCGCTGGACGGCACCACCAACTTCATCCACGGCCTGCCGATGTACTGCGTGTCCATCGCGCTGGCGCATCGCGGCGTGGTGCAGCAAGCCGTCGTTTACGACCCCACCCGCAACGATTTGTTCTACGCCACCAAGGGCCGCGGCGCTTTCATGAATGACCGCCGCCTGCGCGTGTCCAAGCGCACCCGCCTGAGCGACGCGCTGATCGGCACCGGCTTCCCCTTCCGCCGTGGCGACAACTTCAAGCGTTATATGAAGATGTTTGAAGCCGTGATGGTGGAATGCGCCGGCCTGCGCCGCCCGGGCGCCGCCGCGCTGGACCTCTGCTATGTGGCCGCCGGCTACTACGACGCCTTCTTTGAAACCGGCCTGCAGCCTTGGGACGTCGCGGCTGGCTCGCTGATCATCACCGAAGCCGGTGGCCTGATCGGCAACTTCACCGGTGAGTCTGACTTCATGCATCAGCGCGAAGTGCTGGCCGGCAGCCCCAAGATCTACGGCCAACTGGTGCCCATCCTGGCGCCCTACACCCGCGTGATCAAGGAAGAAGAAGCCGCTGCTGACGCCGCTGGCGTGGGCAAAGACAGTGCCGCCACCCCCAGCGCCGCTGATGCCGTGGCCGCAGCCGCCGCACCGAAGAAGCGCGCCGCCGTGCGTATCCGCAAGGGCGAAGAAGGCGACGAACAAGCTTAAACAAAGCAATCCACACGAAGGGAACTAAACTCCGTCCCAAGCTTCGTGTCACACCAAACAAAGCCCTCTTCCGAGGGCTTTGTTCATTTTTCCGCCGATTTCCTCACTCATGAGTCAAACCCCAGACTTCTCCACCCACACCCCGGTGATGGCGCAATACCTGCGCATCAAGCATGAGCATCCGGACGATCTGGTGTTCTTCCGCATGGGGGATTTCTACGAAGTCTTTTTTGACGATGCCCGCCAGGCCAATGCCTTGCTGGACATCACCCTGACCACGCGCGGCCAAAGCGCGGGCGAGCCGGTGGTGATGGCCGGTGTGCCGGTCAGCGCGCTGGAGTCCTATCTGGCCAAGCTGATCAAGCTGGGCGTGCCGGTGGCGATTGCCGAGCAAGTGGGCGATGTGGCCACCAGCAAAGGCCCGGTGGAGCGCAAGGTGGTGCGCGTGGTCACCCCCGGCACCGTGACCGACACGGAATTGCTGGCGGACAAGCAAGACTCGGTGCTGATGGCCGTGGTCACGCAAGGCAAGACTTACGGCCTGGCTTGGCTATCGCTCACCCAAGGCCATATCGGCCTGGCCGAATGCAGCGACAAAGAGCTGCCCTCCTGGCTGGCCCGCTTGAGCCCGGCCGAGGTGCTGGTGGACCGCGAACGCCAGCCCGCTGCGGTCTTGGCCGCACGCGCGCCCATCACCAACCGCCCCAGCTGGCAGTTCGACAGCGCCCTGGGCGCGCGCAAGCTGTGCGAGCAATTGGCTGTGGCCAGCCTGGCCGGCTTCAATGCACAAGAGTTGAAGGCGGCCCACGCCGCCGCTGCCGCCTTGTTGAGCTATGCCGAACACACCCAGGGCCGCGCCCTGGCGCATGTGAAGGCCTTGACAGTGCAGCGCAGCGGCGAGCTGCTGGACATGCCTCCTGCCACCCAGCGCAACCTGGAATTGGTGCAGACCTTGCGCGGCGAAACTTCGCCCACGCTCTTGTCCTTGCTGGACAGCTGCCGCACCGGCATGGGCAGCCGCGCTCTGCGCCACTGGCTTTTGAACCCCAAGCGCCTGCGTACCGAAGCGGTGGGCCGCCACGATGCGATCGACGCTTTTTTGCGCAGCAGCCCCGAGCCCCTGCGCGAAAGCCTGCGCCAGGTTTCCGATGTGGAACGCATCGCTGCCCGCATCGCCCTGCGCCAGGTACGTCCGCGCGAGTTGGCAGGCTTGCGCGCCACCCTGCAGGCCTTGCCCGCCCTGCAGAACACCTTGCCGGCAGGCAGCGCCTTGATCGACGAGTTGGCCGCCGGCCTGCGCGCCTCACCGCATATCGAAGAGCTGCTGCGCCGTGCGATTGCCGAGGAGCCGGCAGTGCTGGTGCGTGATGGCGGCGTCATCGCCAGCGGCTTTGATGCCGAACTGGACGAACTGCGCGCCATCAGCCAGAACTGCGATGCCTTTTTGCTCGACCTCGAAACCCGCGAACGCAGCCGCACCGGCATTGCCAATTTGCGGGTGCAGTACAACCGGGTGCATGGCTTTTACATCGAGGTCACGCAAGGCCAGGTGGACAAGGTGCCGCTGGATTACCAGCGCCGCCAGACGCTCAAGAACGCCGAGCGCTACATCACGCCCGAGCTGAAAGCCTTTGAAGACAAGGCCTTGTCGGCACAAGAGCGTTCCTTGTCGCGCGAGAAGCTGCTGTTTGAGCAGATCCTCGACCAGTTGATTGAAGAATTGGCGCCTCTAACCCTGCTGGGCCGCGCCCTTGCCAGCCTGGACGCACTGGCCGCCTTGGCCGAGCGCGCGAGCAGCCTGGGCTGGTGCCGACCCGAGTTTGTCAGCCAGCCCTGCATCGCCATCACCGCCGGGCGGCACCCGGTCGTGGAAGCGCGCTTGCGGGAGACCGGCGCGGGTGAGTTCATGGCCAATGATTGCCAGTTCGACGCCCGCACCCGCTTCGCCGTCATCACCGGCCCAAATATGGGCGGCAAGAGCACCTTCATGCGCCAGGTCGCACTGATCGCCCTGCTGGCTGCCATGGGCAGCTATGTGCCCGCCACTGCCTGCCGCCTGGGGCCGCTGGATGCCATCCACACCCGCATCGGCGCGGCGGATGACTTGGCCAATGCCCAGTCCACTTTCATGCTGGAGATGACCGAGGGCGCGGCGATTTTGCACAGCGCCACCGAGCAGTCGCTGGTGTTGATGGACGAGATCGGGCGCGGCACCTCCACCTTCGACGGTCTGGCCCTGGCCGGCGCCATCGCCAGCCATCTGCACGACAAGACCCGCGCGTTCACGCTGTTCGCGACCCACTATTTCGAGCTGACCGAGTTCCCCACCAAGCACCCGCAAGCCATCAACTGCCATGTTGGCGCGGTGGAGAGTGGCGAGAACATCGTCTTCCTGCACGAGATTCAGCCAGGGCCCGCCAGCCGCAGCTACGGCGTGCAAGTGGCCCGCTTGGCCGGCATGCCCGCCAGCCTAGTGCGCCAGGCGCGCGCGACGCTGGAGGCACTCGAAGCCAAGGCCAGCGCAGGCGACGTGCAGATCGATTTGTTTGCCGCGCCGCCGGAACCCAGCAGCCCTGCCGCCGAGGTGACAAGTGCGCTGCAACAGGCGATGAATGATGTGAACCCGGACACCCTCAGCCCCCGCGAGGCCCTGGACTTGATCTACCAACTCAAACAACTGAGCCTTCCCGCATGAGCGCCGCCGCCAGCAAGACCCTTGTTTTCTCGCACGCCAATGGCTTTGCCTCGGGCTGCTACCGCGTGCTGTTTGAAAGCTGGCGCGCTGCTGGCTGGCAGGTCCACGCCCTACCCCAATTCGGCCACGACCCCAAATTCCCCGTCACCAGCAACTGGCCCCATCTGCGCGATCAGCTGATCCAGTTCATCGAGCGCGAAGTTCAGCCACAAATGGCCACGCCGGGGCCGGTGATGCTGCTGGGCCACTCGCTGGGCGGCATGCTGAGCCTGCTTGCCGCCTGCCGGCGACCCGATCTGGCCCAGGGCCTGCTGCTGCTGGACTCCCCCGTTTTCACCGGCTGGCGCGCCCACAGCGTGCGGGTGATGAAGGCCACGCGCTTGATGCCGCGGGTGTCACCGGGCCGGATTGCCCAGCAACGCCGCCACGAGTGGCCCGATCGCGCTGCGGTCATGGCTCACTTTGCTGCCAAGCACAAATTCGCCCGCTGGGATCCGCGTGTGCTGCAAGACTATGTGGACAGCGGCTTTGAAGAGCGCCATGGCAAGACGCATATGAAGTTCCACCGCGAAGTGGAAACCCGCATCTACGACACCTTGCCGCATCATCTGGGCCCTCTGCTCAAGCGCCATCCGCCGCAATGCCCGGTGGCTTTTGTGGCGGGTACGCAATCCGAAGAGCTGCGCCAGACCGGGGTGGGCGCCTCCAAAGCCCTGGCCGGCAGCAATTTTCATTGGATGGAGGGCAGCCATCTCTTCCCCTTCGAGCGCCCCGATGACACGGCCGCTTTGGCCTTGCAACTGCTGGATGTGATGCGCGCTCAGCGTTCGCTCTAACATCGGCGCCACGGCTTCAACAGAATTCGCGCCGCCACCTCGCTATAATCACTTTTTACCACCACAGCGTTTTTGAGACGCTGCAAGACATGACCAAATACGTCTACGTCACAGGCGGTGTGGTGTCCTCACTCGGCAAGGGCATCGCATCAGCTTCTTTGGCTGCCATCCTCGAATCGCGCGGCCTCAAAGTCACCCTCATCAAGCTCGATCCCTACATCAACGTGGATCCGGGCACGATGTCGCCCTTCCAGCACGGCGAGGTCTTCGTGACCGAAGACGGCGCTGAAACCGACCTCGACTTGGGCCACTACGAGCGCTTCATCACCACACGGATGAAGAAGGCGAATAACTTCACCACCGGCCAGATTTATATGTCCGTGCTGGAGAAGGAACGCCGCGGCGACTACCTGGGCAAGACCGTGCAGGTCATTCCCCACATCACCAACGAGATCCAGGATTTCGTGCGCCGTGGCGCCGGTGCGGGCACCCCTGAGGCCGTGGATGTGGCGATCGTGGAAATCGGCGGCACGGTGGGTGACATCGAGTCCCTGCCCTTCCTCGAAGCCGCGCGCCAGATGAGCCTGAAGGCCGGCCCGAACAACGTCGCCTTCGTGCATCTGACCTATGTGCCCTGGATCGCTGCAGCCGGCGAGCTGAAGACCAAGCCGACCCAGCACACGGTGCAAAAGCTGCGCGAAATCGGTATCCAGCCCGATGCCTTGCTGTGCCGCGCTGACCGCCGCATTCCGGATGACGAGCGCGAGAAGATTTCGCTCTTCACCAATGTGCCCGAGTACGGTGTGATCTCCATGTGGGACGTCAACACCATCTACAAGGTGCCTCGCATGCTGCACGAGCAAGGTCTGGATCAGTTGATCTGCACCAAGCTGCAGTTGAACACCCGCTCGGCCGATCTGAAACGTTGGGACACCCTGGTCAACGAGGTCGAGAACCCCGCCAAGGACGTCACCATCGCCATGTGCGGCAAGTACACCGACCTGTCGGACAGCTACAAGTCGCTCAACGAAGCCCTGCGTCACGCCGGCATCCACAACCATTCGCGCGTCAACATCGAGTATGTGGACAGCGAGATGCTGACGGCCGACAACATCGATCAGCTCAAGCAATTCGATGCCGTGCTGGTGCCCGGCGGCTTCGGCAAGCGTGGCGTGGAAGGCAAGATCCTGGCCGCCCAATATGCCCGCGAGCACAAAGTGCCTTACCTGGGCATCTGCCTGGGCATGCAGGTCGCCACGATCGAGTACGCACGCCATATGGCTGGCCTGGCTGGTGCCAACTCCACCGAGTTCGACCCCGAGACACCGCACCCGGTAATCGCCCTGATCGACGAGTGGCAAGACGCGGATGGCAGCATCCAAAAGCGCGACGAGAAGAGCGACCTCGGCGGCACCATGCGCCTGGGCGCACAGAGCTCGGACGTCGCCGCCGGCACGCTGGCCTATGACATCTACGGCCCGGTCGTGACCGAGCGTCACCGCCACCGCTTTGAAGCCAACGAGCAATACCTGGAACGCCTGCAGAACGCCGGCCTGGTGATCTCCGCCATCACCCAGCGCGAAAAGCTGACCGAAATGGTTGAGCTGCCGCGCGCGGTGCACCCCTGGTATGTGGGCGTGCAATTCCACCCGGAATTCAAGTCCACCCCTTGGGACGGCCACCCGCTGTTCACGGCCTTCATCAAGGCCGCACTGGATCACAAAGAAGCGGCTTGAGCCTGATCTGACCGCATGAGCAGCGCCTACATCCTTGCCAACGTCCAGGTGACAAACCCCGTCCAGTACGGGGAGTACATCAAATTCTCCAGCCAGGCCATGCAGGCCCACGGCGCGGAGGTTTGCGTGCGCGGCGGCAAGGTGGAGGTGCTGGAAGGGGACTGGGCGCCTGAGCGCGTGGTGCTGCTCAAGTTCCCTTCCCCGGCCGCGGCCAAAGCGTTTTACGAATCCCCCGAATACAGCCAAGCTCGGCAGGCCCGCGCCGGTGCCGCTGTGATGCGCATGGTGCTGATCGAAGGCGTTTGAGACCCGCAACACAGGGTGCGGCAAGCGCCGCTCTCTTGTTCTGCGCTGGTAACGCAAAACTGGCACCATGCACGGCTTGAATTGAGATTTTGACCTTTTGGAGACTGAAGAATGAGTGCCATTGTTGACATCGTCGGCCGCGAAATCCTCGACAGCCGCGGCAACCCCACCGTTGAGTGCGATGTGTTGCTGGAATCCGGCGTGATGGGCCGTGCCGCAGTGCCCTCGGGCGCCTCCACCGGCTCGCGTGAAGCCATTGAACTGCGTGACGGCGACAAGAGCCGCTACCTGGGCAAGGGCGTGTTGAAGGCGGTTGAGCACATCAACACCGAAATCTCCGAAGCCGTGCTGGGCCTGGACGCTTCCGAGCAAGCCTTCCTGGACCGCACCCTGATCGAACTGGACGGCACCGACAACAAGGGCCGCCTGGGCGCCAACGCGATGCTGGCTGTCTCCATGGCCGTGGCCCGCGCTGCGGCCGAAGAATCTGGCCTGCCCCTGTACCGTTACTTCGGCGGCATGGGCGCGGTGCAGCTGCCAGTGCCGATGATGAACGTCATCAACGGCGGCGCGCACGCCAACAACAGCCTGGACCTGCAAGAGCTGATGATCATCCCCGTCGGCGCACCGAGCTTCCGTGAAGCCGTGCGCTGGGGCGCGGAAGTGTTCCACGCGCTGAAGAAGATCTTGCACGACAAGGGCATCAGCACCGCCGTGGGCGACGAAGGTGGTTTCGCGCCTAGCGTCGAGAACCACGAAGCCGCCATCCAGATGATTCTGGACGCCATTGCCCTGGCCGGTTACACCGCTGGCGAGCAAATCGCCATCGGCCTGGACTGCGCTGCCAGCGAGTTCTATAAGGACGGCAAGTACGTGCTGGAAGGCGAAGGCGGCCTGAGCCTGAGCGCCCAAGAGTGGACCGATATGCTGGCCACCTGGTGCGACAAGTACCCCATCATCTCGATCGAAGACGGCATGGCCGAAGGCGACTGGGATGGCTGGAAGCTGCTGACCGAGCGCCTGGGCAAGAACGTGCAAATCGTGGGCGATGACTTGTTCGTCACCAACACCAAGATCCTGCAAGAAGGCATCGAGAAGGGCATCGCCAACTCGATCCTCATCAAGATCAACCAGATCGGCACCCTGACCGAGACCTTCGCCGCCATCGAGATGGCCAAGCGTGCCGGCTACACCGCCGTGATCTCGCACCGCTCGGGCGAAACCGAAGACTCGACCATTGCCGACATCGCCGTGGGCACCAATGCCGGCCAGATCAAGACCGGTTCGTTGAGCCGCTCTGACCGCATGGCCAAGTACAACCAACTCCTGCGCATCGAAGAGGATCTGGGCGATGTGGCCTTCTACCCTGGCCGCAAGGCCTTCTACAACCTGCGTTAAAACGGGTTTAGCAACGTGAGATACGGCCCGGATGCGAACAGCATCCGGGCCGTAGTGCTAATTGGCCACAGGATTGGGCCACAGGATTCGACCGTAGGAATCCGCCACAAAATTTCGCCACAAGCTTTGGTTACACTGCCAGCGTGAAATCCATCAGCTTCATCCTCGCTGCGTTTTTGCTCGTCATCCAGGCACAGCTCTGGCTGGGCAAAGGCAGCCTGCCGCGCGGCGCCCAGTTGCGCGAGGAGCTGGCCAAGGCCCAGGGCGCCAACGAACAGGCGCGCGCCCGCAATGCCCAGATCGAGGCCGAACTGCGCGACCTGCGCGAAGGCCTGGAGATGGTGGAAGAAAAAGCCCGCAACGAGCTGGGCATGATCAAGCCCGACGAGATCTACGTCCAAGTCCGGCGCTAATCCCTTTAGCCCTGAAGCTCAATGATGGACGCCCTGCTGCAGCAGCTGCAACCCCTTTTAACGCCCGCTTTCACCCTGCTGGGTAGCCCGATTACCTGGACAGAAGTGCTGGCCTTTGTGATGGCGGTGTGGATGGTGATCTGCAATATGCGGGTCCATGCGCTGGCCTGGCCGCTGGCCATCCTCAGCTCCTTACTCTACTTCCTGCTGTTCTGGAACGGCAAGCTCTATGGCGAGGCCTCTCTGCAGTTGCTGTTTGCTGGCTTGGCGCTGTGGGGCTGGTGGCAATGGCTGCGCGGCAAGGATGAGCAAGGCCAGCAACTGCGTGTGCGGCGCCTGAGCCCGCGTGGCCTGGGCGCGGCCGTGCTGATCACACTTCTAGCCTGGCCGGTGCTTGGCCTCTTCCTGCACCACCAAACCGATTCCACCCTGCCTTACTGGGATGCGCTGCCCACTGTCGCCAGCCTGCTGGGCCAGTGGTTGCTGGGGCGCAAATACCAAGAAAACTGGTCGGTATGGGTGCTGGTCAATATCGTCAGCGTGACCCTGTTTGCCTACAAGGGCTATTGGCTCACCGTCGTGCTCTACGCGGTGTTCATTCCCATGTCCGTGGCTGGTTGGCGCGCCTGGCAAAAGCAGCTGCCAGCGCCTAGCCACGCCGTATGAATCAGCCATCCGCCAAACAGGCGCAGCCCGGCATTTTGATCGCCTTGCTGGGCGCAGAAAGCACCGGCAAGTCGGTGTTGGCCCAGAGCTTGGGTCAAGCGCTTGAGCAAGCCACCGGCCTGCGCTGCACCACCGTGCCCGAGTATTTGCGCCAGTGGTGCGATACACATGGCCGCACCCCACTTGCCAACGAACAGCTGGAAATCGCTCGCACACAAGCGGCCCACATCGATGCCGCCGCCCAGACGCATCAGTTGGTGGTCTGCGACACCACGCCGGTGATGACGGCCGTCTACAGCCAGCTGCTGTTTCAAGACCGCAGCTTGTGGCCCGAGGCCCTGGCCTTTCAGCGCCGCTGCGCTCTGACCCTGCTCACTGCGCTGGACTTGCCCTGGGTGGCGGATGGCTTGCAACGCGATGGCCCCCAGGTGCGCGCCCCCGTCGATGCAGCCCTGCGTCAAGGTTTGATTCAGGCCGGCCTGAGCTGGTCGGTGGTCTCAGGCAGTGGCGCGGCTAGGCTGGAGTCGGCGCTCAACGCCGTCAGCCCTTTGCTGATGAAACGCCAAGGAGTGCCCGCCATGCCGGCGCGCGGCCTGTTCACCCGTTTGGATGCGCGCCAGGCCAATATGCCGGCCTGGCAATGGCTGTGCGAGAAATGCGATGTGCCAGAGTGTGAGCACCAGAGCCTGCGCTTGGCACAGAAACTGGCTTAGGGATAAAGCCAGGGCAAGCCTCAAGCAGCGAGGCAAGCGCCCTTCACTCGTTTACTGAACCGTCTCGCTGCCACCCGGCTGAGCCAGATCGGCCGAGAAAAGCGCGCCCATATCGACGGCATCGAAGTGATACTGCAGACCGCAGAATTCACAGCCAATTTCCACCTGGCCGCGCTCGGCCAGCACGCTGTCGACTTCCTCGGCGCCCAGGCCTTTGAGCATCTGGCCCACCCGCTCGCGCGAGCAGCTGCAGGCGAAGCGCGGCGTCAGCGGCTCGAAGCGGCGCACGGTTTCTTCCCAGAACAAGCGGCGCAGCACGGTATCGGCATCCAGGGTCAGCAACTCCTCGGACGTCAGGGTCGCGGCCAGCATGCTGATGCGATTGAAAGCGTCCGACAAGCCGATGTCGTCCTCATGCTTGCTGCCGCCCAAATTGCCCACGCCTTCCAGCGGCAGGCGTTGAATCAAGAGGCCGGCGGCCATCTCATCGTTGGCGGCCAAGACCAGCTTGGTGTCGAGCTGTTCGGACTGCAGCATGTAATGCTCCAGCACTTCGGAGAGCTTTTGCAGCGGCTCGCGCTGGTCGCCATGCAAGGGCACCACGCCCTGGTAGGGCTGCTGGCCCGGGAACTTGTCCTTGGGGTCCAGGGTGATGGCGCAGCGGCCCTGGCCGTGCACATTCAGCATGGCTTCGAGTTGCGCGCCAGCGGGCACCTCGCCCACCAGCTTGGCGGTGGCACGGAAGCTCAAGTCATGCTGCGCCTCGGCCACGGCCAGCTTGACCGGACCATCGCCAAACACCTGCAGCACCAGGGCGCCGTTGAACTTGATATTGCTCTGCATCAGCACGGCCGCTGCGGCCATTTCGCCGAGCAGGGCGCGCAACTCGGGCGGATGGGCGCCGACCGTCTCGCGGCGCTTGAGCACCTCACGCCAACCTTCGGTCAGGCGCACCAAGATGCCGCGCACCGGCAGGCCTTCGAACAAGAATTTATGCAGTTCACTCATCAGTCAATTTCTCTAATTCAGTGGGTGACAGAGTGAGTCGCTATTGGCGCGAGGTCTGCCACGCCGGTTCAAGCCAGCTTCTTCAGGCCACGCGCGTAGGCGCGGCCGTTCTCGATGTAATGGGCGGCGCTGAGCTTCAAGCCTTCGATCTGCTCGGGGCTCAAGGGGCGAATCACCCGCGCCGGGCTACCGACAATCAGCGAGCCGTCCGGGAACTCTTTGCCCTCGGTCACCAGCGCGCCCGCGCCCACCAGGCAATGCTTGCCGATCTTGGCGCCATTGAGCACGATGGCACCGATGCCGATCAAGGAATAGTCGCCCACCGTGCAGCCGTGCAGCATGACTTTGTGCCCCACGGTCACGCCCTCGCCCAGCACCAGCGGAAAGCCGTGGTCGGCATGCAGCACCGAAGCGTCTTGGATATTGCTGCGCGCGCCGATGGTCAGCGACTCGGTATCGCCACGCAGCACCGAGTTGAACCACACGGTGACATCCTCACCCAGCGTGACCCGCCCGATCACCTCGGCGCTGTCGGCCACCCAGGCGGAGTCAGCGACTGTGGGGACATCCTCATCCAGTTGATAAATGGCCATTGCGTTTCAAACTCCAGGGCAGGCACTGCGGGGCCGTCACCCAGCTCGCAGCAAAACGGTTGATTTTACCGGCCAGACCAATTCCGCGTGCAGGCGGGACAATGTGGGCATGGAAATTCGTCGCCGCGCCCTGGAAGTCCTCCGTATCCCTGACCCCGCCCTGAAGGCCGCCGCCGCCCGCGAGCTTTATCAAGCCGCCTTGACGCAAGTGCAGCAAGGGCATGCGCTGGATACCGACACCATCATCCCCACTCCTGCCGATCTGCCCGGCCGCCCCGCTCGGCCGCGGCTGCTGTCGGCCCTGCAAGTGCCCCATCGCTCGCCCTTCACCCGCGAAGGCCGGGCGGCGCTGATTCACGCCATTGCCCATATCGAGTTCAACGCCATCAATCTGGGCCTGGACGCCGCCTGGCGCTTCGCCGGCATGCCGGTGCAGTTTTATCTGGACTGGCTGCAGGTGGCCGCCGAAGAGGCCCTGCATTTCAATCTGCTGCACGAGCATCTGCAGCAGACCCTCGGCCACGCTTACGGTGACTTCGATGCTCACGACGGTCTTTGGACCATGGCGGAAAAAACGGCCGGCGATGTCCTGGCCCGCATGGCCCTGGTGCCGCGCACCTTGGAAGCACGCGGCCTGGATGCCACGCCGCCCCTGCAGGCCAAGCTGGCGCGTGCCGGCGATCAGCGCGCGGTGGAGATTCTCGACATCATCTTGCGGGACGAGATCGGCCATGTGCAGATCGGCAACCACTGGTACCGCCACTGCTGCCGCGAGCGCGGCCTGGACCCGATCGCGCTCTACCCCGACTTGGTGGCGCGCTACGAGGCGCCGCGCCTGCGGCCACCCTTCAATTTCGATGCCCGCGAGGCCGCCGGTTTCAGCGCCGAAGAGCTGGCCTATCTGCGCAGCTGATAATTGAGGGCTTTGCCCATTTCGACCCTTTCGCGCGCTTCGCCCCCGATCCCTTTTGCCTCCGCTGCCCCATGACCCGCGTTCAAGCCAATCTTCTGCTCGTTTTCATCGCTCTGATCTGGGGTTCGGCCTTTGTGGCGCAGGCGCAAGCCATGGCGCATCTGGGGCCGATGCTCTTCACCGGCGTGCGGTTTTTGATCGGCGCGCTGGTGATCCTGCCCTTCGTCTGGTTTGAGTGGCGCAAGCAGTCGGCGCGCGGCAAGGCCTTGACGCCGCGGGACTTCGGCAAGATTGCCGCGCTGGGCAGCTTGCTGGTGCTGGGTGCGGCGATGCAGCAGATCGGCATCGTCAGCACCACGGTCACCAATGCCGGTTTTCTGACCGCGCTCTACGTGCCCTTGGTGCCGGTGCTGGGCTGGTTGCTCCTGCGCCAATTGCCGCATTGGTCGGTGTGGCCGGGTGCGCTGGCCTGTTTGGTGGGCGCCTTCTTGTTGTCGGGCGCACAGAAACTGGAGATCGGCACCGGCGACCTGTGGGTGATCTGCTCGGCACTGCCCTGGGCGGTGCATGTATTGATGGTGGGCCGTGTGGCGGACCACATGGCTGCGCCCTTTGCCGTCGCCTTCGGCCAATTTGTGGTTTGCGGTTTGCTGGCCCTGGCTTGGGGCCTGCTGTTCGAAGCCAATCAGTGGGCCGATGTGCAGGCCGCGCTGAGCCCTTTGCTCTACACCGGTGTGCTGTCGGTGGGTGTGGCTTTCACCGCGCAGGTGGTGGCGCAGCGTTATGCGCATGCGGCGGACGCGGCCATCATCTTGTCCTCCGAGACCTTGTTCGCCGCCGCCTTCGGCTTCGTGCTGATGGGCGACCGGCTGAGCCCCGCCGGTTGGCTGGGCTGCAGCCTGATCTTCGTCAGCATGGTAATGGTGCAGTTACTGCCCACCCTGAGCAGCCTGCGCAGCAACTGGCAGTCGCGCGAGGCCTGAAGCCTTGTGCGGCCTCGCGCAACCACGAGCCTAAAGTGGCGGGCGCAGCTGCCTCTAGGCGCAAGGCTGAGCCGGCCTACAACTCAAAGGCCGTGGTCTTTTTGATGGTGCGCAGCACCAACATGGAGTTGGAGCGAGCCACGCCCGGCAGATGCATCAGCACGTGGCTGTGCAAGCGCTCCAGATCTTCGGCGTCTTTGTAGGCGAAGCGCATCAGGTAGTCATTGGTGCCGGCGACGTAAAAGCAATCGAGGATCTCGGGGATATCACGCACCGCTTGCTCAAAAGCGCCCAGCGCCTGCGGCGTCATGCGCTCCAGATTGACGATGGTGTAGCTGATGCCGGGCTGGCCAATGGCCTTGGGATTGATCAGCGCCACATAGCCGCTGATGACCCCCGCGTCTTCCAGCGCCTTGACCCGCCTCAAACAGGCCGAGGGAGAGAGGTGAACCTGCCCGGCCAACTCCACATTGGAGAGCCGTCCATCCTTTTGCAAGGCATTGAGAATATTGCGATCAATCGCATCCAAATTCACTTCCGAACTCATTTTTCGAATTTTCTGCCGCTAGAGCGCAAGATCATCGCACGAACGTGCATAAGCAAGGGTTTGACCGAGCCTGTAAGCGCAAGCACATTGCGCGTCACTCTCCCTAAACTGAGCGTCAGTTAAAGGAGAACTTGGCCCATGTCTCAGAACCTCGATGCCTACTGGATGCCGTTCACGGCGAATCGACAATTCAAAAAATCTCCGCGCCTGATCACCGGCGCCGACGGCATGTATTTCCGCGACGACAAGGGTCGCCAGATCCTCGACGGCGTGGCCGGCCTGTGGTGCGTCAATGCCGGCCATAACCGCCCACGCATCGTCAAAGCGATTCAAGAACAAGCGGCCGAGCTGGACTTCGCACCGCCCTTCCAGATGGCGCATCCCAAGGCCTTCGAGCTGGCCACGCGCCTGACCGAAATCACCCCGGCGGGCTTGAACAAAGTGTTCTACACCAACTCCGGCTCCGAATCGGTGGAGACGGCGCTGAAGATGGCCATTGCCTACCACCGCGTGCGCGGCGAAGGCGCGCGCACCCGCTTGATCGGCCGCGAGCGCGGCTACCACGGCGTCAACTTCGGCGGCATCTCGGTCGGCGGCATGGTGGGCAACCGCAAGATGTTCGGCACCATGCTGGGCGGCGTGGACCATATCCGCCACACCCATGACCCGGTGCGCAATGCTTATTCCGTTGGCCAACCTGCGTATGGCGCAGAGCTGGCCGATGACCTGGAGCGCATGGTCGCCCTGCACGACGCGTCCACGATCGCAGCCGTCATCGTCGAACCCGTGGCCGGCTCCACCGGCGTGCTCGTCCCACCGCAGGGTTATCTGCAGCGCTTGCGCGAGATTTGCGACAAGCACGGCATCTTGCTGATTTTTGACGAGGTCATCACCGGCTTTGGCCGCACCGGCCAGCCCTTTGCGGCGCAGACCTTCGACGTCACGCCTGATCTGATGACCGTGGCCAAGGGCCTCACCAATGGCTGCGTGCCCATGGGCGCGGTGCTGGCCAAGCAGCACATCTACGACACCTTCATGACCGGGCCCGATCATCTGATCGAGTTCTTCCACGGCTACACCTACTCGGCCCACCCGCTGGCTTGCGCCGCTGCCATCGCCACCCTGGACACCTATGCCGAAGAAGGCTTGCTGACCCGCGCCAGCGAGATGCAGAACTACTTCGCCGAAGGTCTGCACTCCCTCAAGGGTGAGCCGCATGTGATTGATGTGCGCAATATCGGTCTGGTGGGCGGCGTAGAACTGGCGCCCCTGCCGGGCGAGCCCGCCAAGCGCGCTTTCAATGTGTTTCTGGATTGCTGGGAACAAGGCTTGCTCATCCGCACCACCGGTGACACCATTGCCCTGAGCCCACCGCTGATCATCGAGCGCAGCCACATCGATCACATCATCGCCACCCTGCGCTCAGCTCTGCGCCGGGCCGCCTAAGACTCACCCGAGCCACCCAACGAGGATTTGCCTAGCGTTTATGACTTTACTGAGCATCGACCGCGATCTGAGCCGCGACTCCTACTACCAGGCCAGTGCCAAGCGCACTGAATCTTTCGCCTCCTTGCAGGAGAACATCAGCGCCGATGTTGTCATCGTCGGCGCCGGCTTGGCGGGCTTGTCGGCCGCCATCGAGCTGGCGCAGGCCGGCCGCCAAGTGGTGCTGCTGGAAGCGGGATTGGTCGGCGGCGGCGCCTCCGGCCGCAATGGCGGGCAGGCCATCCACGGGCTGGCCTGCGACCAAGAAACCATCGAGGCTCAAGTCGGCCTGAGCGAGGCCAAGAAGATCTGGGCCATGACGCTGGAAGCGCTGGACATCATCAAGCAGCGCTGCAGCGAGCACCACATTGAGGCCGACTGGCAAGATGGCTTCTTGAGCCTAGCGACCTCGCCGGGCAAAGCCAGTCAACTGCTGCAGTGGCAGCAGCGCATGGCCGAGGTCTACGACTACCCGATGACGCCGATCACGGCGCAAGAAATTCAAGAGTGGATTGCCAGCCCCCGCTTTTGTGCCGGTGTGCATGACCCGCGCTCGGGCCATCTGCATCCGCTGAAGTACTGCCTGGGGATGGCCGCAGCAGCACGCAAACTGGGCGTGCGGATTTTTGAGAATTCCGCCGTCACCCGACTCGATGAGGGTCAGGTCTTGACTGTGCACACGGCGCAAGGCCAGGTGCGAGCCGCTCAGGCCCTGCTGGCCGGCAATGTCTATCTGCAAGAAGTTGCCCCCAGCCTGGCGCCCACTCTTGGTGCACGCATCATGCCGGTAGGCACCTATATCGTGTGCAGCGAGCCCATCGAAGCCAGCCGCATGCAAGGCTTGATTCCCAGCCGCTCCGCCGTGTGCGACACCAACTTCGTGCTGGACTATTTCCGGCCGACCGCCGACCAGCGCATGCTTTACGGCGGCCGGGTCAGCTACAGCACCGCCTCGCCGCGCTCGGTGAAGGACAGCATGCGCCAACGCCTGCTGCTGAGCTTCCCGCAATTGCATGACGCTGGTATGGAATTTGCGTGGGGAGGGTTTGTGGATATTTCTATGAATCGCGCTCCTGATTTTGGCCGCCTCGGTGCCGCTCGCAATGTTTACTACCTGCAAGGGTTCTCGGGCCACGGCCTGGCCCTCACCGGATTGGCTGGACGCGTTGTGGCCGAAGCCATGCAGGGCGATAGCTCACGCTTCGATGTTTTTGCACAGTTGCGCCATCACCCCTTCCCGGGTGGCAAACTGTTCCGCATGCCCGCACTGGTTTTGGGCATGGCTTACTACCGTTTGAAGGACTTGTTAGCGTGAAGCGCGAATCCATGAACCGAAGCAAGCCGCTGGTCTTGGTGCCGGGATGCAATCGCCCGGTGGGCGATCACCCTTTCCACATCGTCGGCAAAAAGTACATCGACGCGGTGCGTCTGGCCGGCTGCCTGCCCCTGGTGGTGCCAGCCTCCACCGAAGATGAGCTGGATGAGCTGATGGCGCTGGCGGACGGCTTGCTGCTGACCGGTTCGCCCTCGAATGTGCATCCCAGCCATTTCGATGAAGAGGTGCACAACCCCGAACTGCCGCTAGACCCGACCCGCGACGCCTGGACCCTGCCGCTGATTCGCGCCGCCGTGGCCAAAGGCCTACCGATCTTTGCCATCTGCCGCGGCTTTCAGGAGACCAATGTGGCCCTGGGTGGCAGCCTGCACCAAGCCGTTCAAGAGCAGCCCGGCTTGCGTGACCACCGCGCACCGGAAAATCAGCCGCCCGAGATTGCCTACGCCCCGCAGCACCCGGTCAACATCATGCCCGGCGGCGTGCTGGAACAACTGCTGGGCCACGGCACGGTGATGGTCAATTCCCTGCACGGCCAAGGCGTCAAGCAATTGGCGCCGGGCTTGCGCATCGAGGCGGTCGCGCCCGATGGCCTGGTCGAAGCCTTCAGCGTTGAGGCCAGCCCCGGCTTTTCGATTTGCTTGCAGTGGCATCCGGAATGGCAAGCAGCAGAGAACCCCGTGTCCATGGCCTTGCTGAAGGCCTTCGGGGAGGCGTGCAAGGACTACCGCGCAAGCGGCAACAAACCCATGGTGGAGGCGGTTCGAGACCCTGAGACGTAGTGCCTTTGTTCGCTGGTCCCCCACACCCCCGGGCGCCTAGGGCCCCGGGATCAATGACGAACAAAGGAATCTCATGGTTAACCGCAACAACTTCACCTTCAGCGAACTCGAAACCTGGCTGCAAGAGCAGCGCGTGACAGAAATTGAATGCCTGGTGCCGGACTTGACCGGCGTGGCGCGCGGCAAGATCTTGCCCCGCCAAAAATTCACCGAAGACCGCGGCATGCGTTTGCCCGAAGCGGTGGTGGCGATGGGCGTGACGGGCGAATTCCCGGAAGAAGGCCCGTACTACGACGTCATCAGCCCCAACGACCGCGATATGCACTTGCGCGCCGACCCCACCACGGCCCGCCTTGTGCCCTGGGCAGTGGACCCCACCGCGCAAATCATCCACGACTGCTTTGACCGCGACGGCGAGTTGGTACCCTTCGCCCCCCGCTCGGTGCTGCGCCGCGTTTGCGGCTTGTTCGAAGCCGAGGGCTGGGACCCGGTGGTGGCGCCTGAACTCGAGTTCTATCTGGTGGCGCGCAATAGCGATCCCGACATGCCGCTGAAGCCGCCGATCGGCCGCTCCGGCCGCGCCGAAACCTCGCGCCAGGCTTACTCCATCGACGCCGTCAACGAGTTCGATCCGCTGTTCGAAGACGTCTACGAATACTGCGAAAAGATGGAGCTCAACGTCGACACCTTGATTCACGAGGTCGGCGCCGGGCAGATGGAAATCAACTTCTTCCACGCCCACCCCATGGGCTTGGCCGACGAAGTCTTCTTCTTCAAGCGCACGGTGCGTGAGGCGGCGCTGCGCCACGATATGTTCGCCACCTTCATGGCCAAGCCGATTGCCGGCGAGCCGGGCAGCGCCATGCATATCCACCAAAGCGTGATCAACAAGAAGACCGGCCGCAATCTGTTCAGCAACGAAGATGGCTCGGCCAGCGACGAATTTCGCTGGTACATCGGTGGCTTGCAGAAATACATTCCCGCCGCCATGGCCTTGTTCGCGCCCTATGTGAACAGCTATCGCCGCCTGGCTCGCCACACCGCCGCCCCCATCAATATCCAATGGGGCACCGACAACCGCACCGTGGGCATCCGCTCGCCGCTGGCGCCGCCACAGGCACGTCGGATCGAGAACCGCGTCATCGGCGCCGATGCCAATCCCTATGTGGCTTTGGCGGCCACGCTGGCCTGCGGCTATCTGGGCATCAAGAACAAGATCGAGCCCTCGCCCGAGTGCAAGGGTGACGCCTATCTTGGTGACTTCCAGTTGCCACGCAGCCTGGGCGAAGCGCTGACACTGTTGCGTGAAGAGAAGGAACTCGCAGCCATCCTGGGCGAGCAATTCGTGACCGTCTACACCGAGATCAAGGAGATCGAGTACGCCGAGTTCATGAAGGTCATCTCACCTTGGGAGCGTGAGCATCTGCTCTTGCATGTTTGAACCCAGGCCACGCAAGCAAAGATATCAGGAGAACCGCATGAGCAATACCAAACGTAGCACCGCCGAATGGCAAGCGGCCGACTCGCGCCACTTCCTCCACCCATTTACCGACTTCAAGGGTCTGGCCCAAAAGGGCGCGCGCATCATCGAGAAGGCCGACAACATCTACCTCTGGGACAGCGAGGGCCACAAAATCCTCGACGGCATGAGTGGCCTGTGGTGCGTCAACGTGGGCTATGGCCAGCAGTCGCTGGTGGATGCCGCCACCGCGCAGATGAAGGAGCTGCCCTTCTACAACGCCTTCTTTCAGACCTCCACCACACCGGCCATCGAGCTGGCGGAAGTGTTGGCCGAGATCGCGCCCCCTGGCTTCGAGCATGTGTTCTTCACCAGCTCGGGCTCGGAAGGCAATGACACCGTGGTGCGCATGGTGCGGCGCTACTGGGATGTGCTGGGCCAGCCCGAGCGGCAGATCATCATCGGCCGCAACAACGGCTATCACGGCTCCACCATGGCCGGCGCCTCGCTGGGCGGCATGAGCGGCATGCATGCGCAAGGTGGCCTGCCCATTCCCAATATCTGCCATATCGAGCAACCGCATTGGTTTGAACTGGGCGGCACGCAAAGCCGCGAGGAATTCGGCATCACCGCTGCGCGTTGGCTGGAAGAGAAGATCCTCGCCGTCGGCCCAGAGCGGGTGGCCGCTTTCATCGGAGAGCCGATTCAAGGCGCCGGTGGCGTGATCGTGCCGCCTTCTACCTACTGGCCCGAGATCCAGCGCATCTGCGATAAGTACGGCATCTTGCTGGTCAGCGACGAAGTGATCTGCGGCTTTGGCCGCACCGGCAACTGGTTCGGCTGCGAAACCGTCGGATCCAAGCCCGACCTGATGACCTTCGCCAAGGGCGTGACCTCCGGTTACATCCCCCTGGGCGGTGTGATGGTGGGTGAGCGCGTGGCGCGCGTGCTGATCGAGCAAGGCGGCGAGTTCAACCACGGCTTCACCTACTCCGGCCACCCCACGGCCTGTGCGGTGGCCCTGGCCAATCTCAAGCTGCTGCGCGAGCAAGACACGGTGCGCAAGGTGCGCGAAGAACTCGGCCCCTATTTGGCCAAGCGTTTTGCCGAACTCAATGAACACCCACTGGTGGGCGAAACCCAGACCTGCGGCATGATGGGCGCGGTGCAATTGGTGAAGGACAAGGCCACACGCCAAGCCTTCGACAGCGCCCTGGAAGTCGGCATGATGTGCCGTGCGCACTGCTTTGCTAACGGCCTGATTATGCGGGCTGTGGGCGACCGCATGATCGTGGCGCCACCGCTGGTGATGACGCTGGCGCAGATCGACGAAATGATGGCGCTGATCACACTTTGCCTGGATCAGACGCTGGCTCAACTCAAGAGCCAGGGCCTGCTTTGACCTCAAGCCCACGGGGCTGAAGCAGCCCCGTTTTGTCACGGGAATTGGGGCCAGATGTCGCCCCGTTCGGGTAATGGCGGATGGGGCCAAGCTGTCCCTGGCCCTAGACTGATTTTTGACAGTTTGTCCCTAGCTCAACCTCGCTCAACACTTCAGGAGTGTCATTTCATGATCGCTAAAAATCTTCGCCGTCTGGGCTGCCTGGGTTTTGCCATTGCGGCTCTGCTGGGCGCCAATGCCCATGCGCAAGAAGAAGAAAAGGTCCTGAACGTTTACAACTGGTCGGACTACATCGCCGAAGAAACGCTCAAGAACTTTGAGAAGGAAACCGGCATCAAAGTGCGCTACGACATTTTCGACAATAACGAAATCGTCCACGCCAAACTGGTGGCCGGCAAGACCGGTTATGACATCGTCGTGCCCTCGAGCTACTGGGCCAAGTTGCAGGCCGACGGTGGCCTGCTGCGCAAGATCGACAAGTCGCAGATTCCGAACTACAAAAACCTCGACCCTGATCTGCAATCACAGCTGGCCAAGCTGGATCCGGGCAATGAGTACATGGTGAATTGGCTCTGGGGCTTCACCACCGTGGGCATCAACGTCGACAAGGTCAAAGCCGCACTGGGCAGCACCCCCATGCCCGACAACGTCTGGGACCTGATCTTCAAGCCCGAGTACATCTCCAAACTCAAGAGCTGCGGCGTGAGCTTCCTGGACTCCGCCACCGAAGTGGTGCCGGCCGCCCTGCACTATCTGGGCAAGCCCGCCTACAGCAAGAACCTGTCGGACTACGCCGCCGTGCCGGCGCTGCTGAAGTCGATCCGTCCCTCGGTCACCTTGTTCAGTTCTTCGGGCTATATCAACGATATGGCCAATGGTTCCATCTGCCTGGCACTGGGCTGGTCGGGTGACATCAATATCGCGCGCCAACGCGCCATTGACGGCAAGACCGGCCAGAAGATCGAAGCCCTGATTCCGAAGAACGGCGGCATCATCTTCATGGACACCATGGTGATTCCGGCCGATGCCAGCCACCCCGGCAATGCGCATAAATTCATCAACTACATCTTGCGCCCCGAGGTCCACGCCAGCTTGACCAACAAGGTCTTCTACGCCAATCCCAACAAGGAATCGAAGAAGTTCATCAAGCCCGAAGTGGCCAACAACCCCAGCGTCTTCCTGAGCGACGCGGACATGAAGCGCATGGCCACACCCGACGCGATCAACAACGACGTACGGCGCCAGATGACACGCATGTACACCTCGTTCAAGACCGGTCTATAAGCCCCTGCATCTGCGCGAATAAGAAAACTTTCGAGGAGGAGCGATGAGCTCAAGCCCGGCCTATCTGCAAATTCAAAACGTAGTGAAAGACTTTGGGGGCGGCTCCATTGCCGTCAACAATGTGTCCATCGACATTGCCAAGGGCGAGATCTTTGCGCTCTTGGGCAGTTCAGGCTGTGGCAAGACCACTTTGCTCCGCATGCTGGGCGGCTTTGAAACGCCGACCAGCGGCCGCATCATCTTGAATGGGCAGGACCTGGCGGGCTTGCCGCCCTATGCCCGGCCCATCAATATGATGTTCCAAAGCTATGCCTTGTTTCCCCACCTGACGGTGTGGGACAACATCGCCTTCGGCCTGCGGCGCGATGGCATGCCCAAGGATGAGATTGGCTCTCGCGTCGAAGCCATGCTCAAGCTGGTGCAGCTGGGCAAATTCGCCAAGCGCAAGCCGCATCAGCTCTCGGGCGGCCAACAGCAGCGCGTGGCCTTGGCGCGCAGCCTGGCCAAGAAGCCGCAACTGCTCTTGCTGGACGAGCCCCTGGGCGCGCTGGACAAGAAGCTGCGCGAAGAAACCCAGATCGAGCTGGTCAACATCATCGAAGACGTGGGTGTGACTTGCGTGATGGTGACCCACGACCAAGAAGAAGCCATGACCATGGCCACCCGCATCGCGGTGATGAGCGAGGGCAGCATTCTGCAGATCGGCGCCCCGGCCGACATCTACGAAACGCCAGCCACCCGCTTCGTGGCGGACTTCATCGGCAACGTCAATATGATGGAAGGCAGCTTGTCGAGCGACAACCCTGACCACGTCATCATCGACTGCGCCGACTGCCAACACTATGTTGGCCACGGCATCACCGGCGTGGCCGGCATGGCCGTCAGCGTGGCCTTGCGGCCCGAGAAAATTCGCCTCAGCACCGACAAGCCCGCCAATCCGCTGGGTGAGTACAACCAGGTGCTGGCCAAGGTGCGTGAGCTGTCCTATTTCGGCGCCTTCACCCTCTATCACCTGCAGCTGCCCAGCGGCCAGATCATCAAGGTGAGCGAAAGCAATCTGGAGCGCCACCGCAGCGATCCCCTGACCTGGGACCAAGAGGTCTGGGCCAGCTGGTCGCCCACCTCGCAAGTGGTGCTGACGCAATGAGTGCGCTCGGCCGCTCCCTCCTGCCTGCCGGGCTGAGCAAGCTATTGCGCGGGCGCAGCGTCGTCATCGGCATTCCCTATGCCTGGCTGCTGATCTTCTTTGCCCTGCCTTTTTTGATCATCCTGAAGATCAGCGTTTCCGAGATGGAGACGGTGCACTTCAAGGACCTGACGAGTTATACCGACGGTGTCTTTCACATCGCCATCAAGACCGCCAACTACCTTTTCATCACCCAGGATGATATGTATGTGCGAGCCTACCTCATCAGCCTGAAATACGCCGCCGCTACCACCCTCGGTTGCCTGCTCATCGGCTACCCCTTCTCTTACTTCATGGCGCGTGCCAAGCCCAATCTGCAGCCTGCGCTGCTGATGCTGGTGATGCTGCCTTTTTGGACCAGCTTCTTGCTGCGGGTCTACGCCTGGAAAGGCTTGCTGGGCGAAAACGGCTGGGTCGCCAATGTCATCGAGGCCCTGGGGCTTGACCACTTCTTGCTGGCCACCGGCCTGATTCCGGCCCTGGGCAATCTGATGCACACGCCTTTCTCGCTGGTGGTGGGCATGGTCTACACCTACCTGCCCTTCATGATCCTGCCGCTCTACGCCAATCTGTCCAAGATGGATCTTCGCTTGCTGGAAGCGGCCAGCGATTTGGGTGCCACGCCGTGGACCGCCTTCTGGCGCATCACGGTGCCCCTGTCCAAGGCGGGCATCATTGCCGGCTCCATGCTGGTGTTCATTCCTTGCGTGGGCGAGTTCGTCATCCCCGAGCTGCTGGGCGGCCCGGAGACCTTGATGATTGGCCGCGTCTTGTGGGACGAGTTCTTCAGCAATAACGATTGGCCCATGGCCTCCAGTGTGGCTGTGGTGATGGTGCTGCTGATCCTGGTGCCCCTGGCCCTGTTCAGCAAATACCAGGCCGAAAGCCAGGAGGCCCGCCCATGAGCACCCCGATCAATAGCAAGGCCAAGCGCGCCTTTTTCGGCCCCGGCTTCACACGCGGCTTTGGCCGCAGCTGGCTGGGCCTGGGCTTTCTCTTCCTCTATCTGCCCATCCTGGCGCTGATCGTCTACTCCTTCAACGACTCGAAGATTCCTTCGGTCTGGGGTGGTTTCACCGTGCGCTGGTACAGCGCCTTGCTGGAAGACCGGGAGGTTTTGAGCGGCCTGCGCTTATCGCTGGAAATCGCGGCGCTGACGGCTTGCGCCTCGGTCATCCTCGGCACCTTCGCCGCCTTTGCCCTGGTCAAGTACAAGCGCTTCACCGGCCGCACCTTGTTCACCGGCATGGTCAATGCGCCGCTGGTGATGCCCGAGGTCATCATTGGCTTGTCCTTGCTGCTGATGCTTGTGTCCATGCAGCGCGCCACCGGCTTCCCCGAACGCGGCGCGATGACCATCTGGCTGGGTCATCTGTTGCTGGGCATGGCCTACGCGACGGTGGTGATTCAAGCCCGCCTGACCGAACTCAACCCGCAACTCGAAGAAGCGGCCATGGACCTGGGCGCCAAACCCATGCAAGTGTTTGCCTTGGTGACGCTGCCGATGATTGCGCAGTCCATGCTCTCGGCCTGGCTGCTGACCTTCACCTTGTCGTTGGACGATGTGGTGCTCTCGGCCTTTCTGTCCGGCCCGGGATCCACCACCCTGCCCTTGGTGATCTTCTCGCGGGCACGCCTGGGCGTCAGCCCCAGCATCAATGCGGTGGCCACCGTGATCATCGTGGTGGTCTCCATTGGCGTGGTGCTGGCCAGCTACTGGATAGCTCGTAAAGAGCGCCAACGCACCCTCGAAATGATGGCCGCCCAACGCGGCCAAGGCTGAACTAGGCCAGCAATTCAGCTCAAGCGAAATTTCAGTTCAAACCATTCACCCAGTTTCAACCCTCAATGCGGAGATCCACCAGATGAAGAACAAAGCATTTGCAGCCCTGCCTCTGGCCCTTAGCCTGGCCCTTGCGGCGGCCTACCCTGGCTCCGCCCTGGCGCAAAGCAATGAAGAGTTGTTGAAAGAGCTGCGGGCACTGCGCGACCGCGTCGGCCAGTTGGAAGACAAGCTCAAGGCCGCCGAATCCAAGCCAGCGCCCGCCGCGCCGCAATGGGGCATGACCCCGCAGCAGGTGCAGGACTTCAACCGCATCGCCGTCAAGACCGAGGCGCTGGAAGATGCGAACGAGATGATGGGCATCAAGAACCTCAAAGTCTCGGGCTTCCTCGACCCCACTTTCATCTACAACCGCAACAACAATAGCGCCGGCTTTCAGCTCCTGAACAAGGATGCCTACGCCTACGACAACGGCTACTTCGGCATGGCCGCGCTGGACATCACCAAGGAAATGGAAGGCGGCACCAAGTGGCGCCTGACCCTGGCGCCGGAACGTGGCGCGGGCGCCTCCTTCAACACCGGCTCCATCGTGCATGAAGCCAGCGTCAACATCCCACTGGGCGACTTGCAGACCCGTCTCTGGCTGGGCCAGATCCCCGACTGGACCGGCTACGAGGTGACCCTGCCACCCGGCAATAAGCTGATCACCCATAACCTGCTGTTCGACTTCACCGCGCCTACGGCCTACACCGGCGCCGTGATGGACCTGACCATCGACAAGTGGTTGGTCAAGGTCGGCTTGGCTAACGTCAACAACGCACGCAAGTCCAGCGGCAACAAGACCCCGGCCCTGATCTACCGCGTTGACTATGCCAAGGGCGAGTTCCAGGGCTTTGGCTTCACCGGCCTGCACGGCAAGGCCTACAACTACGCCGCCGATGCGGTCGATGCCAACGGCGACCTGCGCTTTGCCGCCGACAAGGGCCGCGACAGCCGCGTCGACCTATTGGAGGCCGATGCCTACTTCATTCGTGGCGACTGGACCTTGCAAGGCCAAATCAGCTGGGGCCAGCAGCGCAAGAGCGCCATCTTCAACGAAGACGGCCAGATGCGTGATGCCACGTGGACCGGCGTGTCCGCCCTGGCCGCCTACAAATTCATGCCGCGCTGGGAAATGGTGGCGCGCGCCGACTACCTCAGCAATAGCAAGAACGGCGGCGGCCTGTTTGGCTACAGCAGCGACGACGGCCACAACGGCCTGGGCCGCGGCTACGGCTTTGCCTGGG
The DNA here is from genome assembly GCF_945956965.1 of uncultured Roseateles sp. GTDB lineage: Bacteria > Pseudomonadota > Gammaproteobacteria > Burkholderiales > Burkholderiaceae_C > Paucibacter_A. The sequence goes on from NZ_CAMFJS010000001.1 coordinate 343,667, forward strand.
ATGATGCCAACCCCGACCCGGACGTGGCCAGCAAGGGCGCCAACCGCTACGAGCTGAGCCTGGGCTTCAACTACCTCTTCAACGCCAACACCACCTTCAAGTTCGAGTACCGCTTTGATGGCTCCGACCGCGCCGTCTTCATGGACCAGAGCACAGGCAACTGGCGCAAGAACAACCATCTGCTGGGCACCTCCATGGTGGTCAATTTCTAAGACGACGAGCGAGTAGACAAGGAAGACCATGAGCGCCACACCCACTGCCATCGACTGGCATGCTCGCGCCCAAGCGCTGAAGATTGACGGCCGGCCCTTCATCGGCGGCCGCCGTGTCGACAGCCTGGACGGCCAGAGCTTTGACTGCATTTCCCCCATCGATGGCCGGGTGATCGGCAGCGTCGCGCGCGGCCAGGCCGCTGACATCGACGCCGCCGTGCGCTCGGCCCGCGCGGCCTTTGAGGACGGGCGCTGGTCGCAGCGCGCGCCGGCCGCGCGCAAGCGCGTCTTGCTCAACTTTGCCGAGAAAATTCTGGCGGCCAAGGAAGAGCTGGCCTTGCTGGAAACGCTGGACATGGGCAAGCCCATCCAGTATTCCCTGGGCGTTGACGTGGCCTCCACGGCGCGCTGCATCGCCTGGTACGCCGAAGCCGTGGACAAGATCTACGACGAGATCGCCCCTACAGGCCCCAATGCGCTGGCCCTGATCCAGCGCGAGCCCATGGGTGTGATCGGCGCCATCGTGCCTTGGAACTACCCGATGATCATGTCGGCCTGGAAGCTGGGCCCGGCCCTGGCTGCGGGCAATTCGGTGGTCTTAAAACCGAGCGAAAAGTCACCGCTAACCGCGCTTCGCCTGGCCGAACTCGCACTTGAAGCCGGCTTGCCCGAAGGCGTGTTCAACGTCGTGCCCGGCTTTGGCCATGAGGCCGGCGAGGCCCTGGCCTTGCACATGGATGTGGACGCGATTGGCTTCACTGGCTCCACCCGGGTGGGCCGCAAGATGCTGGACTACGCAGGCCGCAGCAATCTGAAACGGGTCTACAACGAGTTGGGCGGCAAGTCGGCCTTTCTGGTCTTCCCCGATTTCGACGATTTGAAGCGCGCCGCCGCCACCGTGGCCGGCAGCATGTTCTTCAACCAGGGTGAAAGCTGCAATGCGCCCTCGCGCGTGCTGGTGCATGAGAGCATTGCGGACGAATTCGTCGCCCTGCTCGCTGCCGAAACGCCTCAATACCAAGCCGGCGACCCGCTCAACCCCAAGACCGTGATGGGTGCACTGGTGGACGAAGGCCAGCTGCGCACCGTGATGGGCTATATCGACAGCGGGCGCAGCGAAGGTGCGCGCGTCGTGGCCGGCGCCGAACAAGCGCGCCTTGAAAGCGGTGGCTATTTCGTTCAGCCGACGATTTTTGACGGCGTGACACCCGAGATGAAGATTGCCCGCGAGGAGATCTTCGGCCCGGTGATGAGCGTGCTGCGCTTCAAAGACGAAGCCGAGGCTGTATCAATGGCCAACAACAGCCCCTACGGCCTGCAAGCCAGTGTGTGGAGCAGCCATATCGACCGCGCCCACCGCGTGGCCCGCGCCTTGCGCGCCGGCACCGTGCACGTCAATCAATACGACGAAGACGATATGACCGTGCCCTTCGGCGGTTACAAGCAAAGCGGCAATGGGCGCGACAAGTCCCTGCATGCTTTTGACAAGTACACCGAGCTGAAGACGACCTGGTTGCGCATCAACAAGTAAAGCCGGCCCTGGGGCGGCGCAGCTCACCGCTGCGCCGCTTATCTGCTTCACCGCAGCTCTTAAGGCCTTGAGCCCAAGCCGCCAAGCCGCAGCGAATCGCGCAGCCTGCTGCTGGTGTTTTCTTTGAGCCAGGCTTGATCGTCTGTCGTCAAATGAAGCTGCTGCTTGGCCCGCTGTTTCAAATCGGGCAAGGCCTGCACGCAAGCACTGCAGGGTGTTAGCAAGGCATTGCCGTCGTCCCCGACCGAGATGATTTGCCGCCCGTCCGGGTGAAAAGCCGCCATATTGATCTTGCCGCGGTGGCGCCCCAGCAGGGCCGCTTTTTCTTGGCCGGTATTGGCATCCCAGACACGAATGCTGCCGTCGGCGCCGGCAGTCACCACGAACTGCCCGTCCGGGCTGAAGTCCGCAGAGCTGACAGAGCTGCTATGCCCCCCGCCCAGTTCACGCGAAGGCGGTGAGGGATCTGCCTTCAAATCACTCACATCCCAAACACGTGCGGTGCGGTCAACGCTGGCAGTCACCAGGCGCCGGCTGTCGGGGCTGAAATTGAGATCACGCAGATCGCCTTGATGCCTGTCCAGGGTCGCCAGCAATTGGGCCTTGCCCGCAGCGCGCGACCACAGCATGACCAGATTGCCGGCCGCCGCGGCGATCAGCTTGCCGTCAGGGCTCAGAGCCAGGTTGGTGCAAGCTGTCGCGCCGCAGCTGAGCTCCTGCAGTTTGGCGGCGGCAGGCGCTTCGTCCGCGCTCTCGGTCAGCACCTTGTTGGGCCAGAGGCTGACCTGACCGTTGGGGTCCAGCAAGGCGAACTCAGGTCTTTGCGAATCAAAGTAGGCCGTGGCGCTGCGGCTGAGCCAGGCGGGGGCGGCGATCGCCGCCCCATTCTTGTCGATGTCCAGCAGCCACAGCTGGCGATCGGCATAGAGGTTGTACTCCTGCGAAAACACCATCGCCAATTTGCCATCGGCCGAGAAGCGCGCGCCATAGGTGGTGTGGCTGATGCTGAGCGCGTTCCGCGCGGCTGCATCAACTGACTTGGCCGCATGCGCCAAAAAGTGTTCCGATGCCACGGCGTTGTCCGAGGCACTGTCCAAGGCCGTTCGCGCTGCGCTGCCGGACAAGGCGCTGAACATGCAGGGGCTTTGATCGCCAGCAGCAGCGCTGTCCGCATGACTGCCCGACTCACCGCAAATCATCAGCAATCGGTCCGCGCCCATGTCCAAGCTTCCCGCTGGCGAGAGCGCGAAGCCGTTCTGCGGCCGCTTGCTGGCCAAGAGCAGCGTCGGTGGGTTCAATCGCCAGATGCGCAGGGTGCCATCCAGGCTGCTGGTGAGGACGCGGCGCGCGCCCTGCGGATCGGCTGAGCCCTGCTGATCCGCGGCACCCCACTCATGCAGCAGCGCATGCGTGATGGAACTGGTGTGCCCGCGCAAAGTGGTGAGAGGCACGATGGAACGGCTGGACCACACCCGCGCTGTGCCGTCGGCACTGGCAGAGACCAGCAATTCACCATCACGCGCCGAAGCGTCCAGCAAAGTGACCCAGTCATCGTGGCGGCGCTCCTCATGCTGCTGCTCATTGCTCCACAAATTGACACGCCAATCCGAGACCGTGAGCAATAAATTCTTATCCCCGGCCCGGTCGAGAAACTGAACCTGGCTCACGCTGCGTTCATGCCGCAGATGGTGTGCCGCCTGGGCCACATCCGCCCCGGCCAGCTTGCCCCTCTGCAAATCCAAACGCCAAACCCGGGCGAAGCCGTCGTCCCCGGCTGAAGCCAGCAACTCAGGCCGCGACTTGCTGAAGCTCAAATCATTGATGGCAGCGCCATGGCGCAGCAGACCCACGGGCGCACGCTCCGCGCCATGAATCCAGGCCTGCTCGCTGCCGGCCCCTTGCCGCCACACCTGCACCTGGCCGGCGCTATCGCCCGCCGCCAGCCACTCACCATCAGACGAATAGGCCAAGGCCGTGCTGGGATTGCTGCTGATCGGGCTTTGCAAACGCTGCGGCTGGGCTGGGCGGCCGGGCTGGCCCAAGGTCCAGCGAACAAGCTCACTTTTCCATTCGGCCGACACACAGCTGGCCGTGAACTCCGGCTTGTCTGGATTGAGCGCCACCGCCCAGCTGACGGCGCCCTCAGCACAGAACAGCTGGGCGCTGAGTCGCCCGTCGGGCTCCAGCAGGCGCAGCAGGCCCTTGCTATTGAGCACCAGCACACGCCCGTCATCCAACAACCAGGCCTTCGCCAGCTTGCCCAATGGCTCAGGCAACTGGCGTTTGAGCGCCCCCAGCTGATCAGCGCGCAGCACGGACAACTCGCCACGCTCGGCCGCGTCCATCAAACGCCCATCATCCAGGATCCAAATCATGTCCTCGCTGGCCACCAACAAATGCTTGCGGTCCGGGCTGTAGCGGGTCTCGATCACCGGCTTTTCAAAATCAACGATCAGCTCAGCCCCGGCCACCTCCAGCGCCGCCATGGCGCGCCGAAACGCGAATTCAGCGCGTTCGTTATTGCCATCTTTCTCCAAAGCCGCCAAAGCCAGGGCTGCGCTGCGCGCCGGATCCTGAACGATTTGCAAAATCGCTTTGGCCCCCCACTCACGCGACAGCGCTTGGCTGTGCAGGACCTGGCCATACAAGGCCGCCAGCACCGACACACCGGTCACCAGCGCCGCCAAGCCGCGCAGGCCCCAGAGCATGCGCCGGGATTTGCGCCGCTCCTTCTCTTGCACCGCCGCGCTCTTGTCCAGAAAGCTCTGCACCAGGTGAAAAGCGGCGACGGCTTCCTCCTCCGTGCCGCCCATGCAAAGCCTGACCCAAGCCGCATTGGGATGGTTGCGCTGTTGCCAGGCGCGTGCGCGCTCCAGGCTACGGCCATGCCACAGCTCGCCATTGGCCTGTGCGTGCGCCCGGGCATCGCCGACCAGGCGCAGCAAGGTGGCCTTGGCCTCGGCTTCTGCCACCACCCAGTCGCGCAGGCGCTGCCACTGGCGAATCAGGCTCTCATGCGAGATGTCGATGATGGCGTGCGCATCCAAGGCCTGGCTGCCGCCGGGTACCAGGAAGGCGGTGTCGCTTTGCCGATAGCGTTCCACCACCGCCAGCACCTCGGCCTCACCGGCCGGGCCGCGCTTGCAGATGGCGCAGAGCTGCCCCAGCTCAATCGGGCGGCGCACTTCGGTGCCTTCGGCCATGCGCTCGGTCAAGGCGCGGAAGACCCGCTCGACGGCGCCACCGGGCTCGCCCAGGGGCCCCAAACTCAGGCGCGCTTCGTCGGCATGGCGTGACAGGGCTTCCACCGCCTCACCGATCTTTTCGTAGTCGATCAGATCGATGGGACGGCTGCCCTGGCAGGCTTGCGCCCAATGCCGCCAGGTGCGCGACAAAGCGTGCTGCATCACCGGCAGATCGTCAAAGTCCGAGCTCACATCGTTGAGCAGACGCTGCACCAAGCGCGGTGCAATCTGCGCGCCGCGCCACTCAATGGGCTTGACGATGGCGTCCTTGCGCTGCTGACGCGTCAGCCGCGGCACCAAGTAGCCACCAGCACTGACCGCCTCGGGCAAGCCCGGGAAATCGGCGCAGCCGCCCAAGGTGTCTGAGCGCATGGTCAGCACCACACGGATGCGAGAGGCAGGGTCGCCCACGGCCTGCAAAAGCAGTTTCACGAAAGCACTGGCCTCCTCGGTATTGGCCATGCGTTTAAAGCGAAACAACTCCTCAAACTGATCCACCACCACCAGCAAGCGCACGCCCGGCGGCAAATGGGAGCGGCGCACCAGCTCGACCAAAGCCATGCCGCCCATGCGCAACTGGCCGCAGATGGAGGCCACGCGGCGCGCGGCCGGGCTGAGCTCTTCGGGCACAACACTGGCGAGCGACGCACCGACAGCCGCCCCCACAGCAGCGCCGGGCGCCATGGCCTGATCGTTTGAGCCTTCTGCGGCTGGCGAAGCCTGGGCGGCAGCCGACTCGCCATTGGCAGACTCGCTCGCAGGCAAACAGTCGGCCAGCCCGGCCGCCAGGTTTTGCAGGGGCTGTATGCCTGGCCGCATCACCACGGCCCGCCACTCGGCCTCATCGTCTTGCTCATGACGGCGCTTGAGCTCATTCAACAAGCCCGCCTTCACCAGAGAGGATTTGCCGCATCCCGAAGCGCCCGACACCGCCACCAGCGGCACCTGGCTCAGGCGCAGCAGCAAGGCCTCGATCTGGCTCTCGCGGCCAAAAAAGCGGTCTGCCTCTTCGGGCTCAAATGAGCGCAAACCCGGAAAGGGATTGGCGGCCAGCAGCGCCTCCAGGCTCGCCTTCATTGCCGGGTCCGCCCCTGAATTTGCGCCTGGGACACAAAGGCGGCCAAGCCGTCCTCAGCCCCAGGCTGTGGCCGCAAGACCGTGGCCTTGCTGCTGACGAAGGCCGCCTTCTCCGCGCTGGGCGCACCGCAGATATAGACCGCCAGCCGGGTCTTGCTACACAAGCTTGAAAGCTCAGGCAGATCAAGCAAGTCGTAGACCCATTCCTCCTCTTGCTGGCCCCAGAAGATCAGGGCCTGCTCACAGCTGGCCAAGGTGCGCTGCAAGCGCTCGGCATCCTTGGCCCGGCTGCCGCTGAACTTGATCGGGCGTGGCTCGGCGCCGAGCTGATCCACGAGGCGGCTCTTGAGTTCACCCAGCGCCGCCACATCGCCCTCCTCCACCAACAAGGCCAACTCCAGGGGCTTGCTCGGTGCCGACGCCAGCGGCTTGGGCAACATGTCCAGCATCTGGGTTTTCAGCTCCTCGAGGCTGCCTTGCAGGTAGTCGATGCCTTCGTTGGCCAGCTCTTTTTCGATGAAGTCGAGCAAAGCCTGCTTGCTGGCATCGGTCTCGGTGCCGGACTGAATCCAGACCAGCGGAGGCTGCAGGCCGCGTTCGCGCATGCGGGCATGGGCACGTTCGAGCTGCAGCCGGTCGCGCTGGGCGGTCAGCGGCTCGATGGAGGCGCTGCGGGCCACCAGGTGGATGCTCAGCAAGGCTTTGTCCAGATCGGCATCCATGCGCGCCGCGCAATCATCCGCATTCCACAAATACTCGGTTTCCGGCACCACCAGATAGCCGCGCTGGCGCAAATCGGCGCGCAAGCGCTCGCGTTCTTGAATCAGCTCCGGCCCCACACGGGCGATGAACACGGTGCCCAGGGCCTGTTTTTTCTGTCGGCCCAGCAACTCCTCCAGCGCGACGCTGAGGTCTTGCACCATGCGGCTCATGCGCTCCCAGTAGTCGTCCTTGTCGCGGTTGGGGTCCAACTCGCGCCAGGTCTGGGCGTCTTGTTTGAAAAACTCGTAGTGACCGATCTCGCGCAATTCGGCCGGCAACTCATCCGGGCTGCGGCTGGGGTGTTTGAAGATGGGCACCAGCTTGCAGCGCTCGGCGCCACCGGCGGCTTTCAAGCGGCCCAGGAAGCGATCCAGCTCCTTGCGGCACTCGTCGCTGTCGAAATAGGTGCGAGAGATCAGGGCCAGAAAAATGCCGGTCGACTCCAGCGCTGCCGCAATCTCGGGCCGCCAGTACTCACCCGCACGCAGTTCAGCGGTATCACGCCAAATCGCAACCTCGCCAACGCGGTCGCGCAGCTCAGATCGCAGATGGCTGCAAAAACTGTCCACCCAGCGGTCGGGCGAATCATTCGCCGCACGGCGGTAGCTGATGAAGAGGTCGTTCTGGTATTGCGGCAGAAAACTCATGCGCTCACCCCCAAGGCAGGGAGTGAGGCCCAAGCTCGCGTCAGCACTTGCGGCCGGCCCTGCTGTGCGCGAGTATCGCCCTTGGGCCCAGCATTTCAAGCCCAAGTGTGAACAGTGGCGGTGATGCGACGGCGCCCGTCCTCATGCATGAGGATTGGCGCCGCCAATAGCGCGCTTACTTACTGCCCGCCGCCCTCCACCGGCAAGCCCTCGGCGCGCCAGCGCAACATGCCGCCGCTCAGATTGGCAACCAGGCCGAACCCCGCTTTGCGTAGGAGCACCGTGGCCTGGGCCGAGCGAGCGCCTGAGCGGCACACCGCCACCACCGGGCGGCTGGCGTCGAGCTCGGCAGCGCGTTGCGCCAACTCGGACAGCGGCAGCAGACGTGCGCCGCTCAGGTGGCCCAGCACATCGCTGAACTCCTGCGCTTCACGCACGTCCACGATCTGGATGCTGGCGCCATCGCTGGCGGCCAGGCGTTCAAACAAGGCATTGGCCTGAATTTCCCAAATGCCACTGAAGTTGCAGGTCAGCGGCGCCCAGCTCATCTCGCGCGGGGTCAGGTCTTGCGCCTGCGGCTGGCCGCAGCGCAGATTGGCCGGCACGGCAATGTCCATCAGCTTGGGATGCGGCAGGCCCAGGTGATTCATATAGCCGGCGAAATCGGCCTCGTTGACGTCACCGCCCAGGCGGGGATTGAAACGACGCTCTTCCTCGACGCTGGTCACGGTCAGGCCCCGGTAGTCATGGCCGGGGTACAGCAAGCAGCTCGCGGGCAGGCTCAGCAATTGCTCACGCACCGATCGGTACAGCTGGCTGGGGCTGCCTTGCTGGAAATCGGTGCGTCCGCAGCCACGGATCAGCAAGCTGTCGCCGGTGAAGGCCTTGCTTTGATCGTCCAGCACATAGCTCAGGCAGCCGCTGGTGTGGCCCGGCGTAGCCCTGACCTCGACATAGCGCTGGCCGAACATGACGCGGTCGCCATGCCGCAAAGCGCGGTCCACATTGGCGGCCCCCGCCTGCTCGGCCAGCAAAATCTGACTGCCGCAGGCTTGCTTGAGCAGCCAGGCGCCGGTCACATGGTCGGCATGCACATGGGTGTCCAGGCTGGCCACCAGGCGCAGACCCAGCTCACGCAGCAAGGCGATGTCTCGGCGCTCGTTCTCGAAGACTGGGTCGATGATCAGGGCTTCGCCCGAGATGGAGTCGCCCAACACATAGGTGTAGGTGGAGGATGTGGGGTCAAACAATTGGCGGAAGATCAACATCTGCGCGTCTCCTAATTCCGGGTCGAGAAAAAGTCGTACAAGCCCATGCCCAGCAGCATGGCCGGCACAAAAATCCAGGCCTCGGGCAGGCCACTGCTCAAAGCCACCAGGGCGGGGCCTGGACAAAAACCGGCCACACCCCAGCCAATACCAAACAAGACGCCGCCACCAATCAAGCGCCGGTCAATGCGCCGGTCTTGCGGGATCTCCATGCGATCACCGCTCCAGGACCGCTCACGCCTCTTGGCGCGCGCAAACGCCAGCAAGCCCACGGCGATGGCCCCGCCCATCACCAAGGCCAGGCTAGGGTCCCAGGCGCCGAACAAGTCCAAAAAACCCTTGACCTTGGCCGGATCGGTCATGCCGCTGAGCAGCAGGCCAAGGCCGAACAAGAGGCCACTCAACAAAGCCAGAAGCAGTCGCATCACAGCTACCCTCTCAAACAACATGCCGCAGCACCAGCACGGTCACAAAGCCCGCGCCCATGAAGCACAGCACGTTGACCAAGGACCGCAGGGACAAACGGCTCAGCCCACAAACGCCGTGACCGCTGGTGCAGCCATTGGCCATGCGCACGCCGATGCCGACCACCAAGCCAGCAAACACCAAGCCCCACGACCCCACATCCACCCTGGCACTTGGCAAGGGCGCGGCAAAGCGCCACAGCCAGGGGGCCAGCATCAGCCCATGCAAGAAGGCGAGCCGCGTCAACTCAGGCCGCCAGTCGCCACGCACGAACAAGGCCCGCAGCGGGCTGGCCACGATGCCCGCAATGCCGGCGATCCGTCCGTTGCCCAGCAAGAACAAGGCGCTGGCAGCACCAATGAGCAGGCCGCCGGCCAAGGCCGTCCAAGGGGTGAAAGATGTCCAGGCGATGCTCATGATTGAGGTGGGAAATTCAGGGTGGATGGCGGCATGTGGACTCGATGAAATGGGAGGCAGCAGCGCCCCATACCCCTGGTCGCCGCGAGTGAAGCTAGCAGCCCATGCCAGCGGCACAGGGAAGCGCTCAGTTTAGCGCTGGGGCCGCCGCCAAATGGCACGAATCAGGTCTGCGTGATGGCGTCTTGGGCGGCACAAGGCATGATGCCGCTTATGACCCGCAGCCCCACCACTCACACCCCCTGGGCCGCCTATGTCTGCCTGGCCCTCAGCACCAGCTTGGTTGGCAGCTATGTTGGCCTCTCCAAGTTGCTCGTCGCCGTATTCCCCGTGTTCCTGCTGGCCTGGCTGCGCTTTGGCATGGCGGCAGTCTTGATGGCCGCCTGGCTCAAGCCAGCCCATGGCGAAGCGGCCTTGGACCGACGCAGCAAGACCTTGCTGTTCTGGGAGTCCTTCATCGGCAACTTCTTGTTTTCGATCTGCCTGCTGTTTGGCTTGCAGCACAGCTCGGCCGTGGTAGCCGGGGTGATTCTGGCGGCCATCCCGGCAGCGGTGGCCCTGCTGAGCCGGCTATTGCTAGGAGAGTGCATCAGCGCGCGGGTCGGCTGGGGCATTGCCTTGGGCGTCGCCGGCATTGCCTTGGTGGCGCTGGAGCGCGGACAGCTCACGCCGCAAGCGAACGCGCCCACATCGGCGTTGGGCGCCCTGCTGCTGATCGGCGCAGTGTTCTGCGAAGCGGGCTATGTGGTGATTGGCAAAAAACTCACCGCCCAGGTCTCGGCCAAGCGCATCAGCGCGCTGATCAATCTGTGGGGTCTGGTGCTGGTCACGCCTTTGGGCTTGTGGCAGGCGCTGAGCTTTGATTTCAGCCTGCCGAACCTATCGATCTGGGGCCTGCTGCTGTTCTACGCCGGGGCCGCCAGCATGGTCACCGTGTGGCTGTGGATGACGGGTTTGCGCCAGGTTCCTGCAGCCAAGGCGGGCGTGTTCATGGTCTTTTTGCCGGTGGCCACAGGCTTGGTCGGCCTGGCGCTGGGCGAGCGTTTGAGCGCCGTGCAAGCCCTGGCCTACGCGATGGCGCTCAGCGGTGTTCTGCTGGCGACAGCGCCCTCCCGGCGTGCGTGAGAAACTCATGCCTCTGAGTTTTTCCTCGCCCGACCCGTCCCCTCATTTCCCGTTCTCATGAGTTCTGTTCCAACGCCCACCCATCTGCGTAGCCACCAATTTGCAGGCCTCAAAGCCGGCCCTCGCCTGCTGGTCAGCGCGGCCGTGCACGGCAATGAAGTCTGCGGTGTGCAGGCGATTGAGGCCGTGATGGCCGAGCTTGACAGTGGCCGCCTGACCCTGCTGCGCGGCACGCTCACATTTGTGCCCATCGTCAACCCGCTGGCGCATGCCCTGGGTCGGCGTGAAGGTGAGCGCAATCTGAACCGCAATCTGCGCCCGCCTGTGATCGCGCAAGATTTTGAAGATCGCATCGCCGCGCGCCTGTGCCCGCTGTTGGCCAGCCACGATGTGCTGCTGGACCTGCACTCCTTCCAAGGCCAGGGCCAGCCTTTTGTGATGCTGGGCCCGCGCGACAACCAGGGCGAGCTGGAACCCTTTGCCTGGGCTGCCCAAGAAGCCGCCATGGCCGCTTGCCTGGGGCCGGCGCGCATTGTGGAAGGCTGGCTGTCCACCTATGCCCTGGGCCTGCAGCGACGTGCGGCCAGAGGCAGCGACGGCTCGCGCGCCCAGGCCCTGGTGCAAGACCCGCATTACGGCGTTGGCACCACCGAGTACATGCGCTCGCAAGGCGGCTATGGCCTCACCCTGGAATGCGGCCAGCACCAAGACCCCGCCGCGCCGGAAGTGGCACGCCTAGCGATTTTGCGCACCCTGGTCCTGCTGGGCATGATTGACGCCAGCGCGGTCGAGCCGCACCGCCCGGCCAAGCCCGCTGAGTTGCTGCAGCTCTACGAAGTCATTGACCGTGAACATGCCGATGACAGTTTCGAGCGCGAATGGGCCAGCTTTGACGCCGTGGAACAAGGCCAGCGCATCGGCACCCGCCACGACGGCAGCCCGGTGCTGGCACCCGCGGCGGGCCGCATCGTCTTCCCCAATAACAAGGCGCAGCCAGGTCAGGAATGGTTCTACTTGGCTCGCCCCAGCGAGCGCAAATTATGAAAATCGATTTTGTTTCCGATGTCTCTTGCCCCTGGTGCGCCATTGGCCTGAAGTCTCTTGAACAAGCCCTGGCGCGCGTGCCCGAGCTGCAGGTGGACCTGCACTTCCAGCCCTTCGAGCTGAACCCGCAAATGGCGGCCGAAGGTGAAGAGATCAACGCCCATCTGGCGCGCAAATACGGCGCATCCCCTGAGCAGATGGCGCAGACCCGGGAGATGATTCGCCAGCGTGGCGCAGACCTCGGCTTCACCTTCACCAAGGGTGCACGTGACCGCATCTACAACACCTTCGACGCCCACCGCCTGCTGCATTGGGCGGGCATGCAAGAAGGCGATGCGCAGAAAAACCTCAAGCTCGCCTTGCTGAAAGCCTACTTCACCGAAGGCAAGAACCCGGGCGACGCGGCCGTGCTGCTGCAGGCCGCCGCTGCTGCCGGCTTGGACGCCACCGAGGCCGCCGAGGTGCTGTCATCTGGCCGCTACGCCGATGAGGTGCGCCAGGCCGAGGCCTTCTGGCAAAGCCAGGGCATCAACTCGGTGCCAGCCATCATCATCAACAAGCGCCATCTGATTTCTGGCGGCCAAACCCCTGAGGTGTTCGAGCAGGCCTTGCGCCAGATCGCCCAGCAAACGCCCTGAGCCGTCAAGGCGCCAGGCAGCCTCACGCCTGGCGCCCTGCACGCAGGCCACAAGCAATTACCCCGAGTGAAGCAAAGCGACGATGAGCGTCTGGGCACAACATGGCGAATTCACCTTGCGCTGGCAAGGTGATGTTTTGATGGCCAGTTACAGCGGCATCTGGAATGAAGAGGCGGCGCGCCAGCTGCACAACAAGGCCACGCAGCTGTGGCAGATGCGCGAAGGCCGGCCCTGGGGCCTGCTCAGCGACGGCAGTCGATGGGAAGGCGGCACGCCTGAGGCCCTGGCGTTGTGGTGGGGCTTCTTCGAAGACGGCGTGCGCCATGGGCTGCGCGCCGCCACCGACATCTTGCCCACCAGCTTCCATGGGCTCATGGTGCGCGCCCTCAAAGAGCGCGCCGAGCGCTTGGCCCGATATCAGCGCAGCGATAGCGTGGAAGACGGCTTGCGCTGGTTGAGCGCCCAAGGATTCAACAGCGACTGAGGCGCGGGCTTGCCCATCCATTCAATCCGGCCAAGCGGCCACTACCAAGAAGGCGACTGAAATGAACGACACCCATGCCCAGGTCTTGCAGCAATGGCAGGAAGAGGAAGCGGCCATCCGGGGCAAATTGCAGCAAGGCGTGGGCATCGCCCGCCTTGAGCAGATTCGCGATCTGAGTGGGCTGGAAGCCATGCAAGCCATGCTGGCCGGCGACTTGCCGCCGCCGCCCATCGCCGAAACATTGGACTTCATGTTGATTTCCGTCGCGCATGGCGAGGCCATCTTCCAGGGCCGTCCGCAGCGTCGCCACTACAACCCGCTGGGCACCGTGCATGGCGGTTGGTTTGCCACTTTGCTGGACTCCGCCCTGGGTTGCGCGGTGCACACCACCATGCCGCAGGGGCGCTCCTACACCACGCTGGAATTCAAGGTGAACTTGGTGCGCGCCCTGACCGAGCGTGTGCCGCTGGTGCGCGCCATCGGCAAGGTGGTGCATTCAGGCCGCCAGGTGGCCACGGCCGAGGCCAGCCTGGTGGGCCATGACGGGCGCTTGTACGCCCACGCCAGCACCACCTGCCTGGTGTTTGATCTGCCTGAGCAGACCTGAGCCGGCGCCACGCGGGCGGCCGACCTTGGGAACTTAGCCGCGCGAGATCGCCGCGGCCTCGGCCGCCAGGCGGGTGATGCGGGCCCAATCGCCGGCGTCCACCGCGTCTTGCGGGGTCAACCAAGACCCGCCGCAGACCTTGACGTTGGGCAGCTTCAAGAACTGCGGCGCTGTTTCCAGGGTGATGCCGCCGGTGGGGCAAAACGCCACGTCCGGGAAGGGGCCGCCCAAGGCCTTGAGCAGATTGATGCCACCCACCGCCACGGCCGGGAAGAGCTTGAGGAAGTGGTAGCCCGCCGCATTGGCCTGCATCACCTCACTGGCCGTGGAGACACCGGGCAGCAAGGGCAGATCCAGCTCATGGCAGGCCGCGCCGATGGCGTCGGTGTAACCGGGGCTAACGCCGAATTGGCAACCAGCGTCACGCGCCGCTTTCACATCCGCCACCGAACGCAAGGTGCCGGCGCCAACTATGGCCTCGGGCACCGCGCGCGCCATTGCTTCCATGGCCTGCAAGGCCACCGGTGTGCGCAGCGTCACTTCCAGCACGCGCACGCCGCCGGCCACCAGGGCTTGGGCCAGCGGCACCGCATCTTCCAGGCGCTGAATGACGATGACGGGAATGACGGGGCCGTGGCTGGCCAAGCTGAGGGTATTGATGCTCATGTTTGTTCTTGTCTGATGAATGGTTTCAGGCGCAGTGACTCGGACCAGCTTATAGCCAGCTGACCGCACCCTCTTCGGCCGTGCGCACATTGCGGCGCATGCCGGCAAACAAATCCCGGCCCAGGCCGTGGCCGTTTTCCAGCACTTGCTCAGGCGTGATCTGCGCATGCTCGCGGGCGGCCCACTCGTCGGCGGGCACCAAGGCCTGCAAGTCGCCCGAGACGGCGTCCATGCGCACGATGTCGCCATCACGCAGCTTGCCCAGCGGCCCACCGGCCAAGGCTTCGGGGCTGACGTGAATCGCAGCCGGCACCTTGCCCGAGGCGCCGCTCATGCGCCCATCGGTCACCAAGGCCACCTTGAAGCCGCGGCCTTGCAGCACGGCCAGCGGCGGGGTCAGCTTGTGCAGCTCAGGCATGCCATTGGCCTGCGGGCCTTGGAAGCGCACCACCACCACCACATCACGTTCCAGCTCACCGGCATTGAAGGCGGCCAACATGGCTTCTTGGGTGGTGAAGATGCGAGCCGGGGCTTCGATGATGTGGCGGTCATCCGGCACGGCCGAGACCTTGATGACGGCGCGGCCCAGATTGCCGTCCAGCAGCTTGAGGCCACCGGTGGCGCTGAAAGGCGCATCGGCGCGGCGCACCACCGCCTCATCACCACTGGCCGGGGCCAGGTCTTGCCAGGCCACTTGGCCCGCTTCAGCCAGATGCGGCACGCGGGCGAAGGGGCGCAGCGAGTCGCCGGCCACGCTCAGCACATCCTCATGCATCAGGCCGCTGTTCAGCAGTTCGCGGATCACAAAGCCAGGACCACCCGCCGCCTGGAACTGGTTCACGTCGGCAGCGCCATTCGGATAGACGCGCGACAGCAAAGGCACCACGCCGGACAGCTCGGAGAAATCACTCCAGTCGATCAAGATGCCGGCCGAGCGCGCCACGGCCACCCAATGAATCAGGTGATTGGTGGAGCCACCGGTCGCCAGCAAAGCCACCATGGCGTTGACGATGCAACGCTCATCCACCAAGCGGCCGATGGGCGTGTAACGCGCCTTGGCCGTGATCGCCAGGGCGTTGCGCACCGCCTCACGCGTCAGCGCTTCGCGCAGCGGGTCATGCGGGTGCACAAAAGCAGCACCAGGCACATGCAAGCCCATGGCTTCGAGCAGCATCTGATTGCTATTGGCCGTGCCGTAGAAGGTGCAGGTGCCGGCGCCGTGATAGGCCGCCGATTCGGCCTTGAGCAATTCCTCGCGGCCGACCTTGCCTTGGGCATAGAGCTCGCGCACCTTGGCTTTTTCGTTATTCGGCAAGCCGCTGCTCATCGGCCCGGCGGGCACGAAGACGCAGGGCAAATGGCCGAAGTGCAAGGCGCCAATCAAAAGGCCGGGCACGATCTTGTCGCAAATGCCCAGCAGCAAGGCGGCATCGAACACATCATGGCTCAGGCCGATGGCCGCGCTCATCGCGATGTTGTCACGCGAGAACAGGCTCAACTCCATGCCCGGCAGGCCCTGGGTGACGCCATCACACATGGCGGGCACGCCGCCGGCCACTTGCACGGTAGCGCCTTGCTTGTGGGCCTCGTCGCGGATCAGGGCCGGGTAGGCTTCATAGGGCTGGTGGGCCGACAACATATCGTTGTATGCAGTCACGATGGCCAGATGCGGCGCCTTCTCCGCCACGATGCGGAACTTGTCATTGGCCGGCATCGCCGCCACCGCATGGGCCACATTGGCGCAGCCCATGCGCTCCACGCCCCGCTTGCGGCCCGCCATGCGGTCAATCTGCTGCAAATACTCGGCGCGAGTGGCGGCACTGCGCTGGCGAATGCGATCGGTGACGGCAAGCAGGGTCTTGTTCATACGCAGGGCCGTGTAACTCGGCTTAGTGAAAATTAGTAACCATATTACAAGATTCACCCCGTCTCCGGGTTACATCAGAGGTACGAACCCGGGCAAATCGCGCCGTTCAAGCATCGGCGCTGCGGCCTGCGGCGTCAAATCTTGCCCCCAATCTGCAGAGAACTGCAGCCCGAACATGCGAGGATCGCGGCTTGCAATTTCCGCCCATCGCCCTGCGGATTGCCTGCAAACGCCTCCTGTCCGGCCCCACCCATGCCCATGCTCAGCAAAACGCTACACGCCCTCCGCACGCTCAAGCCCAGTCATCCCGCAGCCGCACTCTGTCGCCTGATGGGGATGGGCGCACTCATCGGGCTCTTGCATGTGGGCCTGCCAGCGCTTGACGCGCAGGCCATCGAGCTGCCCAAAGGCCTGGTGCCAGAGGTGGTGCGCACGCAAGTCAATGCCGTGGCTGCGCCTGCCGGCGCAAGCAGCAAAACCGGTGCTTCAGCGCCTGCCGCTGGCACGGATTGGTCAGCCCGCTTGGATGCGGCGCGGGCCTATCACCAGCAATTGCAGCTCAAGAGCAGCGAGAGCGAACCCTTGCTGCCTGAGCGGACCTTGGCGGCAGCAAGGCGCTTGATGCTGCTCTCCGCCCAGTTGCAGAGCAGCATGGAGGCCAGCAGCAGCCCCAAAAGCGAGCCCGCAGCCCCTAGCTGGACCCCGCTGCCGGGCCCGGCGCCCTACAGCATGATCGATGTGGATGCGCTGCGCGATCAGCTCGACGCGCTTTTGGCGCGCCAGGCGGCGCTGAAAATGCAGAGCAAATCGCTGGATACCGAGGTGGCAGCCGCGGTCGAAGCGCGCAGCAATGCCGATGCAACCTTGCGCCGGCGCCAAGACCAGGCCGCGCAGATTCGCCTCGGCGATGCGCAGAAGAAAGCGGCAGCGCAGCTTGAACTGAGTCAGCTGCAAGCCGAGATCGCCGATCTAGAGGTGCTGCAAGCCGATCAAGCACGCAGCAAAACCCGAGAGGCGCTGGAAGCCCTGAGCCCATCCATCGGCGGCTTGCAAGCCGAGGTGAACCGCGTCAGCCCACACCAAGAGTTGAGCGACAGCGAACTGCGTCGCCTGAGCAAGGACTTCGCCAAAGAAAAAGATCGCGCGACGGCCGAGCGCCTCAAGCTCGAAGCGCAGATGGGGCGGCTGCAAAGCGCCGAGCTGCCGAGTTCGGGCGCCGAGAGCCTTCGCCTGGAGCTCGAAGCCATGCGCATGGCGCTGAGCGGTCTGCGCGAACTGGAATCCCTGGCGCGGGAGAAAACTCGCCTCTGGCAAGCCCGCCAAGCCGCCTGGGCCGCGGGCGATAACGCCGAGAAAAAGCAGACCGCGGGCGAGACCCTCAATCGCGGCGACGAACTGGTGCTGGGGCGGCTTCAAGGCGTGGCCAAGCAAGGCGACTTCTTGCGCGCCGAATTGCGCAACCAGGAGGCTCGGGTGCAGGACATGGCGGCCGATGACAGCCACCGGCCAGAGCAGCTGCGCATTTTGGCCGCCTTGCAAAGCCAGCTGAGTGTGCAAGAGCGCTTGATCGCGGAGCTCAACCGTGCCCATCTGCTGCTGACCCGCAGCCGTGCCGATATGGGCCTGGGCCTGCAGGCCGACGACGCCAGGAGCTGGCTCAAACAGCTGGGCCAGTGGTCGGCGGGCTTTGCCTCGCAGCTCTGGAACTACGAGCTCTTCAGCGCCACCGAGACCACCCAGATCGACGGCAATGTCGTCACCGTCGACTACGGCGTGACGGTGGGGAAAAGCCTGGGCATCTTGATCATGCTGGGCGCGGGCTATGGGGTCTCGCGCTGGTTGTCCAATGTGCTGATCAATCAGATGGCACGGCGCCTGCACCTCTCAGCCGCCCTGGCCCGGGTGCTGCGGCGCTGGCTGAACACCATCTTGCTGCTGATCGTCTTGATGATCGTGCTGAAGCTTGCGCGCATCCCCATCACCGCCTTTGCCTTCCTCGGCGGCGCCTTGGCGATCGGCGTGGGCTTCGGCGCGCAGAACGTCATCAAGAACCTGATCAGCGGCATCATCATCTTGTTCGAGCGCAAGATCCGCGTGGGCGATATCGTCTCGGTGGGCGGCATCTCGGGCACGGTGCAAACCGTGGATTTCCGCGCCACCACCTTGCGCGGCTTTGACGGCATTGATGCCATCGTGCCCAACTCCACCTTGCTGGAGAACCAGGTCAGCAACTGGAACGGCAGCAGCCCGGATGTGCGCCGCGTGATTCTGGTCGGCGTGGCCTACGGCTCCGATGTGCGCCGAGCCACGCAATTGATCACCGACTGCGCCGTCAATCATCCCAGCGTCTTGCAAGAGCCACCGCCCGAAGTCTTCTTCGACGACTTCGCCGCCGATGCCCTGAGCCTGCGCCTGCAGTATTGGTTCCGCCTCAACGGCCCGCGCAGCGGCGCCGGGGTGGACAGCGATTTGCGCTTTGCCATCAACGACGCCTTGGCTGCCGCCGGCATCTCGATCGCTTTCCCGCAACGCGATGTGCATCTGGATGTGCTCGGCCCCATCAAAGTGGAGATTGAACCCACGGCGGGCGCCGCCGCGGAAGAGACAAGGCGCTGAGCCCAAGCGCTGAGCCCAGCAGGCACAAAACGACACACCCACTCGCGCCAAAATCAAGCATCATCCCCGGCACTCGCATCGCGCGCGCGGCGCTTGATCCTGGTCTTTCAACAGCAAGGCATGCTCATGAACAAACGACATTTCTTCTCTGCGCTGGGGCTCTCTCTCCTCAGCCTGGCCGCCACCCCCGCCTGGGCGGATGAGTACCAGAACACCATCAAAGCCTTTGCCAAGGCCGAGCAAAGCGGCAAGATTGCCGAGACGGCTTATGGCTATGCGGTCTTCCCGACCATAGGCAAAGCCGGCTTTGGCATCGGCGGCGCTTACGGCCAAGGCCGGGTCTACGAGAAGGGCAAGCACATCGGCAACACCTCAATGACCCAGCTCAGCGTGGGCTTCCAACTCGGCGGCCAAGGCTTCAGCCAGATCATCTATTTCGAAGACCAGGCGGCCTTGAAGACCTTCACCAAGGGTGAGTTCGAGTTCGGCGCCGAAGCCTCCGCCGTGGCCATCACCGCCGGCGCGGGCGCCAAGACCAGCACCACCGGTTCATCGGCCCAGATCAGCGGTGACCGGGAGAACGCCAAATCGGTCGGCGCCTACAACCATGGCATGGCCATCTTCACCCTGCCTCACGGCGGGCTGATGTATGAAGCCACCGTCAGCGGCCAGAAGTTCAGCTACAAGAAGAAGTGAAAAAAACAGCTCGGCTGCTTGGCAGTCGAGCTGTTGGATCCAAGGACTCAGCGGGCGCGTTCGCGCCCTTGGCGGACGCGCCTCACTGAAGAGACTCACTCCCCGAGATAAGCCGCCCGCACCTTGGGGTCATTGAGCAAGCTCATGCCCTCCCCGC
>NZ_CAMFJS010000002.1 GCF_945956965.1 uncultured Roseateles sp.
TGCTGAGCCGCAACAAAACACCTGCGCAAGCAGCGCCAGCCACAGCCACAGCCACGGCGAGCACGCCGAACTACCGCAAGATCTTTGCCCAGGGCTTTCTGACCAATGTCTTGAACCCAAAGGTGGCCTTGTTCTTCCTGGCCTTTGTGCCGCAATTCATCGCCCCGCAGGCCGAGAACAAGGCGCTGGCCTTCATCCTCTTGGGCGCGATCTTCAATTTCAACAGCATGTTGTGGTGCAACGGCCTGGCCTTGTTCACCGACCAGGCCAGCCGCCGCCTGCGGGTGAACCCAGCGCTTGGCCTGTGGCTAAACCGGGCGATTGGCGCCTTGTTCTTGTCCTTCGGCCTCAAGCTGGCCTTGGCAGAGCAATGATGCGCGCGCGCATTTTGTGGGGCACAACGCTGCTGAGCTTGAGCCTGCTGCTGGGCGCCAGCATCGCCAGCCCTTGGTGGCACGTGCATCAGATGCGCCAGGCGGCGCAGGCGCGCGATGCGGCGGCCTTGAGCGAATACGTGGACTGGGAGCAATTGCGTGCCAACCTCAAGTTCGGCGTGCAGCACCGCCTAGCCCATCAGAGCGTGAACGCGCGCGGCGAACCGAGCAAGGCGGCCAGCCTGGGCGCGGCCGTGGCAGCGGCGTTGCTCGGGCCCTTGGTGGACCAGCTGATCACCCCGCAAAGCCTGGCGCGCATCCTGCAAGGCCAGCCGCCGGAGACAGCAGCTATTCCGGCGCTGGACCTGGGCAAAACCAGCCAGACGGCGGGTCAGCCCAATATCCGCATGGCCTATGTCGGCCTGAACCGCTTTGTCTGCAGCATCCAATCTGCGGGCCATGAGGAAGAGCCCGTCCATCTGGTGCTGCACCGCCAGGGCTTGCTGAGCTGGAAGCTGGCCGAGCTGAGCTTGCCGGGTTAAACCGCCATGCGCTCCGGCGCCAGGTATTGCTGGCGATAGGCTTCGAAGTCCAGCACATCGGCCGCCTCGATGCGGGCCTGCTCGGCCAGCGAGTCTGCCGCCTGCGCCTCGAAGCGGGCCGCCAATTCGGCGCTGTAAGGCATGGCCAGCAGGGTCTGGCGGGTCTGCTCGGACTGTTCGCGCAAAAAGGCCACGTAGGAGTTGTCAAACTCTTGCCGCATGCTGGCCAGCAGGCGCGCGGACGGGGTGGACTCGGGATTGGCCAGCGTGTGTTGCGCCGCAGCCAGGGCCTGGGCGTAAGCCTCGCCGCCATGCGCCGCGTCCAGCGCCTGCGCCATGGGCAAGCACTGGGCCAGCAACTCGGCGCCCCAGTCTTGCAAGGAACACGTGCCGGCCGCGCCGCCCACCATTTGCAAGCGCAGCTGCGGGTCGCGGCCATGGCCGGCCACCAGATGCTGGTTGTGCGCCAGGGCGCGAATTTCCTCGGGCGTGTCGGGCGGGCTGGGCTGGGTCAGGCAGTGCAGCAAGAAGACGTCGAGGAAGCGCACCGTTTGCGCCGCGATGCCCACCGGCACAAAGGGGTCCAGGTCCATGCAGCGCACTTCCACATATTCCACGCCGCGTTCGCGCAGGGCATGCAGAGGCCGCTCGCCGGGCTGGATCACGCGCTTGGGGCGGATGGTGCCGTAGAACTCGTTTTCAATCTGCAGCAAGCTGGTGCTGAGCTGGTTGTAGTCGCCACCCGGGTTCTGCACGCCGATGGCCTCATAGGCCGGGTAAGGCCGGGTCAGCGCGTCTTGCAAGGAGGCGCCATAACTTTCCAGGCTGTTGTAGCTGACCGCCAGCGAGCTTTGCGCATCGCTCTGATAACCCAGGCGGCCCATGCGCAAGCTGGTGCCGTAAGGCATATGCAGCGAGCCCGCGCCGATGGGCTGCAGCTCATGCTGGCGCCCGGCCACAAAGCTCGAACACAGGGCCGGCGAGGCGCCGAACAAATACAGCAGCAAGAAGGAGTGACGGCGGAAATTGCGGATCAGGCCGAAATACTGCTCGCTGCTCACGCCCGGCAGCGACCAGTTGTAGTGAATGCCCGAGATGGTCTGCATGCGGCGCCCATAGCGCTGGCCCAGGCCCATGCGGTAGACGCTCTTGCTGCGGCCGATATTGGATTTGCCGTAGCGGCCGAGCGGAATCGTCTCGTCGGTAGGCAGGCCGCAGGGCATGGAGCCGACCCACAGCCGCTCCGCCGTGGGCTCGCGGCCCAGGGTTTGGTAGACCGCCTGATGCACTTCGGTCAGCTCTTGCAGGCAGCTTTCCACCCCGGCATGCACGCCGGTGATCAATTCCACCTGCGACTCGCTGAAGTCGGTGGTGATGTGAGGATGCGTCAGTGCCGAGCCCAGGGGCAGGGGGTGCGGTGTCAGCGCCAGCATGCCGCTGGGCAGGACGCGCAGGCTTTCCTTCTCAATACCGCGGCGTATGCCCAGCAACTCAGTGCTCGTGATGGCGCTCAGGCGCTTGTTGTCGTTATCGCTCATGCTCTCGAGCCTCCATTGCCAAATTCAGCGCGCACGGTAACAGAGCGCGGCAACACCGTCTTGACACAGGGCACTGCAAAACATGCTATGCCGCCTGGGTGACAGGCAGCGCAAAGATCTTGCGCCACACTGGGCTTCAGCGCAGCCAGCTCCCAAGGACACAGGATGAACTTCGATTACAGCCCCAAGGTACAGGAGATGCAAGCGCGTCTGCTGGCCTTTTTCGACGCCCATATCTACCCGAATGAACGGCGCTTCCTGGAGGAAGTGGAGGCCAACCGCCGCGCTGGCGATGCCTGGGTGCCGACCCGCTTGATCGAAGAATTAAAACCCCTGGCCCGCCAAGCCGGCTTGTGGAACCTCTTCCTGCCCAAATCGACGCGGGCGCCCGAAGGTTTGTCGAACCTGGAATACGCGCCATTGTGCGAGATCATGGGCCGCGTCAGCTGGGCCGCCGAGGTGTTCAACTGCTCGGCACCCGACACCGGCAATATGGAAACCATCGAGCGCTACGGCACCGAAGCCCACAAAACCCAGTGGCTGGAGCCGCTGTTGCGCGGCGAGATCCGCTCGGCCTTTTTGATGACCGAGCCGGCCGTGGCCTCCAGCGACGCCACCAATATCGAATGCCGCATCGAACGCGATGGCGATGACTACGTCATCAACGGCAGCAAATGGTGGTCCTCCGGCGCCGGCGACCCGCGCTGCGCCATCTATGTGGTGATGGGCAAGACCAACCCCGAGGCGGGGCGGCATGAGCAGCAATCCATGGTGCTGGTGCCCGCCAATACGCCCGGCATCACGGTCGTGAGGCCGCTCAGCGTTTACGGCTATGACGACGCGCCCCACGGCCATATGGAAGTGCAGCTGAAGAATGTGCGCGTGCCGGTCAGCAATATCTTGCTGGGTGAAGGGCGCGGCTTCGAGATCGCCCAAGGCCGGCTTGGCCCCGGGCGCATCCACCACTGCATGCGCTCCATCGGCGCGGCCGAACGGGCGCTGGAGCTGATGTGCCAGCGCGCCATCTCGCGCACCGCCTTCGGCAAGACGATTGCCCAGCAAACGGTGACGCAAGAGCGCATCGCCGAATCGCGCTGCATGATCGAACAAGCCCGCCTGCTGACCCTCAAGGCTGCCTACATGATGGACACGGTGGGCAATAAGGTCGCCAAGGCCGAGATCGCCATGATCAAGATCGTGGCGCCGAATATGGCCCTGCAGGTGATCGATTGGGCCGTGCAGGTGTTTGGCGCCATGGGCGTCAGCGGCGACACCCCGCTGGCCCTGATGTGGGCCCATCAACGCACACTGCGCCTGGCCGATGGCCCGGACGAGGTGCACCGCAATTCACTGGCCAAGCTGGAACTCTCGCGCCATATGAAGCTGCCAAGCGGCGAGGTGCAGATGCCCATCACCCGCGGCAGCTGAGCCCCGGGGCGCTGACGGGCGCAAAACAATTCACGCACAGCTGCCCTTAGGGCAGCGCCCCATTTTGGGGGAGATGATCGAACTAGGGGGAGGGTCTAGACTAGGCGGCAATGAATCGCCCGCCTACTCCAACCCTTCAACTGCGCACCTGGCTTGGCTTGACCGCCCTGGCCGGCTTGGTTCTGCAGGGCGTGCTCCTGGTTTTGGTCTGGCCGGCGGGCCTCTTGCCCTCGGCCTTGATGGCGCTGGCCCTGCTGCTGAGTCTGCTCAGCATGGCCTTGGCGGTGCGAGAGATGCAGCGTCTGCGCAAGCGCGGCAAAGACCTGCGCCGCACCCTGGACGAGGCGCTGGAAGCCTTGCCCGCCAGCGTGGAGATCTTCGACCGCGATGACCGCTTGATGGCCTACAACCGCAAGCTGCACGAGATCTACCCCCATATGCAGGACGCCTTCCGGCGCGGCGCCAGCTTTGAAGCGCTGGTGCGTACCTCGCTGGCACAGGGGCGCATTCCGGCCGCCTTCGGCCGCGAACAAGAATGGCTGGCCGAGCGCCTGCAGGCCCGCAAGCTGCAACGCGAGCCGCTGCTGCAAAAAATTCACAACGACCGCTGGTTGCGCATCTACGAGCGACATATGCCCTCGGGCGGCGTGGTCGGGGTGCGCATGGACGTGACCGATCTGATCCAGGAGCAGCAGCGCCTGGAAGCCAGCCAAGCCCATTTGCAGGCCTTTGTGCGCGCCACCCCCAACGGTGTGCTGACCCTGGACACCGCCGGCCATGTGCTGGAGCTCAACCCCGCTTGCGAGCGCCTGTTCGGCTACTCGGCCGAGGAAATGCAGGGCAGCCACATCAATCTGCTTTTCGGCCGCGAGCTGCTGCGGCCCGGGCGCGCCTTGGCCGACACCTTGGGCGAGCCCATGGAGGTCAATGCCCAGCACCGCCACGGGGAGGCCATGACCTTGCAGCTGAGCATGGCCGAGGTGCACACCGAAACCACCCACCGCTTTGTCTGCATCCTCACCGACCTGAGCGAGCGCAAGCGCCAGGAACTGGCTCTGCAAGAAGCGAACGCACAGCTGGCGCGGCAATCCACCACCGACGGCCTGACCGGCATCGGCAACCGGCGCCTGTTTGACCAGTCTCTGCAGCAGGAATGGCAGCGCAGCGCCCGGCATGGCCAAAGCCTGGCCTGCCTGATGGTGGACATCGACCACTTCAAGCAGTTCAACGACCACTACGGCCATGTGGCCGGTGACGACTGCCTGCGCCGCGTGGCCGAACTCTTGCGCGCCTGTGCCGGGCGCAGCGGTGAATCGGTCTGCCGCTACGGCGGCGAAGAATTCGTCATCCTGCTGGCCGGCTGTGATCTGGTCCAGGCTCAGTTGGTGGCACAACGCTGCCTGGACAGCCTGCGCCTGGCCGCCATCGAGCATGCCGCCTCGCCCCTGCGCCGCTCGCTCAGCCTGAGCATAGGCGTGGCCGCCTGCGTACCCGAGGCCGACCAAGCCGCACAAAGCCTGGTCGAACAGGCCGATGCCGCCCTTTACCGCGCCAAACAAGCCGGCCGTGCCCGCATGGCCGTACAAACCCAAGCCGCCGCCTGAGCTTGCGCCGGATAATCGGGGCATGAGCAATGCCACCGACACCATCCGCCGCCACATCCGCACCGTGCCTGACTGGCCGGCCCCGGGCGTGCAGTTCCGCGACATCACGCCGCTGCTGTCCAACCCGCGCGTGTTCCGGGTCCTGATCGATGTCTTTGTGCATCGCTATTTCGACGTCAAGCCGACAGCCATCGCCGGGCTGGACGCGCGTGGCTTCATCATCGGTTCGGTGCTGGCCTACGAGCTCAACGTCGGCTTCATCCCGATCCGCAAAAAGGGCAAGCTGCCCTTCACCACGGTGGAAGAAAGCTACGAGCTCGAATATGGCAACGCCACGGTGGAGATCCACACCGACGCGGTGCATGCCGGCGACCGCATCGTGCTGATTGACGACCTGGTCGCCACCGGCGGCACCATGCTGGCCGGCGCCCGCCTGCTGCAGCGTCTGGGCGCCGAAGTGGTGGAAGCCGCCGCCATCGTCGACCTGCCCGAGCTGGGCGGCTCCGCCAAGATCAAAGCGGCCGGGCTGCCGCTGTTCACCATGGTGGACTTCGAAGGCACTTAGGCTCTTGAGTCACGCGCCGCTGGTGTGAGCCCAGCGCACGAGTCAGCCCACACCCCACTGACTTGCGCGGCGAGAACGGCGACAATAGCGCCATGGCCAAACCAATTCCCCGCCTCACCGCCGACCAAGTCAAGCGCATCGTTGCCACCGCCTGGGAGGATGTGCCGCCCTATAACAAGGTGCTGATGGAGCACGGCTTGGGCCCGGGCGAGCTGGTGCAATTGATGAAACGCCAGCTGACCTCGAGCGCCTACAAGCTTTGGCAGGCCAATGGCAAGGGCGTGAAGGCGCCGACCAAAAAGCCGGTCTGGCCTTACGGCAAGTAAGCAAGGCCCGCAGAGCCAGCGCGGCGATGAACAGATGAGATGAGCAAATCCATCAAGCATCTCCTGCTGGCGCTGGCCCTTTTGCTGGCGCTTTACGCCGGTGCCTCGGTGCTGGCCACCCTCTCACAGCTGGCCAATGCGGCCGACCGCGTCTACTCGGGCGCCGGCCAATATCTGTTCTGGGCCTTGACGGCGCTTTTCGCCGGCCTCGCCGCCACACCCTGCCTGCTGTACCTGCGCCTGCCCAAGCCGCTGATCCCACCAGCGGACCGCAGCGAGCCAGCTTTCGGCCACTATCAGGCCAGCTTGCTCACGGCGCTGCGCCGCAACCCGCTGCTGGCAGGCAGCCCGCTCAACACCCCAGACGATCTGCCTGCGGCCCTGAGCCTGCTCAATGCCAAGGCCGATGAAGAAGCGCTGCAAGCCGCCAGCGCCACCTTTGTCAGCACCGCGCTGATGCAAAACGGCCGGCTCGATGGCCTGCTGGTCTTGCTCAACCAATTGCGCCTGGTGTACCGGCTGATGGCGGTCTATCACGTGCGGCCCTCGCCGCGCCAGGCGCTGTATGTCTACGGCAATGTCGGGGCGGCGATTCTGATCGCCACCAGCATCGAGGACATCGATTTCTCCGAGATCGCCTCGCCCATGATCAGCGCCGCCGCGCCCGGCCTGGCGGCCAATCTGCCGGGTTTGGGCGGCATCTCGCGCTTGCTGACCAATAGCCTGGCCAACGGCGCAGCCAATGCCTTTTTGACCCTGCGCGTGGCCATGTTGACCAAGCAGTACTGCGCCGCCCTGGTTCAACCCGAGCTGGAGGCCACGCGCCGCAGCGCCTCGGTGGCCGCGCTGGCGCTGCTGGGCGTGGTGACGCGCGACTGCGGTGTGCGCGTGGCCAAAAGCGTTTTCAAAGCCACCGGTAATGTGTTCACCGACGCCGCGAGCGCAACCGGCCAAGGCGTCAAAGACGCCACGCAGAGCGTGCTGGGCGCCACGGCCCAGATGGGCAGCAAGGTCGGCCGGGTGCTGGCCTCATCGGCCGATAGCGCCAAGCAGCTGGGCCTGAAGGCGGTGCGCTTGGGGCGCAAGGCCGAGCCTGGGGGGCAGGTGGCGCTGGAGTTGGGGGATGAGGGGAAGGACAACAGCTAGAGGTTCTTCGCAACCCCAGCTAATCAGTGGGGTCGGAGCTGCTGCGCAGGTCCAACCCCATGTCGTTATTTGCCTATACAGAACTTGCTGAATATCTCCCCCAGCAAGTCATCCACCGAGAAGGCCCCGGTGATTTCGCCCAGGGCGTCGTGGGAGAGGCGCAACTCCTCGGCCAGCAAGTCCAGCGCCGGTGGCTGCTGGGTGGAGACGGCCACCGCCAGAGCCAGATGCTCGCGGGTGCGCTTGAGGGCCTGCACATGCCGCTCTCGGGCGATGAACAGGCCTTCCGGGGTGGCGTGCCAGCCGGCATGCTGGAGCAGGCTTTGGCGCAGCTCGTCTAAGCCCACGCCGGTTTTGGCGGAAAGCTTTAAGGCGTCCGCAGGCAAGACCTGACCCTGCGGCGTGAGCACCGTGTCGGCCTTGTTGAACACTTGCAGGATGCGCGCAGGGTCCACGCCGCCCAAGCGGGCGCGGATCTCGGCATCTTCGGCTTCGTAGTCGGCCTCGCCAACGCGGCTGAGGTCATGCAGAAACAGCACCACATCGGCCTCGGCAATCGCGTCCCAGCTGCGCGCCACGCCGATGCGTTCCACCTCGTCAGTGGCATCGCGCAGGCCGGCGGTATCGCTGATGTGCAGCGGCACGCCTTCGATCTGAATCGTCTGGCTCACCTTGTCACGCGTGGTGCCGGGGATGGCGGTGACGATAGCCAACTCGGCCCCGGCCAAGGCGTTCAGCAGCGAGCTCTTGCCCACATTCGGCTGGCCGGCCAGCACCACCTTGATGCCCTCGCGCAGCAGCGCCCCTTGGCGGGTGCGATCCAGCACCGCTTCCAGCTGGGCACGCAAGCGGTCCAGCCGACCCAGTGCATCGGCCTGCTGCAGAAAATCGATCTCTTCTTCCGGGAAGTCCAGCGTGGCCTCGACCAGCATGCGTAGCTTGATCAAGGCATCGCGCAACTCGCCCACCTCGCTGGACAGCGCACCGGCCAAGGCGCGGCTGGCGCTGCGCGCAGCCGCTTCGGTGCTGGCGTCGATCAAGTCGCTGACGGCCTCGGCCTGCGCCAGATCCAGCTTGCCGTTCAGGAAGGCGCGCTGGGTGAACTCACCTGGCTCGGCCAGGCGCATGCGCAAATCCAGCGCTTGGCCGACTTCCATGCAACGCGCCAGCAGCAGCTGCAACACCACCGGGCCGCCGTGCGCTTGCAACTCCAGCACATGCTCGCCGGTGTAGGAGTGCGGGGCCGGGAAGTGCAGGGCCAGGCCCTGGTCGATGGCCTCGCCACTGGCAGCACGAAAAGGCAGATAGCTGGCCTCGCGTGCTTTCAAGTCCCGCCCGCACAAGGCTTGCACAAAGAGGGTCAGGTCTTGCGCGGACGAAACGCGCACGATGCCAACGGCCCCCCGCCCGGGAGCGGTGGCAATGGCGACGATGGGGTCTTGGTGGCGGGAGAGCATGGAGGGATTTTCCGCCATTGTGGAAAGCGGGCCCCAAAACAAAACTCGCTGAGCCTGCGGTGCGCAGAATCAGCGAGCGAGAAGATGGCGCGGGGGAGGCAGAGGCACAGCGCTCGCATGAGCCTGGGCCGCGTGCCGTTCGCAAACCTGCCCAACCTTGTCTGGTTCAGATCGGTCGCGATTATCTTCCCCGCATGGCTTGATTTAAGTCGAGTTCACCCAAACAAAAAAGCCCCCCAAGCGGGGGTGACGCATGCGCAAGCAGGGTCGGTGTGACTTAATTCCGAATCCGCTCAAATCGCACCAGAACCCCCATGGATTGGGCCCAAGCGCCGTTCCGACTGCAGCGCCCAGGCGTTGCGCAAGCCTCCTCGCACAGGTGAATCTTGACGCCGTCTCGCGTTGCGCATGCGCGTCAGCGCATGAGCTCGGCCGTGAAGAGGCCCGCCCTGCGCGGCATGATGAGGGCCGCAAAAGAACTCGCGCTTGATAGGACTCGTTTTGACTCAAGAAGAAGAGCTGACCAGCCCCTCGCTGGAGGAGGAGCTTTACCGGGATCTCAAAGCCATGGCCCGCCAGCGACTGCGACGCAGCGGCCCCATGACCTTGCTGGACACCACAGCCTTGGTGCATGAGAGCTGGTTCCGGCTCTCGCGCCGGGCCGACTGGGCCGCCATGGGGCGGGAGCATTTCATGGCCTATGCGGCCACGGCCATGCGCTCGCTCGTGGTGGACTACGCGCGCGCTCGGCAGGCCGCCATGCGCGGTGGCCAGGCCACGCATCTGCCGTTTGACGAACTGCCCACCTTGGCGCACCGGGACGAGGAATACCTGGCCTTGCACGAGGCGCTGACCGATCTGGGGCGCAGCGACCCTGGCCTCGCGCGCTTGGTGGAGCTGCGCTTTTTCGTTGGGCTGGAAGAAACCGAATGCGCCGAGTTGCTGGGTGTGGCCCGCCGCACCGTGCAACGCGATTGGCAAAAGGCGCGCGCCGTACTCTGGACCCTGTTGACCCCATGAACGCACCGATGCTGCAACACTGGGCCGAGATCGAGCCCTTGCTGAATGACCTGTTGGCCCTGCCCGAGGCGGAGCGCCCCCTATTTCTGGATCAGCTGCCGGCCGAGCAGCAAGTCTGGCGCGACACGCTGGAGGAACTCATGCGCGCCGACGCCGCCGCCGATGCGGCCGGCTTTCTGGCGCAAGCCGCCAGCCTGCCGCTGGGAAGCACCACACCCGCGCAAAACCCTGAGGCTTGGCGGCCCGGTCAGGTGCTGGGCCCCTGGCAATTGATCCGTGAGTTGGGGCGCGGCGGAATGGCCAGCGTCTGGCTGGCGCGGCCGGCCCAAGGCGAGTTCCAGCGCGAAGTGGCGCTCAAATTGCCGCACAGCCCCACACCCCATCTGGCCGAACGCTTCCGCCGCGAGCGCGATGTGCTGGCGCGACTGAATCACCCCGGCATTGCGCGCTTGTTCGATGCCGGCGTCACGCCCGAAGGTCTGCCCTGGCTGGCGATGGAGCATGTGCAAGGCCAGGAGCTGCTGGGCTGGTGCCAGGCGCAGCAATCCACGGTCAGGCAAGACCTGACCCTGCTGCTGCAGATCTGCGATGCACTTCAATACGCCCATGGTCAATTGGTGGTGCACCGCGACATCAAACCTGCCAACGTCTTGGTGCAAGCCGATGGCCAGGCCAAGCTGCTGGACTTCGGCATTGCACGCTTGCTGGAAGATGCCGACGAGCCCGAGCAGAGCACCTTGACCCAGCTGGGCCAGCGCCCGATGACGCCGGAGTACGCCTCGCCCGAGCAGGTGCGCGGCGAAGCGCCGGGCGTGGCCTCTGACGTTTACGCGCTGGGCGTGCTGGCTTACCGCCTGCTCAGTGGCCAAAGCCCTTATGCCGGGGCCGTCGCCCAGCATCGCCATGCGCTGGAGCAGGCGATTCTGGAACTCCGCCCACCGGCGCCCTCACAACAGGCGCAAGACCCGGCACGCCGCAAGGCCCTGCGCGGTGACCTGGACACGATTGTGCTGAAGGCCCTGGCCAAAGAGGCCGACCAACGCTATGCCACGGTGGAAGCCCTGGCCGCCGATCTGCGCCGCCATCTGGACGGCAAGCCGGTGCTGGCCCGAGCGCCGTCCTGGCGCTATGTGGCAGGGCGCTTTGTGCGGCGGCATCGGATCGGCGTGTCGGCCAGTGCGCTGGCCGTGCTGGCCTTGCTGGGGTCCACGGCCTGGGCCTTGCGGTCCGCCAGCCTCGCGAGGCAGGAGGCCGCACGCTCGGATGCCATGTACGGCTTTGTGGTGGGCCTCTTCAATCCCAACCATTCGCCGCAACCCGATATTCGCGAACGCGAAATGCCCGTGCGCCAGCTGATCGAGCGCGGCGCCCAGCGCGTGCTCGACACGCTGCAGGACCAGC
The DNA here is from genome assembly GCF_945956965.1 of uncultured Roseateles sp. Lineage (GTDB taxonomy): Bacteria > Pseudomonadota > Gammaproteobacteria > Burkholderiales > Burkholderiaceae_C > Paucibacter_A. The sequence continues at coordinate 11,402 of NZ_CAMFJS010000002.1, forward strand.
CCCAAGCCCGCGCCCGTTTGCTGGCGGATTTGTCCACCCTGACCCAGCAGCTCGGGCTCAATGCGCTTTCAACGCAGCTCGCCACCGAACGCGTGCGCATGGCGCTGCAGACCAGTGGCCCGCAAAGCGTGGCGTATGCAGATGCACTGCTGGGGCAGCGCGATGGCTGGGAGGCGCAGGGGCAATACAAGGAAGGCTTTGACGCCGCGCAGCAGGCGCTGGCCATCTATCAAGCACATAAGGAGCGTGACCCGATCAAGCTGGCCCGGGCGCACATGACGCTGGGAGGCTTCGGCGCGCGTTTGCACGCTGCGGGTGATGAAGACATTGCGCACCTGCGTCAAGCCGCGGCCTTGTTGGAACCCATCAGTGGGCCCAGCGCCCTGGGCACCGTATATGAGCAATTGATGATCTCCCACCTCAGCCTGGGTCGAACCGAAGAGGCTTTTCAAGACGCCATGGCCGGCGCCAATGCCAACCGGCGCTTATGGGGGGAAGAGGACTGGAAAACCGGCGCCTCCGAGGATCAGGCCGGTGCACTCGCCGCGTTGACCATGCGCCCCGAATTGGCCCAAACCCTGCTGCAGCACGGCATTGACATCATTCGCCGGGGCATGGGCGCTGATGCATTGCTGTTGGCACGCGGGGAAGTCAATCTGGCCCAACTGCTGTTTGCAGGGGAGAACCGCGCCGAGGCCCTGCGCCACTTGCAAGAAGCGCAACGCATTGCGCAGTTGCCCGCGCACACAGGGCAAAAAGCCTTCTCGCTGACCATCGCTGCCACCACGCTGGAATTGGCCCAACGCGCCGAAGACTGGCCGCAGCTGCGCCAGGCGTGCAAGCCCTGGGGCCAGGACGTGCAAGCGCCTCAGCCGACGATGCGCTTGCGCATCATCCAAGCCTGCAGCGCCAGCGCCATCCACGAACAAGATCTGGAACGGGCCAAGGCCTTGCTGGCACAGGGACGACAGGTGCTAAGCCAAAGCTTCGCCAAAGTCCCCGCCAGAGGCGCCGTGCTTGCGCTGCGTGCCGGAGAGCTGGCCTGGGCCCAAGGCGATCGCTCAGCGGCCATTGCCGCCTGGCAAGACGGCCTGAAGCAAGCCGATGACACAGGTCTGGCCTGGCAGGCGCAGACCTGGCGCCGCCTGATTCAAGCCCAGGCCATGAACCCCGAGCTGAATGCACAGCTGAACACCTTCCGGCAGCGTTTGCAAAAAGCCGGTGGCACGCGCTACTACGCGGAGTTTCTCGCTCTGCTCGATGGCCCAGCCTCGCCGGCCTGAAGCGACCGTGAGGCGCTGCCTCTGAAAAATTTGCCATGAACTTCCGAGGGCCTGGCGCTTGGCCGCCCGTCTTCCCGTTAAGCAGTCTGAAGCAGGCTCATTCCCGAGCCCGCCACCTTGTAAGGACTTGCGATGAACAACGGAAAACGAATCGGAACAGCCGCACTGACCGCGGTGGCCATGGCGGCCTTGCTGAGCGCCTGCGGTGGGGGCGGCAGCAGCAACTCAGACAGCAGCAGCCTTGCGCCTGCGCCTGCTCCTGCTCCTGCTCCTGCTCCCGCCCCGGCTCCGGCACCTGCGCCAAACATCAGCCCAGCCAACAGCAGCGGCCTCAATGCCTTGTTCCTAGGCAAGCAGTTCGACGTTTATGCCCCCGGCGCCTCCGCGCCGACGGCCAACGCGGGTGCGATCGATCGCAGCAATACCCAGGGCTTGGGCTGGCAGCTGGGCGGCTCGGTCAGCACGGTGCTCACGGTCCTGGGCGCGGACTTTGGCATCAGCGCAAGCGGCTTCACATCGGTGAACCGCGCCAAGGGCAGCGTGATCATGTTGTGCGGCAGCAATCCGCTCAAAAGTGCTTATGTCGGCGTGGTCACCCAAGCCAGCACGGGCGGCACACAGGCCAGCAAGCTGAGCCGCGCGGCCGACTTGGCCGGCCAGACCTTCTATCTCATGGAAGACTGCAGCTACACCGACAACAACGGCAACAGCAGCAATCAAAGCACGGCGCCCACGGCCAACACCGTGAAATTCAGCTTCGATGCGAGTGGCAACTTCAGCAGCAGCAATGGCAGCAGCGCCACGGCGGCTGAGATCAACGGCTTGCTCAGCGGCGGCAGCCTCCCGATCGAGGGGGGCGCCGGCAAGCTCTACCTCACGGCCTACACCTTCCAGGTCAATGGTGTGTCTCGTTATGTGCTGGTGTCCCGCGGTGTGCCCAACTCTGGCAACGGCGGCTTTGTGGCACTGTGGTTGCAGAACTGAGTGAGCGCCATGAGCCCATGCACTGAAGGGCGCACGAGGCGGCGCCTCTCCCTGTGCGCGGCCCTGCTCTTGCTGAGCGTGGCGCTGCAAGGTTGCGGCGGTGGCGGTGGAGGCGGCAGCAATGAATCGCCGCCACTGCCTTCGCCCAGCCCGGCGCCCGCACCCGCGTCGGCGCCAAGCGCTTCGCCGCTGCAGACGCAAGCCGTGTACCAGCCCGGCGTGAAGACCCTGGCCGACTCGCTGTTGCCGCAGCTGGATGTGGCCGGGCCGGGCAGCCTGAGCTTGACGCAGCCCAGTGGCGTGAAGGTCGGCGATGTGTTCTTGAGCCAGGGCCGGGCCTATGTGGCCACCGCCGTCAGCGCGGACGGGCGCACGCTGCAGACGCGTGCACCGGCCATGGACGAGGTATTCCAAACCCTGCGCATCAGCGGCACGCTGGACAGCAGCCTGTTGAAACCCGCGCAGACCGACAGGCGCCAGGCCTTGGCTGCGAGCCCAAATCTGGGCGCCTTGAGCTTGGTGACCGGGACGATAGGTTTTGCGCAAGACCTGCCGGCCTATGGCCCGGTGCAGGTGAAGCTCAACGGTCAGTTGCAGCTGAGTGTGACGCTGGATCTGGACTACAGCGCGGCCAGCGGCCTGAACAAGCTGGACTTCAAGGTCAGCGGTAATCTGGAAGAGGGCATCAAGCTCAACCTCGACCCCGCCGGCGGCGCGCAAGGCCAATCGGGCGACATCACCCTCACCAAGCTCAGCTGGCCGGTGCCGCAGGCGTGGGGGGCTTTGCGCATTGATGTGCCCCTGGTCTTGAGCATGAAAGCCCAGGTCGGCAACAAGCTCAGCGCCGACTTCTTGAGCGGCGGCACCAGCTTCGAGTTCAGCTCGCACTGGGACCCCGCGAGCAAGACCTTCAGCCATCAGTCCAGCAGCAATAGCGCCGCCACTGCCAGTGCGCCGGTGCTCAGTGGCGCGACCCAGGCGGCCACCAGTTCGGTGACCGTGGCGCTGGGGCCGGAGCTGAGGCTGGTTTTGCTGGACAGCGTCACGCCGCTGACGGCCAGCGCGCGCATGGCGGGCACTTTGGCCGCTCAGACCCAAACCGTGGTGGCCAGCGGCTTGAGCTGCTTGAGCTGGAGCGCTGATCTAGCGGCCCAACTCACGGCCGAATTCAAGCTGAGCAATGGCATCAAGATGGAGGGGCAGTACACGCCCTACACCAAGCGGCTGGCCGCGGGCGGAGATTTGAGCCCCTGCATGGCGGCGACACCTGCACCGCCCCCCGCGCCGCAGCCGCCCTCGCCACCAGCCAGCAGCCCAGATGGCGCAACAAGCCCTTCAGCCTCGGAGTTGGCGGCGCTACTGCCCATCCCCGCCAATGCGCTGCCCTTGAGTGGCTATGTGCTCAGCGCCCACATCGACAGCAATCCGCAGGGCTATTTGAACTATCAGCCCTGCAGCTCCGGAAGGCTGGTCGACGGCAGTAGCTACAGCTACTGCTTGCGCTATCTCATGATCAATTTGTCAGAGACAGGCAGCAGTTCGGTGCTCAGCTCAGCGGCGGCGACGCGCCTTTACGATCAATTTGAAATGGCCGACAAGGGCTATTCAGACCTGTCAACCGCGGAGTCGATTTGCCGAGTCAAGGCGCCGGAGCTGCCTGGCGTGCAGGCGCAGTTTCATCAAGGCGATATCTTGCTGATGAATATTGCCGGACTGGGTCCACAAGAAATCCCTGGGCTGGCTTTCGGGCAAGGCACGAGCAATCTCGGCAGCACCGGGCCGCTGAGCCTGGTCTGCAACCATGTGCTCGTCGATCGCTTGAGTGCGCAGCGCTACTACCTGCGACTGGAGTACCTGCATCCCACACCGGTACTCAGGCTGACGAACCCCGCGAACAGCATTTTCAATACCTACTGGTTCAATCTGAAAAACTGAAGGCGCTGTGGCCTGTCTTGGGCCGCTGACTTGCGCCTTGGCTCAGGCGCATCGCGCGCGACAGGCCAGCAACAAAAAAGCCCCCGCACTCACATGCGGGGGCCTTTTCCATCTTGGTGGGCGCGGGCTTTAGTTCTTCACGCCCAGCTGCTTGTTGATCATCCATTGCTGGGCGATCGACAAGATGTTGTTGGTCAACCAGTACAGCACCAGGCCGGACGGGAAGACGAAGAACATGAAGCTGAAGGCCAGCGGCATGAACCACATCATCTTGGCTTGCATCGGGTCGGGCGACTTGGGGCCCAGGGCCACTTGCAGCAAGCTCGACAAGGTCATCAAGATCGGCAAGATGAAGTAAGGGTCCTTGGTGGACAGGTCGGTGATCCAACCCAGCCAAGGCGCGCCGCGCATTTCAACGCTGGACAGCAGCACCCAGTACAAGCCCATGAAGAAAGGCATCTGCAGCAGGATGGGCAGGCAGCCACCGACCGGGTTGACCTTCTCTTCCTTGTAGATGCGCATCATTTCCTGCTGCATCTCTTGGGGCTTGTCCTTCAGGCGCTCACGCATGGCCTGGATCTTGGGGCCCACGGCCTTCATCTTGGCCATGCTGCGGTAGGCGCTGGCATTGAGCCAGTAGAACGCGGCCTTCAGCAAGACGACCAGGGCGATGATGGCCCAACCCCAGTTGCCCAGCATGCTGTGCAGCTTTTCCAGCAGCCAGAACAGCGGCTTGGCCAGGATGGCGAAGATGCCGTAGTCCTTGGCCAGTTCCAGGCCAGGGGCCAGGGCAGCCAGCTTCTTCTCTTCCAGCGGGCCAACAAAAAGTTGGTCGTCACGGCTCTGGCTGGCACCCGGTGCCAGGCTAGGCATGGTGAAGACCATACCGACGGCGTACTGCGTCGGCACGGCGCCCTTGACCTGGTTAACGAAGAACTCACGCTGACCGGTTTCGTTATGCAACCAGGCGCTGGCGAAATAGTGCTGCACCATCGAGACCCAGCCGTTATCGGCATGCTTCTCGATTTCGACCTTGCCCTTGTCGATGTCCTTGAACTCGACCTTGTGGAACTTGGTGGAGTCGTTGTAAACGGCCGGGCCGGTGAAAGTGGAAGTGAAGCTGCTGCCTTGCGGGCCGGCCACGCCGTCACGCACCAGTTGCACGTAGACCTGCGGGGTCACGGCTGCGGCGCCGGCATTGACCACCTCGTGGCGGACGCCCACCACATAGTCGCCACGCTTGAAGGTGAAGGTCTTGACCAGCTTGACGCCACCCACCACGGGCGACTCCATGCGCACGGTCAGCTCATTCATGCCGTCTTTGAGTGTGCGCTCACCGGGCACAACGCTCATCAAAGTGTTGTGCGTCGGCAATTGCTCGCCCTGGCTGCCGACCAAGCCGGTCTGCGCCTTGTAGCTGCGGGTGGCGGCGTCCAGCAAGACGATGGGCTTGCGCTCCACCACATGCTTTTGCTTGATGCCCACCATTTCCAGAATCGGGTCGAACAGACCCGGCTCCGGTGCGTCCAGATAGCTCAGCAGCTCCACACGGCTGACATCGCCACCCAAGGTGTCGAGCGTGACGCTCAAGACATCGGTCTTGACCAGCACTTTTTCGCTCACCTGCGCCACAGGCGCGGGCGCCTGAGCGCCAGCCACGGCGGCGGCGCCAGGCTGGGCGGCGGGCGATGGCACGCCAGTCGCGCCGGGTGCCGAAGGCGCGGTCGCTACGGCCTTGGGCGCTGCCGGGCTGAACATCGACGGTTGCCCATTGTGTTTTTGCCAGCCGTCCCACAGCAGGACGAGGGACATGGTGAACACCACCCACAGCACGGTGCGGCGTATATCAGTCATGGGGAAGCTTCTGGAGTAGGAGGACGAGGGGACACCGGCTTGTTCAGACCCAAATGGGCGAACAGGCGCGGCGCATGCTCGGGCACGCCATCATGGCCGCCCGCACAAAAAGGATTGCAACGCAGGATACGGTATGCCGCCAAGTAAGTGCCCGCTGCGGCGCCGTGGCGCTGCAGGGCTTCAATGGCGTAGACCGAACAGGTCGGGCTAAAGCGGCAGGACGCGCCCAACCAGGGGCTCAGCATGAGACGGTAGCCACGCACCAAGCCCACGGCCAAGCGTTCGGCCAGGGAGGCGCGCGTCGGGCTGGAGGCGGTGCTGCTGCTCATTGTCTGGCGCGACCAGGATCAAGCCTTGCGTGAACCGTTCAGCACGCGGCCGAGCAGTTGCTGCAATTCGGCCCGCGCAGCAGCGCGCAGCGCCTCGGACGAGGCGCTGGGAAAAAGTTTGCGATCAAAGGGCGAACGCAAGCGCACCACCCACAAACCGGGTGGCAGCAAGGGCTGTTGCTCGAAAGCGGCACGAATCTGCCGCTTCAGCAGTGAGCGCGTGACCGAGCGTTTGGCATGCCGTTTCGGCACCACCACACCCAGCCAAGCGCCCTCGGGCGGCAACTCTTCCACAGGGCTGTGGGCGACTTGTGCATCGCCTGTTGATAACTCGCCTTGCGCTGTGGACAAAGCCTGCGCCAAACGGGCAGGCTTAGGCAGCTTCGACGGCATCGCAGCCAGGTGATGCACAGCAAAGTGATTGCTACGCGCACGGCTGGGCTTGCCCAGCACGCGTTCAAAATCGGCCGATCGCACGATGCGGCCAATCACAAGACCGGGGTCTTGGCTCAGACAGCCAGACGCTTACGGCCCTTGGCGCGGCGCGCAGCGATGACAGCGCGGCCGCCGCGTGTCTTCATGCGGACGAGGAAACCGTGAGTGCGGGCGCGACGGGTCTTGGATGCTTGGTAAGTGCGTTTCATGATGGAGGCCTCTTGAGAAGGTCTAAGGACGTCGGGTGACGCTTTAGCTGTTGTTGGCGAAAAATCGCCGGATGCAAATAGATTTGCGCTCTGCGGTGCAGTCCTCAGGCCGCTTCCCACAAGGGGCGGCGGCCTGCGGGATACCCCGCGCCAGAGCGCTTTCAATGCCTTTGGCTCCTGCCAAGCTTGTGCCTTGCTTGAGGTCAAGCTCGGCCAAGGGCTACGCAAGGTTGACTAGCAACCCGCTCACTCCAACATCATCCAGCGTCCGGAAAACCCGCGATTACAACAAAATTCTGCCACTAGGTCAATCCCTGAGCACAAAGCCATCGGGTTTACCTGACATTGACGGGCTCGAAAAAACTGTGGATAACCTTGGTTTGGCCGGCCCTAAACCCGTACAATTCGGCCGCTCTAGAACAAGTTTTCCACAATGAGCGTAGATATGCAAAGCGTAGGGATGCAAGGCGAGAATTCGCAGGGCGCAGACACGCTGGGAGCGGACCTTTGGCAGCGCGGATGTGAGCGTTTGGCCACCGAGTTGCCCGAACAACAATTCAACACCTGGATTCGCCCCTTGCCACCGGCCATGGTGGCCGAAGGCGCGAGCGCCGATGGTCTGGTGTTTTCGCTGCGGGTGCCCAACCGCTTCAAGCTGGACTGGATCCGCAACCAGTACGCCGGCCGCATCGAATCCATTTTGACCGAGTTGGCCGGCAAACCGGCCCGCCTGGAACTGGCCCTGGCCGCCCGCGAACCGATGGCGCGCGCCGTGGCCGCCCCGGCCAATACCGTTGCCGCCAATCAGCCCATGGCCGTCGGCCAGGTGCTGCACAACGGCCTGCGGCCGGTGTCCGCCGGACCCAGCCCGGCCCCAGTCGCAGCACCGGCCAATGGCCCGCTGACCCACGGCCAGCCCGTGGCGCAAGCGCCTGCGCCGCAGAACCTGCCGCCGAGCGCCAGCCGCCACCGCATCAATAGTGCGCTGACTTTTGACAACCTCGTCCCCGGCCGCGCCAACCAGATGGCACGCACCGCCGCCCTGCATGTGGCCGGCGCTCCGGGCGCGATGTACAACCCGCTGTTCATCTACGGCGGCGTGGGCCTGGGCAAGACCCATTTGATCCACGCCGTGGGTAACGCCCTGCTGAAGGACAAGCCCGATGCGCGGGTGCTTTACCTGCACGCCGAGCAGTTCATCTCCGACGTGGTGAAGAACTACCAGCGCAAGACTTTTGATGAGCTGAAGGCCAAGTACCACTCGCTCGATCTGCTGCTGATCGACGATGTGCAGTTCTTCGCCGGCAAAGAGCGCACGCAGGAAGAGTTCTTCAACGCCTTCGAAGCCCTGCTGGCCAAGCGCGCCCACATCATCATGACCAGCGACACCTACCCCAAGGGTCTGGCTGATATCGATGAGCGCCTCACCAGCCGTTTCGACGCCGGCCTGACGGTGGCCATCGAGCCGCCCGAGCTGGAAATGCGAGTGGCGATTCTGATCAAGAAGGCCGAAGCCGAGCAGACGCCCATGCCCGAAGACGTGGCCTTCTTCATCGCCAAGAATGTGCGCGCCAACGTGCGTGAGCTGGAAGGCGCCTTGCGCAAGGTGCTGGCCTACAGCCGCTTCAGCCACAAGGAAATCAATATCCAGCTGGCCCGCGAAGCGCTGAAAGACCTGCTCTCGATCCAGAACCGCCAAGTGTCTGTGGAAAACATCCAAAAGACCGTGGCCGACTTCTACAAGATCAAGATCGCCGATATGTACAGCAAGAAGCGCCCGGCCAGCATTGCCCGGCCGCGCCAGATTGCCATGTACCTGGCCAAGGAAATGACGCAAAAGAGCCTGCCCGAGATCGGCGAGCTGTTCGGCGGCCGCGACCACACCACCGTGCTGCATGCGGTGCGCAAAATCGGCGGCGAGCGGCAGAAGAACACCGAGCTCAACCAGCAATTGCACGTGCTGGAACAGACGCTCAAAGGCTGATCGATCGCCCGGCCAAACACTTGGCCGCAAAGACATGGTTTCCATGCGGCAGAAACAGCCCATAACTAAGTCAAAATGCGCGGTGTTTCGCGCGCGCGCTCCAGACAAATGAAAAGAGGTTGACATGATTGTGTTGAAAGCCACCCAGGACAAGGTACTGACCGCCTTGCAGGCCGTCGCCGGCATCGTCGAGCGGCGTCACACCTTGCCCATCCTGGCCAATGTGCTGATACGCAAAACCGGCGGCTCGCTGGAGCTGACCACCAGCGACCTGGAAATCCAGGTGCGCACCACCGCCGAGCTGGGCGGTGATGCGGGCGACTTCACCACCACCGTGGGTGCACGCAAGCTGATCGACATCCTGCGCTCCATGCCTTCGGACCAGACCGTCTCGCTGACGGCCAACGCCTCCAAGCTGACGCTGCAGGGCGGCAAGAGCCGTTTCACTCTGCAGACCCTGCCCTCGGACGACTTCCCCCTGGTGCAAGAGGCGGCTGACTTCGGCCCCGCCTTCAGCGTGCCCCAGAAGACGCTCAAGAGCCTGATCAACCAGGTGCACTTCTCGATGGCGGTGCATGACATCCGCTACTACCTGAACGGCATCTTGTTCGTCGCCGAAGGCAAGAATCTCACGCTGGTCGCCACCGACGGTCACCGCCTGGCCCTGGCCCAGGCCGAACTGGAAACCGAAATCCCCAAGCAAGAAGTCATCTTGCCGCGCAAGACCGTGCTGGAACTGATGCGCTTGCTCAAAGACGGCAAGGGTGAAGACGACAACCAGCCCATCGAGATGCGCTTCGCCGGCAATCAGGCCAAGTTCAGCTTCTCGGGCATGGAGTTCGTGACCAAGCTGGTGGAAGGCAAGTTCCCGGACTACAACCGCGTCATCCCCAAGAACCACAAGTTCAATGTGACCCTGGGCCGCACGACGCTGCTGTCCTCGCTGCAGCGCGCCGCGATTCTGACCAGCGAAAAGTTCAAGGCCGTGCGCCTGAGCTTCGAGCCGGGCCTGCTGAGCATCGCCTCCAGCAATGCCGAGCAAGAAGAGGCCAAGGAAGAAATCGAAATCGATTACGGCGGCGACCTGATCGAAACCGGCTTCAACGTGACCTATCTGATGGACGTGCTGCAGAACATGAGCCAAGACATGGTCAGCATCGATTTGAACGACAGCTCGGCCAGCGCCCTGATCACCATCCCTGAGCAGAGCGGCTTCAAATACGTCGTCATGCCAATGCGCATCTAACGACAGCTAACGAATCAATCAAGCGGGCTTGTGGTTTTCTAACCCGGCCCGCTTCAGTGCTTTTAAAGGCATGCGCGCAAGAGGCCATGCCGGTGTGAGAGAGAGTTCCAGATGACCGATGTTTCGAACCAAGACGCCACCCCCGAAGGTAACAAGGCCGAAGGCCATGGCCCCGAGGGCCTGACCGACAAGCAGCAAGCCGCCGTCACGGCAGAGGCCAGCTCCGGCGCGGTGTACGGCGCCGATTCGATCCAGATCCTCGAAGGCCTGGAAGCCGTGCGCAAGCGCCCCGGCATGTATATCGGCGACACCTCCGACGGCACCGGCCTGCATCACCTCGTGTTCGAAGTGGTGGACAACTCCATCGACGAATCGCTGGCCGGCCATTGCGACGACATCATCGTCACCATCCACACCGACAACTCCATCAGCGTCAGCGACAACGGCCGGGGCATCCCCACCGACGTCAAGATGGACGACAAGCACGAGCCCAAGCGCAGTGCTGCTGAAATTGCACTGACCGAGCTGCACGCCGGCGGCAAGTTCAACCAGAACAGCTACAAGGTCTCGGGCGGCCTGCACGGCGTGGGTGTGAGCTGCGTGAACGCGCTCTCCAAGCACCTGCGCCTGACTGTGCGCCGCGAGGGCAAGGTCCACCAGATCGAATTCAAGAAGGGCGTGCCGCAAGACCGCCTGCTGGAAATGCGCGATGGCTTCGAAGTCAGCCCCATGCGCATCGTCGGTGAGACCGACAAGCGCGGCACCGAAGTCCACTTCCTGCCCGACGACGAAATCTTCACCAACGTCGATTTCCACTACGAAATCCTGGCCAAGCGCTTGCGCGAGCTGAGCTTCCTGAACAACGGCGTGAAGATCCGCCTGGTCGACGAGCGCAATAACAAGGAAGACAACTTCGCCTACGCCGGCGGCGTGAAGGGCTTTGTCGAGTTCATCAACAAGGGCAAAAACACCCTGCACCCGACCATCTTCCACGCCCAGGGCGACAAGATCAGCGAGCAGGGCACCAACGTCGGCGTTGAAGTCTCCATGCAGTGGAACGAGAGCTACAACGAAAACGTGCTCTGCTTCACCAACAACATCCCGCAACGTGACGGTGGCACCCACCTGACCGGCCTGCGCGCCGCCATGACCCGGGTGCTGAACAAATACATCGTGGACAACGATCTGGCCAAGAAGGCCAAGGTCGAAGTGGCCGGCGACGATATGCGCGAAGGTCTGGCCTGCGTGGTTTCCGTCAAGGTGCCCGAGCCCAAGTTCAGCTCGCAAACCAAAGACAAGCTGGTCTCCAGCGAAGTGCGCGCCCCGGTGGAAGACATCGTCAGCCGCTTGTTGACCGACTTCCTGCTTGAGAACCCGATCGACGCCAAGATGATTTGCGGCAAGATCCTCGACGCCGCCCGCGCCCGTGAAGCCGCCCGCAAGGCCCGCGAAATGACCCGCCGCAAGGGCGTGCTGGACGGCATGGGCCTGCCCGGCAAGCTGGCCGACTGCCAGGAAAAAGACCCCGCGCTGTGCGAAATCTACATCGTGGAGGGTGACTCCGCCGGTGGCTCCGCCAAGCAAGGGCGCGACCGTAAGTTCCAGGCCATCCTGCCGCTGCGCGGCAAGATCCTGAACGTCGAGAAAGCGCGTTATGAAAAGCTGCTGACCAGCAATGAAATCATCACGCTGATCACCGCACTGGGCACCGGCATTGGCCGCGGCGCCGGCAGCGATGACTTCAACCCCGACAAGCTCCGCTACCACCGCATCATCATCATGACCGACGCGGACGTTGACGGCGCCCACATCCGCACCCTGCTGCTGACCTTCTTCTACCGCCAGATGCCTGAGTTGGTGGAGCGCGGCCACATCTACATCGCCCAGCCGCCGCTCTACAAGGTCAAGGTCGGCAAGCATGAGCAATACCTGAAAGACGGCATCGAACTCGACGCTTTCTTGTTGAAGGTGGCGCTGCAAGACGCCGCCCTGCACACCGGCATCGGCGACGCGGTGCTCAGCGGCGAAGCCCTGGAAGCCCTGGCCAGCAAATACGTGCTGGCCGAAAGCGTCATCGGCCGCTTGTCCAACTGGATGGACTTTGAAGCGCTGCGCTGCTTGTCCAGCGGCCCGGCCATCAATATGGACAGCAAGGACAACGCCGAAGCCGCCGCCGCGGCCATGCAAAACGCCCTGCACGACGCCGTGGTCACCAGCGAATACGACGCCCGCACCGACAAGTTCTTCCTGCGCATTGCCCGCAAGCAGCATGGCAACACGCGCTCGTCCATCATCAACGCCGACTTTGTGCACAGCGCCGACTACGAAGTGCTGGCCACCGCCGGCCTCACCTTCAAGGGTCTGATCGGCGAAGGCGCCATCGTGCGCAAGGGCGAAGGCGAGAAGGCCAAGGAAAGCAAGGTCGTCGACTTCCGCACCGCCATGGCCTGGCTGATGCAACAAGCCGAAAACTCCGTCGGCCGCCAGCGCTACAAAGGCTTGGGCGAAATGAACCCCAGCCAGCTCTGGGAAACCACCATGGACCCCAACGTCCGCCGCCTGCTGCGCGTGCAAATCGACGACGCCATCGAAGCCGACCGCGTGTTCACCATGCTGATGGGCGACGAAGTGGAGCCACGGCGTGACTTCATTGAGACCAACGCACTGCGTGCGGGGAATATCGACGTTTAAGTCGTCTACTGATTGTGGAACCTCAGTCGTCAGCATCTACTCCCGCATTGGTGTTCGACAGTCCTTCGCGAACACAGAGATGAAGGCATTTCTAGTCGCTCCGCAGAGCACAGCAGCACTGATTGAGTTGAACTTGACCCCTTTGAACTATCTTGAAGGGCGCTCTCACTTTCTCGCCAAACTGAAAACTAACTTCTTTTGCTTCTTGGCCAACGCGGCGAAGGAGGGAAAGCAATGCCTTTTGGTACGGTTGGCGAAAAGTTTATGGGCTGACAGGGAAAGAGCATGAGCGCGATCCCTTTTACCAATCGTGAATTGACGCGTGCGATGCGAGAGTTGGAGGCCGTGGCTACGCCTCCAACTGAATCAGCGCGGAAAAACCCACATCGCTTGTTGCTGTTCTATGCGGTGGAGTGCGGATTGAAAGCCGTTTGGCTCAGACGCCAACGGCGAGACGTGTTTGATAGCGTCGATATCACCAAAACTGGCCACAACCTACGGCAAGTTCTGAAGGAGCTAAACGTGGGAGCGCATCTGGCGCTGCCGGAGTCCTTTCAACTGGAAAGGCCAGTGCGACGTGCGCAGTTTGGCGACATTCATCAAGCCTGGCGGTATGGGGGAAAGTGTTTCTCCCCAACGGACGAAGACTGCGAGAAGCAATTGCTAAAAGTGTTGAGTTGGATTCAAGGAGAGCTCAAATGAACGCAAACAACACAATAGCTGAACGTTTGCTGACTTGGCTTGATGTGGAGCGCCTACTCAAGCAGCGTACGGTGCTTTGGTCAAAATTGCCCCCTGGTGTACTCGGCCTAGACTGCTTTGCCAGCGGTATGGAAGTCCGTTACGGAGCGGCATCAGAACAGTGCATCGACACATGGTTAGCGCAGATCTTTGGCAGTGCTTTTCTTCCTGTACCAAGAGCAGTCCAACTGCGCATCGGCAACGCAATTTATCCCATCGAATTGCTTGAAGAGCCAGGAACGACCTTACCCGCTATCGGAAAAAGCTACCCGCTGTGGCGCGATGTAACCTACCTGTCAACTGATCAAGAAGAATCCACTAGTGAGGATGACCAAGAGGCAACGGTCCAGTCCTCCTACAACGTTCCCGGTCGAGAGCCCACTCGATTCGTTGAGGGACCAGATTTGGTTTCCTTCCATTCGTTCAAGGGCGGCGTAGGGCGCACCACCGCGCTAATGACCTACGTGACGGCTTGCTTGCGTGACGCCACCCCGGGGACCAAGAAGATTTTGGTAGTCGATGCCGACCTGGAAGCCCCCGGTGTCAGCTTCTGGCTTGATGATGCCAACCGCCCAAGCGTCTCCTTCGTGCAATTGCTAGAGGCGCTGCATTACCCTCCTGCTGGGCTGGATGCCAGCTTGGACTTCTTTGCAGAGGAGTTGCGCAAAACATCCATGAGTTTTGGTGGATTGCAACGCGAACTGTTTGTGCTGCCGGCGGCATTGGATCTTGCCGAAATTCAAGACATGCCCGTGAGCCCTGAGCACCTGGCACGCGATCCACTCAACCCCTGGAAGCTTAGCGATCATTTGCATGCATTGGGCAAGCGTCTGGGCGCAGATGTGGTGTTCGTGGATCTCCGTGCGGGACTTAGTGAACTAGCAAGTCCAATTTTGTTCGACCCACGCGTTGATCACTTTTTTGTCAGCACGGTGGCACCCCAGTCAGTGCTAGGGATGAAGGAAGTGTTACGACGGCTGTATGCCAACAATCGCCTTTTACCCAGTAGCTGGCAGGAAGAGGTCCGGCCCACAGTAGTGCTGAGCCTACTGACCAAGGAACTGCGCGATGCTGGGCTCTACGAAAGTGCATTAAAGACATTGGGGGCAGCCTACCCCGCGGACGACCCGCTGACTCCAGCCGTGCAATGGCTGGAAGCAGAGTTTTTGAGCACCTTAATGTCAATTGGCTCACTGCGTGAAGCGCTAGACAACTTGCCGCAATCCCAACGCTTGTATGCAAGTGCCTCGGATTGGGCGAAAGCCCTGTATTTCCAAGCATCGCCTGAATCAGCAGTTGCTGCGTTAACAGGGTCGACCGATGTTTCTATCGCCCGGAAGTCGGCTGAGCGACTGTTCGAAGTCTGTACGTCTGCTGAGTTTGCTGAGGGTAGCCAAGCAAGCTCAATCCTCGCCACTGAACCCTTGCTAAACCTTGGAAAACACTTCGCTCACGATCTGCCCAACGTTCTGATGATTGGAGCCAAGGGGGCAGGTAAGACTTTCACTTTCCGGCAAGCAGTTCTGGCTGGCGGATGGACGGCCTTCTTGAGCAAGCTTGGCTTCGATCCGGCGAACACCAGCGACGCGCACACATTCCCTGTGCTGTGGTCTGACAACATAGCTGACAAGCCCGATGGTGAAATCAAGACTGCGCAAATTCGAACGATTGAATCCATCGGCGGCGACAAAGTAAATCTACTCAGCGGGAACGAGGTGCGAAAGCGGATTGATGCCGCGCTCAAGAATCCACCCGGACATTGGGAGAACTTCTGGGATGAACTAGTCGCCGCTCAGTTCGGAATCAAGAACGGGGGGTTGAAAGAAGTCAACGACCTTTTGATCATCAAGTCGGCGCGAACGATTCTGATGTTTGACGGCATCGAAGACGCCTTTGGCGATGCAGAAGTAGCCCCGGCAGGGGATGCCATTCAGGCTTTGCTGCGCTTGCCAAATCGAATTAGCGAGCTAGGCAATCCACACCTTGGTGCGTTGGTATTTGTACGAATCGATTACGTGCAATCAACTATTCGGCAGAACACCGGCCAATGGCTCCAGAGGTTTCAGCCGTTCCGTCTGCATTGGAACGCAGAGAGCTTTCTTCGATTAGCTTTTATGTTGAGCAGTCAGGCAGGCGTGCATTCATCGCAAAGCCCAGCCGAATCTCTACATCTCGAAGAGTTGAAACAAGAGCTAGAGCGGTTGTGGGGCAAAAAGCTAGGTAGCGAGAAATCAAAGGAAGCACATTCTGCACGTTGGGTGTATGCAGCACTGTGCGACCTTAAAGGCAATGTTCAGGCACGTGACTTGGTTCGGTTCTTAAAGTTCGCGGCGGATGAGGAGGCCAAACGCACAGGGCCAACATGGTCACATCGCTTGTTGGCACCGGAGTCGATGCGCAAGGCTGTCCCACGCTGCAGTGAAGAAAAGGTCACCGAGGCAAAAGCAGAAATCGCATCGCTTAGGAAATGGTCGGAACTGATGACTGAAAAGCACATCCGAAACTTGAAGGTGCCATTCAGTGCTGCGCAAGCTGGGCTCGATGCAAGCACACTCAGCACGCTGCAAGAGATCGGGGTTATTTACGAGGATTTGGATGGCAAGCTGGGCGAGGAGCGTCTGTTTTTGCCGGAAATCTACCGATCCGGCTTAGGCTTTGAAACGTCAGCAGCTGGGCGTCCACGTATGCAAGCACTGTTGAAAAAGAACATTGGTGTAATTCCTTTGTGATTCACCAACGTTTGCCAGTTGGCGGGCCAGAATCAGCCATCTCCAACTGGTTGGCGACTTAGCTGGTGCAGAGGGCTATTACGCGGCAATCCGGAAGAGTCGAGAGAGTCCTTTTCCGATAGGGACTTGCTATCACAGCGCAGCACGCCACCTATGAAATCATCCTCGTTGTGCAGACTTATCAGCTAGCCAGCTGATCGTAGATACACAGCCCGGCCGGAAACGTCGGGCAGAGAAGCGCTCCCAACGACATTCACGCTTTACATTCACCCGCCCAAACAGCGCGATGCAGTTCGTCATGCCCAGTAACCTAGCCATGACGCTGCCTGCCCCTGCGCCCACGCGAGCCGACCACGACGCCCCGACGAATGCGGCTCCTAAAATGTCAGTTTTCCCAAATTGAGTAGGCGTGAGTGTCGTGAAGTCCTTGATTCGTTCGCAGTGGGTGCCCGGGCGTCGGCGCTTTGTGGGTTTGGCCGGTGCTGCTGTGGCCCTGGGTGGAGGCTTGGGCTCCTTGGGCGCTATGGCGCAGGCAGAGTTGCGCGGGGCGGGCGCCACGTTTCCGGCCAAGCTGTATCAGCGCTGGGGGCGGCAATATGCGCAGTCTGGCGGCCAGGTGGTGAACTACAAGCCGACGGGCTCGGGGGATGGCCTTCGCCAGGCGGTGGCTCGCAGTGTCGACTTTGCTTGCGTTGACACGCCGGTGTCGGCGCAAGAGTTGACTAAGCGCCGTTTGGTGCAAATTCCGACTTGCGTGGGCGGCTTGGTGCCGGTGGTGCAGGGCTTTGAGAACCAGAAGCTGAAGCTGACCGGCGAGTTGCTGGCCGACATCATGCTGGGCGACATTGAACGCTGGAACGATCCGCGCATTGCGGCGGTCAACAAGAATCTGCCCCTGCCCAATCGCCGCATCGTGCGGGTGGTGCGCAGCGACAAGTCCGGCAGCACCGAGAGCGTGACCCGCTACCTGGCCCAGCAGTCGTCCCGCTTCGCCACGGACGTGGGCAGCAGCGCGCTGCCCAAGTGGCCGGGCGAGGTGGTGGCGGCAGAAGGCACGGATGGCATCGCCCAGGCGGTGAAGGCAACGCCGGGCGCGATTGGCTTCGTCAGCTCAGACCGGGTGGACGCCGATGCCTTGGCCGGCGTGCAGCTGCGCAATCGCGATGGCCAGTTCGTCTCGGCTTCGGAGGCGGGTTTTCGCGCCGCCATTCTGAACAGCGAGCTGGCCCGCAGCGGACAAGACACAGCCAGCTTGCTGGACATGCCGGGCGCCGACGCCTGGCCGCTGACACAGACCACTTTTGTGCTGCTGGATGCCCTGCCGGCCACCGCCGCCAGCGTGGAGCCGGCGCTGAAGTTCTGGTACTGGTGTTTCAGCCGCGGCGATAACCTGACCAAGGGCACCGGCTTTGCCCCGCTGCCCACTTCGATGCAGACCAAGCTGGCCGGGCGCTTTGCCCAGGTGCGGCCGCAAAGCGGCGATCTGCCGCGTTATCAGATGCTCTGAACCTAGGCGCTGTGGGCTTGGCCGGCTGAGCCAGCGGCGCTGGCCCAGCGCCGATGCGGCATGATGCAAGCTGCCGCTTTGCTTTGATCAGGTTCCGCCCTTGAAGCCCTCACCCCTACGCCAGTTGCTGGCCCGGCGCACCGCAGGCCCTGACGCTGCCACGCCCCCGGAGCAGGCCCAAGCCCGTGCCCTGATCGCCGCCATTGATGCCGGCGGCATTCCCCTGCATCCCGCCAAGGTGAATCAGATTGCGCGGGACCTGGGCCTGGAGGTCTCGCGGGAGGCGCCGGTGGAGGCCACCATTGCGCGCATCCGCGAGCTGCTGCTGCGGGCCTGACCACAGGCCGCAGCTGGTGGCTAGGCCTTCGTGCAGAGCCAGCTCGCTCTTGCGCTTACTTGGCGGCCTTGGGCCGACCGTATTTCGCCGTGAAGCTGGCCTTGGCCAGCGCGTTGGCGTTGATCATGTAGCCGGCCAGGGCGGCGGTGGCGTCGGCGGGGATGTCGAGCTTGTCGGTCTTCAGCGCGTGCACGGTGAAGATGTAGCGATGCGGCTTGTCGCCTTGCGGCGGGCATAGGCCGCCCCAGCCGGCCACGCCGTAGTCGATGCGCACATGGCTGGCACCCTTGGGCAAGTTGGCGCCGCCCACGGCACCGGCATCGGGCGCGAGTGCGCTCACATCGGCCGGCAGGTTGATGACGGACCAATGCCACCAACCGGAGCCGGTTGGCGCATCGGGGTCATACACCGTCACGGCGAAGGACTTGGTGCCAGCCGGCGCGCCGCGCCATTGCAGGGCGGGGGATTTGTTCTCGCCATTGCAGCCGAAGCCATTGAACTCGAGCTTGGCATCCATCCGGCTGCCCGGCTTGATGTCAGGGCTGCTGAGTTGGAAGCCAGCGGCGTGAACGAGCGAAGCGGCGCCAAGCAGGGCGCTGGCAATCAAGACTTGTTGTTTCATGGCAGATGGATGGTGGAGTAGCTGAAGTGGATTAACTGAGCCCGGACACAAGGACCATTAACGATACAAGCCAATGGCCTGCGCCGCTATGGTCGCCGCCCCAGACCCAACCCGCTAGCCCGCAGACTTCATTTGCTGTGCGTCACACCGCGAGCAGCAGCAAGCAGGGCTCATGGCCGCAAATGCGAGGGCGCGAAGCCAAAGCGTTCGCGGAAAGCCGCCGAGAAGCGGCTATGGGAGTCATAGCCGCAGCGCGCCGCCACCTCGGACACCTGCAACTCGGGGTCTTGCAGCAAGGCCATGGCGGTCTCCAGCCGCACTTCGCGCATGCACTGACTGAAGGAGGCCGACTCCTCCGCCAAGCGGCGCTGCAAGCTGCTCGCGCTCAGATGAAATGCCTGGGCCACCTCCGCCAAGGTCCAGGGTGCTTGCGGCCTTTGGGCCACCAGGCGGCGCACGCGCTCGGCCCAGCTCAACTCGCCGCCGGGCGCGAAGACCAGGCCGCGCTCTGCCAGCAACAGCAAGACTTCAAAGGCACGGTGCTCGCGGACTGCTGCTGAAGCCGACGACGCGGCATCGGCCTGCAAGGCTTTGAAAGCATGGCCGAAGGTGGCGGCGAAGTCTTCATCGGCCTCGGCGCTGGCGCAACCTTGCAGCGCCGGCGTGGCTGCAAACTGGCCGAAGCGCTGATGAAAGCGCGCCACCAGGGCGGGAGCGAAATTGATGATGCGCGCTTCGTAACGGCCGCCTGCGGGTGGCTCGTTGAGCATGTCCCACTGCGTCAGGCGGGGGATCAGAAAGACCTGGCCTGCAGGGAACTGGATCTCGCCCGCCGGCGCCACCAAGCGCTTGCGGCCCGCCATCACCCAGCCCACCATGTCGTCACGCACCGTGGCCGTGCGCACCTGATGGCGCACGGCGCTGGAGATGGTTTGGGCGGTGGCTTCGCTGAAAACTGGCATGGCGGGGGGGGGGCTGGTGCGTCGGGCGATGACGCGCGGGGACGGGGAGTCTGACAAGGCGGGGCACAGGCAGACCGCATTGTCACTCGCCACTTCGCGCAGCACTGGGCCAAGAGCTTCAGCCGACCAGCGCGCTTGGGCAGCACCGCGCCGCAAGGCGCTGAAATCTCTCATCGCCAGTTGATTTGAATCAACTTATACAGTTGACTAACTTTCTACTTCGCCGCGATGATGATGCATCGCAGCAAATTGAGAGTCGTGCGCGCCATGCTTACTCACAACCAACTTGCCCCTGCCACTGCTGAAACCTCGTCGCGTGGCGATGTAGCGCGCGACAAGATGCTGCGCGCCGCGCTGGATGTGTTCGGTGATCACGGCTTTGCGGCTGCCACCACGCGCATGGTGGCACAGGCGGCCAATATGAATCTGGGGGCCATCCCCTATTACTTCGGCTCCAAGGAAGAGCTGTACACGCAGGCGGCGAAGTTTCTGGCCGCGCATATCGAGCAACACCAAGCCGAGCCCTTGCTGGCCTTGCGCCAGGGCACAGCGGCGCCGCAATGCAGCCGCAGCGACTTGATCGAGCACGTCGTGCAATTCATGTTGAGCCAGGCGCGCATGCTGCTGTCGGGCCAGGTCAAAGCCAGCTGGGTGCAGTTCTTCTTGCGTGCCCAGGCAGAAAATAACGCGGCATTTGAGCGCATCTTCGCCCACACCATCGAGCCGGTGCAAGCCACCTTGACCGAAGTGGTAGGCCGCATCACCGGCTGCACGCCGGACTCGGTCGAAACGCGCACCCTGACCTTTTTGATTTTTCACCAAGTGATGAGCTTGCGCCTGGCGGACACGGTCTTGCTGCGCCGGCTGAACTGGCAAGCCATCAACCCAGAGCGGCTGGAAACGCTGCTGAACATCATGGGCCAGGCGCTGCGCGCGCAGCTCAGCGCCTATTCACCTTGCAGCGACGCCACACCATGAACACCAAACGTATCAGCTGGGCCCTCGGCGCCCTGGCCTTGGCCGCTGCGGCGGGCTGGGCCACTTGGCTCAATATGCATCGCGACCGCACGCCCGAGGGCCTGATGCGCGCCAATGGCCGCCTGGAAGTGGAGCGCATCGAAATCGCCGCCAAATACCCCGGCCGGGTGATTGAATTGCCGGTCAAGGAAGGCGACCGTGTCGAAGCCGGCGCCTTGATCGCGCAGCAAGACAGCAGCGAGCTGCTGGCGCAGTTGGATGCCATCAACGCCGCCCGCCAACGCGCCACGCAAGCCATGGCCCGCGCCAGCGCCGAGACGGATGTGCGTAAAGCCCAGGCACGCATCGCGCAGATGGAGCTGGGCCATACCCAGACCCTGCGCCAAGATGCCCTGGTGTCCAGCGCCGAGGTGGAACGCCGCGAAGCCCAGCGCGATGGTGAGCGCGCCGGTGTGCAAGTGGCCACCGCAGCCATCGGCGAAGCCACCGCCGCCCGTGCCGAGGCTGACGCGCAAATCAAGCGCATCAAGGTGGCGATCGAGGACATGAGCTTGCGCGCACCGGTGGCCGGCCGCATTGAGTACCGCGTGGTGGAGCCCGGTTCGGTGATCCCCTCGGGCGGCCGCGTGGCCACGCTGCTCAACACCAGCGATGTCTATATGACTGTGTTCCTGCCCACCGCCATTGCCGGCAAGCTGCAAGTGGGCGATGAGGCTCGCATCGTGCTGGACGCGGCGCCGCAGTTCGTGGTGCCAGCGCAGGTCTCCTTCGTGGCCGCCGAAGCGCAGTTCACACCCAAATATGTCGAAACCGCCAGCGAGCGCGAGAAGCTGATGTACCGCGTCAAGCTCAAGGTGCCGGTCGAGGTGGCCACACGCTACGCCAGCTACGTCAAGGCCGGCCTGACCGGCAATGGCTTTGTGCGCGCCGACGCCAAGGCCGCCTGGCCGGCCGAGCTGACGGTCAAGCTGCCGCAGCCTTGATGCGCTGATGCCCTTGCACCCAGCGCCACGCCAAGCCGCCATGAATGCCGTCGAAATCACCGGCCTGTCGCACCGCTATGGCGGCAGCGCCGCTGGCGCGCGCGCTTTGCAAGCGGTCAGCCTGAGCCTGCCCGCCGGCCGCACGATAGGGCTGGTGGGGCCGGACGGCGTGGGCAAATCCACCTTGCTGAGCCTGATCGCAGGCGTGAAGACGATTCAGCAAGGACGCGTACAAGTGCTGGGCGGCGATGTGGCCGATGCGGCCTTTCGCCAGCAGCTGGCACCGCGCGTGGCCTTCATGCCGCAGGGCTTGGGGCGCAATCTCTACCCCACGCTGTCGGTGGCGGAAAACATCGACTTCTTTGCCCGCCTCTTCGGCCAAGGTCCGGCCGAGCGCGAGGCGCGCAGCCAGCGCCTACTGCAAGCCACCGGCCTGGCGCCATTCAGCGACCGGCCGGCCGGCAAGCTCTCGGGCGGCATGAAGCAAAAGCTTGGCCTTTGTTGTTCGCTGGTGCATGACCCCGATTTACTGATCCTGGACGAACCCACCACCGGCGTGGACCCGCTCTCGCGCCGGCAGTTCTGGAGCTTGGTCGAAGCGCTGCGCCAGGAGCGGCCGGGCATGACCGTCATCGTCGCCACCGCGTACATGGAAGAGGCCGAGCGCTTCGACCATCTGGTGGCCATGGACGATGGCCGCGTGCTGGTGTGCGAGCCCACCGAAGCCGTGCTGCGCAAGGCGGGCGTGAGCTCGCTTGAAGCCGCCTACATCGCGCTGCTGCCGCCGGAGAAGCGGGCAACAAGCGAGCCGCTGCTGATTCCGCCGCGGCAGCACAGCGAAGGGCCGCCCGCTATCGAGGCCGAGCAACTCACGCGCCGCTTCGGCGACTTCATCGCCGTCAAGGAAGTGAGCTTTCGCATCGAGCGTGGCGAGATCTTTGGTTTTCTGGGCAGCAATGGCTGCGGCAAGACCACGACGATGAAGATGTTGACCGGCTTGCTGGACATCTCCTCCGGCCGCGCCCAGCTGCTGGGCCAACCCATCAATGCCGGCGATATGCGTACCCGCATGCGGGTGGGCTATATGTCGCAAGCCTTCTCGCTGTATGAAGAACTCAGCGTGCGGCAAAACCTGGCGCTGCATGCCAAGCTCTATCAGCTGGAAGGCGCGGCCGCCCAACAAGCCATCACCGAAAGCCTGCAGCGCTTCGACCTGAACGAGCATGCCGACGCCCGGCCCGCGCAGCTCTCGCTGGGCATACGCCAGCGCCTGCAGCTGGCAGCGGCCTGCTTGCACAAGCCCGAAGTGCTGATCCTGGACGAGCCCACCTCGGGCGTGGACCCCGCCGCGCGCGATCTGTTCTGGCGCCAGCTGGTGCAGCTCTCGCGGGTGGACCAAGTCACCATCTTTGTCTCCACCCATTTCATGAACGAAGCGCAGCGCTGCGACCGCATCTCGCTGATGCACCGCGGCACCGTGCTGGCCGTGGGCACGCCGCAAGCGCTGTGCGAGAGCAAGTCCGCCGACACGCTGGAGAACGCCTTCATCGCTTACCTGGAAGCGGCCGATGACACGGTGCAGGCGGCGCGCACGGCGGCCAGCCAGCAAGCCAGCCAACAAGGTGATGGCGCAGAGGCGCCTGCAGTCGCAGCGCCCGCCGCTGCTGCCACACCACGCGCCGCCCTCGGCCTGTGGGCGCTGTTCCTGCGCTGGTTCGCCGGCACCTGGGCCTTTGCCCGGCGCGAAAGCATGGAACTGCGGCGCGACCGCATCCGACTGACCTTCGCCCTGCTGGGCCCCATCATCTTGCTGGTGACGGCGGCGCTGGCGATTTCGTTCGACATCGAGCATGTGGCCTTCGCGGTGCTGGACCACGACCAGAGCTATGACAGCCGGCGCTTCATCGAGCATTTCGAGGGCTCGCGCTACTTTGAACAACATGCGCCGCTGCGCGACGAGGCTGAGATCAACCAGCGCCTCAAGACCAAGGACGTGACGCTGGTGATCGAGATCCCGCCCGGCTTCGGGCGCGATTTGATCGGCGGCCGCCAGCCCGAGCTGGGCTTTTTCGTCGACGGCGCCCAACCCTTCACCGCCGAGAACGTGCGCGGCTATGCGCGCGGCATCGTGCTTGAACATGCGCTGCAATATGTGCAGGGCAAGCCCGGCGTCAGCGCCAGCAGCGTGCCCCGGGTGCCCGCCAGCTTGCAGCCGCGCTTCACCTACAACCAGGAATTCCGCAGCATCTACGCCTTCACGCCGGGGCTGATCATGCTGGCCCTGATCATCATCCCGACCATGCTCACCGCCCTGGGCGTGGTGCGTGAAAAAGAGATGGGCTCCATCATCAACCTCTACGCCTCGCCCGCCAGCGTGGGGCAGTTCCTGGTCGGCAAGCAGCTGCCTTATGTGGGCCTGGCCATGCTGAGCTATCTAACCCTGGTGTTCCTCAGCGTGACCCTGCTGGGCGTGCCGCTGAAGGGCAGCTTTGTGGCGCTGAGCCTGGGCGCGCTGTGCTTTGTGTTCGCGGCCACGGCGCTGGGCTTGCTGGTCTCGGCCTTCTTCAAATCGCAGGTGGGGGCCACTTTTGCCACGGCCATCATCTGCTTGATTCCATCCATCAATTTCTCCGGCCTGCTCTACCCGGTGTCCACCCTCACCGGCACGGCGCTGTGGGTGGGCCTGGGTTTCCCTTCATCGTGGTTTCAGCTGATCAGCCTGGGGGCCTTCACCAAGGGCTTGGGCCTCAGCAGCTTCGGGCCCATGTATGCGGCGCTGATCGGCTTTGGCCTGCTGTACTTGCTGACGGCGCGTGCGGCCGTGCGCAAGCAAGAAGCCTGAAGGCTGGAGTCCAATATGAAGCAATGGCTCCTCAACGTCGCCCGCCTGTCGGTGAAGGAACTGCGCAGCCTGTTCGGCGATGTGCCGCTGATGGCCTTGATCATCTTCGCCTTCTCGGTCGCCATCTACAGCACGGCCAAGGGGGTGAAGGCCGAGGTGGCGAATGCCTCGGTGGCGGTGATCGACGGTGACCATTCGGCTCTGTCGCGGCGCCTGCGCGATGCGATTCAGCCGCCTTTCTTCAAGCCACCGGTGGACATTGACCGCAACGAGGTGGACCGGGCGCTGGACCGGGGCGACTTCATCTTCATCCTCGACATCCCGCCGCACTTCGAGGCCGATGTGCTGGCCGGCCGCGCGCCCGCCATGGCCTTGCAGGTGGATGCCACCGCGATGACGCAAGCCGGCCTCGGCGTTGTCTATCTCAACGAAATCGTGCTGCGCGAGTTGCTGGACTTTTTGCATGCGCGCGGCCTGGAAGCGCAGCTGCCAACCCGCTCGGTCACCCGCGTGCTGTTCAACCCGAATAACCAGGGCCATTGGTTCACCGGCGTGATGCAGATCGTCACCAACGTCACGGTGCTGGCCATCATTCTGGTGGGCGCGGCGGTGATCCGCGAGCGCGAGCACGGCACCATCGAGCATTTGCTGGTGATGCCGGTGCGGCCGAGCGAAATCGCCATGGCCAAGATCGTCGCCAACGGCGGCGTGATCTTGCTGGCGGTGATGCTGTCGCTGTGGTTCGTGGTGCATCTGGTGCTGGCGGTGCCGCTGGCCGAGCCATTGTTGCAGTCGCTAGGCTTGTTCTTGCTGGGCACGGGCCTCTACCTCTTTGCCGTCACGGCGCTGGGCATCTTGCTGGCCACGCTGGCTTCATCCATGCCGCAGTTCGGCTTGCTGGCGGCGCCGGTGTATGTGGTGCTCTACCTGCTGTCGGGCGCGGCCACGCCGGTGGAAAGCATGCCGCAGCAAATCCAGAGCCTGGTGCAGTTTTCGCCCACCACCCAGTTCGTGAAATACACACAAGCCGTCATCTACCGCGGCGCCGGGCTGGAGATTGTGTGGCCGCAGCTGCTGGCCATCGCAGCCGCCGGCGCCTTGTTCTTGTTCATTGCCTTGACGCGTTTTCGATCCATGCTGGCCAAGCAGGGCTAAGCCGCTTTCATCCGCGTTCATTTCACACCCAGGTTTCGCCATGGCTAACACCAAGCTCACACTCACGCCCCCAGCTGCCCGGCAGCTGATCGCTATGGCCGTGCTCGCTGCACTTGCCGGCCTCACGGCCTGCACCAGCGTGACGGTGGCGCCGCCCGCCGGCGTGGCGGTGCCGGCGGCTTTCGATGCCGTCCCGGCACCAGCCGCTTCTGCCTCTGGGGCTGCTGGAGCTGAGGCCACAGCCGCCACCGATCTGGCCCGCTGGTGGCTGGCACTGAACGACCCCACGCTGAACCAGCTGATGGCCACCGGCCTGCAAGCCAATGCCGACATCCGCATCGCCGTGGACCGGGTCAAAGAAGCGCGCGCGCTGCTGACCCAGGCCGAATCGGCCCTCTACCCCACCGTGGTGGCCGGCGCCGGGGTAGGCCGGTCCAACCCCAATCAAAGCCTGCCCAAGCTGGCCTTGCCGGGCGGCATCCCGCTACCGCTGCCCAGTGCCATGCCCATGACTTCGCTGAGCACCGCCGGCTTTGCTGCGGCCTGGGAGGTCGACATCTTCGGCGCGCGGCGCAGCGACGCCGAGGCCGCCGCCCAAGCCGCGCTGGGCTATCAAGAACGCCAGCATGGCGCGCAGATGCTGCTGGTGTCCGACATTGCCAGCAATTACTTCGAGGCCCGCAGCGTGGAGCGCCGCAGTGCCGTGCTGGCCCGCAGCATCGCCACCGCGCAGCGCTTGCAACGCTATGCCCAAGGCCGCTTCGATGCCGGCCAAGCCACCCGCGCCGACATCGACCGCGCCCGCAGCCTGGTTGAAGAGCTGGAGTCGCAGCGCCAGCCCCTGGACATGTTGCTGGGCGTGCGCCTGCGCCGGCTGGCCGTGTTGACGGGCCAGGCCCCACAAGCGCTGAGCGCCTTGCCACCGCAAGCCCAAGTGCTGCGCATGCCGGCCGAGCTGCCGCCGGTGCTGCCCTCAGAAGTTTTGGAGCGCCGCCCCGATGTGCGCGGCAGCGCCAATCTCGTGCGCGCACAAGCCGCCAAGCTGGGCAGCGCCAAGGCCGAGCTCTTCCCCAAGTTCACCATCGGCTTTCTGGCGCAAAGCGGGCATATCGACATCTCCGGCCTGCCCAAGTCCAGCGGCAGCGGCAGCGCCTGGGGCCTGGGCGTGACCCTGCCTGTTTTTGAAGCCGGCCGTATCCGCGCCAATATCGCCGCGCAAGACGCCCGGCTGGACGCCGCCGCCGCGCAGTACGAGCAAGCGGTGTTGAGCGCGCTGGAAGACGTGGAGAACGCCTACAACGCCGTCCGCGCGCTGGACTCACGCGCCACGCTGCTGGCCCAGTCCACCCGCAGCGCCCAAGACGGCGCCGCCCACGCCGGCAGCCTCTTCGAAGCCGGCCGCGGCGTGCTGCAAACCGTGCTCGAAGCCCAGCTCAAAGCCCTGCAAAGCGAAGACGCGCTGATCCAAACCCAAACCGCCCAAGCCGTCACCACGGTGCAGCTCTACAAAGCCATCGGCGGGGGCTGGACGCCGGGGCAGCCCTGAGGGGGCCGCAGCGGGCAAGGCGGCGGCGCTAGCAGCGCGCAAGGCCTTGCCCCATAGCCACAAGCACCTTATCGGGTGAACACCCAGAAGCGCTTGCCCGCTGCGTCCAGATCATTCCCGCCGGTCTGAACAACGCCCACATGACGGTCGGCCGTGCTGTGGAACAGCGCTAAGCCATAGGCTTGTTGACCGTTGATGAGCGGCAAGTTCAAGGTGCTTCGAACAAGCAGCAAGGCAGGGTCCACCAGCGCGTAGTCGCTGGACAAAATGCTGCTCCCCCATTGCCAGCCGGGGCCTTTCATTGCGAGCAGTTCGGTGTCATCGCTCGAAGCAGAAACGCTGAGCAGCGTTCCGCCCAGATCGATGCGGCCAGCAAATCGCAGATCTGAGGTTCTCGCGGCCACGCCGCTGCTATCGAACACCAGGGTCTGGCTCGCATTCAGCCCAATCGGGGCGGTGGCGTAGTAGTCACCGTGATAAGGCCAGTCGCCTGATGCCAATACCGTGGACGCATTGGCCGGGTCCAACTTGAGATAGGTGATCTTGGACGGCGAGAGACCTCCCGATACGGTGAACGCCGTGTTGAGCTTGTCGGCGAACAAGCCGTATTGCTGCTGACCCCAGAAAGTACCGGCAGCGTAGTTGACCGAGAAAGGCAGGATCGCGCCGGTGCGGGCGTTGATCAAGCCGGGTACGCCGCTCCATTGGTCGCCACCAAAGACCAAGGCTTCGCCCGAGTTCAGCAACAGCGCCTCGCTGCGGATGCTGAGGATATTGGTCGAGCGAATGCGATTGCCGCTGGCCACATCAAACAGGTCCACCACCGTCCCGTAAAGCACCAAGGCCAATTTGCCGTCCGGGCTGAGGCTCAAATTCGTGGGCGCAGCCAACAGCGGAGCCGAGCGAATCAGACCGGTGAACGGATTGACGAAACTCAGCACATTGGGCGCCGCGCTGATCATCACCAGCTGATCCAAGCCCTTGCTGTAGCGCACCTTCACCGGCTTGAAGCCCAGCTCGGTGGTGTTGGCCGCAGTCGCGAGCACACGCAAATTGAAGCTGGCCGTGCTCCTCAAAACGCCGTCACTGACCACCACCGAAGCGATGTAGTTGCCGGGCTGATCAGGCGTGAATGAGAGTTGAGCCGCGCTGGCGTTGGGAATAGTGGCGCTAGAGCCGGCCGGGCGCGAGTCCAAGGTCCAGAGGTAAGTCAGGGCCTTGTTCTGCGGGCTGTAGCTGAAGCCGGCATTGGCCGTTGCGACGCCGCCCAGAAGGGTGGTCCAGCTATTGTGGTCATACACGATCACCGGTGGCGCGTCGCCAACCTTGATCGTGATCTGCCGGTCCGAGTAAGCGCCTTGAGGATCGGTCACTCGCAGGGCGATGGTGTAGTCGCCATCAACATCGAAAGTGATGGCGGTGTCGACCGCTGAGCTTGCACTCAACCTGGCCGTGCTGCTGGCGGGGGCGTTAGTGAGCGCCCAGCTATAGCTCAGGGTGTCGCCGTCGGCGTCAAAACTGGCGCCGCCGCGCAAGGTCATCGAGGCACCGCTTTGAACCCTGGCGCTGCCGTAAGAGATGGCCGCAAGCGGCGCGGTGTTGACGCTGGCATTGGCCTCGGGTGGGCGATTCAAGACATTCAAGGTGTAGATGGACTCACCCCAGCCCCCACGGACGTCTTGCACACGAACCTTGAGCCGATAGCTGCCGAGCACGTCCGGCGTGATTTGATAACGCGCGCCTGTGCCACTGAGTTGCGCACGGCTGCCGCTGGGCTGCTCCAGAATCTGCCAAGCCGTGGTGACGGGAGTGCCATCGCTGACACGCACGGTCGAGGTGTCGAGCGTGAACACCGAGCCCAGCGAGGCGCTGACGGGCGCTTGGCTCACGGTGCTGCCGGTGAAGCTGCTGTTGACCAAGATATTGGCTGTCGCAGGCGGGGAGTAGCGCACATTGATGGGCACTACCGAATCGGAATAGGCACCGCGCTGGTCTTCCACATGCGCCAGCAACTTGTACACACCCAGTTGGTCGGGCCTGAACTGAACGCGAGGCTCCGTGCCCGTCAGCGTTGCGACGCTGCCATCAGGATGCTGCAGCACGCTCCAGGTGGTGCGAACAGCCCCACCATCACTGGCACGCAAAGACGAGGTATCAAGAACGAAATTGGTGCCCAGGGTCGTGTCGATCACCGCTTGCTCAACCGAGGCGGCGCTGAAGTTGGGCGCCACGATCATGGTCGAGGTAGCGGGCGGTGCGTAGATCACCCGCAAGGTGTACAGGGCATCAAATGTGCTGCCTGACGCATTCTTCACCCGCGCGCGCAGGATGTACTGGCCCATCAAATCAGGCGTGAACTGGAACTGCGCACCGCTGGCCTGCACCTTGGCCAAGCTGCCCACCGGTTGCTGCTCCAGGGACCAAACGCTTGTCACGGCGCTGCCATCGCTGGCTTTGACTTGGGAGCTGTCCAAGGTGAAAACGCTGCCCAGGGTGGCATCGATGGGGGCCATTTGCGCTGGAACCGTGGAACCGGTGTAAACCGCCGAGACCACAATATTCGCCACCGGCGGCGCCTCGGTGATCAGCAGATCCACCGCCTTGTTGACGCTCAGCCCGCCGGCGCTGGTGACCGTCAGCGTCACCTGATACTTGCCCGGTACATCAGGCGTGAACATGGCCATCTTCGCGCTGCTGCTGTTCAGAGATGCTTTGCTGCCACTGGGCACTTGGTTGAGCACCCAGCTGAAGCTCTGAACGCTCGACGATGCGGTGCTGGTGGACGCATCCAAAGTCACCTGGCTATTGACCGCACCGCGCATCGAGCCATCGCTATCGGCATTAACGCCGGACGCGCTGATGCGTGCAACCGGCGCATCAAGCGGGGTGACATTTGTATTTGCCGCGCCACCGCCACCGCCGCCGCAAGCGGCCAAAGAAAAAACAAGCGCGAGCGACGCCCAGCGGCGCCCGTTCAGCCAATGCAACATATGAGTTCCCTGAAAGTTCTCTGAACAGAGGGCTTGTTTGAGTCGCGCATTGCGCGCGCCTATCGCCCCGCCTTTGCCTGCAAATCAAGCGCTAAAGCAAGGAGAAGCCGCCTTGTTCCAATTTTTTCTGCGCGGACTGTAGCAACAATTTCGGACCCCAAACCTGCGGGTTTCTGTTGAAAGTCAGCCCTCAAATTAGGGGGCGCTAGGGGCCAGTCGTGAAGGGCCTGCCGGTGGGCAGAGCAGCCTGAGGCCAACGGCGACTCACGCCAAATAAGGACGCAGGCCTGCCAGGCTCTACGATAGCGCCCTGCACGCTTGCCAATGCCACGGCCGCCAAGGGCTCGATGAGCACTGAGCGCCGTGCCTCCTGTACCGATTTCTGCGCCCCAAGCGCTGCCGCCCGAGCCCGCTTCTCTTGACTGCTTTGTTGACTTCCGAGCTGCCGATTCTTCGCGGCGCTGCCCGCCCCGATTTACTCCGCACCGAGGTGCTGGCCGATCTGTTTGAGGCCACCGCCCGGCAGCTGCCTGAGCAAATCGCGCTGCGCCAGGGCCAGCGCCAGCTCAGCTATGCCGAGTTGGATGCAGCGGCCGATGGCGCGGCCTCGCGCTTGATTGAAGCCGGGGTTCGGCCGGGCCAGATCGTCGGCCTGTGGATGCCACGCGGCATTGAGTTGCTGGTGATGCAGCTGGCCATTGCCAAGACCGGCGCGGCCTGGCTGCCCAGTGATGCGGAAACGCCGGCCGAGCGGGTGGCGGTCTGCCTGGCTGATGCCCAGGCCGTGGGCCTGCTGACTTGCTCGGAATGGGCCGATCGCGGCGCGGCCCCCGGCCTGCCGGTGTGGCGTGCGGAAGACTTGCTGCTGCCCAGCGAGGCCGGACTGCGCCGCCGCGAGGGCGCTTTGCCTGAACACACGGCCTATGTGATCTACACCTCGGGCTCCACCGGCAAGCCCAAGGGCATTGCGATCACGCAGGCCAGCATCTGCCACTTCCTGCGCAGCGAAAACGCGGTGCTGGGTGTGCGCGCCAGCGACACGGTGTACCAGGGCTTCTCCGTCGCCTTCGATATGTCTTTCGAAGAGATCTGGATCAGCTATCTGGTGGGCGCCACGCTGTGGCTGGCGCCGCGCGAAATCGCCGCCGACCCGGATGCCTTGCCGCAAGCGCTGATCGATCAGGGCGTGAGCGTGCTGCACGCGGTGCCCACCTTGTTGGCCTTGTTCAGCCAGGATGTGCCGGGCCTGCGCCTGATCAATCTGGGCGGTGAGATGTGCCCAGAGGCGCTGGTGGCGCGCTGGGCCAAGCCTGGCCGCCAGGTCTTCAACACCTACGGGCCCACCGAGGCCACGGTCTCGGCCAGCTTGGCGGAGTTGCAGGCGGGCGCGCCCGTCACCATCGGCCGGCCGCTGCCTAACTACCAATTGATGGTGATTGCCGCGGATGTGGAAAACGGCCTGCGCCTGCAGCCGCCAGGTGAAACCGGCGAGTTGTGCATCAGCGGCCCCGGCGTGGCAGCGGGCTATTTGGGCCGCCCTGAGCTGACGGCGGAGAAGTTCCTCGCCAATCCCTGGGCGGGCGCCGATCAGCAAGACGCGCGCCTTTACCGCACAGGTGATCTGGCCCGCATTGATGACCAAGGCCAGGTGCACTGCCTGGGCCGTGTGGACGATCAGGTGAAGATCCGCGGCTTCCGCGTCGAGCTGGGCGAGATTGAAGCCGTGCTGGCCCAGCAAGCCGGCGTGGGCACGGTGGCGGTGCTGCTGCGTCGAGATAATGAGTTAGAGCAGCTGGTGGCCTATCTGGTGGCAGACACGGCCACGCCACCCACCGCCGCCACCTTGCGGCAGGCCCTGGGCCAGACCCTACCGCCCTATATGGTGCCCAGCCGCTTTGAATGGCTGACCGCCATGCCACGGCTGACCTCGGGCAAGATTGACCGCAACACGCTCAAGGCCAGGCCTTTGGCCGCACTGGCGCCTGAGAGTGATAGCGCGGACTCGGACACGCCCGCGAACGCGGCGGAGGCCGCGCTGTTCGAGGCCCTGCGCCGCCTCTTCCCTGGCCAGGCGCTGCGGCGCGAGGCTGATTTCTTCAGCGATCTGGGCGGGCACTCGCTGCTGGCGGCGCGCCTGGCTTCGGCCTTGCGCGCCACACCACGCTTTGCCGGCCTGACCGTGCGGGACATCTACCAAAGTCGCCGCCTCGGCGCCATCGCCGCAGTGCTGGAGGCCATGAGCGAGCCCAGCACTTCTAGCCCCACCACCGCGCCAAGCTGGCAGCCGCCCGCTGCCTGGCGGCGCTGGCGTTGCGGCGCGGCGCAAGCGCTGGCGGTGCCGCCACTGGTGGCCCTGCGCATGGCCAGCTGGCTGGCGCCGTTTTTTACTTTCCACTTCTTCACCGGCGACCCGAATGATTCGGTGCTCACCGCCGTGCTGATGTCGGTGGCGGTGTTCCTCGCCGCCACGGTGATGGAGTTCGCGGTGGCGCTGGCCGGCAAATGGCTGATTGCCGGGCGGCTCAAGCCCGGTCGCTACCCGCTATGGGGCCTGACCTATTTCCGCTGGTGGCTGGCGGACCGGCTGCTGGAGAACGCGCCGGTGTACTTCCTCGGCGGCTCATCGCTCTACGTGGGTTGGCTGCGCCTGCTGGGCGCGCGCATCGGCAAAGACGTGATGATCGGCTCCATCACCCTGCGGGCGCCTGAGCTACTGAGCGTGGGCGATGGCGCCAGCATCGGCAATGCGGTGAACCTGGAAAACGCACGCGTGCTGCGTGGCGAGTTGCTGCTGGGCCGCATCGACATTGCCGCCAATGCCTATGTGGGCTCTTACTCGGTGCTGGAGGGCAATACCGAGCTGGGAGCATGGGCGCATCTGCAAGGCCAGTCCGCCCTGGCCGATGGCGGCCGGGTGCCGGCGCAGCGCATCTGGGGTGGCTCACCGGCGCGCGATGTGGGCGCTTTTGAACCGAGCAGCTTGCGCCCGCGCCCGGCGGTGAGCGGGCTGCGACGCGCGGCGGAAGCGCTGTTCTTCCTCGGCGGCGCCTTGCTGATTGCCACGCTGTTCTTCCTGCCGGTGTTCCCCACCTTCATGCTGATCGACAGCCTGGACGACTTGCCCTGGATGAGCTGGCTGCAGGGCGATCTGCTGTGGCTGCAACTGCTGCGTTACTTCATCCTCGCACTGCCGGCCAGCGCGGTGCTGATTCTGTTCACGGCGCTGCTATCGGCTGCAATTCGATGGGGCGTGTTGCCGAAGATGCGGGCGGGCAGCTGGCCGGTGCACAGCTGGGTGTATTGCGGCAAATGGCTGGTCAATCAGATTCAGGAATCCAGCCTGCACAGCCTGCACGGCGTTTACGCCACCGTGTTCGCGCCATGGTGGTACCGCCTGTTGGGCGCCAAGGTGGGGCGCGACGCCGAGATCTCCACCGCCCTGGGCGTGGTGCCTGACATGCTGACCCTGGGCGATGAAACCTTCATCGCCGACGCGGTGCTGCTGGGGGATGAAGAGATCGACGGCGGCTGGATGAGCGTGCAGCCCACCGTGGTCTCGCGCCGCAGCTTTGTGGGCAATGGCGCTTATGTGCCCGACGGCACCACCATCCCCGAGAACGTGCTGATCGGCGTGCTCTCGCGTGCGCCAGACGGCGCGCTGATGCGCAGCGGTGACACCTGGCTAGGCACGCCGCCCATCAATTTGCCGGCGCGTGAGACGGTGCAGGGCTGCTACCCCGAGGCGCTGACCTTCCGGCCCTCGCCGCTGCGGCGCCTGGGGCGCGGGCTGATCGAAACCTTCCGCATCGTGGCGCCGCATGCCATCGTCATCGCCACCGGCTACACCATCGTGCTGGACGTGATGCCCGATGCCAGCGAGGGTCGCTGGGCCCTGGTGGCCTGGGAGTTGGCGCAGGCGGGGCTGATGTTCGGCCTGGGCTGCTTCCTGTTTGTGGCCCTGTTCAAGTGGCTGCTGCTGGGGCGCTACCGGCCGCGCGCGGTGCCGATGTGGACACCGTTTGTGTGGATCTCCGAGGCCGCCACCAATCTCTACGAGGGCATTGCCGTGCCCAACTTCATGCGCTTTTTGCGCGGCACGCCTTGGCTGCCTACAGCCCTGCGCCTGCTGGGCGCCAAGATCGGGCGCGGCGTTTACCTCGACACCACCGACATCACCGAGTTCGACTGCGTGCACATCGGCGCCTACAGCGAACTCAATGCCCTGACTTGCCCGCAAACGCATTTGTTTGAGGACCGGGTGATGAAGATTGACCATGTGCACATCGGCGAGCGCGTCAATATCGGCCCACGCAGCACGGTGCTGTACGGCGCCAGCGTGGGCGATGACGCACAGCTGGGCGCCATGACCCTGGTGATGAAGGGCGAGAGCATTCCGGCCGGCTCGGCCTGGTGCGGCTGCCCAGCCGGGCCGCAACGGGCCTGAGGTCTGGCGGATGAACAACGCGCCTGCCTTGATGCCGGTCTTGTTCTGGCCCGCCGAGGTGGTGGCACCGAGTGCCAGCGTTTTTGTGCTGGCGCTCCGATTGGACCCGGCGCTGCCACGCCCGCAAGCAAGAGCCCAGCTACGCGCCGCGCTGCGCGAGGCCTTGGCGGCGCACTTGGGCCTACCGGCCGAGGGCATCACGCTGAATGCCGCGCCGGGCCAGGCGCCGCGCCTTGAAGGCCTTGGCATCAGCGCCGCCATCGGCCTGTCCTTCAGCCACGAGGCCGGGCTCTCGCTGGCGGCGGTGAATCTGCTGGGGCCGGTGGGCCTGGATGTTGCGCGCGATGAAACACCGCCCGATTGGCAGGCCGTGGCACGCGACTACCTCGGGCCGCAGGTGGCCGCAAACCTGCAAGCCCAAGATTTCCCTGCCGCATGGGCCGCACACGAAGCCCGGCTCAAATTCCACGGCCAGGCCTTGAGTGAATGGCGGCCGGAGATGGCCCAGCCGCCCTGGCTGGCCGCCTGCCACTGCCAGGCCCTGCGCTTGCCGCCGGGCTGGGTGGGCAGCCTGGCCCTGCCGGCGGGGCAAGAATGTCCCGGCACGGCCGGCGCTTAAAAGCCTTCCAGCACGATCTTGCCGCGGGCCTTGCCGCTTTCCAGCAAGGCGTGTGCGCGGCGCAGATTGGCGGCATTGATGCGGCCAAAATGCTCCCCTTGAGTGCTGCGCAACTGGCCGGCGTCAACCAGGCGCGCCACCTCAGCCAGCAATCGGTGCTGTTCGATTTGATCGGGGGTGTCGAACAGCGAGCGGGTGAACATCAGCTCCCAGTGCAAAGAAACGCTTTTGCGCTTGAGCTTGCTGATGTCGACGCTGCCAGGTGCGGGGTCATCGATCAGGCCGAAGCGGCCTTGCGGCGCGATCAGCTCGGCGATTTGCTCGAAGTGTTGGCCGGTCTGCGTCAGGCTGACCACATATTGCGGCGCTGGCAGGCCGGCGTCTTTGAATTCCTGCGCCAGTGGCTTGCTGTGGTCCAGCACATGGTGGGCGCCCAAATCCCGCACCCACTGCGCCGTCTCTTGCCGCGAGGCGGTGGCGATGACTTGCAAACCTGTCAGCTGGCGTGCCAGCTGGGTCATGATGGAACCCACCCCGCCGGCCGCACCGATGATGAGCAAGCTCTGACCCCGCGCGGCCGCCTCCTCGCCTTGCGGCACGCCCAGGCGCTGGAACAGCAACTCCCAGGCGGTGATGGCGGTCAAGGGCAGGGCAGCGGCCTGCGCATCGGGCAGGGACTGCGGCGCCAAGGCGGCGATGCGCTCATCCACCACATGCAGCTCGGCGTTGGCCCCGGCGCGGTGAATGGCGCCGGCATACCAAACCCGGTCGCCCGGCTTGAACAAGCTGACCTGCGCGCCCACGCTGCGCACGATGCCCACCGCGTCCCAGCCCAAGACCTTCCACTGGCCGGGCTCGGGGCTGACGCCGGCGCGGACCTTGGTGTCCACGGGGTTGACGGCAATCGCTTTCACCTCCACCAGCAGATCGCGCGGACCGGGCTCGGGCGCGGGCAGGGTCACGTCTTGCAGCGCCAGCGGATCGTTGATGGGCAGGGCTTGTTGGTAGGCAATGGCTTTCATGGCGGGGTTTCCTTTGGGCTTAATTCGTTGAAATTTTTATAGGTGGCTTGGCGCTGCTGGCTCAGGCCGGCACGCTCTCGCGCCAGGCCGGGTAGTCGCTATAGCCCTCGGCCGTGCCACCAAAGAGCTGAGTAGCATTGAAGCCGGCCAGCGGCAGGCCCTGGCGATAGCGCTCGGGTAGATCCGGGTTGGCGATGAAGGGACGGCCAAAGGCGACGGCATCGGCCAGACCGCTGGCCACGATGGCTTCGGCGCGGGCGGCGTCATAGCCCCCGGCCACGAGGATGCGGCCCGCGAAGGCGGCGCGCAGTTCGCGCCGGAAGCTCTCGGGCACTTGCGGCGCATTGTCCCAATCGGCTTCGGCCAAATGCAGATAGGCCAGGTCCATGGCCGACAGTGCCTTGGCACCTTGCACGATGGTGGGGATGATGTCCGGGCACGCCATATTGCGCGCGGTGATGAAGGGTGCCAGGCGCACGCCCACGCGCGCCGCCCCGACTTCCTCGGCCACCGCTTGCGCCACCTCCAGCAAGAAGCGCAAGCGCTTGTCGCGGCTGCCGCCGTAGGCATCGTCGCGCTGGTTGGAGGTGGTACGCAGGAACTGGTCGATCAAATAGCCATTGGCGCCGTGGATCTCCACGCCGTCAAAGCCGGCGCGCATGGCATTGGCGGCGGCGCGGCGGAAGTCCTGCACGATGGCGGCAATCTCATCCGTGCCCAGCGCACGCGGCAGCGGGCAGTCCAGCATGCGGCCCACGCCGTCTTCGCCCACCACCCAGACCTTGGCATCCGCCGCCAAGGCCGAGGGCGCCACCGGCGCCTGCCCGCCGTGAAAGCTCTCATGCGACATGCGGCCCACATGCCAGAGTTGCAAGAACATGCGCCCGCCACGCGCATGCACCGCCTCGGTCACCAGGCGCCAGCCCTGCACCTGGGTCTCGCTGAAAATGCCGGGGGTGAAGCTATAACCCTGGCCTTGGGGCGAGATCTGCGAGGCCTCGCTGATGATGAGGCCGGCGCCGGCGCGCTGCGCGTAGTAGGCGGCCATCAAAGCATTGGGCACATCGCCGGGCTGATCGCTGCGAGCGCGCGTCATCGGCGCCATCAGCACCCGATGGGGCAAATCCAAAGACCCCAGGGAGAGCGGCGAGAACAGCGTGGGTGATGACATGTGTGAGTCCTTTCGTGGATGGCCCGAAGGCATGCCGCCAGTGTGCGCAAACGACCCGCCAAGACCCAGGTGGCGAGGGCGGATTCACTTTCAATGAAAATCGAACGATGAGCCGTATTGCTGATCTGGAATTGCTGATGCGCACCGCCGATTTGGGCAGCCTCACGGCTGCAGCCAAGGCCCTGGATATGTCGCCGGCCGGGGCCAGCGCCGCCATCAAGCGGCTGGAGGCGCAATGGGGCGTGGCCCTGTTTGTGCGCAGCACCCGCAGCCTGCGCCTTTCGGCCGAGGGCGAGCGGCTGATGCCGCATCTGCGCCAGGCCCTGGAAGCCTTGGCGCAGGCACGGGCGGTGGCCACGGGCGCGCGGCGCAGCACGGTCTTGCAGGGCGAGTTGCAGCTGGCCCTGCCCTCGGACCTGGGGCGCAATCTGCTGCAGCCGCATCTGGAAGCGTTTCAACAGCGCCACCCCAAGCTTGCCCTGCGGCTGCTGCTGTCCGACCGCAACACCGACCTGATGCGCGCGCCGGTGGACATCGCCCTGCGCTACGGCGCACCCAGCGACTCGGCCCAGGTGGCGCTGCCGCTGGTGCCGGGTAACCGGCGCGTGTTGGTGGCCTCGCCGGCCTATATCGCGCGCCAGGGCATCCCAACCTCGCCCGCTGAGCTGGGCCAGCACGAAGCCCTGCGCTTCATGCTGGGCGATGAGTTGCCCAAGACTTGGCGCTTGCAGATCGGCGGCGAATGGCAAGACCTGCCCGTCGCGGGCCGCCACTCGGCCAATGATGGCGAGATGGTCAAGCGCTGGGCCTTGGCCGGCATCGGCATTGCCTACAAGTCCAGGCTCGACGTCAGCGCCGAGCTGCGCAGCGGCCAGCTGGTGCATCTGCACCCCGACTGGCTGGGCGAGCCTTCGCCGCTCTACTTGGTGGTGCCCGGCCGCCGCCAGCTGACGCCCGCCGCACGCGCCTTGCGCGACTGGCTCTTGCCGCGCCTGAATGGGCAGGCGCCTGGCCAGACCTGAACATTTTTTGGCTACTTGGGCGGATCGCTCGCCACATCGACGTGAACGGCCCGAGCCTTGCAACATCGAGTGCCGAAAAAAAAGGGCGCCCAGTGGGCGCCCTTTTGATCCATGTCGCTTGACGCCGACGGGGACTCAGGTCGGTGGCAGCGCGCAGCTGTAAACCGAGACATCGTCCAGGTACCAGCCCAAGGCGCCGCCGGCGCAGTCATTGCCCAGCTCGAAGCGGATCTTGACCTTGTCGCCAGGCACGGCATAGGGTGCCAGGTTGATGATGGACCGGCCCCAGGAACCGCCCACCTTGCCATCGTCTCCACCCGTGAAGGCGGCTTGACCGGCCATGGGGTTGTCGCTGCCTTGGCCTGCCGAGAACAGGGTGGAGTTGTAGGGGTTGTAGATGAAGTCAGCCCCGTTCACCAACACCCAGGCGCCGCCATTGACGCTGATCTTGACGTTGCCGCCATCCCAGCCGGCTTCGGTCGAGACCCAGTGGTCAAAGCTCATCCGCAAGGTGCTGGCGTTGGCCGGAATGGTGATCTCCGGGCTATCCAGTCGTTGCACACCCGCTTGGCTACCGGCTGCCGTGGTGCCGCAGACGCCAGGATTGATGTCCGCCGCGTAGATGCCGTAGCCGGTGCGGCCGGGCATGCCAGTCACCACACCGAAATTGCGCGGGGTGAAGGAACCACCGGTGATGCCGGCATTGCTCAGCACCCACTTGAGGCCACCGCGCCGGCCACCGTCGAAGTTATCGGCAGCGATCACGGTCGGGTTGCCAGCCGGGCACAGTGGCGGAGGCGTCTGCGCGAGCAGGGTCTTGAAGCCACACTGGCTGGGTGGTGTACGCAACTCGACCGCCTTGGCCGCGCTGGCCACTTGCTGGCAGTCAAAGGCCGTGATGGCTTCGCCCGAGGGCTGGCCCGTCTTCAGGCTCGCCAGATTAATGCCGGTCAGATCAGCGCAAGACTGCTCGATCGCATCGGCATGCTCTGGGTAGCCGCTGGCGGGACCCTGGTAGACGGTTTGCGCACGGTAGTAGATGTGCGCCGCCTTGGTCAGGCCGATGGCTGTGATGGACTGGCCGTTGTAGTTGCCACCATCCACCAGCAGGGCATAAGCATGGTTGGCCACGCCGGAGTTGGTGTGCACACCGCCGTTATCACCGGCCGAGGTGTTGGGGCCGCAGGAGTACTGCGAATCCGACACCTTGCCCGGGTTGCCATAGCAGGTCGGGTTGTACATATCGCGGATAGCACCGTTGAAGGCGCTGGAGTCCTCACCCACCAGCCAGCGCACCGAGTTGTCGCTGCCAGGGCCGCGGGTCAGCTTGGCGCGAACGCCCGCCTGGGCCTTCAGCAGCGTGCCTTCGGCCTTGGCGATCGACAGCGTGGGGATGGTGATCGCAGCGTCGAAGGCGGCGTTGCCGCTGCCGGCCATATTGGCCACACCGGCGGCGTTGTTGCCGATGATGACGCCAATGGCACCGTAGGACTGGGCGTTGGTGGCCTTGACCGCAAAGCCGCAGACGCCGCGGTCAATGTAGGCGATCTTGCCGGCCAGGGCCGCGCCGTTGACGAAGGGCGTGGTGCAGCCGTCGGTGACCGAGCCGCCGGAGCCGACGGTGCTGCCGTCGTTGACCACGACCACGTCGGCCTCGGCCAGATTGAAGGATTGCGGACCAAAGGCGGCGGTACCGGCACTGCGGGCACCCGCCACGGCAGCCGGGGCCCCAACGACAACCTGGGCCGCATTGGTGAAGGCCGTGCAAGAACCCGCCGTACGAGATGCGTCCGGTGTATCAGTGCCACGGTTGTTGAGTCGGTCGACCGTCTCGCCCCAGATGTCCGAGTAAGCCTCGTTCAGGGCACCCGGTTGCCAAGCGTAGATCAGGCCGTGGGTGTACTGGGTGTAGGCGTGGCCCCATTCGTGCGCCGTGACGTCGTCGGTCGTCGTGCCCGGGCAGAAGGAGATGTAAGTGCCGTTCCAGGACGCATTCGGGCAACCGTTGCCACGGTTGAAGATGGAGTCCATGGTCGCGCCCTTGCCGTCGAAGGAGTCGCGACCGAAGGCGTTCTTGAACAGGTCGTAGATTTCGCCGGAGGCGGCGATCATATTGTCGGCTTCGGTGTTGCCCGTGGGGAAACCTTGGCCCTCGACCCAGAACGGCGTGGCCGGATAGTTCGGGCCGGGCTGGGTCACATTGCCAGCGTCATAGGCACGGCGGTTCTTGGCGTCGTGGATACCGGCAATGCGGTCGACGAACTTGCCCGAGTGCGCGTCAATGAACACAAACTCGCGCACATCGACACCATTGCCCACTTCAACCTGCCACACCAGCCGGTTGGCGCCCTCAACGCCCTTGGCCAGGCCTTCGCGATAAACCAGAAGCGTTGGCGCGGCGGTGCGCACTTTGGCGGCGGCGCTGCGGCTCAGCTGCGCGGTGACGATCTTCTTCGCAGAAGCAGCAGCATCTTCGGCGCTGCGAGTGGGTTGCACCTCCAGCTCAATGCCAGGCACAAAGGTCCCGTTGACCACGGTCAGATTGCCCGCCTTGTCGAAGTGCGACTTCAGCTCAGCGCCGAACACCGGCACGCCTTGGTAGACCTGCTTGTGCGTGATGTGCGCGCCGCCATGCTTGTCTTTGGCCATCTGGCCAGCACTGAGTTCGCCCGCCGCATTGCGGATGCCGAACATGCTGCCGTAATCGTTCAGGAACTGGGCCGCGCCGCGGTGCTTGTCCTCGTCGCTGACGGGGCGTGCAGAACGCGCCAAACTCAGCGCATTGCCGCCATGATCAATGCGCACAAAGCGCGCCGCGCCGGTGGCGCTGTGGAAACTCACCTGCGGCGCATGGCCGGTGCTGGTGCTCAGCCGTGAGATGGCATCGCTTTGGCCGGCCAGGGCCGCGCCCGTGCCAGCTTGCGCTGCCATCGCCATGCCCATGGCCAGCGCCAAGGCAGACAACTTCAAATGCGTGTGAACCATGAAAACTCCCATCGGGGCGCAGGCGCCACTGTTGCAGTCTTGGGAAAAAGGCCGGGCTCACCGGCCCGGCAGGGCGATCAGCGTGCGCGGCGGCGCGTCGCGAACATGGCGAGGCCAGCCAAACCCACCAGCGCCAGGCTGGCCGGCTCGGGCACGGCATTGCCTACAGTCAGGTTGTCCAGTGCTGCGTAGAGCGAGCTGCCCGGGCCACTGATGGTGACCGACTTGATCTCAACGTCCGAAGTGAAGCCGCGATAGGCATCGGCCCAGGAGGTCGGCTGAAAGCTCAAGGAGCTGCCATCGTCGAGAGTCAGGGTGAGCAGTACCGAATACGGATCGCTGTTCAAATCCACTGCAAAAAAGTGAGCGCCAAAGGCATTGACGCCTGGACCGAAGCTCACCGTCAGCGCGTCATTGATCTGGCTGGTGCTGAGATAGTTGCCATCCAGGTAGATCTCTTGGGGCGCAGATGCCTTGAAGGCAAATGGGCCTGTACCAAAGGTCTGCGGGCCCGCTGGTCCGTTGCTCAATCCGTCGAAATTCTCGGTGTAGCTGCCAGCGTAGACATGCGACAGGAAGTCAGCCTGCGAGGTGTAGACCGAGGGCGAAGCGAAGGACGACGCGGCCATCGCGAACAACGCGACAGCTGGCACCAATTTGCGAATGGCGTGCATACAGGACCTTGTTTGAGCAGTTGAAGATGACAAACCTTGGCAGGTTTTGTGCATTAATTCTGCATTTCAGGCCCCAAGTTTGGTCCCCCTATACAAGGGACGGGCAAACCAGCACGGGATATCCCGATTACCGCATCGCCCAATTGGTGGCAGCACGGACCCCTAGCGATCTGGCGCGCCGCTCGCCCCAAGTGGCTCCCCAGCCTTGACTTCCAGCGTCGCCAGATAGTCGGCTGGCGCGATCACCTTGCCGCTGACTGCCTCAG
The DNA here is from genome assembly GCF_945956965.1 of uncultured Roseateles sp. Lineage (GTDB taxonomy): Bacteria > Pseudomonadota > Gammaproteobacteria > Burkholderiales > Burkholderiaceae_C > Paucibacter_A. The sequence continues at coordinate 53,947 of NZ_CAMFJS010000002.1, forward strand.
GCTCCAGCCGCAAAAGTCGAATCTGGTGACCCAGGGCCTGAGACGCCGACCCGCCATTCGCCATCAGGCGCAAGTTCAGCGACTGGCGAGGGCCGGAGGCTTGCTGCAACCACACCCGTACCGTGGCATCGCCCGCCCAGACACATTGTTCGCCCTTGGGGCAGCGGGAATCATTGAGCACCGCATCGACGCCGACCCGCAAGCTGCCGCCCTCCATCTGAGCGGACCCACCGACCGGCAGCGTGAAGGCGCTGCCCAGCGCCACGCGCTGCGGGGCCTCGGGTTTGGCCATGCTGCAGGCCGTCCACAGCAAAGACGAGAACACTGTCGCGGCGGCGATTTTCATCTTCATCACGTTCTCCCAGAACGCTTGCATCCTACGCGGGAACGGCGGCGCCCTCAGTCATCCCTTGGCCAGCCCAGCGCACAGCAGCCCAACCCTGGCAAGCAACTGAGCAGGAGGCCATGCCCAGAGCACTTGACGTCTGGCTATTCAGTTATGTGCATGGCGGATCGAGCGTCCAAGCTTGCATTGCCTGAGCATCCATCCCTTTGGAACTTGGCGGCTGTGCTCGCCACATTGGCAAGAGCATATCGGCAGCAAGATTCATCCAATGGCTCCGCAGCTCCCGGCCCCAGCGGTGTCGCTATGTGGGCCATCGCACGGTTTAGCAAATTGGGCAGGCATATGGTGATGTGGCACCTTGATCTGGCGAAAGCCGAGTCAGTGCAGCTTGTGTCTTAGCAAGTCCATCTCCTCAACCAAGGAAACTCACCATGCAACGCCCCAACGACGCCAGTGCACTTCACAAAAAGGCAGCCAGCGATCATGCCGCGGCCGCCAAGCACCACATCAAGGCCGCCGAAAGCCATGATCACAACAAGTCGAATGATGCGAAATCCAGCGGCAAGAGTGCGATGGACTGCAGCAACACGGCCCATAAAACCAGCAAAGCCGCCTGCAACAGCTCAGACATGTGAACCGTGTGTCGCTCGTCCTGGACAACGCTCATGACGATGCGATCTGCAGTTAGCTCGGGTCCGAGCAAGCAGCTAGGCCTGCGAGGCCTCCTGGTGAAGCAAAGCGAACCAGGGGGTCTATGCGGAGACGGCATGCATTACCGCGACCTGAGTCACAAGACAGCCGCTCAGGCTTCAAGTGGCCGGTTCGGCTCATAGATTTGAATATTATTTCTGCCCGCCCGCTTGGCCTTGTACATCGCGATATCTGCGAAATTAACAATATCTTCCGGACGAGATTCATTCTTAAAAAACATGGCAATGCCAATGCTGACCGTGCACCAATGGGTGACGGTAGATGCAAGCTCGTCCTTGTGTTGAACCTTCAATTGATAAGGCTCTGCCAAGGCCAAGCGGATTTTCTCTGCCACATTTCTGGCTTGCACGGTGGATTCAGCCTTGTCGGCGACAAGCTCATTGATCAGCACCGCAAATTCATCGCCGCCAAAGCGTGCGACTGTATCCACCGCGCGGACACAGTTTTTTATTCGGTTCGCGACCTCAATCAGCAACAAATCACCGACCTCATGACCGTCGGAATCATTTAACTGCTTCAGATTATCTAAATCAAGAAACATCAGCGCACCGTAATGATTGCTCCGGTGGCTGGCGGCAATAGCCTGCGTCAGACGGTCGTTGAAAAGCCGCCGATTAGGCAATTGCGTGAGCGGGTCATGATGCGCCAAATGGTTGATGACTTCATCGGCATGTTTGCGTTCGGTCACGTCGATACCAAGCTCCAAGACCAAGCTCTCACCATCGTCGTCAGTAAAAGGATAATCGTAGATTTGATAAACCCGGCCATCGCGCTGGCTTTTTGCTTCCCAATGCTCCGGCTTTTGGGTCTTGAAAACATTGAAGGTCGGGCAAGTGTCGCAAGGTCGGTCGCGCTGCCACATCAGCTGATAGCAAGGTTTACCGTGCGGATTGCCAAAGCGATCGCGGAAGAAACGATTGGCGAAGCGGATGGAGTAATCTGCCGCCTGCAAATAAACGTAGACCGGCAGCTCTTCAAGGATGGCATAGAGTTGGCGACGCTCTCTGACTACCTTCTGTTCGGCCTCTTTACGTTCGTGAATATCAAGGCAATGGCCGACATATCCGACAAAAGCACCACTGCTGTCATAACGCGGTTTGCCCTCATCAATAATCCAGCGATAGGCGCCGTCGTGGCGGCGCAGGCGATATTCCATGGTAAACGCTTCACGGCGTTCGAATGCCGCCAGATAAGTATTTAGGCAGCTTTGAATATCATCGGGGTATACACCCTCAGTCCAGCCATTACCAAGTTCTTGCGCCTCGGTTCGCCCGGTAAAGCTCAGCCAAGGCTGGTTGAAATAGAAACATGCCTTGTCCACGCCGGCCATCCAGATCAGGGCTTGACCGTTATCGGCCACGGCCCGGTAAACCTCCTTCTGCCGCATCAGCGCATCTTCAGCCATTTTCCGATCGCTGATGTCGGTGACATAGACCAAGCGCCGTTTTTGACCGTCACGCCCCACTACGCAGGCAGAATTCGTCAGTACCTGCCGAAAAGTCCCGTCCTTGCGTATGACTTTCCATTCGCCGCCCAAAACACCACCTTCCGACAAAAATTTTTGGTGCAGGCTTAAAACCTTTTGCTGTTGATCAGCGGGGAAAATCATCGTGACGCTATTCCCAAGCAACTCCTCTTCAGAGTAGCCGTAAATCGCGCAATAGCTGGGATTAACGACTTCGAACCGGCCGCTAAAGTCAAAGATCGCGATGCCAATGGGCGCATCGAGCAAAATTTGATCGGGTTGAATAGCGTAGGCCGCACTCAATGGGAGCATTTAGCAATTCCTTTGCTTCTCCACCGCGCATCGCAATTGCACGATTACCGCTTGGTGGCCTACGCCTTGAAATCAAATTCCACTGACCCAGGCCGTCTTTGCATTCAATCAATCGAGAACACTGAAAGATTTATCCGCCGCGCGCCGCCCTAACTGCAAGTCCCCGCAGGCAGGCGGATGCCACTACAAGAGTACTCCAAACCCGCCTGCTTCGGACTGCAAAAAGCACAAATGAGGGGCCTGTTGCCTGTCGCATCGAGCAGCTGAGATCAGCGGGCGCGGCGCCGCCGCATCAAGCGAGACGCCTCTGTGCTGGTAAGCCTGCATGTCCATGAGTACAGAATCGCAGCATCGCTGAGTATCATGTTTCGATGCTGCCGTGCCGTTCATTTCTGCTGTTACTGTGCCTGAGCGCCGCCAGCGCTTGGGCGCAGCACAACGGCGCTACGGGGCCGACGCTGCGCGCCTGCGGCCATCCGGCCGCGCCACCAATGAGTTGGGATCAGGACGGCCAACTCACCGGCGTTTGTGTGGCCGCAGCGCGGCGGGCCTTCGCTGCGGTGGGGCTGAGGCTGCAGGTGGAAGGGCCCACGCCATGGGCGCGCTGCCTGCGAATGGTCGAATCCGGTGAAGTCGACGTCAATCTGTGCGGATTTGTGAACGACAAGCGACTTGAGCACGCGGTGATGGTGGAGCCTCCGGTCGGCCACAACGAAGCGGTGCTCATCGTGCGCCGTGACAGCGCGCTGGTCTACAAATCCTGGGCTGACCTGAACGGGCTGCGCATCGGCATGGGGCGCGGGGTCAGTTTCGGGGAAGAGTTCGACAGCTATCTGGCTCAAAATACTCAGTTCGATACTGCACTCAGCGAAGCACACAATCTGCAAAAGCTGTTGTTGGGTCGGCTCGATGCCGTGGTCACCGCGCGACATGCGGGCCAGCAGCAGATTCGCGCTACAGGCTGCGAAACACAACTGCGCATATTGCCGGGCAAGGTGGTGGATGGCCCGCTGTTCATGCAGATGTCCAAGCGCTCCAAGCACCTGAGCGTGATACCGCAATTGACCGCCTTCCTGAAACAGCCGGCCCAAATCGAGTGGGCGCAGGGCCAGCAAGCTCGCTTTGAAACGATGTATGCCCAGCTGCATCCGCCGGCGCAGCCCAAACTCTGCGAACGCTGAGGCCCTGGTGGCTGCAGCCAGCACCAGGCTGAAGCAGGCGCGCACTGCGCTGGCATTCTCATTTGACTTTGTCAGTCCGGCTTCAAGGGCCGTTCAGCGCCCGGTATGGGCACGATGGCAGTGGCGGGCGGCGGCAAGGTGCCCGGAGCGGAAATTCACGCTTGGAGATTAGTGGCTTCTGTCGCCAAGGTTGACATCGTCAATGCTATTGGCCGCCAAATTACTGCCTCATGACTCGCTGAAGCCTTCAGATCAAGGCCTGGCCTCCAAGGCTGAATTTGCCGGCACTCAACTGGCATCTATGCGTTCGTAGCCGAGCCATGTGGCTGAAACTCCGACTCAAACGGCCTCGTTGGACAGTTTTCTCCCTTGTCGCCCCCCCTTGCTGCCCACGCTCTGGCTTACTGCGTATGTTGGGTGGACCTCCCGGACTGCGGAAGTCTCTATTTCTTGATCCAGTTCGCAGTCAGGTCAAACAACTTTGCCGAATAGGCCATCGCCGGGCCGTTGTCAGCCTGGATGGGCTCGATCAACCCATGGTCTGCGTTCGGAAACACCTCCACCGCAATATCCTTTCGCCGTTGCTGTATCTGCCGAAGAATGGCCTGCGTGCCCGCGTTCGGTGCTTGGCGGTCCTTGCCGCCCAGCAACCAAAGCTGGCGCGGCTTGATGGCTTCAATCACCGGGCGCGGTTCAAAGTCGAAGCTCAGGCCTTGTGCAAGCGCTGGGCCGTGGGTCTTGATTTCCTCGGTGCCGAACTTCAGAAAGATGCCTGTGTACGAGCGCGGCTGGAGAGCGCCGAGCCACGGAGCGCCGGCGTGTTTGACCTTGAAGGCCTCCAACTCCGTGAAACCCTCGCGCATGTTCGAGCGCACGATTCGTTCGGTGATCGCGGTCAATTCCCTGGCGTCGGCCAGCACGCCCCCATCGAACCCCGCCTCACGAAGATACTGCTCCACCAGGGCCTGGTCCTGGGCGATCGGACTCTCGGCCAAGGCAAAGGCCGCAATCACGAAGTCCAAGCGGCTATGAGTCGCCGTCAGTGGCGCCACCCATCCGCCCTGGCTCGCGCCCAACACGCCCACCCGACGGATGGAGGGTGCAAGTTGCCGGGCCGCCTGCACAGCCGCCGCAGTGTCGCGCGCACGCACGTGGAAATCTGAACTGGGAGCCCCTGCAGAAGCTCCTGTGCCGCGCTTGTCGTAAACAAAGACTGCAACGCCCCGGCGGGCCAACTCATATTGCCAAATGGTGTCGTCGGTGGACGGGTCATTGTTGGAACCTTCGATCCATACCGCCAAGGACTGGGCGCGGCCGCCAGGCGGCAACACCAGCTTGCCATGCAGCTTGAGGCCGTCGCTCGTGAAGCTGCTTTCCTTCTCGATAAGGCGCAGGCGCACACCCTGCTCGGCCACCGGGCCCTGCGTCATCCGCAACGTGCCGGCGCTGCAAGACTCGAATCTGAGCGCCAAGGTCCCGCCAATGTAGGAACCGTCTGCGCCCTCCGACAGGTTCCCGAATTGGCCATTCGAGAGCGTGTACTGCAAGCCGCGAGGCTGCCCGCCAACGCCCGTGATCGTCACGGACCGACCGGCGGGCAAGGCATAGACGCCCAGTAGACAGCGCAACTCGGGGTCCAGGCGGGTTTGTGGCATGGCATCCAGAGGTGGGGCAGCAGCTGAAGCGGAGAATGTTGCGGCGGCGACTAGCGCTGCGGTGATGAAGGTCAGCATGATCAGCCTCAGGGGTCTTGATGTGAGAGATGAGCACCCAGCCATAAGGGATGTGTGGATGCCAAGTCTCTGATCCTGACCGTCAAGCTCGCCAGGCGCCAGCAACAGGCGACAGGCTGCGTATTGGCTGGGATCGTTGGCTAGGGTGGAACTTGCCCTGTGGCGCCGGGCGGCTCCAGGGGGCGGCCTGCGGGTCAGGCTCCTGCCCCCAATCAAGCCAGGTGCCCCGGCACCGCAAGCGAAGCTTCGACCGCCGCACTGTCGAAAGTCGCAACTTCCGAGCATCGCCCGCTTCGGCTGACTCCTGAGGTTCCAAAAAAACCAGTTTGTGGAACTCGCAGACCGATGGCGCAGCCGGCATCTCGATGCAGGCTTCCAGATGACCCTTAGCGATCCCGGCGGCAACGAGAGGCAGCTCAGGGCACATCAGAGACCTCCATGCAGACCCCAAGATAGGCCTAGCAATCCCGAGGCAAGCGATCAGCCTCCGACTGACGACCTACACGCTACCCACCGGCAGGGCCGTGCGGCTCAAGACATGTTGCAGCACAAAGCTGGAATGCACGCCGGTCACGCCCTGAATGCGCGTCAGCTTACCGAGCAACAGGCTTTGGAAATGATCCATATCGCGCACCACGACCTTGAGCTGATAGTCGGCCGCCTGGCCGGTGATCAACAAGCACTCCAGCACCTCGGGCAGCACCTGCACCGAGGCCTCGAAGTTGGCGAAACGCTCGGGCGTGTGCACATCCATCGAAATGTGCACCAGCGCCATCAAGCTCAGACCCAACTTCTTGGCGTCCAGCAGGGCGCGGTAGCCTTGAATCAGGCCGCTCTCCTCCAGCGCGCGCACACGCCGCAGGCAGGGTGAGGGCGAGAGGCCGACACGGTCGGCCAGATCCTGGTTGTTGATGCGGCCTTCTTGTTGCAGAACATCGAGAATCTGCCGGTCGATACGATCCAATTCCATTGCCAACACCTCTGTCATCGCCAATTGCGCAATTTTCTGCCAAATTTAGTTAAAGCACTGCCATCTTCGCAATTTTCTGCCCGGCCTCGACTCCTACACTGAATTCATCGCAGCAAACAAAGACCCGCTGCAAGAAACAGCAGCCGCAGCGGCCACCACCGCGCGGAAGGGAGTGGTCACCATCTCACCGGCCAAGCCCCATCTGCCAACCCGCAAGCCCAAGCGCCACAAGCACTTGGGCTTGCGGCTTTTGGGCGCACCATTTATTGCCGCGCGGCCATGCTGAGGTGAAGCCTGAGAGCGGCGACGAGGTGATTCCTGGCGCCAGCAGCACCGACATCCGGCCTGGATCAGGCCCAAGTTAGGTCGGAAATACATCACGTTTTTCCTGACCTTCAGTTTGTCTATTTCAGTTTTTACAGATGTTTCTCTCAGCTTTCGCCTGGGAGCAAATCGAGCCTTGCGCCCATAAGCTGCGCAGGCGTCGATCCTGACGCATTTGCTAAAGAGAAATACTGTGTTCAAGAAGTTGCTTGCGGCTGTGGGTGTGGGTGGTGCGGCCGTCAATACGGTGCTGGACAAGCCCAGCCTGCGCCCCGGCGAAACGCTCACCGGCAAGGTCTTGATCAAGGGCGGCCAAGTGCCGCAGGCGATCGAGTTTGTCGACCTGGTGCTGATGACCGAGGTGGAGAAAAAGATCAACGGCGAGGAATACCGCGCCTCTCACGCGCTGCAGCGTTACCGCGTGCACGGCCCACTTCAATTGGCGGGTGGGCAAGACCTGGCCCTGCCATTTGCCATGCCGCTGCCGCTGGAAACACCGGTCAACAATGCGCAAGCCCTGGCCAGCCCCGGCTTCCAGAGTTATCTGCCGCGCGTACGCGCCGCCGTGTGGGTGCATACCGACTTGGCCATTGCCTCGGCCCGCGATGCCGAAGACCGCGATGGCCTGGACATCCACCCGCTGCCACAGATGCAGGCCCTGATCGGTGCGATGGCGCAGCTGGGCCTGGCCCATGTCAGCAGCGATGTGGAAGCCGGCGTGGCCCGCTTCAACCAGATTCAGAGCAGCCTGGGCTGCTACCAGGAGTTTGAGTTCAAGCCCACACGCGGCGGCTACGGCATCAAGGAGGTGGAGATCACCTGCATCCCGCGCCCCGAAGGCATCCATGTGCTGCTGGAAGTGGACCGCCGCTACCGCGGTGACAGCTACCGCAGCCTCTTGATGGGCGCCGACTGGCAACACGTCAACTGGCAAGAGCAGCTGCGCAGAGCTTTAGGCTGAGGCGGGACGGAGCAAGCAAAGCTTGCGACGCCCGACTAAGGACCGGGCGCAACCAGCGCCCGGGCTGGGGGGAGCTGTGCAGGCCCGCATCGTCTGGGTCACAGGGTCGGCGCTTGAAATCGCCCCTCCCCAGCCCCAAGTGACCAGCCACACGCCCCGCGCATGAAACCAGGACCCTGCCATGCTGATCACCTGCCCACATTGCCTGACCAAGAACCGCGTTCCGGACGAGCGCGCGACGCAAGACCCGGTTTGCGGCCAATGCGGCCAAGCCCTGCTCAGCGGCGCTGTGCTGGCCTTGAACGAGGCCAACTTCGACCGCGTGGTGGCGGGCAGCGAGTTGCCGGTGTTGGTGGACTTCTGGGCCCCTTGGTGCGGCCCTTGCCGCAGCATGGCGCCACAGTTTGAGCAGGCCGCGCGCCAGCTCAAGGGTCAGGCCTTGTTCGTCAAGGTCAATAGCGACGAGGCGCAGCGGCTTTCGCAGCGCTACGCCATCCGCAGCATTCCAACCCTGATCCAGCTGCGCAGCGGGCAAGAGGTGCAGCGCATCTCAGGCGCCCTGCAGGCCGCGCAAATCATTCAGTGGCTGCGCTGAGCTAACTCGTTAGCGATTAGTGCTGAGGCGAGCGATCGCCTCAACAGCACATCTTGCCGCGCCCGCCGCCGTAGCGGGCTTGCTGGCGTTCGCGGAAGAACTCCTCGAAGCTCATCACCGGGCCGTCCGGGTGAGTGGCCTGCATATGCTTGAGGTAGCCGCCGTAGTCCGGCAGGCCCACCATCAAGCGCAGGCTTTGCGCCAGGCCGCGGCCGGCCTGGCCGATTTCGGCGCCCAGCTCGGCCCCCAGCTGAACCAGCTTCTTAGCCAAGGCTGGCAGCCCCGGCCGGCAGGGGCTGGAAGGGTACTTCCTGCGCGGTGGGCTTGTCGGCCGCACGCGCCTTCAGCACGGCCTTGACGGCGTACACCAGCACGCTCAGAACCACGAAGATGAACAGCAGGCACAGGGCCGCGTCCAGGCGGTCGTTGAAGACGATGCGACCCATCGAGTCCAGCGACTTGGCGGGAGCCAGCAGCTTGCCTTCGGCCAGCGCGCCGGCGTACTTGTCGGCATGGGCCAGGAAGCCCACCTTGGGGTCGGTGGAGAAGATCTTCAAGTAGCCCGCGGTCAGCGTGCACGCCAGCAACCAAGCGGCCGGCACCACGGTGGTCCAGGCGTAGCGGCCCTTCTTCATCTTGAACAGCACCACGGTGCCCAGCATCAGCGCCACGGCAGCCAGCATCTGGTTGGCGATGCCAAACAGCGGCCACAAGGTGTTGATGCCGCCCAGCGGATCCACCACGCCTTGGTACAGGAAGTAGCCCCAAGCGGCCACGCACAGGGCGGTGGCGATCAGGTTGGCGGGCAGGGAGTCTGTCTTCTTCAAGGCCGGCACAAAAGTACCCAGCAGGTCTTGCAGCATGAAGCGGCCAGCGCGGGTGCCGGCATCGACGGCGGTCAGGATGAACAGCGCTTCAAACAGAATCGCGAAGTGGTACCAGAAGGCCATCATGGCCTTGCCACCCACCACCTGGTGCAGGATGTGGGCCATGCCCACGGCCAGGGTCGGCGCGCCGCCGGTGCGGGCCAGGATGGTGCTTTCGCCCACGTCTTTGGCGGTTTGCGTCAGCATCTCGGGCGTGATGACAAAGCCCCAGGTCGACAGGGTCTGCGCCACCGCATTGACATCGCTGCCCACCAGGGCGGCGGGGCTGTTCATGGCGAAGTAGATGCCCGGCTCGATGCAGGAGGCCGCCACCAGCGCCATCACCGCCACAAAGGATTCGGCCAGCATGCCGCCGTAGCCGATGAAGCGGGCATGGGTTTCGTTCTCCAGCATCTTGGGCGTGGTGCCCGAAGAGATCAGTGCGTGGAAGCCCGACACCGCGCCGCAGGCGATGGTGATGAACAAGAAGGGGAACATATTGCCCGACCACACCGGGCCGCCGCCAGCTGCGAACTGGGTCAGGGCAGGCATCTTCAACTCGGGGCCGACTATGACGATGCCGATGGCCAGGGCGATGATGGTGCCGATCTTGAGGAAGGTGGACAGATAGTCACGCGGTGCCAGCAGCAACCACACCGGAATGGAGGCAGCCACAAAGCCGTAGCCGATCAGCATCCAGGTCAGCGCCTTGCCGTCGAAGGTGAACATGGGGCCCAGGGTGGCGCTTTCGCTGACCCACTGGCCGCCGAAGATGGCCAGCATCAAGAGCGCGAAGCCGATGATGGACACCTCACCCACCCGACCCGGGCGGATGAAGCGGCTGTAAATGCCCATGAACAGGGCCACCGGAATCGTCGCAGCCACCGTGAAAGTGCCCCAGGGCGAATGCGCCAAGGCCTTGACCACGATCAGCGCCAGCACCGCCAGGATGATGATCATGATCATGAAGCAGCCGAACAGCGCGATCACGCCAGGCACAGTGCCCATCTCTTGCTTGATCAGGTCACCCAGCGAGCGACCGTCGCGCCGCGTGCTGATGAACAGCACGATGAAGTCCTGCACCGCGCCGGCAAACACCACGCCGGCCAGAATCCAAAGCAGGCCGGGCAGATAGCCCATCTGCGCTGCCAGCACCGGGCCGACCAAGGGGCCAGCGCCCGCGATGGCTGCAAAGTGGTGACCGAAGAGCACGCCCTTGTGGGTCGGCACATAGTCCAGGCCGTCGTTATGGCGCCAGGCCGGCGTCATGCGCTTGGCATCCAGTTCCAGAACCGTGTTGGCCAGGAACAGGCTGTAGTAGCGGTAGGCGATCAGGTAGACGCACACGGCGGCAATCACCACCCACAAGGCGCTGACCGCCTCGCCTCGGCCCAGGGCCACGGTGGCGAGGGCAAAAGCCCCCAGAATGGCCAGCGCTGCCCACGGCAGGTGGCGACGAAGAATTTCGGGCATGGTGTTTGTCTCCTGAAGGTGCCAGCGGTGAGCCGCGACGCAATGGCGCTCACGATGGCTTAGTGCTTCAGTGTCGAACTCTCATGCCCGGCGCGCATCCGTCAGGCTGCGCGCTGACATTGCGCGGGAGTACTTAGGTATTAACCCGAAATTGCGGACATTCGGGCGGCCTGACTGGTGAGCCAGGCCGGCGCTGGGGTCGCCGTTCAGCGTTCCAGCTTGAAGGCTTGCACCACCTGCGCCAGGCGCTGCGCTTGCTCGCGCAGGCTCTCGGCCGCAGCGGCAGATTGCTCCACCAAGGCGGCGTTCTGCTGCGTCATTTTGTCGAGCTGAGCCACCGAGGCATTGACGAGGTTCAGGCCATCGGATTGCTGCGACGCGCTGGCGGTGATCTCGCCGATCACATCGGTGACCCGGCGCACCGAGCTGACGATTTCGGTCATGGTCGAGCCGGCGTCGGCCACCAGGCGTGCGCCCGATTCCACTTTGTCCACCGACGCGCCGATCAAGGCCTTGATCTCGCGCGCGGCCCCAGCAGAGCGTTGGGCCAAGCTGCGCACCTCGCTGGCCACCACTGCAAAACCACGCCCTTGCTCGCCTGCGCGGGCCGCTTCCACGGCGGCGTTAAGAGCCAGGATATTGGTCTGAAAAGCAATGCCATCGATGACGCCGATGATGTCGGCGATCTGTTTGCTGCTGGCGTTGATCTCCTGCATGGTGGCCACCACCTGCGCCACCACGCTGCCGCCGCGCGAGGCCACCTCGGCGGCCGAGCCGGCCAATTGATTGGCCTGCCGGGCCGAGTCGGCGCTATGCCGCACGGTACCGGTCAGCTCTTCCATCGAGCTGGCGGTTTCCTGCAAATTGCTGGCGGCCAACTCGGTACGCTGTGAAAGATCTTGATTGCCCGTGGCCACCTCGGTAGACGCCACCTGAATGCTCTCGGCCGACTGGCGCACTTCACCCACCAGCACCGACAAGCGCTCCTGCATCGCAGCCAGCGCCGCGATCATGCTGCCCAGCTCGTCATGACGCGCGGCCGGCAGTGGTGCGCTCAAGTCGCCATCGGCGATCTGGCGCATCGAATGCTCCACCTCACGCAGTGGCCGCAGCAAAGAGCTCACCGTCAACCAGGCCACCACGCTCAGGCCCAGCAGGCACAAAACGGCACCCGTAACGCCCACACTCAACAGAACACGGGAACGCGCCGTCGCCGCTTCATACGTGGCAGCCGAAATCTTCTGCGTGATCGGAATCAAGGCCTGCATGGGCTTGACGGCGCCCTTGTGCAGCACAGCCCAATCCTCCTCGAGCACCGTAGTCATGACGTTCTTGTCTTTGGCGACGTAGGCCTTCTCCAGCTTGTCCAGCGTGCTGTCCACCAGGCCCCAGTTGTCCTGAACTTGCTTGAAAGCTTCTTGCGCCTCGCCCTCGGTGAACAACACACGCGCCGCAGGCAACGCACCCGCATATTGCTCTGCGATGGTCTTGCGGGCCTCACGCAAATGGTTCAGCGAACCCGGAATAGGCAATTGATCGAGCAACACGCCGGCGGCGCGAAAGCGCACCTCGAGCAGACCGTTCTCGATGCGCTGCAGGCGCACCAGAGAGTCCATATCGCGCTCGTAGAGCTCGGCCAGCGCCTCTTGGTTGACATGGTTGGATCCAACCGCCAGGGCGGCCAAGGCACTAATTCCAATCAGCGCCAGACTGACCAGGGCGATCAGTCGGCCCTTGAAGGAAAGGTTCAAATTCATCGCCAAACTCCGGGTACCGCTCGATTCAAAGGATGCCGTTCAACTCACTGTGTCGGCAGACCCTTGGCCGACCACTCCGGGAAGCCACCGCGGAACCAATTGATCTTGGTGTAGCCGGCCTTTTGCGCAACCACAGAGGCCTTGTAACTCTTCCAGCACTCGCCAGCATTGCAGAAGAAGACCAGCGGCGCGGCCTTGTCGCTGGGCAGCTTGCTGAGGTCGAACTGGTCCAGGCTGGCGTCGAACTTGACATCCTTGCTGCTCTTCTCACGGTAGGGCACGCTCTTGGCACCCTTGATGGTCTTCTCGGCGTATTCGGCGGCCACGCGGGTGTCAATCACCGGCACACCGGCATCGAGCATCTTCTTCACCTCATCGGCGCTCACGACCTTGACGCCGGCCAGAGTGGTGGGCGTTTCGGTGGCCAAGGCCGGCAAAGAGGCACCGAGGGCCAGGGCGGCAGCAGCGGCCCACTTCATCCATGTGCTTTTCAACATTTGATCAGTCCTTTCAAGGTTGGGTGTGACATTGCGTGGCGCAGCCAAAAGCCAAGCTCGACGCACAAGCACCTTCGTATATCGACGAGAGCGATAACTAACTTTATAGACGAAATATTTCAAGCCTTATGTTTGCTGGCGCTAACGGTCTGCATACACGGCAATATGTCTCGGCAGCGCCGATTGCTTGTCCTGCGAAGGCCCTTCTGCAGCGGCACAAATATCAGGCCAAACCCTGCTTCACCTAACTAGGCGGTACGCGCGTGTTCCACCGCGTACTTGATCAACTCCGCCTGCCCCTCCAGGCCCAGCTTGCGTTTGATGCTCTGACGGTGCGTTTCGACGGTGCGCACACTCAGATCCAGCGCGCGGGCGATTTGCTTGCTGGATTCGCCGCGCGCCAGGGCGGAGAGGATTTCGCTTTCGCGTGGCGACAGCATGGGCCGTGGCTGCTGGTTGCGGAACAGGCGCTTGGACAAGGCCTCGCTCAAGAAGGTACCGCCCGCCGCCACCGCGTCGATGGCCGCCACGATCTCGCTGGCCGGCGCGTCTTTCAAGACATAGGCGCGTGCGCCGGCGGCCAGGGCGCGCTGCACGTACTCGGGGTTGTCGTACATGCTGAACATCAGCACCCGCAGGGCCGGCTGCTGGGCCAGCATGGCTTCGGTCAGGGCGATGCCATTGCTGATTTTCTCGTCTTGCGCCTCGGCCTTCAGGCCCACGTCCATCAAGACCACAGTGGGCGAGCAAGCCGCCAGTTGGGCCAGCGCCTCGCCGGCGTCGCCCGCCTCGCCCACCACGCTGAGGTGCGCCACGCCATTGAGCAAGGAGCGCAGGCCCTCGCGCACCATCGGGTGATCGTCCACCAAGAGGATGCGGATGGTGGCGGGCTGGGTATTGCTGTCTGTTGTTGTCATCTGCGTGTCTCTCACACCTTGCGCAAGCCAGCCAGGGTGATGGCCGAGAGTTGCGCTTCGATTTGGGTGCCGTGGCCGGGCGCGGCGCTGATCAGCAGGCTGCCGCCCACCGAGTCCAAGCGCTCCCGCATATTGCGCAGGCCAATGCCGCGCGCCGGATGCTGGTGCATGGCCTGGCTGTCGAAGCCCTGGCCATCGTCGGTGATGCTCATGCGCAGGCCGCCGTCGGGCTCAAAGCTCAGGGCCAGCTCAACTTGGGCCGCCTGGGCATGCTTGGCCATATTCGTCAGGCTTTCTTGCGCCACGCGGAAGAGCACGGTCTTGATCACCTCGGGCAGTTCCACCGGCTCGCCTTCGATGCGCAAGCCCACCCGCGCCGGGCCAGCCTCATCAAACTCTTCGGCCAGGCGTTGCAGGGCGGCCGGCAGGCCCAGGGTATCCAGCAGGGCTGGGCGCAGACGGTGCGAGATGTGGCGCACCTCGTTCAGCGCGGCATTGAGGCGTTGCAAGGCTTTGTCCAAGAGACCGGCCGGCTCGGCGGCCGCTTGCGCGTTCTTCTGCGCGGCCTCCACCATCAGCTTGGTTGACACCAGGGTTTGGCTGACACCGTCGTGCAGCTCACGCGCCAGGTGCGCACGCTCATCCTCTTGCGACTGCACCACCTGCCGGGCCAGCAGTCGCAGCTTGGTTTCGGCCAGACGGTGCTCGCTGAAATTGAGCACCATGCCGGTGGCGCTGATCAGGCCCACGCCGAACACCGCGATGCCGGCAATCCACAGCAAGGTGGTGGCGATATTGGCGCTGGCTTCACGCTCCAGCTGGCTCATGGTGGCCTCGATGCCGTCCAGGTAAAGCCCCGTGCCCAACATCCACTGCCAGCGCTGAAGGGCCACCACATAGCCCAGCTTGGGCGCCGCCTGGCCGCTGGAGGGTTTGCGCCAGAGATAGTCCACATAGCCGCCGCCGGCACGCGCTTGCTGAATCAGCTCCTGGATGGTGAGTCGGCCGCGAGCATCGCGCAGCTCCCACAGATTCTTGCCCAGCAGCTCGGGCTGGCGTGAGTGCATCAAGACCTGACCCTGCAAGTCGTAGACGAAGAAATAGCCGTCCTCGCCATAGTCCAGCGAGGCCAGCAGCTTGAGCGCCTCGCGGCGGTTGGCCGCCTCATCACCGCCGCGCTCGTACAGGGGCTGCACGGTGCTGACGGCCAGGGCCACATAGTTGCGCAACTCGGCCCGGCGCGCTTCCATATAGGCGCGCTCCACCAAGGCATGCTCACGCCGCGCCAGGTCACCTTCTTGCTGGCGCACCGCCACGGCCAGCAAGGCCAGCGAGGCCACCAGAGGTAGCACGGCAAGCAGAATGATTTTGGTTCGCAGTCGCATGGGCGTATTGTCGACGGCGGCATGGCTATTCTTTGCCATCAACCGCGCCAGTCTGTACTACAGTGAAGCGTCACGCCATGAGCCCGCCGGCCCTCAGAAGCGTTGTTTGACCCGTCTACGTCTGTTCCCCATGGGCCGGCTCAAATTTTTGGAGTTCTCCATGAGTCAACAAGCACGTCGCGTTTTCCTGATGACCCTGGCCGCGGCTGGCGCCTCTGCCCTCGCCACCAGCGCCCGCGCCCAAGCCAAGGTTGAGGACAAAGACCCCCAAGCCATCGCCCTGGGCTATGTGTCCGACACCGCCAAGGCCGACACCAAAAAGTACCCCAAGCACGCGGCCACGCAAAGCTGTGCCAACTGCGCGCTTTACCAAGGCAAGGCCGGTGATGCCGGCGGCGCCTGCCCGCTGTTCCCTGCCAAGCAAGTGGCGGCCAAGGGCTGGTGCAGCGCCTGGGCCAAGAAGGCCTGATCGCCGCTGAAGCGAGGCGCGCACTGACTTGATACCGCGCGCGCTGATGCTCACTAGTACTTAAGCCTCCAAACGCCGAGCACATCGCCATGAATCCCTTCAAGCGATTGCCCGGCTATGGCCCCAAGACGGCGGCCGGCCTGGAGCGCCAGATCTGGCGCCGCCTGCCGGCCGTGTTCTTTTGGGGCACGCTGCTGCCCCTGCTGTTTGTGGGCCTGCGCCGCTGGCTGGCCGAACCGGCCCAGGCGGATGCCCACCACCTCTTGATGGGCGAATACATCGCCTATGGCCTGGTGGCCATGCACTGGACCTTGTTGCTGACTCTGGCCGTGGGCTGCCTGATCGTGATGGTCATGAAAGGCCCTGGCTTTGTGGCCGACGCCTATCCGCCCGCCGACCGCGACACGCCTTTTCTCGACCTGACCCCGCTGCCCGAAGAGGACGCGGATCCACAGGATTCGCGCAAAGATTGAACAGCTCAGCCACCAGCGGCGGCAGCTACTTGTCCGAACTCAGGCCGATGTAGTGGGAGCCCTGATGGTCCTTGCTTCGGTAGGCCACCTGAAAGCCGCCTAAATCCACGCGCCCCAGCGTCTCCAAGCCCTGCGCCACAGACTCGCGGCTCAAGGGCTTCTGGGCATTGCGCAGCCCTTCCACCAACACACGGGCAGCGATATAGCCTTCCAGGCTGATCGAGTCGAATTGCTTATGCCCGGCCTCCCGCATGGCTTTTTGATAAGCGGCCACCACGGCAACGCTCGCGTCATCCGGGTCGGGCACCACCTGGGCGATGGTCACCTTGCGCATATCCTGATTCAGCGCCTGGCGCAGCGGCTCCAGGCCCGCGAATGACAAGCTGTAAAAGCGCCCCGCATACCCTTGCTGGCGCGCGGCCCGAATGAAGGCGGCGCAAGTCGCATAAGTGCTGACCATGAAGATGGCTTCTGGCTGCGGCCTGAGCAGCAGCGCAGCCAGTGCGGCCTGGACCTCGACACTATTGCGCTGCACCGAGGCCACCGGGCCTATCACCAGCCCTTGCACTTCGGCCGCACTGCGCATTGCCTCCAAGCCTGCGCGACCGAACAAATCGGCTTGGTAAAGCACGCCCACATGCTTGACACCGCTGCTTACCATCGCAGCCACCAAGGCCTCAGCTTCGGCGCGGTAGCCGGCGCGCACATTGAAAACCATGGGATTGGGCTCGCGCAAGACCTCCGCGCCGGTGAATGCCCCCACAAAAGGGATCTGCCAGCGCCTCACATAAGGCAAGGCGGCCTTGCTGGTGGGCGTGCCCACATAGCCGAACAGGGCCAGCACCTTGGGGTCGTCCACCAGCAAGCGGGTGTTCCTGTCGGTACGAACGGGCTCGTAAGCATCATCCAGCGCCCGCATCACCAGCTTGGCGCCACCCAGCCCGCCTTGGCCATTGATCTGCTTGAACAGGGCTTGAGCCCCCGCATGCAAGCCTTGACCCAACATGGCCGCCGGGCCGCTGAAGGCGGCGGAGCTGCCGACCACAATCTCCCCGGCAGCTGCTTTGCCCTGCGCCGCCCGGGCGGATCCCGCCAAGGCCCCCAGCAGCATGCCCAGCAAGCGCCGCCGCCCAAGGCGGAGAGCAAAACAAGCGTGCATGCTGGGCAGATGAGGCATCACCATATTCTGCAGCGTTGGCCCTCGGGTTTGACCATTTTTTGCCCAGGCTTGCAGGAAAAGGCCTGCTCAAACTCAGACATATTGACCACCACACCGTTGACGCGGTAGCGGCCCGGCGAATGCGGGTTGGTCAGCGCTTGCACCCGCAAGGCTTCGGGCCGGTCATTGCTGCATGCCCATTGCGCGAAGCCGACGAAGAAGCGCTGCTCCGGCGTGAGTCCATCCTGAGGCTGCAGCGTCAGAGTAGCGGTGTGCGCTTTCCAGGCGCTCATCGCCAGCAACATGCCACCCAGGTCGGCCAGGTCCTCGCCCAGCGTGAGTTTGCTATTGATCTTGATGTCGTCCACGATGGTGTAGCCGGCGTACTGCTTGGCCACACAGGCGGCGCGCTTGTCAAAGCTGCGGGCGTCTTTGGCGGTCCACCAATCCTTGAGATTGCCCTGGCCATCGAACTGCCGGCCTTCGTCATCAAAGCCGTGAATCAGCTCATGGCCGATGGTGCCGCCGGTATTGCCGTAGTTGGGCGCATCGTCCATCTTGGGGTCGAACAGCGGCGGCTGCAGCACGGCGGCCGGGAAGTTCATATCGTTCATCTGCGCGTCGTAATAGGCATTGACCGTGGTGGGCGTCATGCCCCACTCCCCACGATCCAGCGGCTTGCCGATCTTGGCCCACTGACGCTGCGCCTCGAAACGATGACCCGCCGCCACATTGGCGTTGAAGTCCTGGCGCAGCACCGCCAGCGCGTTGTAATCGCGCCAGCGCTCGGGGTAGCCCACCTTGTTGACGATGCTGTGCAGCTTGGCCAGCGCGCGCGTCTTGGTGCCCTGGCTCATCCAGTCCAGCGCCTGGATGTGCTGGGCCATGGCGGCCTCGATCTGATCGGTCATCTGCTGGGTCTTGGCCTTGAGCTCAGGCGAGAAATTGCGGCTCACGAATTCCTGGCCCAGGGCTTCGCCCAGCTGCATGTCCACCAATTCAACACAGCGCTTCCAGCGCGGCTTGAGCTGCGGCACGCCATTGAGCTTGTGGCCGAAGAAAGCAAAGTCCTGCTGCACCAGATCGCTGGACAGATGAGGCGCCTGACTGCTCAGCAATTGCCAGCGCAGCAGGGTCTTGAGTTCAGCCAAGCTCATGGCGCGCCACTGCGCATCCAGGGCCTTGAAGAACTTAGGCTCGGTGACGTTATAGGCCTGGGGCGCCTCTTGCACGCCCAGCGCCTGGCGATAAGCCGCCCAGTCAAAGCCGGGGGTCAGGTCTTGCAGGTCGCGCGCATCCATCTTGTGGGCGGTCTTGTAGGGGTCGCGCTTGTCGACCCGGCTGAGCATGGCGCGCGCCAGCTTCGTCTCGGCAGCCAGCACCAGGCGCGCGGCTTCACGCGCCTGGGCGGGGCGGTCACCCAAGCGCTCGAACATGGCGGTGATGTGGCTGGCGAACTGGGCGCGCAGTTCGCGCGATTTGGCGTCGTTCTTCAGGTAGTAGTCGCGGTCCGGCAGGCTGATGCCGCCCGCGAAGGCAAATGCAATCACCTGCGAGGAATCCGCAAAGTCCTGGCCCGCGCCGATTTGAAAGAAGAAGCGCGCGTTGTTATTGGCCTGCTGCAGCTGCGCCAACAAGGCCGGCAACTGCTGGCGGCTGCTCAGGGCCTCGATGCGGGCCAGCCAGGGCTTCAGCGGGGCCAGGCCTTGCCGGTCGATGGCGGATTCGTCCATGCAGGCGGCAAAGTAGTCACCCAGTTTTTGCTGGTTGGCGCTGCGCGCCGGCTCATCGGCCGCCACAGGCGCAGCCAGCTTGTCCAGAATGCCCCAGAGATAGCGCTGGTTGTCGTCCATCATCTTGGCGTAGACCGACCAGTGCGCCTGATCGTCCGGCACCGGGTTGCGCTTGATCCAGCCACCGCAGGCGTATTGATAGAAATCCTCACAGGGCTGGGCCTGGGTATCCATCGCCGTGAGGTCCAGGCTGGGCGTGTAAGGCAGGCTGGCCAGCGGCTGCTGGCTTGGCGCCTGTGCCTGCGCATGGGCCGCCTGCGGGCCGCTCACGGCCAGCAGCAGGGCCAAGGTGGAGGAGAGCATCAGTGGACGAGGGCGCTTGAGCTTCATGGCGGATTGGGTGGCAACAGAGCCGGCCATTCTCAAGCATTTACAAGCTCGCGAGATAATGCGCGCTCGCCCCTGCGGGGCCTCACCGGAGCCATGCCAGAGCCAATGCCAAGCCCCCAGATGTCAACGCATCGAATTTTCCGACTCACACTGTGCGCTTTGTGCGCCAGTGCAGCAGCCCTGTTGGCGGGCTGCGGCATCACCGGCGGCGCCGCGCCGCGCAAGGCCTCGGTTTACCAGAGCGAACGCTTCCAGTCGGATGAAACCTTCTCGCGCTTGTTCGATGGTTCGGTGGACGAGATTTGCGAGGCCGCACGCCGCACCCTGCTGAGCCAGGGCTATGTGATCACCAGCGCGCCGGGCGGCAGCGTCACGGGGCGCAAACGCTTCCAGCCCGACGGCGAAGTGCATGTGGAAATCACCTTCAATGTGGTGTGCGTGCCCGATGGCCGCAATGACCAGATCACCACCGCCTATGTCTCGGCCCAGCAGGACCGCTACGCGCTGAAGAAGAATCCGAACTCGGCCAGCCTGGGCGTCAGCGCGGTGGGTTCAATCTCGGTGCCGCTGTCGTCCTCGGACGACTCGCTGGTCAAGGTCGCCTCGGAAACCATTCCCGCCGGCACCTTCTACGACCGCTTTTTCACGCTGATGCAAAAGCTGGCCTACGAGCGCGCCGCGGACAAATAGACGCAAGACTGAGGTGCCAGGCCTTGCCAAAGGGTCTGGCCAGCAAGACCCGGCTTTGAGGTTCGATCAGCCTGAGATCGGCGTTATGGCTGAGATTCGCGCGAATCGCGCGAATTGCAATCAGGGCTTGATCTGCTCATTGATCTGCACCTGCACATCGTGCGCCCCCAGCGCCACCACCCCGCTCAGGCCCTGCAAATCGCCTGGCTTGGGCAGCGCCTCACCGCTCTTGCTGATGCGTGCGCCGATCAGCACTTGCGGTGCCGAAGACAGGCGCGCCGCCGGGCTCATGGCCAAGCTGTCGTCCAGCGTGAAAGACAAGGGCAGCTCGCTGGCCTTCTTGCGCAGAATCGCCAGCGGCATGCGCGAGCCACCGGGCGCGCGGGCAAAAACAAACAAGGTGTCGTTCGGGCTCAGCTGCGCCTTCAAGGCCGGGGCGATATCGACCCGGCCGCTGATGCTGACCCCCGCCATCGCGGCACCGGCCTTTGGCTGTGTAGGGGCTGCAGGCACTACCTCGGCCGGCGCCGCTGGCGCGCTTGTTGTCGCCGGCCCGGCCAGCGGCGGCAGGCCGGCACGCTGACGCGCCTCAGCCAAGGCCCCCTGCAATTGCCGCGCCGTATTGCCGGCGGGGTCACTGGCTTGTAGCGCTCGCTCCCAGTAGTCGGCGGCGGCTTTGAACTCATTGCGATCAAAAGCGATCGTGCCGGCCAGGGACAAGGCCTTGACGTTGCGGCCATCCAGGCGCAGCGCCTGTTGCACCAGCTGCTCGGGCTCACCGCTGAGCTGGCCTTGGCGGGCCGTGGCCAGGCCGTCGGCGTAATCGGCCAGGGCTTGTGCGTCCTTGGGCAGCAGCTCCACCACTTTCTTGTATGCCGGCACGGCCTCCTCATGCCGCCCGCGCACGGTGTAGGAGCGCGCCAACATGGCCCAGCCTTGCGCATCATCGGGATTGGCCTGGAGCTTGTCGGCCAGGCGCTTGAGCATGGCCTCGATTTGCGCGTCCTCGACATGGCCGCTTGCGTCCTGCGCGGCGGCAGCAGACGGGGTTTCACCAGGGCCGGTACGCAGGCCTTCGAAATTGCCACGCCAGGCGTAGCCGGCAGCCCCAAAGACCAGCACAAAGGCGGTGATGCCCAGCAGCAAACGCGCCGAAGGCAACGCAGCGTTGGCCGGGCCGGGCTTGGCGCGCAAGACGAGTTCGAGCAATTCATGTTCCAGCTGATCGCGCTTGGCGCGCGCGGCATCGCCGCTCAGCACGCCTTGCTTGAACAGCTCATCCAGCTGCGCCAGCTGGCGCTTGAGCTCATCGATTCGCAGGGGGGCTGTGTTCGTCATGGGCACCATCCGCAGGGTCGGATTGATTGGGGTTGTCATCGTCCGGCTCAAAAGCGTCGGGGCTCATGCGTTGGCGTTGCCGCAGCACCGCGTACAAGCCCAGCAAGGCCAGCAGCAGCAGCAGCGGCGGGCCGGCCCACAGCAGGGCCGTGCTGGCCTTGAACGGCGGCTTGTAGAGCACGAAGTCGCCGTAGCGCTCGCTCATGAAGCTGCGCACCTGCTCATCCGTCATGCCGCGTTCCAGCATTTCGCGGATCTGCTGGCGCAAGTCTTCGGCCAGGCCGGAGTGCGAATCGGCAATGGTCTGGTTCTGGCACACCAGGCAACGCAACTCGGCCGCCAGCACCATCATGCGGGCCTCGATGGCGGGGTTCTGCGCCACCGGCTGGGCCTCTTTGGCTTGAGCCGGGCCAAAGCAAAGCAGGGCCAGTAAAAACACAATGGTCTTAAACATTGAGCTGCCTCAGCAAGGGGGCAATGGTGTCGCGCAGCAGCTCGGGCGTGAGCGGGCCGATGTGCTTGTAGCGGATGGTGCCGCTGCGGTCGATCACAAAGGTTTCGGGCACGCCGTAGACGCCGTAGTCAATGCCGATGCGGCCATCGGGGTCGTACAGCGAATCGGTGTAGGGGTTGCCCAGCTGACGCAGCCAGGCTTGGCCGGCGACTCGCTCATCCTTGTAATTGAGGCCGTAGATGGGCACCTGGGCCTGGCGCGCAAAGGCCAGCAAGGCGGGGTGCTCGTCTCGGCAGGCGGCGCACCAAGAGGCCCAGACATTGAGCATCCAGACCTGACCCAGCAAGTCTTGCTTGCTGATGCGCTGCTCGGGCTTGTGCAACGAGGGGGCGCTGAAGCCGGGTGCGGGCTTGTTGATCAGAGGCGAGGGCACCTCACGCGGATCCAGGCGCAGGCCCACGGCCAAAAAACCCGCCAGCACGAGGAACAAGGCCAGGGGCAGCAAATAGCGGTTCATGCCGGCTGCTCCGATTTAGCATCGACTTGGGCGCCGGGCTGGGCGACCGCCTCAGTCACTGGCAGCGGCTTGCGCTGCCGATAGCGCCGGTCGCTCAGGGCCAGCACGCCGCCCAACATCATGATCAGGCAGCCGGCCCAAATCCAGACGATGAAGGGCTTGTACTGAACCCGCAGCACCCACTCACCGCTCGGCAGGCGCTCGCCCATCGAGATGTAGATATCGCGCAGGGCATTGCTATCCACCGCCGCTTCGGTCATGGGGTTTTGCTGCACCCGGTAGATGCGCTTTTCGGGATGGAGCGTGGCGATCCATCGCCCCTCGCGGCTGACTTCCAGCGTGGCACGCGCAGCGATGTAATTAGGCCCCGCCACATCGCGCACATCGCGTAGACGAACCACATAACCCGCTAATTCAGTGGTGCCGCCGGGGCCCATCTTGACGTCGCGTTCGGTCTCGTAGGTTTTCACCATCGCCACACCAAACGCAAAAGCCGCCACGCCCAGATGCGCCACCAACATGCCCCACATGGCCAGGGGAATCTGGCGCCCACGCGCCGGCACTTGGGCCAGGCGAGCGCCGTTAGGCAGCAGGCGCTGGCGCAGGTCCACCCACTGCGTCGCCACGATCCAGAAAGCCATGGTGAGGCCGCCCGTGGTGGCCAGGCTGATGTGTCCGGCCAAAGCGCCAGTGGCCAGCGCCGCCGCCAGCGCGCCCACCAAAGGCCAGTGCAAGCGGCGCAGCAAGGCGGCGGGCTCGTCGTTCTTCCAGCGCGTCAGCGGGCCCATGCCCAGCACCAACACCAAGGGCGCCATCAAGAGGCCAAACACCGTATCGAAGTAGGGCGCACCCACGGAGATCTTGCCCAGGCCCATGGCATCCAGAAACAGCGGATACAGCGTGCCCAGCAGCACGGCCGCGCAGGCCACTGCCAACATCATGTTGTTGACCAGCAGCAGGGACTCGCGCGAGAACATGCCAAAGCGCTGGCCCAGGCCCACCTTGGGCGCGCGCCAGGCAAACAGCAGCAACGAGCTGCCAATCACCAACACCAGGAATGAGAGGATGAACAGGCCACGGCGCGGGTCGGTGGCAAAAGCATGCACCGAAGACAGCACGCCCGAGCGAACAAGGAAAGTGCCCAGCAGCGAGAGCGAAAAAGCCAGCAGCGCCAGCAACACCGTCCACACCTTGAAGCCGCCGCGCTTCTCGGTCACCGCCAGCGAATGGATCAACGCCGTGCCGATCAACCAGGGCATGAAGGACGCGTTCTCGACCGGGTCCCAGAACCACCAGCCACCCCAGCCCAGCTCGTTATAGGCCCACCAACTGCCCAGACCGATGCCGAAGGTGAGGAAGACCCAGGCCATGGTGGTCCAAGGCCGCGTCCAGCGCGCCCAGGCCGCATCAAGATTACCGCCCAGCAGGGCCGCCGTGGCAAAAGCGTAGGCCACGGAAAAGCCCACATAACCCATATAAAGCATGGGCGGGTGGATCACCATGCCGGGGTCTTGCAGCAAGGGGTTGAGGTCGCGCCCATCCAGCGCCGCGGGCAGCAGGCGATCGAAGGGATTGGAGGTGGCCAGCATGAAGAGCAAAAAGCCCGCCGCCACCAGGCCCAGCACCGCCAGGATGCGGGCGATGAAGTCGGCCGGCAGGCGCTGGCTGAAGGCCGCCACGGCCACGCTCCAGACATTGAGCATCAGCACCCACAGCAGCAACGAGCCCTCATGCCCACCCCACACCGCCGCGATGCGGTAGGGCAAGGGCAGGGCCGAATTGGAATTGGCCGCCACATACAGCACCGAGAAATCGTTGCGCACAAACGAGGCCGTCAGGCAGGCAAAGGCGCCCAGCACCAAGAGCGCTTGCAGCACGGTGGCGGGCCGCGCCAGCGCCATCCAGTCCGCCCGGCCGGTTTGCGCGCCGGCCAGGGGCAGTACGCCCTGAACCAGGGCCACGGCCAGGGCCAGCAGCAGCAAGAAATGGCCCAGTTCGGGGATCATGGCCTGGCTCCTTCAGCCAGGGTGCCGGCGGCGTTCTTCTGTGCTTTGGCGGCGCGCTGCAAGGCGTCGGCCGCTTCGGGCGGCATATAGTTTTCATCGTGTTTGGCCAGCACCTCGCGGGCCACAAACACACCCTCGGCATTGAGCTGGCCCTGCGCCACCACGCCCTTACCTTCCTTGAACAGATCGGGCAAGACGCCCTGGTAGCGCACCGGCATGGCCTTGACCGTGTCCGTGACCATGAAGTTCACCGTCACGCCGTCACGCACCACGCTGCCGGCCTGCACCAGGCCGCCGACGCGAAAAGTCCGTGCCTGCGGTGCCTCTTTGGCCGCCACCTGGGTGGGCGTGTAGAAGAAGACCAGATTGCTGTTGAAGGCATTCAGCACCAGGGCTGCGGCCAGGCCCAGCAAGGCCAGGCCGCCCACCACGATGGCGGCGCGCTTGTGACGGGGCTTGAGCGTCATGCCAGATCCTCCAGCGGCTCAGCCTGCAGGGCGCGGGCATGGCGGCGGGCGCTCAGACGCGCTTCCAGCGCCATCAGCAGCAAGCAGGCGCCGTAAGCGCCCCAGACATAAAGGCCGTAACCGCCCATGTGCAGAAAGTCGTCAAACGAATTCCAGACCGTCATCGTCATTCCCCGCTCTTCTTGGCCGCTTTGAGTTCACGCACCCACTCGGCCTCGCATTCTTGTTCCAGCACGATGGCGCGGGCGCGCATCCACACCACGGCAAAGCTGTAGGCCCAGAAGCACAGCGTCATCAGCAGCATGGCCAGCAGCATGGTGTGGGCCATCTTGGGCGCGGCCGTCATGCTGATGGTGGCGCCCTGGTGCAAGGTGTTCCACCAACGCACCGAGAAGTAAATGATCGGGATATTCACTGCCCCCACCAGGGCCAGCAGCGCGCCGGCATTGGCGGCGCGGCGCTCATCATCAATCGCCTCGGTCAGGGCGATATAGCCGAGGTAGAGCAGCAAGAGGATGAACTCCGAGCTGAGCCGCGCATCCCACACCCACCAGGCCCCCCAGGTGGGCTTGCCCCACAGCGCGCCGGTCCACAGCGCCAGCACGGTGAATAACGCGCCGGTGGGCGCCAAGGCGCGGGCGTACATCGAGGCCATGCGGGCGTTCAGCATCCAGCCCCAGGCGGCCGATGCCGCCAGCACCAGGTAGATCAGCATGGACATCCAGGCCGCAGGCACATGGACAAAGATGATGCGGTAGGCCTCGCCCTGCTGAAAATCAGTGGGTGCGATGGCAAAGCCCACCCACAGGCCGGCCAGACCCAGCAACAAGGCCAGAGCCCAGAACCAGGGGATGCAGCGGCCCGCCAGCGGATAAAAGCGCGAGGGCGCGGCCAAAGTGCTCCAGCGCCAGCGCGCTTGTGGCGCCGCACGCAAGGGGGCGGTGGGTGAATTCATGGCATCAGTCCAGTGCGATTCGCAAGGCCGCGGCGGTGGCCGGCGGCGCGCCCAACAAGGTGAGGATAAGCAGGGCGCCCAGCAGCGAGAGATGTGCTTGTGCCTGTTCCGGCATGCCGGCTTCCACCGCGCCGACGGCACCGATGCCGAAGATCAGCGCCGGAATCGTCAGCGGCAGCACCAACAAAAACACCAGCGCGGCGCCGCTGCGCAGCCCCAGCGTCAAGGCCGAGCCCAGCGCACCCAGCAGGCTGAGGATGGGCGTGCCCAGCAAGAGGCTCAGGCTCAGCATGGCTATTTCGGCGCCCCCCATGCCGAAGAGCAAACCCAGCACGGGCGCGGCCAGCACCAAGCTCAGTCCAGAAGACAGCCAATGCGCCAACACCTTGCCCCACACCACGCCCAGCAAGCTGCGTGGTGACAACAACATCTGCTCCAAAGAGCCGTCTTGCAAATCGCTGTTGAACATCTGCGTCACCGACAGCATCGCCGACAAGAGCGCGCACACCCACACCACGCCAGGCCCGATCTGTCGCAAGGTTTGCGGCTCTGGCCCAACGCCAAAGGGGAATAGGCCGGCCGCCACGATGAAGAAACCCAAGGGCAGCAAGGCCTCGACCCGGCGCCGCTGCACCAGCTTCAAATCGCGGCGCAGCAGCGCCAGCAGCAAGCGCCCGCTCATGCGGCGCGCCACGCTTCGAGATCAAGCTCATGGGCGTCTTTCAGATCAATCGCCTGGTGGCTGGTCAGCAGGGCCGCACCACCACGGGCGGCGTGCTCGCTAATCAGTTGCTGCAACAAGGCCATGCTGTCGGCATCCAAGGCATCAAAAGGTTCGTCCAGCAGCCAGACGCGCACGTCATCATCCAGCGCCAGACGCGCCAGCGCACCGCGCCGCCGCTGGCCTTGCGACAAGGTGCGCACGGGTGCAGCGGCACGGGTGGCCAGGCCCAGGCGCTGCAGGGCTTGGCCGGCACGGGACTCGGGGCGATCCAGACCGGCCAACTCGGCCAGAAAGGCCAGCGCTTCCAATAAGGTCAGGTCGTCTTTCAGGCCATTGCTGTGGCCGATGTAAATCAGCGGGCTGCTCGCCTGCTTTGACTCGCTTTGTGAAGCTGCGGCTGGCCTCATCACCCGCCCTTCGGTGGCCGCAGACAGGCCGGCCAAGATGCGCAGCAAGCTGGTCTTGCCACTGCCATTGCGGCCGCGCAGCCAGGTCACGCTGCCGGCCTGCAATTGCAAATCCAAGCCGCTGAACAGCAGTCGGCGCCCGCGTCGGCAGGCCAGACCTTCGGCTTGGAGCAAGTTGACCGGTGGCGGCATGGGGCAGTCCATGGGCGGGGTCATGGCAGCGCGTCAGCAAGGCTGGGCGGCATGGCGCTAGGCTGGCCGCCTCTCATTGCGCGGCAGTCCACATTAAGGCCGCGTTAGCGCCGCGTTGAACAATTTTCTGTGACACGTTGACCTTGGATGACACCGGTGAAACAAGCTGTAGACATGGAGGACCGGCCGCTTTTATACGTCAATTCAGTGCCTGGGCTTGGGGCAGGTATTTAGGGGGGCTGAGGCTCTTCGACTGGCCGGCCTTGCCAGTCGAACAAGACCGGCCCAAGCCGCCGCAGGCAAGCGCGAAGACGGTGGGCAAGCTGCAAGTACGGCGGCGCCCGAACTTGCATTTTTGGCCCCCTGATTGCCTTGCAGCACCCCCGTCAAATGCGCAAGTCCCGCCCACTGTGGTCCACTCCTAGGGTGCAAGACATCAAAGACTCCCCTTCTCACGGCGCCGCAGCCCCCACGCCAGCGCCAGTTTCCCCCTCCTTCAATCTGCCCCACGCGCGCCACGCCAAGCGGCTGCCGCCCGAGCTCACACCCGAAGGCTTGCTGCGCATCCGCCAAGCGGCCTACCAGCTGCCGCAGGTGCTCACGCCGGCCGACTTCCTTAGCCACAGCGATCACACCGAAGCGGCGCGCGACGATCTGCCCGAGCAGCGCGGCCTGATCCTGCTGCAAAAAGCGGTGGCCGGCGCCCGCCCCAGCCGTTGGATCGCACCCGAGCTGATGGCCGTGGCCCTGCGCCACCTCGATGTGGTGGGCACCGCGCCGACCGTGCGCGCGCTGATGCAACAGCGCACCCTGGCGCTGGACAAACTGGGCCTGAGCCGCGACCCCAGCCAAAGCAGCGGCTGGAGCCGCCTGTGCCACACCACGCTGAGCCTGAGCGCGCCCGGCTGGCGCATCCCCGTGACCTACCGTCTGGAACTACCGGACGCCACTGCCGTGTGGGACTTCTACCGCGATGGCGACCTGAACGCGCTGACGCAAGCCATCGGCCCGGCCCCCGCTTTCGTGGGCGAGGCAGAGTTGCTAGCCCATCTGGAAACACTGCTGGCGCGCAGCGTGGCCGGCCATGAGGAACACCTCGATTCGCTGCTGCCACGCTTGCAGGCCGAATGCGCCACGCCGCAAACCCTGCCTCTACTCAAAGCCGCCTGCACCCGCGCCCAAGACCGCTGGGAGCGCCTGGTGGCCGAGCTCAACACCCTCGCCCACCTGAACAGCGAATTGGCCTTCCAAGGCTACCCCGACACTTTTGACGCCGCACGCCGCCTGCAACGCAGCGTCACGCTCTACGTCGGCCCACCGAACAGTGGCAAGACCCATGCGGCTTTCGAGCGCCTGGCGCAAGCGCATGACGGCGCCTACCTGGCACCGCTGCGCCTGCTGGCCCTGGAAGGGCGCGACCGCCTGGTGGGCCGGGGCGTGCCTTGCTCGCTGCTGACCGGTGAAGAGAATGTGCCAGCCGATGCGGCGCGGGTGGTGTCCAGCACCATCGAGATGGTCAACACCACCAAGGCCATCGATGTAGCGGTGATCGACGAAGCGCAGATGTTGTTCGACAACTACCGTGGCTGGGCCTGGACCCAGGCCATCGTGGCGGTGCCGGCAAATGAGTTGATCATCATCTGCTCGGCCTATGCCGTGCCAGCGATTGAAAGCCTGCTGGGCTTGTGCGGCGAGCGCTGCACCGTGCGCCATTTCGAGCGCAAGCAAGAAGTGCAATTGCTGCCCACAGCCGTGCCCATTGCCAGTTTGAAAAAGGGCGATGCCGTGGTGGCCTTCAGCCGCCGCGAGGTGCTGATGCTGCGCGACCAGATCGCCGCCAGCGGCCACCCGGTTTCCGTCATCTACGGCGCCCTGCCACCCGAGGTGCGGCGCCGTGAGGCCGAGCGCTTTGCACAAGGCGCCTCACACATCTTGGTGGCCACCGATGCGATCGGCATGGGCTTGAACCTGCCGATCCGCCGCGTGCTGTTCAGCACCATGACCAAATTCGACGGTCAGATGGACCGCGCCTTGACCGTCTCTGAAGTGCAC
This sequence comes from uncultured Roseateles sp., assembly GCF_945956965.1. Classification (GTDB taxonomy): domain Bacteria; phylum Pseudomonadota; class Gammaproteobacteria; order Burkholderiales; family Burkholderiaceae_C; genus Paucibacter_A. The sequence goes on from NZ_CAMFJS010000002.1 coordinate 83,466, forward strand.
CAGATCGCTGGCCGCGCCGGCCGCTACGGCATGCATGACGAAGGCTTTTGCGGCGTCTTGCGCGAGGCCGAACCCAGTGCGGCGCGCACACTGAAAGAGCTCTTGCCCAAGCAGCCGCGCGCGCCGCGCGACTTCAAGTGCGCGGTGGCGCCGAACTGGTGGCATATCAACACCATCGCCCAGCGCCTGGGCCTGAGCAAGCTGCGCGCCGTGCTGGGCGTGTTCATGGAACAGCTGCGTCTGGACGATGCGCATTTCCAGGTGGCCGAGCTGGAGCAGATGCTAGAGCTGGCCGATCAGCTGGACCGCAGTGCAGGCTCGCTGCCGCTCAAGACCCGCTTCATCTATGCCCAGGCGCCGGTAGACACCCGCACCGAGGCGCAGGTGCAAGAGTTCCTGGATTGGACGCACCGACATGCCGTGACCGGCACGGCCGGTTCGCCCTGGTTCTTGAACGATGTGGACGAACACAGCCGGCTCGACCGCATGGAGCAGGCCCTGCGTTCTTGCACCTTGTGGCTGTGGCTGGATCTGCGATTCCCCGGCGTGTTCGGCCAAGTGGAGGCGGTCGTTGATTTGCGCGGCCGCCTGAACGACGGCATCGAGCGCCATCTCAAGGGCAAGAAGCCGCTGTGGCAAACACGCGGTGGCCGGCCCGGCAAACGCTAAGAGGCGCACACGCGAGCACCATGCCAGGCTATCTCTTCAAGTTCGAATCCATCGCGATCAAGGGCGCTGCGCCTTTGCAGATTCGCTCGCTGCTGGACAACCAGCAGTTCTTCGATCTTCACGGCGAGGCCGAGGCATTGGGTATTTCATCGGCCTTCTGGCCCTTGTTCGGCTTGCTCTGGCCCTCGGGCCAGCACTTGGCCGAGGCCATGGCCTTGCGGCCCTTGCGCGAGGACGAGAGCATTCTCGAAATCGGCTGTGGCTTAGGTCTGGCCAGCTTGGTGGCGCACCGCAAGGGCGCCCTGGTCACCGCCAGCGACTGCCATCCACTGGCGGCCGCCTTCATGCTGGAGAACCTGCGCCTGAACGATTTGCCACCGCTGCGCTACTGCCATGGCAACTGGGCCACACCCAATCTGGCCATACCGCCCAGCTTGCGCGTGCCCAAGGTGCAGGGCTTGTTTGAGCTGATCATGGGCAGCGATGTGCTGTACGAACGCGATGACGAAGGTGCCTTGCCACGCTTCATCGAACGTCATGCGGCGCCGGTCAGCGAGGTGATGATCATCGACCCCAACCGCGGTAACCGCTCCGCCTTCAGCAAGCGCATGAGCAATCTGGGCTACCGGCTGGAAGAAACCCCGCTGAAGTCGCTGCCCCTGGCCTTGCCCTATAGCGGGCGGCTGCTGCATTACCGGCGCGACTGATTCGGCCGCGCTTGGCCTCCATCGGGCTCAAGCCGGCAGGGAGCGCGCCAGCCTGATGCCGCTGAACTGCCAGCGCGTGTGGGCGGGAAAGAAGTTGCGGTAGCTGTCACGGGCATGGCCGGCCGGTGTGGCCAGCGACGAGCCGCGCAAGACATATTGGTTGACCATGAACTTGCCGTTGTACTCGCCCACGGCACCGGCGGCCGGCGCAAAGCCAGGGTAGGGCGCATAGCTGCTGCTGGTCCATTGCCAAACCAGGCCGTGCATTTGCTGCAAGCCGTGCATCTGGGCTGCGGCGCGGGCCGCGGTTTCCCATTCAAACTCGGTCGGCAGTCGGGCACCGGCCCAGCGCGCAAACGCATCGGCCTCGAATAGGGAGAGATGGCAGGCCGGCGCATGCGGGTCCAAAGGCTGCAGGCCGTGCAGGCCAAAGGCCAGCCAGGCGCCAATCTCGTCTTGGCGCCAATACAGCGGCTTGTGCAGCCCTTGGCTGCGCAGCCAATCCCAAGCTTCGGCCAGCCACAGCGCCGGCTGTTGATAACCGCCAGCCTCAACAAAAGCCAAGAACTCGGTATTGCTGACCAAGCGCGAGGCCAGCTCGAATGGCTGCAGGAATTGCTGATGCGTGGGCAGTTCGTTATCAAAACAAAAGCCGCCGCCGAGGTGACCCACGTTCTGCAGGCCGCCAGCAAAACGCAGCCAAGCCAACGCTGGCAAGGGCGGGGTCAGGTCTTGCGCTTCGCTGCGGTAGGGTGGCTGCAAGGGGTTTTGTGCCAGCAGATGCAGCAGGTCGGTGAGCATCAGCTCTTGATGCTGCTGCTCATGTTGCAGGCCCAGTTCCATCAACTCGGCCACGCGACCATCGCCCGGACGGGCTTGCAGCAGCGCCAGGATGCGCTGATCCACCGCGGCGCGGTAGGCCAGCACCTCTTGCAAAGCAGGACGCGTCAGCAAGCCGCGTTGAGCGCGCGGGTGCTTGTCGCCCACGCCGTTGTAATAGGAATTGAACAGCACCCGAAAAGCCGGGTGGAAAGGCTGGAAGCCGGCTTCAAAGGGCTCCAGCAAAAAAGTTTCAAAAAACCAGCTGGTGTGGGCCAGATGCCATTTGGTGGGGCTGGCCTCCGGCATGGACTGCACGCAGCAGTCTTCCGGCGACAGCGGCGCCGCCAGGCGCAAAGACTGCTGGCGCACGGCCTCAAAGCGGCTAGATAGATCCATCGCCGCTCAGCCTGCGCTGGCGCGGGCATAGATCAAGGCGAAGCCCTGGTCGGCGTCCGTCCACCGGCCCTGCGCGTCAAAACCAGCCCGCTGCAGCAAGTCGGTGAAGCCCTCGATGCTGTATTTGTAGCTGTTCTCGGTGTGAATGCTCTCGCCCGACATGAAGAAGCGTTGCTGGCCCGGCCAGCTGAGCCGCACATCCTCAGCCGCCAGCAAATGCATTTCCACCCGGCCCAACTTGGCATTGAAATGAGCGCGGTGCAACCATTGCTTGACGTCAAAGTCTGTGCCCGCCAAGCGATTGACATGGCGCAGCAAATTGAGATTGAAGGCGCCCGTCAGCCCCAAGGCGTCGTCATAAGCGGCTTCCAGCACGGCCTTGTCTTTGAGCAAATCAATGCCAATCAGTACCCCGCCATCACTGCCCTGGCACAAAACCCGCATGCGACGCAGCAAGGCCAGCGCCTGCGAGGGGCTGAAATTGCCAATGGAAGAGCCGGGGTAGAAGAACAACCGATGCTCCGCGCGCACCGTGGCAGGCAGCTGCAAATGCTCTGAAAAGTCCTGCGCCAGCGGCGTCATCTCGATATGCGCAAAGCGTGGCTGCAAGCGGGCCACGGACTCCAGTAAAAAGTCCTGCGAGATGTCGATGGGCACATATTGGCTGGGATGCAGCAGCGGGAACAAGGCGGCTGCCTTGGCGCAATTACCGGCCCCTAGATCGATCAAGGTCGAGCCGGGGCCAATGGCTTGCGCCATGGCCGCACCATGCTCGGCAAAGATGGCGGCTTCATTGCGGGTCAGCGCGTACTCGGGCAGCTGACAGATGGCTTCGAACAGCTTGCAACCCAGCGCGTCGTAGAAATACTTGGAAGCGATGTGTGCCGGCTCGGCCAGCAAGCCCTCCAGCAGTTCGGCTCGAATGGCCGCTTGCGGGTCAAAAGTCTCAACACTCTGCGGCATGACACTCCCTTTCGGCGGCGAAATGAGCGATCAGTAGAACATTTTCATGTGCACAAATATGTGCATAACTTTCGAACAACTAGGGGCTTATCCACAGGCGCGGCGAAAGCAGCAAAGTTGTTATCTCTTAGGCTCAAAGTTCAAGGGCATCCGCCCACATGCTTTGTCAGCAGCTAAGTGATTGCCAGAAAAGGCAAAATAGCGCTTATCCACAGCAAGAGCCAACACCTACTAAGACTACCAACAAAGTATTTAAAGATACTGTTAAAGACAAGGCGAAGCTCAAAACTGCTTTTGTTGGCATTGCGTTGCACGCCTGCCCCAAGGAGGGCCAGCCATGTCACACTTGCGTCCCCGATGAAAACCCTGACTATTTTTTCCGCCTCCTGCGGCTTCGAATCCGCCTGCCAGATCACGGCCTTGCCCGTCGGGCATCGCAGCCATGGTCTGCATGGCCACAGCTATTTCGCTACCGTGCGTGCCGAATTGCCAGCCGACTGGGCGCCTTTCCCGGGCGGAGAGGTCGAAGAATTGCGCAAGCGTCTGGAGGCCTGCGTTGAACCGCTGGACCACGCGCTGCTGAATCGCTGCGTGGAAGAGCCTACCGACGAGAACATCGCCCGCTGGATTCGCCAACGCCTGGAAACCGAGTTCGGTGTGCCCGGCATCCAGCAGATCGGGATTCAAAGCACCCAGCATTCGGGTGTGGATCTGGATGCCAATGGCTCGGCCCATGTCTGGCGCCGTTACCGCTTTCAAGCCGCGCACCAATTGCCCAATGTGCCCATGGGCCACAAATGCGGCCGCATGCATGGCCATGGTTTTGAGGTCATCATCCACGCCAACCAAGACCTCGGTGAACGCGCGCTGAGCATCGATTACGACCACCTGGACGAGGTCTGGGCGCCCTGGCATATGCTGCTCAACTACCAATGCCTGAACAGCATTGAGGGTTTGCACAATCCAACCAGCGAGGTGATCTCGGCCTGGCTGTGGGCGGGTTTGAAGCCGGTGCTGCCCGAGTTGTCCTGGATCACGGTGTACGAAACCGGTTCCTGTGGCGCGAATTTCGACGGCACGAACTACCGCATCTGGAAAGAATTGACGCTAGACAGCGCGATTCAGCTCAAGCGAGCGCCCACTGACAGCCCGCTGCGCGGCATCCACGGTCACACCTACACCCTGCGCCTGCACCTGAGTGCCCCATTGGACGAGGTGCAAGGCTGGACGGTGGACTTCGGCGATGTGAAGACCTTGTTCGATCCCATCTTCAAGGCCATTGATCACCGCCCCCTGTACGAGATTGCCGATCTGCCCGATGGCGACACGGCCAGCCTGGCCGCCTGGGTGCTGGCCAAGGGGGCGGCGGTATTGCCGCAGATTGACCGGGTCGATATGTACGAAACACGAGGCTGCGGCTCTATCGTCAGCAGCAGCGGTGATGAGGCTTTGATTCCGGTATGACTTACGCCGTCAAAGAAATCTTCTACACCTTGCAAGGCGAGGGCGCGCAGGCCGGCCGGGCTTCGGTGTTCTGCCGCTTTGCCGGCTGCAATCTGTGGAGCGGCCGCGAGCAAGACCGCGCCGAGGCGGTTTGCAGCTTCTGCGACACCGATTTTGTGGGCGTGGATGGCCAAGGCGGCGGCAAATTCGCCAGCGCGGCGGATCTTGCCGAGGCTGTGGCGGCGCAGTGGCCGATCGGCATGCCGGGCAAGCCCTATGTGGTGTGTACCGGCGGCGAGCCGCTGTTGCAACTGGATGCCGAGCTGATCGCTGCCCTGCATGCCAAAGGCTTCGAGATCGCGGTGGAAACCAATGGCACCCAGCCCGCGCCCGAGGGCCTGGACTGGATTTGTGTCAGCCCTAAAGCTGACGCCGAAATCGTGCTGACCAAGGGTCACGAGCTCAAGCTGGTTTATCCACAGCCCCTGGCCAAACCGGAACGCTTCGAGTCACTGGACTTCGAGCACTTCTTTTTGCAGCCGCTGGATTCCATCCTGAAAACCCAGCACACCCGCGAAGCGGTGGCCTATTGCATGAGCCATCCGCAGTGGCGGCTGTCGGTGCAGATGCACAAGGTCATCGGCATCGAATAAATCTGACCAATAAGCGCCCCTGATCAGCTCCGGGGCGCTTGGTCAGTCTGGCTTCAGTGCGTTTTGGGCAAGTGTGCGTCGACCCGGTCGAGCACCACTTCCGGTGCATCGGCTTCCAGCGGGCCTTCGTTATTCAGCTGGCTGTGAAGCCGCGTCATATCCAGGTCACCGGTCCACTTGGCGACCACCAGGGTGGCCACACCATTGCCAATCAGATTGGTCAGGGCGCGCGCTTCGCTCATGAAGCGGTCAATGCCCAGAATCAGCGCCAGGCCTGCCACTGGCACACCACCCACGGCGCTGAGCGTGGCCGCCAGCACGATGAAACCACTGCCGGTTACGCCCGCGGCGCCCTTGGAGGTCAGCAACAAGACCGCCAAGAGGGTCAGTTGTTGCGTCAGCGTCATCGGCGTGTTGGTGGCCTGGGCGATGAAGACGGCGGCCATGGTCAGGTAGATCGACGTGCCATCCAGATTGAAGGAATAGCCGGTCGGAATCACCAGGCCCACGGTGGACTTCTTAGCGCCCAGGTTTTCCATCTTGGCCATCATGCGCGGCAACACCGATTCAGACGATGAGGTACCCAGCACGATCAACAGCTCTTCCTTGATGTACTTGATGAACTTCCAGATCGAGAAGCCGTGGAAACGCGCGATGGCGCCCAGCACAATGAAAATGAACAACAAGCAGGTCAGATAGAAGCTGCCCATCAGCTTGCCCAGCTGCACCAGCGAGCCCAGGCCGTATTTGCCGATGGTGAAGGCCATGGCACCAAAAGCGCCGATAGGGGCTACCTTCATGATCATGCCGACGATGGCGAAGAGCACATGCGAGGTCTTCTCGATCATGTCGAACACCAGGGTGCCGCGGCCGCCGAACTGGTGCAGGGCAAAGCCGAACATCACGGCAATCAAGAGCACTTGCAGCATCTCACCCTTGGCAAAAGCATCTACCAGGGTGGTGGGGATGATGGCCAGCAAAAAGTCTGTGGTGCTGGCCAGTTTTCCGGGGCCGGTGTAGGCGGCGATGCCCTTGGTGTCGAGCGCGGCGGGGTCCACATTCATGCCGGCACCGGGTTGCAGCACATTGACCACCACCAGGCCAATGACCAGGGCAACGGTGGACACGATCTCGAAGTAAAGCAGGGCCAGGCCACCGGTTTTGCCGACCTTTTTCATGTCCTCCATGCCGGCAATGCCAACCACCACGGTGCAGAAGATGATGGGGGCGATGATCATCTTGATCAGCTTGATGAAGCCGTCTCCCAAGGGCTTCATGGCAGCGCCACTCTCGGGGTAGAAGTGACCGAGCAGCACGCCCAAGACGATGGCGGTGATGACTTGGAAATAAAGGGATTTGTATAGCGGTTTGGCGCTCAAGGCGGTCTCCTGGCGAATTTGCCCCGATCTTGCTCCCGCTAGGAAGTGGTGCCTATAAGGGGTTTTGCAGACAAGCGGCAAAAAAAAGGGAGCCCGCAGGCTCCCTAGTCATGCAAGCTGAGCGAATCAGAAGCTATAGACCAGACCCAAGGTGTAAGCCAGGGGATTGAGTTCCACATCGATCTGTTGGCCGGTGGACAAATGCCCGCGCGTCTTGACCAGCACCTTGGTCACCGTGGCATCCATGGACAAGCGTTCGCTGAACTTGGCGGTGAAGCCCAGCTGCCCGGTCGGGCCGAAGCGGTTTTCCATGGTCATGATGGTGGGATTGCTGGGCGAGCCACCGGTCAAGGCCGACAAGGCCGCCGTGCTCTTAGGCTTCATGAAGGCCGCATAGGTAATGCCGGCGCCCACATAAGGCCGCAAGGTGCTGCTGGGCGAGCCGAAACGGTATTGCGCAGTCAAGGTGACCGGCAAGGCCTGCACATCGGCCAGCTTGCCCGTGCCCGCAATCGCGCCAGCGCCGCTCACCTCATGCTTGAAGGGTGTGGACAGCGGCAGGTCGATGGCGATGTTGTCGGTCCACATCCAGGTAATGCCGCCGGCAAGCTGGGTGGTGTTGTTGATGGCAATTTTGGTGCCGGCCAAGCTAGGGGCACTCAGGTCACCGCTGTTCACATCCGGGCGGATAGAGGTCGCGCCGATACGCGCCATCCAGGTTCCGGCCGATTGGGCTTGGGCGAATCCGGCCCAGGTGGACAGTGCAGCGGCGGCGATGCAGAGAAGGTTTTTGGTTTTCATGTGTGTGTCTCCTGATGCTTGCCGCGTTTACAGCCAACCCTTGAGGGCCAAGGTTTTGGAGATCAGCTGACCGGTCAGCTGATGCCCGTAAGGCGTGGGATGGAAGCCGTCTGAGAAACCATAGCTTTTCCACCAGTCAGCCCCACCGCTGACACCGGCAGGCGGGGCGGCCGACAAGGCCGTGGCGGTGCAGGTGGGGAAGCTGTAGGTCGGCAAGCCGTCGCTGCCAAGACCGGTGATCGGGCAGGCGGGTGTCTTCACATTGCTCAGGCCAAACTGAGCGGGGGTAGCGACCTGGTCGTTGAAGGCGGTGTAGAAGTCCACCACGGCGACCTTGGCTTCACCGGCAAACTTGGCTGCGAGTTCCTTGTTGAAAGCTTCAATCCAGCTTTTGAACAAGGCTTCGGACTGCGCTCTCGCGGTGGCACCGGCCGTGCCGCCGCCATAAGCGGCCGAAATGCCATCCAGCACCATCTGGAAGCGCGGCGTGTTGGTGATGCCGGGCATATTCAGCACGATGACTTGCTGAGCCCCCTTGTCGAGCACACTGGTCTTGATGGCGGCATAGAAGTTGTCGGCCAGCGCGGTCATATAGACCCCACCAATCGTGGCCATGCCAGAGGCACCGCCAGCCAAGGCTGCGCCAACTTGTGCAGGCGTCAAAACCGTCGTCAAGAGGCCGGCAAAGGCCGCTGCCTTATCGCTAGGCGCCTTCAAATAGGCCCCCACCAGATCGGCTGCGTCATTGCCGCCGCCGTCAATCACAGCCAGATCGCCGGCCGCATAAGTGCCCGCAGCGGCCATGGCTGCCATCTGCACTGGGATATTGCGGGGATCTGCCGGGTTGCTGTAGTAATTGATGCGCCCGCCACCGATGGCGGCATTGGTGCAGCCTGCCTTGGGGTTGGGCACAAAGGAATCGGGGCCGGTTGCTTTGTAGAAGCTGCACAGGGTTTGGCCATAGCTGGCGGCTACGCGCTCGGGAAAGATCCAGTTGTCCGCGCTTTGCACGGTGAACTTGTAGCCGTAGGTGCCAGAGTCAGCAATGCTGTCCCCGAATACTTTGACGGCTGTGATCTTGAGCTTGGGCGAGGTGTCGGCGGTGCCGCCACCACCGCAGGCCGACAAAGCCAGGGCGGCCGCCATGGCCAGTGATTTGATTTGGAACCGGTTCATTGTTTGTCTCCGTCATGTACGTCAGGCTGATGCCCGTGAGGAACTCTAGGCAATAGTGCAAGCGCAGGCGCTGCGTGTTTGCCCCCTCCTGTGGCGCAAAAAGGCCTGAATTGCACTGATTTGGGGATAAATCCGTAAAAAAAGTCACGCTTACGACGGCGTTTTTTCAAACCTAGCCCAATGGACGGCTGTCAAGGCACAAGTTTGTGGATAAAAAAAGGATAGAGACCCACTTGTCCACAGGCTGTGAGCAAAGTTCAGACTTGTTATCACTTCGCGTGCAAGTTCACCCGACCTCCACCCACATGCTTTGAGGCAAGCTAACTTCTTGTCAGCAAAGTGGAAATTGCACTTGTCCACAGAAAAGTGGGCCCTCTACTAAGACTACTAATTTCAAATATGAAATCAGAATGAATACAGAGGCTGAACAAGAATTTTGAGAATGCACACTTTGCTTTTCTGTCCCGCAAGCCGTGCCACACTTGCAACCCATGGACATCGAAGGACTGCAAAAGCGGCTTCGCCAATTCGCGCTGGAGCGGCATTGGCAGCCTTATCAAACCCCCAAGAACCTGGCGATGGCCATGGTGGTGGAAGCGGCTGAGCTGGTCGAAATTTTTCAGTGGATGACGCCGGAAGAGTCGGCGCAGATCGCGCAAAAGCCTGAGCAACACCAGCATCTGGGTGAAGAGATCGCCGATGTGATGCTTTACCTGCTGCAAATTGCCGATCACAGCGGCGTTGACGTCGCTGCCGCGGTGGAGCGCAAGCTGGCGCTCAATGCGATCAAGTACCCGGTGGCCTGATCCGCCCGCGTTTGTTTTGACTTGCTTGCCGATGCAGACGATTGCCGTCATTGACTTTGAGACTTCCGGCTTGGCGCCCAATGGGGGTGGCCGGGCAACCGAAATTGCGGCCGTGTTGGTGCGCGATGGTAAGGTGATTGACTCTTTCGCCAGCTTGATGAAAACCGGGGTCTGGGTGCCGCCCTTCATCGAGCAGCTGACCGGCATCAGCAACGCCATGCTGGACGATGCGCCACCGGCCAGCCAGGTGATGCAAGAAGTGGCTGAATTCACCCGGGATTGCCCGATCGTGGCGCATAACGCGCCTTTTGACCGAGGGTTTTGGCAGGCTGAGCTAGCGCTGGCAGGCTGTGACGCGGATCCCGCGCATGAATTTGCCTGCACGGTGCTGTTGGCGCGACGGCTCTACCCTGAGGCACCCAGTTGCAAGCTTGGCAGCTTGGCGGAGTTTCACTGCCTACCCAACTCCGGCCGGGCCCACCGCGCCTTGGCCGATGCCATGACCACCGCGCATTTACTGCTGCGGATTCAGCAGGACGTGCAGACTCGCTTCGCCGAGGACTTGGAAGGCTCGCCCGTCGATCACGCTTTGCTGTCCTGTTTGCAGCGCGCCAATAAGGCGGCTTTGAAGCGTGCGGTGCAGGATTTCGTCAGAAGAAATCAGGGAAAAGCGTCGGCAAGAAGCACGCCGGCGACGCTGCAAACGGATCCGAGGTGCTAAAAAATTGTGCTGTCAAGAGCCAGCTTGACGCCGATTGACGCGCAGAATCTCGCCCTTCCGTTTCATTTATCGATAGCTTGCGGCCTTTTCCGGCCGCTCGCCGCCAGTTGCGGCGAGTGAACAATGTTTCGAGCTGCTTGATTGTTTCCCAGAGCTTTTTCGTATGTCGAGTATTCAGGTTCGCCCCGCCACCTTGCGTGATGCCAAGGGCATTGCAGAGATCCATGTTGCGGCTTGGCAAGACGCCTACAAGGGCTTGTTGCCCGATGCTGTGTTGGATGCCATGTCGGTGCAAAAGCGCCAGGCTTTCTGGCGCGAAGCCATCGACTTGTGTGAGCCCCAAGTGGTGGTGGCCCATATCGACAACGAACTGATGGGTTTTGTGGGTTTCGACCGCTCGCGCGATAAGGGCACCCCGTCCAGCACCGGCGAGATCTGGGCCTTGTACGTCAACCCCGTGCACTGGGACAAGGGCGTTGGCCTGGCCCTATGGGACGCTGCTCGTGACGGCCTGCAGGAAGAGGGTTGCACCAAGGTCACCCTGTGGACCTATCTGCGCAATGAACGCGCGCTGCGCTTCTTTGAACTGGCCGGTTTCAAGCGTGAACTGGGCAGCGCCAAGACCACTGAAGTGGGCGGCACCCGCCTCGAAGAGCTGCGCTTGCATCGCTCCCTGGTCTAAGACCTGAACTGAACGGCCGGGCCGGGAGGCCCGGTGCTCGTTTTTTTTGCCCGCGCCTTGCTGCACTGCTTTGCGGCAAGGGCCGCCGCATCAGGGCCGCCACATATCGGTTGTGGATGAGCCGGCGCTGTTTTGCGCCCTGGCTGCCGTTTTTTCCCCGAAATCTGTGTTTCGCCTGGCCTCTTGGCTGAGGTCTTGATCGCCTGCCATGGCCGCAGGGATCAATCCAAGCTGCCCCTTGGCGACTGAGGCGCGCGATGCAAACACCTGGCCTGCTGCGTTGCGCCATGCCGTTTCCCAGTCTGAGCCAATCATGGCTGTCCAGGCTGCAGGTTTTCTACCAGGTCTTTGGCCGGCATCGGCTTTTCTGCTGGTTGCTGTTTGAGCGCCTGATGGTGTGTCGTGGGCGTGTCATGGGCGCGCAGCCTGATCGCAAAACGGGCGTCTTCAGTCCCATTTCCGTGCCGACATTTGCCTTTAAAAATGTCCTCGATTTGCTGCGCGAAATGCCCCTCCAAGGGCTTAGTATTTGTCGGCGACAGCGATTCCCGAGCGCTTTTTCACGCTGCAGATTCGAGGAAAAATGGCGCCGCTCAGAATGCGCGTTATGCCAAATTCAGACAATGGCGCGAGTCCTTTCTTTCTTCATGCCTTACTGCTCGTTTCGCAGCATTTCTTTTCTTCCGCCAATCGCGCAATCGCGAAGCAATGTGAGGGTAAAGTAATGGCCCCTTACTTTCAGAAATTCACTTCTCGTGCTGGCCAAGCTTACCGTTAAGAATCAACTGACCCTGCCAAAAAGCGTGACCCAAGCCCTGGGCCCCGTGCAGTACTTTGAAGTACAAGAAAAAGCCGGCCAAATCATCCTCACCCCCGTGCGAATTCAACGAGGGGACGCCTTGCGGGCCAAACTGGCCGAGTTGGACATCGACGCCAAAACCATTGAGTCCGCACTGGACTGGGCTGGTGGCGAAAAAAAGGCGGTGAAAAAAACGCTGAGTAAAAAAAGGCGAGCTGCTGAAACGATTGAACCAGCGCCTGCCGCAAAAAAAGTGGGGGCAAAATCATCGAGTCCATCCAACGAGGCCGATCCGGCGCCTGCAAGCGCTGCGCTGAAAAAAACGTCCAGCAAAACCGGTGCAAAGATCGCCACTCAAGCCAGTGTTAAAACCATTGGCAAGCCTTCCGCCAAGCTTGCGCGCGCAAGCCTTGGCGCGGCCAAACCATGAAGGCGGCGCTCAAGAAAAAGCCGGCATCAGCAAACAAGCCCAAAGCGTCGGTATTGCGGGTGGCTTTTGATACGCCGGTGCTCTTGGCGGCCTTGCTGCGCAACGATGCTTCGGCCAAAGCCATGCGTGCGAGTTGGCAGGCCGGCAACTGCCAGCCGGTGATTGCCAAGGCTTCGGCCCAAGCCTTGATGATGGCCTTGGCCTACCCAGGCTTTGCGCTCGATGCGGCACAACAGCAGGAATTGCTGGCGGACTTTTTACCTTACGCCGAAGTATTGCCGACATCTGCCTGCGCAAACAGCCAAGACCGTGGTGATCGTCAAGGCAAGCTTGGCTTTCTCAGCCCAGCGATGCAGGACTTGCTGAACGCGGCAGCTGGCAGTTTGGATGTGTTGGTCAGTGACAGCAAGCCGCCTGTGCCTGCGGCAACGCGCCGCGGCAAGACGTCAACAGTGCTCAATTGCCGAATCTTGGCAAGCGATGAATTTCTGGCTGCGCTTTGAGGGTTTGCACCGTCGAAGTTTCTAGTTACTTTGTTACATTGCCCGCAAATATAAGAGGTAGCGCAGCGTGATGACGTCGGATATGTGGAGGGTGATTTTTTATGAGCGCGTGGGTGGGCGGCTGCACACGGATCGCACCGGGCCTTGGTTGCCCAGCAAGCAAATGGCCCAGAACTGGGCCAATTGGTTTGGTGCACTCGGCTACCACGTCGCTTTGCAGAACCAAGGTGGCGAATTGCATCGCATCAGCCTTGGTCTGCCGAACTGAGGTGGTTTAGAACTCGCTACCGCGACGGCGGCGCACGACCAGGCCCATGGCCGCCAGGCCAGCGAACATCAGGGCGTAGCTGGAGGGCTCGGGCACGGCGGTGATGGCGATGGCGCCGGTCGGCAGGGCGCCTGCTTCCCAGTTGGCCTTGTTGGCGAAAGTGGCCAGCCATTGTTCTTTGCTCTGGGCCGGGCCGTTCAAGATGCTGGTCTTGACATGGGCGCTCAGCGTCGAGGCCAAGCTCAGGCTGACGGCGGTGCTGCCGGCAGTCAGGCCTGGAGCCACATTGCCGGAGCCGGAGTCGCTGGCGTTTTCAAAGGCACCGGTATCGTCAAAAACGTAGAGGTGGTTTTGTGTGGCCTTGTTGAACAAGGGATTGCTGCTGACGCTGTTCTGGAAGGCGTAGATCTGGTCACCGGATTGACCCAAGGCCAGGCTGGCGTAGCTGCCGCTGGTGCTGCCGGCGATGGCGCCGCTGGTGGCAAAGCCTGCTGAAGTGCTGCTGATGATGCTGCCGGCGCTGATGGCGCTGGTGACGGTCCAGCGGGTCAGGTTTTCATTGCCATCACCGTCAGTTGCCGTGGCGCCGCGAAAGCCCGAACCGGTCCAGCCGTTGTCGGTGAAATAGATCACTTCGCCGGCGGCGATATTACTCAGTGCGACGACAGCGAAGGAGTCGGGCGCGCCGTTGTTGATTCGGCCGATGATGGCGATGTCGCCGGCGGTCAAGGCGGCTTGGGCGGGAAGAATGGCGCTGGCCATCAGGGCCAGGGCGATCAGGTTCTTTTTCATGATGTTTCAGCTCAGGTTGGCAGTGCAGATGGGTCAGATTGCGCAAGAAGTCTTGCGTCCGTCTGCACTGTGAGGAGCTAGCGTGACAGTGCCGTGATGCCTGCATGACCGGCCACTTGAATGGGGGGGAGTGCTGTGGGACCTGCTGCCGCCCGGTAGCCCTTGCATTCCAAGGCCCAGCCTTCAGTGGCGCAGGCTTGGCTGTGTTGCTGCACATGCAGGGTGCTCAAGCCCTTGGCGGCGGCGCGTTGCACCAGGCTTTCGGCCTGGGCCGGGGTCAGTTGCAGAGCGAATCGTGCCCAGCGTTTTTGCAGCAGAGGCTGGGCCCAGGCGTCTTCCAGTGCCCAGCGGATTTCGGCTTCGCTATTCAAGGCCTGCACCGCCAGCACGCGCGGCGCCAAGGCCATGATGAAGCGATTGAAATCGCCGCGCAGGGTCGCGCTGGGCAGCAGGCTTTCGATGCGGCTCAGGCGTTGGCTCCAGCCGGGCTTGGCCAGTTGGCGGGTGACCAAGGCTTGCAGGGCCTGGATCGGGTTGAACAGGCGCAAGCGGTTGGGCGGCAGCACGTTCATGGGAATTTGCGCGGCTTCTTCATGGCTCAACTCGGTGACAAAGCTGCACAGCACGGCAATGCGCTGCCACTCGGCGGGGCCGAGGCCGGCGATGCGTTGGATCGGGCCCTCCGCCACGCTTTGCGCCACCGCGCTGGCACTGTGCCAATCATGCTGTGCCTTGGCCTTGTTGGCGGCGCGGCTCATCAGGGCCAGGTTGCCTGCGGCATAGCCGGCGTCGTCGCGCACACGGTCTACCGAGGCTTGATTGCGCGCGCTGCCTTGTTGGCTGAGAGCCTGGCGGGTGATGGGGCAATGCGCGACCTGCAGCTGTTGCAGATAGTTGGGTGTGAGCAGCACATCTTCGAAGCTGCGCCCGCGGGCCCAGGCATGAGTGCGCAGATGCAACCAGAGCTGGGTCTGGCTGTTGGCGCGCAGGGTGCGGCGGCCGAAGGTGGCGCAGCCGGCTTGCCAGCCATGGCGCAGGGCGGAGGTGGCGAACAGGTGCTCCACCGGCGGCGTCAGGCCATGATGGGCGAAATCCCAACCCAGGCGCAGGCCCAGACTTTGGTGGGCCGGCAAGGCAACAGCATGGGCTTTGCTGCTGTTGTGGTCAAAGCTCAGGACTTGTTGCTGCTGCTGAGCGGCGGGGGCTGCGGTCAGTGTCATTTTTTCCATGCTCCAGGTTGCCGGCCCGCGCATCCTTTGCACCGACCTTGTGGCACAGTGTCTGGCGCTGCTGGCTCATAGCGTGAGCCAGTGAAAATCAGGAGGAAAAGTGGACCGAACCGAACGTTTCTACAAAATCGAACTGATGATCCGTAACCGGGAATGCGTCAGCTTCGCCCAGTTGCTGGAGGCACTGGAGGTGTCGCCGGCCACGCTCAAGCGCGATTTGCAATACCTGCGTGAGCGCATGGACGCCCCGATTGAGTACGACGCCGCTGCTAACGGCTATCGGTTTGGCCAGCAATACCGCGGCCAGCAGCATGAGTTGCCGGGCGTCTGGTTCAGTGAGAAAGAGCTGCATGCCTTGCTGACCATGCACCAGATGCTTTCCGGCCTGGATGAAGACGGCATCCTCAGCCGCCACTTGCAACCCATGTTCGACAAGCTCAGCGGCATGCTGGGCGCCGACGAGGCGGAAGCCAAGGCCCTGAGCCAGCGCATCAAGCTGATCAGCACGGCCAAGCGGCGGGTGCCCTCGGAGTTCTTCGAGACCGTGGGCAGTGCGGTGGTGAAGCGCTTGCGGCTCAAGCTGCGCTATCGCAGCCGAGGCAAGGGCGGGCAAGGCAATGCAGTGAGCGAGCGCACGGTGTCACCGCAGCGCTTGGTGCACTATCGCAATACCTGGTACCTGGATGCTTGGTGCCATCAAAGCGAAGGCTTCCGGCGCTTCGCCTTGGATGCGGTGGAGGCGGCCGAGATGCTGGCTGAGAAAGCCAAGGCGGTGGCCATCAAACAGCTGGAAGCCGAGCTGGATCAGGGCTACGGCATCTTTGCCGGGGCGCAGACGCGCGAGGCGAATCTGATCTTCAGCGCCGATGCGGCGCAGTGGGTGTCCAAAGAAGAATGGCACCCGGCACAAAGCAGCGCCTGGCTGGCCGATGGGCGCTGGCAGCTGCGGGTGCCTTTTGTGGACGCCACCGAGTTGCTGATGGACCTTTTGCGCCATGCAGGCCAGGTGGAAGTGGTGGCGCCGGCAGAGCTGCGCCATGCCTTTGCCAAGCGGCTGCGGCAGGCCGTCGAGATGTTGAACTAGGAAGATGGAGCGCCCCCCGCCCGTCCAACTGGGGGGGCGGGCGCTGCTCAGCCTCTTGGCTCAGAGCAAATCGGCCGGCACATTGCCGCCGTTATCGGCCAGCTTTTGCAGCACGGTCTTGTGCAGCCACATATTCATTTGCGCTGAGTCGCTCATTTTTTCGCTCGGGCAGCCCAACTCGGTGGCCAGTTCCTTGCGGGCGGCCAGGCTGCTGTCCAGATCGAGCAGCTTGAGCAGGTCCACGATGGAGACTTTCCAGTTCAGCTTCTCGGCATGTTTGGCCGCCAGAGCTTCCAGCTGAGCGACAACGTCGACGACTGAGATGGCTTGCACAGCGAGTGCTGCGGCTTGTGTCTGCAGCGGAGCCTGCGCTGCGGCATCCGCCACGGCCCCTGTGGTCGCGGCTGCCGGCTCTGCCGTGGCCGTTTTGGATCCGAAACCCAGCTTGTCAAGAATCTTGCCGAAAAAGCTCATGGGGCGCTCCCTTGCTTAGATGTTTGGAAGCGCCAAGTTTGGCCGAGGTCGGCGTGATTCTTGTGACCGAAACGGTCAGCTGGCGGCCTCGTCACTGGAATCGGCTTCAGCCCGCTGCAGGCGCTCGCTGTGCCAATACACATCGTCGCCGCCCAGGCCGTCGAGGTTGGCGCGGTTGAGCACGCGGGCCAGCACGAAGAGCAGGTCGGAAAGGCGGTTCAGATACTGGCGCGGCGCGGCATTGATGGCCTCGCTGGCGGCCAGGGTGACCACTGCGCGCTCAGCCCGGCGTGCCACGGTGCGGCAGACATGGGCAATGGCGGCGCTGCGGGTGCCGGCCGGCAATATGAATTCCTTCAAGCGCGGCAGGGCAGCGTTGTAGTGGGCCAGCGCTTCGTCCAGGCGCAGCACGGCGTCGAGCTTGAGCAGCTCATAGCCGGGCATGCAAAGCTCGCCGCCGAGGTTGAAGAGTTCGTGCTGAATCGTGATCAGCAGCTCGCGCACATCGGCGGGCAGGGGCTCGGCCAGGAGCACGCCGATTTGCGAGTTCAGCTCATCTACATCGCCCATGGCCTGCACGCGCAGATGGTCTTTGGGCACGCGGCTGCCATCGCCGAGGCCGGTGGTGCCGTCGTCGCCGGTACGGGTGGCAATGCTGGAAAGTCGGTTGGCCATGGTCGGGGGATTCGTCAAGAGTGGCTGGATTGGTGAACCCGCCATCTTGCCCCAACTTGGCGCAGCCTTGTGCTGCGCAGGCTTTTGAAGCCTTGGCCCTTGTGCGTCAATCAAGACGCTTGGCCGCCTGAGTCAGGCGGCGGAGGGCTCAGTGCTTGCGTCCGCCGCTGCGGTGGATGGGCGGCTTGTTGGCGTGACTGTGATCGCCGTGGAGTCCCTCGGGGTGGGGTGGCGGCACGCGCTGAACTTGTTCGGGCGCTTGGGCGTCGAGCGGTGTGCGGCGGAACTCTTGCAAGATCAGGCCGAACAGATCAAAGCGGATTGCGCCCAACACGGCCAGCACCAGGGCCAGCACGATCAGAATCAGGGTCAGGTCAGACATCGGGCACCTCCATTGAAGTTTTATCTTGCATCAATGGTGGCACCCGAACCAGTGCGGAGCAAGTGGCATTTGACGGCCACTTGCCCAAGGTCAAAACTGGTGGTTGTACTGCAGGCCCAGCAAGGCCGAGCTCAGCGTGTAACGACCACGCAGAGTGGCGCAGCTGGAGGTGTTCTTCGAGGCATCGCAGACTGCCGAACCCGCTGCGTTGACCACGCCACCGTTGTCGTAGTTATTGACCTGCGAGGCGGCGATATTGATGTAGCTCAGCGCCACGTCGATCGAGCTCTTGTTGTTGAACTTCCAGTTGAAGCCGCCAGAGACCCAGACGCGATCATTGTCGGGAATGGATGGTGTGCGGGTCGACAGCTTGACGGGCGACTGGTCAAACGCCAGGCCGCCGCGCAGCTTGAGCTGGTCGTTCCACTGGTAGTTCACGCCGAAGGAAGCGCGGATGGTGTTGATCCAGTTCTCAGGCGTGACCGAGTCGGGCAGGTTGTTGGAGAAGTCCACACGCAGCTCGGAGAAGCGCGAGTGGCGGGTCACCGTCACGTCGCCCATCACCGCCAGCTTGTCTTGCTGCTTGAAGAAGTTGAAGGACAGCGATTCGGGCGTGTCGACAGACAGGTTGACGTCGCTATCGGTGTAAGCAGCCAGCAGGCGTTGCTGCACGGCGGTGCCGGCACCGGGCAGGGCGCCGTTGAGCAGGGTGGCCAGGTTGCCAGCCGGCGTCTGCACTTGCCACTTCGATGTGCCGCTGAGCTTATGGCTGATGGCCGAGCGGTAGGCAACGCCGAAACGGGTGTTTTCGTCGTAGTTGTACATCAGGCCCAGGTTGTAGCCAAAGCCCCAGTCGGTGCCTTCGATGTCAACACGGCCGGAGTACAGCGGGTTGCCGGAAACGGTCTTGATCAGGCCGCCCAGCTTGTTCATCACAGCGGCTTGGATTACTTCTGTCGGCACGCCCGGCACTGCATTGGCGGCAACTTGCTGCGCCACCACCAGGGCCATGGCGCCGGAGCCGAAGTCAGCACCCTTGCTCAGCTTGCCTTCGATGTACTGGGCGGTCAGGCCACCACCGACGGTCAGCTTTTCATTGACCTTGAAGGCCAGCGAAGGGTTCAGGGCAACGGTCTTCAGCTCGGTGCCGATGGTGTTGTAGCGGCCGGTCCAGTCTTCCTTGTACTCGCTCTTGGAGCCAAAGGGCACGAACATGCCGAAGCCCAGGCTCAGGCTGTCAGACAGCTGATGGCTCAGGTAAGCGTGTGGCACAGCTGTGGTGGCAACGAACTTGCCGCCATCGCTGCCCTTGATGGGCAGGCCGAAGGAGGTGGTGGAGCCTTGGTCTTCAAACTTGCCGGTCGGGATCACGATGTTCAAAACACCCGAAGCTTGTGTGCCACCCAAGCGTGCCGAAGCTGCCGGGTTGTAGAACAGGCCCGAGGCGTCAGACGCTTCGGCGGCATTGGCGTTGGCCGTGCCTTGGGCCGACGCGGATTGCGAACCGAAGTGGTAGCCCGACGCTTGGGCGCCGCCGATGAGGGCCAGCAGGGCCAAGCCGAGGGTGGATTGAGCGAAACGCATGTGAGTCTCCGAATGTTGTTGGGGGCGCCATCTATAGCGGCATCTATGTTTTTAATGATAGCCTGCGCTGGCCTTGACACATGTTCAAAAAACAACGAGCAGGTTGGCCATGCGCGCCATGCGAACCTGACTCTGACCCTCAGGAGACATCATGTTCAAACCCCATAAGCCCGCGGCCAAATTAGAGTCGCCACTCTTTTTTAAACCGCTGGTTGCCGCGATGGCGAGCGCCTTGCTGCTGAGCGCCTGCGGTGGCGACAGCGACAGCAACCCCACGGTTCCAGAGGCGCCGGCCAGCCCCACCTTCTCCGCCGAGATTCGCAGCACCAGCTATGGCGTGCCGCACATCAAGGCCGACAACTTCAAGGGCGCGGGCTATGGCTATGGCTATGCCTTCGCCAAAGACCATATTTGCTTGTTTGCGCAGGAGTTGGTGACCCTGCACGGTGAGCGCTCGCGCTATTTCGGCGATGTGGATGCCAAGGGCAACCCCATCACCTATCTGGGCCAGTTTGGTGACTTCACGCCCAATCTGTCCTCAGACTTTTTCTACAAGACCTTGATGACGCCGGCACTGGCGCAAAACATGAAGGCGGCGGCGGGCGTGGAGATCCGCGACATGGTCAGCGGCTTTGTGGCCGGCTACAACCGCTATCTGCGTGACCAGGGCGTCAACGGCCTGCCCAGCGAATGCAAGGGCGCGGCCTGGGTCAAGCCGATGACCGAGGACGATGCCTACTTCCGCTTCAACCAAGCGAGCATGGCGGGCAGTTCCATGCAGTTCATCAACGCCATTGGCTCGGCCCAGCCACCGCTCGTCAAGCCCAGCGGTGCCGCACCGGTCTTGAGCGCCAAGGCTTTGAGCAAGAAGTCCACCCAGATGGCGGTGCTGAGCTCGCCGCTGATTGAGAACACCCGCTGGTTGCAAGAGCATGTGATCGGCTCCAACGGCTACGGCCTGGGCAAGGGCGTGACCCAAAGCGGCGCCGGCATGGTGCTGGGCAACCCGCACTTCCCGTGGTGGGGGGCTCTGCGCCTGCATCAGCTGCACATCACCATTCCCGGCAAGTTCGATGTGATGGGCGCCACGCTGCTGGGCGCCGTGGTGCCGCTGATCGGCTTCAACAAGGATGTGGCCTGGACCCACACCTTCTCCACCGACAACCGCTTCACCCTGTTCCAGCTCAAGCTCGACCCAGCAGACCCCACGCGTTATCAGGTGGATGGCACGTTCAAGGCGATGACGCAGACGCCGGTGACGGTGCAGGCCTTGCAGGCCGATGGCAGCCTCAAGGCCATCACCCGCACCATGTACGGCACCGACTACGGTCCCCTGCTCAGCGATGGCGCTACTTTTGCCTGGGGCAGTGCGGCCGCCTTTGCGATCCGTGACGCCAATTACAGCAACTACAAGCTGCTGGATCAGGCGCTGCTGAACGGTAAGGCCACCAGCGCGGCCAGCTTGCGTGAGTCGCTGGCCACCTATAACGCCATGCCCTGGGTCAACACCATGGCGGCGGACAAGGACGGCAAGGCGCTGTATGCCAATTACTCGGTGGCCGCCAATGTCAGCGATGCGCAGCTGGGTGCTTGCGTCAACAGCCCGACCGGCCAGTTCCTGCTGGCCAGCCGGGGCTTGGTGCTGATGGACGGCAGCAAGTCGACCTGCCAGTGGACGGGTGCCATCCCGGCAGCGCAGCGGCCTTATGTGCTGCGTGATGACTACATCGTCAATGCCAACGACAGCCATTGGTTCCCCAACCAGAACACGCGCCTGAGCGGCTATCCCAAGATCATCGCCACCGGCCCGGATGCCGAAGGCAAGGTCCAGGGCGAGCGCACCCGTACCGGCCATGTGCAGGTGCTGGACCGCATGAGCGGCGCCGACGGCCTGGCCGGCAAGGGCTTCACTCTGAGCAATTTGCAGCAGGTCTATCAGAAGAGCCGCTTCTTCAAGGCGGAAATGTGGCTGGACGAGTTCCTGGCTGCAACCTGCAGCGGCGGCTCACTCACTGCCCTGGACAGCAAGGGCGTGAGCACCGACCTCACCAAGGCCTGCGGCGTGCTGAGCATCTGGAAGAAGACCGAAGGCCTGGTGGACCCGGGCTCACTCTTGTTCCGCAAGCTTTACGAGCTGACGGGTGAGTTGAAGGACGCCAGCTACTGGCGCATTCCTTACGACGCTGCCGATCCGGTCTACACGCCCAAGGGCTTCAACACCGCCAATACCAAGGCGGCCACTTTGCTGGCCGACGCGGTGAACTGGTTTGCAGCCCAAGGCATGCCGCTGGAAGAGGTCAATGCACGCCGCCAGGTCATCGTGCGCGACAGCGCGCCGATCTCGGTGCCCGGCGGCCGCTACACCTTCAACAATGTGCGCGGCAATCTGAGCAGCGGCTTGTACGGCGACCCGGTTTACGGCAATAGCTATATGCAGTTCGTCACCTTCGATGCCAATGGCCCGGTGGCTGAGGGCATGCTGACTTACTCGCAGTCCAGCCATATCCTGTCGCCCAACTTTGCTGACCAGACCAAGGCCTATTCGGACATCTACCTGAAAGGCGGCAAGTGGATCAAGCTGCCCTTCAGCGAAGCCGATATCAAGGCGGACCCGGCCTACAAGAGCATCACCATCAGTGAATGAGCATCCTCCTGCCGTGAAAGTCGCGCTGCCCGAGACGATGCTGCAGGCTTTGCAGCAGCGTTTTGGGTCGCGCTGCAACACCAGCCTGGCCATGCGTGAACAGCATGGCCGGGATGAGTCGCCGATCGACATGCCGCCGCCCGATGTGGTGGTGTTTGCCGAGTCGGTGGAGGAGATCGCCTTTGTGCTGGGCCTGGCCCATGCGCATGCGGTGCCGGTGATCCCCTACGGCACCGGCACCTCACTGGAAGGCCATGTGCTGGCGGTGCAGGGCGGCATCAGCCTGGATGTCTCGCGCATGAACAAGATCTTGGCCGTGCATGCCGAGGATCTGACCGTGACCGTGCAGGCAGGCGTGACCCGCAAGCAGCTCAATGAGGAATTGCGCCACGCCGGCCTGTTCTTCCCCATCGACCCGGGGGCTGATGCTTCGCTGGGTGGCATGGCTGCCACTCGCGCCAGCGGCACCAACGCCGTGCGCTACGGCACCATGCGTGAAAACGTCTTGGGGCTGACCGTGGTGTCGGGCCAGGGCCAGGTTTTGCCCACCGGCACGCGGGCGCGCAAAAGCAGCGCCGGCTATGACCTGACCCGCTTATTCGTGGGCAGCGAAGGCACGCTGGGGGTGATTGCGGAGGTGACGCTGCGCGTCTACCCGCTGCCGGAAGCGGTGTCGGCCGCGGTTTGTTTTTTTGCCACGGTGGACGCCGCGGTGCAGACCGCCATCCAGATCATCCAGCTGGGCGTGCCGATTGCGCGCTGTGAGTTGCTGGACGCCAATGCCGTGCGGGCCGTCAATGCGCACGACAAGCTGGGCCTGCGCGAAGCGCCCATGCTTTTGATGGAATTCCACGGCTCACCCGCCAGCGTGGCCGAGCAAGCGCAGACGGTGCAAGCCATCGCCGGCGAGTTCGGCGGCAAAGACTTTGAATGGGCCACCACGCCCGAGGCGCGCACCAAGCTCTGGACGGCACGCCACCATGCCTATCTGTCCGCCCTGCAAACCAGGCCGGGTTGCCGCTGCGTGACGACGGACAGCTGCGTGCCGATCTCGCGCCTGGCCGAGATCATCAATGCCTCGGTGGAAGAAGTGGAGGCCGCTGGTCTGCCCTATTACATCGTCGGACATGTGGGAGACGGCAATTTTCATATGGCTTATTTGATCGACCCAGCCATTGCGCAGGAGCGCGAAACGGCCGAGCGCTTGAGTCACCAAATGGTGCGGCGCGCGATTCAGCTGAACGGCACTTGCAGCGGCGAGCATGGCATTGGCCTGCACAAGCAGGGCTTTTTGCTGGAAGAAGCGGGTGAGCTGGCGGTGGACATGATGCGCAGCATCAAAAAGGCGCTGGACCCGCGCGGCATCATGAACCCCGGCAAGATCTTCCGCGCCTGAGTCGGCGCTAAAAATTAGGTCAGACGGGCCATCAAGGGCCCGGTGCCGCCGGCGACCACCCCCTTGAGTGCGGGGTTTGGGGGTGTAAATGTCACGCCCTGCGCCCATACCAATCAGCTACCAGCCGCAAGGCATATCCATCAGGGTTTGTGCTCAGTAGACTCTCCCTGTTGCCCGATTTTTGGGCGTAAAAAGCGTTAAAGGCAGGATATGAACAAGCGTTTGCGTGCATTGGGTGGACTTCGACTGGTCTCTATGGCCGCTCTGGCGATGGCGGCTGCCACGGCTCAGGCGCTGCCGACGATCGACTTCGGCGTGGCCTCGTCTTACAGCGGCTTCTTCTTCGGCGATGTGGGTCGAGCCGCCGATGTGGAAGGGCGCTTGGCCGTCGGCGGCAACCTGACCCACGGCTTTGACATCGGTTACCGCAACCCCTACGGCGCCACCACGCCTTCGCTGGTGGTGGGCGGCAATGTCAGCTGGAAAGCCGGCACGGTTTACAACGGCCCGGACTACAAGACCGACACCAATGCCGCCATCGGCCCCTGGGTGCCATCGACCGGCCAGAAGGCCACGGCGGTGTATGGCGGCAGCTTTGACAACAGCACCCAATGGGGCACATGGTGGACGCCGGAAGGCCAGTTCAATAAGCAGCCCGGTTTCCTGGACTTCGCGGCCGCCAAGACGCAGCTCAATAGCTTGTCCAGCAGCCTGTTCGGTTTGGCGGCCAACGGCACTGTTATGCAAGAGAACTCGGGCTTCACCTTGATCGGTGACGGTGTCTCCGACCTGGTGGTGTTCAATATGGGCAATACCAGCAATATCGCCAATCTGACCTTCAGTGGCATCAAGGCCGGCGCTCATGTGGTGATCAATAGCAGCGCGTCGCAAGTGAACTTCAGCGGCGGCCTGGGCGGCGATAAGGCGGATTCGAGCGATGTTCAGGCCAAGCTGCGTGACCGCCTGGTGTTCAATTTGCCCAATGCCAAGGGCGTCGACGTGGCCACCTTCCTGAACGGTAGCGTGCTGGCTACGCAGGCCACGCTGTCCGGCAGCGGCCACCTGGAAGGCACGGTCATTGCCAACAGCTTGTACGGCACCGAGCAACGCAAGCTGGAACTCGGCTATGAGCCCTTCCAGCCCTTCACCAGTGCCGTGCCTGAGCCCGAGACCTACGCCATGATGCTGGCCGGTATCGCCGCCATCGGCCTGCTGAAGCGTCGCCGCGCGCAAGCCAACAAGGCTTGATAGGCCGTGAGGCTCTAAGTCCGGTGCTTGCCTCGTTCAATGAGGCGGCGCCGGCACCTGCCAACGCTGGGTGATATCGCCCTTGTCGTTGGCGCTTTCCAGCTGCACGCCAAAGCCCCAGAGTCGGGCCACATGCTTGAGCACTTCTTGCGCACTTTCGTGCAGGGGCCGGTTGTTGTGCTGGGTGTGGCGCAGGGTGAGTGAGCGGTTGCCGCGCAGATTCACATCCCAGACTTGAATATTGGGCTCGCGGGTGCTGAGGTCGTACTGGCGCGCCAGCGCCTCGCGCACATGCTGGTAGCCGGCGTCATCGTGGATGGCGGAGATCTCGTACTCCTTCTCGGCCTCGTCATCGACGATGGCAAACAGGCGGAACTCGCGCATCAGGTGCGGGCTGAGGTACTGGCCGATGAAGCTCTCATCCTTGAAATTGCGCATCGCGTGGTCGATGGTGGGCAGCCAGTCTTGGCCGGCAATGTCAGGGAACCAGCGCCGGTCTTCCTCGGTCGGCTTTTCGCAGATGCGCTTGATGTCGGTGTACATCGCAAAGCCCAGCGCATACGGATTCAGATTGGCCATGGGCTGCTGCGCCACCACATTGGTGTGTGACTTGAGCCACTCAATCATCATGCCGTCGCTCAAATAGCCATCGTCATACATTTGGTTGAGCAGGCGGTGGTGCCAGAAGGTGGCCCAGCCCTCGTTCATCACCTGGGTCTGGCGCTGGGGGTAGAAGTACTGGGCGATCTTGCGCACGATGCGCACGATCTCGCGCTCCCAGGGTTCCAGCAGCGGGGCGTTCTTTTCGATGAAGTAGAGGATGTTCTCCTGCGGCTCATCCGGGAAGCGACGCGCTGCGGCCGCCTCATCGGCCTTGTCGGCCCGCCGGGGCAGGGTGCGCCACAAGTCGTTGACCTGCTGCTGGGCATGGGCTTCGCGTTCGATCAGGCGGCTGCGCTCCTGCGCCAGCGAGAGCTTGGCGGGCCGGCGGTAGCGATCGACACCGTAAGACATCAGCGAGTGGCAGGAATCCAGCAGCGCCTCCACCCGAGCCAGGCCATGGCGCTCCTCGCATTCGGCGACGAAGTTCTTTGCATAGACCAGGTAGTCAATGATGCTGGACGCGTCGGTCCACATGCGGAAGAGATAGTTGCCCTTGAAAAAGCTGTTGTGCCCATAGCTGGCGTGCGCAATCACCAGGGCTTGCATGGCCATGGTGTTCTCTTCCATCAGGTAGGCAATGCAGGGGTCGGAGTTGATGACGATCTCGTAGGCCAGGCCCATCTGCCCGCGCTTGTAATTGCGCTCGGTAGCGATGAATTCCTTGCCATAGCTCCAGTGCCGGTAGTTCACCGGCATGCCAACTGAGGCGTAGGCATCCATCATTTGCTCGGCGGTGATGATCTCCAACTGATTCGGATAAGTGTCCAGGCCATAGCGCTTGGCGGTGGCACGGATCACATCGTGGTACTGCTCAATCAGCTCAAAAGTCCAGTCACTGGGCGAGGGCAGGGGCTGCTCGGGCCGGCGCTCCAGCGGCAGCATCTGGCGCAGGGGCGGCTTGGTGCGGTGCTCGCCAAAGTCCTCCCCTTGATGCAGCGGGGCAGGGCTGGCGCTGGTCGTGTTGCTGCTACTGCTGCTGCTCATTTGTTCGCCCCTTCCTTCTTGAACAGTTCCCGGAACACCGGGTAGATCTGCGCGGCCTCGGTGGCTTTGCGCATGGCGAAGTGGCTGACTTCTTCACTCAGCTTGACGTATTCCTCCCAGAGGTTTTGCTCTTGCTCGGCCACCTGCACATAGGCGAAGTAACGGCATTGCGGCAGGATCTTCTGGGCCAGCAACTCGCGGCATTTGCCGCTGTCGTGGTGCCAGTTGTCGCCGTCGCTGGCTTGGGCGCCGTAGATATTCCATTCGCTGCGCGGGTAGCGCGCGCGAATGATCTCTTCCATCAGCACCAACGCACTGGAAACCACCGTGCCGCCGGTCTCGGTGGCATGGAAGAAGTTCTGCTCGTCCACCTCCTGCGCCTGGGTGTGGTGGCGGATGAAGACCACATCGATTTTTTCGTAATGCCGGGTCAGGAAGAGATAGAGCAGGATGAAAAAGCGCTTGGCCAAGTCCTTGCGGCTCTCGTCCATGGAGCCCGACACATCCATCAGGCAAAACATCACCGCGCGGCTGCTGGGCACCGGCGTGCGCACGCGGTTGCGAAAGCGCAGGTCGATGGGGTCCAAAAATGGGATGGCATCGATGCGGCCGCGCAGATGCTGGATGCGCTCTTCGGTTTCGGCCCGCAGGTGCAGCACCTCGGGGTCGCGGCTGTCTTCGCGCTTGATGAGGGCCAGGCGCTCTTCCAGCTCATGCAGCTCGCGGCGCTTGTCGGTACCCAGGGCGATGCGGCGGCCCAGTGCCCCGCGCATGCTGCGGATCACATGCAGATTGGTGGGTGTGCCATCGCTGGTGAAGCCGGCGCGGTGGCTTTTCCATTCCGGCGTTTCGGCCAGCTGCGTGCGTTCCAGATTGGGCAGCGCAAGGTCCTCGAAAAAGACCTGCATGAACTCCTCTTTGCTGAGATGGAAGACGAAGTCGTCATCACCCTCGCCAGAATCGCTGGCCTGCCCGCTGCCCTGGCCTTGGCCGCCACCCTTAGGCTTGGGCAGGCGGTCGCCTTTGACGTGCTCGGTATTGCCAGGGCGCACCACCTCGCGGCGCCCACCTTCGCCATGGCCGAAGACGGGTTCGTTCAAATCCTTTTTGGGGATGTGAACATCCTCGCCTTGGTTCATGTCTCGGATGCCACGCCCGTCAACGGCTCGCCGCACGGCCTCGCGGATCTGTGCCTTGTGGCGTTGCAGAAAGCGCTCGCGGTTGCCGATCGACTTGTTCTTGCCCGACAGCCGTCTATCGATGATTTGCTGCAGCATAGGATGTCTTTCTTCACGCCCTTGGCGGGCCGAGCGCCGGGCCGCCCCAAGCCGGCCCGCGTCCCCTTGGGGGACCGGCCGATGTACCCATCGTGCGAGGGCTCGTCATGAGCTCTTGCGCACGCGCAGGTACCACTCGCACAAGAGCCTGACCTGTTTGGCCGTGTAGCCTTTGCCGACCATGCGGTTGACGAAGTCCTCGTGCTTCTTGGCCTCGTCCGCACTGGCCTTGGCGTTGAAGCTGATCACCGGCAGCAACTCCTCGGTGTTGGAGAACATCTTCTTCTCAATCACCGTGCGCAGCTTCTCGTAGCTGGTCCAGGCCGGGTTCTTGCCGGCGTTATTGGCGCGCGCACGCAGCACGAAGTTGACGATCTCGTTGCGGAAGTCTTTCGGGTTGCTGATGCCAGCGGGCTTCTCGATCTTCTCCAGCTCGGCATTCAGCGCCACACGGTCGAACACCTCGCCGGTATCGGTGTCGCGGTATTCCTGGTCTTGAATCCAGTAGTCGGCATAGGTGACGTAACGGTCAAAAATATTCTGGCCGTACTCGGAGTAACTCTCCAGATAAGCGGTCTGGATCTCTTTGCCGATGAACTCGGCATAGCGCGGCGAGATCGATTCCTTGATGAAGCCGATGTACTTCTGCTCAATGTCGGCGGGGAACTGCTCGCGCTCGATCTGTTGCTCCAGCACATACATCAGGTGCACCGGATTGGCCGCCACCTCGGCGCTGTCGAAGTTGAAGACCTTGGACAGAATCTTGTAGGCGAAGCGGGTCGAGATGCCGCTCATGCCCTCGTCCACGCCGGCGTAGTCGCGGTACTCCTGATAGCTCTTGGCGCGAGGGTCGGTGTCCTTCAGGTTCTCGCCGTCATAGACCTGCATCTTGGAATACAGCGAGGAATTCTCCGGCTCCTTCAGCCGGGTCAGGATGGCGAACTGGCTCATGATCTTGAGCGTGCCCGGGGCGCATTTGGCCTCGGCCAGCGAGCTGCCGCGGATCAGCTTTTCATAGATCTTCACCTCTTCGCTAACGCGCAGGCAGTACGGCACCTTGACGATGTAGATGCGATCCAGGAAGGCCTCGTTGTTCTTGTTATTGCGGAAGGTCTTCCACTCGCTCTCATTGCTGTGGGCCAGCACGATGCCGTCGAAGGGGATCGCGCCAAAGCCTTCCGTGCCCTTGTAATTGCCTTCCTGCGTGGCGGTCAGCAAGGGGTGCAGCACCTTGATCGGCGCCTTGAACATTTCCACGAATTCCAGCAAGCCCTGGTTGGCCAGGCACAGGCCGCCGGAGTAGCTGTAGGCATCGGGGTCGTCTTGCGAGAAGGTCTCGAGCTTGCGGATATCCACCTTGCCCACCAGGGAGGAGATGTCCTGGTTGTTTTCATCACCCGGCTCGGTCTTGGCCACGCCCACTTGCTTGAGCACGCTGGGGTAGCGTTTGACCACTTTGAAGCGGCGGATGTCGCCACCAAACTCTTCCAGGCGCTTGACCGCCCAGGGGCTGAGGATGCGGTTCAGGTAGCGGCGCGGGATGCCGTATTCCTGCTCCAGCAGGGGGCCGTCCTCGGCCGGGTCGAACAGGCCCAGCGGGCTTTCGTTCACCGGCGATCCGGCCAGGGCGTAGAAGGGCACATGCTCCATCAGCTGCTTGAGCCGCTCGGCGATAGAGCTTTTGCCACCACCCACTGGGCCCAGCAAATAGAGGATTTGCTTCTTTTCTTCCAGCCCTTGAGCGGCATGGCGGAAGTAGCTGACGACCTGCTCGATGGCTTCTTCGAGGCCGTAGAACTCCGCGAAAGCGGGGTAGATCTTGATGGTCTTGTTGGCGAACAGGCGCGACAGGCGGGTGTCGTTGCGCGTGTCTATCATCTGCGGCTCACCGATGGCCTGCAGCATGCGCTCGGCGGCGGTGGCGTAGGCCAGAGGGCTGCGCTTGCACTCGGCAAGGTAGTCTTCCAGCGAGAGTTCCTCAACCCGGGTGCGCTCGTAGCGCGCGGCAAAACTGCTGATCACGTCCATGCTGACCTCCTGTAAGGTCCCTGGCGCTACACAGATACAGGGCACGCATCTGGCATCGTCTGGGAAGATCTGATGGCGTCCTCTGGCTCTTCGCAGAGGGCGTCATCAGAGCTTTCCTGGTTTCAGCTTAGCTGAATCCGAAGCCGCTGACGGGCACTTGAATAGGTGTCTGAGCAACAGTTTGTTTTGTTTCGTCCTGGTTGAAAGCTTGAACTTTGTACCCGCTGCCAAAGGCCTGAAAAACCGGGTCTTCCTGAGGCATTAACTGCTCAACAGGACTTGCCGTTGACAGGGCATATGGGCTGCTTTGAAGTGATTGTGCTCCTGTGCAAAGCCGCTTGCTTGCTGTGGTTTTGCATGAACTTAATTTATTCTTGATCAGAGCAGCGCGGCCTGCCGATGCGGCCCGCCCCACAAATAAAAAAGCCGTGCAATGTGTCACGGCTTTTTGGCGTTAGGGCGGGGCAAATGCCTCAGCGGTTTTGCTGTGTGCCGCGCAGCTTGTCGATCAAGCCGTTCAACTCGTCGAGGGAGGCGAACTGAATTGACAGCTCACCTTGTTCGCCGCGCTTGGTGCGCTTTTTCACCCGCACTTCAACGACCGCGGCGAGCAGGTCCGACAACTCTTCTTCCAGGCGCAAGACATCGCGGCTCTTGTCGTTCTTGACGCGCAGCAGTGGTGCTTGGCGGCCGGCGCCCTGGCGCGAGACCAGCTTTTCGGCTTCGCGCACGCTGAGCTTTTTGGCGGCAATTTCGGTGGCACAGGTGATCTGGTGCGCGCCGTCCAGCGGCAGCAGGGCACGTGCATGGCCCATGTCGATGTCGCCGGCCATCAGCATGTTCTGCACCGGCTCCACCAACTGCAGCAGACGCAAGAGATTGCTGGCGGCGCTGCGCGAGCGGCCCACGGCTTGGGCGGCGAGTTCATGGGTGAGCCCAAACTCTTCGGTCAGACGCTTCAGGCCTTGCGCTTCTTCCAGCGGGTTGAGGTCTTCGCGCTGGATGTTTTCGATCAAGGCCATGGCCGCCGCGGCTTCGTCGGGCACGGCTTTGACCAGCACCGGCACTTCGCGCAGACCGGCCAGCTTGGCGGCGCGGAAGCGGCGCTCACCGGCGATGATCTCGAAGCGGATCGCGCCGTCCGGCGTGATCGGGCGCACCAAGATCGGCTGCATGATGCCTTGCGCCTTGATGCTCTCGGCCAGCTCGTACAGCGAGCCTTCGTCCATGCGGGTGCGAGGCTGGTATTTGCCGGCCTGCATTTGTTCCAGCCTCAAGGTGCTGGGTTCACCGTCGCGGGTGGTGGCGGGAGTTTCGCTGACTTTGGGGCCGAGCAAGGCTTCCAGGCCCATGCCAAGGCCTTTGGGTTTTTTTGTGACCATAGCGGTGGATTGTCTCTTACTCGCTGCGCAGGCGCGCCAACAGGTCTTGCAGCAAGACCTGACCCTCTGGCCAGTCGCCAAGGTTTGAGGCGGTGTTGAGGTGGCCACGTGGGCCGGCCAGCACCAGCTCGGCACCCCAGTCGGCCGCCATTTGTGCGGCGCGCTCCGGGGCGCAAAAGGGGTCGTCACTGCTGACCACGGCGATGCTGGGGAAGGGCAGGCGCGTGCGCCGTATCGGGCGCCAGTTGTGCAGCTGCGGCGGCATGTCGGCGCGCTCGGTGTCGGGCGGTGCCACCAACAGGGCGGCGCCCACCAGGGCGCGGTGTTGCGAATGCTCGGCCCAGCTGGCCACCAGCTGGCAACCCAGGCTGTGCGCCACCAGCACGGCCGGGGTTTGTTGCAGGCGGGCGTCGTTAAGCAGCACTTCGTCCAGGCGGGCCATCCAGTCGC
The DNA here is from genome assembly GCF_945956965.1 of uncultured Roseateles sp. GTDB lineage: Bacteria > Pseudomonadota > Gammaproteobacteria > Burkholderiales > Burkholderiaceae_C > Paucibacter_A. The sequence goes on from NZ_CAMFJS010000002.1 coordinate 114,976, forward strand.
CGCGGCGCGGCCAGTCCCAGTCGCTTTGCTCGACGCGGACATGGCCTTCAAGCTCGCGTTCCCAGCGGCTTTGCCAATGCGCGGGGTCGGAGTTGAGCCAGCCGGGAAGGAGGTAAACAGGCGTGGGTTTCATGGCTAGGCTTTATGCTTCGGGTTGGATTCAATTGGCGCCGATTGTGCGGGAGAAGTAGCAATGACTTTCAAGGTGTTTGTGGACGGGCAAGAGGGCACGACGGGCCTGCGTATCAACGAGTATTTGGCGGCCCGCAGCGATGTGGAAGTGCTGCGCATCGATGCCGATAAGCGCAAGGACGCGGCCGAGCGCGCGCGTCTCTTGAACGCCTCGGATGTGTCTTTCCTGTGCCTGCCCGACGCGGCTTCACGTGAAGCCGCTGCCATGATCACCAACCCCAAGACCTGCTTGATCGACGCCAGCACCGCACACCGCACGGTGGCGGGCTGGGCTTTTGGCCTGCCCGAGCTGGCAGCCGGCCAGCGCGACAAAATTCGCCAGGCCAAGCGCATTGCCAACCCTGGTTGCCATGCCAGCGCCTTCATCCTGGCCTTGCGCCCGCTGGTGGATGCTGGTTTGCTGAGCGCCGACGCGCTGGTGTCGGCCACCTCCATCACTGGCTACTCGGGCGGCGGCAAGTCCATGATTGCCGAGTACGAGGCAGGCGGCAATGCCAAGCTGCAGTCGCCGCGCCCCTATGCCCTGGGCCTGGCGCACAAGCATCTGCCCGAGATGATGGCGCACACAGGGCTGCGCACGGCGCCGGTGTTCATGCCCATCGTCGGCAACTTCTACAAGGGCCTGGCCGTGACCGTGCCCCTGCACATGAGCCAGCTGCGTGCCGGCACCACGCCCGAGCAGGTGCGCGAGGCCTTGGCTGCGCATTACGAAGGCGAGCGTTTCATCCGCGTGCTGCCGCTGCGTGATGCAGACACCTTGGCCGAAGGCTTCTTCGATGTGCAGGCCTGCAACGACAGCAACCGGGTTGATCTCTGCGTGTTCGGCAGCGACACGCAAATCCTGGTGATGGCCCGCCTGGACAATCTGGGCAAGGGTGCCAGCGGCGCTGCCGTGCAGGCCATGAATGTGCACCTGGGCTTGGACGAAGGCCTGGGTCTTTGATGATGATGAGCGAGCGGGCCTGGCTGCGTGACGCAGCGGTGCCCGACGCGGATCGGGCGGCCATCCGTGATGCCGTGATCATGCACGGCCGCCAGCAAGCCCAGGGCAGCGATGAGCAAGACATCGCCTGCGCCTTGTACGAGGGTGGTGTCTTGCTGGCCGGTGCCTACGGCCGCACCGAGTTCCAGCGCCTTTATGTGAGCTATCTGTGGGTGCGCCCGGAGGCCCGCGGCCAGGGCCTAGGCAGCGAGCTGCTGCGCCAGATCGAGGCTCAGGCCTTGAAGCGGGGCTGTGTCGATGCGCTGATCGAAACCCTGCTGGACGATGTGGCCGAGCTGTACGAGCGCAGGGGCTATGCCTGCATCGCCCATTTGCATGATTTTGTGCCGGGCTTTACCCGCCACACTTTGCTGAAGTGCTGGGCGCCGCGTGCCTGAAGTGCTGAGCTGCTGAGCTGCTGAGCTGCTGAGCTGCTGAGCTGCTGAGCTGCTGAGTTTGCTCGCTCAATCCACCACGCCATGTGGGCTGCGGTAGTGGTAGCGGTAAGCGAATTCAAAACCAAGCCGGGCGTAGAGGCGCTGGGCCACCGCGTTGTCTGAGCCGACCTGCAGATAGGCCTCCCGCGCACCCTGGCCTTGGGCTTGCGCCAGCAGGGCAGCGCAGAGCGTTTGGCCATGACCCTGGCCACGGTATTCCTCAGGCGTGAAAACGTCGTAAATCCCCGTTATCTGCCCTTCCTGCGCCAGTTGGCCGCAGGCCAGCAATTGGCCGGCTGCACTTTGCAGCACAAAGCCTTGATAGGGCACGTTGGAGGCCGCCATGCGTTCCGCATGGGCGGCGATCGCGCGCTCTGAAGAGCCGCGCAGGGCGCCGACGATCTCGGCATAGCGGCTGCTTTCAACAGCGAGCAAGACCTGACCCTGGGGCAGGGCCGGCGGGCTGGCAAAGGCCTGCAGATCGGCAAGCACCATCACATCGGCCGCGTCGAATGCGGGCCAGCCTTTGGCGGCCAGTTGTGCGTCCAGATCGGCCGGTTGGCTGAATGGGGTGAGGCGCACGATTAGGGGCAGGCCGGCTTTGTCAAAGCTGCTTTGGCAGCGGGCCAGCAAATCATCCAGCGGCAGCTGGCCGACGGCTAGTGCATTGATGCAGCGGGAGCGCTTGGCCTTGCCGGGGGAAAGCCGGATCAGCCAGCCTTCGACCTCACCTTGTTGCGGGGGCGCGCTGGCGTTCAGGCCAGCGGCTTCGGCGCGGTGGGCGAGGGCCGGGTCCACCATTCACATGGTCTCGATGCGGCGCACCATTTCGCGCGCGAACTCGACAAAGGCTTGCGCACCCTTGGAGCTGGGGTCGAACACCACGCCGGGCAGGCCGTAGCTGGGGGCTTCGGCCAGGCGCACATTGCGCGGGATCACGGTGTCGAACACCTTGTCGCCGAAGTGGCCCTTGAGCTGGTCGCTGACTTGGTTCTGCAGGGTGATGCGCGGGTCGAACATGACGCGCAGCAAGCCGATGATTTGCAGGTCGGCGTTCAGGTTGGCGTGCACCTGCTTGATGGTGTTGACCAGATCGGACAAGCCTTCCAGCGCAAAGTACTCGCACTGCATGGGCACGATCACGCCGTTGGCGCAGCACAGGCCGTTGAGCGTGAGCATGGACAGCGAGGGCGGGCAGTCGATCAGGATGAAGTCGTAGTCCTTGTCGGCGGCGGCCAGCGCGGCTTTCAGGCGGCGCTCGCGGCGCTCCAAGGTCACCAGTTCGACCTCGGCACCGGCCAGCTCACGGTTGGCGCCCAGCACGTGGTAGCCGGCTTTTTCGCTGACTTGCTTGGCCTCGGCCACGGTGGAGGATTCCAGCAGCACGTCGTAGACGCTCAGCTCCATGGCGCGCTTGTCGATGCCCGAACCCATGGTGGCATTGCCTTGCGGGTCCAAGTCGACCACCAAGACGCGCTGGCCGACCTTGGCCAAGCCGGCGGCCAGATTCACGGTCGTGGTGGTTTTGCCGACTCCGCCTTTTTGATTGGCAACGCAGAAAATTTTGGCCATGGATTCTATTTTTGGGTGGTGCGGAATATTAGCGGCTGTTTGATCGATTGCTAAAGGCTTGGCTGTTTCGCGTGCCTCTGGCGCATCAAAAAATCAGGCTTTGGGGCGAATCCAGATCAGGCAGCGCTGGGCATCCAGACCCGGCACCAGCAGTTGTTCCACGTGAAACACATCCAGATCGGCGCTCAGCTCGGCCAGTTCCTCGGTCGGATGCTGGCCCTTCATCGCCAGCCAGATCGCGCCGGGCTTGAGGTGTTGGCGGGTGAGGGTGGTGAAGTCCAGCAGCGAAGCAAAGGCGCGAGAGGTGATCAGGTCGAAGGCGGGGGTCTTCAATTGCTCCACGCGGGAATGCTCGCCGTGCAGATTGGGTAGGCGCAACTCCGCGGCCACCTGCTTGATGAAGCTGGCTTTCTTGGCCACCGCATCCACGCAAGTCACATCGATGCAGGGCTCGCAAATGGCCACCACCACGCCAGGCAAGCCGCCGCCGCTGCCCACATCCATCAAGCGCAAAGGCTGGCCGGCGGCATGACCGCGCAGCGCCGAATCATTGGAATACCGGCGCAGGGCCGGTAAGAGGCTCAGGCTATCCACCAAATGCTGGGTCAGCATGGCCTGGGGGTCGCGCACGGCGGTCAGGTTGTAGACCTTGTTCCACTTGGCAATCATGTCCAGATAGGCCAGCAGCTGGTCAAGCTGACACTCGCTGAGATTGAGTTGCAGCGTTTCAGCGGCAGCGGCCAGTGGGGCGCGCAGGGGATTGGATGTCGTCATATGGATGTCAGGCGGCTGTTTCGGTAAAGCCTGCAAAGCGCTTTTTCTTCAGATAGACCAGCAGCAGGGAAATGGTGGCCGGCGTGACGCCGGAGATGCGCGAGGCCTGGCCCAAGGTCTCGGGCTGATGCTTGCCCAGCTTCTGGCGCGCCTCGAAGGAGAGTGCGGTGACCTGGGAATAGTCCAGCTCAGGCGGCAGGCGCAGGTTCTCGTAGTGCGAGGCACGGGCCACGTCTTCGGTCTGCTTGTTGATGTAACCGGCGTATTTGACGGTGGTTTCGATCTGCTCGATCACCGCGTCGGCCATGGTCTTGCCCAAGTCGGCGTTGAGTGTTTCACGTGAAACAGCGGACTCCGGGCGGGCAATTGCCGCCACTTCTGCCACCGTGTCGTAGACCACGCCGGGACGGCGCAGCAGATCGATCAGGTTGTATTCGCGCTCCAGCGCTTTGCCGACCAGCCGCTCCGCATCGGCGGCGAGCAGGATGTTGGGGTGCACCCAGGTGGATTTGAGCTTTTCTGTTTCACGTGAAACAGCGTCGCGCTTGCGGTTGAAGGACGTCCAGCGGGCGTCGTCCACCAAGCCCAGTTCGCGGCCCATTTCGGTCAGGCGCATATCGGCGTTGTCTTCACGCAGCTGCAGGCGGAACTCGGCCCGGCTGGTGAACATGCGATAGGGCTCGGTCACGCCCTTGGTGATCAGGTCGTCTACCAAGACGCCCAGATAGGCTTGGTCGCGGCCGGGCAACCAGCTGTCGCGGCCCTGGACTTGCAAGGCTGCATTCAGGCCAGCGAACAAGCCTTGGGCGGCGGCTTCTTCGTAGCCGGTCGTGCCATTGATCTGGCCAGCGAAGAACAGGCAGCGGATGGCACGGGTTTCAAAGGAAGACTTCAGCTCGCGCGGGTCGAAGTAGTCGTACTCGATGGCATAGCCGGGGCGCAGGATGTGGGCATTCTCCAGGCCGGGGATGGAGCGCACGGCGGCCAGCTGAATGTCGAAGGGCAGGGAGGTGGAGATGCCGTTGGGGTAGTACTCGTGGGTTGTCAGGCCCTCGGGCTCCAGAAAGATCTGGTGGCTGTCCTTGTCGGCAAAGCGGTTCACCTTGTCTTCGATGCTGGGGCAATAGCGCGGGCCCACGCCTTCGATGACGCCGGTGAACATGGGGCTGCGGTCAAAGCCGGAGCGAATGATTTCGTGGGTGCGGGCCGAGGTGTGGGTGATCCAGCACGGCACTTGGCGCGGGTGCTGATCGGCCGAGCCCATGAAGCTGAACACCGGCAGCGGGTTCAGGTCGCCACCTTGCTCTTCGCACTTGGAGAAGTCGATGCTGCGGCCATCGATGCGAGGCGGTGTGCCGGTCTTCAGGCGGCCTTGCGGCAGCTTCAATTCCTTCAGCCGAGCCGAAAGGCTGATGGCTGGCGGATCACCGGCGCGGCCAGCTTGGTAGTTTTCCAGGCCGACGTGGATGCGGCCGTCGAGAAAGGTGCCGGCGGTCAGCACCACCGCGCGGGCGCGGAACTGCAAACCCATCTGCGTGACGGCGCCAACGACGCGTTCGCTCACGCCGTCCGACTCCACCATCAAATCATCCACCGCTTGCTGGAACAGCCACAAATTGGGCTGGTTCTCCAGGCGGTGGCGGATGGCGGCCTTGTACAAGACGCGGTCGGCTTGGGCGCGGGTGGCGCGCACGGCCGGACCCTTGGAGCCGTTGAGGATGCGGAACTGGATGCCGCTCTCGTCGGTGGCCGCGGCCATCGCGCCGCCCAGGGCATCCACCTCTTTGACCAGATGGCCCTTGCCGATGCCACCGATCGAGGGGTTGCAGCTCATCTGCCCCAGGGTCTCGATGTTGTGGGTCAACAGCAGCGTGGCGCAGCCCATGCGGGCGGCAGCCAGGGCAGCCTCGGTGCCGGCATGTCCGCCGCCGACGACGATGACGTCGAATTCCTTGGGGTAAAGCATGGGAGTGGTGTGTGCAGCTTCGGTTGAGGCCCAGATGCGATGATCCCGGTGATGTGCTCGGTGGCGAGTGGCAGATGCCAGAAACCAGACCGAATCAGCGGCGCAAGAAATGCTGCGCGGGCAAACCTCGAATTTTACGGGGAGGGTGTGGATAAGTCACCGTCTGCAGGCCGGGCCGCACGGGCATTTCGGGCTTGCGTCGACAATATCGCCATGAAATGTCGAGAACACTGCGCCGCTTGCTGCATCGCCCCGTCGATCAGCTCCCCCATCCCGGGCATGCCTGTGATCAATGGGGTGTCTAAACCCGCCGGCGTGCGCTGCATTCAGCTGGACGAACACGACCGCTGCAAGATCTTCGGCCAGCCCGAGCGGCCTGCTGTGTGCGGCTCTTTGCAGCCTGAGGAAATGATGTGCGGGGAGAACCGCGAACAAGCCATGCGCTGGCTGGGTTGGATGGAGCAGCAAACAGCACCCACCAGCTTGCCGCCGGCCGACAGCAGCAATCAAGCCAGCCTCAAGCGCTGATTGCTGGCACCGCGGCGCTTGCGCTTGTTGCTGCCGGGTTGCGGCGACTCATGGCTTGGCGCAGGGCGCGCAGGCGAGGGTGCTCCCAGTACTTGTCGAAAAAGTGGTGCATCACGGTGTTAACCAGCGGCTCGACAAAAGTCACGGCACCGGCGACGGCCACATTGCCCGTCAGGGCAAAAGTGACGCCGAAAGAGGTGCCGAGGTGCAGCACACCAAAGGTCGCGGTCTTAGCCATGGTCAAAACTCCTGACGCTATTGCATTTGATCTATGAATAGCTAAATGCTAATGACCGGAGGGCGCTGCGTCCATTTGACTCTGCTGATGGCGGCGATAGTCGCCGCGCCATTTCACCATTTCAGCTTACCGGACTTGAGGGCTCAGCCGCCGCTGCTCAAATGCCGTGGTGTTGAGGATCCTCCTGATGCGTCGGGTCCGGCACCTCCACCAGAACGGCATCGTGCAGGCTTTGATCGTGCTCCGATGGGATGCTGGTGTGGCTCTCATCAGCGGGATGCAAGGCGTCGATGAGCAGCTCCGTCGGCGGCAAGTGGGTGGCCTCGTGGGACAGCACACTCGGGTCTAGGCCGGCCGCGGCCAGATAGTCGTGCAGCGGCGAGTGCTCGAAATTCTGCACAGGCTCGTGCATGGCAAGGCTGTCGGCGCCGCCTGACAACTGCGCCGCGAAATGCAGATAGTCATCCACAGGCGAGGGCGCAGCCGCCATGCCATGCGCAGCGAGGCTGCCGTCTGCATGGACCGCCTCTTGCGTGGGTGCCTGCGCGAGCTCATGCGCCGGCGCGACACCGCCGCTCGCCAGGTGGTCGGCGGACAGGGCTGGGTTGAGGTCGATGCCATGGGCATGTCCGGCGTCAGCGGTCGTCCAGGGCGCGGCCGGTGGCGGCAACAGGGCCTCGGGTGGGGCGGGCGGTGCCGGTGGCGGCGTGTCGTGCAGAGGCAGCTCGCCAAAAGTCCATTGGTCGGCCCAGGCATTGAAGCCCGTCCCGCCAGGGAGGATCACCTGGATGTTGTGCATGTCCCCGGTGTTGTGCAGCCACATGCGCGCGCTGTCCAGACCGCTTTCGCTGCTGGCCAGGATGCTGTAGCCCTGGGCATGCCAGTTCAGCACATCGCTCATGTGCAGGGTGGCGGCGTTCTCTGCCGTGGGCGTGACGCTCTGCACCAGATGGCCCGCCGCATCGAGCACCTGCACCCGTGCGCCGGCGATGCTGATGTCCAGGTGGGCGAAGGTGGAGGCATGGCCTTTGTCCAACTCGTCAGCCAAGCCCTGGAACTGGTAGCCAGCGGCGCGCACGGCGGCCTGGATGCCGGCGAACACCTCATGCCCGCCTTGGTTGGCGCCATTCTGCGCCTGGAGGGCATTCCAGACCTGCGGCAGCGCCACATGCTGGACATTGGCGCTGTCCACCGGCGCACTGAGCTGGCCGCCGCCCGGCGCGCCGCTGACTTCAATCTCTATGTCATGGGCCGTGCCATCCACGCTGTGCACCGTCAGCTGTTCGGTGATGTGGGAGTTGGGCAGCAGGTGCTGGACGAAGCTGTCGTGCCCATCCACTTGATAGGTCCAATGGCCCTGGGCATCGATGCTCAGACTGCCAAAGCTGCCCTTGACCGTGCCGGTCTGGAAGCCGCTTTGCCCCGCATCGTCATCGCTGGCGTGCAGATCGCCCGAGGTCTGGGGATGCACGCCGGCCTGCACCTGGCCGCTGTCCACGCCGTAGATGAAGGTGCTGTCGTTGCGGCCGGTGATGTGGATGCTCAGCAGCTGTGTGGCCGTGGCCCCGGCGCTGTCGGTGACGGTGATGGGAATGTCGATGTCCCGCACCTGGCCGGCAGTCAGACTTTGGTAGTCATGGTGGCTGGGATCGAAGCTGTAGCTGCCGTCGGCGTTGAGCGTGAAGCCGCCCACTGCGTTGGGCGTGCTGAAGTGCAGCGCATCGCCGTGGTCCACGTCCTGCGCCGCCATTTGGCCGCGCAGCAGGCTGCCGTCTTCGGTGACCGACTGGCTCTGCGCTTGCAGCACCGGCGCATCGTTGCTGCCTTGCACGGTGACCGTCAGCACATGGGTGCTGCCGTCGACGCTGCAGACGGTCAGATGCTCGGTGAAGCTCTCGCCCGCCTTGAGCGCTTGTACTGCGGCGCTCTTGTTGTCCAGGGTGTAGGTCCAGGCACCGTTGTCTTGCAGGCTGAAGTGGCCGTGCTGGGTCGGCACGTCGGCCTGGGCGATGAAATGCGCCTCGCCCGCATCGGGGTCCACGACGCTCAGCTGACCGCTGGCCACCGCTTGGGCGGCATCCTCGACCACGCTGCCACTGTCCAGGCCGCTGATCACCGCCGCGGTGGCCACGCGGCTGCCGAAGAGCTGCACCGTGACGGTGTGGCTGCTGCCATCGGCGCTGGTGACGCTGAAGCTCTCTCTCAAGGCCTGCCCTGCCGCCAGTTGTTGCAAGACGCTTTGATGGCCGTCGGCCTGATAGTGCCAGCTGCCCTGCGCGTCGATGCTGAACTGGCCGTAGTGGCCGTGCACGCCCTGTTGGGCGGAGAAATGTGCCTGGCCGCCGTCGGCATCGAGCACGGTCATATGGCCCTGGGTCTGCAGCTGCGCATCGCCGTCGGCCAGCACGCTGCCGGTATCGGCGCCGCCGAGCTGGGCGGCGGCATTGCCGTGCGCTGCGCCGCCCGTATTCGCCTGCGGCAGGCCCTTGATGGGCACGCTGCCGAGCAGGTGATTGGCCGGCTGGTTCATGTAGGCACCCTCGAACCTGAGCATGCCCTCGTCGCCCGCATTGTGGAAGAAGTAGCCGGCGCTACCGCCCACACTGCCTTGCATCACCAGCATGGCGCCGGGGTGAGCCTTGAGTTGGTCGCACAGCTCGTTCATCGGCACGCGGTAGCCGAAGAACTTGGTCCCCTGGTCGAAGGTGTGCAGCACATGGCCGGCGGCATCCACCACGGTGGGCTTGCCGTCGAACACATTCATGACCACATCGCGCAGGCCGGCCGCGTCACCCGCAGCCATGCGTTGGGCGATCACCTGGTAGCCCCGCGTGTCCCAGCCGCCCTGCGCCATCAGAGTGCGGGCGATCTCGGGCCAGAGATCGGGCTTCTCGTCCGCGCCGTTGACCGTCACATTGATGGTGTGCGCCGTGCCGTCCACGCTCTTGACCACAAAGGTCTCGACGGCGGACTGGCCCTTGTTCAGGGCGTTCAGCGCGGCGCTGTTGTTGTCGGCAGAGTAGCTCCAGCGCCCATCCGTTTCCAGGGACAGATGGCCGTATTGGCCGGCCACATCGAGCAGCGGCGCGAAGGCCGCCTGGCCGCTTTCGGGGTCCTGGATGGCGAGCTGGCCATGGGCCTCGATCAAGCCTGCGCCGGTGACCTGGGCATCTTCGGTGACGCTGCCGGTGTCCACGCCGGTAATCACGGCGTTTTCGGCCGTGCCCTGGATGCTCAGCGTGATCTGGTGCGTCGTGCCGTCCGCGCTGGCCACGGTGACCACCTCACTCAACTCGCCCGGCAGCGGCGCCGAGTGCCATTGCAAGGCCAGGTGCTGGGCCGCGTTGGCCGGGTCGCTCAACTCGGCCACGCCGCTGAGCGGGAGGCCGTGCAAGCTGGCGGCATCCCCGCGGTCGTGCACAAAGGCCTGCACATCGGTCTGCGTGCCCTGCAGATGCACTTCGTAGCCTTTGCCCTGGTGCAGCCAGCTCAGTAGCTCGTCCACGCCGACGGTGGATCGGCCCTGCGCATCCATGGCATAGACCACCGGCGTACTGCCGGCCGGGCCTGTGAGCACGATGGCCGCACCCTGGATGCTCAGATCCAGCGCACCGGCCACCGCGCCCGCCTGGCCTTGCGCCAGCGCTTCACCTACAGCATGGAAGCCCGCCTCGCTGGATTGCGACAAGACCTGGGCCAGGCTTTGCGCCACATTGCCCGTCTCGCCCGGCGTGCCGCCAGGCTTCAGCGCCTGCACCTCAGCCTTGCTGTTGTCGACTTCATAACGCCAGGCACCGCTGGCGTCGATGCTGAAGTGGCCGAACTGCGTGGCCACGGCGTTCTGCGCCACGAAGGCGGCTTCGCCGGCATCCACATCGCTGACAGTGAGCTGACCGTGGGCCTCGAGGGTGCCGGCGGCTCTGACGTTCTGATCTTCCACCAGCTGGCCGGTGTCGGCCCCGGTGATGACCGCGCCGTCGTTCTGACCGTGGATGGTGATGTTGACCTCATGCGGCGTGCCGTCTGCACTGTGCACGGTGATGGTGTCGATCAGCGTTTCGCCGTCTTTCAGCGCCTGCACATCGGGGCGGCTGCTGTCGAGCTGGTAGGTCCAGTTGCCGTTGACGTCGATATTGAAGCTGCCGTGGGCCGCCTGATGGTTCGTCATCGGCTGCATGGACGACTGGCCCTCATCGGGGTCCTGAACCTGGATCAGACCCATGATCTGCTGGTCGTTATCTTCCTGCACATGCGCGGTATCAAAGGGCAAGGCGACATGGGTGGCCGACAGGCTGCCGGCCGTCGGGGCGATGGGGGCCACGTGCATTTGCGGCGTGAAGCTGGCCGCGTTCTGGTCGGGGTGCAGCACCATGTCCGTGTACGGATAGCGTCCCATCAGCATGCCGGGATTGCCCTGGTTGTGGGCATAGACCTCGACCTGCGCCGCCGTCGCATCGATCAGCACCACCTGGTAGCCCGCGCCCTTGGCATGCCAGGCGATCAAATCAGCCACCGGCACCTTGGCCACGTCGCGAACAGCCGCATAGGTGTGCGACACGCTGCCGTCCGGCCCCAGCAAGGCCACGCCAGCGTGTTTGATGGCGATCACCGCCGTCTGGAACGGCGCCGGGTCGCGCTGATGCAGCATCATGTCGGCTAGATACTGGAAGCCGGACACGGCGAACCGGGTCTGCAAGGCCTGCGCGATCTGGGTATAGGCATCGTTCGACACCGTGGGCCCGTGCGACACAAAGGCCGCCGTGTCGTCGCTGCCGTGGATCAGCACCGTGATGTCACGCGAGGTGCCGTCGGCGCTGCGCACGGTCAGGGTGTCGGACATCAGCTGGTTGTTGCCCAGTTTGTCCACATCGGGCCAGTCGTTGCGGATGGTGTAGGTCCAGTGGCCGCTCGCATCCACGCTGAAGCGGCCCAGGCCGCCGTTGCCCTGCACATTGTTCTGCGCGATGAAATGGTCTTCGCCCGCGTCGACGTCGCGGATGGTCAGTTGGCCGCTGGTGCTGAGCAGTCCGCCCTGCACGTTCACATCCTCGGTGACGTTGCCGAGGACATCCCCGCCGATGGAGGCGGCATGGCCGACGCCGGTCACCGTGATGGTCAGGTTCTGCGTGCTGGTGGCGCCGTCATGGTCGGTCACCGTGATGGGGATGACCACGTCCTGCTTCTGGCCGCCGGCAATGTGCTGGTAGCTGGCGTGGCTGGGGTCGAAGCTGTAGCTGCCGTCGGCGTGCAGCGTGAAGCCGTCCACAGCGTGGGCGACGCTGAAGGCCTGGGTGTCGCCGGTGTCCTCATCGGTGGCCACCATATGGCCGCTGATCGCCGAGCTGCCGGCGTCGACCGCCTGGTGCTGGGCGGCCAGCACCGGGGCGTCGTTGACCGGCGTGATGGTCATGTACAGCGTGCCGTGAACGTACAGACCGCTTCCGCTGGTGACGGTCAGCTTGAAGGGGATCAGGTCGTCCGACACATTGGCGGCTGGCGTGAAGGTCCAGCCGCCATTGGCCTCGTGTGTGAAGTGGCCGAAAGCCGGGTCGATCTGCACATCGTCAACCGCGTAGGTCTTGCCCGGCGGTGCCGACAGGCCGGCCAAGGCCAACAGGCGGGCGGCGCTGAAGGTCTGGGGCGTGTCTTCAGCCACGGTGATGCGCTCGAAGCTGAGGTCCAACAGGTGCTCGGCCGAAACCGCACTCTGGTGGCTGGCAGCATCGTCCGCACGGGCGCTGACCTGGATCTGCAGCTTGCCGCTGTAATCGACCGGCGCGCGCACGGCCAAGTCGGCCACGGCCCAGCCCTGGGTGTCGATCACCTGCCCCGCTGACGTGACCGCGGCCATGTGTACGCCGTCGGTCAGTACAAAGCCCACCGGCAAGCCCTTGACCAGCAGGCTGAGGGTTTCGCCCGGCAGGTTGGTGTCGCTCAGCCTGAAGTTGGACCCCAGGTTGAGCTGCAGGTCATGGTTGATGGAGGTGGCACGCTGGCTGGCGAGGTCGAGGTTGTCCACCAGCACCATGTGTTGCCAGTCATCCGCCTTGGTGCGCAGTTCCAGCCGCGCCTGGCTGCCCGTGGCCACCAGGTCGTAGCTGTGGTGCGCGAGGTCGAAGCCGGCGCTGCCGGGCGTGATGGTGTCGATGACCTTGCCTTCCCACAGCACCTCGACGGCCGCTGCGGGATGGCCCGGGCGGGCGCTGAGGTCAAAGGCGAAGCGCAGGGGCTCGCCCGGCGCAGTGTCGATGTCGCGGAACAGATTGCCGGGGTGGCTGGCATCGGCGGTCAGCTCGACGATCTGGTTGCCGCTGCTGCCGGCCCCACCGTACAGGCGGTCAGCGCCCAGCTCGACGCCGCTGCCCAGGTCGGTCTTCCAGCCCCAGCGGGCCGGGTCCACGTTTTCATAACCAGCCGAAGCGACGGCCTGGCTGTCGAAGTCGGTGTGCACGGCAGAGAGGCCGATCACGGTGGGCGCGTGCAGCACCGCCGTCACATCCACCTGGGCATGGGCCTCGGTGCTGGCCGTGCCATCGGTGACGCGGAACTGCAGGTCCACGTCCTGGCCGCTGTAGTTGGCGGCTGGGGTGAAGGTGAAGCCGTGGGCCGCATCCCCAGTAAAGGTGCCGTGCGGAGATCTCAGCGAGCCGGCGACGATGTGCAGGTTGTCGGTGCTGTCCACATCGCTGGCACCCACCGCCTGGAGCAACTCCGACTCGGTGAACACGCGCACGGTGCCGCCGGTCATCGTGCCGACATCGGCAGCCGCAGCCGCCGTGCCGTGGGCCACCAGCGGCGCGTCGTTGACCGGCGTGATGGCCAGTTGCAGCTGACTGCAGATGGGCTGGGCGCCGCCGCTGACCGTCAGCGTGAACGGCACCGCATCGGCGTTGACGTTGGCGGCGGGGGTGAAGGTCCAGCCGCCGTTGGCGTCATGCGTGAAGTGGCCGAAGGCCGGGTCTACTTGCACATCGTCCAGCGTGTAGGTCTGGCCGTCTGGCGCGTGCAGCCCCGCCAATACCAACAGCTTGGCGTCGCTGTAGGTCTGCGGCGTGTCTTCCGCCACGCTCAGGCGCTCGAAACTCAGGTGCAAGGGCAGCGTGGCCGACGTGGCGGTCTGGTGTGTGGCGGTCTCTTCGCTGCGCGCACTGATCTCAACGCTCAGTTGTCCCTCGAAGTCCTGCGGGGCCCGCACGGCCAGCGCGTCCTGGTTCCAACCGGCGGTTTCGATCACCTGTCCGGCGCTGGCCACAGTGACGCTGTGCGTGCCGTCGGTGAGCGTGAAGCCCACCGGCAGGCCCTTGATGAGGTAGCGCAGGGTCTCGCTGCCATCGGTGTCGACCAGGTGAAAGTGCGTTCCCGGGTCGAGCCGCATCTCGTGGTTCACCAAGGCGAGTTTTGCGGGTGCCACCACTAGGTTGTCGATCTCAGCCGTCCACCTGCTGTGGTTATCCCCCCCAGTCCCTTCACTGATCCTGAGTTCGAGACGAGAAGTCGTACCTGTGGCGACCAAAGCGTATTGGTGTTGCTCCCAGCTCAATTGCCTGCCCGGCGTCGGAACCAGGTGGTCGATGACCTTGCCTTCCCAGATCACATCAATGGGCGCCTTGATGTCCTGTTGTCGATAGTCCCCAGTCCAACCCGCGCCAAAGGAGAAATGAAAGGTCTCGCCGGGGCGGGAGGCAAGGTCCTTGTAGATGACAGACTCACCCGCCGACTTGTTGACGGTCAGCATCCCAAGCATGTTGTCGGGGTTGCCGTGCAGGATCTTCTCGGGAACCACCGCAAGCCGATTGCCTTGCCAGCCCAACTGCTCAGGCTGGGCATAGTGGTCTCCCACGTCCGGGTCGCGTCCGAAGTCCGTCTGGATGACCGCCGAGGTCAACTCGGGCGCATCCACCACCGCCGTGACATCGAGCTGCGCATGCGCCTCGCGAGCCTCGGTGCCATCGCTCACACTGAACTGCAGGTCCACGTCCTGGCCGCTGAAGTTGGCGGCTGGTGTGAAGGTGAAACCGTGGGCGGCATCGCCGGTGAAGGTGCCGTGGGCTGAGGTCAGCGAGCCCGCCACGATGTGCAGGCTGCTGCCGTCGTCCACGTCGGTGGCGCCCACGGCTTGCAGCAGCTCGGCTTCGGTGAACACGCGCGGCGTGTCTTCGTTGATGGCGCCCAGGTCGGCGGCTGTGGCTGCCGTGGCGTGGGTCACCTGCGGGCCGTCGTTAGCGCCGGTGACGGTGATGGTCAGGTTCTGCGTCGAGGTCGCGCCGGCGTGGTCGGTGACTGTCACCGGGATCACGAGCGTCTCGGTCTGGCCCTCGGCCAGATGCTGGTAGGCCGCGTTGGAGGGGTCAAAGCGGTAGCTGCCATCGGCGTTCAAGGTAAAGCCAGCCACCGGCTGATCGATGCGGAAGCTCAGCGTGTCGCCTGCATCTGCGTCGCTGGCGTGCATCTGCCCGCTGAGCTGCGCGCCGTCTTCACTCACCGACTGGCTTTGCGCGAACAGCACCGGGGCGTCGTTCTTGCCGTAGACCGCTACCGAGACGACATGGCTGCTGCCATCGGCACTGGTCACCATGAAGCTGTCGGTCAGCTGAGCGCCGGCCTGCAGGTTTTGCACCGCCGCCTGGCCGTTGTCCACGCTGTAGACCCAGTGGCCGCTGGCGTCGATGCTGAAGCTGCCGTAGGTCCCGGCCACATCCTTCTGCGCATTGAAGTGGTTCTCGCCGGCATCCGCGTCGCTGATGCTGAGCTGGCCGCTGGTCTGCAGCTGGCCGGCGTGATCGACGCTGATGTCGGTGACCGAGATGGTCAGCGAGTCGCTGGCATCCGGCACGGTCCCCGCCGCGCTCAATGGGGTGGGCAGGCCGTCGATGGGCAGCTGGCCCATGGGGTTGTTGGCCTGGTTGTAGTGGGACAAGCCGCGGAAGTGCAGCTCCATCACGTTGCCGCTGTCGTGCAGATAGAAGCCACTGCTGCCGCCGACGTTGCCGTCCAGCACCAGCCGGGCGCCCGGGTGGCTCTTCAGCAGGTCCACCACCTGGCCGATGCTGATGTCGTGGCCGAACATGCCGAGATCGCTGCCGCTGGCCAGCACATGGCCGTTGGCATCCACCACGCTCGGGTTGCCGCTGTTAAAGGCCAAGCGCATCGAGCCCAGGGCGCCGGAGTCCCCGGCATCGATGCGTTGGCCGATCAGGTTGTACGGCGCCCAGTTGCTCTTGATCGCGCTGACGATGCTGGACCAGATGTCGTGCCGGGGCTCGTCCGCGCCCTGGATCGTGAGGCTGATCGTGTGGGCCGTGCCATCGACGCTGTGCACGGTGAAGCTCTCGGTGGCGCTCTGCCCCGCGCTCAGGCCCTGCACGGCAGCGCTGCTGTTGTCGGCCTTGTAGACCCAGCCGCCGTCTGCGCTCAAGCTCAGGCGGCCGAACTTGCCGGCCAGGTCGGAGAGCGGCGTGAACTGGTCGCCGCCGGCGTCAGGCGTGCTGGCATGCAGCTGGCCCTGGGCGATGAGTTGGCCGCCGCTGACGTTCTGGTCCTCGGTCAGGGTCTGGTGATCTTCACCGGTGATGAGCGCCGCATCGTTCTTGCCGGCGATGCTGATGTTGACCGTGTGCGCCGTGCCGTCGGCGCTGCGCACGGTGAAGCTGTCGATCACGTTCTGGCCGTCGCGCAGGGCCTGCACCTCGGGCTTGCTGTTGTCGATCTGGTAGTGCCACTGGCCGTTTTCATCGAGGCTGAATTGCCCATAGCTGCCCGCCGTGCCGCTTTGCGCGATGAAGTGGGCCTCGCCATCGTCGGCATCGGCCACCGTGAGCTGGCCGCTCAGCGCATCGGGCCGGTCTTCCTGCGTGGTGCCGGCTTCGACCCCGCCAAAGCTGGCGGCGTCGTTGGCGCCCCTCAGCAGAATGGTCAGTGTTTGCGTGCTGCTGGCCCCCGCGCTGTCGGTCACGGTGATGGGGATGCTCAGCGTCTCGCTCTGGCCGGCAGCCAGGTGCTGGTAGCTCGGGTGGGCCGGGTCAAAGCTGTAGCTGCCATCGGCGTTGAGCGTGAAGCCGTCCACCGGCTGTCCCAAGCTGTAGCTCAGGGTGTCGCCCACATCGATATCGCTGGCGTGGAACTGGCCGCTCAGGGCGGCGCCGCCCTCGGTGGCGGTGAGCAGGCCGCTGTCACTGGCCGTACCGGTGCTGGCACTGGCCTGCCAGGCATGGAAAGGCGGCCAGATGTTGACCTGGTTGACGTAGAGGCTGGCCTGCCCCTGCGGCCCGGTGATGTGGTTGGGGTCGCCGGCATCATGGAAGCTGAGGTCCAGCCCAGTCGTGCCCTTGGGCCCGAACACGCGGAACTCATGGCCAGGGCCTTGCTGCTGCCAGTCCACCAGTGCCTGCAGTTTGAACTCCTGGCCGGGCGCAAAGACCTGGGCCGCCTGCCCATCGGGCCCGATCAGGGCCAGGCCGCCTAAGCTCACCGTGACGCAGGTGTTGGCATAGGCGCCGATGGGGGCCTGGCCTTGCAGGATCTGCTGGATGTCCAGGTACTGCGCGACCCGGGTGAAGCCGATGTTGCTGATGATCAGGGGCAAGACATCGTTTGACTCCAGCTCCGGGTGGTAGTCCGGCGCCACCTGCAGATGGAACTGCGGTGCGTCATTGGTGCCGGTCAGCGTCACGGTCACGGTGTGCTGGGCGCCATCGGCCCCTTGCACGGTGAAGGAATCGTTCAGGGTCGCGCCGGCGGCCAGCTGCTGGATGGCCTTCTGGCTGTTGTCCGCGCTGTAGCTCCAGTGACCCTGCGCGTCCAGGCTGAAGCGGCCAAGGCCGTAGCTGCCCAGCACATCGGTCTGCGGGATGAAGTGGTTTTCGCCGCTGTCGACATCGGTGATGCTCAGCTGGCCGGAGGCCTGCAACTGACCGGACTGGACGGCCTGGTCCTCGGTCACCGCGCCGGTGAAGACGCCGCCGATCACGGCGCCGTCATTGGTGCCGGTGATGGTGATCGTTAGGCTCTGCGTGTGGCTGGCCCCGGCGCTGTCGGTGACGGTGACCGGGATCACGAGGTCCTGCGTCTGGCCGGCGGCGAGCTGCTGGTAGGCCGCGTTGGCGGGATCAAAGCTGTAGCTGCCATCAGCGTTCAGCGTGAAGCCGTCCACCGCCTGAGCGATGCTGAAGGTCTGCGTGTCGCCCTGATCCACATCGCTGGCCACCATTTGGCCCTGCAGCAGGCTGCCGTCTTCGCTGACGGATTGGTGCTGGGCCTGCAGCACTGGCGCGTCGTTCGTGCCTTGCAGGGTGATGGTGACGGTGTGGGCCGTGCCGTCGGCGCTGTGCACGGTGAAGTGCTCGCTCAGGCTGTCGCCGGCCTTGAGCTGCTGGATCGCCGCCTGGCTGCTGTCGGCGCTGTAGTGCCACTGCCCGTCTTCGCTGAGGCTGAAGTGCCCGTAGCTGCCCGCCACCTGGGCCTGCGCCGTGAAGTGGGCCTGGCCGGCATCGGGGTCGGTGATGCTGAGCTGGCCGCTGGCGCTGAGGGTGGCGGCCTGGTCTTCGCTCACCGTGCCGGTGTCGCTGCCAGCGATGACGGCACGGTCGTCCTGGCCGGCGATGCTGACAGTCACCTGTTGGCTCGTGCCGTCAGCACTCGTGACCGTGAAGCTGTCGGTGACGCTGTCGCCGCCTTTGAGCGCTTGCAGCGCGGGCTTGCTGTTGTCGAGCTGGTAGCGCCACTGGCCGTTCTCGTCGAGGCTGAAGCTGCCGTAGGTGCCTGCCGTCCCGGTCTGGGCCACGAAGTGAGCTTCGCCGTCGTCCACATCGGCCACGGTCAGCTGGCCGGCTACGGCATCGGGCTTGTCTTCCAGTGTGCTGCCGATATGGACGCCGCCGAGGGTGGCGCCGTCGTTCGTGCCGGTGAGCGTGATGGTGAGGTTTTGTGTGCTGCTGGCGCCTGCGCTGTCGGTCACGGTGACCGGGATGGTCAGCGTCTGGGTCTGGCCGGCGGCGAGGTGCTGGTAGGCGGTGTTGGACGGGTCGAAGCTGTAGCTGCCGTCAGCGTTGAGCGTGAAGCCGTCCACTGCCTGGGCGAGGCTGAAGGTTTGAGTGTCGCCTTGATCGACATCCGTGGCGACCATCTGGCCGTGCAGCACCGTGCCGTCCTCAAGCACGGACTGGCTCTGCGCTTGCAGCACCGGGGCGTCGTTCGTGCCGGTCAGCGTCATGGTGACGGTGTGCGTGCTGCCGTCGGCGCTGGTGGCGGTGAAGCTGTCGCTCAGGGTGGCGCCAGCCTTGAGCTGCTGGATGGCGGCTTGGCTGTTGTCGGCGCTGTAGTTCCAGTGGCCGGTGTCGTCGAGGCTGAATTGCCCGTAGCTGCCGGCGGCGCTGGTCTGCGCGATGAAGTGGGCTTGGCCGGCATCCGCATCGGTGATCGTGAGCTGGCCGCCGGTGCTGAGGGTGGCGGCTTGGTCTTCGGCCACCGTGCCGGTGTCGGTGCCGGCGATGACGGCGCCGTCATCCTTGCCGGTGATGGTGACGGTCACCTGCTGGCTTGTGCCGTCGGCACTCGTGACCGTGAAGCTGTCGGTGACGCTGTCGCCAGTCTTGAGGGCTTGCAGCTCGGGCTTGCTGTTGTCGAGCTGATAGCTCCACTGGCCGTTCTCGTCGAGTGTGAATTGGCCGTAGCTGCCAGCGCTGCCGGTTTGGGCGATGAAGTGGGCTTCGCCGTCGTCGGCATCGCTGATGCTGAGCTGGCCGGTCGTGAGCTGGGTGCTGTCTTCGCTGGTGCTGCCCGTGTTGTCGCCGCCGAGGGTGGCGCCGTCGTTCGTGCCGGTGAGTGTGATCGTCAAATGCTCGGTGCTGCTGGCACCGGCACTGTCGGTCACGGTGATGGGGATGGTGAGCGTTTGGGTCTGGCCTTGTGCCAGGTGCTGGTAGCTGGCGTGGGAAGGGTCGAAGCTGTAGCTGCCGTCGGCGTTGAGCGTGAAGCCGTCCACCGCCTGGGCCAGGCTGAAGCTCTGGGTGTCGCCTTGGTCCACATCGCTGGCGAGCATCTGGCCGTGCAGGGCGCTGCCGTCCTCAAGCACGGACTGGCTTTGCGCTTGCAACACCGGCGCGTCGTTCGTGCCTTGGATGGTGATGCTGATGGTGTGCTGGGTACCGTCGGGGCTGCTGACCTGAAGCAGGTCAGTCAAAGTTTCGCCTTGACCCAGGGCCTGAATATCAGGATGTTGGTTGTCCGCCAGATAGTCCCAGTTCCCGTGCGCATCGATGCTGAAACGACCGTAGTTCGTTGGGGTCCCGGATTGCGGCACAAAGACGGCTTGCCCCGGGTCGGGGTCCTGGATATTCAGGTGACCTCGCGCCTCCAAGACGCCTGCGGCGCTAACACTGGCGTCTTCCGTCACGCCACCGTGGTCCTGGCCTGAGATCAGGGCCGGACTGTCGGTCGGCGCGATGTCCAACTGAATGCTGACCTCGGTGGTGACCGGGTCGCCGGCGTCATTCAAAGTCACCCCCTGCGCACCCGATGCCGTGGTGGTGACATGACCGTCGGGGCCGGTGGTGGTGACTTCCAACACCACATGCGCCCCCACATGCGAGCCGGCCGGCAACTGCGCTGTGAGGCCGGCGAGATTCCAGTGGGTGATGTCCGCCGCGTCAGCGGGGCCGTGGATCACGTAGCTGTGGCCTTGGCCATCGCTCAGCTCCGTGCCAGCCGAGAAGCCCTTGATGGCCACCGCGCTCACATGGTCGTCCGGATCCGCGGGCGCCCCCACATGGGCGCTCAGGTGCAGCAAGGCACCGGGATTCGGGTTGGCGATGCGCGTGTCGACCTGGGTCGTGGGCGTCGTCACCGGGCCGGAGGTGGCGAAGGAATGGTGGCCGGTCAAGTCCACGACCTGCCGACCCTGTGCCTGCACGTCCATGATCAGGTTCGAGCCTGTCGCCAGATCGCGCAGCGCATGTTGCGTCATCGCGGCGGCCGACACGCCCTTGGCCATGCTGGCGCTGAACAGTTGGCCGTGCCAGGCGTCTTCAGGCGCGAAGCCTCCGCCGAGGCTGTCCTGGTCATTGCCAAAGGCCATGACGCCGCCGCCCGTCAATGAACCGCCTTTGGCGACGTTCTCGAGATGCTTGACGATCTGACCGTCCCGCAGCACATCGAAGCTGCCAGCGGCGCCGTTCCAGACGAAGCCGTAGCGATGGCTGCCGGTGTCATGACTGATGTCGACGCCCGTGTCGTAATCGCGTCCGCCCAAATGCAGCTGCAGGTTTTCAGGGCGCCAGAGGTACATCGCGTTCATGTCAGCTGCGGTCGCATAGCTGATCAAGGTGGGGCCGTTATGACCCTGCACCGCGACTTGTGAACCCCCTACGACCGTCATCTCAATGGCAAAGTCGCCCAGATCGCCGCCACTCTGGATGCCCCCGGTGGTGTAGATGGCCGGCGCGCCCGCATCGCCGAATTGGATGACATGTTGCTCGGCCATCACGGACAAGCTGGGCGTGGCCGCGTCGGTGACTGATTTGATGTCCAGCGTCGCCTGCGCCTGTGTCGTGGCCTGTCCGTCGCTCACCGAAAGGGTCAGGGGGATATCGAGATGGTGAGCATTGGCCACCGGGGTGAAGGTCCAACTGCCATCGTGCTCTTGGGCAAAGCTGCCATAGGCCGCATCCACATGGATGGCGGTGATATGCAAAGCGTCCCCATCGGCGTCGGAGGCGCCGACCAGCCTGAGCAAGTCAGCCTCGCTGAAGTGCTTGGGGGTGTCCTCCAGCGTCGTCCCCAGGTCAGCGGGGGACGTGGAACTCGCGGTGAGGACCGGCGCATCGTTGCTGCCGGTGATGGTGATCGACACCGTGTGCGCGCTGCCGTCCACGCTATGCGCAACAAAGCTGTCGGTGAGGGTGTCGCCTTGCTTGAGGTGCTGGATGCGGTCCAGGCTGTTGTCGGCGATATAGGTCCAGTCGCCTTGGGCTGACAGGGTGAAAACGCCGTAGTGGCCCAGCACGCGTGCGCGCGGCACGAACTCGGCCTCGCCTTGGTCGGGGTCCAGCACGGTCAGGCGCTCGGCGATCAGGAAGAAGCCGCCTTGCGTGCCCTGGTCTTCGGTCAGCCTACCGCTGTCGGTGCCGGCGATGACGGCTCGGTCGTCCTGGCCGGCAATGGTCACGGTGACCTGCTGGCTGCTGCCGTCGACGGTGGTGACGGTGAAGTGCTCGTTGACGCTGTCACCGCTCTTGAGCGCCTGCACTTCGGGCTTGCTGTTGTCGAGCTGGTAGCGCCAGTGCCCGCTCTCGTCCAGGGCGAAGCTGCCATAGGCGCCTGCCGTGCTGGTCTGTGCCACGAAGTGGGCTTGGCCGTCGTCGGCGTCGGTCACCGTCAGCTGGCCGGTGGTGAGCAGGGCGCTGTCTTCCGTGGTGCTGCCGGTGCTGACGCCGCCGATGGTAGCGCCGTCATTGGTGCCGGTGAGGGTGATCGTTAGCTGCTGGGTGCTGCTGGCGCCCGCGCTGTCGGTCACCGTGACCGGGATGGTGAGGGTCTGGGTCTGTCCCGCGGCCAGGTGCTGGTAGGCGGCGTGACTGGGGTCGAAGCTGTAGCTGCCGTCGGCATTGAGCGTGAGCCCGTCCACCGCGTGGGCGAGGCTGACGCGCTGGCTGTCGCCCACATCCACATCGCTGGCGACCATATGGCCGTGCAGGGCGCTGCCGTCTTCGCTGACGGCCTGGCTCTGTGCTTGCAGCACCGGCGCGTCGTTCGTGCCTTGGATCGTCACGGTGACGGTGTGCGTCGTGCCGTCCGCGCTGCTGACGGTGAACTGCTCGTTCAGACTGGCGCCGGCCTTGAGGGCCTGGATGGCGCTTTGGCTGTTGTCTGCGCTGTAGCGCCAGTGGCCGGCGGCGTCGATGCTGAATTGCCCATAGCTGCCCGCAACATTCGTCTGCGCGCTGAAGCTGGCCTGGCCGGCATCGGGGTCTGTGATTGTGAGCTGGCCGCTGGTGCTCAGCGTGGCGGCCTGGTCTTCGGTGACGCTGCCGGTGTCGGTGCCGGCAATCACCGCAGCGTCGTCGTTGCCGGTGATGGTGATGCTGACGTGCTGGCTTGTGCCGTCGGCACTCGTGACCGTGAAGCGGTCGGTGACGCTGTCGCCGCTCTTGAGCGCTTGCACCTCGGGGCGGCTGTTGTCGAGCTGATAGCTCCACTGGCCGTTCTCGTCCAGGCTGAAGCTGCCGTACTGGCCAGCGCTGCCGGTCTGGGCGATGAAGTGGGCTTCGCCGTCGTCCACATCGGCCACTGTCAGCTGGCCGGTGGTGAGCTGGCTGCTGTCTTCGCCGGTGCTGCCCGCGCTCAGGCCGCCGATGATGGCGCCGTCGTTGCTGCCGGTGAGGGTGATCGTCAGGCTCTGCGTGTTGCTGGCGCCCGCGCTGTCGGTCACCGTGATAGGGATGGTCAGCGTCTGGGTCTGGCCAGCAGCGAGATGCTGATAGGCCGCATCGGAGGGATCGAAGCTGTAGCTGCCGTCGGCCTGGAGGGTAAAGCCGGCGGGCGCTGAGGCCGTGGAGAACTGCAGCGTATCGCCCAGGTCAACATCGCCGGCTTGCATCTGCCCGGCCAGGCGGTGCCCGTCTTCGCTGAGGGACTGTGTTTGTGCTTGCAGCACGGGCGCGTCATTTGTGCCGATGAGGGTCACCCGGATCTGATGGGTCGAGCCATCCATGGTGGTGACCGTCAAGGAATCCGTGAGGGTCTCGCCCGCTTTCAGCTGCTGGATCTCGGGGCGCGCGTTGTCGGCCTCATAGTGCCAGGTGCCGCGTCCACTGATGCTGAAAACGCCGTAAGTACCGGGCGTTGCTCCCTGCGCCACAAAGCGTGCTTGGCCGGCATCGGGGTCGAGGATTTTCAGTTGACCCGAGCCGACCAGCATGCCATTCACTACCGAGACGTCTTCGGTCAGCGACACGCTGTCGCGGCCCGAGATGACGGCGCCTTCGTTGACCCCGGTGATCGTGATGCTGAGGGTCTGGGTGCTGCTGGCGCCGGCGCTGTCGGTGACGGTGATGGGAATGTTCAGGGTCTGCGTCTGCCCTTGCGCAAGTTGCTGGTAGGCCGGGTTGCCCGGGTCGAAGCTGTAGCTGCCGTCGGCGTTCAGCGTAAAGCCGTCCACCGCCCGAGCGATGCTGAAGGTCTGAGTGTCGCCGTGGTCCACATCGCTCGCCACCATCTGGCCGTGCAACTGAGCGCCTCCTTCGGTGACGGACTGCTGCTGGGCCTGCAGCACCGGCGCATCATTCGTGCCTTGCAGGGTGACGATGACGGTGTGGGCCGTGCCGTCGGCGCTGTGTACGGTGAAGCGATCTGTCAAGCTGTCGCCGGCCTTGAGCTGCTGGATCGCGGCCTGGCTGTTGTCGGCGCTGTAGTGCCACTGGCCGTCTTCGCTCAGGCTGAAATGCCCGTAGCTGCCTGCCACCTGGGCCTGCGCCGTGAAGTGGGACTGGCCGGCATCCGGGTCGGTGATGCCGAGGCGGCCTCCGGTCTGCAAGCTGGCGGCTTGGTCTTCTGTCACCGTGCCGGTGTCGGCGCCGGCGATCACCGCGCTGTCGTCCCGTCCGGCAATGCTGACCGTCACCTGCTGCGTGCTGCCGTCGGCACTGCTCACGGTGAAGCTGTCGCTGACGCTCTCGCCGCTCTTGAGCGCCTGCACCTCGGGCTTGCTGTTGTCGAGCTGGTAGCGCCACTGGCCGCTCTCGTCCAGGCTGAAGCTGCCGTACTGGCCAGCGCTGCCGGTCTGGGCGATGAAGTGGGCTTCGCCGTCGTCCACATCGGCCACTGTCAGCTGGCCGCTTGTGAGCTGGGCGCTGTCTTCGCTGGTGCTGCCCGCGCTCACGCCGCCGATGATGGCGCCGTCGTTGCTGCCGGTGAGGGTGATCGTCAGGTTCTGCGTGCTGCTGGCGCCCGCGCTGTCGCTCACCGTGATGGGGATGGTGAGCGTCTGGGTCTGGCCAGCGGCGAGATGCTGGTAGGCCGCATCGGAGGGGTCGAAGCTGTAGCTGCCGTCGGCATTCAGCGTGAAGCCGTCAACGGCCTGGGCCAGGCTGAAGGTCTGGCTGTCGCCCTGGTCCACGTCGGTGGCCACCATCTGGCCGCGCAGGGTCGCGCCGTCTTCGCTGACGGCCTGGCTTTGCGCTTGCAGCACCGGCGCGTCGTTCGTGCCTTGGAGGGTGACGGTGACGATATGCGTCGTGCCGTCCGCGCTGCTGACCGTGAGCTGCTCGGTCAAGCTGGCGCCGGCCTTGAGCTGCTGGATGGCGGACTGGCTGCTGTCGGCGCTGTAGGTCCAGTGGCCGGCCTCATCGAGGCTGAACTGCCCATAGCTGCCGCTGACGCCGTTTTGTGCGATGAAGTGGGCTTGGCCGGCGTCGGGGTCGGTGATTGTGAGCTGGCCGCTGGTCTGCAGCGTGGCGCTCTGGTCCTCGGTGACCGTGCCGGTGTCAGTGCCGGCGATGACGGCGCCGTCATCCTTGCCATTGATGGTGACGGTGACCTGCTGGCTCGTGCCGTCCGCACTCGTCACGGTGAAGCGATCGGTGACGCTCTCGCCGCTTTTGAGCGCCTGGACCTCGGGCTTGCTGTTGTCGAGCTGGTAGCTCCATTGGCCGCTGTCGTCCAAGCTGAACTGGCCGTAGCTGCCGGCGGTGCCGGTCTGGGCGATGAAGTGCGCCTCGCCGTCGTCGGCATCGGCCACGGTGAGCTGGCCGGTGGTGATCCGGCTGGCGTCTTCGGTCGCGGAGCCGCTGCTGACCCCGCCGATCACGGCGCCGTCGTTCGTGCCGGTGAGTGTGATCGTCAGATTCTGCGTGCTACTGGCACCTGCGCTGTCGCTGACTGTCACCGGGATGGTGAGGGTTTGCGTCTGGCCTTGGGCCAGATGCTGGTAGGCCGCGTGGGCGGGGTCGAAGCTGTAGCTGCCGTCGGCGTTCAGGGTGAAGCCGTTCACGACCTGGGCAAGGCTGAAGGTTTGGCTATCACCCTGATCCACGTCGCTGGCGAGCAGCTGGCCGCGCAGGGCTGCGCCATCTTCGGCCACCGCCTGGATTTGTGCCTGCAGCACCGGTGCGTCGTTCGTGCCCTGGAGGGTGACGGTGACGGTGTGCGTGCTGCCGTCGGCGCTGCTGACCGTCAGCTGGTCGGTCAGGGTGGCGCCGGCCTTGAGCTGCTGGATGGCGGATTGGCTGTTGTCGGCGCTGTAGGTCCAGTGGCCGGCCTCGTCGATGCTGAACTGCCCATAGCGGCCCTTCACCCCGCTTTGCGCGTTGAAGCGGGCCTCGCCAGCATCGGGGTCGCTGATGCTGAGGCTGCCGCTCACACGCAGGCTGGCGGCTTGGTCTTCGCTGACCGTGCCGGTGTCGCGGCCAGCGATCACCGCGCCATCGGCCTGACCGTGGACGGTGACGCTGACCTGCTGGGTCGTGCCGTCCGCACTGCTCACGGTGAAACTGTCGGTGACTTGCTCGCCGCTCTTGAGCGCCTGGACCTCGGGCTTGCTGTTGTCGAGCGTGTAGTGCCACTGGCCGTTCTCGTCCAGGCTGAAGCTGCCGTAAGTGCCAGCGGTCCCGGTCTGCGCGAGGAAACGTGCCTCGCCATCGTCCACATCACTCACCGTCAACTGGCCGCTGACCGCTTGCGCGCTGTCTTCCGTGGTGTCGCCGGTGTTGGCGCCGGTGATGATCGCGCCGTCCTTGCTGCCGGTGAGGATGATCGTTAGGCTTTGCGTGCTGCTGGCCCCCGCGCTGTCGGTCACGGTGATGGGGATGGTCAGCGTCTGGCTCTGGCCCTGAGCCAGGTGCTGGTAGGCCGCGTTGGACGGGTCGAAGCTGTAGCTGCCGTCGGCATTGAGGGTGAAGCCGTCCACGGCTTTCGCCAGACTGAAGCTGTGGCTGTCGCCGCTGTCCACATCGCTGAACACCATGCGGCCGTGCAGTGCCGTGCCATCCTCGGCCACGGCCTGGCTTTGCGCTTGGAGCACCGGCGCGTCGTTGGTGCCGGTGAGAGTGACGGTGACGGTGTGGGCCGTGCCGTCTGCGCTGTGCGCGACGAAGCTGTCGGTGACGGTGGCACCGGCTTTGAGGTTTTGAATGCGATCGAGGCTGTTGTCGGTGATGTAGGACCAACTGCCGTCTTCACTGAGTCGGAACACGCCGTAGTGCCCGAGCACCCGGGACTGGGCGATGAAGTGGGCCTGCCCGGCGTCGGGGTCGCTGACGGTGAGTTGCTGGCTGAGGTAGAGGAAGCCACCTTGCCCGCCCAGGTCTTCGGTGATTGCGCCGCTGTCGGCCCCGCCGATGACGGCACGGTCGTCCTGGCCGGCGATGGTGACCGTGACCTGTTGCCTCGTGCCGTCGGCACTCGTCACCGTGAAGCTGTCGCTGACGCTCTCGCCGCTCTTGAGCGCCTGCACCTCGGGCTTGCTGTTGTCGAGTTGGTAGTGCCAGTGGCCGCTCTCGTCCAGTGCGAATTGCCCATAGCTGCCGGCCGTGCCGGTCTGCGCGACGAAGTGGGCCTGGCCGTCATCGACATCGGTCACCGTCAGCTGGCCGGTCACGGCATCGGGCTTGTCTTCCAAGGTGCTGCCGATATGGACGCCGCCAATGGTGGCGCTATCGTTGCTGCCGGTGAGCGTGATCGTGAGCTTGGCGGTGCTGCTCGCACCCGCGCTGTCGGTGACGGTGATCGGGATGGTCAGCGTCTGCGTCTGGCCGGCGGCCAGGTGCTGGTAGGCGGCGTGACTGGGGTCGAAGCTGTAGCTGCCGTCGGCATTGAGCGTGAAACCGTCCACCGCGTGGGCGAGGCTGAAGCGCTGGCTGTCGCCCACATCCACATCACTGGCGGCCATCTGGCCGTGCAGGGCTGTGCCGTCCTCTAGCACGCTTTGGCTTTGCGCTTGCAGCACCGGCGCGTCGTTGCTGCCTGTGAGCATGACGATGACGGTGTGCGTGCTGCCGTCGGCGGAGCTCGCGGTAAAGCTGTCACTGAGGGTGGCGCCGGCCTTGAGTTGCTGGATGGCCGTCTGGCTGTTGTCGGCGCTGTAGCGCCAGTGGCCGGTGTCGTCGAGGCTGAAGTGGCCGTAGGCACCGTTCACGCTGCTTTGCGCGATGAAGTGGGCCTGGCCGGCGTCGGGGTCGGTGATGCTGAGTTGGCCGCTGGTGGTCAGCGTGGCGGCCTGGTCTTCGGTGACGCTGCCGATGTCGGTGCCGGCGATGACGGCGCCGTCATCCTTGCCATTGACGGTGACGGTGACTTGCTGGGTCGTGCCGTCGGCAGTCGTCACCGTGAAGCTGTCGCTGACGCTGTCCCCGCTCTTGAGGGCTTGTACCTCGGGCTTGCTGTTGTCGAGCTGGTAGCTCCACTGGCCGTTCTCGTCCAGGCTGAAGCTGCCGTACTGGCCAACGCTGCCGGTCTGGGCGATGAAGTGGGCTTCGCCGTCGTCCACATCGGCCACTGTCAGCTGGCCGCTTGTGAGCTGGGCGCTGTCTTCGCTGGTGCTGCCCGCGCTCACGCCGCCGATGATGGCGCCGTCGTTGCTGCCGGTGAGGGTGATCGTCAGGTTCTGCGTGTTGCTGGCGCCCGCGCTATCGGTCACCGTGATCGGGATGGTCAGCGTCTGGGTCTGGCCCGCTGCCAGGTGCTGGTAGGCCGCAGCGCTGGGGTCGAAGCTGTAGGTCCCGTCGGCGTTGAGCGTGAAGCCGTCCACCGCGTGGGTTTGGCTGAAGGTTTGGGTGTCGCCCAGGTCGACATCAAAGGCCATCATCTGGCCATGCAGGGCCGTGCCGTCTTCGCTGACGGCCTGGGTCTGCGCATGCAGCACCGGCACGTCGTTGGTGCCGGTCAGGGTGACGGTGATCGTGTGCTGGGTACCGTCCGCACTCATAGCCACAAAGCGGTCGGTCAGGGTCAAGCCCTGTTTCAGTTCCTGGATACGCGTCAGGGTGTTGTCGGTGACATAGGTCCAGTCACCTTGTTCCGACAGGGTGAACACGCCGAAATGACCCAGCACTCTG
Source organism: uncultured Roseateles sp. (assembly GCF_945956965.1). GTDB lineage: Bacteria > Pseudomonadota > Gammaproteobacteria > Burkholderiales > Burkholderiaceae_C > Paucibacter_A. The sequence continues at coordinate 143,708 of NZ_CAMFJS010000002.1, forward strand.
GAGCGGGCGATGAAATGGTCTTGCCCCCTGTCGGGGTCAGCAATGCTCAGCTGCTGCGAGACGACGAAAAAGCCGTTCTGGGTGGCCTGGTCCTCGGTCAGGACCACGGCGTCCACACCGCCAATCACGGCGCCGTTGTCCTTGCCGTCGATGGTGATTTCGATCTGGTGGCTGCTGCCATCCAGGCTTTGCACCAGCACATGATCGACCAGCTGCTCGCCAGTCTTGAGCCCCTGGACCAAGGAATTGCTGTTGTCCAGCGCATAGCCCCAGCGCCCATCGGCGCCGAGCTCCAGCACCCCATACTGGCCCGGGGCATGGCGCAGCTCGGCGAAATGCGCTTCTCCGCTGTCCGCATCCTGAATGCGCAAACGCCCGGTGATGGCCGAGGCATCCCCTTCACGGATATGGCCGCTATCGGTGCCTGAAATCAGGGCGCGGTCATTGGCGCCCGTTACCGTGATGGTGAGGTTCTGGGTGCTGCTGGCCCCAGCGCTGTCGGTGACGGTGATGGGGATCACCACATCCTGCGTCTGCCCCGGCTTCAGCAGCTGGTAGCTGGCGTGAGAGGGGTCGAAGCTGTAGCTGCCATCGACGTTCAGGGTGAAGCCGTCCACCGGATGGGCCAGGCTGAAGGTCTGGCTGTCGCCTTGGTCGATGTCGCTGGCGAGCATCTGGCCGTGCAGCTGAGCGCCGTCTTCGCTGACGGTTTGGCTCTGGGCGGCCAGCACCGGGGCATCGTTACTGCCTTGCACGGTGATGGTGACGGTGTGGCTGCTGCCGTCGGCGCTGAGCACAGTCAGGGTGTCGCTCAGCGACTCGCCGTCTTTGAGCGCTTGCACCTCGGGCCGGCTGTTGTCGAGCTGGTAGCGCCACTGGCCGTTCTCATCCAGGCTGAAGCTGCCGTAATGGCCGGCCGTGCTGCTTTGCGCGATGAAATGGGCCTGGCCGTCGTCCACATCGCTGAGGCTCAGCTGGCCGCTGGCGATCAGGGCGGTGTCTTCGCGGGTGATGCCGCGGTCAAGGCCGGCGATGGTGGCGCCATCGTTGCGGCCGCTGAGGGTGAGGGTCAGGTCTTGCGTGTGGGTGGCGCCAGCGCTGTCGGTGACCGTGATCGGAACGCTCAAGGTTTGCGTCTGCCCGGCGGCCAGATGCTGATAGGCCGGGTCGGCAGGGTTGAAGCTGTAACTGCCGTCGGCGTTCAGCGTGAAGCCGGCGACGGCCTGGCTGAGGCTGAAGCTCAGCCGGTCGCCCGTGTCTACATCGCTGGCCCGCATCTGGCCCCTCAGCAGGGCGCCGTCTTCGCTCACCGACTGGCTTTGCGCCAGCAAGACCGGCGCATCGTTGCTGCCGGTGATGGCGATTCGAATCGTGGTGCTGGCGCTCGCGCCCGCGCTGTCGGTGGCGGTGATTTGAAAGACGTCTTCGGCGCGCTGACCTGCGCGCAAGGCGTCGGTCTCCGGGCGGCTATTGTCCAGGTGGTAGGTCCAGGCCTGGGTGTGCGGGTCAAAATGCAGCTGCCCGAAATGGCCTTGGCCGCTGCCGACGAGTCGCCAGCTGAGCGTGTCGCTGCTGTCGGCATCGTGGCTGTGCAGCTGGCCGCTGAGCGATGTGGTGGCGGCGTCCTCACGCAGCAGATGCGCGTTGGCATGGGGGCTGGCAATGCCAGGGGCGTCGTTGCTGCCGCTGACCGTGATCAGCAGGTTTTCGGTATGGCTGGCGCCGGCGCTATCGGTGACGGTGATCGGAATCAGCACGTCCTGTGTTTGACCGGCGGCCAGGTGCTGGTAGGCGGCGTCAGCGGGGTCGAAGCGGTAGCTGCCGTCGGGCTGGATTGTGAAGCCCGGTGTGGCCGCGGCGCTGCTGTAGCTCAGCGTGTCTCCGCGGTCTTTATCGGCGCCGATGATTTGGCCTTGCAAGACGGCCGCGTCTTCTTGCGTGCTGAGGGGCGTGAGCTGCAAGGTCGGCGCATTATTGCTGCCGGTTAGGGTGATTTGCAGGCGCTGGCTGTCTTGCGCGCCATGGCTGTCGGTGACGGTGACGGGAATGTTCAGCGTCAGGGCCTCGCCGGCTTGAAGATGCTCGTAAGCGGGGTCGCTGGGGTCAAAGCGGTAGCTGCCGTCGGCATTCAGATGAAAACCGGCCACCGGCTGGCCCAGGCTGAAACTCAGGGTGTCGCCGGGGTCGGCATCGCTGGCGCTGAGTTGCCCGCTCACGACCGAGCCGCCTTCGATGGCCGCCAGTGGCGGCAGCAGGGCCATCAGCGGCGCATCATTGCTGCCGGCAATGGCCACGGTAATGACATGCGCCGTACCGTCCAGGGCATGGACGCTCAGGTTTTCGCTCAGTGCCGTCCCGGCGGCAAGGAGTTTGGACGTGCTGGGGCTGAGCGTATAGGTCCATTGCCCATCGGCGGCCAGATGCAAGGTGCCGTACTGGCCGCTCAGATCGCCGGCGCGCATTTGAGCCTCGCCTCGGTCGACATCGCTGATGTCCAGCTTGCCGCTGCATTGCGGCTGCAGGTTCTCGGTGACGCTGCCTTTGGAGACGCCGCTGATCAGCGCGGCATCGTTGCTGCCCTTGACGGTGATGCTCAGCCGGACGGCTTGCGTCTGGCCGGTGAGGGTGTCGCGCGCAAAAGCCGTGAAGTGTTCGACGGCGACCTCACCATCACGCAGGGCCTGGACCTGGGGCTTAGCGCCATCGAGTTGGTAGTGCCAGTGGCCATGGGGGTCGAGTTGGAGTTCTCCGAACCGACCCGCGGTGGCGGCCAAGGACCATTGCTTGGCGCCGGGCGGCCCGGCCGTCACGCTCAGCGTGCCCTGGGCTTGGCTGAGGCCATCTTCGGTGACCGTGCCGCTTCGCTCGCCCCCTGTTCTGAGGGCTTGATGGCCGGCGGCTGTGGCCACCGCCGCGATTGCAGGCATGACCGGCGTGCCAATGGCGCCCGCGGGATTCATGGCGCCTATGGCCCCCAGCACGCCCTGGGTGGGGTCTTGTCGCAGTGTGGCTGTTGCCTGTGGCGGCGGCACCAGGGCTTGCAGGTCGGTGTCGGCATCAGCTGGGGCGCCGCCTGTCAGCGCTGGCGCATGGCGTTCGGTGGCCCCTGTCTCGGGGCGGCCTAGCCATTCGTCGCCCAGGGCGGGCGCAATAGGCGAAGGAGGGCCTCCCTCGGAAATCTCTGTGTTTGCGACCGGCGTAATCGTCGGCGGATGGGTAGAGGAGGTGCTCGCTGGCGCTGTCGGCCGCAAGGCCTCATGCGGCGCTTTTGACACCGCAGGGGCTGGTGCCGATGAGTCGCGGCCCGATGCCTCATCCCCCAAGACGGGCGCGCTGGCACTGGTCTCCCACGCAATCGGTGCGGGCTCAGTGCCCTGCACCAGTTCACCGGCGCTGCCCAGTGGCTTGTTCTTGGCCTTCAGACCTTGCGCCAACTCTTCGGCGCTGGGCTCGTCGTTCTTGGGGGGGACCATGCTGTCCATGCGAACCTCGGTGGAATCTCTTGTCGACTGCGAACGGCTCAACGTTCGTGGAAGGCGGTATCGGCGGCCAGGAAGATGGGCTTGAGCAGGTACTGCATCACTGTTTTGCTGCCAGTCGCAATATCGGCTTCACCGGTCATGCCGGGCATCAGGCGGTGCTTTTGCGAGCCAACAAAGGGCTTGGCCAAAGCGACTTCCACTTTGTAGAAGGGTTGGCCGTTTTCCTTCAGCTTGGTCGATGTGGGCGCGACCCGCAAGACGCGGCCTTCGACAAAGCCGAATCGCGCCGAATCGAAACTGTCGATCTTGACGCTGGCCCGCTGACCCTCTTTGACAAAGCCGATATCGCGCGGCAGCACCATCACTTCCATGACGATATCGAGCCCGGTGGGTACCACTTCGGCCACGATGCCGCCGGGCGGCACCACGGCGCCTTCGGCGGTGCGGGGCAGTTCCATCACGATGCCGGTCACTGGCGACTTGATTTCGATGCGGCCCTTGCGCTCTTCAAGCGCCTTGCGGTCGGCCTGCAATTCGCGGAAGTTCTCGGTGACCTTGCTCAGGTCGGCGCTGATTTGTTGGTTGAAGTCGGCGCGCACTTTGGCCACATCAGCCTCCACGCCGCTGACATTGCTGCGCATGCCGCTGGCGCGGGAGGTCGCTTCCGACAGGCGTTGTTCCAGCACCGACAGCTGCAGCCGCACATCGCTGACCGCAAACTGGGTGACAGCGCCGCCACGCGCGCCTTCTTCCAGGCGGGCGAGGCGATCTTTGGTTTCCTTGATTTGACGCTCGATCAGCAGCTTGTCCTGCTCGGCGCCACCGATCAAGGCGCCTTGCTGGCCGCCCTGAGCACGCTTGGAGGCCACGGCCGCGTCACGGCTGGCCATTTGCTCACGGTAGGTGGTGAGCGCCTGTGCCACCAGCATCGGGTATTCCTGCTCGAACTTGGCGAAGTCCGGGCGGCGGTTTTCCAGCACAGCCAACATGCGCTCGCGGTCGATCGCCAGGGCATTGAGCTTGATCTCGGTCTGGGTGCGTAGCTTCTCGATGTCGGTGGTGGCGAACTCGGCGATCAGCTGGCCGGCTTTCACGCTTTCACCTTCCTTCACATGCAGCTTGATGATGGTGCCGCCTTCTTGGCTTTGCAGCACTTGCACATGGCCGCCGGGCTGGATCTCACCGCGCGAGCGCGCAACTTCGTCAACTTTGGCCACGCTGGCCCAGACCAAGAGCGCCAAGACCAGAAACACGATGGCAGCGAGTGTGCGGCGCAAGGTGCGAGATTGCCCGCGCTCATCCAAGAGGGCCTCAATATTCAGCGGGGGCCGGTCGTCCGCGGCGCTGATGGAAACAAGCTTGGGGTTGCTGGAGGGGCTCATGCGTGAACTTTCGTCGTCAAGCTGTTGCGGCTGTGCTGTCCAAAGATGTCTGGGGCGTCTCGGGCGGCGCAATAGGCCCGAAGTGGGCGAGGGCGCCATCGTTGAGCACCGCAATCAAGTCGGCGCCTTGAATCAGGTCGGGTCGGTGCGTGGCCAGGATCACGGTGCTGCGGCCCTTCAAGCTGGCCAGTAGGCGCAGCAGATAGGGGTCCAGCGCGGGGTCGCGGTCGCCAATCGGGTCGTCCAGCAAGACCAGCGGCGGGTCCCCCAGAATGGCCGCGGCCAGCTGCACAAGATAGCGGCTGCGGGTGGCCTCGCGGTCTTCACGCCAAGGCTCCAGGCGCAGGTCCAGCGCTTCGGTGCCGGAGCTGGCGCCGAAGAAGCGCCACCAGCTCTCGCCACCGACGCGGGCCAGCGCAGCCGCCAGTTCGCTGTCCATGCTGCCGGGCCGGCGCAGGCTGATGGCTTCGCGCACGGTGAGTGGCAGGCTTTGCATCATCTGGGGCAGATAGCCGTGCCAGGCGCGGTAGTCCACCGGATCGAACTGGCGGATGTCACGGCCAGAAATGCGCACCCGGCCGTTTTGGGCGGGGCGCACGCCGGCCAGCACTTCCAGCAGCGTGCTTTTGCCCGCGCCGTTGGGCCCCACCACCGCCAGCATCTGGCCGGCTGCAAGGGCAAAGCTCACACCGGCCAAGGCCGGTTCGCGGTCCGCGCTATGGCGGTAGTAAAGCCGGTCGGCTTCCAGCGCGGGAGACAGCTCCGCCACCGCCGAGGTCAGCTGCGGGTTCGAGGCTTCGCCCGGCGTGGCCAGCAAGCGCTCCAGCTGGCGGCCGGAATCGAGCAGTTGCTTCACGCGCACCTGGCTGGCGAAGAACTGCTGCGCCGGGGTGGTGATGCGCCAGATCAGCATCATGGCGGCGATCAGGCCGCCGGTGCTCATGCTTTGGTTCAAGACCAGAGAAATGCCCACACCCATGGTGCACAGCACGATCAGCATCGAGAGTGCCTGGCCGACGGTTTGCGTCAGCGCATTGGCCAGGGCGTAGTCCCGGTTCAGGGCCACCGACTGCGCCACCAATTCGCCCAGGTGGCGGTTCCACAGCGCGCTGGCCGGCACCCCGCGCAAGGCCCGCAGCCGGCCACTGACCACGCCGGCCATCTCGCCCAGGTGGCGCGAGAGGCGACCGACTGCGCTCGCCCGGGCATTGAGCAGGGTCGACAACGGCCAGGAGAGCAGGGCGAACAGCCCCAGACCGACGATGGGCACAAAGACGATGGGCCCGCCCAGCAGGGCAATCACCAGCAAGAAGATCAGTACGAAGGGGTAGTCAATATTGACCGCGCCGCCACCGCCGCCGAACCATTGCCGCACCCCTTCCAGAGAGCGCAGCCGGCTCAGATTGTTTTCCACCCCCATGCGAGCCGAGACATCCAGCGGCAGCCCCAAGGTCTTGGTCATGGCCAGTTGGCTGATGCGAACCCCGGCCCAGCCGCTCAGGCGCGCCAGCAAGGTGGCGCGCGCCATGCGCAAGCCCCAGGCGCCGCAGATGGCGATGACCGCGCCGGCCGTCAGGGTCCAGAGCGTGCCCCGGGCGCCGCTTGGAATCACCGTGTTGTAGACAAACATGGTGAACAAGGAGATCACCAAGGCCAGCAGATTGGCCGCCAGGCTGACCCACATCAGCCCGCCAATCTCACGCCGGGCGGCCAGGAAGAGGCGGCCGAACCAGCCGGTTTGCGGCGCGTCCAGGGGTTGATAGGTGGCGTCGGCTTGGATCAGCAGCAAGGTGTCGCCCTTGGCGGGCGGCGCCCCTTCGCTGGCCGTTTGGCCGTCATGCCACCAATGCTTGCCTTCGCTGTGCCCGAGGTAAACACGGGCTGAGCCCGCGGCTTCCACGATGCTGCCGACCGGCAGGGTCTCCAACTGGCCGGGCCATCCCTTCCAACTGCGGCGCCGCAGCTGATAGCCCAGATGGCTCAAGAGCCGCGTCAAGGCATCGGCGTCAAACAAGCTGCTCTTGGGCGGCAGGCCGCTGAGCAAGCGCCGCGGCGCACCCATCCAGTTCAGCGTTATCAGCAGCGGCGCGACACATGCTGCCAAGGGCGACTGGCCCAGGCGGGCCTCGCCGAGCACGGCATTGATGGCTGCGATGCGTTGCTTCTCGCTGCCAATGCTGAGGCGGTGATCAAGCGCGCTCATTGCACACCTCCCGCCGGCTTGAGCACCAATCTGCGATTGCAGGCCGCAATCAGCGGCTCTTTGTAGGTCGCGATCAACACCGTGGTCTTGCCTTGCATCTCTCTCAGCAGGGCGGCGAGGCGCTTGACGCCGTCAAGGTCAACGCCGCTGGCCGCGTGATCCAGCAACAAAATCCGCGGCTGGCAGAGCAGGGCGCGGACGATGGCGATGCGCTGGTAAACACCCTCATCGATCTGTTCCGCGCTGCCGGGGCCGACGTCGGTCAGCACACCGTTCTTGAGCTTGTCGATATGCGCTTGCAGGCCAAGCGCCTCGCACAGCGCTTGTACCGAGGCATTGAGGCTGGCGTTGTACAGGGTCAGATTGTTGAGAATCGAGCCCGGCACCAAGGCCAGTTGCCGGGTGACCAGGGCCACGCCACTGCGGTAAGCCTCATGGCTGTAGGCGGACTGCGCATGCCCGTCCACTTGCACCTGAATGCCCTCGTCATGCCCCAGTCCCGCAATGGCCGTCAGCAGGCGCGAGGCGGCTTGGGTATCGTCGGTTTGCAGATGCACCACCTCGCCGGGGGCGAGGGTGACCGGGCCGTCCAAGAGGCTTGGCGCCTCCAAACGGAGTTCGCCGTGGTCGATGCTGAGCTTGGCTGCCGAGGCAGACGATGCCGGTGCGGCAAAGCTCGGCGCATCGGGCAGGTTCAGCAAATCATCCACCTGGGCTTGTGCCTCGCCCATGCGCGCTCTTTGCGACCAATAGCCCAGGCTGGACATGGCCGGGCCGATGGACCGGCCGGCCAGCATGGTGCAGGCAGCCAGTGCGCCGGTGGTGAGCTGGCCATTCATGACTTCAGTTGCGCCAAAAGCGACGACCAAGACGGTGGATAGCTGACCGATCGCCGCCGCGTTCTCGCGCAGCCAGCCCAGCCGGGCCTCGAGTTCGGCATTGACGGCCATCGAGTGCTGATTGATGTCGCGCCACAGCGCGGCAAGGCTGAGTTCGGCGCCAATCGCCTTCAAGTAGCGCAGCGCGCCAAACACCGACCACACAAAGTCCTGGCGCTGGCGGTTGACCTGTTCCGCATCGCTGGACCAGCGCTCGATTTGTGGGTTCCAGATCAGGGCAAAGCCCATGGCCACGATGAACAGGCCCAGCGGAATCAGAGCCAGCCAGCCGCCCACATAGGCAATCAAGGCGATGTACAGCGCCACAAAAGGCAGTTCGTAAAGCGCTGCGCCGGCTTGGCCGGACCAGAAATCGCGCACCTGGCCGATGGCGCGCAAGGCATCGCTGATGGCGGCGGTGCCGCGCTTTTCCAGCAGTGCAATATCGGCCAATTGCAGGCGCTCGAGTGCAGCCATGGTGGCCTGCGCCTCGTAGCGGGCGCCGATATTGGCAAACAAGGCCTGGCGCCCGTAACGCAGCACGGCTTCCAACACGATGGCGACGGCCACCCCCATCACCAAAAACACCGCCGTGCCGTAGGCTTGGGCGGGCAGGATGCGGTCATAAATCTGTAAAAGCGCCAGCGGCAGTGCCAGGCCCAGCAAGTGCATCACCAAAGACACCAACAGAATGTCGGGCCTGAACAATCGGGGCCGCCCGGTGGGGCTGGGCCGGTGTGGTGTCGACGGATGGATGGCTGTCATGGATGGGTTGATTCAAGAGAAGCAAAGACCACTAGCGCTGGCCCAAATTTGTGTCAACAAGGGCTATGCCAATATAGCAATGAACCCATACCCGTGACGGGCGCGCCGGGCCTCAACAGGCCTGGCGCCGCGGTCTTGTCGGGCAGCCTTTGTGTGACTGTGGCTGGCCGTATACAGCGATGCGCTCTGGGCACGGCGCATCACGCCGCGCCGCCTTCTCCACCGGTGGCAATCTCGATCTGTCGCGCCTTCTCGGCCATATCGTCATCACTGTCTTGATAGTGCTTGGCAATTTCGATGAAGGTGGACTCGATGGCCAGGAAGGCATCGACCAGTAGCGGGTCGAAGTGGGTGCCGCGGCCCTCGCGGATGATGGCCACGGCTTTCTCATGGGTCATCGGCGCCTTGTAGACGCGGCGGCTGATCAAGGCGTCATACACATCGGCCAGCGCCATCAGCCGGGCGGAAAGCGGAATGGCCTCGCCGCTGAGGCCCTCGGGGTAGCCGCTGCCATCCCACTTTTCCTGGTGGGCATAGGCGATGTCTTTGGCATGGGCCAGGAAGGGCACGCTCATGCCCAGCTCTTGTTCGGCGCGGATGATGGCATCGCGGCCCAGCCGGGGGTGGGACTTCATGATTTCGAACTCATGCGGCTCATAGCGGCCGGGCTTGAGCAGGATGCGGTCGGGGATGCCGACCTTGCCGATGTCATGCAGCGGGGCCGACTTGAACAGCATGTCGATGGTGTGGTCGTCCAGCTGCGCCGCGTAGGGCGAGTCTTTTTGCAGCTGCAGGGCCAGGGCCTTGATGTAGTGCTGGGTGCGGCGGATATGGTTGCCGGTTTCGTTGTCGCGGGTTTCCGCCAGCGAGGCCATGGCCATGATGGTGACGTCTTGAATCGCCGCCACCTCGCGGGTGCGCCGCTGCACCTCGCTTTCCAGATAGGCATTCTGGTCGCGCAGAAAGTCGGCGCTGGCCTTGAGCGCCAGCTGGGTCTGCACCCGCGCCAGCACGATGGGTGGGCTGATCGGTTTGGTGATGTAGTCCACCGCGCCCAGGTCCAGGCCGCGCTTCTCGTCTTCGATCTCGTTCTTGGCGGTCAGGAAAATCACCGGGATATGGCGTGTCTGGGCATCCGCCTTGAGCTGGGTGCAGACCGCGTAGCCGTCCAGGCCGGGCATCATGATGTCCAGCAAGATCAGATCCGGCGGGTTGGCGCTGGCGGCAATCTTCAGCGCCTTCTCGCCGCTATTGGCGACCTTGACCTTGTAGAGGTCTTTCAGCAACTCGCTCATCAAGCTGAGGTTGTCGGGCGTGTCATCCACCACCAACACGGTGGCCTTTTGCTCGGCGTGCAAGTTGTCCATCTGTTTCTTCTCCATTCAATCCAGGGGATGAGCGGCCTGCGCAGCCGCCGCCTTCAGTGTGAGCAAGGCCTCTTCAAAGTCATAGCCGCCAAAGGCCGCCTCCAGTTCCCGGAAGCGCTGGCCCAGCAGGGCTTGCAGGCTGGCTTTTTGCTCGGCAAACAGCTGGCCGGCTTCGGCGTCATCGTCGGCCAGCAGCTGGGCCAGACGCTGAATCAGCTGCTGGCTTTCATCCGTGCCCCACTGGATGTCGGCGGCAGGCGATGCTGCTGCTGACTCTTCCGCCAAGCTGGCCTGCAAGGCGGCCAGCAGGCCGGCCAGGGCCGCGTCGAAGTGGTCCAGCAAGGGGCTCCAAACGGCTTGGGCTTCGCGCTTGGCCAAGGCTTGTTCCAAAGCCGCGGCGCTGGCTTGCACCGCATCGGCGCCGATATTGCCTGCCAGCCCTTTGCTGGTGTGAGCCAGGCGCTCGGCCGTGGGGTAGTCGTCCTGCAGCAGCGCGGCCCTGATCTGGGCGGTGGCTGCGGCCTGGTTGCTCTGATAGCGCCGCAGCGTGGCCAGATAGCGCTCGGGCTTGCCCAGCACGCGGCGCAGGCCGGATTGCACATCCAGGCCGGCAATCTCCGGCAAGGCAATCGGCGCGGGGCCGGTGGCTGAGCCCGGCAGCGCTTGGGCCGCTGCGGCCGATGGTGCGGCGCCAGCCTGGTCCTGCGCCCCAGCCGTCTGGGCCGGAATCCAGTGCAGCAAGGCCTTCCACAGCGCGTCGGGCTCGATCGGCTTGCTCAGGTGATCGTTCATGCCGGCCTGCAAGCAGCGATCGCGGTCGGCCTGCATGGCATTGGCGGTCATGGCCAGCACGGGCAAATCGGCCAGGGCAGGGCGTTCGCGCAGCAAGCGGGTGGCGGTGAGGCCATCCATGACAGGCATTTGCATATCCATCAAGACCAGGGCGTAGGGCTTGTTCGCCAGCATGTCCAGGGCAATGCCGCCATGCTCGGCCACTTCGACGACAAAGCCTGCATCCGTCAGCAGATCGGAAATCACCTGCTGATTGAGCTCGTTGTCTTCCACCACCAAGATGCGGGCGCCGCGCCGGCTGGCCAGCTGATCCAGCAAGGCATCTGGGCTGGCCGCGTCTGCCTTGCCGGCGGCGGGCGCAGCGTCGCTGAGCAGGCGAATCGCGGTGTCGAAGAGCATGGAGGCGCTGACCGGCTTGATCAGCACATCCTCAATCCCGGTGGCACGCGCCTGGCTGACCACCTCTTCGCGCCCATACGCCGTCACCATCACCAGCTTTGGCGCGGCATCTTTTTGCTCGACCTGGATGCGGCGGGCGGCTTCGATGCCGTCCATGCCGGGCATTTGCCAGTCCAGCAGCACCAGCTCGAAAGGTTCGCCGCCGGCCCTGGCTTTGTCGATTTCCTCCAGGGCCTCGGGCCCGCTGGCCGCCTGCGCGACCCGGAAGGTCATGGACTCCAGCAAGTCGTTCAGCACGGTGCGGGCGTGGGCGTTGTCATCCACCACCAGCACCCGGCGGTCGCGCAGATCGGGCTGCGGCATATAGCTAGGCGGCAAGGCCTCGCTCTTCTTGAATTCGGCGGTGAACCAGAAACTGCTGCCCTGGCCCAGCTGGCTGATCACGCCGGTCTGGCCGCCCATCAGCTCGGCGATCTGCTTGCAGATGGCCAGGCCCAATCCCGTGCCACCGTATTTGCGCGTGGTGGAGCTGTCGGCCTGCTGGAAGGCTTGGAAAAGCAGGGCTTGTTGGGCCTCGTCCAGGCCGATGCCGGTGTCCTTGACGGTGAAGCGCAGCCGCAAGCGATCGCCCAAGTCTTGCTCGACCCGAACGACGATGCTGACCTCACCCACCTCGGTGAACTTGATTGCGTTATTGGCGAAGTTGACCAGCACCTGGCCGAGCCGCAAGGGGTCACCGCGCAACATGGCCGGCACATCCTTGGCCACATCAAAGAGCAACTCCAGGCCTTTGTTGGAGGCTTTTTCGCCGACCAGATTGGCCAGGTTGTCCAGCACCTTGTCCAGCTCGAAATCGAGTTCTTCCAGGCTGAGTTTGCCGGCCTCGATCTTGGAGAAGTCGAGGATGTCGTTGATGATGCCCAGCAAGTGGCGGCCCGCCTGCTGGATCTTGCTGACATAGTCCATCTGCCGCGGGTTGAGCCCCGTCTTCATCGCCAGATGCGACATGCCGATGATGGCGTTCATCGGCGTGCGGATTTCATGGCTCATATTGGCCAGGAAGTCGGCCTTCATCTTGGCGGCTTCTTCCGCCAAGTCGTGCGCCTGCTTCAGCGCCAACATGGCGGCATGGCGCTCGGTGCTGTCATAGAACCAAGAGATATGGCAGGGCTGGTCCTGATAGTCCAGATTGAGTGAATTCAACAAGACCCAGAAGGGCTGGCCGTCGGGCCGCTGAAACTGCACTTCCTGGTCCAGCACATCTACGCCCGTGCTCAGGGTGCTCAAAAAGTGCTCGCGAGCGCCGGGCTCGGTCCAGAACTCGGCGAAGTTGTGTTGCTTGACCTCGTCTTCGCTCAGGCCCAAGAGGCGCGCCAACTGGCGATTGCAAAAGTGCACCACGCCGTCCTTGCCCACGATGCCCACGCCGATCGGGCTGTCTTGCAGAATCGCCAAGAGCCTAGCCTCGTTCTCGGCCAGCTGCGCGGTGCGCTGCGCAACCTTGGCTTCCAAGGAGTGATTCATCTCCGCCAACTCGGTGGTGGACTGCAAGAGCCGCTGGCGCATGGCTTCTTGCGCGTCGACCAAGCTTTGCAGTTCGGCAAAGCGCGCGTCGATGCGCACCGGCTCATTGAGATCCATGCGGCCGATGCGGCGTGATTCCTTGGCCAGGGCGGCCATGGAGCGGCTGAGTTTGGTGGCCATGCGCCTGGCCATCAAATAGCCCAGCACGCTAAGCACCGCCAGCATCAGCAGCGCTTGCGCAACAAAGGCGCCGTCGATGCTGACAAAGTCAGACTCCGGCACCACGGTCATCACGATGTAGTCGAACATGCCGGGCTTGCTGGGCCGCTGCACGCGGGCAAACCAGACGGCGTTGTTTTCCGCCGGCACGGCAAAGCGCAGCAGGCCGATGTCCTTCATGCCGCCTTGCTGCCAGGTCGTGTAGGCCGCACGCAGAACATCGAAGGGGGTTTGATCGATGGGCACGAGCACCAACTTCTTGACCGCGTCGCGCGTGGCCGTGCTGGGGTGCAGGGGCACGCCAATCAAGCGGCCATCGGCCATCAGCACGGCGGCTCGCCCGGACTTGCCGATGCTGAGCTTGCTGGTGAAGTCGGAAAAGTCCTGCAAAGACAGGTCAAAGGCCAGGATCAGCAACTGGCCCTTGGGGTCATGCCAGCGCATCGCAGCGGAGACCACCGTTTCACCACTGACGCCGTTGAGGTAGGGCGCGGTCCAGACCAGATGATTGTCCTCTGGCGCCCCTAAAGCGGCTTTGAACCAGGGTTGCTCTTGGGGCTGGTAGACCTGCGCGTCAATCCGCTCTTCGCTTCTCTTCAGACCCGTGTCGTGTGTCAACCAGCGGTGTTTGTGTTCCCCGGCAGCCAGGACGACGCGATTGAGCCAGCCACGATCCTCCTCCAACTGGTGCAGGCTCAATTCCCGGCCCTGGGCATCGGCCAGGTGAACGGTATCGACCAGCGGGTGCTCCAGCAGCAGCTGCTTCAGGATTTGATTGAAGGCCATGGGCTTGTCGATGTCGAGCAAGCCGCTGCGTCCCCAGCCGCCGGCAATGTCCGCCAGCTTGTTCAAGCTCGCGGTGGCTTCGTTGATGCGGGCCTCCACCTGGCTGGACGCGCGCTCGGCATCGGCGGCGGCCAAATTGATCAGCAATGGTCGCGCCTGCAAGAAATAGAACAGCAAGCCAAAGGATGCAACCGCCACAAAAAGCAAGCCCAGAATCTGCGTTGCCAGGCGCAGACGCAGCGTTGGAAGCTTGTGTGCAGCGGGTTCCAAGTCAGTGGTTTCTGGCGCTTGCATCGTGGTTCGAGCTAAGAAGGTGCTGGGCAGTATTTCATAGGTCTAGGCCGCTTCTCCCCGAGCCGTCGTCGTGGCTTTGTTCTTTTTATCCTTGGTGCCTATTCCCACTGTTTCGGTGATGGCTTTCGCATCAATACGCTTGGGCCTCGATGGTTTGTTTGACCCGCCCCAGCGCGTCCCGCAGCACCTCCAGCGGCACCGAGCCGAGCGCCAGGCGCAGCGCTTGCGGCGCGGGGCCGGTCGAGAAGGGCTGGGCTGTTGCGACCGAGATGCCTTGGGACAAAAGCGCCATCGCAACCTGGTCGGCGCGCTGCTCTTCCCGCAGCGGCAGCCAGGCGAAGTAGGAGGCGGGGTGGCGGATGCAGCTCAGGTCGCCCAGCACCTGGCTGACCAGGCTTTGCCTAGCCTGGGCGTCTTGGCGCTTTTTCTCCTCCAGGCTGGCTACTGTGCCGTCTTCGAGCCAGGCGCAGGCTATCGCCGTCATCAAGCCCGGGGCATTCCAGGTGGTGGCGCGGATGGCGCGTTCGATCTGCGCCAGCCACGGTGCCGGCGCCACCACAAAGCCAACCCGCAGCCCGGCGGCCACGTTCTTGGACAGTCCGCTGACATAGACCGTCAGCTCAGGCGCCAGCGTCGCCAGCGGTGGCGGGGCATGGCGTTCAAGAAAGGCATAGGCCGCGTCTTCGATGATCAGCAGGCCATGCTGCCGGGCCACCTCGACCAGGGCCTGCCGGTGCGCGCTACTCATCACCCAGCCCATGGGGTTGTGCAGGGTGGGCATGGTGTAGATGGCACGCACACGGCGGCGCTGGCACAAGGCGCGCAAAGCCTCCGGATCAGGACCCTGGCCCGCGGCCGGCAGGGGGGCTAACTCAAGACGATGGGTCTCGGCCAGCAGCTTGAAGCCGGGATAGCTCAGCGCATCAATCGCCACCAGATCGCCCGGCTGCAGCAAGGCCATCACCGTGCTGGCCAAGCCATGCTGTGCGCCGGTGACCAGGGCGACTTGCTCGCCATCCACCCTCAAGCCGCGTTGCTGCAGATGGCGCGCCACCGTCACCCGCTCATGCGCGCGGCCGCCGTGCGGCGAGTAGCGCAGCAGCGCCTCCAGATTGCCGGCTGTGGCCAGCTGGCGCAGGGCAGTGCGCAGCAGTTCCGCCTGGCCCGGCATGGCGGGGTAGTTGAAATTCAGATCCAGCATGCCGTCGGGCGTGGCCTGCTGGTCCAGGCCATGGGCTTGTGGCAGCTTGGCTTCGCGCACAAAAGTGCCACGGCCGGTTTCGCCGCTGACCAAGCCCATGACCTCTAACTCCGCATACACACGGCTGGCGGTGACCAGGGCCATGCCTTCGCTGCGCGCCAGATCGCGGTGGGTGGGCAGGCGGGTGCCGGGGGCCAGGCTGCCGGCCTGAATCTCGGCCGCAAAGCGGTCGACCACTTGTTTGTACCGGGCGCGCACCATGGGCAATGTATCCATGACAATTAATTGAATGTCATCATTCTCTTGCCTAGCATGGCGCCAGGCCAATCCCTCAAACCCGAGGTGCATGCCTTGCCATTCGCCAAGAAGGCTCCGTACCCATTGGGCCGAGCGACATGGCGCCAAGGGAGTGCGCGCAGTGAAGCTTCAAGAACAAAACGGGACTAGCGCCTTGGCCCCGCGCCTGGATGGTGAACGCAACAACGGGTCACATGTGAGCCTGCGCGGCTGGGTCAACGGCTTCATCGGCGTGCTGATCTTCAGCGCCTCACTGCCGGCTACGCGGGTGGCGGTGCAGGAGTTCTCGCCGCTTTTTCTTACGGCGGCACGGGCCAGCATTGCCGCACTTTTGGCTTTGCTGCTTTTGCTGCTGTTCAGGGCGCCACGGCCGGCGCCTCAGCAAATGGGTTCGCTGGTGCTGGTGGCTTTGGGCGTGGTTCTGGGCTTCCCGATCTTGACGGCGCTGGCGCTGCAGCATGTCAGCTCGGCCCACTCCATCGTGTTTCTCGGCCTGCTGCCTCTGGCCACCGCCGCCTTTGCCGTGCTGCGCGGCGGCGAGCGACCCAGGCCGGTGTTCTGGGCCTTCTCGGTTTTGGGCAGCGCCTTGGTGGTGGGATTCGCTTTTTCCCAAGGCCTGAGCGCGGCGCCTGCGGGTGACTTGCTGATGCTGCTGGCCATTGTGGTGTGCGGCCTGGGCTATGCCGAAGGCGCCAAGCTCTCGCGCACATTGGGCGGCTGGCAGGTGATCAGCTGGGCCTTGCTCTTGGCCTGGCCCTTCATGGCCCTGCTGGCTTGGCAAACCCAGCCGGCGCAGTTCCGCGGCATTTCGACGGCGGCCTGGCTCAGCCTGGGCTATGTGTCGGTGTTCAGCATGCTGATCGGCTTTGTCTTCTGGTACCGCGGCCTGGCCCAGGGCGGCATTGCGGCCGTCGGCCAGTTACAGCTCTTGCAACCTTTCTTCGGCTTGGCCTTGGCGGCGACCTTGCTGCATGAGCAAGTCAGCCCCGGCATGCTGGGCGTAACGCTGGGGGTGATTCTTTGTGTGGCGGGGGCGAAAAGGTTCTCTCGCTAGCTTGGCCTCAGGCCTGCACGCTGCGTAAATCCTGGGCAATGCGCCCGCCCTGCAGGGCGATGACGCGCTGGGCGGCGGCGATGGTTTCGGGCCGGTGGGCGATGACGATTTTGGTCAGCGGCAACTGGCGGAGTGAGGCGTTGACCTGGCGTTCTTTGTCCACATCCAGGGCGCTGGTGGCTTCGTCCAGGAACAGGAATTGCGGCTTTTTGTACAGGGCCCGGGCTAGCAGCACGCGCTGGCGCTGACCGCCGGAGAGGCTGTGGCCCATATCGCCGATGAGGCTCTGAAAGCCCATGGGCATGGCGGCGATGTCCTCGAACACGCAGGCCAGGCGGGCGCATTGCTGCACCCAGTCGGCGTCGGCATCGGGGTCGAAGAAGCTGATGTTGTCGGCAATGCTGCCGGCAAAGAGCTGGTCATCCTGCATCACCGTGCCAATGCGCTGGCGCCAGGCCGCCGTGCCAATCTTCTCCAGCGGCTGCTCACCCAAGAGGATGGCGCCCGACTGCGGCGCGTGGATGCCCAGCATCAGCTTGAGCAAGCTGGTCTTGCCGCAGCCCGAGGGGCCGATGATGGCGACCGACTCGCCCGGCTCGATGCGCAGCGAGCAATGCGCCAGCACCAGCGGCTCACCATCGGCGTAGCGAAAGCTGACGTCGCGCAATTCCAGCGCGGCGCTGTCGGGCGGCGCGGCCACCAGGGCTTGCTGCGCGGCTTCGGGCGCCGTCAGCACGATGTCGGCCAGGCGCTCGCCTTGCAGGCGCAACATGCGCAACTCCACCGTTTTGTCGATCAAGCCGGCCAGGCGCAGGCTGAACTGCTCTTTGTAGGCCAGGAAAGCGAACAACATGCCCACCGACAGCTCGCGGTCCAGCACCAGCAAGGCGCCCAGCCAGACGATGGCCACGCGCTCCAGCCCGAACAAGAGCTTGTTGCCCACGCCCATCCAGAGGTCGAGGCGGCGGATGTGGATGCCCGCATTCATCTGCTCCACCACAAGATTGGCATAGCTGGCGCTGCGCTCGGCCTGGGCGTTGAAGAGCTTGATGGCCTGGGCGCCGCGCAGTGATTCAAGAAAATGGCTGTTCTGCCGTGCTTCGTGCACCAGGGCCTCTTCCGAGGCCTCGCGCAGCGGCCTGAAGAAGGCCCAGCGCAGCCCGGCATAAGCCGCCACGGCCAGCATGGCCACGGCGCTCAGGCGTGGGCTGTAAACCCACATCATGGCCAGCGTCAGCAGCACCATGGCGCCGTCCAGCAGCGCTTCGGCGAACTGGGTGGAGAAGGCGCGCTGAATCGTCTGCACGCTGCCGAAGCGCGACCAGATATCGCCGATCTGGCGTTTTTCAAACCAGTCCAGCGGCAGCCGCATCAGATGCGCAAACACCTGGCTCAGCCACTGCACATTCAGCGTGGCCGAGAGATATAGCACCGCCCAGGAGCGCAACGCCCCCACACCCACCTGCAAAAGCACCAGCAGGCCAAAGCCCAGCCCCAACGTGACCAGCAGGTCGCGGTCGGCGCTGACCAGCACCCCGTCCACGACCCATTGCAGCAAGAAGGGCGACAGCAGGGCTAGCAGCTCCAGCGTCAGGGCCAGGCCCAGAACCATCGCCAGCGAGCGCCGCAGCCCGGTGATCCGCCCCAGCAACTGCCGCCAGCGCAGTGGCGCCGGGCGTGGCTGTGGCGCGAAGTCAGCGCCCGCTCGCAACTCCAGCGCGATGCCGGTGAAGTGCTTGGACAAGTCCGCCAGCTTGAGCCTGCGGCGGCCATGGGCGGGGTCGATGATGTGGGCCTCGTCGCCTTGCACCCGCTCCAGCACCACGAAGTGATTGAAGTCCCAATGCAGGATGCAGGGCAGATGCAGCTGGGCCAAATGCGCCGGTTCGGCGCGCAGGGCTCGGCTGGTCAGGCCCAGTTGCGTGGCCATGCGCACCAGATCGGCCATGGTGGCGCCCTTGAGCGAGAGCGAGAACTGCGTGCGCAACTGGCGCAAATCGCAATGCCGGCCTTGCGCGCTGGCAATCATGGCCAAGCAGGCCAGGCCGCATTCGGCGCCCTCGGTCTGCAGAATGACCGGCATTTGGCCGCGGCCGCGCCAGCCCAGGCTCAGGCGTTCCAGAAGGCGGTGCGAGGACGAGGATGAGGGAGCTTCAGACACGTTGGGCAAGGCTCAAGATGGGCTCAAAGATCCACTCGATCAGGCGGCGCCGCTCCAGCATCACATCGGCATCCAGCTGCATGCCGGCGGCCAAAGGCTGGGCCTGGCCGTAGGCCGACACGGTTTGCCGGTCCAGCTTGACGGTGATGCGGTAGAGCGGCTCACTGCCCGGGCCTTGGCTCAGCGCGGCGGGCAGGTTCAGGCCGGCCAGCTCGGCCGGGCTCAGCGGCGTGCGCGAAACCTGCAAGACGCTGCCGCTTTGCTGGCCGAATTTTTGATAGGGAAAAGCTTGATAGCGCAGCTGTACCGCCTGCTGCGCGCGCACAAAGCCGACTGCGCTGGAGGGCGCGAACAGCTGCGCCAGCATCTGCGTTTGCGCCGGCAGCAGGCTGGCCAGTGGCGCGGCGCTGTTGACGCTTTGCCCCGGCTCGGCCTGCAAGGTGGACACAACGCCGTCGCTGGGCGCGCGCAGCACCAAGCGGCGCCGGCCTTCTGTTTCCAGCCCTTGCTGCTGCAAGGCGGCGAGGTCACGGCTGATCTCGCCTTGCAGCACCTGGCTGCGCAGCGGCAACTCCCGCGCTTGGGCGTCCACCGTTTCCAGATCACGCTGCAGCGCTTCGCGTTGGCGCTCCAAGGCTTGGGCTTGGGCGCGCAAGCCCAGCAATTCCTCGCGCTTGCTTTGCACCTGGGCGGTGGAGATGAACTGATCGTTCTTCAAAGCCTCCAGCCGCGCCAGCGCCTCGGCGGCCAGGCTCAGGCGTTCGGCATGCAGGGCGCGCTCGTCCTGCAACTGGCGCAGCTCGCGCTGCAAGCCTAGGCGCCGCTGCGCCAGGGCGCTTTGCTGGGTTTCCAGCAAGCGCTGTTGTTGCTCGGCCGTCTGCCCCAGGCTTTGCTGGCGGGCGCTGAGGTTTTTGGCGATGTCCTCCGGCGCCTGGCTGGCGCTGTCCAGGGCCAGCACAAACAGCACATCCCCTTGCTTGACCTGCTGGCCTTCGCTCACCAGGCGGCTCAGCACCGTGGCGGTTTGCGGCGCATTGATGCGCAAGACGCCGCGGTCGGGCACCAGGTAGCCGCTGACCCGCGCCTTGCGGGTGTACTCGGCCGTGCTCAAAAACACGCCGACCAAGAACAAACTGCCCACGGCCGCAGCGGTGAGCAGTTGGAGCGACAGCGGTGGCAGGACTTGCACCTGACCCAGCCAGCCTTTTTGCTCTTGGCCAGCCAGGGCTTCGGGTCTGAAAAGCATGCGGACCTAGAAAAAGCGAACTCCGCTGTTGTGTTGGGATATCGCTGCTGCGGTATCGCTTGGGAGGCTGATTACCAGCCGCCGCGCGGTGTCGGCGCTTCGACTTGCACAGCAAGTTCGGTGGTGGGTTCAGTAATCCAGCCGCCGCGTGGGGTGCCGCCCGAAACCTGTTGCAGCAAGTCAAGGCTGATTTCCACAGGGCCAGCTTCGGTGTTCTTGATGATTGCGACAGGGGCTTGGTCTTGGGTGTTCATGTGGGCATCCGGTTGTTGAACTCGCTCAATTGAGCGCATGAATTGAATTTCAACAGACCGATGCAATTGAGGTAACTGTCAACTCTGACACTTGTCAGTGTGACATTCTTGGCATTAATTGGGGGTAAGTGCGATCTATCGGATCAAGCCAAAACGCAGTGCCTTCAGCACCGCCTGATGTTTGGTCGTGCAATCGAGTTTCCGCATTGCGTTGCTGATGTGAAGAACCGCTGTTCTTTCCGAAATACTCAGGATGGTTCCGACTTCCCAGGCGGTCTTGCCATCCATCGTCCAGCGCAAAGCTTCAAGTTCGCGAGGCGTGAGATGCATTTTGGGCGATAAAGCCCCCTGAGATTTTGGCAAGACTACCCGCCACGCAGCCTCTTGCGCGTAAACGGCAAAGAGTTGGAGGTCGGCAACCAGTCGAGTCAATTCGCCAGAATCGCTCGGCAGTGGATCGCTTCGATCCATGCCAAACATGAAATGGCGACCCTCTGGCATGTGGAGAGCAAGTGCAATGCCGGTTCTGTAGCCAAACTGTGCTTGTTCTTCCCAAAGATCAGCCTGACCGCAAGACGCGTAGGTGTTCTGATTCCAGATGATGGGGACGCTCTGGCGTTTGCAATGCTGGGTGACTGGGCAACGCCGCCAGGTGTCGCGATCCTGGAAATGGGTCGAGTAGGAATCCGGCGTGTTGTCTACCGTTTCAAAGTCGGAAACGCCCAAGGTGTGGTCGACCACCACCGTGGCAGACACCGTCGCAAATCCCAGACCTTGCGCGAAGCGAATGATTTCGCTTCGGAACTGATCGCGGGATTGGGCTTCGAGTACCGATTGGTATCCCCCCTGCAGCATCTCATTCGTCCAAATTTAGGCGTGCCGTTCGTGATGCATCGAACGACGGTGCCGTTGTTCCCTGACAAGGTTTACAGCTATCGAATTACGACAGGTGTCTTCACACTTGTCATATTCCAAGCCTGAGCGCTTGAGCTTTTTTACCTGCCTCAATTTAAAGAATAGTTCTTATGACCCCAGCATGGATTGTGTACGCGTGGCCGCGAGTTTTGTGTAAGGTAAAGCATGCGCATCAACTACAGTTCGCGCATTTGAGCACTCAAGTGTTGGTTGCCGGCGACGCCAATCGCCCAGCTCTGGGGCAAACCCTGTGGCAAGGCGACGACGGTCGTTCGCGCGCCGGTGTGGCCTGGGATTGGGTCAGCATGTCGCAAGGGGTGGTGGCCATGGTGGACCCGATGGCTTTGATCACCAATGTGCAGTTCCTGACGTCCGCCGGCGAGGTGCTGGCGCCGTTTGAATCAGCGCGCCAGCTCAATGAGATCGTGCATGCCTTGCCTTGGCAGCATGAGGTGCAGCGGGCTTTGTCGGGGCTGCATTGAGGCTGAAGCGAAGCCGCGCCATTCGACTCCTGAAATCAGCGAACCGATTCGTCACGGGCCCGCCCGCCCGTACCTGCTGCCTCAGCATTTGATCCACAGCGTGACGCGGGTGCCGACGCCGAGTTCGCTCTCGATCTGCATATGCCCGCCCATCAGATCCAGCAATTCGCGGGCGATGCTGACGCCCAGGCCTGTGCCGGGAATGTGACCGGAGGTGTCGACTCGGAAAAAGCGTTCGCCCATGCGCGCCAGGCTTTCTGCGGACAGGCCAACGCCACGGTCTTCAACCTGAACGCCGAAATGCAGGCGACCTGGCTGGCCCGTCGCGGCAAGACCGGCCTCATTGGCGTTGCCGAATGGGCTGCTGTGCGCCATTGCCTTGCTGGGGCTGGGTCGTTGGGCTTGCAATAAGCGCAGTGTCACCGGGCCGCCTTCGGGCGAGTATTTGTAGGCATTGGACAAAGTGCCCAGCAAGATCTGTTGCATCTTTTGACGGTCGATGCACACCAGCATGGGCGGGTGTCCGCCCTCGCGGGTTTCCAGCTGTGGCTGTTCGCGGCCTTGTGGGGCTTTGAAATCGTGGACCGTTTCGGCCACCACGGTGGCCAGATCCAAGGTCTCGAACTTGAAGTCACTGGCGCCGCGCGCCTCGATGCGGGCCAGGTCCAGCAGTTCGTTGAGGATATTGACCATCAACTGGCATTGGCGGTAGACACGCGCCAGCATGGATTGACGCTTGGCCTCGCTCATCTCGCGTTCCAGCATCAACTCGACGTAGCCAAAAATGCTGGTCATCGGTGTGCGCAGCTCATGCGCGGCCAGGGCCAGGAACTCTGACTTCATGCGGTCCAACTCATGTTGGCGCGTCACGTCACCGACATACAAGACCCGGCTGACCCCGGCCGATTGGCTGAGCTGGCCGCTCAGCGCCAGGACGCGAGGGCGGTCGCCGATCAAACTCAGGGTGGTCTGGCTGGCTGGTTTGGGCGCCATGGGGGTCTCTGCGGGGGCGAAGCAAGCGGCCAGTCCGGCGAAATCTTTGGCGTCCTGGGCGCGCGCCAGCAGCAGGGTCTCCAGCCGCGCAGCCGTTTGGCCCAGCAGCTCTTCGGCCTTCAGGCCGGTCAAGTCGAGAAAGGCTTGATTGGCGAAGCGCACCAGGCCGTGCTGATCGAAGGTGAGCAGGCCGTCGCGGCTGAGCGCGAAGATGGCGCTCAGTTGCTCGTTCTTCTCTTCCATCTGCGCCTTGTGGGTTTGCTGGCGCTGCATGCTGTCTTGCAGCACGATCATTTGCTGAAGCAGCAAGACCGAGGCTTCGTTGAGGGCGCGGCCCAGTTCCACAAACTCAATCGGCCCGGCCTCCACCGGCTGGGTCAGGCCGCGGGCATCGGCCAGCTCACTGGCGAAGCGGCGGGCATTTTCCAGCGCCCGCATCGGGCGCTTCAGCAGGGCGTGCAGCAAGATCATGCACAAGCCCACCAGCAGCGCCGCCACCGCCAAGGTTTCGCGCCAGACCTGGGCCTGCACTTCACGCAGGGCTTGCAAGTCATAGTCCAGCTTGACCCAGCCCAAATGCCGCCCGGCGATCACCGGTTGCCAGACCTCCAGGTGGCTGCCATCGCTGGCAAGTTTGGCGCTGAACAGGGCTTGGCTGGGCAGCACCATGCCGGCGCCATTGCTGGCACTGTGGCTTGGCTGGGTGGCGGTGGGCCGTCGATGCAGCTGCGCCATGACCTGGCCTTTGAGGCTCAGAATGCTCAACGCCCCCACGCTGTCGAAGCTGGCATAACTTTGAATCAAGGCTTGCAGCTCGATATAGCCTCTGTCACTGCGCAGCAATTCCGCTGTGGCCACCGCCAGGCTATGCGCCAGCATGGCGGCCTGTTCGCGCCGGTCTTGCAGCGCCAGATTGCTTTGCCGTTGCGCCGTGATGGCGCCTTGGATGGCCGTTGCCAAGACCAGCAAGACCGAGACCAGCAACATCAGCCGGTGCTTGAAATGCCGGGGCCACAGTCCGCTCAGCGCAAGGGTCTCAACCATTGTTGCTTGCCCTGGCCTCGGGCTTCAGCGCAAGGAGGTTTGCGCCGCCGGGCGGCATGGCGCTTGGTGCCGGACGCAGGCCGAAGGCGTGTTCCCGTTCGTGGCAATGCGCAAGCAAAGGCTGGGCAAGAACATGCAAGGCTCCCGAAGGTCGGCTGCTGAGGGGTTGACACCTGCGTGTGCTGCAGATGCCGGATCATTATGTGCAGGAGCCGGCGCCCAAGACAATGGCCAGCATTCCCCTCCTTGGCCGCAGGATCTTGCCGTGCCCGGCCAGCCAGCTAGCGCCTTGCCCGCGCTGACCGCCAAGGGGGGGAGCCGCCGCCCTCAGCGGCCCTCAGCGGCCCTCAGCGGTACAGGGCCAAACGCTACTTGGCCACCGCGCCGCGCATTGAGCGCGCCACAAAGATCAGGCTGGCGACCGTCAGCAACAATCCCACCAGCACCCCGGGCAGCACCTGGGCGGCGCACAGTGCCTCGCCCTTGAGCACCAGCATCATCAAGGTGTTCTGCGCTAGGCCCGGCACCCACAGATACCAGGGCGCGTCGCCGCCCGGGTTGAGCAGGCTGACCATGGGCGCCAGTGCCACCAAGGTGATCACCAGGGTGCTGCTGGCCTGTGCCTCTTTGAAGCTCTTGGTGCGAATCGCCATCGCCATCAGCAAGGCGCCGATGCCTGCGGCCAGCGGCAGCTGCAGCAAGAAAAAGACCAGCACCTCGTGGCTGCCGAACTGGAACATGGCTTGCAGACTGTCATTGCCCAGCAGCCATTGCGCCGGCAAAAAGCTGAGGTTGGCCAGCATGGCCACCGCCAGCCCCAGGCAGGCCACTGCGCCCCATTTGCCCAGCACCAGGGCGAACTGTTGCACCGGGTTCATCAACAGCGGCTCCAGCGAGCCGCGCTCGCGCTCACCCGCGGTGCTGTCGAGGGCCGACGTTAGCGCGCCGTACAAGACCGCCATGATGATGAACATCGGGATCATGCCGGTGATGCGGGCGGCGCGCGCCTGGGTGCTGGCCAGGTCACGTTCTTCTACCAGCAGCGGCTGCAGCAGCTCGGTGGAGACGCCGCGCAGCGCCAAGTTGAGCGAAGCGCGCTCGCGGTTGAAGCCGCTGAGCAGGCGTTGGATCGGCGCCATGCCCGCGCCGGCGCGCTGGTTGGCGCTGTCGCTCACCAGTTCCACCGTGGGCTGCTCGCCGTGCAGCAAGTCTTGCTCAAAGTCCTTGCCGATCACCAGCACCGGCTCCAGCAAGGTGTTGGCGCGCAGGCCGGCCTCGTAGTCCTTGGGCGCTTCCTTAATGGTGTAGGTCTGGCGTTCGATGTAGTTGCGCAGGGTAGGGGCGTGTTCCATGCCGGCCACCAGAATCTCGCGCTTATCGGCGCGGGTTTCCAGCGAGGAGATCAGGCCCGAAATTGCTAGCAGCATCAGAGGCCCCATCAGCACGGCGGGCACCATCAGGCGCAGCAGGGTGCGGCGGTCGCGCAAGGCATCGATCACCTCTTTGAAGAAGACGACGCGGAAGTTGCGCCAGAGGCCGCTGGCCGGCTTGTTGTTGTTCTTGTCCTCGGTCCTCATGCGGCCACCTCTTCAGAATTGCCAGAAAATGCCAGTTTCACGAACGCGTCTTCGAAGCGGCGCTCACCCGCCAAGTCCAGCAGCTCGGGCACCGAACCTTCGGCCACGCTGCGGCCTTTGGCCACCACCACCACGTGCTCGCACAGCTGCTCCACCTCTTGCATGATGTGGGTCGAAAAAATGATGGTCTTGTTGCCGCCCGCAGCGGAGCGCAGATGCCGCAGCGCCTCGCGCAGCGAGCGGGTGGCCAGCACATCGAGGCCGTTGGTGGGCTCGTCCAGCACGATGTTGGCGGGGTCATGCACCAGGGCACGGGCCAGCGCCGTCTTCATGCGTTCGCCCTGGCTGAAGCCTTCGGCGCGGCGGTCCAGGATGTGGTTCATGTCGAGCAAACGCGCCAATTCGACGGCACGCGCATTGGCCGCGTCTTGCTCCATGCCTTGCAGGCGGCCGAAGTAGATGATGTTTTCACGCGCCGTCAGGCGCGGGTAGAGGCCGTGGGCGTCGCCCAGAATGCCCATGCGGGCCAGCGCTTCGCGCGGCTGGCTGGCCACGGCAATGCCGTCCACCGTGATGCGGCCGCTATCGGGTTGGAACAAGCCGCCGAGCATGCGCAAGGTGGTGGTCTTGCCGGCGCCGTTGGCCCCCAGCAAGCCGGTGATGCGGCCGCTGGGCGCGATCACCGTCACATTGCTGACCGCATGCACGATCTGCTTGGGCACGCGCTTCAGCCCCAAGCCCGCGAGCAGGCCTGGCTTGCCGCCGCTAGCCGAGCCACCCGGGGCGACGAACTGTTTGCTGACGTTTTCGATCTCGATCATGAGGCTTCCTTGGCGGTGGCGGCTGCCTGTTGTTGCTGCTGAACAGGCAGGAAGGCAGGTGGGCGGGGAATCTTGATGGCGCAGCTGGCGTCCTGGGGCAGGGCGGCGCTGTCGGTTTTGGCGTCGATGAAGCGGAACAGCAGCTCGCGCATGCAACCCAGGCCCATCACGCCGTGGCCGGCTTCGGGCACGACGATGTGCTGAGCCTTGGCCCCCAGGGCCTTGGCCGCGCGTTCACCGTGGCGGGGCGGAGTCGCAGGGTCGGCGCCACCGCTGAGCAGCAAGACCGGCGACTGCGCCGGCGGCATGCTGTAGAAGCCCGGCGGCACGGCTGCGCGAGGCCAGTTCTTGCACACCTGGGTGTAGAGCTGGGCGTCGTTCAGGCCGAAATCGGCGCCGGGCTTGTCACTCGCTTGGGCCAAGCGCGGCACATCTTCGGCGCACACGACCGAGAAGTGCATGCCCTCGGCCAGCTTCGTGGCCTTGGCCGAACCCAGGCTGCCGCTCAAACCCAGCAGGCCTTCAAATTGGCCCAGATGCGCGGCGTGAATGGCCGCAGGCAGGGCGGCTGCCAAGGCCGGTAAGTAAAGCGGGGTGCGCACCGCTTGCAGCAGCTGCGCACGTTCCAGCGTGAAGCGCTCGGCCTGGCCGGTCAGCGGATGCTTGACGCTGATGCTGCGCGGCAGGCTTTGCAGCAGGCCTTGCCATTCCTGGCGCAACTGGGGGAATTGTTGTGCGCAGCTTTTGTCTTTGGCGCAGAAGTCCAGCATGGCGTCGAGTGCCGCCTGGCCGTCAACAGAGAAGCTGGCCGGCAAGACCATGTCCGGTGGGGCCACGCCGTCCAGCACCGTGCGCCGCACCTGGGCCGGGAACTGGCGCTGGTATTCCAGGGCGGCACGGGTGCCGTAGGAGCCACCGATCAGGTTCCACTGCGGTGCGCCCAGGGCCTGGCGCACGGCCTCGAAGTCTTGCACCGCGATGCTGCTGCTGTACTGGGTCAAATCACCGTGCGGCAGCTGGCTCAACTCAAGCCGGCATTGCTCCAGGCGCTTGAGCATGGCGGCTCGGTCCAGCGCTTCGCTCAGCGGCAGCTTGCTGGCATCGGCGCATTGCAGCGGGGCCGACTTGCCGGTGCCGCGTTGGTCGATGAAGACCAGATCGCGGCGATTGTTCATGCGTGCCAGGCGAGGCAGCACCATGGGCGCCACGCTGATAGCGCTTTGGCCGGGGCCGCCGGCCAGCATCAGCACCGGGTCGGGCTGCTTGTTGCGCGCCATGGCCGGCACCACCAGGAAGTGGATGTCGATCTGCGTGCCCTGCGGCTTGCTGGGATCCAGCGGGCGCTTGATGCTGCCGCATTGCAATTCGTTGGGCACGCCCTCCACGCGGCAGGCTTGGGTCGTCGTGCGTTCGGCGGTGGCGGCGGGGCTGGCCGTGGCCGCCTGCGCGGCGGCTGCTGCCATCGTCAGGCTCAGCAGGCCGCTCGTCCAGTGCTGCCGGCCGCGTTGGCGGGCTAGTCTTCTCATGCCATTCATCTGCTTTTTCTCCACTCCAGCTTGGGATGGGGCGGATTATGGGCACGCGGGACGGGCCCACAAGGCACAGACGTTCAATGGGCGATTGCGCGGATGAATGGCCCTAGGCCCGGATGAATGGGCCGGCGCCTACCGTTCGCGCTGGCCAAGCGGCAGTCTGTCGCATGGGCTGGCCGGCGGCGGCTGAAAGCCTTAGGCTAGCGCCATCAACATCAATCGGAGGGTTATTTCCATGTCCATCAGCGACGAGCTGGCCAAATTGGCCGAACTGCATGAACGCGGCACTTTGTCAGCCGAGGAATACGCGCGGGCCAAAGAACGGGTGCTGGGTGGTGGCGCGGCCGGCGCTTCCGCAGCTGCGGGCTCTTTTGCGGGCAATGCCATTCCTGCCATCAATGAATTCAAACGCAGCCGCGATGACCGCTGGCTGGGCGGTGTGTGCGGTGGCTTGGCGCAACTCACGGCCACGCCGACCTGGCTGTGGCGGCTGATGTTCAGCTTGTTGACCATTTGCGCCGGCAGCGGCTTGCTGGTCTATCTGCTCCTGTGGATCTTTGTCCCGGAAGAATCTTAAGTATTGCGTGACAGACCGCCCGAACGGAGCGAAGCGACGTGAGTAGCTCTGAGGCCGCACAGCCAAGCCGGAAGGCTTGGCTCGGCTGCCGAAGGACTTGCCGCGATACCAGCGGCAAGGCTGTCACCAACTGATTGAGCGGGTTGTTGCGTGGCAGACCGCCCGAACGGCGCGAAGCGACCTGAGTCGCTTTGAAGCCGCTCAGGCCGCGCCGGCGCGGCGCCCAAACATCCCCCAGCCTTCCATGCTCAGTACCTGCTCCTCGTGCTGATTGAACACAGCCCAGAGGCTGCGCACCAGGCCGATTTGCGGGCGGCTATTGCTGGGGCGGGCTTCTTGCACGGTCATGCGCACATGCAAGGTGTCGCCGGGGCGCACCGGCTTTAACCAGCGCAGATTGTCGATGCCGGGTGAGCCTTGCGAGGTGGAGTCCAGCAGGTAGGCGTCACACATCATGCGCATCACCATCGCGCAGGTGTGCCAGCCGCTGACCGACAAGCCCCCCAGCACCGAGGCCTCGGCCGCGGCTTCGTCCAGATGCAGAGGCTGTGGGTCGTAGGCGGCGGCGAAGCGCAGGCCCTCCTCGCGGTCGACGAGGCGGCCACCGAACTCAAAAACGCGTCCGGGCGTGAAGTCTTCAAAGGCGTATGTCGGCATGGCCCGAATATAGCCGTAACGTGAAAGGGCTTCGCTTCGGCAGGGGTGCGCATTTGGGCGTATCGTCGGCGCTCCTTTGATCCCCAGGAATGGAATCTATGAAGCTCTATTACAGCCCCGGCGCCTGCTCCCTGTCTCCCCACATCGCCTTGCGTGAAGCGGGTCTGCCCTTTGAATTGGTGCTGGCCAGCACCAAGACCAAGAAGCTGGCCGATGGCAGCGATTTCTACGCCATCAACTCCAAGGGCTCGGTGCCCGTGCTGGAACTGGACAATGGCGAGCGCCTGACCGAAGGCCCGGCCATCGTGCAATACATCGCCGATCAAGCCCCCGCCGCCAAGCTGGCGCCGGCCAATGGCAGCTGGCAGCGTTATCGCCTGCAGGAGTGGCTCAACTTCATCACTTCTGAGCTGCACAAGGGCTTTTCGCCCCTGTTCAACCCGGCCACCGGTGAAGAGCACAAAGCCCTGGCACGCACGCAGCTGGCCAGCAAACTGGCTTGGGTGAACGCGCAGCTGGAAGGCAAGCAGTACCTGATGGGCGATGAGTTCAGCGTGGCTGACGCCTATCTGTTCGTGGTCACGAACTGGGGTCAGTACGTGGGCGTGGAAGTCGCGGGCCTGCCGAATCTGGTGGCCCTGCGTGGCCGCGTGGCCGCTCGCCCCGCCGTGGTCGAGGCGATGAAGGCCGAAGGCCTGATCAAGTAAACAAAGGCTGGCGAATCAGGCGGGCCTCATCAGCCCGCCTGATTGCCTTTGGGCTTCAGCCCTTCTTGGCCGTCAGCAGCGCTTCGCAGGTGGCGCGTTGCTTGTCGGCGGCGTCCACCTTGGGGCAGATGCCATCGAGCTGGCTGCGCAGGCGCTTGAGCGAGGGCTCGTACTGGCCCTTGGCATTCCACTGCGTCAGGCTGGTGCCCACTTTTTGCAGGGAACGCGCGCTGCGCTCATAGAACGCGCCCTTGTCCTGGGCGGCTTCGCTGAACAACTGGGCCGCGGTCTTCTCGATGCGGGCGCTGTCTTGCGGGCTCAGCTCGATCAGGGTGCTGACGTAGTTGGCGCCCCACTGCAAGCGCGTGGCCGGGCCTTCGCTCTTGTTGAAGGCTTCTTCAGACCAGCGCAGCGCCTCGTCCTTCTTGCCCAGCTTCTTGGCATTGCTGGCCAGGCCGCTCATCAGGTAGTAGGGCGAATGGCTCTTGGCCAGGCCGGCCTTGAGCAAGGCGTCGCTGTCCTGCCACTGGCCGGCTTGGCCCAGCAGATGCGCGGCCGAGCTGATGACGGCTTGGCGCTCGTAGCCGTCGCTGATCTCGCGGTCGGCGCGGGCGGTTTGTTCCTTCACATCTTTCACCAGGCCGGCGTTCAGCTTGGGATAGAGCTCGGTCTTGGGCAGGTCCAGGCGAGCCAGGTCGACGCGGGCTTGCAGGGCTTGCAGGCGGTCGGCGCGTGACAAGCTGGTGTCGGCTTCGAAGCGCTTCAGGCTGCTGTCAAACTGGCCCAACAGCGTGGCTCGATCCGCGCCGGCTTGCGGGCTCAGCGACTTGACGATATCGGCCGCGCCATTGCTCAGCACATCGGCCAGGGCACGCGATTCGGCGGGGCTGGCCAAGACCTTGGCCAGGCGGGCGCGTTGCGCTGCATGGTCCTTGATCTCCGTCTTGCCATCATCGTTGGCGGAGAGTGACTTGAGCCACAAGCGGGTGGCGGTTTCCGGGTCCACCGCCTGGGCTTGGGTGGCCAGCTGGGCCAGCAGCGGCGTCACTTCGGCGGCGGGCAAGAGCTGACCCTGGTCGGTTTCCCAGGAGTAAAAGCCCAGCAAGCGCCACTCGTTGACGCTGAGCTTTTTGCCGGCGCGGGCATCGGCCAGCACCGTCTTCACCGGCCGGCCACCGGCCAGGCCCAGCTGCATCACCTTGAGCACCTGCGGGGCGTCGATTTCGCCGGGCAGGCGGGTCAGCTCTTGGCCGTCGGCGCTGAACAGAATCATCGTCGGGTAGCCGCGCACCTTGAAGCGGGTGCCGAGCTTTTGCGCGCCGGGCGAGTCACCATCGATGTGCACGGCCACGAAGGCGCGGCTTTGCTCGATGAAGTCCTGGCGGTTGAACAGCGTGGCCTTGAGCTGATTGCAAGGCGGGCACCACTTGGCACCCCAGTACAGCAGCAGCGGTTTGTTGTCGCTGCGGGCTTGGGCAAAAGCGCGCTCGATGTCGGCATCTGCGCCGGCTTCGGCCCAGGCCACGCCGGGCGCTTGCGTCAGGGTGGCATGCGCGGGCAGGGCGGCGGCGCCAAACAGCGCAGCCAAGGCCAGCAAGCTGGCGCGCGAGAGGGAGGACAAGGGCTTGTTGAGCGTCATGGTCTTCAATGAAGTGGCGTTGCAGGAGGTACCGGCGGCAAGGGTCGCCAGATTGTGCCTGGCGCCAAATCCGCCATTGTGGGGCCAAGCCGGGGCCTCGCCTTAGGCGCAAAGTGCATATGCTTTTGCGCAAGCGCTGAAGAGCGCCCGCGGCGGCGGGTTCAATCGATGGGCGGCTGGCTGTCGATCTGGGCGTTTGCCTTGTTGCGGCTAGTGCTGCTGCTGAACTGCGCCAGTGCCACGCCGCCCAAGGTGATGGCGGCTCCCAGCAGCTTGGGCCAGGTGAAAGATTCGCCGCCGGCCAGCCAGGCCGCCAGGCCCGCAAAAGGCGGCATCAGATAGATCAGCGGTGCGCTGCGCGCCACGCCGCGCTGGGCATTGACCCAGCCCCAGGCCAGCCAGCTCAGAAAACCAATGCCCACCACCGCCCAGGCCGCGCCCAGCCAAAGCCAGGCCGGCACCTCGGCCCAGGCGGTTTGCCTGGCGCCCGGCCAGCTGTAGATCAGCAGCGGCAGGGCGGCGGCCAGGCTGGCATAAGCCATCACCGGCACGGCGCCGTGCCGCTGGATCAGCGGTTTGGCGGCTACCGTGTAGTAGGAGAACATGGCCGCCGCCAGCAGCAAGATCAGGTCGCCGCCACTGGCGCGCCAGTTGGCGGCCAGCAGCTTGTCCGACATGAAGAGCAGCGCGCCGCAGGCCGCCACCGCAATGCCCAGCACCTGGGCGCGCTGCAGACGCTCCAGCCCGAAGGCGCGCAGGATCAGCAGGGTGAACACCGGCCCGCAGGCCAACATCACCGAGCTGGAAAACGGCGTTGACCAGTCAATGCCGTAGCTGGACAGCGCCATGTGCAGGCCCTGGCCCAGCAGGCCCAAGCGGGCCAGCGCCCAGGCGTCAGCGGTGGATACGCGCGGCCAATGCCTGCCGTAGCGCTGCAGCATCAGGCCGGTCACCAGCAGCGGCATCAGGGCAAAGCGCAGGAACAAAAAGCCTTGCGGCCCAAGCGCGGTGAGCAGCGCTTTTTGCAGCGGGAAGTTCAGGCCCCAGGCCAGCACGACCAGCAGGCCGACCAGCAAGGCATGGCGGGATTCTTTGGCTTGTTTGACAGTCACTTCTGGCCCCTCTGGCCCCTCTGGCCTCTCTGGTCGCATGGCGCGCACACAAAAAAGGCCACCCGGAGGTGGCCTTGCTGGCTTCAGAGAAGCAAGACTTATTGCGCCGGCACGAGGTCGTCGCGGTTGATCTGCACCGTGTAAGGCACGACAGAGTCACCCAGCACGAAGACGGTGAACACAGCATTGGCGGTGAAGTTCACACCGGTCAGCGTCTGCAGCGGCGGGTTGGCCGTGGGCAGAGCGACGTTGACGCGCGAGCCGGTCGCCAGGCTGGTCAGCAGCTGCGGTGTGGAGGCCACGCCCGGCAGCACATTGCTGGCCACGCTGGCGAAGTCCACTTGCATGCTGGCACCGGCGGCGGTCGAGACGCCGTTCATCAGGCGCACCTTGGTGTAGCCGGCAGTCGAAGGCAGGCGGTTGTCATCGGAAATCACCGACACCACCGGCGCAGCCACCGTGCCCGACACCAGCAAGGTGTAGTCGCCACCGGCGGTCAGGGTCGGGGCAGCCACGGTCACGGGCACGCCATTGAGCGTCACGTCCAGGGTCGAGGCACCGGCCTTGGTCGTCACGTATTGACCAACCACCGGAGCCAGCGATTGGGTCAACAGAGGCTGGCTGTTCAGCGTTGCGCTGACAGCGGTGCCGGCCGAAGAGGCCACGCCATTGACAGGTGCGGAGGCCGAGGCCACGCCGTTCACCACGCGAGCACGTGCAGACGTGGTCAGGTAGTTGGCGGTGCTGCCTTGCTGCTTGAGCACGATGCCATTGACCAGCTTGCCGCCGGTGGTGGAGGTGGCGATCAAGGTCTGCACAGTGGCCGAGTCCAGCGTCACGCTGGGCAGGTCCAGGCGGATGTCGTTGGGCTTGCCGGTGCCGGTCAGGGTCAGGCGGAAAGCGCCGCTATTGAGCAGGTTGTAGCCGCTGCCGCCGATGATGTTGGTGGCGACGGGCGTGGAGCTGGTCAGCGGGCCGGTGCCGTTGGCAGCGGTGACGTAGAGGTCCAGGGCGCCGGCATCGGCGGCCAGGTTCAACAAGAGCAGCTTGGCCTTGTTGGCGTCCGGATTGGGTTCGGTTTCCTGCAGCAAGGTGGTGCGCACCGCGCCGGCCCAGCCGTAGGCAATGATGGTGTAGTTGCTATTGCCAGCCAGCGTGGGGGTCAGCGAGACCACGGCGCTGCCGTTGCTGCTGTCCAGCACTTGCGAGGCTGTGGCGCCGGTGTCAACGCTGCCATAGGCACCAACGCCACCGTAGGCGACCTTGGCGTTGAGGCTCTTGCTGTTCACGGAAAGGTCCAGCGCCGAGTAAGAGACGCTGGCATTCAGCAATCGGACATTGGTACTGCTGCTGCTGCCACCACCACCGCAAGCGGAGAGAAGGGCGGCGCCGGCTAAGGTCAGGCCAAGCGCCCAGGGTTTGAATCGCATTGAAAAGCTCCGTTGAATGGTGTTGCGCGATTGGGCTCGGTCCCTGTTTCCAGGGCATGTGGCCAATGTTTCGCTCATGTGAAGACACCTGAAGTTGACACCTCACAAGCCTTCATATTACAGGAGGCGGCTCTAAATCATTCCGGAGCGGCGCTGCTAGCATGGCCCGCACTGCCGCTCACCCGCCCAAAGACATGAACTATCCCCATCTGCTCAGCCCCCTGGACCTCGGTTTCACCACCCTGAAAAATCGTGTGCTGATGGGCAGCATGCACACCGGCCTGGAAGATGGGCGCAAGCATTTCGAGCGCATGGCGGTCTATTTCGCCGAGCGTGCGCGTGGTGAAGTCGGCTTGATCGTCACCGGCGGCTATGCCCCCAATTTCGAAGGCTGGGCCAAGCCTTTTGCCGGCACCCTGGCCACCAGTGGCGCGGCGCGGCGGCATCAAGTCATCACCCAGGCCGTGCATGCCGAGGGCGGCAAGATTGCGCTGCAAATCCTGCACACCGGGCGTTACGGCTACCAGCCTTTTTGCGTGGCGCCCTCGCGCATCCAGTCACCGATCTCGCCTTTCACCCCGCGTGAACTCTCGGCGCGTGGCATCGAGCGGCAGATCCGCGCCTTCATCCGCTGCGCCAAGCTGGCCCGGGATGCCGGGTATGACGGCGTGGAGGTGATGGGCTCGGAAGGCTACTTCCTGAACCAGTTCCTGGTCACGCATACCAATCAGCGCACTGACGAGTGGGGCGGCAGCTACGCCAACCGCATGCGCATCGTGATCGAGATTCTGACCCGCATGCGCGAAGCGGTGGGGCCGGACTTCATCATCATCTACCGCCTCTCCATGCTGGACCTGATTCCCAATGGCAGCAGCTGGGACGAGGTGGTGGAGCTGGCGCGGGGCGTGGTCAAGGCCGGCGCCACCATCATCAATAGCGGCATCGGCTGGCATGAGGCGCGCATTCCCACCATCGCCACCTCGGTGCCGCGTGCCGGCTTTGCCTGGGTGACCAAGAAGCTGCGCGATCAGCTGCGTTCTGAAGGCATCAACACTCCGCTGATCACCAGCAACCGCATCAACGCGCCCGAGGTGGCGGAGAACGTGTTGGCCGAGGGCAGTGCCGATATGGTCAGCATGGCCCGGCCCTTCCTGGCCGACCCGGAATTCGTCAAGAAGGCGCGCGAGAACCGCGCCGATGAAATCAATACCTGCATTGCCTGCAACCAGGCCTGCCTGGACCACACTTTTGCGCAGAAGATTTCCACCTGCCTGGTGAACCCGCGCGCCGCCTACGAGCAGGAGATCAAAGTCCTGCCGCTGGACGCCGCCCGCCACCAACACCGCAAGAGCATCGCCGTGGTCGGTGCCGGCCCAGCCGGCTTGGCGGCGGCCACCACCTTGGCCGAACGCGGCCATGAGGTGCATTTGTTTGATGGTGCGGCCGAGATCGGCGGCCAGTTCAATCTGGCCCGGCGCATTCCCGGCAAGGAAGAGTTCAGCGAAACCCTGCGCTACTTTGCCCGCCGCATCGAGGTCACCGGCGTGCAGCTGCATTTGAAGCGCCGCGTCAAAGCCGAAGAGCTGCTGGGTTTTGACGGGGTCATCCTTGCCACCGGCGTCACGCCGCGCAACCCCCGCATCAAAGGCCAGGACGACCCCGCGCTGGCCGCCAAGGTGCACAGCTATATCGATGTGCTGACCGGCAAGGCCCAGGTCGGCCGCCGGGTTGCCATCGTGGGCGCTGGCGGCATCGGCTTCGATGTGGCCGAGTTCCTGGCCGAGCATGCCGGCCAGTCACTCAGCATGGACGCGCCAGCCTGGCGGCGTGAATGGGGTGTGGTGGATCCGCAGGAGCAGCGCGCAGGCCTCACCCGCCCGCAACCAGCGCCGCCGGCACGCCAGATCACCTTGCTGCAACGCAAGGCCGGCAAGATGGGTGCGGGCCTGGGCAAGACCACCGGCTGGATCCACCGCGCGGCTTTGAAGATGAAGCAGGTGGAGATGGTGGCCGGCGTTAATTACGAAGCCATCACGGCCGAGGGCCTGTGGGTCAGCTATGGCGAAAAGCGTGCCGACACCCAGTTGATCGAGGTGGACAGCATCGTCTTGTGCGCTGGACAAGAACCCCTGCGTGAGCTGGAAAGTCCCCTGCGTGCGGCTGGCGCCCGGGTGCATCTGATCGGCGGTGCCTTGGAGGCTGGCGAATTAGACGCAAAGCGTGCAATTT
This sequence comes from uncultured Roseateles sp., assembly GCF_945956965.1. GTDB lineage: Bacteria > Pseudomonadota > Gammaproteobacteria > Burkholderiales > Burkholderiaceae_C > Paucibacter_A. Next base: position 179,727 of record NZ_CAMFJS010000002.1, read on the forward strand.
TGCAGGGAACACGGCTCGGCTGCAGTCTCTAAGGGCCACCCCGACTCAAGCCCTGCATTGACACTACCGAAACGGGCTCAAAGCATCCGAGGGGGTGCGCTTTCTTCTTGGGCCATCGGTTTGAAGAACGGTGCCAGATGTCAGCCTTCCGCTTGCGGCGCGGCGAGAACTGGACACCGTCGAAACTTTTTATGGGTAGGGCATGGGGCAAGAAAAATCTGGATGGCTGCGCACCGCGCGGGCCCCGGCGCTGCTGGGGCTACCGGCGGTGTTGAGCGCGCTCGGTGCGCTGAGCCTGCTCGGCGTGCTCGGCCTCTTGGGTTACAGCGGCCCGGTCTGGGCGGTGGCTCAGCAGCCGGTGGCCGGCCTCAGTGCCTGGGTCTACGGCCTGGGTGTTGGCGCGGCCCTGCTGCTGGCCTTGTTGCTGCGTTTGTTGGTGGTGCTGCGCCAGCGCCTGCACCGCCGCCGCGCCGAGTTGCATGCCGAGCGGCGTGAGCGCAGCAAGCTCAGCGCCCTGCTCAACGCCATTCCTGACCCGGTGTATTTCCGTGACCAGCAAGGCGCGTTCGAGGGCTGCAACCCGGCCTTTGAGCTGTGCACGGGCGTGAGCGAGACGGCCTTGCGCGAGCAGGGCACGCAGCATGATCAGCCCGGCCTGGAATGGAGCCATCTGCGCCAAGGCGCCGGGTCGGCCGAGGCGACACAACGAGCCCTCAGCTGGACAACCGGCCCGGACGGCCAGCGCATCTGCCTGGACGTGGTGCAAGCCCCGGTGCTGGTGGACGGCGAAAACCTGGGCTCGGTGGGCGTGGCCCGCGACGTCACGCGCTTGCGCGCGGCGATGACGCAGCTGCACCGTGCCGTCACGGTGTTTGAGCATTGCGGCGAAGGCATCATGGTGATGGACGCCGACTTGCTGATCCGTGACGTCAACCCAGCCATGTGCGCCATCACCGGCTACAGCTGCGAAGAGTTGCTGGGCACCATGCCGCAGTACCTGCAAATCGGCGTGCAAAATCCTGAGCTGCTGCGCGAGCTGTGGGCCGAGGTAGAGGCCAAAGGCAAGTGGAGCGGCGAGCTGGTGGAGCGCAACAAGTCCGGCATCGCCGTGCCCTTGTGGGCTACCTTGGTCAGCGTGCCGCCGGCCGAATTGGGCGGCGAGGGCCATTACCTGGCCGTGCTGACCGATATCTCCCGCATCAAGCAGACCGAGGCCGAGCTGCTGCACCAAGAGCTGCACGACCGCCTCACCGGCCTGCCCAACTCTGCCCTGCTGCGCGACCGCATCAACCGCCAGATCGGCGTGGCCGAGCGCGAGCGCAGCGGCGTGGCCTTGCTCTATATCGACCTGGACGGCTTCCGCGAGGTCAACGATGTGGCCGGCCATGCCGCCGGCGATGCCGTGTTGCAAGAAGCCGCGGCCCGGTTTGTGAATGTGCTGCGCGCCAGCGACTCGGTCGCCCGCGTGGGTTCGGATGAATTCGTGGTCTTGCTCTCAGGCCTGGTGGACGAAGAAACGGCCATGCGCCTGGGCGAGCGCCTGATCGACGCGATGAGTGAGCCGGTGCAAGTCCATCTGGGTGAGCAGACGCAGCGCTTCAATCTCGGCGCCAGCATCGGTCTGGCCCTGTACCCGACCGACGGCAATGATGTGGACGACTTGCTGCGCAATGCCGAAGCGGCCATGTGCCGGGCCAAGGTGCATGCGCGCAATTCGGTGCAAGCCTATCGCCCCGAACTCACCGCCGCCGTGCGCCTGCGCTTCGAGATGACCCATGCCCTGCGCCATGCCAATGAGCTGGCGCAGTTCCGCCTGGAATACCAACCGCAGGTGCGCTTGTCGGATGGCGTGCTGATCGGCGCCGAGGCGCTGCTGCGCTGGCGTCACCCCAGCCGCGGTGCCATCTCGCCACTGGAATTCATCCCCCTGGCCGAAGATACCGGCCTGATCGTGCCGATTGGCCGTTGGGTGCTGGAAACCGCTTGCGCGCAAGCGGCCGCCTGGCAAGGCTTGGCCGGCAAGCCGCAGCAAGTGGCGGTGAATGTGTCGGCGCGGCAATTGCGCCAGCCCGACTTTGTGGCCATGGTGGACAGCGTGTTGGCCCGCAGCGGCTGCCCGGCCCATGCGCTGGAGCTGGAAGTGACCGAAAGTCTGCTGCTGGAAGATGCTGAAGGCGCCATCGAGCTGCTGGGCGCGTTGACCCAGCGCGGCGTGCGTGTGGCGATTGACGACTTCGGCACTGGCTACAGCTCCTTGTCCTATCTGCGCCGCATGCCGGTGCAGACGCTCAAGATCGATCGCAGCTTTGTCAGCGAGCTGGGCAGTGGCGATGCCAACGTCGCGGCGATTGCCCGCACCGTCATCGTGCTGGCGCGCAGCTTGAACCTGGATGTGCTGGCCGAGGGCGTGGAAACCGCCGAGCAGGCCGCCTGGCTGCAGCGCGAAGGCTGTGACTGGGCGCAGGGCTGGTTCTTCGGCCGGCCGATGGCTGCGGCGGACTTCAGCTACACGGTGACGCCGGTGGCCGTCAGCGGTCTCGTGGCCGAAGTGGATTTGCTGCCGGCTTGAGCCCGGGCGGCGGGCGGGCGCGAGCGCCCGGCCCCCTCAGACCAGTTTGGGCAGCAGGCTCAGGGTGGGTTCCAAGCCCAGATGCAGCAGGTCGGCAATGTCTTTGACGTCTTGCGCCAGCGCCGGGTGATAAAGGCCTCCAGGTGTATTCAGCTGCTCCACAGGCAGGTGCATCAAGGCCTTGAGGCTGGGGTCCTTGCGGGTGTGGCGCGCCAGCCGGATGGCCAGAATCACGCAGCGCACCTGGGCGCGCTTGGCATGGTCGTCATCGGTCAGCTGGGCCAACACATCGGGCAGGTGCCAGGCCTTGATCAGCGCCAGGCGCAGCTCCAGCAAGTCGATGCCCAAGACCATGCGGCAGGCCTGGCGGGTGCGCAGCCCCGGCGTGGTCGCCTGCAAGGTGTCGATCTGTTGGGCCAAAGTGGGTGCATGCAGCCACATCATCATTTCCACGAAGTGATGCAGCAAGGCGGCCTCGTGGATCAGCGGCGCATTCGGGTCGTCGAGTTGGGTGGCAAAACCATGGGCAAAGCGCGCGGCGCGGTGGCCCAGGTCCAGCACCCGGTCCAGGCCGCTCATGGCTTCCATCCGTTCGGCCAGCCAGTTTTCGGCACAGGGCAGGTGGGTGAATGAGCGGAAAAAGGGCGTGATGCCCATCAGGATCAGCATCTCCAGCGAAGACACGCTTTTCGGGTCGGCCGGGTTGCGGCCCTTCAGGTTCTTGGCGCCCGCATGCCGCAGCAGGCGCAGCAGCATCAGCGGGTCGTTATTGATCAGGGCAGCCAGATCATTCATGTCCACCGTGTCTTCGTCCAACGCCAAGGCGTCGATTTGCTCGGCGGTTGTGGCCAAGACCGGGATCTCGATGGCGCGAAAGTAGTCCACCCAGGCCGTGAGGCTGGATTTGGACTTTTCGAGAAACTGCGGGCTGAGGGAAATTGATGGCTCCATGGCGGGCTCGATCCGCTCTGCAATGAGGGGCATCTCACTGCGTCTTCGGCCGCGGCTCAGAAAACTGAAGCCGCGGCACCCGGCATGGGCCCATATGGACCAAGCTGGCCCGGCACGGCGGCCGGGCCAGTGCTCAGCGCTGGGTCTGCGCGGGCGTCAGCGGGGCCTTCTTGGTCGGGGCTGGCGCTTGCATCATGCGGCTGACCATGGCCACCGGCGCGCTGCCGTAGCTGAGGAATTCCTCGTGGAAGGCCTTCAGATTGAAGCGATCGCCCTGGGTGGCCTTGAGCTGATCGCGCAGCGCCAGAATTTCCGAGAAGCCGGCGAAGTAACTGCTCAGCTGCACAGAGCTGACCTGGGCGCGATGCCACTTCTCGGTCGCCTCGGTGTGCGACTGGAAGGCCTCGCCTTCGAGCAGCTGCAAGCCCTCGGCCTCGCTCATGCCCAGCACATGCACCGCGTAGTCCAGGATGGCATTGCAGACCACGCGCAGATTCCACTTCGCGTACATCAGGCCCATCTCGGGGCTGGGCTTGCCGTCCACCTGGCCCCAGCCGCTCTCCATCATCATGCGCTCGGAGTAGACCGCCCAGCCTTCCACCATGGCGCCGTTGCCGAACAAGGCCTTGACCTTGGAAGGCGATTTGTTCGAGTACAGCAGTTGCACGTAATGGCCGGGAATGGCTTCGTGGATGCTCAGGATCTGCAGCACCCAGTGGTTGTACTCACGCAGATAGGACTCGGTCTTCTCGGGCTTGCCGACGGGGTCCAGCGGGTCCACGTTGTAGTAGGTCACGCCCTGTGGATCCAGCGGGCCGGGTGCGCTGATCGAGGCACCCGCCAGCCCGCGCATAAAGGCCGGGGTCTCGCGCACCTGCAGCGGCTTGCTGGGGTCCAGGGTCAGCAAATCATGCTTGACCACCCAGTCCGCCAGGGCCGGGATCTGCGCGCGGATGTCATCGAAATAGCCTTCCGCCGAAACATGCCGCTCCGACAGCTTGTTGATCACCCGCGCGATTTTGCTCAGGCGCTCGGCCGGCGCGGCTTCGCCAGGGAAGAGGCTGGGCCACAAGCCATCGGCCAGCTCACTCATGCGGGCGTGCAGGGCGGCTTTCTGGTCGAGGGCGCGCTGGTACAGCGTCGGCGCGTCCACCGAGGCTTGAATCTCGTAGCGGAACTTCTCGTTGAAGGCTTCGCGGCCAATGCGCCAGCTGCGGCCGCTGCCGTCGGCGGTTTGGCGGGCGTCGATCTGCTCCAGGGCCTTGATGAAGCCTTGGGTGGATTGCAGGGCCGCGTCGCGCAGCTTGAGCACGCGCTGGCGGCTGGCGGCGTCCAGCTTGGCGCTGTCCAGCAGGGCCGGGATGTCTTGGGTGAACAGCTCCAGCCCGCCCTTGTTCTGCAGGATGGCCATTTGCAGCAGCGGCGCGGCCGGCGCTTTGATCTGCTGCAGGGCAGCGCGGTAATAGGCTGGCACTTGGCGCAGGCGCTGTTCCACCAGCTTGACGCGTTGGGCCGGCGTGAACTCGCCCTTGTTGAGCAGGTCGCTGAAGCCGCCGGCCACGTTGTAGCCGGTCGGGTCCCAGACATCGCTACGGAACTGCTGCAGCGACCAGCGCATGCCTTGCAGATGGTTGTCCAGCAAGGCCAGATCACCCAGCTGCCCGGCATTCAGGCTGAGCTTGGCCGGCAGGGCTTGCAGGCGCGCCAGCCATTGCTCGCAAAAGCGGATCTGCGCCAGGCGCTCGGCCTCGGTGGGCGCGGGCAGGCGGGCGGCGGCCTGGTACTGGCCGGCGGCCACGGCCGCATCGGGCAGCAGTTGCCAGTAGGCCTTCAGGAAGGCATCCACTTCCGCATCGAAAGCCTGCGCATCACGCGCCGCATCGGCCTCGGTTTTGGCCACTTTGGCCTTGTAGTCGCGGGCGGCTTGCGCCTCGGGGGTTTTCACCGGCGCGGCCAGGCTGGCTGGGCTCAGGAAGCTGCCGCTCAAGCCCAAAAGCAGGGCGGCAAAACTGGCCCGATTCAAAGCGGGGCGGGCGGTGGAGGGGCGATGCGGCTTGTGCATGGATTGGGCTGGGCCTGTGAGCTTGGGATAGGGCGAGATTCTCCGCCATGCGCTTGCGCTCTCAGGGGGCCGCCCGGCGTATGGTTTTCCCGCTGATGCTGAGTTCGCGCGTGCGGCGGCCGAATGGTGGGCTGCTTCATGGCTGCCGCGTCCGCCTAGCAAGCCTCGCGTGCGCCCTGCGCCGGGCCTGTGCGGGGACCGTATGGTTTGTCACAAGGCCTCACGTAGCATGGCGCCATGCTGTTCTCTGCCTCCGTGACCGACACCACCACCGCCACCGCTTTCGACGCCATCTGGCCTTGGCTGACCCGGCTGGGCGAGGCGCAAATCCTCTTGCCTCTGGCGCTGGTGGCCTGCCTGTGGCTGTGGCGCTCGAGTGAGCGCGGCGGCCGCGATGGTGAGCAGACGGGCACTCATGCTTCTTTGACTCATCTGGCGCCCGTGGCCCGGCGCTGGCTGTTCTGGCTGGGCGCGGCCGCTGGGCTGACCACGCTCAGCAAGCTGGCCTTCATCGGCTGGGGCCTGGGTGTTGAGGCGCTGGACTTCACCGGCATCTCCGGCCACGCCATGTTTGCCGCCGCCGTGCTGCCCATGCTGGCCTGGACCCTGGTGCGCGGGCGCAGCATGCGTGTGCAGCGCGGCGCCGTGGCGCTGGCCTTTGCCCTGGCCGCCTTGATTGCCTACTCGCGCTTGAAGGTCGGCGCGCATTCATCCTTTGAAGCCTGGGCCGGTTTGCTGCTGGGCAGTGGCGCCAGCCTCTTGAGCCTGCCGCGGCGTCTGCGCGGCTCAACCGCTTCATCAGCAGCCCTGGGTCAGCGCCCGCCGACCTGGCTGCCGGCCGGCGTGGTGGCGGCTCTGCTGCTCTTGCCCATCGGCGCGCCGCCGTCGCGCAGCCATGATTTGGTCACGCAACTGGCCTTGCAGCTCTCGGGTCAGCCGCGGCCGTTTCAACGTTCGCAGCTGAAGCCGCCGCTGCCAGCGCCTCAGCAGCAACAGCCGGGGAATGCCCATGGTGTGACGGCGCCTGTGTAGCTTTGAGGGCTTGGCAGGGGCGGACTCAAGACCTGACCCCCCAAGTTGATCCCCAAGCTTTTGTTCCCCGCGAGCTTCACAAGGTTCTACAGTCCTCGGCATGTCCCCTCTTCAATCAAGAAGGTAGGAATTCATGTCACAGCTTGTTCGCCCCAAACCGATTCCCAGCGCGATCGCGCTGGGTTTGACCTTGTTGATCTGGTTTGTGATTCCTGTGCCAGAGAAGGTCAGCCCCGAGGCTTGGCATTTGCTGGCGCTGTTTGCCGGCACCATTGCCGCCATCATTGGCAAGGCGCTGCCGATTGGCGCTGTTTCCATGATCGCCATCGCGCTGGTGGCAATCACGCAAGTCACCCGCCCGGGTTCGCCCGATGGCGCGATTGCGGATGCCTTGAGCGGGTTTTCTAACGCCTTGATCTGGCTGATCGCGATTGCCGTGATGATCGCGGTGGCGCTGACCAAAACCGGCCTGGGCACGCGCATCGGCTATCACTTCATCTCGCTGTTCGGCAAGAAGACCATCGGCATTGCTTATGGCTTGGTCTTGTCCGAACTGGTGATTGCACCGGTCACGCCCAGCAATACGGCGCGCGGCGGGGCCATCATTCACCCCATCATGAAGTCGATCGCGGATGGCTTCAAATCCAACCCTGATCTGGGCACCCAAAACAAGTTGGGGCGCTATCTGGCCCTGGTCAACTACAACGCCAACCCCATCACCTCTGCCATGTTCATCACGGCGACCGCACCCAATCCATTGATTGTGGATTTGATCGCCAAGGGCACAGGCGCCGCCATCGACATCAGCTGGGGCCAATGGGCGCTGGCCGCCTTATTGCCCGGCTTGTGCATGTTGCTGCTGATGCCCTTGGTGCTGTTCTGGCTCTACCCACCCGAGATCAAAAACACGCCTGATGCCAAACCCATGGCCGAGGCTGAACTGCGCAAGCTGGGGCCCATGAAGCAGTCGGAATACATCACCCTGGCGGTGTTGGCGCTGATGCTGGCGCTGTGGGCGGGCGTGCCCGAGTTGCTGTTTGGCCCCGAGATGGAGGTCAATGCCACCACCACGGCGGTGATCGGCCTGTCATGCTTGCTGCTCACCGGGGTGCTGACTTGGGAAGACATTCTCAAAGCCAAGAGCGCCTGGGACACCTTGATCTGGTTTGCCGCCCTGGTCATGATGGCCACCTTTTTGGGCAAGCTCGGCTTGATCGCCTGGTTCTCGGTCTCGATCCAGCAAGGCATCAGCCACCTGGGCTTGAGCTGGTTGGGGGCGACCGCGATTTTGGTCTTGGTCTATTTCTACTCCCACTATTTCTTCGCCAGCACCACGGCGCACATCACCGCCATGTTTGGTGCCTTCTTCGCCGCCGGTTTGGCCCTGGGCGCGCCGCCCATGCCGCTGGCCTTGCTCTTGGCGTTTTCGTCCTCGCTGATGATGTCGCTCACGCATTACGGCACCGGCACCGCGCCCATCATTTTTGGCTCCGGCTACACCACCTTGAATGAATGGTGGGGCGCCGGTGCGGTGATGAGCGTGGTCAATTTGCTAGTGCTGGTGGTGGTGGGCACGGCTTGGTGGCGCGTGCTGGGCTACATCTGAGTCGCCAGCCAATCCGGCGGCGACTGCCTGCCTGCCTGCCGGCGGTCTTGCTGCCCTTCATAATGCGCGCCCCATCCCTCGTTTGCTTGCTCGCGCGCTCGCCCGCCCTGCCGACCTTTCATCATGGACAAATTTTTGCTGCGCCAGCAGGTGCTGGACCGGCTTGCCGAAGACTTGCTGCAAGTCGAACAGGCTGCGCGGGCGGCCCATGAAACGGCGACTCACGAAGAAAACATCGCCGAGAACAAGTACGACACCCTGGGTCTCGAAGCCGCCTACTTGGCCACCGGCCAAGCGCGTCGCGCCGAAGCCATCCGCCAGGCGATAGCCAATTGGCAGCAATTCCGCCTCAGCCCCTACGACGCCAGCAAAGGGATACAACTCGGCGCCTTGGTCTGCCTGGTCGATGCCGACGACAAGCAGCAACAGATCTTCCTTGGGCCGGATGGCGGCAGCATGAAGTTGCTCAGCGGCCCTCAGCCCGTGCAGGTCATCAGCAGCGAAGCCCCTTTGGGCAAGGCCATGCTGGGTAAATGCGAGGGTGATGAGGTGACGATACAGATCGCTGCAAACCGACAGCGGTTTGAGGTGCTGCGGGTTTATTGAGCCGTAAGCAAATTCGCGCTGGATTCATCAGAAACTAATTGTCTTAATCCGTTGAGGACGCTCTGCGCAACTCCTGGCGAGCTATGTGGCGCTCGTTCGCGTTCTTGGCCTCGTAGGCTCTGCGCGGTGGGCGGCCTCATATTTGAATGGTTTGTGAGGCCTTTAAATTTGAGGCCTGCCCCTCAAGACCGCTGCCCGATTGCGTCCAATCTCAGCTGCTTCCTGTACGATCAGCGCCGCGAAAGCTGGCATCCGACCAACTATTGCAAGAACACATACGGGAGGCCACTTTGTTTGATGAGACCGATGACGTTGCAGCGAAGCCGCGGCGAAGGCAGCTTGACTCCGAAGGGGATGTCACTCAAACCCTTCTGAATTCGCTGACTCTCGAGCAAATTCGAGAGGCGGTGTACCGACTCGCCCCGACCAAGAAGATCGCTCTTAGAGCGCACGCCAACTCGCTGGAGGCGCTTCTAGCGACTAGTGCATCAAGCGACGAAATCGTATCCACCTTATTGGATGTCGAACGGACTTATCCGTTTAAGCATTGCTTGCTGCTTAGGATGGAGTTCGACGCCAGTAAAGTGAAAATGCCTCTTGTGGGCGAGATCTACAGAAGCGGGGGTTTTGAGTTCAAGGTCTCCCACGCGGCTACATCGCCTACTCCAACGTACACCTTTGAACACTTGGTAGAGTTCAAGGAGTGGGTAGAGGTCGAAAAGGACCATCGGGTTCGTCGCACCGTCATAACTCGCCACCCAATTGTGGCCAGGTTCCAGGCGGACCGAAACCTCCTTACCCTAAGCTATCCTGGCTTTACCCATAGCAACGCACCTGGGTCAGGCGCAAACGGGTATGAAAAAGTCGTCGAAAGTCTGTTGCAAATACTTTCTAGAGATTCTGGATTTCGACTTACAACCCTCCCAATCAAGACCGCCCTGAAATATTTTGTTGGAGGAGCAAACCGGCGAGTTTTACAGGTCAAGGCCGATGTTGACACGCCGCTTGCTCGGCTAGACGTCAGTGCCAAAGGTCAAGCAAACGACATTGAGGAAGCTTTGGCCGCCTTTATCTCCGCGCACCTCCCGGGCGTGGAAAAAACGGCGCTTGTTGAAGCCTCTAAAAAGGCCTTCAGTAGCGCCATCCCGAATTCCATTGTTCTATATTGGATCAATGAAGGCCTATTCACCAGGCTGAGATTTTGGGAGACAGGCACTGAACTCCATTTCGTTTGGAACAATGAGGCAGCATCCTATCGCCTGGTAGACGAAATTACATCGACGCTTAGCGAGGCCAGTAAAGCCGTCGTCGGACCAAGTGGGACTGGTGAAAGCGTACTGAGTTGGGTTTCCAAGCAAGCCTCTTACACAATCATTACACCCGGCGAGGTATCGAGCCACTTCCAACTTGAACCGGGCGAGGCGCGCACTTCTTTGCTCATGGCTATGAAGACGGGGCTTCTTGAACCTGTCTATCGCCTTGTCTGCACCGAAATTCTGGAAGAAATTCCCAACGATTGGTCCTCTGACCCGAGCGTGTTTAAGAGACTCTTGATAACAGTTACAGGCATCCAAATCGACGGTGGAAAACCGGAAAATCTTGAGGTCGCGTTCCGCCGCGTTGCTCATACTAAGGAGCGCGCGCAATGACTTATGGCATGAACGAGTTCTTGCGGGACTTAGTTGAAAAAGATATTCGCCCAAACGATCAAATTTATTCCTACCTTTCTGATACCGATATCCCTCGCCTTAAAACGCTACTCAGCCGCCTTGACCGAGTGCGAGGAATTGACCCAGCCGCTTTAGCAAAGACGCGCCCCAAATACCACAAATATTCCAGCAGAAAATCCATTCAGGGCGAACAAACAAGGCTGCTTGGCAAAATTCTCGAGCAGATAATGATTGAACTGCTCAGTGGATGCAAAGGTATCGACGTTGGAGCAAACTTGCGATCTACCACGTCAGAGATTGACTTTATGGTGCAGGTTGGACCTACCGCACTCGTAATCCCTATTTTTAAGTCGGCTGCAACGCACTTGATTGGCGAGGCGAAATGCTATTCGTCTGGATTTAAGTCTCAGTGGGTGAATGAACTGGTGGGGCTCATGCAGACTCACAGCACAACCCATTCAATCATGTTCACAGCCTGCCCCTCGAAAGTTCTACGTTCTGATCATCGGCAACTCATACAGCTGCACGGCATGAAGGGAGATCGCGTTATTCCGTTCGGACTTGCCCAAGTGAAGGAAATCGCCGCTGGAAAGAACTTCTTGAAGGTGCTTTCGGATCAATACGTAAGGGTGCTAAACGCGACCAACGACCTTGCCATTTGAAGTCCCCCCCGAAACTAGATACGGATACCGGTCACCGGCGCTGAAGTATTCAATTGGTGATTGCGCAGGGGTTAAGTCGCGGTCGGGGTCAGGCCTTAAAGGTGAAGTTCAGCCTGACCCTTGATGCGGCGGTCGGACGGTCTGAGAGTCCGGTCCCACATCTTGCATTCTTAGCAAAATCAACTGGCACAACTGCATTTTCAATCGCAGCCTAAGTGTTCCAGAGGCATGCCGTTTCTTCGCCCACCCGCCGCACTCAAAAGGGCAGGGCGGTTGTGCTTTTGACTTCCTCCATCACCGCATAAGTCCGCGTCTCCCGCACCCCGGGCAGGGTCCAGATCACGCTGCCGATGAATTGGCGGTAAGCGTTCATATCGGACACCCGGGTTTTGAGCAGATAGTCAAAGCCGCCCGCGACCAAATGGCATTCCAGGATTTCAGGGCGAGCTTGTACGGCTGCCTTGAAGTTGTCCATCACGTCCTGTACCGTGCGGTCGAGCAAGATCTCGATGAAGACCAGCATGCCGGCGCCCAGTTTCTCGGGGTTCAAGCGCGCTTCGTAGCCCAGGATGAAGCCTTCGCGGGTGAGGCGTTTGACGCGTTCCAGCACGGCGGTGGGTGAGAGGTGCACCGCCTCGGCGAGCTTGAGGTTGGAGATGCGGCCGTCGGCCTGCAGGGCGCGCAGGATGCGGGCGTCGATTTTGTCGAGTTGTTGTGTTTCGTCGGCCATGCTGGATTTTCCACCGCCGAATGCGGTTAGTTGCGAATTTAATTCAGGTCCAACCCTCATAAAGTTCCGCCACTCGCTATAAACCGACAAAGACCCACATCATGAGCACTTTCAACTTGCTGCCCGAAGCCGCCCGCCTGCCCAGCCCCTACCGCGACGAGCAGGCGGTGGTGAGCGCCCTGGTGCAATCCCTGGGCGCGCGCCTGGACTGGCCGCAGGTGATTGCCCTGGCCGGCCCCTGGGTGCAGCAGGTGCGGGCCAACCCGGCGCCGTTCTGGGCCATGGAGTCGCTACTGCGCGAGTACCCGATCACCAGCTCCGAGGGCCTGGCCCTGATGCGCCTGGCCGAAGCGCTGCTGCGCGTGCCGGATGCGCCCACCGCGATTGCGCTGACGGCGGACCAACTCGGCCGCGGCCAGTTCGACGGCAGCTCGGACGGCCCGCACAAGATGCTGGCCAGCTTGTCCGCCTCGGCCATTTCTTTGTCGAAGAAGTTCCTGCCCGATGCCGAAGGCCAAGGTGGCTTGATGACCCGCCTGGGCGCGCAGACCGTGGTGGCAGCTACTGTGCGCGCCATCCAGCTGCTGGGCCGCCAGTTCGTGCTGGGCCGCAATATCGGCGAGGCCATGGGCCAGGCGGCGGACGCCCGCAAGGTCCAGCCCATGCTGCGCTTCAGCTACGACATGCTGGGCGAAGGCGCCCGCACCGAGAAGGACGCCGAGCGTTACCAAGCTGCTTACGTGGGCGCCATCAAGGCGATTGCGGCCAGCGTCAAGGCCAGCTCGCCGGAGGCGGCCGACGGCATTTCCATCAAGCTCAGCGCCTTGTTCTCGCGCTACGAAGTGCTGCAGCGCGAGCGCGTGTTTGCCGAACTGCTGCCGCGCGTGTGGCAGCTGATCGAGCTGGCCGCCAGCGCCAATATCAACCTGACCATCGACGCCGAGGAAGTGGACCGCCTGGAGCTGTCGCTCGACGTGCTGGACGCGCTGGCCGCGCGCATCAAGGGCAGCTACCCGCAATGGCGCGGCTTCGGCCTGGCCGTGCAGGCCTATCAGACCCGTGCGCTGAATGTGATCCACGAGGTGGCGGCCATCGCCAAAAAGCATGGCCTGCGCTTCATGGTGCGCCTAGTCAAGGGCGCGTATTGGGACGGCGAAATCAAGCGCGCCCAAGAGCTGGGCCTGAACGCCTACCCGGTGTTCACCCACAAGCAGCACACCGATGTGTCTTACCTGGCTTGCGCGCAGGCGCTGATCGGCCATGCCGATGTGATCTATCCGCAGTTCGCCAGCCACAACGCCGGCACCATTGCCGCCATCGTGCAGATGGCCCGCGCGGCTGGCGCCAAGTTTGAGATGCAGCGCCTGCACGGCATGGGTGAGGGCGTTTATCGCGAGGTGCTGAAAGACGGCAGCATCCCTTGCCGTGTCTACGCCCCGGTGGGCGAGCATCGCGACCTGCTGGCCTATCTGGTGCGCCGCCTGCTGGAAAACGGCGCCAACTCTTCCTTCGTGCACCAGCTGGCCGATGTGAATGTGCAAGTGCCTGAGCTGCTGGGCTCCCCGCTGGAGCAGGTGCAAGCCCACAGCGCGCTGCCTCTGCCGCCCGAGCTCTACTTCGACCGCATGGGTCTGGGCCGCCGCAATTCCACCGGCGCTGATCTGAGCGACTTGGCTCAACGCCAGCCCCTGGCCCAAGCCCTGGGCGAGGTGGAAGTGGGCGCGGTGCCGCTGGCCGATGCCGCCGCGGTGGCCGAGGCCATGGCCACCCTGCAATCCGGCTTTGCGCCTTGGGCCAGCCTGGCCGTGGCCGAGCGCGCCGCGATTCTGCGCCGCGCTGCCGATGCGCTGGACGCCCGCCTGCCCGAGTTCTGCGCCCTGTTGGTGAAAGAGGCCTTCAAGACCCAGGGCGACTGCGTGGCCGAGGTGCGCGAGGCCGTGGACTTCCTGCGTTACTACGCCGACCAGGCCGAGCGCGATGCGGTGCATCTGCAGCAAGGTCGCGGCGTGTTCGTTTGCATCAGCCCCTGGAACTTCCCGCTGGCCATCTTTGCCGGCCAGGTGGTGGCCGCGCTGGTGGTGGGCAATACCGTGGCGGCCAAGCCGGCCGAGCAAACCCCGTTTGTGGCCCAGCGTTTTGTGGAACTGCTGTACGCCGCCGGCCTGCCGCGCAATGCCTTGATCTTGCTGCACGGCGCGGGTGAAACCGTGGGTGCCGGCCTGGTGGCCGATGCGCGCACGGCGGGTGTCTGCTTCACCGGCTCCACGCAAGTGGCGCAAATCATCAACCAGACCTTGGCGGCCAAAGAGGGTCAGGTCGTGCCTCTGATCGCCGAAACCGGCGGCCTCAATGCCATGATCGTGGACTCCACCGCCTTGCCCGAGCAGGTGGTGGACGCGGTGGTGCAAAGCGCCTTCCGCTCGGCCGGCCAGCGCTGCTCGGCCCTGCGCCTGCTGTGCGTGCACGAAAGCATTGCCGACGGCGTGATCGAAATGCTGCGCGGCGCCCTGCAAGAGCTGTGGGTGGGCCAGCCCGCCGAGCTGAGCACCGATGTCGGCCCGGTGATCGATGACGAAGCCTTCCAGGGCATCGCCCAGCATGTGCAGCGCCTCAAGCGCGAGGCCAAGCTGATCGCCGAATGCCCGGTGCAAGAGGTGATGCCGCGCCTGATCGCGCCGGTGGCCTTTGAGATCGGCAGCATCAGCGAGCTGCGCCAGGAAATCTTCGGCCCGGTGCTGCATGTGTTGCGCTGGGGCGGCGATGTGGACGCGGTGCTGGAGCAGGTCAATGCCCTGGGCTATGGCCTGACGCTGGGCATCCAGACCCGCATCGACAGCCGCGCCCTGCGCTTGGCGGACAAGGCCCGCATCGGCAATGTCTACGTCAACCGCAATGTGATCGGCGCGGTGGTGGGCGTGCAGCCCTTCGGCGGCGAAGGCATGTCGGGCACCGGCCCCAAGGCGGGCGGCCCCAACTATCTGTACCGCTTCAGCGCCTTGCCCGCTATCCGCGTCGAGGCCAGCGCGGCCGGCCTGGCCAGCCCAGTTGCCGGCACGCCGCCAGCCAGCCTGGCCGCCTCGGTGGCCGCGCTGAGCGTGGCCCATGCGCAATGGGCCGATGTGCCCCTGGCCGAGCGTGCCGCCTTGCTGCGCCGCGCCTTTGAGGGCCTGGCCAGCGCGCCGGCCCTGTCCAAGCGCCTGAGCCAGGCCCAGCAAAGCCTGGCCGAGCTGAGCCTGCCCGGCCCCACGGGTGAGAGCAATGAGCTGCGCCAGCATGGCCGCGGCGTGCTGGCCGTGCTGGCCAATAGCGCTGCCGAAGATCAGCTGGCGCTGGCCCTGTGCGCCGCCCTGGTAGCCGGCAATAGCGTGGCCCTGGTGGTGACGGAGGCCGCGCAAGCGCAGGCCGCCGCGCTGCATCAAGCCTTGCGTCAGGCCGGCCTGGCGGCGGAAACGTTGCAGCTGCTATCGGGTGGCGAAGCCTGCCTGCGCGCCTTGCTGGACGATGAGCGCATTGCCGGCGTGGTGTTGACCGGTGCCGACGCCGCGCTGGAACGCCGCCTGTGGCGCGTGATGGCGGCCGACAAGGGTGCCATCCGCCCCCTCATCACCGCGCAAGAAGTCGGTGCCGCCAGCCAGCAATACCGCTTTAGCGCCGAGCAGACGCTGACCATCAACACCGCAGCCGCTGGCGGCAATGCGGCGCTGCTGGCCGGCATGCACTGAGGCCTGAGCAGGTCGCCGTGGTGCTGATCAGTCGGCGCTGCGGCTGAGCGGCTGGGCTTGCCCCGGTTGCACTTGCTGAATCAGGCGCTGCAGCACGCGCACTGCAAGCAGCCGCCAGCGCGCCGGTGCCGGGCTGACCTGGCGCAGCGTGTACAAGCAGCTCGGGTCGCGGCTGTCCAGCCTGATCCAGCCTGGCGCTTGGGCCACCCAGACCGCGCCGGCGGCGAGTTGCTGCTGGGCTTGCCAGACCGTGTCGCTCAGGCTCAGCGCAGGTTCCAAGGCGAGAGGCAGGCGCAGCAGCAAACTGCCGCGCAGCACATGCAAGACCCAGCCGGTTTGCACTTGCAGCAATTGCTGGGCGCCGCTTGGCAAGGCGCGGGGGGCGGGCGGGGGCGTGTGAGTGGAGGTCATGGCATCTGGCCCTGAGGGCGCTGGGGAAGACGGCTTCAGTGTGGCCAGGGCCGCCGCCGCGGTACAGCGACAGAAATGGCCTTTGTGCTGCAGAACAGCCGCTTTTTTTGCGCTGTTCTGCAAGGCCGTGGCCACATCTGTATCGGCCACGGGCCAGACCCAGCGCTGACAATCCCGTCATGCCGCTTTACCTTCAGCTCGCCAGCCATTACCGCCAAGCCATCCACAAGGGAGCCTTGCCGCCGGGTGCGCGCATGCCCTCGGTGCGCGGGCTGATGGGTTTGCATCAGGTCAGCATGTCCACCGCCTTGCAGGCCTGCCGCTGGCTGGAGGCCAAGGGCTTGTTGGAGGCGCGCGCCCGGGCCGGCTACTTTGTGCGTGCGCTCAAAACGGCGGGTTTGCCGCCGGCGCATGAGCCTTCACTCACGGCGCTGATCGATGAGGCGCGCTATGTGGGCGTGCATCAAAAAGTTTCTTCCGTGCTGGCCAAGGCGCTGGCCCAGCCGGTGCGGGTGAATTTGTCGGGCGCGCAGGCGGCGCCTGAGTTGTATCCGCTGGAGCGCCTGCGCCAGTCCAGCCAGCGCGTCTTGCGCCAGCATGGCGCTTGCCTGGTGACACCGCCACCGCCCGGCGGCGAGCCCAGCTTGCGCAGCGCCCTGGCCCGGTTGGCGCTGGAGCAGCAGCAACTCCAACTCAGCCCGGATGACATCGTCATCACCCACGGCTGCACCGAGTCGCTCACCCTGGCTCTGCGCGCCGTGACCCAGCCCGGCGATGTGGTGGCTGTGGAGTCGCCCACGTACTACGGCTTGCTGCAGATTCTGGAAAGCCTGTCGCTGCGCGCGCTGGAGATCCCGACCAGCCCGCACACCGGCATCTCGCTGCCGGCCTTGCAGGAGGCGGCGGCGCTGACGCCGGGGCTCAAGGCGGTGGCGGTGGTGCCGCATCTGCAAAACCCGCTGGGCGCCGTCATGCCGGATGCGGCCAAGCAGGCTTTGCTGGCTTGGTGCGAGCAGCAAGACCTGGCCCTGATCGAGGACGACAGCTACTCCGCCCTGTGGGATGGGCCGGCGCCGCTGCGGCCGATCAAGTCCTTTGATCGCAGCGGGCGCGTGATTCTGTGCGGATCGCTGCACAAAATTCTGGCGCCCGGCATGCGCCTGGGTTGGATGAGCGGCGGGCGTTGGCAGCAGCGGCTGGAGATGCTGAAGTACAGCCAGTCACGCCCGAATGAATCCCTGCCCCAGTTGGCGGTGGCGGACTATTTCAATGCCGGCCATATGCCCCGCCATCTGCGCAAGATGCGGGCCCAGCTGGCGCTGCAGCGCGAGCAGATGGCCGAGGCGCTGGCGCGTTACTTACCCGCTGAGTCGCGCCTGAGCGTGCCCGGCGGCGGGCTCAATCTGTGGCTGGAGCTGCCCGAGGGTGTGTCCTCCATGGCCTTGTTCGAGGCGGCGCTGGCCCAGGGCATTCGGCTGGCGCCGGGGGCCATGTTTTCCAACACCATGCGTTTCGATGCCTTCTTGCGCATCAACTGTGGCCTGCCTTTTGACGAGCCGGTGCGGCAGGCTGTGCAAAGCCTGGGCCAGCTGCTGCGCACGCGCCACTGATGCAGGGAAGGCCGGGTGCCGCCTTGTCCCGCCTTTCAGGGGCAAGTCTGAGTTGATGCGCGGGCTTGGGTTTCAGCTGCGCTGCGCTGAACGAGGCACCTTCCCTCGTTTCGGGCACCGGTTTAAGCTGCAGCTGCCTGTGGCGGACTTTGTTCAAAGTCACAGAAATGCAGTGCCTGGCTTGCTAGGCTAGGTCTACGATGAAATGTCTTCATCAATCACACAAGGAGATTCTGATGCTGCGTCGCAAACTGCTGTTGACCCCCGCTTTGCTGGCCATGTCTTTGGGCCTGCTCTCGGCGTGCTCAACCAACCAGACCGCCAAGGAAACCCCGGCGCAGCAAAAAGCTGCCATCGAAGCCGGCTATGACGCCACCATGGACACCTTGTACAAGAGCGTGCCGGGCTCCCGAGAGCTGGCCAGCAAGGCGCGCGCGATCTTGGTCTTCCCCAAGGTCTATGCCGCTGGCCTGGGTGTTGGTGGTGAATATGGCGAAGGCGCTTTGCGCGCCGGTGGTCAGACGGTGGACTATTACAAGACCACGGCCGCCTCTTTCGGCTTCCAGGCCGGCGTTCAGTCCAAGGCGCTGATCTATTTCTTCATGACCCAGAAGGCCTACGACGACTTCCGCAAGAGCAGCGGCTGGACGGCCGGCGTGGATGGCTCGGTGGCCCTGATCCAGGTCGGCGCCAACGGCAGCATCGACACCAAGAGCTATGACAACGCCGTCAACGCCTTTGCCTTGACCAACGGTGGCCTGATGGTTGCTGCGACCGTGGCGGGCAGCAAGATCGCCAAGCTGGAGTTCTGAGCCCAGCCAGGCATAACGGTTGATCTGACCGGTCAGCAAGAAAAGAGAAGGGCTCCGCAAGGAGCCCTTTTGTTTTGCCTCTGCAAAGCCTCTTCGTACTTGAATCGGCGGGCAAAAAAAAGAGCCCCAAGGCACCGACCCAGCCTGCACGCTCTCCCCATGCAGACTGAGTCGGGCCCGGGACCCGAGGTGGCGCGGCGCAAAGGTGGCGCCGGCCAGAACTTATCTTGATGTGACAGCCAGTGATTGCTGCACTGGCTGCGCTACTGCTGGCTTAGCGAATCACCGCCAGCGATTCGCGGTTGCCGGCCTTGTAGGTGTACAGGGTCAGCGCGCCGTTCTTGATGTCACCCTTGGCATCGAAGCTGATATTGCCGGTCACGCCCTTGTAGCCGTCGGTCTTGGCCAGCACCGGCAGGTACTTGGCAGGCTCAGCCGAGCCAGCCTTGACCATGGCGGCGACCAGCACGCCAACGGCGTCGTAGGAGTAAGGCGCGTAGACCTGCACGTCGAGCTTGGTGGCATTGCGGAAGCGGGCACGGAAGTCGTCCATGGCTTGCTTTTGCCCAGCGTCAACACCGCCGGCTTCAGCGCAGTAGACCTGGCTGTCGTCGATGGTGCCGGCGGCCAGCTTGGGCAGCTCGGTGGTGCAGATGCCGTCGCCGCCGACGAACTTCGCGCTGATGCCCAGCTGCTTCATCTGGCGCAGCATCGGGCCGGCCACGGCGTCCATGCCGCCGAAGAAGATCACATCGGGCTTCTTGGACTTCAAGCTGGTCAGGATGGCGCTGAAGTCGGTGGCCTTGTCGTTCGTGAATTCGCGGCCAATGATCTTGCCGCCGCTGGCCTTGACGCCTTTTTCGAACTCATCGGCCACGCCTTGGCCGTAGGCCGTGCGGTCGTCGATGACGGCGATGGACTTGCCCTTCAGGTCCTTGGCGGCGTAGCGGCCCAGGGTGCCACCCAGATGCACGTCGTCAGCCACCACGCGGAAGGTGGTCTTGTAGCCGCTGCGGGTGAACTTGGGGTTGGTGCTGGAAGGCGAGATTTGCGGGATGCCGGCTTCCGAGTAGATCTTGGCGGCCGGGATCGAGGTGCCCGAGTTCAGGTGACCGACCACGCCGTTGACCTTGGAGTCCACCAGCTTTTGCGCGGCTTGCGTGCCTTGCTTTGGATCGCCTGCATCGTCTTCGCCCAGCAGTTCGAGCTTGACCTTCTTGCCGCCGATGACCACGCCCTTGGCGTTGAGCTCATCGATGGCCATGCGGGCGCCGAGTTCATTGTCCTTGCCCAGGTGGGCGATGGCGCCGCTGGTGGGGCCCACGTGGCCGATGCGCACCACTTCTTGCGCCGAGGCGGCCTGGGCGGCCAGCAAGGCGGCAGCGCCGATCAGCGAGAAGGTGAAAGTTTTCTTGATCATCATCGTCAGTCCTTTTCTTTGCGAGAGATCCGCCCGAGCTTGAACTCAGTGGGCGGTGGTTTGGGAAACGGGGTTTGAAACAGCTGTGGATGCAGGGCTGCTGGCGCTGGCGGGCTTGCTGCCCAGAATCCAGCGCGCGGCGGCCAAGGCCTGGTCCGGCGTCAGATGGCTGTTGGCGGGCATGGGCACTGCGCCCCAGCGCCCGCTGCTGCCTTGGGCGATGCGTTCAGCCAGCGTGGCGGCGGCATCGGCCTGCTGTGCATAGCGCTCGCGGATGGCGGCGAATGAGGGGCCGACCAGGGTCTTGTCCCGGGCATGGCAGGCCATGCACGCATCAAACAAGGCCCAGCTCTGCTGCCCAGCGGATGCCTGAGCCTGTGCCATGCTGGGGCCGCACAGCGCCCCTAGCATGGCCAGGTTCACGGCGGCGAGGGAGAGTCGCCGCGCCATCATTTGGGCATGCCCATCACTGGCTTGCCGAGCAGCTCGGACGAGGTCACGTAGATGCCATGGTTGGAGAAGACCCAGACCAGATTGCGGTCCCATTCCACAAAGATGCTGTGCACCGGGTTGGGCAAGGCACGGATGCTTTGGGTCTGGCCGTCCTTGACGGGGATCTCACCAATCATCTTGGGCGTGAAGTAGCCGGCGATGACGGGCTTGGCCGGGTCCTTCAGGTCAAACATCTGCATGCCGGCGTTGTAGTAGCTGTAAGGCATGTAGCGTGGGCTGGGCTTGCCGGGCTGGACTTGGGCATAGCCGCTGCGCTTGGGGCCGAAGCTGCCGCGACGCTGGCAGAAGTCGGTGAAGGGCGCAGCCTTGTCAGGCACCGGACGCGGCAGGGTGTGAGCGATCTTGGGGTTCTTGGGATCGCGCACATCGATGGCGTAGATGTCCTTGAAGGGCTCGTAGCAGTCCTCGCTCATCGGATAGCCGCTGTAATAGACCATGCCGGTGGACTCGACCTTGCTGACATCGATGTTGTCGCCCTCGGTGCCGGTCACGCTCATCGGCATATCGATGTGGGCCACCTGCTTCATATTCTTCGGATCGCTGATGTCGATCACGTAGAAGCCGAAGCCGCCCATGGCTGCGTAGCCGTACTTGCCACCCTTCTCGACCGGCGTGGGGATGAACAGCGGCATGCGCGCGCCCATCCACGAGGTCTTGTTGCCGGCACGCGGGTTCTTCTTGTATTCCTCCTCCTCACCCAGGCGCGAGCCCGGTGCCCACCACATCGACAAGCGCTTGGGCTCGCTGGGGTTGGACACATCAAAGGCCAGTTGGCCACCGGCGAAGAGGTAAGTCTTGTACTCGGTGTTGGCGAAGGTGTCGTCCGGTGCGCCGGCGACGAAGAGGTACTGGTCACCGTCGTAGACCGGCACGTCCTGGCAGCCCGAACCCTGCTGCACCGGCTCTTTGGCCGAGTGATAAGGGTCCAGCGAGGTTTCGCTCAGCAGCTTCCAGTCGGTCCATTGCGGGCTGGTGACTTCAAAGATGCGGAAGCCGCGCAGCATCTTGCGGTCGCGCAAGGCCTTGACCTGATCGGGGTTGCCGTACTTGTTCCAGACCACGCCATAACGCGGCGTCTCATAGCACTGCACCGCAATCATCTTGTCGAGCTTTTTGTTGTACTTGACGGTGAAAGGGCCGAACTGGTGCTCGCCGCCCTTCACATCAAAGTACTTCTTGGCAACCAGCTTCACATCCTTGGGGTCGGTGATGTCGAAGAGGTTGTAGTGCCAGGTCTCGTAGTCGTAGAGGTAGCGTCGGCCTTGCCAATCGAAGCTGGCTTGCCAGCTGTGGCCGGCGCCGGCCACGAAGGGGTAGAAGGCTTCTTGCTTGAAGTTCTTGGCGTAGGTGTTCTGGTCCAGATAGCTCAGGCTGCCTTCGACCGGGTGAGCACCGTAGGCGTCCGGCGTGATTTCCGGCATCTTGAACTTGCCGGTCTTGGCGTCGTAGCCATAGCTGCCGGGGGTCGGATGGGCCGGCTCACCGGGCAGCAGATTGTGGTTCAGCGGCTTGCCCGGAGGCGCGTCAGGGGCGTTCAGATTGGCGCCGCTGCGTGGCGCTTGCGCCAGGGCGCTGCTGCCGATGATCAAGGCGCCCAGGCCGACGGCCAGCACGGTGGTGGGGTTCAGTTTCATAGGGTTTGTCACTCCGTCAAAGTGGCTCAGAACGAGTGGCGCAGGCCGACCATATAGCCTTCGGGGTTCTCACCGGCCTTGGGCGTCAGGCCCCAGTCGATGGGGTATTCGGCGCCGGCGCTGCCGGGGGTGCCGTTGCGCACGGTGCCGTAGGTGGCATACAGCGTGGTGCGCTTGGAGAAGTGGTAAGTCGCGCCCAGGGTCACGCCGGTGGCATCGGCCAAGGCGCCGGTGGCGTCATCGCGGCGCACCACGCTGGCGAACAGACGGATCTGGTCGTTGATGGCAATGCGCGTGCCCAGCTGCAGGCTGTTGCCGTGGGTGGCGAAACCGACGTAGGGTGGGTAGGCGTAGTAGCCGTTGTAGTCGTGCAGGATGGCGGTGAGGTCGAACTGGCCAATGCGGTAGACGCCGGAGATATAGGTGTCGCGCGAGGTTTCGTTCTTCTTCTTGGCCTTGTCCCAGATATTGGTCTTGTTCTGGATGTCATTGGCGACGCTCAGGAACAGCGGGCCATTCCAGTACGAGGCGCCGACGCTGATGACGCGGCCGTTCTTGCTGTTGTCGCTTTCTTCCTTGCCGGCGGTGACGGTGGCGCGCACCTGGAAGCCGCCCAAGAACTTGGCCGAGTTGAAGGACACGGCATTGGACTCGCGCCAGGGCGCGTAGAACACCATCACGTTATTGACCGGGCTGTAGGCCGAGCCATAGCTCGGGTCGGCATAGCCATACAGGTTGTACGAGGACAGATTCAGGCGGCCCAGATTGATGTCGCCCCAGTCCTTATGGGCCAGCTGCACATAGGTTTCGCGCGAGTTGGCATCCATGGCACCGGTGTCGGGCTTGAGGATCATCTCGTGGCGGATCTTGGCGGACAGGCCGTCGCCCAGATCTTCCTTGGCGGTGAACTCCAGGCGCGAGGTGGTCAGGCCGGCGGGGCTCACGCGGTTCAGGGTCTTGCCGCCGGAGCTGATGTGTTCCAGCGCGGCATCGACATAGCCGCTGATCGTCACTTGGGCCATGGCCGGCGCGCAGGCCAGGGACAGGGCGGCCGCGGCCAGGGCCAGCGGGGTGGGGATGGACAGGTTCTCTCGCACGGGGAATCTCCTTGGAAGGATAGGAACGTGGGTGCTGCCGGGGGAGCGGAAGTGGACTTGGGGAAACGGGGGTGAACGCAATCTGAAGCAAGCGGCTGCACGGTCAGGCGCAGCCGCAGGCCTCAGGTCACGGCCTTCTTGGCCATGAACTCGGGGCTGGACCAGATGCCTGTGGCCATCACGTCTTTCAGAATTGCGACGGCTTGCCAGACATCGGCATGGCTGAGGTAGAGCGCGGCGAAACCGAAGCGCAGGATGTCGGGGGCGCGGAAGTCGCCGATCACGCCGCGGGCGATCAAGGCCTGCACGATGGCGTAGCCCTGCTCATGCGTCAGCGAGACCTGGCTGCCGCGCAGCGCGTCTTCACGCGGCGTGGCCAGGCCGAAGCCGTAGCCGGACAGTTCCTGATCGACCAGGCGGATGAACAGCGAGGTCAGCGACAGGCTCTTGGCGCGCAACTGCTGCATGTCAACGCCGTCGAACACGGTCAGCGCCGCTTCCAGCGCGAACAAGCCCATTTGCGGCGCGGTGCCGACCAGCATGCGGTCGATGCCGGGCGCGGGCACATAGGTCTGGGTGAACTCGAAAGGCTTGGCGTGGCCGTGCCAGCCGGTGATGGGCTGACGCAGGGCTTCTTGGTGGCGGCTGGCCACAAAGGCGAAGGAGGGCGCGCCAGGGCCGCCGTTGAGGTATTTGTAGCCGCAGCCAACCGCGAAGTCCGCCTCGCAGCCGTTCAGATCGCAAGGCATGGCGCCGGCCGTGTGGGCCAAGTCCCAGATCACCAGGGCGCCCACTTCATGGGCGCGGCGGGTGATGGCGGCCATGTCATAGACCTGGCCGCTCTTGTAGTTGACATGGGTCAGCGTCAGCACGGCCACGTCTTCGTCCAGGGCGGCCATCACATCGGCGGGCGCCACGGCGCGGTGCTGGGCGCCGGTCAACTCGGCCACGCCCGAGGCCACATAGGCGTCGGTGGGGAAGTTGCCGTTTTCGCCCAAGATGATCTTGCGGCCCGGGCGCATGCGCAGGGCGGCGACCAGCAGCTTGAACAGATTCACCGAGGTGGAATCGGCCACGATGACTTCATTGGCCTGCGCGCCAATCAGGCTGGAGATGCGCGCGCCCACGCGCTGCGGGGCGGGGTACCAGTCGGCATCGTTCCAGCTGCGGATCAGGCCGACGGCCCATTCCTGCTCAATGGCCTGCTTCATGCGGGCCGGCACCGCCGCGGGCATGGCGCCCAGGGAATTGCCGTCCAGATAGATCACACCCTCGGGGATGGTGAACAGGGCGCGGCGCGCGGCCAGCGGGTCTTGGGCGTCCAGCGCCAGGCAATGCGCCTCGCTCAGTGCCAGGGCTTGCGTTTCGATCGGAGGGTGGGAACTCATGATGGGGACTTCTGTCTGTATATGGTCACGTGTATATGTATACACAGAGGTCACTCTATGTTCTGTGTGACTCATTTGTTACCTTGCTAACCCTACCTACCCGTATTTGGGGTAAATTCATCCCGCTAACATCTGAATAACGGATTTCTTTATGCAAATTGAGATCGATGCGACCGACCGACAGTTGCTCAAAGCCCTACAAGACAACGCCCGCCTCACCACCGGCGAGCTGGCAGCCCTGGTGGGCATGTCGCAATCGCCTTGTTGGCGGCGGGTCAAACGCCTGGAAGATGCCGGCTTGATCGTGGGTTATCAGGCCCGCTTGGATCGCCGCGCCCTGGGCTACGGCGTGATGGCGTTTGTGACCATCAGCATCGACAGCCAGAACGAAGACCATTCGCTGGAATTCGAGCGCGCGGTGCGCGACATCCCCGAGGTGGTGATGTGCCATGGCGTCTCCGGCCCCGAGGACTTTGTGCTGGTGGTGGTGTCGCAAGATCTGGACAGCTATTCGCAGCTGATGCAAACCAAGCTGCGCCGCCTGCCGGGGGTAAAGATGATGCGCACCAGCTTTTCGATGCAAGAGGTCAAGGGCCTGGACGGCATGCCCATGCCGGGTTGAGCGCCCGGCATCTCTGGCTTAGCTTGCTGCTCCGCTCAAGCGGCTCAGTGCTCGGCCCTGAACACCGCGATGGCTTCGGCCAGGCGTTGCGCCTGCTCGCGCAGTGACTGCGCGGCGGCGGCGGATTCCTCCACCAGCGCTGCGTTCTGCTGCGTCATCTGATCCAGCTGGGTGACGGCACCGTTGACTTGCGAAATGCCGTCGCGCTGCTCCAGCGCGCCCGCGGCGATCTCGGCAATCAAGTCGTTGACACGGCGCACGCTGCCGACGATGTCTTGCATTGCCGCTCCGGTCTGCGCTACCAGCTGCGCGCCGGTTTCGACCCGCTCCACCGAGACGCCGATCAGCGCCTTGATCTCACGCGCCGCGCCCGCACTGCGCTGGGCCAGCGCCCGTACCTCGGAGGCCACCACCGCAAAACCACGCCCTTGCTCACCGGCGCGGGCCGCCTCCACGGCTGCGTTCAGGGCCAGGATATTGGTTTGGAAGGCGATGCTGTCGATCACGCCGATGATGTCGCCGATCTTGCGCGAACTCTCGGTGATCTGGCTCATATTGCCCTCCACCTGCGCCACCACCTCGCCGCCACGCGTGGCTGCTGCCACGGCCGAGGTGGCGAGCTGATTGGCTGCGCGCGCCGTGTCGGCGGAATGGCCGACGGTGGCCGTCAGCTGCTCCATCGAGCTGGCGGTTTGCTGCAGATTGGAGGCCGTCTGCTCGGTGCGCGCGCTCAGGTCATGGTTGCCGGTAGCGATCTGGCTGGAGGCAGTGGCCACCGATTCGATGCCTTGCTTGACCTCGCCCACCACGCCGCGCAACTGCAGCACCATGCGGTCCATCGCGCCCAGCAAGAGGCCGAATTCATCACGCCGGCGCGATTGCGCCCGCGCGCTCAGGTTGCCGCCGGCAATCTGCTCGGCCACCGCCATGGCCTGCGCCAGGGGGCGCTGGATGGAACGAATCAAGACCAGGGCGCCGCCCATCAGGGCCAGCACATTCAGCGCCACAAACAGCCAGACCAGGCGGGTCATGGTTTTGTGCTGCGCGGCTTCTATCGCCTGCGTTTCGCGCTTGGCGACGGCCTGCTGTTCGGCAAATGCGCGCAGGGACTTCATGTACACGGCCACGGCCGGGCTGAAGCCCTCCGTCATTTCCTGGCGCGCCGCATCTGCATCCGTGCGCTTGAGGGCGCGCAGCTTGGCCAGGGAATCCAGCATGGTTTTGCGCGTGGCGGCCACCTCGTCCAGCAGGCGCCGGTCTTGCGCATTCAGCGGCATCGCGTCGATGCTCTTCTTGACCTCGATCACCTCGGCCGTGACGCTGGCGATCTCTTCTTTGAACAAAGCCTCCAGCGCCGCTTCGCTGCTGGCCGCGCTGGCCTGGATGCGCACCACATTGGCGGCGGTCAGGGTGAGCCAACGGTTAGCTGCCGCCTGTTTGGCATCCATCAGCGCGGTGGCTTCGTCTGAGGCTGCTTGCAGCTGGGCGCTGCGCAGGGCGGAAAAGCCGGTGGACGCCAGCAAGGCCAGGATGGTGGCCGCCACGGCAGCCCAAAGCCGGAATGCCACGCTGTGGCGGCCAAGCTTGGCCGTCAGGGAAAAATCAGAAGAGGGCATGATTGGAATTTGTTTGTATCCGAATTGCTTCTTGTGCATACATAAGCATAGGCCATGTCTATGTGGCGGGGCGGCCATCGGCGCCATGCCGCAGGGACTGGGGCGGCTTGCCACGCCCGCTTTCCGGTATTCCTGCGCAGATGGGCGGCCGCGCTCCCGCGCGGCTGTTGCCAAATCTGCCTCAGGGTTAGTACGAGGCCTTCAGGCCAGCAAGCTCCACAGCATGCGCAGGCCCAGGCCCAGCAGCAGCAGGGCGAACACCTGCTTGAGCCTGGCCACCGGCAAGGCATGTGCCAGCTTGGCGCCCAGCGGCGCGGTCAGCACGCTGGCACCCGCCAGGCCCAGCAGCGCAGGCAGGTAGACAAAGCCCAGGCTCAGCGGAGGCAAGACCTGACCCTGCTGCGCGGCATGCAGGCCGTTGAGGATGTAGCCCAAGCTGCCGGCCAGGGCGATCGGAAAGCCCAGCGCCGCCGAGGTGGCGATGGCGCGGTGGATGGGCACCGAGCACCAGCTCATGAAGGGCACGGCGACCGAGCCGCCGCCTATGCCCACCAGGCTGGAGAACACGCCGATGGCCCCGCCGGCCGCATGCAGGCCCGCAGGGCCGGGCAGCTCACGGCTGGCCTTGGGGCGCGCGTTCATCAGCATTTGCAGGCCGACATAAAGGCTGAAGGCCACAAACACCGCCTTCAGCGCCGGGGTGGAAAGCCGACCCGCCACCACCGTGCCGGCCAAGGTGCCCAGCAGCAAGCCCGGTGCCATGCGCCGCACCAGTGCCCAATCGACAGCACCGCGCAGATGGTGGGCGCGCACGCTGGAAATCGAGGTGAAAACGATGCTGGCCAAGGATGTTCCCAGCGCCAGGTGCGCCAGATGCGCCGCACTGGCGCCCTGCGCACCGCCCCAGGGCAGGGTGGGGAACACCAGCAGCAGGAGCGGCACGATGACAATGCCGCCCCCCACGCCCAGCAGCCCGGCCAGCACGCCGGCGCCGGCACCCATTGCAAGATAAAGCGCGAGTTCCATCATCCTAGATTCGGTAGTTGGACGCGCCCGAAGGGCTCGTCAAGTAGTGCGCTGGCAAGGCGCGCCGACGCAGTGGGCTCGTGCCCACAAGGAGAAGCAACGCAGCCGGCGTGCCGCTTGGCGAGGACAGCGGGCGTGTAGCGCTGTCAGCCCATTGGTGAGCGCTGTACATCGATCGAAAGGTTGTAGGCATGGATACGTATTAGTCAAAACAAGCGGTCAACTGCCGAATCTAGGATCAAAGTACCTGGCAGGCTTGGCTAAAGCTCAGGCGGGGCAGGCGCTCGAACACGCCCGTCGGGTCACCGTAGCCCAGGTTGCAGATGAAGTTCACCGTGACTTCTTCGTCGGCAAAGGCTTCTTGCTTGGTGAAGAACTCGGCGCTCACGGCCGCGGCGTTGAAGCCCGACATCGGCCCCACGTCCAGCCCCAGGCCGCGCGCGGCCAACATCAGGTAGGCGCCTTGCAGGGTGGCGTTGCGTTGCGCGGTGCTGGCGGCCAGCTCCGCATCGGCATCAAACATGTTTCGGGCTTCGGGGCGGTGGGGAAAGAGCTGGGGCAGGCGCGCCTGAAAGCGCTGCGCCGTGCCGATCAGCACCGTCACCGGCGCGCTGCGGGTTTTGTCCACATTGCCAGGGGCGAGCAGGGGCAGCAGGCGC
Organism: uncultured Roseateles sp.; assembly: GCF_945956965.1. Taxonomy (GTDB): domain Bacteria; phylum Pseudomonadota; class Gammaproteobacteria; order Burkholderiales; family Burkholderiaceae_C; genus Paucibacter_A. Next base: position 208,145 of record NZ_CAMFJS010000002.1, read on the forward strand.
GCACGCGCTGGCTCGCTGCACACAAACACCAGCCTTGCGGGCGAGCAATTCATGCTGGTCGGGCCCATCTTCATCAGCTCGTAGAGCTGCGTCAGCAAGGCGGGCGCCACCGGCTTGTCCAGCCAGCGGTTTTGGCTGCGCGCCTGGCGCAGCAGCAGGTCCCAGGCATCGTCATTCAAAACAGGGCGGCTTGTCGTCTGATTCATAGCGCAGCTCCCAAGCAGGCAGTGGCGGTGATCTCGATGCGCATATGCGGATGCGGCAGCTGGTGCACGGCCACGGTCGTACGAGCCGGGCCGCTGCGGGCGTCGAAGAACTCGGCATAAGCGGCGTTGTAGGCGGCGAAGTCGCGCATATCTGTGAGGTAACACGTCAGGCTGACGCAGTCTTGCAAGCCGGCGCCTTGGCTTTGCAGGGCGGCGCGGATCTTCTCGATCACGACACGGGTTTGCAGGGCCACGTCGATTTGCAGCTCACCAGCGGCCGAGTGCGTCACGCCAGCACAGCCGCCATCGGCCTGGCGGGCGCTCATGCCGGAGACAAACAGCCAGTCGCCATGGCGGCGCAGCGTTGGGTAGGCGCCCAGCGGCGCCAGGGCCTCGGCCAGGACATGTCCTTGCTCGGTGTCCATGGTTGGCGTGCTCATGCCAGCTTGAAGTCGATCGCCTGCAGCGCGGTGTGCAGGGCGGCGGACTGTTCGGCACTGAGCCCCGTCAGCGGCGGCCGCACGCGCTGCCAAGCCGGATCGTCCAGGTCTTTGGCAATCACTTCCTTCAGTGCGGCAATCATCGGGAAGCCCTGCACGATCTTGCGTAGCTGGTCCACTTCGGCTTGCAGGGCCGGGCCTTCGGCGCTGTTCCAGGCCTGCACCAACTGGCTGATGCGGGCCGGGTTGATATTGACCGTGGCGGAGATGCAGCCGCGCGCGCCCAGCGGCCGGGTGCGGGAGATGAAGCTCTCGGAGGCCGGGAAGATCTCCAGCTCCGGGAAGCGTTCCAGCATGGCGGCCAGATTGTCCCAATCGCCCGAGCTGTCCTTGATGCCGACCACGGTGCCGGGGAAGTCTTTCAGCAAGCGGGCGATCACGCCGTGGGTAATGGGCACGCCGCTCAGCGCGGGGATGTGATACAGATAAACCTTCAGGCGCGAGTCGCCCACGCGGGCGATCACATCGGCGTACCAGGCGTAGAGCCCATCGTCGCTGATGCCTTTGTAGAAAAAGGGCGGCAGCATCAGCACGCCGGCGCAACCGAGTTCCACCGCATGCCGGCTGAGTTCAGCGGCTTCGCCGGCTGAGCAGGCGCCGGTGCCGGGCAAGAGCTTGGCGGGCGGGATGCCGGCGGCCACCAAGGCCTCCAGCAGCGCACGGCGCTCGGCCAGGGTCAGGGAATTGGCCTCGCTATTGGTGCCGAAGGGCGCAAGGCCTGCGCCTTGGGCGACCAGCCAACGCGCATGGGCGATGAAGCGGGTGGTGTCGGGGCTGCCGTCGGCAGCGAATGGGGTAACGACAGGCGCAAACGCGCCGGTCAAGCCGGTGGTGACCATGGTGACTCCTGAGAGTGGTGGTGGGATTTGTAGGGGCTGCTGCTGGGGGGGCTGCAGGCCTTTGCGCCGCGCACAGGCGCGGCGAGTGCGCCGCTAGGACGGCCGGGGCTGCGCCGGTGAGAGCCGGCGGGCAAAGTCCAGCAGTTGCTGGCCAAAGCGCTCGTCATCGCTGCCGCTGTCCAGGTGGGCGACGATGGAGGTGTGGTTGTGTGCGGGTACGCAAATCAGCGGCGGGATGCGGCCCTGTGCCTGACCCACGCGGTGGCAGAACTCGGCCGCGTAAACGTCCAGCCAGGGGTTCTCAAACTCCGCCACGGCCAGCAGCGTGGGCACATCCAGGCGTGCCGCATGGCTGACGGGAGACTGCGCCTCCAGCGTGGCCGCGTCCTCGCCGAAATAGGCGCGCACGCCGTGGGCATTGGGGTTGTCGGCAAGGGTGTCGGCGCGCAGGCGGGCGCTGATCAGCACGGCCGCGGCCACCGGCGGGCGCTGGCCTTGCAGGCGCGGGTCACACAGCAAGCTGGCCACATGGGAGCCACCGGCGGAATGGCCGATCAGCATCAGGCGCTGTGGGTCGGCCCGCCAGTCCGCGGCCAGCGCCTGCACCTGGCGCAGCGCCGCAGCCACATCTTCGGCGCCGCCGGGGAAGGGCGCCTCGGGGGCCAGGCGATATTCCACATTGACGCCCACAAAACCATGGCGGGCGAAAAAGCGCAGCACATTGCCGTAGACCTGCTCATTGCTATTCATCTGCCCGCGCACAAAGGCGCCGCCATGCACGAAGACCACGATGGGCCGCAACGCAGAGCCGGGCTCAGGCGGCAAATCAGGCGGCAGGTACACATCCATCACCTGGCGCGGGTGGGGGCCGTAGGCAATGGCGCGCTCGATCTGCAAGCCGGGCAGCGGCCGTGCCGCCAGCAGCGGGGTGTAGCAGCGCACGACCGCGTCGCGGTGGGCATTGATGTCTTCCGCCCAGCGCGGCCCGATGCGGCGCAGCAGCTCGGCCGCGGAGAGGCCCTCAGTGATCATCTTTGAAGACCCCCATCAGGCTGGACAGCTCGGCGATGTACTCGCCGTAGCGCGGGTTCTCCTTGATCGACTCGGGGCGGCGCGGGCGTGGCAGGTCGATGGTCAACTCCTTCACCACACGGCCGGGCCGGCCCGACATCACCAGCACCCGGTCCGACAGAAACACCGCCTCGGCGATCGAATGCGTGACCAGCAGCACGGTCTGGCGTTGTTCTTGCCAGATGCGCAGCAACTCGACATTGAGGCGGTCGCGCGTCAGCGCATCCAGGGCGCCGAAGGGCTCGTCCATCAGCAGGATCTGCGGGTCCAGGGCCAGAACCTGGCCGATGGCTGCGCGCTGGCGCATGCCGCCGGAAAGCTGGTGGGGGTGGTTCTGCTCAAAGCCCTTGAGCCCCAGCATTTCTGTCAACTGGGCCAGCTTGGGCGCCCACACCGACTCCGGCATTTTGCGCAGCTTGGCGCCCAGTGCCATATTGTCTTGAACGGTGAGCCAAGGCAGCATATTGCTGCTTTGGAACACCACGCCGATCTCTGGGCTGGGCCCTTGCACCGCGCGGCCGTTGACGGCCACCGTGCCGCCTTGGTAAGGCGTTAGGCCGGCGACGATGCGTAGCAGGGTGCTCTTGCCGCAGCCGCTGGGGCCGAGGATGGAGACGAACTCATGCGCGCCTATGCTGAGGTCCACCGCTTCCAACGCCTTGACCTCATGCTTGCCGGCAAAGGTCTTGAGTACCTGGCGGACTTCGATGACCGCACTTGAGGAATCCTTGGACATGACAACCCTGTGTTGAAGCGTTCAGTAGGAAATGCCGCGCCACCAGACGGCGCGCGCCAGCCGCTCGACCATGCCGTAGAGGAACACCGACAGCGCGGTGATCACCAGAATGGCGGCGAACATCAAATCGGTTTGCGCATTGGCCGTGGCCAGGGTGATCAAGTGGCCCAGGCCTTCTTCGGCGCCGATGAACTCGCCCACGATGGCGCCGATCACGGCCAGGGGCATGGCGATCTTGATGCCGTCGACAAAAGCGGGCAGGGCCGAGGGCACTTGCAAGCGCCAGAAGCGGTCCCAGCGCGAGGCGCCGAGGGCATGGAAATGCTCATCCAGATGGATGGGCACATTCGACATGCCGCCCAAGGTGGCCACCACCACCGGGAAGAAGGCGAACAGGAAAGTTGCCGCCACCTTGGAGGCCAGGCCGTAGCCGAACCAAACAATCATCAGTGGCGCCAGCGCGATCTTGGGCATGCTTTGCAGCGCGGTGATCAGCGGGTAGAGCGTGCGGCGGGCCAGCGCGCTGAGGTGAATCAACACGCCCAGCAGAATGCCGCCCACCACCGCCAGGCTGAAGCCCAGCAGCACCTCCACCGTGGTGACCCAGGTCTCGGCCAGCAGCATCTGCCTGGCCTCCCAGCCCGCGGCCAGCACGGCCGACAGCGGCGGTAGCAAATAGCGGCGCACGCCTAAGGCGCTGACGCCATATTCCCAGAACACGGCCAACAGGCCCCAGAAGATCAAGGACTCGAGTGCGCGCTTCATCTCACTCGCCATCCTTCTTCTTGCCGTCGGCGCTGGCGCCTTGCTTGGCGGCCACCACGGCGGCCGGCGGCGGCACCACAAAGCGGGCGAAGCGCCATTGGTCGAAGGAGTCGATATTGCGCTCCCAGACCTTGGCCTCGTAGGGCTGGCTGGGGCTGATCTGGGTCATCTCGCAATACAGCTCGACGTTGTTGCCGTCCGGGTCTTTGAAGACCAGAAAGAGGTTTTCACCCGGGCCATGCTTGCCGATGCCGCGCACGATTTCCACGCCATGGGCTTGCAGCACCTTCACGGCGCGCTCCATCTCGGCCAGGTCATCGACCAGGTAGGAGAAGTGCTCCATGCCGGGCCGGTCATAGCGCGGTGCTTCGTCCATGCCGGCCGAGCCGGCCGGGATCTGAGCCAGCGCCAGATCATGGTGGTCGCTGCCGGCGCGCAGAAAAACCATCTGGTCGCTGATCCAGTCCGACACCTCCAGGCCCAGGATCTCGGTGTAGAAGTGCACGGACTTGTGGATGTCCCGCACCATCAACACCAGGTGCCCGAGCTTGCGCGGTTTGATCTTCTCGATTGTGTTCATTGCTGCTGCTCCTGCGGGGCGCCGACTCAGTCGACGATGAAGCGGTTGGTGTAGACCTCGCCGCCGCGCACGGCGGCGGTGACGTTGAAGGCCTTCTTGGCAAATTCGATGGTGGCGTGCATGCGGTCGGCGCGGATGTAGCCGAGCTTGGCGTTGTCGGCCCCAGGGTCGCTGATGATCTCCAGCGTCTCCTTGATCTGCTGCAACAAGATCGGCTTGGCGATCAGCTTGTTGCTGGCGGCGATCAGGTCCACGGCCTCCTCGGGGTTCTTGCGCATGTACTCATAACCGCGGTAAGTGGCGGTGACGAAGCGCTTGACCAGATCCGGGTTGCTCTGCACCAGCTGCTCGCTGGTGACGATGCCGTTGCCGTAGATGTTCAGATTGAAATCGCGGTAACGCAGGGCGGCGAGCTGCTTGCCTTCACGCCGCACCAGGGCTTCCAGCAAGGGCTTGTTGGCGCCTTCCCAGCATTCGGCCAGGTCGACCTTGCCTTCCAGAAAGCTGGGGTTGATGACCGCCGGGTCCAGGCGCAAAAGCTTCAGATGCGTGGCGGGCAGGCCATTGGCTTGCAGCCAGGCGGGCACCAGGTTCTGCAGCGGCGAGGCAGCGCCGCCGCCCACACTCATGCCCTTGATGTCGGCCAGCTTGGGCGTCTTGCTGAGCTTGCCCGGCACATAGCAAAGCGCGCCCGGCCATTGGGTGTTGATGGCGCCCACCATCACCGTCTTGCCGCCATTGGCGCGGTTGAGCATGACGCTGATCGGGTCGCCGTAGCCGAACTCGAACAAGCCCTGGTCAATCTCATTGACCGTGCGCTGGCCGCCATAGCCGCGCTGGGTTTGCACCTCCAGGCCGGCCTCGGCGTAAAAGCCTTTGGCGGCGGCCACCAGCACCCCGCCGGTGCTGCCTTGCGGCAGCCAGGCCAGGTTGAACTTGACCTTGTCCAGGGCATGCGCGGCATTGCCGCCCAAGGCCGCGCAAAGCACGGCGGCGGTGGCCGCAAGGCGGCGCCAGAGAATCTTGGCCATGGTCGAATAGCTCCTGAAACGAGGGTTGGATCAGCCCGCCACCACCCGGTTGCGGATGCTGCCGATCTGGTCAATGCTGGCCTGCATCACATCGCCGGCCTGCAGAAAGCGGCCGCGTGCCATGCCCACGCCGGTGGGGGTGCCGGTGGCGATCAGGTCGCCGGGCTTGAGTGTCAGCATCGAGGAGAGGTAGGCGATCTGCTCTGCGATATTGAAAATCATCCCCTCGGTGCTGTCGTCTTGCATGGTCTCCTCGTTTACGGTCAGCCGCATGCGCAGCTTCTGCGGTTCGGCGATGCATTCTCGCGGCACCAGCCAGGGGCCCATGGGACCGAAGGTGTCGAAGCTCTTGCCGCGGAACCAGTCGTGGGTGAAGGGGAAGTCGCTGCGGCGGTTCAAATCGCGGGCGCTGATGTCGTTGAAGACGGTGTAGCCGGCGATGACTTCATAGGCCTGCTCCACGCTGACATGGCGGCATTCCTTGCCGATCACCACGCCCAGCTCAACCTCCCAGTCCAGCTTCTCGGTATTGGCGGGCTTGACCACATCTTCCTCGGTAGCCACCACGCTGGTGTCGGCCTTCATGAAGACATAGGGCGCGCTTTCGCTGCGCGGGGCCAGCTGGGTGCCCATTTCCTTGGCGTGCTCGGCGTAATTGGAAGCGGCACCAAAGATGCGGCCCGGCCGGTAAGGGGTGCACAGGCGATAGCTCTGCTCCGCCAGGGGCTTGATCTCGCCGCTGGCGGCCAGGCTCAGCGCCTTGGCGGCCAGGGCGGCGATGGCGGGGGCGCTTTGGGGCCAGTCTGCAATGGCGGCTTGCGTGCCGGTCAGGAAGGGCTTGAGTTCCGGCGCCTCACTGAGGCCGCTGGCTTGCGCCACCACGGTGGCATCAAAAAGCCGGTCATTCAGCACCAGGGCCGGGCGGGGGCCGTGGCCGTTGTCATAGGAAGCAAGGGCGTACCAGGTCACAGGGATTCCTTTGTCATTTGACTGCAGCCAGCGAGGTGTTTGCTGTGCTATGTGCATACAATATCACCATCATGTATACATAACAAGTGATCTAGGGTAAGAACTTATCCGTCAGTCGGCGGGCCAGAGGATGGCGCTGCGATTTGGGCGCAGGGCAAGGCGCAAACCGCAGCGATACCCGCTGGTATCGCGAGGATTTGCAACGCGGGCCTGGGTCCAAATCGCCAGCAAGCCGACCCCGACGATTGACGGATAAGTTCTAAGTCCCGGGATGCGCTGTTTGTTCACTCCGGAGAGCCAAGCCATGACCGCGTCAACCCCGTCTCTGCGCCCCCATCTTCTGGTCCTGATTCCGCTGCCGCCGGCCTTTGTGCAGCGCCTGGCCGAGCAGTACGAACTCAGCTACGAACCCAAGGGCCTCAGCAGTGCGCTCTTGGAGCGACTGGCGCAGCGCCCCACGCCCGCCGTGCTGACCAATGGCAGCACCGGTTTGAGCGCGGCGCAGATGCGCGCGCTGCCGGGCCTGGGCCTGGTGTGTTCCTTCGGCGCGGGTTATGAGTCCATTGACCTGGCCGCCGCCAAGGAACTGGGCCTGGCCGTGACCCATGCGCCCGGCGTCAACAACGCCACCGTGGCCGACCACGCCCTGGCCCTGATGCTGGCCCTGGCGCGCGGCCTGGCGCCGCTGGACCGCGCCGTCAAAGCCGGCTTGTGGGAGCAAAGCCGGGGCGAGCGGCCCACGCTCAATCGTGGTCGCTTGGGCCTGATCGGCATGGGCAATATCGGCCAGCAAATCGCCCGCCGCGCGGCGGCCTTTGATATGCAGATCGGCTATCACAGCCGCCAGCCCCGGCCCGAGCTGCCTTACCGCCACTTTGCTGATGTGCAAAGCCTGGCCACTGAGTCCGACTTTCTTGTCCTGGCCTGCCCGGGCGGCGCTGCCACGCGCCATTTGGTCAATCGCACTGTGTTGCGCGCGCTCGGGCCACAGGGCTTTGTGGTCAATGTGGCGCGAGGCAGCGTGCTGCACACGGGGGATTTGATCGAGGCCTTGCGTGCCGGTGAAATCGCCGGCGCCGGCCTCGATGTGTTGGAAGGCGAACCACAGGTGCCTGAGGCCTTGCTCAGCATGAATCAGGTGCTGCTGAGCCCGCACATCTCTGGCCGCTCACCCGATGCGCAGCGTGCTCAGATGGCATGTCTAACGGCTAATTTAGACGCCTTCTTTGCGGGCCAACCCTTGCCCACGCCGGTGCCGGAAATGAGGTGAAGGGCCAGGCGGGCCTGGGCGCCGCCTGCAGATTCATTCAGGCGCTGGCCTCATAAATCACAAAGCGCTTGCAGGAGCTTTCAACGACCTCCCAGCTGCCCACAAAGCCACGCGGCATCACAAAGCTTTCACCCGCTTTGACCGTGACGCTGTAGCCCTCATCGCTGCAGATCACGCTCACGCCTTCAAGCATGTGGCAGTACTCTTCCTCGGTGTAGCTGACCCGCCATTTACCCGGCTCGCTGCGCCAAATCCCGGCCATGAATTGCCCGCTGGGGTCGGTGTACTGCAGCCACAGGGTTTGCTTGGGGTTGCCGGCAATCAGCTTCTCGGGCGCGAGGTAATACTCCTCCGCCTTCGTATCGGCCGGGGCGCTAGTGTTGTCGAGCTTGAGGACTTGAGGCTTGGACATGATGGCTTGGCGAGCGTGAGCGATGAATGAGTGGAATCCGTTTGAATTCGGATTTAGGCCGCAGGTTCGCGCAGCTGGAACACATTGCCTTCGGGGTCGAAGCCATCGCAGGCCCTGAATCCCCGCGCCGTCCATTCCTGCGCGGCTGGCCCCAGCTGGCCGCCAAGCGCCGCGGCCTTGGCGCGTGCTTCCGCAAGGCTGGTGACCGGCAGGCAGATCTTGATGGGCGTCTGGTCCCTGATTTCCGGGGGCTGGCTGATGGTGAAGGTCTCGGCAATGGATGGGGGGATGCCGTGAATGACGAGCTGAAAGCCCGCCTCGTCCAGCACCACATGGGCGGCGTCACGGTGTACTTCCGTCATCGCCACCACCTCGCGGTAGAAGCGCGTCATGGCTTCCACATCTTTGGCGAAAACGACGGCACTGGGTTTGGGGCGTGTGTTCATGAGGGTATGGTTTGAAAGAGAGGGTGGCGGAGCAGTTGGCCCTCAGGGCTTCTCTGCATCAACTCTCGCCTTGGCTTTTGAATCAACAAAGGCCGAGGCGCCGAAATAGAAAGCCACCACCACGCTGGTCACGGTGGTGAAACTGCTGAGCATGGTCTCGGTGATCGGCGGCAGCTTCTCGACGCTGTTGATGAAAAAGGCCACCAGGCCAACCAACACGAGGTACTGAACAATCACGGCAGCGGCGATGGCCTGGCGCAGGCGCTCGTTGTAGACACCGGCCGCGCCGGCCAATCCACTGCGCCTGTCCGTGAGCAGCGCAAAGAACGTGATCACACCCGCCGCTGGCGTACAAAAAGCCAGTGGCGCTGGGTTACCGAGATAACGCACCAAGGCCAGGGAAGCCACGATCATGATCAGAATGATCAACGCGACGATGTAGTTCCGGTGCAGCTTCATGGCGACTCCTGACGGGCATGGATGGCCGAGCGTGACCGCGCCGTGATGGGCGCGTGGCTAGCGACGCAACGCGACCTAGCCATCACAGACACCCGATAGTATCGGCAGCACAAAGTCGTGGTCCGCTTGGGTGAGTGCCAAGGCATTGGCAAGCCGCTTGAATGCATGATTAGCCTGCATCCTCACAATGCTAGGACAGTGACGCGCGGCCAGCGCTCGTTGTAGCGCTTTTCCTGCACCCTGGCGCGATAGGTCTCCAGGCTCACGCGCCTGGGATTGCGTTGCGCGCGCATCGCGAACAAATCGTCCAGGCCGTGCGGTGCGATGACTTGAATTTGCTCATCAGTGTCCAGGCTGACGCCGACTGATGTGGCGAACTCTGGCCACGTCGCAATCGCGTCCTCCAGCGAATGAAGGGGCTCGACGGCATGGCCAAAATAGGCCTCGAACCAGGTGTGGACCAAGGCTTGGTTGGTGACCTCCCAGGGCAGGCCCGGCGCGAGCTCCTGCTGTAGCCGGCGTTGCAGTTCTTGGTCCAGGCCAGGGGCGGCCTCGGGGTCGAAGAAGGCCAGATCGATGTCGGCCAGGGCCGAGGGGGTTTGGAATCCATGCAAGTGATCCCAGACCAAATTCCTGATCGCCCCCGCACCGATGCACCAGGACTCCAAGCCAAGTGAGCGCGCCGCCTTCAAGGCGGGCATCAGCCAGCCGGATTGGGCGACGATGCGCCGCAGGGCCTCATGGTGTTGTGATGGCGGCGTTGTTGCGGGCATGCGAAGTGAAAACAAAGGAATGCTGAGTGGACGGTATGCCTGCCATGCCGGCAAGGCCATGCAGGACTCAGCCCGGAATCTCAGGCTCCACCAGGCTTGCCAGCTGCGTCAAAGACTCCTGCCAGCCGAGGTAGCACATCTCCAGCGGGATCATGGCCGGGATGCCGCTCTGCGCGATGTTCAGCTCGGTGCCGCACATCACGGGCTTGAGCGTGACCAGCACCTCCATGACGCCAGGCATGTTCGGGTCGTCAAATTTGTCGGTGTACCGGATCCGTTCGTGCGGCACCAGTTCCAGATACTCGCCGCCAAAGGCGTGCCCGCTGCCGTTTGAGAAATTCTGGAAGGACATCCGGAATGTGCCGCCCACACGGGCATCCATGTGGTGCACCGTGCAGGTAAAGCCGTAAGGCGGCAGCCATTTGGCCATGGCGCCGGCGTCGAGGAAGGCGCGGTAGACCTTCTCGGGCTTGGCGCGCAGCACCCGGTGAAGGCGCACGGTTTGTTCGGACATACAGGGATTCCTTGCTGTTGAGTGGCGGAGTGATCTTATGCCGGCATGATGACGAGAAACCCACCCGCGAGCGCCACCGACAAGAGCCCAACGCCGCCCAGCAAAAGCAAGAGGCATGAAGAAAGCCACAGCTCAGGCCAAGTGCCAATCTCCGCCTTCGGACCTTGGCCAGATCGCTCGACCAAAAGCACCGGCACGACTTGCTCTAGTGCCGGTGAGGAACTTGAAGCAATGGCAACACTGCTGCGCAGTTCCGCGCGCTGGCCAGTCGCCAGCGTGAACTCAACCCGGTAGTAGCGCATGGAACGGCCGTAACGGCGGTAGTGCCATTCGTTGACGACACGGCCCTGAACCCGTTTCGCACGCCAGACAAAGGCGAGCTGCCGGGCGGCTGACAGCAGCCCCGTCAAGAGCACAGAAAGTGCGAGCAGAGCGAGGCTGATGAGTAGTGCGTGGGACACCGTGCCGCGCTTCTATTTCTTGCCAGAACTTGCTGCTGTGCGAACGAGACGAATATGGTTTGTGTTCTCGTCGTCCGTTGTGGCCCACGCGTCACTGGTGCCAATGGCAGACACCAGCGAGACGCCTTTGGCTTCTGGGGTCGAGGTCCAGAACGAACCGTCAGAACTCCATGCGGGCTTGCTTGGAAAAACCGTCAGGCTGAACGAGGGGTTGTAGCAATTCGGCTCGCGCAGCGAGAGCAGCTCTTTGCGGGTGGGAATGCGCCATTGCTCCTCGCTTGTGGACTTGCTCTTGGCGAGCGCCTTCGCTTGCTGATAGCTCAGTCTCGGGCCTGGGTTGACGGCATCTGGGTCATTGGCAAGGCAGGTCGAACCGTTCCAGCTTTGATCCTCGACGCAGCGCATCCAGATCAGCTGGGTGCGCTTGTCGAGGACCTGTGAACCATCGCCGATGGGCGAGAAATCAGTGGCATCGCGCTTGGGCGGGCCTTCGCACTGTTGGGAGGCCAGGGCGGGCAAACCGCTGAACGCGGCGCAGGCCAGCATGAGAGTGAAGGAACGAAGCAATGAAGTCTCCTGTGAGGGCGTGGCTTGAAACTGAGCCGAGTGCGGCAGTCTTAGCCCCCGAGTCAATGGGCAATGGGCCGGTCCGGGCGCTTCCAAATAGGGGGCACGATCTTGCCGCGCTTGACCGCCATGACCAACATCACGATGCCGGCTGAGGTGCACAGCAGCAGCGCTAGCACCGAGGACTCGACGCCGAAGTTGCCGCCGGTCAGCCAGTTGGGGCCGTTCATGGTGGATCTGATCAGGCCTTGTTGCGCCTCGTTGCCCGACACGATGCCCGAGAAGATGGCCGACTGAGTGTAGTTCCACGCCATATGAAAGCCGATGCTCAGCCACAGCCGGCGTGTCAGCATATAGGCCGCCGCCAGCAAAGTTCCAGCCTCGACGGCGATGAACAGCGCGCCCTCCATCGTGCCTTGTGGGTTGATCAAGTGGGTCAAGCCAAACACGAGTGAAGACACCACAAGCGCTGCCCAACTGCCAAACCATTGTTCAACCGCGCCGAACAGCAGGCCCCGGAACAGCAACTCCTCATAGACGCTTGAGCTGAGCGCCATCGCTATCGCCGGAACCATATAGCTCCAGGGATTCACGCCCACGATGCGGTAGATGCCCAGAGCCATCAGGATCACTTCGCAGGCCGCATACAAGCCGGCACCGATGAGCAGGCCGATGCCGAATTGCCGCCCCATGCCCGGCAAGGCCAGTTCCGTGATGGCCCGCTTCTCAATGAAGCAGCCATAGCCCACATACACGGCAAAGCCGGCAATGGCCAAGGCGATGATGTGTCGAACCGCTTTGACAGGTTCTCCTGCGTAGCTGCTCATCACATCGGTGTTGAGCGTCATGAACAAGACCAAGATGAACCCGAGCAGCAGAACACTCGCTGGCGGTGAGCGGAGGATGCGCATAGCCAGGTTGGGCTGTGGGTTCGTGGGTGTCGTCGTCATTGCGTTCACCGTCAGGGCTGGGTTGCAAGCATCGTGGACTGAAGGCGGAGCTTAACGAGCTTTTGGGTGCGCAGCCTTGAGCTTGAATGCTGAGGCATCGACTCCTGGCTTGGGCTGACTGCTCAGCGAAGCTCCTTGCGAAGCACCAACTTCAACCCCGACCAGACTTCCGTGACGGCGCAGACTTTGATATCGACAAAACCCAGCGGCAAGGCCAGCTCGCGGATGGTGTCTTCTGTGATGGTGGTTGGAACTTTGGCTGATTTCTTCGGCCAAGAAATCCATAGCGCCGCATCGGGCTTCAGCGACTTGCGCAAGAGGCTCAGCACCTTGGCAAGGTCTTCTCTTTGGGTCACAAAGGCGTGGGCGATATCGACGGTTGAATCAGCCTGAGCCACAAACACCACGCCTGGCGGCAGTGGTGCCAACAGGGCTTCGTACTCCGTCGGTGCACCGAGCGGCAGCACCCGATGGGCCTCTTTGATGCCGAGCTTTTTGAAGAGCGGCGTGCCAGAGTAACCGGCGGTGGCTGACGTTTTCATCCGGACTACGGTTGAGGATGAGACGATAGCGGCGGCTTGGCGAAACGAGTCGACTCCAGCAGCGGCTGGTGAGCCGTCTCGGTGGCGCAAGCGGGCAGGACCTGAAGTCTGCGCGGGAGAGCGTCAATTGGAATCCAGCCTGTCCGCCCAGCGCGCGACCGCACCTCCGCGATATCTGACTTGCAGGGAACAGACCCTACCAACTCAATGTCGGATTCAACCGGCATCGCTACCGGCACTGCGCCGAATTGACCTGCCGCAACCGCCCGAGCATCCTCTCTCGAAGCGTAGAACGGATAGACAAGGTCATACCCCACAGGACTCACAGGTGGCGTTGCCTGGCATCCGGCAAGGGCCGCCACAGCAAGACAGAGGATCGGTTGCAGATGGATCGGCTTCATTTGGCTCGAGTACTTAAAGGTGGCGAACGTTCGAGCTAACCGGCCCGCGGAGGCGCCTGCCCTAGCGGGTCCGGTTGAGCGAGTTGTTAGGCCTCAATCGCTTATGCAACTCGCGGACCTACAGGCTTGGGATAGGTTGGAAGCTCCTGGAAGTGCCCGTATACAAGTACCGGATTTGTCTGGCCGTAGTAGAAGGGCATAGCCTGCCATCGAAACTGTCCCGTGTACTGCGTTCCATCCATGGCATGACAACTTATCTTTGCCACCAATGTCAGCTGCTTTCCGACAGTTGCCCCATTTTGAAGGCCGCGAAGGAAGAGTAAGTTGAGGATGTGGGTTGGGAATTCGATGGACCTACGCTGCCCAGGCGAACAACTTGGAACGTCTGTCGTCCATTTTCTGTACAAGGGAAGACCAGTGAATGCACCGGAAGAACCGGCTTGCCTAAACATGAACGTAGCTACCCTGACGCCTTCATTTAAGGCATGCTCGGACACGCTCAAGCCAAGTTCTCCGAGCCCCGGAGTCAGCGTGTAGTCGGCGCTCGTATCGTCTAACTCCCATTCGATTGAGAGCTCTACAGCGGGACTCTGTCCGAAGTTCTCCAGAATGAAGGTCGGTGGCTTTGGGTCACTGTCTTTCCAGTGTCGCCGCGCGAGAAACATCGGCTCGCCATTCACCGAGTCGGGGTGAGGCCAAAAAAACTGAAAATCTAGGAAGTCTCTTTCAAGAATCAGTCTTGGTGCCAGTTCGCCCTTGCGGGCTAGCCGGGCCTCTTCAACTGAGTCCTTGGCAGCCTTCACGCTCTGCTTTGAGATCCAAGCGCTGACCGCTGCAAAGATCGCTGCTAGAGCAGTACTCACTGCCGTTACGATCTCGAGCCAGTTTGTGGTGCTGGTTGCCAAAATTCGTGCCCCCTTGAGGCCTAACGTTCGACGTAAGGGGTTGGCCGCAGGCCAGTCCCCTTGACGGAAGGGTTAGATTCTGAATGCGCCCTTCCACATGAAGGCTAGAAACGCGATTGAAACGAGGAAGATGAGTGGCGCAAGCCAGTTGCGGGCAATGCGGAAGGGAAGCTCTCCCTGCTTGACTCGTTTCCATTCTTTCTTAAGAACAGGTCGCGCGTATTCGTTGGCCGCTTCGATGGCGGCAAGTGCATCTGCCACGCCCCCTCCGCTGGCGAGAGCTTCATTCTGAATTCTCACCGCCTTGACCAGAAGTCGAAGCAGTTCTTCGTGCTCAGGCTCCTCTGGATTTAGACGCAGCTTAATCCTGCTCAGCGTTTCGGCCGCTTGGTAGCGCAACTCTCCAATCTTCTCGTCGCCAATGAGAAGTGGAACCTTATCTCTGTATTCGGGCCCGAACGTGTGAACGACTTCAACCGCCCTAGCGAATGCACGTGCAGCGCCCAAGAATTTGGCCAAGTCCTCACGAAGAGCATCTATCCATGCTTGCCGAAACTCTGAGGTCTTGAGCTCTTTGGTCAAGGTGAGATTTACGAAGGCGATGGCGCCAGCTATCAGTGCGGCGACCAGCGTGGCAACGGCAGCAAGAGCTTGAGTTGGAAGATCGGCGTGCATAGAAGAATCTAACGTGTTCTGTGGCGACAAGCGACGCCACCTATAGCAACCACATGCTGGCTAAGCCCGCTCAAATGGCATGCGGCAAGTATTTGCTTTGCAAGCAGGAACCGCTTGATTGACTGTTGTTTCATGCATTATTCAATTTCCGCCGAAGGCGGTGGAGGCTGCCAAGTGGGGTGCCCCATGTTGCCAGTTCGGCTAGCTGAAAGCCCGGCGCGCGGGGAAATTCGGCCTAGGGCTTTCCCGCGAGATTTGCCTCCTTTGCAGTCCGGCCGCCTGCTGGATGTGCTTTTGACTTGCAGCAGCGCAGCAGGGTTGCGTCTCGCTGCGCTGCTTGCTTACTCACCTTCCCGCTTCAGAGCCCCTCGCGGTTTGCCTTCAGGTCAGGGTGGCGCAGAGCCGGGGCTTCGCTGACGCCGACCACGTCTTTGGCGGCGCCGCCCCAGCCGCGGTCGGTCATGTCGATCATGACGCCGTTGGGGTCGAAGTACTTGACCTCGTAAAAGCTATTGCCTTTGACCGGCACTTCGCCGAGGAAGTATTTGCCGCCTGCGGCTTCGCAGTCCTTGCGGGATTCGGCGATGTCGTCGACCCAGAAGCCGATGTGGTGCAGACCCACATGCTCGCGGCCCAGCGGGCCGGCGTGGGCGTCGTTCTTGAAGTTGAGCAAGGCCAGGCACATCACGCCATCGCTCAGGTAGACGCCGCGGGCGAGCGAAGAGTCGGTCTCGCCGACCTTCTTCATGCCGAAGGATTGTTCGTAGAAAGGGGCCACGGCCCAGGGATCAGGAACGGAAATGGCGATATGACGCAGTTTGCCTGCCATGGGGAACTCCAAAGTTTGCGCAAGAGGTTGAAGGAAGCGACGATATTTGCAGATGAATTTCTGCAATGTCGTATGTATACATGAAATAGAATAAGTATGCAAAGGTGTTGAGGCGATGTGCCGCATCGCCGCCTTCGCTAGAATCCACCGCGCCAACACTCCCGTCTGGACCAGTCATGGGTAATGCTTCTTCCGCCATCTGCCGCAGCCTCACCGAAGACATCGTCAGTGGCCGGCTCGCGCCTGGCTTGAAGCTGGAGGAGCTGGTGCTGGCCGAACGCTTCCAGGTCTCACGCACGCCCATCCGCGAGGCCTTGCGCGAGCTGCATGCACGCGGGCTGATTGACCTGCAGCCGCGCAAGGGCGGCATCGTCCGCAGCATCGGGCTGGATGATTTGTCCGACATGCTGGAGGCCATGGTGGAGCTGGACGCGCTGTGCTGCCGCATCAGCGCCGAGCGCATGAGCGCGGTGCAGAAAAAGCAGCTGCAAATGGTGCAGCAGCAGAGCGAGGACTGCGTGGCGCGCGGTGACGAGGCAGGCTATTTGCAGCTCAACCACCAGTTCCATCAATTGATTTGTGCTGGCGCGCAAAACCGCAGCCTGGCCGGCATGTTGAGCAATCTGCGCGAGCGGCTGGCGCCCTTCCGCGCGGCGCAGACTCATGTGGAGCGACGCTTGCCGGTGTCCAATGACGAGCATCAGGCGATTCTGAAAGCCATCCTGGCCTCGGACGCGGAAGCCTCCTACGAGGCCATGCGCAACCACACGGCGCGGCTGAGCATCAATGTGCTGGACCTGCTTAAAACGCAGCAAGCCGGCGCCAAGGCCGCGCCGGCTGCGAAGGCGCCCAGCACGCCGGCAACTAAAGCGGCGAGCAAGGCGCCCGCGAAACCACGCACGCCAGCCGCCAAGGCCCAGCCCGCAGCCAAGGCCGCAGTCAAGAAGGTCGCCAAAGCGCCTGCCGGCGCTACGGCCAAGCCGGCTGCACGCGCCAAGTCGCAGGCCTGAACTTCGGCTTGAGCCTCGCCTGAAGAAGGCCTCTTCAGGCCTGCCGCGCTTCGTTTAGAACTTATGCGTCATGCCTAGTCCCCAGGCATAGGGATCTTGGCCGGGCTTGAGGTTGGGGATGCCGTTGGCCGAGAGGTTGTAGCTGCTGTTGGCGCCGTTGCTCAGGCGCGTCCAGCCGCCCCACAACTCGGTGCGAGCCGATAGCGTGTGGCCATAGCCCAGGGCGATCTGATGCGCGGCGCTGTCGGTGCCCGGTGCGCCGATGCTGCCAATGCCCTGGCTGGCATTGCCGGTGGAGGCCTCGCCCTGCACCCAGCTGGCGCGCAGCTGGCCAATGCCGATGTCATGCGTCACCGCCACTTGCCAGGCATTGCGTTTGAGTTGGGTGCCGGGGCCGGGCTGGTAGCGCAGCTGTTCCCAGGTGGCGCGCAAGCGTGTGGGGCCAAAGCTGTAAGCCCCGGCCAGGCGGTCTGCGGTGTCTAGGCTGCCAGCGCGCAGATAGTCGCGGTGGCGCTCATGGCCCCAGGCCAGGTAGAGCGGGCCGGCCTGGTAGCTCAGCAGCGTTGACAGCAGATCGGGCGAGGTGTTGGCGGTCTTTTCTTCTGGCACGGCGTAGGCAATGCGGGCCGACACACCTTGCAGCACCGGGCTGGACCATTGAATCAGATTGGGCTGGCGGCGGTCGAAGGAGGCCGGCGTGACGCCGTTGGCGGCGGTGGTGAAGCCGTTGCCCAGAATGCTGTTGGAGGCAAAGATGCTGGCGGTGAAGGGGTCGATGGCGTAGACCGACACAAAGCGCAGCGGTGTTTCCCACTGGCCCAGCAAGACCTCGCCCGCCGAGCCGCGCAGGCCGATGCCGGTGTTGCGGCCGCCCCAGGGGCCATCGCCGGTGTCGACTTTCACATTGCTTTCAATCTGCGCCCAGGCTTGCAAACCATCGCCTAGCGCCTCCACGGCACGAAAGCCCAGCACCGACTGGTTATTGGACAAGCGCCGCAACGGCCCGCTCATGCCGCTGGCGCCGACCTGCTCGACGTTGACCTTCAGAAAGCCGTAGACCGTCACCGCACTGGTGCCGGCGGCGTTGGCCGCTGTCTGGCCGATGGCGGGGCTGCTGCACAGGGCAGCCAGGCATGCGGAAAGGCAGGCGGAAAAGCAGGCGGCCCGCTGGACGACACCTTGAGTGGAGGGACTTTGCACGGCTTCTCCTTGTGTATTGATAAGAAATTCTATGTATACATGTGACTTTGTGTGCATCCAAATTTATGAGAGTGTGGCGCCGATGCGAATTCACCGGCTTGGGCCCGGCGGCCAATCTCAGCGGCGCCGCACTGTGGCTGCCTGCGTGAGGGCCAGAAACGACAGCGCCCGAACAGCTGCCTGTGCGGGCGCAAGGGCGCTTGAGGCAGCCGGCGGCTCAGGCCGGCTCACTCACAGCGTGGAGGGGTAGGGCGATTCAGCCTTGGCGACGACGGCGTGCCGCAGCGGCCAGCACGCCCAGGCCCGACAGCAGCAAGGCGTAGCTGCTTGGCTCGGGCACGGGGTTGGCCAGATGGATCATCAGGAACTCGGTATTGTCCGAGCCCGCATCGCGGCCACCGGTGCCGGGGTAGTTGTTGTCATTGGCGACCAGCAAGGTGTTGGCGTTGAGTACCAGCACGCTTTCGATGGTCACGTAGGGGAAGGTGAAGCTGGTCTTGCCGTCACCATTCAGATCATGCGGGTCGGCGATATTCATCAAGTCCACCACCTCGGACTTGCTGACATAGCCATCGGCGTCCAGCTTGTTCAGGTCGATGCGGAAGATCTTCTTGAACGGTGTGCCGCCGCCGGTGGCGGTGGCGTTATTGCGCTCGATGATGATGAACTCATGATCGTTCAGCGCGGTCATGTCGCCGATATTGGTGCCGGCCACGTCGAGCTTGTACTTCCAGCGCTCGCCGGTATAGGCCTCTTGGTCCACGCTGAAGGCGTTGATGCGCAGGGTGTTCGGCGCGTCGCCGGTGACAGTGCCTTCCAGCAAGGTGTAGAGCTTGTCGCCGTTGGGATTGATGGCCATGCCCTCAAAGCCGCGTGAGCTGCCCAGCGTGGGCGTGCCGCCGTTCAGATACGGGTTTTGCGGCGCCTTCACACCGTCCATGCCGACTTCGCTGCGCAAGACCTTGCCGCTGGCATCGGTCTTCACCAGGAAGGGGCCGAACTCTTCGCCGAACCACAGATTGCCGTTCTTGTCCTTGCGCACCGATTCGATGTCGAAGTCGGCGCCGGTCAGCAAGCGGCCTGCGCGGATACGGGCGTCCACCGCCGGATTGGCGGCGTTGTTGTAGTAATTGCTGTAGTCGGCCTGGATCTTGAAGCCGAGCTTGCGGTCCGGATCGGCCAGGGTGATTTGGCTGGGCTTGGTGAAGCCGGCCAGCTGGGCGCCGCTGTTGTAGTCCACCGCTGAGATGGTGCCGCTGCCGCCGTTCACCGTCTTGAAGTCGGGCCGCAGGGCGTACATGCGCAGCAAGGCATCGGCCGAGTTGCCTTGGGTGCCAAAGCCGTTATCGGGCATGAACAGATAGGTGCCGGCCACCGGGCCGTTCAAGACGGCGGAGAAGCCTTGCACCGATTGCTTGTCGATCAGGGGCAGGGGGTTGCCGCCGGCGCCGGAGGCGAATTGGCCGGTGGTCGGGCCTTCGGCAAAGGTGTTGGCGGGCATGATGGCCCAGCCGATCAGGCTGTTGGTGTCGGCCATGGCCGGCAAAGCCGTCAAGCCACAAGCCAGGGTGGCCGCGGCGGCCAGGGTGCGCAAAGTCAATGGCGTCGTTTTCATTCGATGCAGTCCTTGTCTTGTCCGCAGAACCGTCTGCGTTTGGGCGCCATTGTTCGGTGGCAAGGTGACCTGCCGGTGACGCGCCGAGCCCGTGGCATGCGCCGCATGGCGCATGGGTGATGCCTGTCGCTCCAAGCAAGCGCGCCAGAGCAGAGTCATTGATTCATTGAGTAAGTCGCATAATTCATTCGAATAATGCGTTTGCGCCGCATTGAAGTCCTGGGTCCAATGGCCCCCATGGCAAGCAATTCACACACTCTCCCCGGCCAGCCGCAGCCCAATCTGCTGCGCAGCGAAGACGCTCGGCTGCTGCGCGGTCAAGGCCGCTTTGTGGCGAACCAGGCGGTGCCCGGCTTGGCGCATGCCGTGTTTGTGCGCAGCCCTTACGCCCATGCCCGCATTGCCGAGCTGCAGTTGGCTGACGCACAAGCCCAGCCCGGTGTGCTGGTCGTGCTGGGGCCGGCGGACTTCGCCGGGCTCAAGCAGCCCCGGGTGAATGGCTTGCTGCCCGGGATGCAGTTGCCCCAGGCCGACCTCGTGCCCAGCGACCGCGTGCTGGCCGTGGGTGCGCCGGTGGCTCTGGTGCTGGCCGAAACCCTGCATGAAGCGCAGGCGGCCGCCGAGCTGGTGTGGATTGACTATCAAGACCTGAGCCCCACGGCGGACTTCGACGTCAACGCCGACGCGCTGTACACCGCCGTGCCGGGCAACCTTGCCTTGCGTAGCGACATCAAAGTGGGCGCGCTGCCGCTGGATGCCTGCACCGCCGAGGCGGCCGTCGAGCTGCCCCGCGTGGCCGCCTCGCCGCTGGAGCCCCGCGCGGCGCTGATGCAGTGGAACGAGGCGCAGCAAAGCCTCAAAGCCCACTTATCCACCCAAACGCCCAGCCGCGCGCGGGAAGACATTGCCCTGGCCCTGGGCTTGCGCCCCGAGCAAGTGCAGGTGATCGCCACCGATGTGGGCGGCGCCTTCGGCGGCAAGGCCTCGGTCTTTGCCGAAGACCTGATGCTGGCTCTTGCCGCGCGCCGCGTGCAGCGCCCGCTGCGCTGGCTGGCCTCGCGGGGCGAGGACTTGCTGGCCGGCACCCATGGCCGCGCCTCGCGCCTGCAGGGCCGCTTGTGGGTGGACCCCCAAGGCCAGATGCAGGCCCTGGACGCGCAGCTGCAATTCGCGTTGGGCCATTGGCTGCCTTTCAGCGCCGCCGCGCCGCTGCGCAATACCTGCCGCATCCTGCCTGGCCCCTACCGCATGGACCACTGGCAGGTGCAGGGCGAAGGCCGCCTGAGCCATGCCGCCGCTGTGGGCATCTACCGCGGTGCCGGCCGCCCCGAGGCTTGCATCTTGATGGAACGCCTGGTGGACGCTGCCGCACATGAGCGCGGCATGGATCCCCTGGCCCTGCGCCTGGCCAATGTTTGGTCGGCCGCCGAGTTGCCGCGCCGCCTGGCCAGCGAGGTGTGGCTGGACCGCTGCGATCTGCCGGCGCTCTTGCAACGCGCCGCGTGTCTGTTTGATTACGAGGCCCGCCGCGCTGCGCAGCAGGCGAGCCGCAGCAAGCCGGAGGATGAATTTCTCACCGGCATCGGCATCGGCCTCTATGTGGAGCCCTGCGGCCAAGGCGGCGAAAGCGCCCGCCTGACGGCCTTGGCCGATGGCCGCTACCTGCTGGCCACCGGCGCCACCGCCCAAGGCCAGGGGCGCGAAACCGCCTACGCCCTCATCCTCGCGCAGGCCTTGGGCTGCCCCACGCATCACATTGAAGTGCGTCATGGCGATACGGCGCTTTGCCCGCCCGGCATCGGCGCCCTGGCCAGCCGCAGCACCGCTATCGGTGGCTCGGCCGTGCTCAAGGCCGCGCAGGCTTTGCAGCAGCGCTTGCAAGAAGGGGCGGCCTTGCCCTGCACGGTGGAGCTCTTCCATCAAACCGCCGAAGAAGCCTGGGCCTCCGGCTGTGTGATGGTGGAAATGAAGATCGAACGCGCCACCGGCATCAGCAAACTCACCGAGCTGGTCTGGGTGGACGACGCCGGCGTGTTGGTCTCGCCCGAGATGGTGCATGGCCAGCTGATCGGCGGCCTGGCCCAAGGCCTGGGTCAAGCGCTGATGGAGCGCTTGGTTTACGACGACAACGGCCAGCTGCTGACCGGCTCGCTGATGGACTACGCCCTGCCGCGTGCCGAGGACATGCCCACGGTCACGCTGGAAAGCCTGCCCACCCGCAGTGCTGCCAATGAACTTGGCGCCAAGGGCGTGGGCGAGGCCGGCTGCATCGGCCTGCCCGCCGCGCTTTTGAACGCCGCACACGATGCCTTGCGCCCGCTGGGCGTGCAGCAACTCGACTTTCCCCTGAGTGCCGCCAATCTGTGGCGTGCCATGCGCCGGGTCGGCGCGGTCTGATTTCACTGAATGACAAGTTGAAGGAAACCAAGATGGACTACAGCAAACAAGACGCCAAGGCCTATGCCAAGGCCCATTTCACCGGCGTTTGGGCCGCCATGCTGACGCCGTTCAAGGCCGATGGCTCGATGGACGAAGCCGCCTTCCGCGCCAATGTGGCGCACTGGACTGGCACGCTCAAGCTGGGCGGCTTGTTCGTCAGCGGCAAGCAGGGTGAGTTCTTCTCGATGTCGCTGGAGGAGCGCAAGCGCAGCTTCACCCTGGCCGCTGAAGTGGCCAAAGCGCATGGTTCGCGCACGGTGATGTCTTGCTCGGACACCAATCTGGACACGGTGCTGGAACTCGGCCGTCATGCGCAAGACTGCGGCGCTGACTGGATCGTGGTGCACAGCCCGGTGCTGCACTTCGGTGCCGACACGGACGAGACGATTTACGAGTACTACCGCTACATCAGCGAACAGCTCGACATCGGCATCGCCATGTGGAACCACCCGGACTGCGGCTATCTGATGAGCCCCGAGCTCTGCGCCCGCATCGCCGAGCTGCCCAATATCGTCGCCATCAAGTACAGCGTGCCGCGCGAGATGTACGTCGAGTTGAGCCGTTTGGTCGGTGACAAGATCCAGGTCAGCACCGCGTCTGAAGAAGAGTGGCTGGACAATATCGAAGAGTTGGGCTGGCGCCTGTATCTGTGCTCCACGCCTCCGCTGCTGCTGCAGACCGCAGTGGATCAGCGCATCAACGAATACACCCGCCTGGCGTTTGAAGGCAAGTTCGCCGAAGCCCGCGTGGTGCGCGACAGCCTGGAGCCCGCCCGCCAAGCCTTCAAGGCCAGCAAGCCCAAGGGCAAGCCGCAAGCACACAGCAAATACTGGCTGGAACTGCTGGGCCAGGCCGGTGGCCAAGTGCGCCGCCCCTTGCTGCAGCTGACCGAGGCCGAGAAAGCCCTGATCCGCGAACAGTTCGCCCTGAGCGGCCTGAAGCTGGGCTGAGCATCATGGAGCTGCGTGTCAACGGGCAGACCTGCCTGATCCAGCCGCTGCGCAATGCGACCTTGCTGATGGAAGCGCTGCGTGGGCCCTTGGGCCTGACCGGCACCCATCAGGGTTGCGACACCGCGCAATGCGGGGCCTGCACGGTCTTGCTCAATGGCCGCGCAGTGAAGAGCTGCAATGTGCTGGCTGTGCAAGCCCAAGGGGCCGAGGTGCAAACCATCGAAGGCATGGCCGCACCGGGTGAATGGCACGCGTTGCAACTGGCGTTCTCGCGTCACCATGCTTTGCAATGCGGCTTCTGCACGCCGGGCATGTTGATGCGCGCCAGCGCCATGAAGGCCGAGGGCGTGCCGCCCGAGCCGGACGCGGTGCGCCGCGCCCTGGCCGGCAATATCTGCCGCTGCACCGGTTACGAAGGCATCGTGGCGGCGATCTGCGAATGGCTGGAGGGCGGCGATGCAGGACTTTGAATACTGCCGCGCGGCCTCCGTTGAGCAGGTGCAAGCCTGGCTGAGTGATGGGGTGGACAGCAAGCTGCTGGCCGGGGGGCAAAGCCTGCTCGGCGCGATGAAGCTGGGCCTGATGTCGACCGAGCGCCTGATTGATTTGCAAGACGTGGCCGCCCTGCGCGGCTGTAGCGCGCCGGGTCGCGGTGAGCTGGTGTTGGGCGCCATGCAAAGCCATGCCAGCCTGGCTCGCCATGAGCTGTTGAAGCAGTTCGCCCCCGGCCTGGCCCACTTGGCCAGCCATATCGCGGACGAACAAGTGCGCAGCCAAGGCACCTTGGGCGGTTCCCTGGCCAATGCCGACCCCGCGGCCTGCTGGCCCGCCGGCATGCTGGCGCTGAATGCCACGTTGGTGACGGACCGGCGGGAAATCGCCGCGGACGACTTCTTCACCGGCTTCTTCGGCACCGCGCTGGAGCCCGATGAGCTGCTGTGCCGGGTGCAGCTGCGCCGGCCGCGCCGCTTTGCTTACGCCAAGTTTGAGCAGGCCGCCTCGCGCTTTGCCCTGGTGGGCGTGGCGGTGGCGCAGTGGGATGACGGCTCGGTGCGCGTGGCCCTGACCGGCAGCGCCAACGGCGTGCTGCGCCTCCCCGAATTCGAGCAGGCGCTGAACCGAGAGTTCAGCCCGCAAGCCCTGCGCGGCCTCAGCGTGGACGAGGCGCTGATGTCCAGCGACGTGCATGGCGAGGCCGACTATCGCGCCCATCTGGCCGGCGTGCTCGCCGCCCGGGTGGTGCAACAAGCATTGGAGATGAAACATGACGACTAAGCACATGGATGGCCAGCCCCTTCGGGTGGCCTTGATCGGCCTGGGCGCAATTGGCCGCGTCATCGCGCGTGAGCTGATTGCGCGCAGCGCCGAAGGTGTGCAACTGGTGGGCGCGCTATGCCAACACGCCAGCGAAGGCAAGGGCCTGGGCGTGCCGGTGCTGACGCAGTTGGACGCGCTGCTGGCCCTTCAGCCCGACCTGGTGGTGGAGGCTGCCGGCCACGGCGCCGTCAAGGCCTACGGCCCGGCCGTGCTGCGCGCTGGGCATGATTTGCTGCTGGTCTCGGTGGGCGTGCTGTCTGACGCTGACTTGCTGCAAGGCTTGGAGCAGGCCGCGCGCGACTCCGGCCGCCAACTGCTGCTGCCCTCGGGCGCCTTGGCCGGTTTGGACTATCTGCAAGCCGCCAAGCTGGCGGGCTTGAGCCACGTCTGCCTGCGCTCGCGCAAGCCGCCGCTGGCCTGGCGCGATACACCGGCCGAGCAATTGCTGGATCTGGCCAGCATCACCGAGCCGGTGGTCTTCTTCCGTGGTACGGCGCGTGACGCCGCGCGCACCTACCCCAAGAACGCCAATGTGGCCGCCACCCTGGCCCTGTGCACCTTGGGGCTGGACGAGACCTCGGTGGAGTTGGTGGCCGACCCGACGATCAAGGGCAATGTGCATGAGATCGAGGCGCAGGGCGCCGTGGGCGATTTGCATCTGACGCTGCGCAACACCGCCTCGCCAGACAACCCCAAAACCTCCCTGGTCACGCCCTACAGTGTGCTGCGCAGCATCATGGCGCGCCGCGCCGTCTTGAGCGTTTAGTCTCCGGAGACTGTGCGCGATGCCTTGCCTGAGCCACGGCCAGATGTTGGCGCAGATGCTCGGCCATGCCGAGTGCGGCGGGCGAGAGGGAGCGCTGCTGCAGATGCGCCAGCGAGACCTCACGCACCACGGCCGGCTCGGTCAGCGGCACGCCCACCAGATTGGCCAGGGCCGAGACCTTGAGCGCGTAGGACGGCAGGATGGCCACGCCCAGGCCCGCGGCGGCCATGGCCATGGCGGTGGCGATATGCGTCACCTCCAGCGCCGGCTTGGGGCAGCCGCCCAGGGGCGCGAAGTGGCGCTCCACCAGGGCGCGCAGGCCGCTGCCTTCGCGCAGCAGCAGCAGGGGCTGGTCGAGCAGATCTTCCCAGCGCAAGGCCTTGGCCTGCGCCAGCGCGTGGTTGGCGGTGCAGATGGCCACCATGGCGTCGTGCAGCAGGGGCTCGGCGCTGATATCGGGTTCGCTCACGTCAAAGGTCGCCAGCGCCAGGTCCAGCTCACCCTTGCGCATCTTGGCCAGCAGCTGATCGGCGCTGGCGTCGAAGAGGCTCAGCTCAATCTCGGGGTAGGCCTCGACAAAGCTGCGCAGCAGCTCCGGCATCAGGCTGGTGGCCAGCAGCGGGGTGGTGCCCAGGCGCACATGGCCACGCTTGCGCTCGGCCACATCCCGCAGGTCGCCGGCCACGCGGTCCAGGTCGGCCAGCAAGCGCTCCACCGCCGGCACCAGCTCGCGGCCGGCTTCGGTCAGCTCAAGTCGGCGCGTCGTGCGGTCCAGCAGGCGCAGGCCCAGCTCGGACTCCAGGCCGCGAATCAGCGAGGACAGGGCCGACTGGCTCAAAAACAGCTGCTGCGCGGCGCGGGTGAAGCTGCCTTCCAGCGCCACGGCGGCAAAGCCCCGCAGCTGCTTCAAAGACACATTGACCGGCCGGGTGTGTGGCTTGCGCGCGAGTGGCAAGGGCACAGGCAACGGCAACAAATCTTCTTTCGGTGCGCTCGAATTCTTGGTCATGGGCGGGCGCATCTTATCAACCACAATCCCAGCCCTTGCGAAGGAACAACATCATGCTGAGTTACGGACGCCCCCTCAACTTTGCCCAGTGGATTGCCGATCACGCCGCCGAGCTCAAGCCGCCGGTGGGCAATCAGCAGATCTGGCAGAACGCCGACTTCATCTGCACGGTGGTCGGTGGCCCGAATCACCGCACCGACTTTCATGATGATCCGCATGAGGAGTTCTTCCACCAGCTCAAGGGCAATGCCCATCTGATTCTGTGGGACCGCGGCCAGTTCGAGCGGGTGGACCTGCGCGAGGGCGACATCTTCTTGCTGCCCGCCCATGTGCAGCACTCGCCCCAGCGCCCCGAGCCGGGCAGCTTGTGCACGGTGATTGAGCGCCAGCGCGCCGAGGGTGTGCAAGACGCCTTCCAGTGGTACTGCGCCCATTGCGGCGGCCTGATTCAGCGCCACGAGGTGCAGCTGCAAAGCATTGTGGGCGACCTGCCGCCGCTGTATCAAAAGTATTACGCCAGCGCCGAGGCCGAGCGCACCTGCGGCAGCTGCGGCGAGGTCCACCCGGGCCGCGACTGGCGCAGCTGGCACGCTGTGCTGGCCGCCAAACATGGCCATGCGGCCGTGCCTGTGGCGCCGCTGGAGGCCTGAGCCATGCGCATCGAAAATCAACGCGAGCTGCCTTGCTCGCAAGCGCTAGCCTGGGCGGCGCTGAATGATGACGCCATGCTGCAGGCCTGCATCCCGGGCTGCGAATCGCTGCAACGCGTGAGCGTCAGCGAAGCTGAGGGTGAAGGCCAGGGCGAGAACCAGGTTCAGACTGAACAGCTGCAAGTGGTGGTGATGGCCGCCGTGGGCCCGGTGCGGGCGCGCTTCAAGGGTCAGCTGACCATGGAAGATGTGCAAGCACCCCAGTCCTATGCCATGCGCTTCGAAGGCCAGGGCGGCGTGGCCGGCTTTGGCAAAGGCCGCGCCGAAGTCAAGCTCACGCCGCTGGACGAGCACCGCTGCCGGCTCGACTACTGCGCTGAGGTGCAGATCGGCGGCAAGCTGGCGCAGATCGGCTCGCGCGTGGTGGATGCCGCCGCCAACAAAATCATTGGTGACTTCTTTGCCCGCTTTGAGGCGGAGTTGCAGCTGCGTCAGCAAGCGCAGCAGGTTCAGCCCGCTGAATCGGCCGCGCCTGCATCAGGGCCGGCAGCAGAACCCGCTACCAGCGTGGCAGCACTTGCCCCTGTGGTGGCCGTAGCCGCCGCGCCGCTGCCCTGGACGGCCCGCCTCTCGCTGTGGCTGCGCCATTGTTTAGGCTTGGGCCCGGCCGGCAGCTGGTCGCAAATGCAAGGCCTGGTGGACGCCTCGGCGCAGCTGCAATCGCTGCTGCAAGAGTGCCGCACTGCCAACGACAACGCGGCCAAAAGCATTGCGGCCGAGATCGCCCGCAGCCAGGACAGCCAGCAGCGCTTCGAGGCTGCTTTCAACACCATCCGCTACGAACTGCTGGCGCGGCTCGACCAGTTGCAAGGGCGGGTGGAGGCGGTGGCCAGCACGGGTGACAGCTCGGCCAATGATCTGGAACCGGCCTTCGCGCAAATCGCCGGCGCGATTCGCTCGGCGGGTGATCGCCAGGCTGAGGTGCTGGAGCAGCTGGCCGGGCTGGTCAAAAAGCTGGGTGACGATGAGATCGGCACCATGCGCCGCGAGCTGGTCGCCGTCAGCGCGCAGCTGAAGGAGCAGACCAAGGTGCTGGAGGTCTTGAGCGGAAAGAGCTTGCTCGCCGCCTGAGCGCCTTCCTTCGCCCCTTGTGAGCCATGTCTTTGGGGATGGTCGCCGGTCAGGATTTGGGTTAGCTTTGCGCCCATCCTGACTGCGCGAGGCGCCCATGAACTGGCTCACTCCCTACTTGACCCAGCATCCCGAGCTGGCGGTTTTTCTGGCCATCGGCTTGGGCTACTGGATAGGCCAGTTCAAGTTCAAGGGCGTGGGCTTCGGCCCCGTCACCGGCTCGCTGATTGCCGGCCTTTTGATCGGCTACTTCTTCCATGTGCCGGTGGCCGACACGGCCAAACAGCTGCTGTTTCTGCTCTTCATGTTTGGCATCGGCTATTCGGCCGGGCCGGGCTTTATCCGCGGCATTCAGGACGGCGGCTGGCGCTGGGCGGCCCTGGGCCTGCTGATTCCGCTGACCGGCTTGCTGACGGCGGTGGCCGTGGCCAAGCTGCTGAATCTGGAGATGGGTTATGCGGCCGGCATGATGTCGGGCTCCTTGACCGAGTCACCGGTGATCGGCACCGCCAGCGAGGCGATCCGCAGCCTGCCCATCAGCGATGAAGAGAAGTCGCGCCTGATCTCGCAGATTCCGGTGGCCGATGCGCTCACCTACATCTTCGGCACCTTCGGCGTGATCTTCTTTTGCAGCTATATCGGCCCCTGGATCTTGCGCCTGGACATGAAGGCCGAGGCTATCAAGCTGGAAGCCGAAATGGGCATGGCGCGCAGCCAGCCCGGCATCAGCTCGGCCTGGCGCATGTATGAGTTGCGGGCCTATTTGCTCGATGCCAGCCAGCCCCTGGTGGGCCGCACAGTGGCGCAAGCCGAAAGCGCGGTGGCGCCCGAGCGCTTGTTCATCGAGCGCATCCGGCGCGGCACGGAGCTGTTCACGCCCCAGCCCGACACGGTGTTGCAGGCCGGCGATGTGCTGGCCATCTTCGGCCCGCACGAGGCCTTGCTGCGGGTGGTGGAGAGCCGCGCTGATGAGGTCTTCGACCGCGAACTGCTCGATGTGCAGCAAGCCAGCTTTGATGTGGAAGTGAATAGCCGCGACATCGCCGGCCGCCGCCTGGCCGATTTGCGC
Source organism: uncultured Roseateles sp. (assembly GCF_945956965.1). Lineage (GTDB taxonomy): Bacteria > Pseudomonadota > Gammaproteobacteria > Burkholderiales > Burkholderiaceae_C > Paucibacter_A. The sequence goes on from NZ_CAMFJS010000002.1 coordinate 237,205, forward strand.
AGCAACGAAGCCATCATCCGCGGTGTGTTTCTGAAGACCATTCAGCGCGGCCAAGAGCAGTTGCCGGTGGCGCCGGGCACGGTGATTCAGCGCGGCGACCTGCTCACCATCCACGGCCTGGTGCCGGCGGTGGAACGGGTGGCGGCCCTGGTGGGCAATATCTCCCGCCCCACGCTGAATACCGACTTCGTCACCCTGGGCCTGGCCATTTTTGTGGGCGCCCTGGCCGGCATGGCCCTGAGCCTGCCGCTGGGTGGCTTGCACATCGCCCTGGGTAGCAGCGTGGCGGTCTTGTTGATGGGCCTGGCCATCGGCTGGCGCAATTCGCGCCGGCCCTTGTTTGCCTATATTCCGCCGGGCGCGGTGGAGTTCATGAAGTCGATTGGCCTGGCGGCCTTTGTGGCCATGATCGGCCTCAAGGCCGGCCCGGTGTTTGTGGATGCGGTGCGCGCCATCGGCCTGCAAGTGTTTCTGGGCGGCATGGCGGTAACTTTGACACCGATGTTTGTGGGCCTGTTGGTGGGGCGTTATGTGCTGGGCCTGAACCCCTTGCTGTTGCTGGGCGCCCTGGCCGGCGCGCAAACCATGACGGCCGGCCTGGCGGCGATTCAAGAACGCTCGGAAAGCCCGGTGGCGGTGATTGGATACTCCAGCACGGTGGCCTTCGGCCATATCCTCATTGCCATCGGCGGCACCGCGCTGATCTGGTTTTTGCACTGACGCCGCTTTCCCATATTTCGCATGCAGCTTCATCCATTGCTCCGTTGGCCGCTCCGGCTGTTCTTGCTCTTGCTGGCGCTTTTGCTGGCGCTGGTGCTGGGCTTTTCGATGTATGCCGTGCTGGCCCTGCCGGCGCTGCAGCCCTGGCATACCGAGCGGCTGACGCAGGAGTTCCGCGCCGAGGCCCATGCCGGCCTGGACTTTGACGGCTATCTGCAGCGCGAGGGCTTGTTGTTCGAGGAACTCAAAGCCCGCCAAGCCGCCTGGCAAGCGCAGGAGCACAGCGCGGAAAGAGGGGAGTGGGGCGAATGGGCCGACAGCCGCTTCAATCCCAAAAGCCAGGTCAGTCGCTTGGCCGAGGGTGCGCCCTTCAATCGCTCGATGCGCCTGAGCGTCAAGCAGGCGCGCGGCCAGGCCTTGCTGATCCACGGCCTGACCGATTCGCCCTATGCCATGAAGGCCATGGCCGAGACCTTGCGCGCCCAGGGCATGGCGGTGACGCTGCTGCGCCTTCCGGGCCACGGCACTTTGCCGTCCATGATGTTGGACATGGACTTGCGCGACTGGCGCGCCGCTGTGCGCATCGCCGCGGCCGATGTGGCCAAGCGCGCCGGGCCGGATCAGCTCTTCTACCTCGGCGGCTTTTCCACCGGCGGCGCGCTGGCCCTGCTGCACAGCCTGGATACCTTGCAGGACCCCGCGCTGCGCCGCCCGGACCGGGTGCTGCTGGCCGCGCCCGCCATTGAGCTGCCGCCGGTGGCGGCGGTGTCTAACGTAGTGGATGTGCTGCATTACCTGCCGATCCCGCTGCTGCAAAAAACGCGCTGGCAGGAACTGGTGGCCGAATACGACCCCTACAAATACAACTCCTTCCCCATCAATGCTGGGCGCCAGGTCTTCCGCGCCACCCAGGCTTTGCAGCAGGGGTTGAGCGAAGCGGCCGCGGCCGGGCGGCTGGCGCAGATGCCGCCTGTGCTCACCTACCAATCGGTGGTGGACGCCACCGTTGGTGCGACCGGCGCGCTGGACACTTTGTACGCGCGCCTGCCCGGCGCCCAGCATCGCCTGGTGCTGTTCGATATCAACCGCCAGCAGCATTTGCGCAGCATCGTCAGCCCCAGCTCGCAAGCCCTGCTGGACCGTGTATTGGCCAGCCCGCGCGGCTACACGCTGGAGCTCGTCAGCAATCTGGACCCGCAAAGCGCCGCCGTGGCTGCGCAGCGCTGGGCACCGGGGGCGAATGAGCCCAGCCCTGATCCCGTCAGCGCGGCCCTGCAGCCCGCGCCGCAATGGCCTTTTGATCAAGTCTCGCTGGGCCATGTGTCCCTGCTGTGGCCGCCCAATGACCCGATCTACGGCTATTTGCCCGGCAGCGGCCGGCATGGCGTGCCCGCCATCGGTTCCTGGCTGCTGCGCGGGGAGAGTGGGGCAACCAATTTGTCGCTCGGTTCGCTGACGCGCTTGCGCAGCAATCCGTTTTGGTCCTTGATCGATGCTGACTTGAGGGCCACTTTGGTGGCTGACCTGAAGGCCAAGGCGGGGCTGGCCAAGCCTGAGGAGAGCAAAGGCCATGGCCCAGAGGCTGCCCGACAGTGAAGCGACACGGTAGCGACTGAGCGCCAGCCTGGGGCAGGTCTTACACTGCCCGCTCCCCCTCATTTCCAGCCCAATTCATGAGCAGCAGCATTGCATTCATCGGCGGCGGCAATATGGCCAGCGCCATCATCGGCGGGCTGATCCGCGCCGGCCGTGCGCCGCAGTCCATCCTGGTGGTCGAACCTTTCGAGGCGACGCGGGAGCAATTGCGCCAGAACTTCGGCGTGCGCGTCTTCGCCGCGGCCGACGCTGCCCTGAGCACGGCGGACCTGCTGGTCTGGGCCGTCAAGCCGCAGTATTTCGCCGAGGCTGCCGCACCTTGTGCGGGCATGGTGAGCCAGGCCCTGCAACTCTCGGTGATGGCCGGCATCCGCAGCGAGGCCATCGTGCGCCTCAGCGGCGGCGCCGAGCGGGTGGTGCGCAGCATGCCCAACACGCCGGCGCTGATCGGCCAAGGCATTGCCGGCCTGTATGCGCGCCCGGCGGTGTCTGCTGCGGACCGTGCCTTGGTGGAAGAGGTTTTGGCGCCCACCGGCCGCACGCTCTGGGTCGAGCAAGAAGATGATCTGGACGCGGTGACCGCGCTCTCGGGCTCTGGCCCGGCCTATTTCTTCTACATCGTCGAAGCCATGATGGCCGCAGCGGTGGAGATGGGCTTGAGCGCCGAGCAAGGCCGCGTGCTGGCCCTGGCGACCTGCTCCGGCGCGGCCCAGCTGGCGCTGCAATCCAGCGAAAGCCCGGCCGTCTTGCGCAGCCGTGTCACCTCAAAAGGCGGCACCACCCATGCGGCCATCAGCAGCCTGGAGCAAGACGGCGTGGCCGCCGCCATGCAGCGCGCCGTGCTGGCCGCGCAGCTGCGGGCCCGCGAGATGGGCCGCGAATTCGGTGCCTGAGATCGCCTGAGATTGCTGGATACATGGGTATTGCGAGTCGAGACACATTGCGCGACTGGTTGCGCGCGCCGGGTTCACTGAGCCGTCGGCTGGCCCAGTTAGGCCAGAAATTTGAAGTCCAGATCCTGCGCCAAGGCACGGCGCCGCTGCGTGCGCCGGAGTTGCAAGCCCTGGGTTTGCCGCGCCACGGCTGCACTTTTGTCCGCGAAGTGATTCTGCGGGTCGATGGGCAGGCGCTGGTGTGGGCGCGCTCATCCCTGCACGCCAGCGCACTGGCCGGGCCTTGGCGGGCGCTCAAGGGCCTGGGCTCCAAGCCGCTGGCCAATCTGCTTTATGCCGACCCGCGCGTCAAACGCAGCGAACTCAGCCCCAAGCGCATCGCCCGCCACGGCCACACCCGCCGCCAGATGCAGCGCCAGTGGCTGGCCGCCACGGGCAGCTTGCCATCCGCACAAATGCTCTGGTCACGTAATTCTGTATTTCGTCGGGGCGGGGCGGAATTGCGTGTGATGGAGCTGTTTGTGCCTGATTTAGCACGCCATTCACCTAAACATAGGGGGGGTAGCTTGCGCGTTAGGCCCGGTGCTGGCCCTAAACTGTGAGCACCCAGGGAGGTTCATCACACGTTGAGGAATCTCATGAAAACTCGAGATATTGTCATTTTCAGTGGCCAGCAATTTGCTGTGCCGCAATGTATTCAGCGCATCGACCACCAATCGACTCATGGTTGGCAGCTGCGTTACGGCGGTACCAAGCTGTTCTCTGACCATTCGCAAGATGGCAGCGGCGCAGCGGCGGCCCTGGCTCTCGCGACCAAAGAGTTGCTGAGCCGAATTGCCAAGCTGCCGGCGCCGTCACGCCTGCAACGCCGTCCCAGCGGCAACAAGGGCAGTGGTTTGCCGGTTGGTATTTCCGGCCCCATCGTGCGGCAACGCGCCAGCAGCCGGGTGCGCGACTGCAGCTTCGCTGTGTCGCTGCCGCGCTTTGGCAGCACGCCGCATGGCCGCAGCGTCTATATCGGTACCGAAAACACCTACACGGTGGAAAAGTACCAGGCCGCACTGGCCAAGGCCGTGGAACTGCGTGCCAAGGCCGAAGAGGCTTATCAGCGCGCGGCCACCAAGGCCAAGCGCAGCGAGGCCAAGGCCTTGAAGGCGGCTTTGAAAGCCGCGGCTTGAGCCTGTGCTGAGCCGACGCCGCGCTGAACAGCGCGGGTGCAGCGGCGGCCGCCGCTGGCGCATTCGCGCTGGCAGCTGCGCTTGCGCCCGTTGCTGGCCGGAGGCGCAAGAATGAGCCGCTTTCGCTGGGGCTTGATCGGCCCTGGGCGCATTGCCGGCACGTTTGCGCAGGCGGTGGCCGGCTTGCCGGGCTCATGCCTGCACGCCGTGTGGGCGCGTGATCTGGCCAAAGCCCAGGCTTTTGCCGAGCAATGGTCAGCGCCAAACACCGAGCCTGTGCGGGCTAGCAATGAGCTCGACGCCTTCTTGCGCGACCCCGCGGTGGACGGCGTCTACATCGCCACCCCTCATGCCCAGCATGGCGAGTTCATCGCGGCCAGCCTGGCCGCCGGTAAACCGGTGCTGTGCGAGAAGCCGCTGGTGCCCAATCTGGTGCAAGGCCAGGCCCTGGTGGCCTTGGCGCAGCAGCGCCAGTGCTTTTTGATGGAAGCGGTGTGGACACGCTTTTTGCCGCTTTACGCTCAGGTCGGTGAGTGGCTGCGGGCGCAGCGCATCGGGCCGGTGCGCGCCATGCAGTCGAGTTTTTGCTTTGCAATTCCCTTCGAGGAAAGCAATCGCTGCTTTGCCCCGGCTTTGGCCGGCGGCGCCTTGTTGGACATCGGTATTTACAACCTCACCATGACGCGCTGGGTCATGCAGCAGGCCCTGGGCGATTGCCCCGAGCCCCTGAGCATCCAGGCCCAGGGCGTGCTGGCCCCCAGCGGGGTGGATCAACGCCTGGCGGCCACCCTGCAATTCCCGGGTGGTGTGAGCTCGCAGTTCCTCTGCGCCTTTGATAGCCAGGCCGAAAACGCCCTGCACATTTACGGTGAGCGCGGGCGGATCAGCATCAGCGCGCCCTTCTGGGGTGCCAGCGAAGCGACCCTGGTGTTGGGTGACGCCGCGCCGCTGCGCGTGCAATTGCCGCCCGCCATCAATGGCTTTGAAGGCGAGATCGAAGAGGCGCAGCGCTGCATTCGCGCCGGCCTGATCGAAAGCCCGCACATCAGCCATGCCGACAGCTTGGCCACGCTGGGCTGGATGGACGAAATCCGCCGCCAGCTGGGCGTGCGCTACCCCTTCGAGTGAGTGAGTGCTTGAAGGCGCTGGCGGGCGCTTAGCCCCGCAGCGCCAGGTCCAGCACCGTGCCGGCAAACACCGCCAGGCCCAGCCAGTGGTTTTCGCGGAAGGCCTTGAAGCAGCCCTCGCGGCTGCGGTCCTTGATCAGGGTGTAATGCCAGAGCACTTGGGCCGCCGCCACCGCGATGCCCAGCAGGAAATAGCGGCCGAGGCCGAAGCGCAGGCCCAGGGCTGTCCACGCGCCGAGGTAGATGGCGTAGAAGGCCATCACGCCGATGACGTCAAAGCGGCCCAGTGTCAGCGCCGAGGTCTTGATGCCGATGCGGATATCGTCATCCCGGTCCACCATTGCGTACTCGGTGTCGTAGGCCAGCACCCAGAACAAATTGGCCAGCAGCAGGCCCCAGGCCGATAGCGGCACGGCGGCTTGCACCGCGGCCCAGCTCCACTCAGTGCCACCCAAGGCGGCTGAGAAGGCCATTGGAATGCCGAAGCTGAAGGCCACGCCCAAGACCGCCTGCGGCATATTGACCACCCGCTTGGCATAGGGGTAGAGCAGGGTCACCGCCAGCGCGGCAAAGCTGAGCAAAATGGTCGGCGCATTGGTGCTGAGCACCAGGCCGAAGGACAGCAGTGCCAAACCAGCGCCCAGCAGCAAAGCCTCTTTGACGCTGAGCGCACCGCTGGTGACGGGGCGGTTGGCTGTGCGTTTGACATGCTTGTCAAACTCGCGGTCCGCCACATCGTTGACGCAGCAGCCGGCCGAGCGCATCAGCACCGTGCCCAGGGTGAACACCAGCAGCAAATGCCAGCCCGGCCAGCCGTCTGCCGCGATCCACAAAGCGGCCAGGGTGGGCCACAAGAGCAGCAGCCAGCCGGCAGGGCGATCCCAGCGGATCAGCTGCAGATAGAGGCTCAGGCGGGTGGGCGGGGTATCTGGCAAGGGCGAGGGCGATGGAGAAGAAGCGGTGCTCATGGGCGTGATTGTCGCGCCCGGATTTCGCGCTTCACCCACTCCCGCATCCGGTGTTGGAAATTGCCCTCGTCACATAGCGGCTGAGCCCGCCAGCGGTCTAAAAAGGGCTGCGGGCATACCCCTGCGCCGGGGCGGCGGGCCGCTCCTATCATGGGGCACATCCATCTCGGGAGCGGCCCTCATGTTTACCGAACGCGTCAACAGTCTTTTGGCCGAAATTCGTCAGCATGACGAGGCTCGCTATCAACTCGTCAAGGCTTTGCGCGAGATGGTGCTGGGCCTGGGCAAGGGCTTGAGCGAGGAGTTCAAGTTCGGCGGCATTCACTTCAGCGCCGGTCAGCCGGCTCAGGTGTTCTGCGGCCTGACCTCATGCGCCAAGCATGTGGAGTTGGACTTCGATCACGGCGCGGCGCTGGCCGACCACTTCGGGCAGCTCGAAGGCACAGGCCCGCAGCGCCGCCATATCAAGCTGGCCAGCCTGGATGAGGTGGCCGACAAGCATGTGCTGGACTACCTCAAGCTGGCGCTGCAAGAGGCCAACACCAAGCAGCACAAGCCCTTCAAAAAACACCACTGAATGAATCAGCTGGGCCGGCTCGCCAATTCCACCCGGTTGCGCCCGCCTTGCTTGGCGCGGTAGAGCGCTTGGTCGGCGTCGCTGATCAGCTCGCTGGCCAGCACGGCCGCGTCGACACCCGCGTTATCGTTGTTCAGCATGGCCAGGCCGATGCTGGCCGTGACCGACAAGACCTGCGACTGCCCACTGGCGCTACCGGCAGCCACAAAGCGCTGCTGGGCCAGGCTGGCGCGGATGCGTTCGGCGATTTCGCGCGCGAAGGGCTCGGCGGTTTGCGGCAGCAGCAGCACGAACTCCTCACCGCCGTAGCGGGCGATGGTGTCACCGGCCCGCAGCTGGCCTTGCACCAGATGGCCCACGCCGCGCAGCACCTCGTCGCCGACCGGGTGACCGTGTTGGTCGTTGATGCTCTTGAAGTGATCCAGGTCGAAGAACAAGCAGGCCAGGGGATGGCGGTAGCGCCGTGCCTGGGCGATTTCGACCAGGCAGCGATGTTCGAAATAACGCCGGTTGTGCACGCCGGTCAGCACGTCGGTCAGTCCGGTTAGCTTGAGCCGCTCTTGGTTGATGGCGCTTTCCAGGCACACCGCCACGATCAGGCTCAGGCGTTCCAGCAACTGGGTGCCGGTGGTGGGGTCATAACGCTGGGGATCCAGGCTGCCGAAATGCAGGCCGCCGATCAACTGGCCATGGCGGGCCAGCGGCAGCAGCGCCACCGAGCCCAAGCCCGCTGAGGCCGCTTCACCACCCAGCAAAGCCGCATGCGTGTCGGGGTCGAAGCGGCCCAGCAGCGGCTTGCTGTGCGGCCCGTAAAGCGCTTGCAATTGCAGGGCCGAGGGCAGCAGTTGCAGGCCCGGCAGGGTTGCGCTGAGGTGTGCGTTGCTGCCGGCGTTGGCCAGCAGCAGGCGGCTGATCTCGCGTTCCTTATCGACCAGAATCAGGCTGACTCGGTCGATGGCAAAGGCCTGGGCATAGGCCTGGAGCAGCAGGCTCAGCAAGGCCTGCAAAGATTCGGCGGCGATCAGCTGATGCTCCAGCCGCTCGAAGCGCCGCATCTTGTCTTCGTTGCGGCGGGCTTCCTGCAGCAGGGCTTGCAGTTGTTCCTTGAGGGCTTGGTTCTCGGCCTGGAGCTCGCTTTGCATGCGAGGCATTATGCACAGGGCCGCGGCTTTTAGTGGCCGCGCAATTTGTCCCACAAGGCCTGGGCCTCACCCACCACGCCGCGGCGAAAGGCCAGCACGCAGATGATGAAGATCAGGCCTGTGACCAAGCTCACCGACTCACCCAAGCCGTTGAACCAGGCCACGCCGGTCATATCGGCCAGGGCCTTGCCGAGGTCGCCAATCTTGTTCTCCAGCGCAATGATGATCAGCGCGCCCACCATGGGGCCCACCAGGGTGCCCATGCCGCCCACCAGGGTCATCAAGATGACCAAGCCGGAGGTGGTCCAGAGCGCATCGGTCAGGGTGGCAAAGCCCAACACCAGGGTCTTGGTGGCGCCGGCCAGACCGGCCAGGCTGGCCGAGAGCACAAAGGCCAGCAGCTTGAACTTGTCGACGTCATAGCCCAGCGAAGTGGCGCGGGCCTCGTTTTCGCGAATCGAGGTCAGCACCTGGCCGAAGGGCGAATGCACGGTGCGGTAGATCAACCAGAAGGCGGCAATGAAGATCGCCAGCACGACGTAGAACAGGGTCAGATCCGAGCTCAGATCCAGGCCGAAGAAGCTGCCGCGCGGCACCGACTGCAGGCCGTCCTCGCCGCCGGTGAAGGGCGCTTGCAGGAAGACGAAATACAGCATCTGGCTCAGCGCCAGCGTGATCATGGAGAAATAGATGCCGGTGCGGCGGATGGCCAGCAAGCCGAACAGCAGGCCCACGCCGCCCGCGGCCAGGGCGCCGAACAACAAGCCCGCAGGCGCGGGCAGGCCCCACACTTTGAGCGCATGGCCGGTGGCATAGGCCGCTGTGCCCAGAAAGGCGGCATGGCCAAAGCTCAGCAGGCCGGTGAAGCCGATCAGCAAATTGAAGGCGCAGGCAAACAGGGCGAAGCACAGCACCTTCATCACGAAGATGGGATAGACGCCCACGGCCGGCAGCAGGGTGATGGCCAGGAACAGTGCGCCGTAGCCCAGCAAGGGGTTGCGCTCCTTGCGGGCGCTGCTGGGCGGCTGCTTGGCGGACGATGCCGCGGGGGTGCTGCTAGCGGAGGTTGTGCTCATTTCTCTTTTCCAAACAAACCGGCGGGACGCACCAGCAGCACGATGGCCATCACGACGAACACCACGGTGCTCGAGGCCTCGGGGTAGAACACCTTGGTCAGACCTTCCACCACGCCCAGGCCCAGGCCGGTGATGACCGAGCCGAGGATGGAGCCCATGCCGCCGATCACCACCACCGCGAACACCACGATGATGAGGTTGGAACCCATCAGGGCCGAGACCTGCAGAATCGGTGCGGCCAGCACGCCGGCAAAAGCCGCAAGGGCCACGCCGCCGGCGTAGGTGAGGGTGATCATGCGCGGCACATTGATGCCAAAGGCTTGCACCAGCTTGGGGTTCTCGGTGCCGGCGCGCAGGGTGGCGCCCAGCGAGGTCTTCTCAATCAGCGCCCACACGCCCAGGCAGACGGTGATGGAGGCCACCACCACCCAAGCCCGGTAGTTGGGCAGAATCATGAAGCCCAGATTGGTGGCGCCCTGCAAAGCCTCGGGCACCGAATACTGCTGGCCCGACACGCCGTAGAAAGAGCGGAACACGCCCTCCATCACCAGGGTGATGCCGAAGGTCAGCAGCAGGCCGTAAATATGGTCCAGCTTGTAGAGCCATTGCAGCAGCAGGCGCTCGATCAAGATGCCCAGCACCCCCACCACCAGCGGCGCCAGCAGCAGCATGGCCCAGTAATTGATGCCCAGATATTCCAGCCCCATCCAGGCCAGGAAGGCGCCCATCATGTAGAGCGCGCCGTGGGCGAAGTTGATGATGTTGAGCATGCCGAAGATCACGGCCAGGCCCAGCGACAACATGGCGTAGAAAGAGCCATTGACCAGGCCCAGCAAAAGCTGGCCAAGCAAGGCGGGCAGGGGGATTCCGAAGAAGTCAGTCATGGGCGAGGCTGGGTTGGCGTGATGGCTTCAGTGCGCTGGATGCGGTGTTTGCAGCTGGTGCGCTGCTGCCCGGCGGGTGCCGCCCGGCAGGCAGCGCGCGGTGGGCACGCACCCACCGCAAGGCGCTCAAGGCTTTAGCGTTTCACCAGCGGGCACTTGCTGTCCGCCAGTTTGGTGAAGGCTTCTTCGCCGGGGATGCGGGTCACGACCTTGAAGTAGTCCCACGGTTCGACGGACTCCTTCTGCGGCTTCACCTGCAGCAAGAACATATCGTGGATGCCGCGGCCGTCTTCCTTGCGGATCGTGCCCTTGGTGTAGAAGTCGTTGATCGGGGTGTCCTTCATCTTGGCCAGGACCTTGTCGGCGTCGTCGGTCTTGAGCGTGTCCACCGCCTTCAGGTAATGCATGGCGGCGGAGTAGTCAGCCGCTTGCAGCGAGGAGGGCATGCGCTTCATCTTCTCGAAGAAGCGGCGGCTCCAGGCGCGCGCCTCGGGGCTTTGGTTCCAGTACCAGCTGTCGGTCAGGTACATGCCTTCGGTGGTCTTCAGGCCGAGGGAGTGGATGTCGTTGATGAACATCAGCAAGCCGGCCAGCTTCATGCTCTTGGTGACGCCGAATTCATTCGCCGCCTTGATGGCGTTGATGGTGTCGCCGCCGGCATTGGCCAGGCCCAGGATCTGCGCGCCGCTGCCCTGCGCTTGCAGCAAGAAGGAGCTGAAGTCACTGGCATTGAGCGGATGCTTGACGGTGCCCACCACCTTGCCACCCGAGGCAGCCACCACCTTGGCGGTGTCGGCTTGCAGGGCTTGGCCGAAGGCGTAGTCGGCCTGCAGGAAGTACCAGCTCTTGCCGCCGCCCTTGGTGACGGCAGCGCCCGTGCCATTGGCCAGGGCCACGGTGTCATAGGCGTAGTGGATGGTGTAGGGCGTGCACTTGTCATTGGTCAGTGCCGAGCTGCCGGCGCCAATGGAAATGAAGGGGCGCTTCTTCTCCGCCGCCACCGTGGCCATGGCCAGATTGGCGCCGGAGTTGGTGCCGCCGATCAGCAGGTCCAGGCCCTGGGTGTCGATCCACTCGCGCGCCTTGGAGGCGGCCACGTCAGCCTTGTTCTGGTGGTCGGCGAAGATCAGTTCGATCTTCTTGCCGGCAGCCACGCCCTTCATATCGGCAATGGCCAGCTTGAGCGCTTCGACGCCACCGGCGCCGTCGATGTCGGCGTAGACGCTGGACATATCGGTGATGAAGCCGATCTTGACCACATCGCCAGAGACCTGGGCCTGTGCCAAGCCACCGCAGGCGGCCAGGCTGGCGATTGCAACTTGCTTGAGAACTTGGTTCATGGGGGTCATCTCCTTGGGTTTACTTATTGCCAACACTCGTCATCAAACACTCAGCAGCACATCGAGCACGGCCTGCTTGGCCGCCAGCTCAGAAGCCGGGAAGGACTCCACCACCTCGCCATGCTCCACCACCATGAAGTGGTCGGCCAGCGGCGCGGCGAAGCGGAAGTTCTGCTCCACCATCACGATGGTGAAGCCCTGGGATTTCAGCGTCGTGATCATGCGCGCCAGGGCTTGCACGATGACGGGCGCCAGGCCTTCGGAAATTTCATCCAGCAAGAGGATGTCCGCGCCGGTGCGCAGGATGCGCGCCACCGCCAGCATCTGCTGCTCGCCGCCCGACAAACGCGTGCCGGGGCTGTTCTTGCGCTCGGCCAGATTGGGGAACATGGCGTAGATGTCCGCCTCGCTCATCGGCTTGGCGCGCTGGTTCTTCAGCAGCGGCGGCAGGCGCAGGTTTTCCTCGGTGGTCAGCGAGGCAAAGATGCCGCGCTCCTCCGGGCAGTAACCCAGGCCCAAGTGGGTGATGTGGTGGGTGGGCATGTCGATGGTTTCCACCCCATGCACGCGGATGCTGCCCTTGCGCCGTCCGGTCAGGCCCATGATGGCGCGCAAAGTGGTGGTGCGGCCGGCGCCGTTGCGGCCCAGCAAGGTCAAGACCTGACCCTTTTTGACGCTCAGATTGATGCCGTGCAGGATGTGGCTCTCGCCGTACCAGGCGTGCAGGTCCTTGATTTCCAACGCGACTGACATCAGTGGGCTCCCTGCAACTCAGCGGCTTCGCTGCCCATATAGGCCTCCAGCACGGCGGGGTGCTTGGACACGGTGGCGTAGTCACCTTCGGCCAGCACGGCGCCGCGCGCCAGCACGGTGATGCGGTCGGCAATGCGCGACACCACTTTCATATTGTGTTCAACCATCAAGACGGTGCGGCCTTCGGCCACGCGCTTGATCAGCTCGGTGACCTTGTCCACATCCTCGTGGCCCATGCCTTGGGTGGGCTCGTCCAGCAGCATCAGCGTGGGCTCCATGGCCATGGTGGTGGCGATCTCCAGCGCGCGCTTGCGGCCATAGGGCAGATCGCCTGCCTTCAGCTGGGCAACGTCACGCAGGTCCACCAGTTCCAGCAAGGCCAACACCCGGGCATCCAGCTGCTTCAGGCCGGTGAGGCCCTTCCAGAAATGAAAGCTGGTGCCGGTGAAGCGCTGCAGGCCGATGCGCACGTTCTCCAGCACCGTGAGGTGGGGGAAGACGGCGGAGATCTGGAAGCTGCGGATCACGCCGCGCCGGGCAATCTCGGCCGACTTCTCGCGGGTGATGTCAATGCCATTGAAGACGATGCTGCCGCGCGTCGGCTCCAGGAATTTGGTCAGCAAATTGAAGCAGGTGGTCTTGCCCGCGCCATTGGGGCCCAGCAAAGCGTGGATATGACCGCGTTGAACCTGCAGGTTCACCTTGTCCACGGCCGTGAAGCCTTTGAACTCTTTGGTCAGATTCTTGGTTTCAAGAATGAGTTCGCTCATCAGAGGTATTGCACCGAGTGAGGGCACGGAAAAATTGAGTTCCCCAATGTAGGGCCGAAATATGGCGGCAAACACAGGAAGAACCTTTACGTAGATTTGTCCTAGGGTTAACACCGGGATCGCCGATGCGAATGCCCCGCGCAGGGTTTTTGCTGCGGCGCTATGCTGGCGCACCCCCATTTGGAAGGACATTGCGATGCCCAAGTTTGCTCATCTCGGACTGGCCATAACGCTTTTGTTAGTCGGTATAAATACCGAAGTCATGGCCGCCGCGCCCCAGGTCAAAACTCAGGCGCCGGGCTTCTACCGCATGATGCTGGGTGACTTTGAGATCACCGCCCTGAATGACGGCACCCGCGAGCTGCCGGTGGACAAGCTGCTCAAGGAGCGCCAACCCGGCCAGGTGCTGCGCGCCTTGCAACATGCCTATCTGGGCTTGCCGCTGGAAACTTCCTTCAACGGCTTTCTGATCAACACCGGCGCCAAATTGGTGCTGGTCGACAGCGGCGGGGGCAGCAATCTGGGCCCCACCCTGGGGCGTTTGATCACGAACCTGAAGGCCGCCGGCTACCAGCCCGAGCAGGTGGATGAGGTCTACATCACCCATTTGCATTCCGACCACATCAGCGGTGTGCTCAGCGAGGGCAAGGCCGCTTTCCCGAACGCCACGTTGCGCATGGACCAGCGCGAAGCCGATTTCTGGCTCAGCGAAGAGAACGCGGCCAAGGTGGCGGAAGGCGCGCGCGGCACCTTCACCAATGCCCGCGCGGCCGTCAAACCCTACCAGGAGGCGGGCCGCTTCAAGCCCTTCGAGGGCGATGCCAAAACGGGTGTCGAGCTGGTGCCCGGCATCCGCGCCCTGTCCACCTATGGGCACACCCCGGGTCACAGCGTCTACTTGGTGGAAAGCAAGGGCCAGAAGCTGGCCGTCTGGGGGGACCTGATGCATGTGGCCGCGGTGCAATTGCCCGACCCCACGGTGACCATCAGCTTCGACAGCGATGCCAGCCTGGCTCAGCCCCAGCGCGAAAAAGCCATGGCCGACGCAGCCGAGAAAGGCTATTACGTGGCCCTGGCCCATTCCTCGTTCCCGGGCATCGGGCGGCTGCGGCCCGACGGCAAGGGCTATGTCTGGCTGCCGCCCAACTATTCCAGCAAGCCCTGAGCGCGCGTCTTTTCAGCCGCCAGCAATGCAAAAAGCCAGCACACCGTGCTGGCTTTTCTGTTTTGACCCTCATTCAGCGCCCAAGCTGGGCGCTGCCCGTGGTCAGGCGCTCTTGCGGCGGCGGGCCACAAAGCCCACGGCGGCCAAACCGGCCAACATCAGGGCATAGCTTTCTGGCTCGGGCACGGCGCTGGTCAGGCTGACCTTGTCCAGCGAGCTACCCAGGCTGTCGTTCGCACCGGTGGCACGGAAGCCGATCACGGTGCTGGCGCTGCTGGCGACAAAGCTGGTGCTGAAATCGGCCCACTTGCTGCTGGTCAGGGTCGGTGCGGCGTGCCAGGTCTTGCCACCGTCAACCGTCCAGTCCAGGCCGTTGGTCGCGGCGGCTGTGCCTTCACGATTGGCGAAAGAGAAGCTGAAGTTGTAGCTGGCGCCGGTGCTGGTGCTGACGGTCTGGAACATGCTGCTGTTGGAGTAGCTGTCCAGTTCCACAAAATTCTTGCCATCAATGGCCGAGCCGACGATGTTGTTGCGCACTTCAATGCCGCTGCCCGTGCTGGTCCAGCCATTGATATTGGCGAAGACGTTCCACTTGCCATTGGCGATGACGTTGTCTTCAAAGCTGCCATTGACCAGCAGATTGGGCTGGGCTGCCAGGGTGATGGCGGGGGCGGCGATCAGGGCCAGGGCGGTAATCAGAGCTTTCAATTTCTATCCTCTTGAATGGCTGATGTGCTGTTTCAACACGATGACGTCATTGTTCCCAGCAGCTCAAATCCTCGCATCCCCGCGCCCCAAGGGGGTGCAAGCTCTGTGCGTGATTTGTGTCACGTTTGTGATCAAACTTCGCCAAGCCTTTGTTTTTGGACAACTTTCCTCGCGGCCGCCGAGAGTTGCCGGGCGCAGCGCTTCGGTCCGTCGGCGCTTGCCTTTTGTCCGATGCCGTCTGGCGGCGGGCATGCCCGTTTGGCGGTCCCGCCGTGTATGCTGGCCCGCATGTTTGCCCTCGAGCCTGGTCGATTGCAGCCGCCAGTTCGGTCCGCGCTGAGCGCGGCTGGGCGGTGCCGGGCCCTTGCGTGCAGGGCGCTGTGCGCATTGGCGCTGGCGCTTGGGTCGGCCACCGCATATGCCGCGGCTGAAAAGCCAGCGCTGCGAGTGATGGTGTCGGAAAGCTGGGGCATGCCTTTCGGGCAATTGCAGCGCCAGGGCAGCGGCCAGCAACTCAGCGCCGGCATTGCTTACGATTGGTACTTGGCCCTGGCCCACGAGTTGGAGCGGCCGCTGGAACAGCGCGTGCGCTCACGTCGCCGCCAAGAAGCAAGCTTGCTGGCGCATGAGGTCGATGTGTTCTGCCTGGTGCGCCCGGACTGGCTCAGCAAAGAGGTCAGCGCCAGCTTGCAATGGCCCAGCCAACCCTTGATGGAGGCGGAAGATCGCATCGTCGCTGCGCCCGGCGTGCCGGTGCCCAGCAGCCTGGATGACTTGCGGGGGCAGACGCTTGGCACCGTCTTGGGCTTTGTCTACCCCAGCTTGGAGGCCGAGTTCGCCGCCGGCCATCTGCGCCGGGAAGACGCGCCGAATGAAACCGCCCTGGCCGCCAAGCTGCTGCGGGCGCACAACCGTTACGCGGTGCTCAAGACCTTGGATGCGCGCTATCAGCAGCGCAGCGACGCTGCGGCTGTGTTGGGCATCAGTGCCATCGTGGTGGCCCGTGTGCCCCTGTTCTGCGCCCTGGCGCCCCAGGCCCGCATCAGCCTGGCCGAGTTGGAGGCGGCGCAAGCCAGCTTGCTGCGCCGAGGTGAGATGACACGCATCCTGGCCAAATATTGAATGGCCGCTGCGTAGGCCCGCTCAACAAGCCACTTAATCCTGGCTTAAAGCCAGCGGCGCACCCTGCGCCTATAGGCCACGAACGGCTCGCCAAACTTGGCTTGCAGGGCCGCTTCCTCGGGCCGAATCTGAAACCGAACCATATAGGCCACATAGACCGGGATCAGCAGGGCTGCTGCCGCATTGCCCAATGCGATGACCCAGGCCGCCAAGCCCAGGCCGAAGCCCAGGTACATGGGGTTGCGGCTGAAGCGATAAATGCCGCTGCTGACCACGGCCGAGCTGTGCGCGGGCCGCATCGGGTCCACCGTGGTGCCATGCTGGCGAAAGGCCTGCACACCCGCCAGCGCAATGGCCGCTGCCAGCAGCGCCAGGCCCAGGGCCAGCCAGCGCTGGCCGACAAAGCTGATGCTCAGCGCCGGCCACAAGCAGGCCAAGAACCAAGCCAGCGCGGCCAAAACCAGCACCAGCAGCAAGGGCGGCAGCTTGGTTTCCAAGCGCTGCAGCATGCTGCTGAGCGGCATGGTGTCGATCAGCCTTCCAGGCGCTTTTGGAACACCAGACCGGCGTGCTCGCGCAGAGCGTGGAACTTGATCTTGGGCCAGTTGGCTTCGATGGCGCGCAGCTCGGGCGCGTATTCCACCAGCACGGTGGGCGCGTCCACCGCGTCATAAGCCATGCGGTGGTCGTTGGCGTCGATGAAGCGCTTGAGCTCTTTCTCATCGTCACAAGTCACCCAACGTGCGACTTGGAAACGGCTGCCGCTGATGCGGGCCTTGCAGCCGTATTCATGCTCCAGGCGGTGTGCCACCACTTCAAATTGCAGCTGACCCACAGCGCCCAGCAGCAGCACACTGCCGGCGATAGGGCGGAAGACCTGGATCGCGCCTTCTTCGCCCAGCTGTTGCAGGCCGGCCTTGAGTTGCTTGGTTTTCAGCGGGTCGGCCACTTCCACGCTGCGGAACATTTCCGGCGCGAAGAAGGGCAGGCCGGTGAACTGCAGGGCCTCGCCTTCGGTGATGGTGTCGCCCAGCTGCAGCACGCCGTGGTTGGGGATACCGATGATGTCGCCGCCAAAGGCCTCGTCCAGCAGCTCGCGGCGCTGGCTCAAGAAGCTCACCACGGTGTTGGGGCGTAACTCTTTGCCTGAGCGCACCACCTTCAGCCGCATGCCGCGCTCGAAATGGCCGCTGGCCACGCGCAAGAAGGCGATGCGGTCGCGGTGCGAGGGGTCCATATTGGCCTGGATCTTGAACACCACGCCGGTGAACTTCGATTCTTCGGGCTTGACCACCCGCTGCATGGCGGTGCGATCGCCCGGCGCCGGGGCCAGCTCGACCAGAGCGTCCAGAATTTCCTGCACGCCGAAGTTGTTGACGGCGGAGCCGAAGAACATCGGCGTTTGTTTGCCGACCAGGAATTCCTCGTGATTGAACTCGGCGGCGGCATCGCGCACCAGTTCGATCTCGCCCTCGGCCTGCTCGTACTGCATGCCGAAGCGCTCGGCGTAAGCCGGGTTGTTGAGGCCTTGCAGGATCTCGTCGTCACCGCCCACGCGGTCTTCGCCGGGCGAGAACACCCGCATCTGTTCGCGGCGCAAGTCCATCACGCCGTGGAAATGCTTGCCCATGCCGACCGGCCAGGTGAAGGGCACAACGGTCATGCCCAGCTCGCGCTCGATCTCGTCCATCAGGGCCAGCGGGTCTTGCACCTCACGGTCCATCTTGTTGACGAAGGTCAGGATGGGCGTGTTGCGGGCGCGGCAAACCTGCAGCAGGCGGCGGGTTTGTGGCTCCACGCCGTTGGCCGCGTCAATCACCATCAGCGCGGCGTCCACCGCGGTCAGCACGCGGTAGGTGTCTTCGGAGAAGTCCTGGTGGCCGGGGGTGTCGAGCAGGTTGATGACGCAGTCGCGGTATTCCATCTGCATGACCGAGGAGGCCACCGAGATGCCGCGCTGCTTTTCAATCTCCATCCAGTCGGACGTTGCGTGGCGCGAGGCCTTGCGTGCCTTCACCGAGCCGGCGATCTGGATCGCGCCCGAGAACAGCAGCAGCTTTTCCGTCAGCGTGGTCTTACCCGCATCCGGGTGAGAAATGATGGCGAAGGTGCGGCGACGCTTGACTTCGGTTTGAATGCGGGAGGGTAGATCGGCGGACATGGGGCAGGCGGGCGCGCCGGCCCCAGAGCCCACGCGCAGATTCGAAGATAAGAGCGGGATTATCGCAGTGGTGCTCCCGCTGCGCGCCCCGCCCCCTTTCTCTGCGCCGGCTCAGCGGGTGACGATGGGGAATACGCCCTTGGATTTGTCGATCAGGCTGAAGAATCGGCCCAGGTCCAGGGTGCTGCCGCTGATCTTGGTTTGATCGGACAGCAGCAGGTCTTTGGCGCCGGCCGAGCCCGTCATCATGCGCAGGAAGAAGGGCTTGCTGAGCGTCAGCGTGGCATTGGCGTCGCTGGCCGGTGGCGCTTGAGTGTGGTGCAGCACCGAGTTGTCCAGCTGCAGCACATAGCTTTCCTGAATGTCTGAGAACACCAGATTGATCTTGAGCTTGAGCCTCTCGGCCTTGCCCGCATTGATGCCTGCGGCCATCGCCTCCAAAAAGCGCTCGATGGGCGTGTGGGCCAGCATGTCCATCAACATGGCGGTACTGGTGCCTTTGTCGGGCGGGCCTTGCCGCAGCTCCAGTGCGCCGGTCAGGTAGAAGTTCCGCCAGGGCGCGGACTCCGCCGCATAGCCCAGTTGCTCGAAAGTGCGCGCCAGCAGCTCAGCCGCGGCCTTGTCCTTGGGCTGGCTGTAGACCAGGTGTTTCAGCAACTCCGCAGCCCAGCGGAAGTCGCCAGTGTCGAAAGCCTTTTGCGCGGCGCCCAAGGCCTTGTCTGGGCCGCCGGCCAGGCTGATGTAGCGCTGGGCCAACTCCTGCGCGGGCAGGGCATCTAGATTGGATGGATGGGCATCAAACCAGCCCATATAAAACTGGTAAACGGCCCGCGCGTTGTGCCGCACCGTGCCGTAATAGCCGCGCACATTGAGATGGTCTTGCAGGGCTTTGGGCAGCTGCAAGGTCTCGGCGATCTCGGCGCCGTTCAGGCCGGCGTTGATGCCGTGCACCGTCTGGTCGTGGATGAATTTGTAGACATCGCGCTGCTTGCTGATGAAGTCGCGGATCTTCGCCTCACCCCAGACCGGCCAGTGGTGCTGGTTGAACACCACTTCAGCGCCCTGGACCTGGGCCAGCGAGCGGTCCAGATAGGCCGCCCATTTGAGCGCGTCCCGCACCTTGGCCCCCCGCAAGGTGTAGAGGTTGTGCAAGGTGTGGCTCATCAGCTCGGCGCCACCAAAAGCCTTCAAATCGGGCAGGGAGAAGGTGAACTCCGAGGGTGCCTCGCTGCTGGGGACGTTGTGGAAGACAAAGCGCACGCCGTCCAGCAGCACTTCTTCATCAGCTTTTTCAACCAGGCGGGTGGGCGTCAGAATGCCCAGCTGCCCATAGGCCACGGCCTTGCCCAGGCCGTCGTCCACCAGGCCGGTGGCGGAGCGCGGCAGACGGCTGCCGTACATATACATGGAGCGCCGCGCCATGGCACTGCCCACCATCAGGTTCTCGCTGGTGGCTTCTTCCATGAAGCCGGCCGGGGCGACGATGGGCACGGCGCGGGCCTTGGCGTCTTCGGCCGAGAGCACGCCCAACGCGCCGCCAAAGTGGTCGGCATGGCTGTGGGTGAAGACCAGGGCCGAGACAGGCTTATTGCCCAGATGCTGGCGCGCAAAGGCCATGGCAGCAGCAGCCGTTTCCCGCGAAGTCAGGCTGTCCACCACGATCCAGCCGGTCTTGCCCTCGATCAGGGTGATATTGGCCAGATCAAAACCGCGCAGCTGCCAGATGCCCTCGCTGACCTTGAATAGACCGATCTGATTGTTCAGCAAGGCCTGGCGCCACAAGCTGGGGTTGACGGTGGCGGGTGCGCCGCCCTGCACAAAGGCGAAGGCCTCATAGTCCCAGATCACCTCGCCAGCGGCATTCTTGACCTGGCCCTTGGGCGCGGCGATGAAGCCACGTTTGGCATCGGCGAACGTGGCCGGGTCAGACAGGTCGGCCGCCTTGGCCGTGGCCGCATGGGCTTGCTGGACCTGGGCAGAAATTGCGGCCTGGGCCGTGGCTTCCGGCGGCTTGGGCTGGCAGGCGGCCAGGCTCAGCGCCATCAGGGCGAGAACGATAGGGACGCGGGGCATGCGTGGGCTCAAGGCTTGTCTCCTCCTGCTGGCTTTCGTTTTAGCTGTTCTTCAAACAAAGGCTTGCACGGTCTTGATCAGACGCTGCGCGTACTCGGCCTCTTCGCCGAGCGGCGCCACCTCGTGCAAGCTGGCGCGGGTGGCGGCTTCGCCAGCTTTTTGAAGCATCACCCAGGTCGCCAAGTATTGTGCAGCCATGCCGCCGCTGGCGGTGGCGATGGGGCCGTGGGCATGGAAGGCTTCGTCCAGCACGCGGGCGCCGGCCTCGATCAGCCAGGGCTTGCTGCCCGCATCGGTGCAGGCCGGCTGGTCACCCAACAGGCCCAGGCGGGCCATCAGCAAGCTGCCCGAACCCTGCGCGCCGATCAGCTGGCGCAGGGGATCGAGCTGCAGGCGGTCCAGCAGGGCCGAGTTCTGCGCAATCGCCCGCGTGTAAAGCCCCGCGCCGAACAGCACCACATCCGCCTCATTGGCCCATTCCAGCGGGCGCTGCAATTGCACGCTGACGCCGTTCATCGAGCTGACGCTATGGCCCAGCCCGCACAACTCCGCATGCAGGCCCTGATGCCGCAGCCGGTTCAGCAGCCCCAGGGCAATGAAGCTGTCCAGCTCATTGAAGCCGTCAAAGCTGAGAAGGGCGATGCGGGTGGAAGCACTCATGGGGCGGCACTGCGCAGAGGACTACAGTGCGCGCCATCCTAGTCAAACTTAGCCCCCATGTCTTCCACTTCACATCTCGCCCAGGGCGCCGCCCTGGACACGCGCCGTTGGGCCTGGTTGCCGCCAGTCGGCTCGGCCGCCTATTACCTCTTGCTGGGCGTGGTGGGCATGCTCATCCTCGGACCGCTGGGGGGCATTACCGCGGCCTTCATGAACTTCTCCATCGGCTTTTACGTCGGTGGCCAGGTGCTGGCCGGCATTCTGGGTTCGGTGGTCACCTTTGGCTATGGCACGGAGGGCAAGCACGGCGCCAACTACATCCAGACCACGGCTGCTTCGGTGGCCGGCATGATGGCCATGAGCACCTTGGTGCAGGCCATGGTCTGGATGGGCATGCCGGCGGTGCCGACCTGGCAGCTGGTGACCTATATGCTTTGCATCGGCATGATGGCTGCGGGCATCGGCATGCTCTACACCCCCATCCTGGTTGAGCGCATGCAGCTGACCTTCCCCTCGGGTCTGGCGGTCGCCAACATCCTGCGCGCCTTGACCGACCCGGTGCTGCTCAAGCAGTCGGTGACTCGCTTGTTCGGTGGCATGGGGGTGGGTGCGGTCGGTGGCATCGCGGCGGCCAAGATGGCGGTGCTGGGGGTGATTGAGTTGTCCACCTCCACCTTTGGCGCCGGCCTGATCGTGGGCGCGCGGGTGGGCATTCCGGCCATTCTGGGTGGCCTGGTGTTCTGGGCCCTGGCGCCTTATTTCATCAGCATCGGCTGGTTGAAAGAGGGCGAGCCCTTCCGCAAGATCGCCTTCTTGATCGCGCTGGGCATGATTCTGGGCGCGGCCATTGTGGACCTGACGCTGATCATGTTCCGCGCCGTCAAGCGCCTGAGCAGCGTGGCCGCCGGTGCGGCCGCGCAGGTGCCGGCCGAGCGGGTCGGCCAGGGCAGCGGCCCGCGTGCCAGCATGCCGCGCCTGCTGCTGTGGGTGGGCTGCTGGACCGTGGCCACCATCGTGGCCGGCATGAGCTTCTTCAATGAGCCGTTGGGCTATATGTTGCTGGCCGTGGGCCTGGTCTATGTGTTTGCCATCGTCAATGGCATCTCGCTGGGCCTGACCGACCAGAACCCGATTTCCTCCGCCTTCGTCGTGACCGTGCTGATCCTGGCCGGCATTGGCCTCAAGGACCCGATGCTGGGCCTGATGGCGGCGATGGTGGTGTTCGTCTCCAGCAGCGTGGCCGGCGATATGCAGCAAGACCGCTCCACCGGCTGGCGCCTGGGCTCCAACCGCACGGTGCAGTTCCGCTTCCAGGTGGCGGGCTTGTTGCTCGGCGCGATTCTGGCGGTGGCGATTGCCCAGCTCTTCATGACCGCCTACCCGGTGCTCAAGCTGGACCAGACGGTGATGAGCGAGAGCGAGGCCCCCGCGCAATGGACCTCGGCCATGACCTTCAAATTCGTCGGTGTGCTGCGCAGCCTGACCGAGCCCAAGGCTTTTCAGACCACCGCCATCCTGATCGGCCTGGGCATCGGCTTTGGTACTGAGTTGCTGCGCAAGCTGATCAAGGCGAACGCTGCCTATCAGCGCTTCGTCAAGGCCGGCCGCAAGGGCTTTGCTGTCGACTTCTGCATTGATGTGCTGCTCTTGCCCAGCCCTTACGCCTCATCATTCGGCGGCTTTGTGAACCTGCCCACCTCGGCCTGGTTTGCGGCTGGCGGGACCATTTCCAGCCTGATCAACACCCTCAAACCTAAGCGCCAAGCCGGTGAGCAAGATCTGCCAGACGATATGAGCAGCACCTCCCTGGTCGGCGGCGGCCTGATCGCCGGTGACGCACTCGCCGCGCTGGGCCTGGGCCTGGCGGGCTTGGCGGCGGTGCTTTGACTACAGGGTGTGGCTGATTACTTAGCCGAGGCGCTCTTTGTGTCTACGGGTGCGGATGCACTCGACGCAGGGGGGACCGGCGCAGCCAGCGTGCCGGTTTTCCCCATAGTCACAGTGATCAATGGTGGGTAGTCATAGGCCGCACCAGTGGCCACATCTACGCCGGCGCCAATAACGCCACCAAAGAGGATGTTGCCGAATGCCATGGCCTTGGTTGATGATTTCACCGTCAAGACGCCTGGAACATGAGCGTCTTTCTTGCAGGTAATGGACAGGTCCTCGAAGCTGCGGTTAACAGTGGCGCTACCAGGCGTGGTGACATACCAAGTTCCCTTGTTGTTAACCAATGTGCAGTAGGCCCCGGCCACTTGGTTGTCTTCAGTGCGCGTGTCGACCGAAATCGACTGATTTTGTCCGTTGACGATAGAGGCACAGCCTCCCAACTGAGCAGCCAAGAGAAGCAGAACCGTTGTTTGAATTTTCATAATTTGCCGTTGCGTTATTAGCCTTCTGGTGAGCGGTCTTGCCGCCAAAGCCCATTTGCCACTTGCCAAAAGCGCTTGGCATTTGGAAATTGGGCCCAACTATTTGAGAGGGTTAAGCTCAAATGGGCTTAACTACAGGACATGTCCTCCATTGCAAGGGGCAACTCCTCCCTGCCCAGTGCACTCAAATACGGCGTTAGGGTAACGTTTCCTTTATGACAAACCTGCCAGGGTTTGCGCTAGGTCGCAGCGGTGCAGATTTACCTCAAGTTTCGTCTGCGGACCGCCCAGGCCGCCAGCAGCGTGAAGGCGGCGGCCTGTGCCAGCAGGGCCCAGCCGTAAGGCGCCACCGCTTCTAGCGGCGCGCCCATCTGGTTCAGGCGCAAAAAGGCCTGGATGCCGACCACGGCGGGCACGGCCTCGCCCAAGGTCTGCAAGGCCGCCGGCAGCGATTCGCGCGGCCAGGAGAAGCCGGCGATGAAGGCGATGGGCAGCGAGGTGCACAACAGCGCCTGCATGGCCCGCTCACGGTCGGCGAACAAGGCGCCCAGGGCCACGCCAAGCGCGGCCACGCCCCAGCAAAAAGGCAGGAGCAAAAGCGCCAGCCCGGCGTTATTGCCACCATGTGTGTACCCCAGCCAAGGGAACATGAGGCCGAAATACCATGCCGCTGAGAGCAGGCCGAAGAGCGCGAAGGCGGCGATGCGGGCCGACCAGGCCGTGAAGGTGTTGTCTCGCGCAACTGCCGGTTCGGTGGTCTGCGGTCGGCTCTCAAACCAAGTGCCCACCCACAGTGCCGTGCCGATCAGCAGCAGCTGCTGGATGATCAGCACCGCCACCGCGGGCACCACATAGCTGCCATAGCCCTCGCTGGGGTTGAAGAGGGCAATCGGCTGCACATTGAGCGGGCTGCGCGATTGCTCGGCTTGCAGCGGCGGCTGGCCGCGGGCCTTGAGCGTCTTGAGTTCGGCCCCGGCCGAGACGGTGCCAATCACCTCGCCAAAACCGCTCAGCACCACCTTGTTGGTGAGGAAGTAGGCGCCGTCTGCCAGCACCGGCACGGTGACGGCCTGGCCGCGCCCCACATCGCGCTTCATGCCGGCGGGCAGCAGCACATAGCCTTCGATCTGGCGGCGCGCCATCAGCGCGCGTGCCTCGGCCTCATCGGCGCTCACCAGGCTCAAGCTCAGGCGGGGGCTGGCCTGGGCGAAGCGCACGATCTGGCGGCTCAGGCTGCTTTGGTCCTGATCGACGATGGCCACCGGCACACGCTGCAGCGCTTGCGTCGAATAAGGCCAGGGGTAGAAAAAGGAATAGATCACCGGCGCCACCAGCAGCAAGAGCAAGGCGCCCTGGTCACGCAGGGCCGAAGCCAGGGTGGCGAGCAGGTGTTTGAACCAGGACATATCGGCTTGCGCGCGCATCAACGCCGCCCCCAACTGCTGGGCCGCAAAGCCAGGCGCGGCAGCAAGAAGCAGGCCGCCATCAGCAGCGCCAGGCTGGCCAGGCTCAGGCCGCCCAGCGTGCCTTGCAAGGCCTCAGGGCTCAGGCCCGCCTGCAGCAGGCCGATCTGGCCTTGCAAGACCCAGGTGAAGGGCAAGGCCTGCGCCCACATCCGCGCGCCATCGGGCATGGCCATCAGCGGGAAGCCCAGGCCGCAAAAAGCGAAGGCCGGCGCGGTGATGAAGCCCGCTGCTGAGAGCACCAGGCGCAGCGAGCGCCCGGCCAGTGCCATCGCCGCGCCCAGCGCCAAATAGAGCGCGATCATCAAGCCGTGCAGCAGCAGCAGGGTGGCCAGCGTGCCCTCGGGCACCAGGCCCAGGCGGCCAAAAATCAGCCAGAAGGCGAAGTTCACCAAATTCAGCAGCAGCCAGGCCGGGGCTAGCTTGGCCAGCAGCGCAGGCAAGGCCTGACCCCCGCTGGCGGCCAGCCAGGCCGGCGCCGTGGCGTCGCGCAGCTCACGCCCCACCGTCCAGCCGCCGGCCACCATGGCCAGCAGATGCAGCAAGGCCGGGATCAGGGCGGTGGCCAAAAACTGCTGGTAGTTCAGCGCGCCGTTGTAGAGCGCGCCCAGGCTGCTGCGCAGGGGCTCGAAGGCCTCTTTGGCCGCCAGCGGGCTTTGGCCGCGCTTCTCGCGTGCCGTCAGCTCAATGCCGGCGGACAAGGTGGCCACCACCGTGCGCACGTCTTTCTGAATC
This sequence comes from uncultured Roseateles sp., assembly GCF_945956965.1. Taxonomy (GTDB): domain Bacteria; phylum Pseudomonadota; class Gammaproteobacteria; order Burkholderiales; family Burkholderiaceae_C; genus Paucibacter_A. The sequence continues at coordinate 262,688 of NZ_CAMFJS010000002.1, forward strand.
AGGCCGGAGTGGCTGGAGAACTGCGCGTTATGCAGCAAGGCCAGCTGCCCGGCTTGGCCATGCTTGATGCTGCGCGCCAGGTCAGGCGGAATCACCAGCGCGGCATAGACCTCGCCGCCGCGCAAGGCGCGCTGCATTTCTTGTTCGTCGCTGAACTGGGCGCTGATGCGCAGCCCCGGCGCGCCGTCCAGCATGCGCTGCAACTGGCGCGACAAGGCGCTGTGGTCGCCGTCCAGCACGCCGATGGGCAAACTCGTGGGCAGGCCCGCCGCAAAGCTCCAGATCATCATCAGGCCCAGCAGCAAGGGCACCCAGCTCAGCATGGCCAGGTCGAAGGGGCGCGCCCAGAGCAGGGCGCACTCGCGGCGCCAGCTGTCGCGCCAGGGGCGGGGAGAACTCAGGGTGTCTGGCATGGTGGGGTCGCTGCGGGATCAGGGCTGGCGGGCAGATCAAGCCTCACTTCACCAGCACACTCATCCCGGGCCGCGCCTGCGCAATCGGCTGCAGGGGCTTGGCCTTGACCTCAAAGGTTCGCAAGTCATAACCCTGGTTGGCGCGCGTGGCGCGCCAGGTGGCGAAGTCCGGCAGCACTTGCGAGGCCGTGACCTTGAAGCGCACCGTGAGCGGCTTGGCCTGGCTTTTCAGCGCGGGCAGCTCGGCGTCGAACTCTTGGCCGATGGCAAAGCGGGCCAGCTGGTCTTCACGCACATTGAACACGGCCCATTGGTTTTGCAGGTCCACCACGGTCAGCACCGGCACGCCGGCGGGCGACAACTCGCCCACCTTGGCCAGCAGCTTGGCGACTTCGCCGCCCACGGGGCTGCGCAGCTCGGTCTCGGCGCGGGCGCTTTCCACTTCCTGCACCACGCCGGCCACTTGGGCGGCTTGTGCTGCGGCCGCGGCCTTGTCTTCGCTACGGGCGCCGGCGCGGGCCATATCGGCTTGGGCCTTGGCGGCATCGGCCAGGCCTTGCGAGGCATGCCAGTTGGCTTCGGCCTCGTCGCGCTTTTGTTGTGCCACCAGGCCGTCTTTGTAAAGGCTTTCCACCCGCTCGTAGCTCTTCTTGGCCAGCTCGGCGCCGACCTTGGCGCGCTCGTAATTGCTTTGCGCCATGCGGATCTCTTCGGGCCGCGCGCCGTTCTTGGCTTTTTGCGCCACCGCTTGGGCGGCCAGTTCGGCGCTATTGGCTTGCGCCAGCTTGGCGGCGACTTCGGGGCTGTTGATGCGCAGCAGCAGCGTGCCGGGCGCGACCTTCTGGCCCTCTTGCACCATCAGCTCGGCGATGCGGCCGGTGAGCTTGGGCGCGATATCGGTTTCCTGTGCTTCCATCATGCCTTGCAGCTGCTGGGGCGGCTCGCGCCCGCCTTGCAGCAGGGCGTAAACGCCCCAGGCGCCCAGGCCCAGCAAGAGGACGGGCGCGACGATCTGGCTTGGTTTGAGTTTCATGACTGTGCTATTCGCTCTACTTGCTTGCGTACGTGCTTGCTTGCTTGCTGAAGCGCCGACTCACTCGACGCGCAGATCGGCTTGCGCCAGGAATTCGCCCAGGCGATGGATTTGGCCGCTGGCTTGCAGCAAGCCGGTCAACGCCATCACGTACTCGTAAGCGACCTGGGCGCGCTCGGTGCGCAGCTTGGCCAGATTGAGTTCGGCGTCGATCAAATCCAGCGCCGTGCTGGTGCCCTGGCGCAGGCCGGCTTGGCGCAGGCGCAGCAGCTCCAGGCCCAGCTCGTCTTGCGGCGCCAGGCCGATGAATTGCTCGCGCGCACGTTCGGCGCTGCGCCACTGCTTTTCCACCAGTAGGGCGATGTCGCTGCGCGCCTGGGCATCGGCGGCATTGACCTGTTCGATCTGCTTGGCGTGCGAGCGCGACAAGGCCTCGTGGTCAAGCGAATCCCACAGATTCACCCGCAGGCCCACACCGGCCACCCAGTCGCGGTTATGGGTCAAATTGCTTTGGCCGAAGGCAAAGAGTTGCGGCTTGTTGAGCGCATCACCTGCCGCCTTGGCCTGCTCGGCCTGGCTGCGTTTGGCGGCCACTTTGGCCAGGCCGGGGTGGTGGGCCAGGGCTTGGTCAATGAACTCTTGCAGCGGCGCCAGTGGTTGGCTGCGCAGGGCCAGCGGCGTGCTGGGCGTGGGCGGCGTGCCGGCCAGCTTGACGCTGCGGGCCAGGGCCACCGCAGCCATCTCGGCATCGCTGCGCGCCTTACGGGCCTGGTGGCGGGCATCTTCCAGCGCGGCGCGGGCCTGCAGGCGCTCGAGCTGGGACACGACGCCCACCTTGAGCATCTTCTCCAGCGCCGCATCATGCTCGGCCACGCCTTGCACTACCGCCTCGCGCAAATCAGCGGCGCGGCGCGCCAGCTGGGTCTGGAAGTAGCGTTGCGCCAACTGGCCCAGCGCTTCTTCTTCGATATGGCTCAGCTCGGCCTGCGCCTCGTCGCCCTGGGCTTTGCTCAAGCCGCGCGCCGCGTCGGCCGCACCGCCCATGTAAATGGGCCAGACCGCGTTGAGGATGGCGGTTTGATTGCTGTTGCGCCGCTCAAGCGTGTAGTCGGATGGCAGCGTGGGCAGGGGCGGCAAGAGGCCGGCGATGCCGGGTGGCAAAAGACCGATCGCGTTACCGAGCCCCTGGTTGAGCGGGTCCAGATTCAGGTCCAGGCTGGCCTTGTAGCTGTAGGCGGCGCCGTAGAGGCTGACGATGGGCCCGCCCAGCCGGGCAACGCCCTCGCTCTGCGCCTGGCGGTAGGCCAGGTTCGCGCGTGCGCCACCGAGTTGGTCGGAGCCCTCATGCAGGCGCTGGGCCGCTTCTTCCCAACTCAGCTTCGGGCCTGGCTGCAGAGCCTGTGCCTGCAACTGAGTCAAAGCGCTCAGCAGCAGGGCGGCTGCCACGGTACTCCGCAACAACAGCATGGGCTTACTCTTCCAGCAGGCTACGCAGCATCCAAGCGGTTTGCTCGTGCACCGTCAGGCGTTGGGTGAGCAGGTCGGCGCTGGGCTCATCGGCGGCCTTTTCCACGGCGGGGAAGAGCTTGCGGGCGGTGCGCGCCACGGCCTCATGGCCTTCCACCAGAATGCGCACCATTTCCAGCGCCTTGGGGGGCGTGGTGGGCGCGTCGGACAGCGAGCTCAGCTGTGCAAACTGGGCGTATGAGCCCGGCGCCACATGGCCCAGGCTGCGGATGCGCTCGGCAATCGGGTCCACCGCATTCCACAGCTCGGTGTACTGCGCCATGAACATGGTGTGCAGGGTGTTGAACATCGGCCCTGTCACATTCCAGTGGAAGTTGTGCGTGGTCAGGTAGAGGGTGTAGGTGTCGGCCAGCAAATGCGCCAGGCCGCTGGCGACCGCGGCGCGGTCTTTGTCGGAGATGCCGATATTGATCGCGCTGCTGCCGATGTTCTTGCCCTTGCTGGGTGCTGCCTTCTTGGCCATGGGATGCTGCTCCTGGTTGGGGTTGAGTGAATGCGGTGTCGGCTCGCGACAGGCCCTGAGGACTCAGGGCTGTCATCCTAAGCGGGACTATAGGCCCGGCTCGGCGCTGGCCCTCGCCATCCTAGGGGTGAGCGGCCAGCTTTTGCAGCCGTTCGCCCAGTTCTTGCAACTCGCGCCGCAAGGCGGCTGGCTTGATGACGCGCCAGGCGAAAGGCCAGCGGCTGATCTCGCGGGCCAGCGCGGCCAGGTCATCGATCTGCGCGTGCAAGCTGACCGCACCGGCGCTGTCTTCCAAGCGGCCCAACTCCGGGGCGATGTGCAGCCGCGCCGTGGCCAGCTCGGTGTGCAAGCGCATCTGCACGCTGTGGGTGCGCGGCAGCTCGGCAATCGCCTGGGCCAGATGGCCCAGCACATCGAAGTCCTTGGGCCGCAAGAAGCTGGCAGGCCGGGCCTCCACCGCCTCCACCCGGTCCAGGCGGAAGCAGCGCAAGGCCCGGCGCAGATGGCAGTGGCCCACGGCATACCAGGCACCGGCGCGGAAGGCCAAACCGTAGACGTCAACATCGCGCACGCTGGCCTCGCCCGAGGGCGCGCGGTAGCGCAGCTGCACCCGCTGCTGCGCCCGCGCCGCGGCGGACAAGGCCAGCAGCTCCTGGCTGCGCGGCAATGCGGCGGCTCGGCCATCGCGGGCTTCCATCGCCACCACCTCACTGACATCATGCAGCCGCTTTTGCAGCTTCTTGGGGCTGACGCGCTCCAGCTTCGCCTGGGTGCTGGCAATGGCAGGCAGGATGCCGTGCAGGCCCAGCTCGCGCGCCGCCCGCAAGCCCATCGCAAGGGCCAGGGTTTCGTCCTGCGTGAACATCAGCGGCGGCAGCTTGTGGCCGGGGCCGAGTTGATAGCCGCCGTCGCAGCCCCGGCTGGCCTGTACCGGCACACCCAGGGCCTGCAAGTGGCCGATGTAGCGGCGCACCGTGCGCGCATCTACCCCTAGGGTCTGCGCCAGCTCGGCCCCGCTGACTTTTTGCTTGGCCTGCAGCAACTCCAGCAGAGCCAGCACGCGGCTGGTGGGTTTGCTTTGGCTGTCAGCGGGCATGGGGCGGGGTTTGCGTAGGCAAACAAATCGATATAGGGCGGATTCTGTCCTGATTGCTGCTTAGACTGCCAGCCGTTTTCCATTCATCGTGCTGACGCCCGCCTAACCCCACCTACCTCCGCCATGCAAACCGCCAACAGCTTGTGGATCTTCTTTGCCCTGACCTTGGGCATCATTGCCCTGCCTGGGCTGGACATGGCCTTCATCGCCGGCAGCGCCACGGCCGGCGGCCTGCGGGGTGGGCTGGTGGCCGTGGCCGGCGTGGTGGCGGGCGGCTTGGTGCATGTGCTGCTCAATGTGCTGGGCCTGGCGGCTTTGCTGATGCTGTGGCCGGGTGCGTTTCAGGCTCTGCTGCTGGCGGGCTGCGTCTATATGGCCTGGATTGGCTGGGGCATGGTGCGTGCGCCCATCTCGGCCGATGAGGGTGCCAGTGCGGACGCTGCGGCAGCGCCACCACCGCCGGCCTTGGCCTCGATGCCACGTGTTTTCATGCGCGGCATGATGAGCTGCTTGCTCAACCCCAAGGCCTATGCCTTCATGCTGGCCGTCTTCCCTGCCTATTTGCAGGTGGCGCAGCGCAGCGTGGCGGCGCAGGCGGCCTTGCTGGCCGCCATCATTGCCGGCAACCAAATCGTGGTCTACGGAGCTGTGGCAGCTGCAGCAGCCGGGGCGCGCCATTGGCTGGGGCCGCGAGGCGCCACGGCGGCTTGGATGGTGCGTGGCGTGGGTCTGGTGCTGATGCTGGCCGCTGCCTTCACGCTGTGGCGGGCCTGGCCCTGAAGTTCAGCTGGCGCTGTGGCGCATCCAGTCGACGATGAATTGCGCGCCCAGGGCGCTGCCGGAGAGCTGAATGGCCAAGCCGAGCAAGTGGCGGGGTTTGTTGAACATGATGGGGTTCTCCTTTTGGGGTGGATGCACCGGGGGCTGAGCCGCAGCCCAGCCCCGATGCGGTGGCGCTAGAACAAGTGCTTAGGCCAGATCGAAGCGGTCCAGGTTCATGACCTTGGTCCAGGCGGCCACAAAGTCAGTGGTGAACTTGGCTTGCGCATCGCTGCTGCCGTAGACCTCGGCCACGGCGCGCAGCTGCGAGTTGGAACCGAAGACCAAGTCCGCGCGGGTGGCGCTCCAGCGCAGGGCGCCGGTCTTGCGGTCACGGCCTTCAAACAGCTCTTGCTCGGGCGAGACGGCCTTCCACTCGGTGCTCATGTCCAGCAGATTGACGAAGAAGTCATTGCTGAGCGTGCCCGGCCGCTGCGTGAACACACCGTGCGGCGAGCCGCCCACATTGGCACCCAGCACCCGCAGGCCGCCGACCAGCACGCTCAACTCCGGCGCGCTCAAGCCCAGCAGCTGGGCCTTGTCGATCAGGAAGGCTTCCGCCGGCACGCTGTAGCGGGCCTTGACGAAGTTGCGGAAGCCATCCGCCACCGGCTCCAGCACAGCGAAGGAGGCCACATCGGTCTGCGCCTGTGTGGCATCCATGCGGCCCGGCGTGAAGGGCACGCTCAAGGCTTGGCCCGCTTTCTGCGCGGCCAGCTCAATGCCCACGCCACCGGCCAGCACGATCAGATCGGCCAGTGAGACCTTTTTGCTGCCGCCAGCCTGGCTGACATTGAAAGCACTTTGAATGCCTTCCAGCGTCTGCAGCACCACGGCCAATTGCGCGGGCTGGTTAACGGCCCAATCCTTTTGCGGCGCCAGGCGGATGCGTGCGCCATTGGCGCCGCCGCGCTTGTCGGAGGCACGGAAGGTGGCAGCCGAGGCCCAGGCGGTGCTGACCAGCTGCGCCACCGTCAGGCCCGAGGCCGCGATCTTGGCCTTGAGTTCGGCAATGTCCTTGGCGTCGATCAGCGCATGATTCAGTGCAGGAATCGGGTCTTGCCAGATCAACTCTTCGGTCGGCACTTCCGGGCCCAGGTAGCGGCTGCGTGGGCCCATATCGCGATGGGTCAGCTTGAACCAGGCGCGGGCAAAAGCGTCGGCGAACTGATCCGGGTTGGCCAGGAAGCGGCGTGAGATCTTCTCGTAAGCCGGGTCCACGCGCAGCGACAAGTCGGTGGTCAGCATGGTGGGCAGGTGGCGCTTGGCGGGGTCGAAAGCGTCGGGCGTATTGGCTGTGGCGTTCTTGGCCACCCACTGGTGCGCGCCGGCTGGGCTCTTGCTCAGCTCCCATTCGTAGCCGAACAGGTTTTCGAAGAAGTTATTGCTCCAGGCCGTGGGCGTGGTGGTCCAAGTCACTTCCAGGCCGCTGCCGATGGCGTGCGAGCCCTTGCCGCTGCCGAAGCTGTTCACCCAGCCCATGCCTTGCTGTGCCATATCGGCCGCCTCGGGTTCCACGCCCACATGCTTGGCATCTGCCGCGCCGTGGGTCTTGCCGAAGGTGTGGCCGCCGGCGATCAGGGCGACGGTTTCTTCGTCATCCATGGCCATGCGGGCAAAGGTTTCGCGGATGTCTTGCGCGGCGGCCAGCGGGTCAGGGTTGCCGCCGGGGCCTTCGGGGTTCACATAGATCAGGCCCATCTGCACGGCGGCCAGCGGGTTCTCCAGATCACGTGCGCCGGAGTAGCGCTTGTCGTCGCTCAGCCAGGTGTTTTCCGAACCCCAGTAGACGTCTTCCTGCGGCTCCCACACATCGGCGCGGCCACCGGCAAAGCCAAAGGTCTTGAAGCCCATGGACTCCAGCGCGACATTGCCGGTGAGGATCATCAGGTCGGCCCAGGAAATCTTCTGGCCGTATTTCTGCTTGATCGGCCACAGCAGGCGGCGTGCCTTGTCGAGGTTGACGTTATCGGGCCAGCTATTGAGCGGCGCGAAGCGCTGCTGGCCGGCCCCGGCGCCGCCACGCCCGTCACCGGTGCGGTAGGTGCCGGCGCTATGCCAGGCCATGCGCACGAACAGCGGGCCGTAGTGGCCGAAATCGGCCGGCCACCAGTCTTGCGAGTCGGTCATCAGCGCATGCAGGTCTTGCTTGAGCGCGGCCAGATCCAGGCTCTTGAAAGCCTGGGCGTAGTCAAAGCCCGGGTCCAGGGGATCGGACAGGGCCGAGTGCTGATGCAGCACGCCCAGCTTCATCTGATTGGGCCACCAGTCACGGCTGGTCTTGGCCTGGGCGGCGCTCGCGGCGGCGGCCGCGCTGTGGTTGAAAGGGCACTTGGCTTGGGTGGACATGGGCATCTCTCCTTGGGTTTTGAGCGCCGCCCATCGCAGGGAGGCGTTGCCTTGTGGGGCCAGCTGGGCTAGCAGTGCTGCAAGCTTAGGGCGCCCGAGTCAATAGCGCCAGTTAATAGATTCAAACTCAGTGATAGCTAAACATAAACTCGACGCCCTATCTTCGGCAGCCAAGCCCGGCAGCGCAATCCCACAGTGCTTGCGCTGAGGCCCCCAATCCCATCTCATGCCATCCCGTCTCATCCCAACCTGCCCTGAGCCTTGCTGGGCCGGCGCACATTTGGCGCCGCAGCCGGGCGGTCTGGCGCCGTGCCTTGCGGCCTTGGTCGCAAAAGCATGGGCGGCCCCGGCCCGATTCGCGACATTGCTTGCCAGCGAAGCCGCTTCGGCTTCGAGCCCCGGCAACCATCCATCAGGTCCGAGCCGGGCGGACCTTGTTTTTGATGGAGTGACGAATCATGTCCAAGCCTGCAAATTTCACGCGCTTTTCACTGCAATCTCTGCGCCCGGCCGCTTTGCTGCTTGCAGCGGCTTGGGCGATCAGCGGCCCGGCGCAGGCGGCTGAGGGCGGCTCAGCTACCTCAGCCGCATCGGCGCCTGCCGCCGAGCGCAGCCGCGCCGAGGTGGTGGCCGAACTGGTGAAGGCCCGCGCCGAAGGTCAGATGCCTGCAGACAACGAGGTCGACCCCTTCACCACCCAGCGCCGTGCCGAGGCCAAGCAGCGTGAAGAGCGGCGCCTGGCGGCGCTCAAGACTGAGCAGGCCAGCATGGCCGGCAAGGCCACGCGCCCTCAGTAGGAGGCAAGCCGCTGCGGGAGTTGCTTCAAGCCAGCGAGGGCAGGGCGCTCACCCCAAGACCTGAGGCGCTGCCCCGGGCCAGCTCCAGCCCCAGCAGGGCGCGCTTGGTCTGCGGCCCCCAGCGGTATTCACCAAAGTCGGCATTGGCGCGTATGACGCGGTGGCAGGGGATCAGATAGGCAATCGGGTTGGCCGCCACGCAGCTGGCCACCGCGCGAACGGCCTGCGGCGCGCCGGCCAGACGGGCCAGCTGGCTGTAGGACAAGACCTGACCCTCAGGGATGGCCAGCAGGGCTTGCCACACCTTCAGGCGCAGGGGCGTGCCGCTCATCAAAAGGCCCAGGGGCAGACGCGCGCCTTGGCCGCTGAGCCGGCGCTGCACTTCGGCGGTCATGGGGGCCAGCTCTTTTGGCGCCTCACGCCAACGGGCCTGGGGCAGGGCGCCGGCGGCCTCGCGCTCGATCAGTTCGGCCGGGGTGGCATCAGCCATGAAGACCAGGCGCATCACGCCGCGCTCACTCGCGGCCAGCCAGATGGGGCCCAGCACGGTGTCTGCCGTGGCCCATTGCAGTTCAAGTCCCGCGCCGCCGCGCTTGAACTCACCCGGCGTCAAGCCGACCAGGCCAACGAACAGATCGTGCAAGCGCGAGGGGCCTGACAGCCCAGCGGCCAGCGCCGCCTCGAGCACCGACTCTGCCCGGGCCAGGCTGGCCTTGGCGCGGTCCAGGGCCAGCGCCTGCGAGAACTCCTTGGGCGTGACACCGGCCATGCCGAGAAAGCCGCGCTGAAAATGAAATGGGCTCTGCCCCGCTTGCGCGGCCAAGTCCTGCAGGGCCGGGGGCGTGTCGGCCGCCGCCAGCTGTTCGATCGCCTTGCGGATGCGTTGGTAGCGTGCGTCCATATTGCTTTGCTGCTTGTGGGATGCCGCTGATTGTGCGCAGCCACCTTGCCGCCGGCCACCCGATTCTTGCGCCAGGCCTCAGGACAGTCGCGTCACCCCGGCCAGCTCGCAGTCATAGACGGCATTGCGCAGCGCGGCAATGGCCTCGTAGCGGGTGAAGGTCTTGCGCCAGGCCAGCACCACCCGGCGGGTGGGCACCGGTGCGGCGAAGGGGATGAAGCGCAGATGGTCCAGCTCTTGGCGCTGTTTGGGCACCGACATGGCCGGCACCACGGTCACGCCCATGCCCGAGGCGACCATGTGTTTGATGGTTTCCAGCGAGCTGCCTTCGAAGCTCTTGCGAATGCCTTCGGCGTCGCTGGAAAAGCGCGCGAATTCCGGGCAGACCTCCAGCACCTGATCGCGGAAGCAGTGGCCGGCGCCCAGCAGCAACATGGTTTCTTGCTTCAGCTCCTGGGTGCTGATGCTGCTGCACTGGGCCAAGGGGTGCTTGGCGGGCACGGCGACCATGAAGTCTTCGTCGTACAGCGGCGCCACGGCCAGGCCGGTGTCGGGGAAGGGTTCGGCCAGGATGGCGCAGTCCAGCTCGCCGGTGCGCAACATATCGAGCAGGCGCACGGTGAAGTTCTCCTGCAGCATCAGCGGCATCTGCGGATAGTCTTCAATCACCCGCTTGACCAGCTCGGGCAGCAGATAGGGGCCGATGGTGTGGATCAGGCCCAGGCGCAACTCACCGGCCAGGGGATCTTGGCCGCGCTTGGCGATTTCCTTGATGGCATGGGCTTGCTCCAGCACCGACTGGGCCTGGCGCACGATGTCTGCGCCCAGGGCGGTGACCGAGACCTCGGCGGCGCCGCGCTCGAAGATCTTCACATCCAGCTCTTCTTCCAGCTTCTTGATCGCCACGCTCAAAGTGGGCTGCGACACAAAGCAGGCTTCGGCGGCACGGCCGAAATGCCGCTCGCGGGCCACGGCGACGATGTAACGCAACTCGGTCAGGGTCATGGGTTCGGCTTTCTGCTGGGCAGCTGGCTGCGGGCAAAGTCGCTATTGTCAGGGGCGAAGGGCAAACGGTGCTTGCGGCATGGAAAGGGGCTCACGGCTACACTTCGGGCCGCTGGTAGGGGACTTTGACTTGCCGGCTCAGCTTTTCTTTCAACGCTCAGGTGCCATCATGACCGAACGCAAACCCATCAGCATCCAGCGCCTGTTGGACATGCACGCTAGCGGCGAAAAAATCGCCATGCTGACCTGCTACGACGCCGCCTTTGCCACGCTGCAGGATGAGGCGGGCGTGGACGTGCTCTTGGTCGGCGACTCGCTGGGCAATGTGCTGCAAGGCCAGACCAGCACGGTGCCGGTGAGCCTGGAAGAAATGGTCTATCACACCCGCTGTGTGGCGCGAGGCCGCAAGAACGCCTGGGTGATCGGCGATCTGCCCTTTGACAGCTATCAAGCCAGCCCACAAGAAGCCTGGAAAAGCGCCGCCGCGCTGGTCAAGGCCGGCGCGCATATGGTCAAGCTTGAAGGCGGCGGCTGGACCGCGCCGGTGGTCAAGTTCATCGTCGAGCGCGGCATTCCGGTGTGCGCCCATCTGGGCCTGACGCCGCAGACCGCCACCATGCTGGGCGGCTTCAAGGTGCAGGGCCGCGACGATGCCGCCGCCGCGCTGCTCAAACGCCAGGCCATCGAACTGGCCGAGGCCGGCGCGCAAATGCTGGTGCTGGAGATGGTGCCGGCCGGCCTGGCCGCCGATCTGACCCAGACCCTGAACATCCCCGTCATCGGTATCGGTGCCGGTGTGGGCTGCTCCGGCCAGGTGCTGGTGCTGCACGACATGCTCAACATCACGCCCGGCCGCCGACCGCGCTTCGTCAAGAACTTCATGGCCGGCGCGGCCTCGGTGCAAGACGCCGTGGCGCGTTATGTGGCCGAGGTCAAGATGCAGACCTTCCCGCAGAATGATCTGCACAGCTATTGATTGACGGATAAGTTCTCAATCTGGCTGTCCCTTTTCTCTTCTCGTTTTTTCATGCAACTGATTCACGACATCGCCGGCCTGCGCCAGGCATTGGCCGCCGACCCGCGCCGCGCTTTTGTGCCCACCATGGGCAATTTGCATGAGGGCCATCTGACCCTGATTCGCCAAGCCCGCGCCGCGCTCGATGCGCAAGGCAGCGGCGGCCTGGTGGTGGCCAGCATCTTCGTCAATCGCCTGCAATTCGCGCCGCACGAAGACTTTGACCGCTACCCCCGCACCCTGGCGCGTGACTGCGAACTGCTGCAAGCCGCCGGTTGTGACGTGGTGTTTGCGCCCGACGAACGCGAGCTTTACCCCGAGCCGCAGGGCTACAAGGTGCAGCCGCCGACCGAGTTGGCCGACATTCTTGAAGGCGAGTTCCGTCCCGGCTTTTTCACCGGCGTGTGCACGGTGGTGGCCAAGCTCTTCAATATCGTGCAGCCCACCGTCGCCCTGTTCGGCAAGAAGGACTATCAGCAGCTGATGGTGCTGCGCCGCATGGTGGCGCAGATGGCGTTGCCGATTCAGATCATCGGTGGCGAAACCACCCGCAGCGCCGAAGGCCTGGCCCTGTCATCGCGCAATGGCTATCTCAGCGATCTTGAGCGCGAGGAGGCCTTGCGCCTGAGCCGCACGCTCAAAGCCATGTTGGCGCGCTGGGTCGCGGGCGAGCAAGACCTCGCGCTGCTGGAAGCCGAGGCAATGGCGCATCTGCGCGCCCACGGCTGGCAGCCCGACTATGTCTGCCTGCGCCGCCAGCATGATCTGGGCCCGGCCCAAGCGGGCCAGCCCGTGGTCGCACTGGCGGCGGCCAAGCTGGGCGCGACGCGCTTGATCGACAACATCGAGGGCTGATGGCCTTACAGCGCGGGGCCCCAGCCGGGGCCAGCCGCTGCAGATATTGCTTTACTTGACGGTCAGCAGTTCCACGTCGAACACCAGGGCCGCGTTGGGCGGAATCACGTTGCCGGCGCCTGCCGTGCCGTAGGCCATGCTTGCCGGGATGATCAAGGTGCGCTTGCCGCCTGCCTTCATGCCCAGGATGCCCAGCTGCCAGCCCTGAATCACCGAAGTCACGCCCAGGGTGAAGCCAAACGGCTTGCCGCCCACGGTGCTTTCGAACTTGGCGCCGCGCAGATCAGCGGCCTTTTGGTCATACAACCAGCCGGTGTAATTCACCGTCAGCACGCTGCCGCCGACGGCTGTGGCGCCGGTGCCGACCGCGGTGTCGTTCGTCTTGAGTGCGGTGACGGAGGCCCAGCCTGCGCTGTCTGTTGAGCTGCCTGCGTCATTGCCACCGCCGCAGGCGCTGAGGCCCAGGGTCGCGACGAGGACGGTGGCAGCCAAGTTCGAGGCACGGAAAAAAGGCTTGATCATGATGAGTAGACAAACTTTTGTTGAAAGTGAAGACGCGGGCAAAAAAACAATCAAGCCCTTGGCGGATCGAAGGCCGCGATTTTGCGCGCATTTGTTGGCTGGCTTGTTTCACCCGCCGCACTTCTCAGGCGCCATTCGCACATGACCTGTCATCCCCTGATCACGCTGCGGCGTTGAAAGCCCTGTCAACAGGGAGTTTTCAAGCATGCGTACCGATCTTTGTACTGACCGAAATCTCAGCCATCGCCGTGCTTTCGGCACCCGCACGCTCACGGCCGCGGCCCTGGTGCTGAGCAGCATTTTGCTGAGCGCCTGCGGCGGTGGTGGTGATGGCGGCAATGACCGCCTGCCCCTGCCCACACCCAATCCGAACCCCCGCCCCAATACCCTGAGCTGCAGCAGCGAAGGCCTGGCCAAGTCAGCGCAAAGCAGCTATGCCACCGTGTGCATGCTGACCAGCAGCGGCGAAATCGTGTTTGAGCTTTACACGCCCTACGCGCCGGTGACGGTCAACAACTTCCTGCGTTATGTGGCCGATGGCGCCTACAGCAACACCTTGTTCCACCGGGTGGATCGCGACTTCGTGATCCAGGGCGGGGCTTACACCAGTGGCATGGTGGAGCGTTTCCCGGCCTACGCCCCCATCGTGTCTGAAAGCAATAACGGCCTGGCCAATCTGCCCGGCACCCTGGCGATGGCGCGGCGCGGCGACCCCAATAGCGCCACCAACCAGTTCTTCATCAATGTGGTCGACAACCCCGGGCTTGACTACAAAAACGCGGCCCAACCGGGCTACACCGTCTTCGGCCGCGTCATCTCCGGCATGGCCACGGTGCAGGCCATCAATGCGGTGCCCACTTACCGCTACAGTGATACCGATCTCCGGCCACAACAAGAAGTGTTGATCTATTGGGTGCAACGCCTGAAGTAATGAGGAACCGAAGCGGGCCGCCGTCGCTGCAGCAGCAAAAACTGCAGCAGCAGCGGCCCGTGAGCTTGACGGCCATGCGCCTGCGCGGCAGCGCAGCCGAGTTGCGCGCCTTGCTGCGCCGCTGGTCCGGCTTTGTGCTGGTGGTGGCCATGGTGCTGGGCCCGTTTTTCACCACCTTGATCGGCTGGCCGGCCTTGCCCTTGTTCTGGGCGGTTCAGCAAGCGCCACAAGGCGCGGGCCTGGCGCTGCTGGCTATTTACTCGCACGCCTTGCCTGCCGCTCTGCTGTGTTGGGCGCTGCGCGAGCAACTGCTGCCCGCACGCTGGTTGCCGGCCGAGGCCAGCCTGCCGCTGAGTGGGCGCCAGCGCCTAGTCGCCGATTTGGCCGTGCTGGCCTTGGCGCAAGCGCCTTGGCTGCTGCTCAATCTCATTTCCATGCTGGCGTGGCGGCGCGACAGTCCTGCCTGGATGCAAGGCCTGTGGCTGGGTGTGCTGGCCGGCTTTGCCGCCTCGCTGCTGATCTCCAGCGCCCTGGGCGTGCTGGCGCTGCACTGGCAGCGGCGCCGCCCGGTGGTGCCTGCCCGCCGTGCCCCGCGCATGGCTGCTCCCGACGCTAGCTCGGCTTCGCCCCAACCCTTGCTCGCCAAGCGCTCACCCTGGTTCAGCCTGCTGTGGCTGCCGTTGTGGCGCGGCCCGGCGCGGGCGGTGTTGTGGGCCTGGCTGCTGGCGCTGCTTTCGCCTTGGCTGAGCTTGCTGCTGGCCTGGCATTGGCCGCAGCAGGCCTCCTGGGCCCTGGCTTTGTTCACCTTGCTGGTGATGGGTTGGACGGCGCGCCTGCACAGCCTGGCCCAGCGTTGCTTCGGCCCACTGCGCCAAGCCAGCCAGTTGCTGCCCATCGCCGACACGGCTTGGGCCTGGCGTTTGGCCGTGTTGAGTCTCTTGCCCGCCTTCTTGGCTTGGCTGGCCTTGGCTGGCTTGCTGATGGCCGGGCCCTGGCTCTTGGCGCCGCGCGCCACGCCGCTGTTCATGTTGCTGGGCTTGCTGGCGCCGACGTTGGCGATTGCCTTTGATGGCGGCGGCGCGGAGCTGCGCGCCGCGCGCTGGCTCTTGTGCTGGGCCGTGTGGGTGGCCGCCGCCAGCGAGGTGTTGATGTGATGAAAAAACCAGAAGCGAAAAAGAGCGCCGCATGAGTATCGAAGCGAACTTCTTGCACTGCGAGGCGCTCAGCTTTGCCTATGCCGAACAGCGCCGCGTGGTTGACCTGTGGACCCAAACCCTGGCGCCCGGCCTGTGCTGGCTGCGCGGCGCCAACGGCACGGGCAAATCAACCCGTTTGAAGTTGCTGGCCGGCGCCCTCGCGCCGCAGTACGGCACGGTGCGCTTGCAAGGCCTGGACCTGCAGGCGCAGCCGCTGGACTATCGCCGCCAGGTCAGCTGGGTGGGCGCCGAGCCGCCGCCCTTCGAGCATCTGAACCCGGCCGAGCGCTTTGCCTTTCTGGCCGGGCTTTACCCCCGCGCCGATGCGGCGCAGTGGCAGGCCCATGTGGACGGCTTCGGCCTGAGGCCGTTTTTGCATCAGCCCCTGAGCCAGCTGTCCACCGGCACCCAGCACAAGGCAGCCCTGGCGGCGGCGCTGGCTTTGCAAACGCCCTTGCTCTTGCTGGACGAGCCGCTGAACGCACTGGATGCGCAGTCGCTCAGCTATCTGCGCGCACGTATGGCTGAGGCGGCGCTGGCCCGCGATCGCCTCTGGCTGGTGGTCAGCCACGAGGATCTTGGCGTGCCGCCCAGCGCATGTCTTGACCTGTAGCAAGGCGCAGCGCGGCGCTGGCGCATAACCTAGCGGGTTGCTTGCCCTTTGCTTGCCACCTTCTCGGCCACTGCCATGAATCAGCCCCTCACCACCCCCGCAGTGCCCACCCTGCGTGCCCCCGAACTGTTGCTGCCCGCCGGCGATCTGGAGCGCATGCGCGCCGCCTTCGACTTCGGCGCCGACGCGGTGTACGCGGGCCAGCCGCGCTATTCCCTGCGCGCGCGCAATAACGACTTCAAGCTGGAGAACCTCAAGACCGGCATTGCCGAGGCCCATGCGCGTGGCAAGAAGTTCCTGGTCGCCAGCAATATCCTGCCGCACAACGGCAAGCTGAAGAACTATCTGGCCGATATGGCGCCGGTGGTGGAGATGGCCCCTGACGCCCTCATCATGGCCGACCCCGGCCTGATCATGATGGTGCGCGAGCGCTGGCCCGACTTGCCGGTGCACCTCTCGGTGCAGGCCAATACGGTCAACTACGCGGGCGTGAAGTTCTGGCAGAAGCTGGGGCTCAAGCGCATCATCTTGTCGCGCGAGCTGAGCCTGGACGAAGTGGCGCAGATTCGCCAGGAATGCCCGGACATCGAGCTGGAAGTTTTCGTTCACGGCGCGCTGTGCATTGCCTATTCGGGCCGCTGCCTGCTCTCGGGCTATTTCAATCATCGCGACGCCAACCAGGGCACCTGCACCAATGCCTGCCGCTGGGACTACAAGCTGGGTGATGCCTTCGAGGACGAGGCCGGCCAGGCGCAAGAGGCGCAAAAGATCAATTTCGACTTCCGCAAGGCGGCCGAGCTCGCCGACCAGAGCTTTGCCGCCGCCGGTGGCACGAGCCGCCACCCGGCGGCCGATCAGGTCTATCTGATCGAGGAGTCGCAGCGCCCGGGTGAGCTGATGCCCATCATGGAAGACGAGCACGGCACTTACATCATGAACTCCAAGGACTTGCGTGCGGTTGAGCATGTGCAGCGCCTGGTGGAGATTGGTGTGGATTCGCTCAAGATCGAAGGCCGCACCAAGAGCCGCTACTACGTCTCGCGCGCCGCCCAGGTCTACCGCCGCGCCATCGACGACGCGGTGGCCGGCCGCGCTTTTGACCCCAGCTTGCTGGCCGAGCTGGACGGCTTGTCCAACCGGGGCTACACCTCGGGCTTTTATCAGCGCCACCGCAGCCAAGACACGCAGAACTATCTGGACGGCCATTCCAAGGCACGGCGCAGCCAGTTCGTCGGCGAAGTGCGCAGCGTGGATGCCCAGGGCTGGGCCGATATCGAGGTGAAGAACCGCTTCGAAGTGGGCGACCGCCTGGAAATCATCCACCCCAGCGGTAATGTGATCGTGGACGTAACCCAGCTGCGCGGCAAGCTGGGCGAGCCGGTCAGCCAAGCCGCAGGCAATGGCGTGGTGGTGAGCATGCCGCTGGAAGCGCGCTTCGAAGGGGCTTTGATGGCGCGCTTGCTCTAAAGCTTGCTTTGCCGCATTGCGGTGTTAGATTGGTGCGCAGGTCCTCTCTCCTGACTACAGCGAAGGTGAAACCGATGATGAAGCGTCTGTCCAACACATTGTTCTTCTCGGCCCTGGCCTTGGCCGCCGCGACGTCCAGCGCCCAGGCCGCTGAGTCGATGGCCGCGCCGGCCGATCTCAGCATCACCGTCAGCCAGGTCAACCCGGCCGGCGTGCTCAAGTCCCTGGGCACGGTGGCTGTCAGCCAGACGGCCTACGGCCTGGTGTTCACCCCCGATTTGCAAGGCCTGCCGCCCGGCGTGCATGGCTTCCACATCCACGAAAACGGCAGTTGCGATTCGGCCATGAAAGATGGTCAGCCCGTCGCCGGCCTGGCCGCAGGTGGTCATTACGACCCGCAGGGCAGCAAGAAGCATGGCAGCCCTTGGGGCGACGGCCATCTGGGTGACTTGCCCGGCTTGGTGGTGGATGCCGCTGGCAAAGCCAGTTATGCCGTGCTGGCGCCGCGCCTCAAACTGGCCGATATCAAGGGCCGCAGCCTGATGGTGCACGCCGGTGGTGACAACCATGCCGACCACCCCATGCCTTTGGGCGGCGGCGGGCAGCGCATGGCTTGCGGCGTGATCGCGAATTGATGATCCGCTGAGCGGCGCTCAGTTCACTCGACCTCAGGCCTTCAAAAACTCAGCCTTGCCGCCTAGCCAGCGCATCACTTGCTTGGCGGCCACCTCGGGCTGTTGATCCAGCAGCACAGGCGCCAGGCGCCGGGCGGTTTGCAGCAGCAGCGAGTCTTCTTGCAAATCGGCAAAGCGCAGCAGCTCGGCGCCGCTCTGACGTGAGCCCATGAACTCGCCGGGGCCGCGGATGTCGAGGTCGCGGCGGGCGATCTCAAAGCCATCATTCGTTTCAGCCATGGCGCGCAGGCGGTCCTTGCCGGTCTGAGACAAAGGCCCCGTGTACAGCAGCACGCACACACTGGCCTTGGCGCCACGCCCGACGCGGCCGCGCAGCTGGTGCAGCTGGCTGAGGCCAAAACGCTCGGCATGTTCAATCACCATCAGGCTGGCATTGGGCACGTCCACACCCACTTCGATCACGGTGGTGGCCACCAGCACTTTCATCTCGCCGCCGGCGAATTGCGCCATCACCGCCGCTTTTTCGGCCGGGGCCATGCGGCCATGCAGCAGGCCGACGCTGAAGCCTTCAAGCGCTGCGCTCAGCTCCGCATGGGTTTCGGTGGCATTGCTGAGGTCCATGGCCTCGGACTCTTCGATCAGCGGGCAGACCCAGTAGACTTGGGCGCCGCGCGCCACTTCTTCCTGAATCTTCTCGATCACATTCCAGCGCTTGGCGTCAGCAAACACCTTGGTGACGATGGGGCTGCGGCCGGGGGGTAACTCGTCAATCGTGCTGACCGCCAGGTCGGCGAAATAAGTCATGGCCAGGGTGCGCGGAATGGGCGTGGCACTCATCATCAGCAGATGCGGCTCTAAATCCATTGATGCCAGCTTCTTGCGCAGCGCCAAGCGCTGCGCCACGCCAAAGCGGTGCTGCTCGTCGATGATGGCCAGGCCCAGCTTGGCGAACTTGACCTTGTCCTCGATCACCGCATGGGTGCCGATGACCAGCTGGGCCGAGCCGTCGGCGGCGGCGTCCAGCATCTTCTGCCGCGCCTTGCCCTTGACGCTGCCGGTCAGCCAGGCCACTTTGAGGCCCAGCGGCTCCAGCCAGCCGAGCAGCTTTTTGAAATGCTGTTCGGCCAGGATTTCGGTGGGCGCCATCAGGGCGCATTGCCAGCCGGCATCGATGGCCACGGCCGCCGCCAGCGCGGCCACCACGGTCTTGCCCGAGCCCACATCGCCTTGCAGCAAGCGGTGCATGGGCTGGGGCAGGGCCAGGTCTTGCGCGATCTCTTCGCTGACGCGCTGCTGCGCGCCGGTCAGGCCAAAGGGCAGGGCGGCCAGCAACTGCTCCACCAGGCCGCCGGGCTTGGCGCGCAGGGCCGGGGCGTGCAGCAGGGCGCGCTCGCGCTGGGCCTGCATCTGGCTGAGCTGCTGGGCCAGCAATTCCTCGAACTTCAGGCGCTGCCAGGCCGGGTGGCTGTGGTCTTCCAGCGTGGCCAGCGGCGTTTGCGGCGTCGGGTGATGCAGAAAATTCAGTGCCTCGCGCAGCGTCGGCAGTTTGGCCGGGACCACGCCGGGCGGCAGCAGTTCGCGCAGATCGGCGCGCTGCAAACCGGCCGCCACGGCCTTGCGCAGATAGGCTTGCGGCAGGCTGGCGCTGCTGGGGTAAACGGGCGTGAGTGCGGCGGCCAGCGGCGTGTCGGCCTGCACGGCCTTGAACTGTGGGTGCACCATCTCGCGGCCGAAAAAGCCGTGGCGCACCTCGCCGCGCACCCGCACGCGGTTGCCGACCGCCAGCGTTTTTTGATGCGAGGGATAGAAGTGGATGAAGCGCAGCAGCAGTTGCTGGCCGCTGTCGTCCTCGATGCGCACCAGCAAGACGCGGCGGCCGCGCAGGTCAACGCGGCATTCGCTCACCTCGCCCTCGCATTGCACGTTGTCGCCTTCGAAGGCTTCGGCAATCGGGGTGACGCGGGTTTCGTCCTCGTAGCGCAGCGGCAGGTGCAGGGCCAGGTCGATATCGCGCAGCAGGCCCAGTTTCTCCATCGCCTTCTGCGGGGCAGATTTGGGCGTGGAGCTGGCTTTGCTGGGGCTGGCGGCTTCTGACATCGGCGCCATTCTGCCGTGTGCGGAGCCCTTAGGCCTCAAGCTGGCCTGTTAGCGGAACTCGCGCGAGTACTGCAGCATCAGGCCAGCGTCACCCAGGGCGTGCACGGTCAGCGCGTCCTTGGGCGTGATTTGCCAGCCCAGCGAGACCAGCAAGCCGGGCGAGATGCCGCGGTAGTTGAAGGGCACTTTGTCCTTGTACTGGCCGCGGTAACCCCACAGCACGCCGGCCGACCATTGGGCGAAGTACTCGTTCGAGGTCCAGCCCCACAGGCCGGGGTAGCGCTTGCCGACGTAGACGTAAGCGCTGTCTTGACCGAAGGAGTTGCTGAAGTAGGAGGCGCCAGCCAACCAGTCGGTGGCGTCCCATTGCTTCTCGACGCCCACGGCCCACACCCAGCGGTGCTCAGGGCTGGGGTGGAAATGCAAGGTGTAGGGCGAGCCCGCGAAGCGCCAATGCGAGGGGCCGCTGAAGCGGCCGCCAAAGCTGTAGTCGCTGGCGCTGGAATCGCTGGCATCATCAGCGGCCTGAGCCGCCATTCCCGAGCCCAGCGCTAAGGCAGCGCACAAGGCCGCTGCGGCGGTTCGGAGACTATTTGATGTTGAGGACACCCGCATAGATATGGACGACAAAGGCAATTTCATGGCGCGCATTATGGCGGCGGGAATCGCAAGGCCTGTGACAGGGCTTGCGCGGGGCCTGATTCTGGCTGTGGCGGCAACCTCTGTTCTGAGCGGCTGCGCCTGGTGGGACGCCAAGCAACGCGAGCTGGCCCTGCGCCCCTCGCCGGGCCGCCCGGCGGCCTTTGCCGAAGACGGCGCGGGCCTGCGCCCGGGCGACCAGCGTTGGTTAACGCCGGCGGCCAGCGATCCGCAGCAGATGCTGGCGCTGTGGTGGCTGCCGCAAGTGGGCCAGCCCGAGGCGCCGACGCTGCTCTATCTGCACGGCACCCTACGCAATCTCTATGAAAACCTGCCCAAGATCGAAGCCCTGCGCGCGGCCGGCTTCGCCATCCTGGCGGTGGACTATCGTGGCTGGGGCGATAGCGCGGCCATCATTCCCTCTGAAGCCACCATCGCAGCCGATGCGGCCCAGGCGTTTGCCGAACTGCAGCGCCGCCAGCCCGATCCGCGCAAGCGGGTGATCTTCGGCCACTCCATGGGGGGCGCGGCAGCGGTGCGTCTGGCCAGCGGTTTGCATCACGGCCAGGATTACGGTGCGCTGATTTTGGAATCCACCTTCACCAGCCTGCCCGATGTGGCGCGTGAGGTCGGCAATATCGGCGAGGTGGCCGCCGCCATCACTACGCTGGACTTCAACTCGGCGGGCCGAATCGGCAAGATCGACGCGCCCATCTGGATGCTGCACGGCAGCGCCGACAAGACCGTGCCGGTGCAATTGGGCCGGCGCTTGCGCAACGCGGCCGAGGCCGCTGGCCATGCGCCGGTGCGCTGGGTGGAGATTGCCGGTGGCTCACACAGCGGTTTGCACCGCGAGGCCCCCGGCATCTACCGGGAAGCCATGCGCAGTGCCATGAGTGGGCTGACTTCGCCCTGAACCTAGCTCAGTGCGAGGCGAGGGCGAAGCGTCAGGCGCCGCCTCGGTGCATGGTGCTCAGGTCGGGGTGGGCACGCCGGCCATGCGGTCGTACTTCAGGAAGTACTGGCGGGCAAAGGCCAGCAATTGGTTCTCGGTCGGGTGATCCACGGTTTCATAGGCCACGATGGCTTTGGCGGCGTGCGGGCGATGCTTTTCAACATAGTGCTTGAAGTCGGCCTGGGCGGTGCTGGAGCCAACCACCAAGACTTCGGTGATGCCGTTCAGCGCATCCACCACTTCACCGAAGAACTCATGCTCGGTGCGCACCGCGCTGCCGCGCTGCTTGGTGTGGTGGGAATGGGCCTTGATCTTCTCGGCCTGCACATGCTCGGTGTCGAACTGCAAGACCTTGGCTTGTTGGTGATCGAGCCAAACGACGGCGTGGAAAGTGCTCATAGCGCGAATGCCTTTATGGGTTGAAGTGATAGGTAAAGCGTTGAAAGAGGGGCTGATGACCTCGTCTGCTGTTGCCGCGCCAGCGCTCAAGTAGCTGGCGCTTCAAGCTCACAAGCTGTGCGAGCGCAACGCACCGTGGCTTTGCTCTTGCTTGGCCTGGCAGTCAATGCAGCGCAGCACGGCCGGGTTGAGCTTGAGGCGGTCAAAAGCGATGGCCGCGCCGCAGTCGCCGCACAGGCCGAACTCGGGGTCGTGCACCCGCAGCAGGGCTTCGTTGACCTGACGCAGGGCTTCAAGCGCCTGGTCGCTGCGGGCCAGGTCAACCTCGCGGTCGGCTTGGTGGGCTTGTTCGCCGTCCACGACTTGCAGCAATTCTTCGCGGGCATGTTCCACGCGGCCCTGCGTGCCGAGCTGGTTGCTCAACTCCTGCTCCAGGGATTGCTGGCGCAGTTTCAGGGCGGCTTCCAGCAGGGCTTGTTGCCCCGAGGTGAGATGGTGTTTGCTCATAAGCTGTGATCTCCTTGGAACTCATGCTCGCACCGGGCGGGGACGGCTACCTTGATCGGCGTCAACTTTTGCTGCTCGCCCGCTGCTGGCCGCCGCATGAGGCACCTGAGGCGCGGCATGGGAAAATCCACCTTCCTTTTTTGCTTGGTACGGGTCCGTCCGGCCCTCAACACACAATGTCTCCTCGTCAATACAGCGTCAGTGACTTCGACTTCGAACTCCCCCCGGAGCTGATCGCCCAACACCCCGCCGCCGAACGCAGCGCCTCGCGCCTGCTGGATGGCCGCCATGCCACTGCGGTGGACCGCATCTTTCGTGAACTGCCCGACTTGCTCGCCCCCGGCGACCTGCTGGTGTTCAACAACACCCGCGTCATCAAGGCCAGGATTTATGGCCAGAAGGCCACCGGCGGCAGCGTCGAAGGCCTGATCGAGCGGGTGATTGCCGGCACGAATGAAGTCTGGGCCCATCTGCGCGCCAGCAAGTCGCCCAAGCCGGGCAGCTGGGTGCGCTTCAACGACGCCTTTGATGCCGAAGTGCTGGGCCGCTGCGGGCCCGATAACGGCATGTTCCATCTGCGCTTCCCCAGCGACCCCTTCGCGCTGCTGGAGCAACACGGCCATGTGCCGCTGCCGCCCTATATCGAGCATGCCGATGAAGCCGACGATGTGCGGCGTTATCAGACCGTGTTCGCCAAAGAGCCTGGCGCGGTGGCCGCGCCCACGGCCGCCCTGCATTTCGACGAGGCCTTGCTGGCCCGCATGGCGGCGCGCGGCGTGGCCACGGCGCATGTGACCTTGCATGTGGGCGCGGGCACCTTCCAGCCGGTGCGGGTGGAGCAACTCAGCGATCACAAAATGCACAGCGAATGGTTTGAGGTCAGCGCCGAAACGGTGGCGGCCATCGCCGCCTGCAAGGCCCGTGGCGGCCGCGTGGTGGCGGTGGGCACAACGACCTTGCGCGCGCTCGAATCCGCCGCGCAAGGCGGTGAGTTGCAAGCCGGCGCGCGTGAAACCGCCATCTTCATCACCCCCGGCTTCCAGTTCCGTGTGGTTGACAGCCTGGTCACCAACTTCCACCTGCCCAAGAGCACTTTGATGATGTTGGTCAGTGCTTTTGCCGGTTATGAGCCCATCATGGCGCTGTACCGCCACGCCATCGCCCATCAGTACCGCTTCTTCAGCTACGGCGACGCCATGCTTTTGCAGCGGGCGGACTGAGTCTCTCCTAAGATGCGGGGCCAAAAGGCCGTGTTTCTCAGGGAGGCCGCCGATGTCGAATTTGGGTTCGCCGGGCGTGATCCGTTCAAGACGCCATGTCGTCAGCCTGGGCCTGCTGGGGCTCGGGCTGCTGCATGGGCTGCCCCTGCTGGCGCAGGCTGAGCCGATCCGCGTGGTCGGCAGCGCCGATCCGCCGTATCGCGTCTTCGGCCCGGGCGGTGCCTCGGGTCTTTACTTTGAGCTCATGGCTGAGGCTGCGCGTCGACTGGGCTGGCCCTTGAGCTTCATCGAGGCCCCCTCGGCACGGGCCTTCAAAATGATGGAGGCCGGTGAGGCCGATGTGATGCTGGGCCCCTTGTTGACGAGCGAGCGGCAGCGCTTTCTGAGCTATAGCCGGGTGCAACTGCCGGCAGAGGACAAGGTCTTCTATGCCAGGCCGGAGGCGCCGCCCTTGCGCAGCCTGGCGGATCTGACGGGCCGCTTGATCGGCGTGCACCGTGGCAAGCGCTATGGCGCGGCATTTGACGAGCTCCAGCATCTGCGCCTGCAACAGCTCAACGACTACGGCGTGGCCCTGGAAATGGTGGCCTTGGGGCGGTTGGACCTGGCCGTCATGCCCGAACGCCAGGGCGATCTGCTGCTGCGCCAGCGGCAGCTCAAACTGCGCAAGCAGCCGCTGCGCCTGGCGGGCGAGACGCCGTATCTGGTGCTGTCCCTGCGCTCGCCCTGGCTGGCGCGCCAGGCTGAACTGGAGCGCGCATTTCAGACCCTGCGCGAGGACGGCAGCTGGCAGCGCATCGTTGCGGCCTACAGCTGAATGCGCCCCCTCGTGGGGCGGGTCAGGGCTTTTTGTTGCCAAGCCGGTCGATAATGGGGCTAAACCTTCAGCCCGGAGCACCCGAACCATGTTCAAGCACGTTGACGCCTACGCCGGCGACCCGATCCTGAGCCTCAACGAGGCGTTTCAAAAAGATCCTCGCCCGGGCAAGATCAATCTGTCCATCGGCATCTATTTCGACGATGACGGCCGCATCCCCATGCTGGACTCGGTCCGCAAAGCCGAGCTGGCCGTGGTGGCCGAGGCTGGCGCGCGCCCCTATCTGCCGATGGAAGGCGCGGCCAATTTCCGCAGCGCGGTGCAAGCCCTGTTGTTCGGCGAAGCCAATCCGGTGCGTGAGCGCACCGTCACCATCCAGAGCGTGGGTTCCAGCGGCGGCCTGAAGGTGGGCGCGGACTTCATCCACCGCTACTTCCCCGACAGCGCCATCTACGTCTCCGACCCGACCTGGGACAACCACCGCGCTGTCTTCGAAGGCGCCGGCATCGAGGTCAAGACCTACCCCTACTACGACCCCGCCAGCGGCGGCGTGCGTTTTGCCGAGTTGCTGGCCGCCATCCAGGTCCTGCCGGCCAAGAGCGTGGTGCTGCTGCACGCCTGCTGCCACAACCCGACCGGCGTGGACCTGACGCCCTCGCAGTGGGATGAGCTGATCCCGGTGCTGAAGGCGCGTGAGTTGCTGCCCTTCCTGGACCTGGCCTATCAAGGCTATGGTGAAGGCATCGAGGAAGACGCTTTCGCCATCCGCGCCATGGCCGATGCGGGCCTGAGCTTCTTCGTCGCCAACAGCTTCTCTAAGAGCATGAGCCTTTACGGCGAGCGCTGCGGTGCGCTGAGCGTGGTCTGCCCCGACGCGGCCCAAGCCGCCAATGTGCTGGGCCAGATGAAGTTTCTGATCCGCCGCAACTACTCCAACCCGCCCATGCACGGCGGCCAAATCGTTGCCCGCGTGCTGAGCGACCCGGCCCTGCGCAGCCTGTGGGAAGGCGAAGTGACCGAGATGCGCGAGCGCATCCACGCCATGCGCAATGCCTTGTACGAGGTGCTGACGGCCAAGCTGCCGGGCCGCAACTTCGACTACTTCCTGACCCAGCGCGGCATGTTCAGCTACACCGGCCTGAGCGCCGAGCAGGTGGACCGCCTGAAGGACGAGTTCGGCGTCTACATCCTGCGCTCGGGTCGCATGTGCATCGCCGGCTTGAACAACAAGAACGTCGAAGCCACGGCCGCCGCCATGGCCGCGGTGCTGAGCTGAGCCAGGCATAGCGCCGGCCTCGTGATCCTTTGCGCTTGAAGCCCAGCCTGCCCAGGCTTGCTGGCCTTCGCCCGGCTTGGCGGCTGGTGTGACTATGGGCGCTAAGCCCTCATTGCCGGATCGGCTGGATCAGCTGGACGGCTACCTGGCCGCCAGCGAAGCGCGTTGGGGTGATGTGCGCCCCGGCACCGAAAAAACCATCATCTGGGGCGCTGCCGGCCAGCAGCGCGCACCCTGGGCGGTGGTCTATCTGCACGGCTTCACGGCCACCCGCCAGGAAATGGCGCCACTGGCCGAACGGGTGGCGGCCGGCCTGGGTGGCCATGTGTTCTATACCCGCCTGGCCGGCCACGGCCGCCCCGAGTTGGCCATGGAAGGCATGCGCCTCAAGCAATGGAAGGCCGATGTGCGCGAGGCCCTGGCCATCGGCAGCTTGTTGGGCGAGCGGGTCCTAGTGATCGGCTGCTCCACCGGCGCCACCCTGGCCGCCTGGGCCGCGCTGAAAACCAAGGCGGTTGATGCCTGGGTGATGGTGTCGCCCAACTTCCGGCCCAAAGACCCCTTCTCGGCCCTGCTGAACTGGCGCCTGGGCCGTTGGTTGGCGCGCCAGGTGCATGGCCGCATGATGGGTGAACCGGCCAGCAGCGAAGCGCGACGGCGCTTCTGGACCAGCCGCCACCCCACCAGCGCCTTGTTCCCCATGATGACCCTGGTGGCCCAGGTGCGGGCCAGCCGACTGGACAAGGTCACGGCGCCCTTGCTGATGCTTTACTCGCCACGCGACACCGTCATCCATGTGCCGGCCCTGCGGGCAGCGTTTGAACGCTTCGGCAGCCAGCCCAAGCAGCTGATCGAGGTGCACTACAGCGAAAGCCCGGGCCAACATGTGCTGGCCGGCGATATCGACGCGCCGCTGGCTACGCCGCGCATGGCGGCAGAGATCCTGGCCTTTGTGCGCCAGCTTGGCTGATTGATGAGGTCAGCGCGAAGGTTCAGGCACTGTGGCGCGCGAAGAGCCGCCTGAACCAGCCGCGCTGAGCCTGGCCGACCCCCGGCGCCCTTGCTTCTGCGGCCATCGCGCCGAGCTGCGTCAGCCGTGCTTCCAGCCTGGTCAACTTGGCCTTGTGGGCGGCTTGAATCGGCGTGAGTTCGTCAAACTCGGACGGCAGATGCGGGTTGGCACCTGAGTCCAGCAGGTACAGGGCGATTTCCTCCTGACCCGCCAAAGCGCAGGCGACCAGCGGGGTGGAGAGGAACTCCGGGTGGGCGTAATTGACATCCACGCCGTGCTGGACATGGTATTTGACGAGTTCCAGATCGCCCTCACAGCCGGCGATGTACATCTCTTTCCAGTTGCCACCGGCCATTGCTGCCTCCTTTGAGTCTGCCTTCAGCGCCGCACTATAGGGGCTTGGGTCGGGTGGGCTGCTGAGCAGCTTGCAGTTCCCTCACACATGCGGTCAAGTTATGGCTTGCGCCCGCGCTTTCATTGGTCAGCCGGGCGGCCCTTCACTAAGCTGGCGGCTTGTATTCCCAGTGGCAGGCCGAAGGACGAATGAGCGGACGACGAGAAAAGCATTGCGTGGTGATCGGCGCCGGCGTGGTGGGGCTGACCAGCGCCTGGGCCTTGGCCGAGCGCGGCTTTGCCGTCACCTTGATCGAGCGCGAGGCTCAGGTGGGCCAAGGCGCCAGCTTCGCCAATGGCGGGCAGCTCAGCTACCGCTATGTGTCGCCTTTGGCCGATGCCGGCGTGCCGCTGAAGGCGCTGCGCTGGCTGCTGGACCCGGACGGCCCGCTGCGCTTCAAGCCCGATTTGCGCTCGCTGCAGCAATGGCGCTGGATGGCGCAGTTTCTGCGTGCCTGCCGCGCGCCGGTGAACCAGCAGATGACCACCCGGCTGCTGGCGCTGGGCGCCTACAGCCAGGCCGCGTTTGCGCAGCTGCATGCCGATGCGAAGCTCAGCGCACCGGCCCTGCAATTGCGCAGCCCCGGCAAGCTGGTGCTGTACCGACATGCCGCCGAATTCAAGCGGGTGCGCCAGCGCCTGCAAGCCCAGCCAGCCGGCGCCGAGCAGGCCCTGGATGCCGCCGCCTGCCTGCAGTTGGAACCGGCCCTGGCCGCCAGCAGCGTGCAGCTGGCGGGTGGCATCTTCACCCCGGGCGAAGCGGTGGCGGATTGCCATGCGTTTTGCACCCACTTGGCCGCCAGCTTGCAGCGCCATCCCAATTTCCGGGGCCTGGTTCGGGGTGAAGTGCTGGGCTTCACGCAGGGTACTGGCGGGCGCATCGCCGCCGTGCAAATGAGGCAAGGTGACTTGGCTGCAGACGACTTTGTGCTTGCCGCCGGCCTGCAAAGCCGCAGCCTGGCGCAAAGCCTGGGCCTGCGGCTGCCGCTCTATCCGCTCAAGGGTTATAGCCTGACGGCGCCCATCGCCGCCGAACACCTAGCGCCCGAAATCAGCGTCACCGATTTCGAAAAGAAAGTGGTCTACGCCCGCATCGGCGCGCAGATGCGCGTGGCCGCCATGGTGGACATGGTGGGCGATGACGCCAGCCTGGACCCGCGCCGCCTGGCCTCGCTGCGCGGCCATGTGCAAGCCATGTTCCCACGCTCGGCCGACTATTCTCAGGCCAGCGCCTGGGCCGGCTTGCGCCCGGCCACGCCCAGCGGCGCCCCCATTCTGGGGGAAACACCGCTGCGCAATCTGTGGCTCAATGTTGGCCATGGCGCACTGGGCTTCACCTTCTCCTTCGGCACGGCCAATATCGTGGCGGATCTGGTCGCGGGCCGCGCCAGCCCGGTGCCCTTGGATGGCTTTCAACTGGCCTGAACAGACTCATGAGTTTTACCCACGCTGAACTGGCGGACGCGCTGCTGGCAGCGGTGCGCGCCCAAGCCTTTGAGCAGACGCCCGACAGCTTGCAGGGCGGCGCGCCCTTGGGCCTGCACCCCAATATTGATCTGGCCGTGGTGGCTTTTCCCCGTGACGCCGCGCCGGTGTATGCCAATGTGCTGTTCTCGCGCGAGCACCCGCAAGGCCTGGTGGCCGAGATCGCGCCGGGCGCCGGTGCCGTCAGCAATATCAGTTATCTGGCGGATTGCCAGGACGCTCAAGGCAACTCCATCGCCTGGCTGCCCGGCGCAGATTGGTCGCAAATCAACTGGCGCGCGCTCACGGGCCGCGGTGCGCAGCGTTTTGTCGCGCCCTATCCGGCCTCGCTGCTCAAGCTGATGGTGCTGGTGGGCATGGGCTTGCTGGTGGACTTGGGTCGCAGCAGCTGGGAGACGACGGTCAGCTACGCCGGCCAGCGCCGCAGCATGGCGGATTGGGCCTTTGACATGACGGCCAGCAGCAGCAACGAGGCCACCTCGGCCCTGGTGGCGCATCTGCATGCGCTGGGCGTGATCCGCCGCCATGCCGGCTTGGAAACACATAACGAGTTACACCGTTGGTTCGAAACCCTGGGCCTGAGCAGCTTGCGCCTGGCCAATACCCGCGCCGATGGCGGTTGGGGCAATGCCGCAGGTTCGGGCGTGGGCCATTGCCAGATGACCGCCTGGGACACCGCGCGCCTGCTCTGGTGGCTGGATCCGCAGGCGCCGCCCGCACCCTGGCTGGGGGCCGACGCGCCGCGCCTGAGTGACTACAGCCGCTGCCAGATCCTGCACTGCCTGCGCGAGCAAGGCCTGCACGAGATCTTGTCCAGCGGCTTGCTGATGGGCTTGCCCGCCTGGGTGCCCGGCCTGCCCGCGCGCCTGCCCGCCCGCTGGGTGCGCGCCGACGGAACCGCTCGGGTAGCGGGCACTGACTTCCCTGGTGACCTGCGGCCGGCCACGAAGCAACCGGAACTGCTGTTCGCGCACAAGACTGGCAATACCCAGAACTACAGCGCCGACGCCGGCATCGTCATGGGCCTGGCCCCGGCGCAGCGCCGTTACCTGATCGCCATGACCAGCAATCTGGGCAGCCGCTACGCGCCCGAGGCGCGCCTGGCCACCACCTGGCGTTTGCCGGCCTTGGGGGCGGCGGTGGATGCGGTGATGCGGGGCTGGTTGGAGGCCTGAGCGGCGCCCCGCTCAGACGTGGGGTACCGCCGTGGTCAGCGCTGGCGCTGGCTCCACAGCACGCCAGCGGCGATCAGCGCCATGCCCAGCAAGGTGCCGCCATCGGGCTGCTCGCCGAACAGGGGCATGGCCATCAGCGTGGCCAGCACGGGGGTTAGGGCGCCGGCGGTGGCGCTGCGTTCCGCGCCCAGGCGGCTGACGGCCATGCTGTAACCCAGCGTTGACAGCAGGCCCACGCCCAGGCCCTGGATGGCGAGTTGCAAATAGAGCTGGCTGGCGGGCAGCTGGGGCAGGGCCAGCGGCTGCTGCAAGGCATGCCAGCCCAGCAGGGGCAGCAGCAGAAGCAGCGACACGCCGGAGATCAAGGCGGCCGCCTCAATCGGCGCCAGCTTGGCCTGGCGCAGCGCCAGGGTGTAGGCCGACCACATCAGGCTGCCCAGCAGAAAGAGGCTGTAGCCCTGGGCCAGATCGGCTTGGCCCGCACGCAAGGCCAGCAAGGTGGCCACGCCGGCGGCAATGCACAGCAGGGCTGGCCAACGCCGCAGGGCCGAGCGGCCATGCAGGGCGGCAGCGAGCAAGGCGGTGAACAAGGGCAAGGTGCCGGGGATCAGGGTGGCGCCATCGGCCACCGGCGCATGGCGCATGCCCCAACCGGCAATCAGAAAGTAAGGCAGGCCGGCACCGGCCACCACCAGCAGCAGCAAGCGGGCCGGCACGGCGGCAAAGCGGGCGCGCCGCGTCCACAGCAGCGGCGCCAGCAGCAGGCCGGCAGGGCCGAAGCGCAGCAGGGCCAATTCCACCGGCGGCAAGGCGGCGCGCGCGCCGGCGCGCAGCGAGATGAAAAAGGCGGCCCAGATGCACAGCGTCAGTGCCAGGGCGGCCCAGCCCAGCCATTGGGTTCGCGCTTCCTGTTTGTCTTGTGTTTGGGCGGTGGCAGCCAGGGTAGCGCTGGGCGAGAGAGTGGGGGAGGACATGGACAGCAGCAAAAGAAGGCGAGGCGCAGGCGAATGACCGCGCAAAAAGAAAAGGCGCGCGCCCGGCGGCGGCAGCGCCGCTGGCAGCGGGAGAAGCAGGCAGAATTTTCTGGCTTCACCCTGGCTGATTTGCTGCCAATTCAATGACTTGCTGGGTTGAAAGCGCTTGAATTCGCCAATAATCGCTCGAAGATTGATGGAAACAAGCCATGGACAGAATTGATATCCAGCTGCTGGACTTGCTGCAGCGCGAGGGGCGGCTTTCGATTGCCGAGCTGGCCGAGCGGGTGGCGCTTTCGCCCAGCCCCTGTGCGCGCCGGCTCAAGCGCCTGGAGGACGAGGGCTTGATCGCCGGCTACCGCGCCGTGCTGGACCGCAAGGCGGTGCAGCTGGCCACCACCGTCTTCGTCAATGTGCGGCTGATGCATCACCGCGAGGATGCGGTGCAGCAGTTCGAGGCCGCCATGGAGGCCATGGCCGAGGTGGTGGCCTGCCATGTGGTGAGCGGCGCGCATGACTATTTGCTGGAGGTGGTGGTGGGCGAGCTGAGTGCTTACGAGCACATCGTGCGCCGCCTGCAAGCCCTGGCCATGGTGCAAGACATCACCAGCAATTTCGCCATCCGCTGC
This sequence comes from uncultured Roseateles sp., assembly GCF_945956965.1. Lineage (GTDB taxonomy): Bacteria > Pseudomonadota > Gammaproteobacteria > Burkholderiales > Burkholderiaceae_C > Paucibacter_A. The sequence continues at coordinate 293,903 of NZ_CAMFJS010000002.1, forward strand.
GTCAAGAGCGGCGCGCCGCTGCCGCTCAACCGGGTTTGATTCAGGAGTGCCCCGCCATGCCCCGCTTTGCCGCCAATTTGTCCATGCTCTACCCCGAGCATGCTTTTCTGGACCGCTTTGCCGCTGCCGCCCAAGACGGCTTTGCGGGGGTGGAGTATTTGTTTCCCTACGCGTTCGCAGCCGCTGACATCGCGCAGCGCCTTCAAGCGCATGGCCTGAGCCAGGTCTTGTTCAACGCGCCCCCCGGGGATTGGGACGCGGGGGAGCGCGGCCTGGCCTGCTTGCCCGGCCGCGAGGCGGAGTTCCGCCAAGGCATTGAGTTGGCGCTGAGCTATGCCGAGGCGCTCGCGTGCCCGCGCATCCATGTGATGGCCGGTCTGGCGCCGGCCGGCGTTGAGCGGGCTCAGCTGCAAGCCACCTATGAGGCCAATCTGGCTTGGGCGGCGGCAAAGGCAGCCCAGGCTGGCCGGGAACTGCTGATCGAGCCCATCAACCCGCGCGATATGCCGGGCTATTTTCTGCAGCGCCAGGAGGCGGCGCACGAGATCGTGCAGCGCCTGGGCGCCGCCAATCTCAAGGTGCAGATGGATCTGTACCACTGCCAGATCGTCGAGGGCGATGTGGCGATGAAGTTGCGCGACTACCTGCCCAGCGGCCGGGTCGGCCATCTGCAGATTGCCGGCGTGCCCATGCGCCATGAGCCCGACCTGGGCGAGCTGAACTACGCCTATCTCTTGCCGCTGATCGACGAGATCAGCGCTGCCTGTGGCTGGAAGGGCTGGGTGGGCTGCGAGTACCGCCCGGCGCGCGGGGCGGTGGCGGGTGGCACCAGCGATGGGCTGAGTTGGGCCGGCATGAGCCGGGCCCAGCCCGCCACGCTCACTTGAAGGTGTAGTTCGCCAACAAGGTGAAGGCGCGGCCACGTGGGTCAGCCACGCGCGGGTCCCAAGAACTGCCCGAGCCCAGGTCGGCGTCGTAGTAGGTGCTGAACGGTGGGTCGGTGTTGAGCAGGTTCTTGATGCCGGCCGTCAGGCGCAGGCTCTTGAAGCCGCTATAAGTGACCGAGGTGTCAAAGGTGCTGTAGCTCTTCACATCCTTGACCCACTTCGCCGGCTTGACCGTGCCGCTGGCCACGCCGGGCAGCACCGCGTCTTCGTAGCCGCCGGTGAAGCGCTGCGTCAGGCTGCCGACCCAATCACCCTTGGCGTAGCTGACGCTGGCCACATGCTTCCAGCGGATGCCGGGGTCGCTGTAGCGGTTGAACTTGCCCAGCTCGCTGGGGCCCCAGGGGTCGGTGTCGCTGATGCGGGACTTCTTCTCGATCAGATAGCTGCCTTCCAGGCTGGCCACCCATTTGCCTTCCAGCAGGGTACCGGCCCAGGCGGCGCTGACATCCACGCCTTGGGTCTTGCCACCACCGGCATTGAACCAGCGCTGGTCGATGGACACCAGCTCACCCGCCGCATTGCGGGCGAAGCGGTCGGCGAAGCGGGTGTAGTTGTTCAGCAGCTCGCTCATGCCGGGCGTGCGGATGGCGCCATTGCGCTCAATGCTCCACCAGTCGGCGCCCAGGGTCATGTCTTGCACGGGGGCCAGCACGAAGCCGAAGGAATACTGCTTGGAGGTCTCCGGTGCCAAGGCTGCATTGCCGCCGCTGATGATGTCAGGCGTCACAGCCACGCAAGCCGGGTTGCTGGCGCTGACCACCAGGCCGGGGCATTTGGCCGGGTCCACCAGGTCCTTGCCCGCGTAGGGCGAGATGGTGGCGCCATTGAGCGCCTGGCTGAAGGTGGGCACCTTGAAGCCGGTGCTGTAGGAGCCGCGGAACAGCAAGGCGTTGCTGGGCGTGAAGCGGGCCGAGATCTTAGGGTTGGTGCTGCGGCCGAAGCCCGTGTAGTCGTCGCTGCGCAGGGCGACGCTGACTTCCAATTCCTTCAGCACCGGGATCATCACCTCGCCGTAAGCTGCCTTCACATCACGGGTGGCACCCGACACCGAGTTGCTGCTGTCGAAGGGGGCGTTGGGGATGTTGAGGTCGGTGTACTTGTCGCTGCTGGGGGCACCGTCGATGCCGCCGAAGCGGTAGGTCTCACGCCGCAAGTCGATGCCGAAGGCACCCATCACCGCGCCGGCCGGCAGCTTGAACAAGGGGCCGGTGGCCGAGGCGTCCAGCTGCGTCACCTTGAACTTGCCGCCATAGAGCTTGAGCCCGCGTGCGGTGGCATCTTCCAGCGCCGCCAGGCCGGCGGCCGTTTGCGCTTCACCGGGCATGGCGAAGGGGTTCAGATTGCCCGAAGCAAAGGCGGCGATCAGGCCTTGGCGGTAGTAATAGCCATTGCCCAGCTTGGAGCTGTCATCGCTGCTGGCGCTGGAGATGCCGGTTTTGTAGTCCCAGTCGGCAAAAGGCAGCGGGCCGTCCAGGCCGATGAAGAAGCGGCTGGATTCGGTTTCGGTCTCGATCTCACGCGCGCCGCAAGGCATGCAGCGCCAGCGGAAGGCGATGGGCTTGCCCTTGTTGGCGGCAATGCTGGGGAAGACGGCAGCGATCGAATTGAACACCTTGTCGTAAGACGCGCCGGTGCTGGGGTAGAGGTATTTGTTGGTGCCGCTGGTGCTGAGCTGCGAGTTCGAGAAGGACTTGGCCGAATGCACCTTGGCGGCGACGAATTCCGCCGTCAGCAAATGCTCGCCCAGGCTCTTGCTGACGCGTGCGACCAGATTGTTGTTCTCCACCGGCTGCTGCAAGGTGGCGGCCACGCCGGTGTCCCAGGCGCAGCCATAGGCCGCGCTGGGGGTGGCCCACAGGGCGGCGTCGTAGGCGGCGGAGTTGGCCATGGTCTGGCAACCGGCCGCGCCCGGCAGGTTCAGCACATTGATGCCGTTATAGGCCTGTGTGCCGCCGGGCAGCTTGGGGCCCTGTTGTCAGGGAAGGTGCCGGCGGTGCTGGTGAAAACCGTGCCGGTGGGCGTGCCGCGGGTGTCCACCGCCAGGCCGCGCTCGGGCTGGAAGGTGTTGACGAAGGCGCGGTCACCGCCGCTGAGAATCTTGTTCTCGGTCCGGGTCAGCGCAAACATGGCGTTATAGCCATCCGTGGCCAGATTGCCGATGCCGCCGGTGGCGGCAGCGCGGTAGATATTGCCCCCGCCTTGCTGGGTCGCATCGGCCGAAGCCTGGAACTGCAGGCCGGTGAAGTCGCGCTTGAGGATGAAGTTGATGACGCCGCCAATCGCATCGGTGCCGTAGATGGCCGAGGCGCCGTCCTTCAGCACTTCCACCCGCTCCACCGCGCTCATGGGAATGGTGTTGAGGTTGACGGCGGTGCCGTTCAGGCCGTGGGCCGCCACGCGGCGGCCGTTCAGCAGCACCAGGGTGTTCTCGGAGCCTTGGCCGCGCAGATTGGCGAAGCTGGCGCCGTTATTGCCGCGCGAGCTGCCGGCCACCACATCGGATTGGCTGGCCATATTGTCCAAGCCATTGCCGTTGCTGGTCAGCGAGGCCAGCAACTGCTCGGCGGTGACGATGCCGGCGCGCTCCATCTGCACGGAGGTGATCACCTGCACCGGCAGCGAGCCTTCGTCCGAGATGCGCTTGATGCGCGAGCCGGTCACCTCCACGCGTTCGATCTTCTGGGCGCCGTCTTGCGCTTGGGCCAGCGCTGCCGAGCCCAAGAGGGCCAGATGGGCGCCCAGGCCCAGCAGGGCCAGGCGATGCGTGAGAGGGGACAACTTCAACATGGGTTTCTTCTCCTTCGGGGGGGATAAACGGGGCGGCAGGATTCTCAGTCCATGATGGACGCTTGCCGGGCTTGCCCGCCTCAGGGAAGGCCAGCGTTTGTTGCATATGCCCCAATGAAAGCTTGTCGGGCTTGCATAACCTGGGGTGATGAACAGGCGATTCGAGTGGCGCCAAGACCGTACAGTCAGGCCACCGTTGCCCCTTGCTCATGCGCCTCATGCTGTCCTCATTGCCAACCTCGCCCAAGCGGATTGCCCTTGTTCTGGCCCTTGGCCTCGGCCTTGGCGGCTGCGCCAGCTGGCCGCAGCCAGCCAGCAAGGCTTTACCGGCCGAGCTGCAGCAGGCCATGAAAGAAGCGGGCTTGCCGGAGTCGGCGCTGGGCCTGGTGGCTTTTCCGCTGCATGCGCGCGGCACCGGGCCACGCGTGCAGGCCGATGTGGCCATGCAGCCCGGCTCCACCATGAAGCTGGTGACGGCCGTGGTGGCGCTGGAGCAGTTGGGCGCCAACTCCCGTGGCCGCACGGATTTGCTGATTGCCGACACGCCGCAGGGCGATGTGCTGCCCGGCCCGCTCTATCTGCGCGGCGGCGCTGACCCCGACCTGGATTGGCCGGCGCTGTGGCTGATGTTGCGCCAGCTGCGCGAGCAAGGCCTGCGCGAGATTCGCGGCGGCTTGGTGGTGGACCGCAGCCTGTTCAACCCGGCCCGGCCCGAGCTGGGCGCCCCGCCCTTTGATGAAGCGCCCGAGTTTCCCTACAACGTCATTCCCGATGCGCTGAACCTCAACGGTAGCCTGCTGCAATACGAGTTCAGTGCCGACGCCCAAGCGCTGCGCGCACGCAGCAGCCCGGTCTGGCACGGCTTGCAAGTCGATGCATCGACTGTGCGCCTGGCGCCCGAGCGTGCCTGCAAAGACTGGGAGCAGGGCTGGTTGCCCCCTCGGGTGCGTCAACTCCCCGGGGGTCAGGTCTTGCTGCAGCTGCAGGGTGAGTTCCCGGCGAATTGCCAGCAACGCCAGGCCCTCAACCTGCTGGACCGCCAGTGGATGACGGCCCAGTTGCTGCGCCAGTTCTGGCGTGAGCTGGGCGGCGAGATCAGCGGCCCCGATCTTGAAGCCGCGACGCCTGCGAACGCAGAGCTGCGCGCCAGCCACCAGGGCCGGCCCCTGGCCGAGGCCATGCGCGGCATGATGAAGCAGTCAGACAACGCCCTGACCCGGCTGGTCTATTTGCAGCTGGGTAGCCGCGTAGCCGCGCCCGGCCAAGCCACCCGGGAAGCGGCTGCCGCCCAGGTGCAGGCCTGGTTCGCGGCCAAGGGCCTGGACAGCAGCGGCCTGGTGATGGACAACGGCTCGGGCCTGTCGCGCAGCGAGCGCATCAAGCCCACCCAGCTGGCTGCCTTGCTGGCCGTCGCCTGGGATGGCCCGCAAGCGCCCGAGTTGCTCAACAGCCTGCCCATTGCCGGTGTGGACGGCACGATGCGCCGCCGCCTCAAAGGCACCGCCGCCGAAGGCCATGCCCGGCTCAAGACCGGCACTTTGCGCGATGTGACGGCGCTGGCCGGCTATGCCTTCGACGCCCAGCACAAGCCCTGGGTGCTGGTGGCCATCGTCAACGACGCGGCCGCGGGTGCCAAGGGTCGTGCGGTGCTGGACGCCGCGGTGGAGTGGGTGGCCAAGCAATGAGTCACTTGCTAAGCCAACTGCAAATCTGGCGGCGGCCTTCAAGGCTGGACCTGAGCCAGGCCGGAAGGGCCGAGCAAGCCGCTTTGCGAATGACTCTTAACCTTGCAACATTGCCTTCACTGCGGGCTTTTTAGCCAAGTCAACTGGCTTACGGCCTTCGGCATCCACGGCTTGATGGTCTACAACGCCTGCCTCAAGGAACAAGGCAACCATGTCTTCGTCGCCGGACCGCACGGCTTTCAGGAATCGCTCGTGGTCGCTGGCTTCGACGCCCAACTTACTCAACTCGGAGCGTGCCGCCATGCGCTTGGCACGATCTGCAGCCTTTTTCTCAGTGCTACGTTGCTGGGCCACCAAGGGGTCAGCCACAACTTCGCGCTTACCCATCAGCGGTGCCATTTCGACCAAGCTATAGCTCAGCTTGGCCTCATTGAATTGCTCTTCCATTTTGGAGAGCGATGTTTCGATGAAGGCCATGGGATCGCTATTCATGCCAATGGCCTTGGTGATCATCGTGCCTATGGTCTTGCCGCTCAGTAGGCCGCTCACGCCGCCGCTGGTCGATTTCGATTGGGCGAAGAAGGCAACGCGCATACCGCCTTGGTAGCGGAAGCCGCATGCCATGTAGTTGGCACTATCACCCCACTTGGCCATGCTGCCATCACTGGAACTGACAGAGAACACCGCCTCATCGCACTGAGGGATCTGCATGCTCACCGGACCAAAGCTGAATTCCTTGAAGCTAATTCGCTTAGGCGTGGCGGGTGGCTCGTTCAAGGCCATGCCCTCACGCACATGGGCGTTGTCGCCGTGATAGGTCAAGGCTTTATGCACGATGTCTTGCACCTGTTTCACATTGCTCGCACCGGGAAGGTCGTAAGTCGCCGTCATCGACTTCGACTCCGTTTTGGTCTTCACGATGTCGTCAAAAAAAGCTTGGGCCGGCGTTGCTAGGCTGAGCCCGAAGGCTGCGCTCAGGCAAAACAGTGGCAGGCGGGAGCGGATGGCTGGTTGGAACATGAAAACTCCTTGACGAGGCTAGAAGGTGAGAACTCGACGACAAGTCCGGTGTCGAACATTTGGGAGACTGGTGGACGGGCGGGTCAGATTTGGTGCTTCGACTTCTTCAGACGTTGGTTTGCGGCACACCACTGAGTTCACTGCCAAGGCATGGCCTAAGGAACGCCGCTCTCTGGGCGGCCCTTGCATTTGATGGGTACAAGTCGGTACTCCCTTTAAGTCCGGGCCACTTGGTGACTGAAAGGGGATTGCAGTTGCCAATCTGTCTCCCGACAGATTGGATTGCTGGGCTTCTTGCGAAGCGTGGGAACTCATGTCTCCCTATTGCAACCCCGCTGTCGTTGCGGGTGAACTTGGTTCGCCCGCCGAAGACCGGAAGCTTTGCGACCCCGGCTTTCGCTCGAGTGTGCTTGGATGTATCTAGTTAGCTTTATTTGTAAGCGAGAGTAATGAGCCGAGATAGCCCATAAAGCATGCCGCTTCCTGCATCTGTGAAAGATTGCTCGAAGGCGCAAAGCATTCAGTGGGCATGTCGCGAGTCGGCGACACAGTTGGTCTGACATCCAGATTGATCCGGCGCGCCAAGACTGAGCGTGATCCTTCTCCCTGTGGCCTGGCCCATTTAGACCGAACTGAGTTGATCGCACCATATGCAGCGCTGGGTCGTTGTGCGTAGAAAACTGCAAGTTGCTCAACTTTGTGCAGATCGTGCCCAGCATTTGGACAAAGCCAGAGCCCTCACCTATATTGAAATCACAGCTAGCAAACGTATCAGTTTGAACCTCGTGCCGCACCGACGCCACGCCAATGCAGCAGTGCCTTGCGCCTCATCAGCGCCGCATCACAGAGCCACCTTGGGTCTCGAGCCAACGCAGGGTTTGACATGACAGGCAGCTTGAGCAAAGAGCTTTCTCGCCCCAGGTCATGGCGGCATGCCGTGGCCGATTTTGTGGCCAGTGCTTTCGGCCTCGACGGCGGTGACGGCTGGTGGGATACCCGCCTCGCGTCGCCACCGGCTGGCTTGGCCATCAGCCTGGCGTATGAGATCGATGGCCAAATCTGCACGCCGCAGGAACCGATCCATCTAGCCCCTGGCCGCCCCTTCTTGGCACGTCCGGTGGCGCTGGGTTTGCCGGCTGCAGATGCCAGTCGGGCGCGTTGGCAGGTGATTGACGCAGCCGCCCTGCCGGCCGGCCTGGCTTTGGACATGGCCACCGGCGCGCTGTGCGGCACGCCACCAAGGGCAGGGCATTTCACCCTGCACATCCGCTTCGGCCTAAGCGGCTATGTCGGCAGCATCGAGGCGCAGTTCGAGTTCTACGCCTGAGTCAGCACCACCGGCTGCAGCAACTGCAGGGTGCCAGCATCCGCATCGATTTCGGCCGCCGCGCCCAGCGGCAGGGTCAGCTGGCGCTTGATGTGGCCGAAGCTGGCGCCGCGGTAGACCGGGATGTTCATGGGCTTGACGAAGTAGTCGTCGAAGACTTCGTCCAGGGTCAGAGAGCCATAGCCCTCACCCGGCTCGCATTTGGTGAAGCCGCCCAGCACCACGCCGGCCAACTGATCCAGCGCGCCGGCCAGGCGCAGGGTGGAGAGGCAGCTGTCGATTTTGTAGATGGGCTCGTTGACGTCTTCCAGAAACAGAATCGCGCCACGGAAGTCGGGCCAGAAGCGCGAGCCTGCCAGCCCGGCCAGCACGCTCAAATTGCCGCCTAGCAAATGGCCGCGTGCCTTGCCCCCACGCAGGGCGCGGGTGCGGTCGTTCTTGGCCACCAGGGCGTCGCCGCGCTCGGGCGTGGGGTTGCGCAGAAGCGCGGCCTCGCCTTCCATCACCAGCTGGCGAAAGTTGTTCAGGCTGTAAGCATTCCATTCCGCGGCGCCCATGGGGCAGTGGAAGGTGACCAGGCCGGTGCGGGCATGAATGGCCGTGGTCAGCGCGGTCAGATCGGAGAAGCCGCCAAAGAACTTGGGGCGAGCTTTGATCAAGTCGTAGTCCAGCTTGTCGACGATGCGGCTGCAGCCGGAGCCGCCGCGCAGGGCCAGGATGCCGGCCACGCTGTCGTCGGCAAACATGGTGTTCACATCGGCGGCGCGCTGGGCATCGGTGCCGGCGAACTGGCCGTACCGGGCGCGCAGATGGGCGCCCGGCTTGACCTTGAAGCCCATCGCTTGCACCGTTTCAAAGGCCAGCTCGAAGGGCTCGCGCTCGAAAAATGCATGGGAGGGAGCGACCAGGCCGATGGTGTCACCGGGCTGCAAGCGGCGCGGCAAGAGCAGGGCCGGCCGGCGGCTGCTGACACTGCTGCTGGCGGCCGACGCGGCCAGCGCCGTTCCGGCGCCCAGGGCGGCGAGGGATTGTTGGGCAAACAGGCGGCGGGTTGGTGTCATGCGTGGCTGCTTGGGGTTAGCAAGGATGGGTTGTTTGATAGGCGCTCGGTGAGCGAGCGGCACAGGCCTCATCGCCTAGCCGCGGCATGAACTCCAAGCCGCTCAGAGCACGCGCGGCAAATCCCGGCGCACTGCCTCGCGGTCGCCAAAGTCGAAATGCCACCACTCGGTGCTGATGGTTTGAAAGCCGGCCTGACGCATGGCGGCGCGCAGCCAGCCTCGCTCGATCAGATGCTCGTGGCGCAAAAGGCCTTGGGCCAGATGCTCGGCCTCATGGTCGGTGTGCGAGATCAGGCTCATTTCGTCGAAGGCCGCGCCCATATCGACCTCGCGGCCTTGCGGGTCAAGCAAGCTCACGTCCACCGCCATGCCCCAGCTGTGGATGGAGCCGCGCGCTGGGTTGGCCAGGTAAAGCGTCAGCGGCGTGCCGGCCAGCTCGGCCCACAGCAGCTCTTGCACGCGTTGGGGGCGCAGCGCGTCCAGCACCAGCAGCCGATAACCGGGGCGGTGGCGTGAGAGCCATTGCGCGGCTTGGGCCAGGGCGTCGGCGGCCTCGCGGCGCAGCCAGCTGCAGTCCAGGCCGCCGTAGATATTGCGGCTGACGAAGTTGTCCGGCGTGGCGTAGCGCAGGTCGACGGCGATGCCCTCGATGCTCAGCAAGGCGCGAAAGTCGGGGTGCTGGGCGATGTCCTCGCAATCAATCATCGGTGGCGTCGGGCTCATGGGGCAAGGCTTTCCAGGCTCAGGCGAGCGGCTTCGCCCAGGTACTTGACCAGGCGGCGCGAGGTTTGGGCCAGCGGTGCATTGGCGGCGCTGAGCAGATAAAGGTGCACTGGCACGGCGGGCGCCAGCGGCCGCAGGCTCAGGCGGCTGCGGTCGGCGGATGCGGCGGTGAAGGGGTCCACCACCGTCATGCCCACACCGGCTTCCACCAGGGCGCGGGCCAGCTGATAGGTCTGCACGGTGAGGCGGCTGTGCAATGGCCGGCCTTGCGCTTCGGCCGCGCTTTGCACCACATCGGAGAGCGGATCATCGGCGCCCAGGCCGATCAGCTCGGTTTGGAACTCGTTCACGCTCAAGGGGCCGACCCCGGCGGCCTCGGGGCTGCCCAGCGGGCACAAGGCCATCATCGCGCCGCTGGCCAGCACCTCGGCCTTGATGCCGGGGTGGTGGGGGTCTTGCAGCGACAGGGCCAGATCGGCCTCACCCAGCAAGAGGGCCGAGACGATCTCGCGCGTGTGGTGGGTGGCCAGGGAGCAATGGCTGTCGGGGAAGGCCGCGCACCAACGTGTCATGGCCGCCGGAATCACCGCCGCGCCCAGGGTCGGGGTGGCGACCAGGCGCACCCGTTCCGACTCACCGCTGCGCAAGCTGGCTGCCAGGCGCCGGATGCTGACCAGATCGCGGTTGAGCTTGTCGATTTCAACGAAGAGCCGGTGCGCCTCGGGCGTCGGGTAGAGCTTGCCGCGCACGCGGTCGAACAGGGGCAGGCCGAGCTGCAGCTCGCAATGCTGCAGCACCTTGGTGACGGCGGGTTGGGAGATGTGCAGCAGTTGCGCGGCACCACTGATGGTGCCGGCCTGCATGATGGCGTGGAAGACTTCGATGTGTCTGAGTCGCATGGGCCTAGGCTTTGGCTGACGGGCTGGCTGGCGTGCTTGCCCTTATTTGCGGTAGACGTCTTCGAAGTCCACCGTGCCGTTGGGCGCCATGATGAAGCCCTGCACATCCTTGCGCACCGGGATGTAGACGGTGGAGTGGGCCATGGTGATCCAGGGCCGCTCGCGCTTGAAGATCACTTGCGCCTGCTCGTACAAGGCATTGCGCTTCTTGGCATCGGGGGTGGCGCGGGCCTCGTCGATCAGCTTTTCAAATTCCTGATTGCAGAATTTGACGCCGCTGCGGTTCGCGGCGCAGCTGAGGTTGGGGGTCAGGAATTCGTCGGCATCGCCGGTCTCGCCACCCCAGCCGCTCATATAGACGTTGTGCTCGCCGTTGTTGGCGCGCTTGAGGTATTCGCCCCACTCATAGGTTTTGATATTGGCTTTGACGCCGATCTTGGCCCAGTCTTGCTGGATCAGCTGGGCCATCAGCTGGCCGTTGGGGTTGGTGGGGCGGCTCACCGGCAGCGCCCAAAGGTCGATCTCCATGCCCTTGGCGAAGCCGGCCTTGGCCAGCAGCTGCTTGGCGCGCTCGGGGTTGTATTCGTTCTTCAGCTGCTTGTTGTAGCCGGGGATGGCGGGCGGGAAGGCGCTGACGGCCTGCGTTGCATCGCCACGCGGGAACAGGGCCTTGAAGATGGCATCGCGGTCCACCGCGATGTCCAGCGCCTCGCGCACTTCGCGTTTGTCGGTGGGCGCCTTCTTCATATTGAAGGACAGGTAGGAGATGTTCAGCGCCTGAATCTTCATCACCGTGATGTCGGCCCGGCCGTCCATGGCCGACACGTCCACATCCCGGATCGCCGAGGCCACCTGGCATTCACCCGCCAAGAGCTTTTGCACCCGCACATTGGGTTCACGGCTGATGCTGAAGATCAGCGCCGGCGTCTGCTGCTTTTTGCCCCAGGTGTCGGGGTTGGCGGTCATGCGCAGCACATCGTCCTTGGCATAGGACTTGAACACATAGGGCCCGGTGCCGACTGGCTGGTTGTTGATCTGGGCGGCTTGGCCGGCCTTGAGCAGCTGCGCACCGTACTCGGCCGAATGGATGCCCGACCAGGCCATGGCCAGATTGGTGGCGAAGGTGACGTTGGGCGCTTTCAGGCGGAAGCGCACCGTCATGTCATCGACCCGGTCAATCCCGTCCAGCAGCTTGGCCAAACCCATGTTCTGCGGGTAGATGAAGTTGGCCGGGAAGGCCTTGTTGAAGGGGTGCTGCGGGTCGATGAAGCGCTGGAAGGTGAACAGCACATCGTCCGCATTGAGCGTGCGGCTGGGCTTGAAGTAGGGCGTGCTGTGGAACTTCACACCCGGCCGCAGGGTGAAGGTGAAGGTCTTGGCGTCGGGTGAGATCTGCCAGGCGGTGGCCAGTTGCGGGATCAGCTCCGTCGTGCCGCGCTTGAAGGCCAGCAGACCTTGGAACATCTGGCTATTGGCCGTGTTGGTGCTGGCGCTGTCCCACAGACCGGGGTCAAAGCCCTCGGGGCTGGCATCGGCGCAGTAGACCAGGGGTTTGGCGGCCAGCGCGGCCAGGCTGGAGCTGGCCAGCGCTGCGGCAAGTGCCAAACTGATGAAAGGTTTCCGGGGCTGGGGCAGCAGGGTCGGCATGGGGCGTGAATTCAGGCAGCGTGGGGTGGTGCGATTGTGCGGGAGGGGGTCAGCGCGCAGCAGTGACGAAGCGAGTTTTAACCATAACATGAGCTTATAGGCTGGCGCCTTGGCTAGCCTGTTTTGGCGCTGCTGGCGCCTCGCCGTCAAGATTCACGCCAAGCCTTGGAGACTTCTGGCATCCCCACTTTTCTGTCCTAGACTGCGGCGGCAAGTTTTTGAGCCGGATCAGCCGAGCTGCCGGCATGTCGAGAATCTATTGGGGAGGGGAAGGCCATGTTTAAAAAAATAGCAGCTTTCAGCGTCGGCGCGCGTCGTCGCCATTGGCTGGCAATGGCGGCGGGACTGCTCCTGGCCGGCCAGGCGTCGGCCGCCGGTGAGGCCGCGGCACGCAAATATGTGGCGGTGTCCTTGCTGGGCGACACGGTGCATGTGGTGACGCGCCAGGATCAAACAGGCAGCCGCCTGGATGCCAATCTGCGCGAGTCTTTCGAGTTCAACGGCGGCGTGTTCGACCAAGCCGCCCTGGCCGCCCTGGACGCGGCCGTGCGCAAAGCCGATACCAGCGCGCAGTTCTTTGGCCTCAAGCTGCCATCGGCCAAGGTCTTCGGTGACCCGCAGGCCTTGTTGGACGGCGAGCGCTTTGTCACGCCTGCCGCCTTGGCGCCGGTGCTCAAGCAAATTCAGGCCACGCATTTGCTGCTGATCACCAACTACCGCACCGAGAACAAGATTCGGTCCAAGGAAGAAAGCGTGGGCCGTGGCTATCTGGAGGGTCAGGGCTTTTTCATTGACCGGGATCGTTGGATGAGGGGGGCGTCTGACATTGAGCGTTACAAGGGCTTTCTGGCGCCCTACACCTATTTCAAGATTTCATTGATCGACGTGGCCAGCGGCCAGGTGTTGAGCCATCAGCTGGTGACTCGCGGGGAAGCCTGGATCAGCAAGCGCAAAGAAGCCGTTGCCAATCCCTGGGAAGTCTTCACGACCGAGGAAAAGGTGGAGACATTGCGCACGCAAATTCGCGAAGAAGTCACCGAGGCTGTGCCGGCGCTGCTCAAGCCGCTGCCGGTGCATTAAGGACAGGGGCCAGGGCAGCAACAGCGCCCTGGCCTTCGTCCTTCACATCAAACCTTGCTCGCGGCGATGCGCCCGCACAGATAGGTCCACACCAGCTGGGCGGCGGCATAGCTGGTCAGCTCGGCGTGGTCGTAAGGGGGCGCAACTTCCACGCAATCCATGCCGACGAAGTTGAGCCCGGGCACCAGTTCTTCCAGGATGCTGAAGAGCTGATTGGTATTCATGCCGCCGGGTTCGGGCGTGCCGGTGCCGGGTGCGAAAGCGGGGTCCAGGCAGTCGATGTCCAGGCTCAGGTAGAGCGGCGGGTGACCCAGTGCGGCCATGCGCTCGCGCACGCGGTTCAGAATCGGCGCCAGCTGGCTGGCATTGTCCAGGCCGCGCAGGCTGCGGGCATCGAAGATCATGCCGCCCTGGTCGGCCACATATTCGCGCGCCTCGCGCAGGCCGGCCGAGCGGATGCCGAACTGCACAAAGCCCTCCTTCACCACCAAGCCTTCCTGAATCGCCTCATAAACCCAGGTGCCGTGGCCGCTGGGCTCACCGAAATGGTCTTCCCAGGTGTCGCAATGGGCATCGAAGTGGATCACAGCCAGGGGCTGGCCGTAGTGCGCGCGGTAGGCGCGCAGCAAGGGCAGGGTGATGGAATGGTCGCCGCCCAGCCAGGTCATATGGTGCTGGGCCAGCATGGGTGCCACCAGCGGCAGCATGGCCGCACGCATGGCATCCAGATTGGTATTGGGCAGCACCAGGTCACCCAGATCGGTCAGCAGGCCCTCGGGCGTGGTGTTGAAAAAGGGGTGGATGCCGTCGCACAGCATATGGCTGGCCTCGCGCACAGCGCGCGGGCCAAAGCGTGCGCCGGGCCGGTTGGTGACGCAGCCATCCCAGGCAATGCCGGCCAGGCCGAAGGGCTTGCTGGCGTCGCCACGGGCGAGTTTCATGAAGGCGTTGTCGGCGTTGAAGGCGAAGGTGCTCATGCGAAGGCTGCGGTGGAGTGGTGAAGCGCTGATTGTGGGCCCAGCCGAGCCCTTCATTTGTCGCTTAAGTGTGGGCCCATTATTCCGAAAGCCGAGGGTGCGATGCCGTTCACTCAAGCCAAGGAGTCTGCGATGAGTCTGGAAAGCAGCAAGTCCGCCGCCGGTCAAAGCAATGCCAAGTTCCGCCTCGTCACCCGCAGTGACTTCGACGGCCTGGTCTGCGCCGTGCTCTTGAACGAGTTGAAGTTGATTGACGACATCAGCTTTGTCCACCCCAAGGACATGCAAGACGGCAAGATCGCCATCACCCCCCGCGACATCACCACCAATCTGCCCTACGTGGCCGCCGCGCATCTGGTGTTCGACCACCATGCTTCGGAAACCGTGCGCAATACCGGTGAGCGGCTCAATCACATCATCGTGGCCGATGCGCCCTCGGCGGCGCGGGTGGTCTACCAGCATTACGGCGGCAAGACGGCGTTTCCGCGCATCAGTGAGGAAATGATGGATGCGGTGGACAAGGCCGACTCGGCCCAGTTCACGCGCGAGGAAATCCTCGACCCCAAGGGCTGGCCGCTGCTCAACTACCTGATGGATTCACGCACCGGCCTGGGCCGCTTCCGTGAGTTCCGCATCAGCAACTACGCGCTGATGATGGACTTGATCAAGTACTGCGCCGATCACGACATCGACGAGATCCTGGACCTGCCCGATGTGAAGGAGCGGGTCGATCTCTACTTTGAGCACGAACGCCATGCCAAGGAACAGCTCAAGCGCTGCGGCACCGTGCATGGCAATCTGGTGGTGCTGGATCTGCGCGGCGAGGAGACCATCTGGGCCGTCAACCGCTTCATGATTTACGCCATGTACCCGCGCTGCAATATCTCCATTCACCTGATGTGGGGCGTGCAGAAGCAGAACATCGTGTTCGCCACCGGCAAGTCGATTCTGGACCGCAGCAGCAAGACCAATATCGGCGAGCTGATGCTGGCCTACGGTGGCGGCGGCCACCATGCGGCCGGCACTTGTCAGATCGACAAAGACCAGGCCGCCACGGTGCTGCAGGAATTGATCGCCAAGATCAACGCGGACGGCTGAGCCAGCGCTGTTCGGCCGCCTGCACGCTGGCCTCCAGCTCAGCGGCCTGCACCGGGCCGCCCGCAGCGTCTGGGCCGGGCAACTCCACCATCACCAAATAGCCTTTGACCATGGGGTCCAGGCCGCCCGGGTTGCGCTCCTGCGCCTGGCTGTAGGCGCGCGCAAAGGCCTGGGCCAAGCGCAGTTGCCCGCTGGCCAGCAAGCGGCCGCTGGCGGGGTCCCACTGCTCCGGCGCGGTCAGGCAGCCGGCGGTGGGCGTGGCGGGGTAGTAGCTGGCGCCGCGGTAGTAGTCGGGGTTGACCACGCTGCCGTGCATCAAGATCTCGTCACGCCCGGCGCGCCCGGCCAGCCAGGCCTCCTTGATCGGCTCCCAGGTTCGCCAGCTAGGCGGCAGCAAGGCGGCGTAAAGCGGCTCGCTCCAATCGAGGTCGCTGCCGTCGACCTGGAAGAACTCAGAGACGCTGGCCTCGATGGGCAGCTTGGTCTCCAGAAAAGGCGTCGGCCCAATGCTGGGATTGCTGGCCGTGCTGCTGCCGCGCACCGCGAAGATGCCTTGCGGCGTATTGCCCAAGGTGATGGTGCCGGGCAGGTTCGACAGCGCGCGGGCCAACTGCGGCACCTGGAACAGCCGGCCATCAGCCTCGCGCACAAAACGGCCGTCCACGCCGCGCAGCAGGGCCAGGCCCAGCACCTCGCGGCCGGGCCGCTGCAGGCTGAACACCACCGGGTAGCCAGGCCGCAGGGGCGCGGCCAGCAACTCATCCAAAGGCGGGGCGAGGGTGGGCGCGCCGGGCTGCAAGGCTTGATCGAGCGGCCAGCTCAAGGCGCGCAGCCTGGGCTCATCGGCCCAAGTGGCGGGGAAGCTCCGCTGCATCTGCGCCTTGATCTGCGCGGCGGCGCTTTGGCGCGCCGGGCCCGTCAGGGGTTTGAGCAAGGCATTGGCAGCGATGGCGAACTCACGCGGGCCGCTCAGCTTGGGCAGCAGGGCCCACAGCGGCGCGCTCGCCTCCGGCGCGTAAAAGCGGTAGACGGCGGAGAGCACGGCGCGCTGCACCTCGGCAGGCTTTGCCTCCAGGCCCGTCAAGCCGCTCAGGGCCGGCGCTCGCGCCGCGTCGATCTCGGTGTTGTAGTGCAGCACAGCGGCCAGGATTTCGGGCAGCGCGGCCTGCGCCTCGGCCGAGCCGGGGGGCAGGCTCAAGCGCTGGCGCAGCAGGCTCAAGTCGCGCTCACGTGCGGCCTCTTCGGCGCTGGCCTGGGTGGGCTGCCAGCGGAAGTCGCCCGGCTGATAGCTCAGCAGCGCCTGGGCGCTGTGGCGCTTGCCGGGGATGGCGTCGGGCGCCGTGGCGCAGCCGGTCAGCAAGGCCAGCAGGGCGGCCAGTAGAGTGGGCGCGCGCAGCGCGCAGCGGTGAGCGTTCAAGTTCAGGTCCTCAGGGCGTGGGAGCATGGGCTGCTTCGGGTATTTGGTGAGTCGGCGAATCAGCCAGTTGGCTCAAGTATGCTGGACGCGCCGGCCTCATCCGCGGGGAGGCTCATCGTTCACACCAAGCAGTCACGATCAAATTCAAGGGGCAAATCTTTATGAACTGGGCAGATCTGGTCATCGTCTTGGCACTGTGCCAATTTTTCTTCTTCGGCATTTTGGTGGGCCGCGCGCGTGGCCGGTATGGCGTCAACGCGCCAGCGGTCAGCGGCCATGAAATGTTTGAGCGCATCTACCGCGTGCATATGAACACGCTGGAAATGCTGGTGATCTTCATTCCCGCCTTGGCACTGGCCGCCAAGTACTGGTCGCCCAGCTGGAGCGGCGCGCTGGGCGCCGTGTTCCTGCTCGGCCGCTTCATCTACTGGCGCGCTTATGTGTCCAAGCCCTCCAGCCGCACTCTGGGTTTCGCGCTCAGCGTCACGCCAACCATTGGCCTGCTGATTGCGGCAGTGGTGGGCATGCTGCGCCAGGCCGGGTTTTGAACTGAAGCAGGCAAGCAAGCCGAGATCAATCAGCAGGCCTGGCCTCGGGCGCCTCAGTAATTGCTCTGTGAGGCAAGGCCAATCAAGGGCTTGGGAGAGCCGGCGCCATAGGGTCGCGCGCCCCTCATCACGGTTGCTGCGGCTGGCCTACCGGCCCGTCAAAGGTATTAGGAAAGCCGTGCAATCGATCCTGCTTCAACGACCGGCTGCACACCCAGGGAGCCGATCAGCCGTCAGCGGCTGCAATGTGCCCCCGAGCAGGCGTTCACTGCCCAGCCAAAACGTCGCTGCGGAGTAGATGGGGCCTTGAGATTCAAGGTCTGACCCTCGCGCCTCATGTCACGACTGAACTTCGACTTTCGGTGCGTCGGGTCAGTCAGTTGATCATGAGGTATGAATGGGATGAGAGATGAAATTTCCAAGACTTCAAATTCAAGACCTGACCCCATCGGCGCCGCTGATAGGCAGGGTGCGGTGGCGGGTTGGCAAGGGCTTGTTGATGCAGTCTTCGGCAGAGATCAAGTGGCGACCCGTTTGGGCTGCAAGGAACAACTGTTTGACTAGCAATCTCGGAGGTGCACATGCGTAAGTCGCTAGTTTGGATTGGCGCCTTGCTGCTTGCGCCGGTGATCTACAACCTGGACGCGATTGCGGGGCAGTGGAAGTTCAACAACATGTGCCGCAAGGATGGCGGGCCTAGGTTCTATGCCCCGATTGAGAAGGATGTGGGCTGGGAGGTTGAGGGGCATGAGAACTACGCATATCAAGGCCCGTTCACTTTTGGCAACGTCGCTTTCGTGCGCTTTGAAGACAAGCACGGTAAGCGTTTTGATGTGAGCACCGACGGCTGGATAGGGGCGAACGAGCGCAGGTATATCTTTTCGAGCGTGAACGATGCACGTCCTGTCCTCTACACCTACAGGTATGTAAGCGCGAGGTTTCCGGACGACCCCAGATTCTCAAAGACGCAGATTGAAGTCATCGATCGGCGCAAAGCCCAGGTCGTGGCCCGCTACACAGAGTTTGGTTACAGCTGGACTAAGCCTGAAAGAGTGTTGCTCTCGGGGCCAACCGCAGCCCATTGCTGGGATTTGCAGACCGATATCGATAGTTTCCGTAAACGTATTTATGACTTTGGGAACAAGAAATGACTGTTTCATCTATCGCTTCGCTGAGTCAACGAGTTTCTACGGCCGTCGCGTCCTACGGCGACTTATTGGGGGCTGATAATGATGGCAGCGGCCTGAGGTCGAAGCTCATTCAGCCAAACAACGCAAACTTCACCACCACCCAAGCCGACACCTTCGTCGTTCAATACGATTTTGGGCGCGAGGGTCAGGCCTTAAGTCTCAAGGCCCCCTCTACGCCGCGACGACGTTTTGGCTTGCGAGTGAACGGCCGCATCGGCATATGGCCGCAGTTCATGGCGGCGTCTGAATGACCGGACCACTTCGAAAGTGGGCAGCGGGCACGACCCCACCCAGCAGCACGACGCTTAAGTTTTGGAGGCGCTCACTCCATCTCAATGGGCGCAAGCGCGATGCAGGCGTGCCGCCAGCTTGGACTCGGCAGGCGAAAGGCGCGGGGGTGGCTGACCTGGCTGGGCACCCGCCCCTCATGCATCAATGTCAGGCGCCAAAGATTGGCGCGCCGCGCAGGCAACTAGGCCTGGCGATCTGGGAAAAGCCTGCTGGCCGGCTCTTAAACCAAGTGGCAAGCCACCTGCCGCCCGGCCACTTCGCGCAGCAGCGGCTGTTCGGTCGCGCAGCGGCTTTGCGCCATCGGGCAGCGTTTGTGGAAAGCGCAGCCTGAGGGCGGATTGAGGGGGCTGGGCAATTCGCCGTGAATCGGGATGCGCTCGCGCCGGTCGGCAGCGCGCAGGGCCGGGGTGGCGCTCATCAAGGCCTGGGTGTAGGGGTGCAAGGGCTGCGCGAACAAGGTGGCTTTGGGGCCGATTTCCACCGCGCGGCCTAGGTACATCACCATCACCTCATCGGCCACATGCTCCACCACGCTGAGGTTGTGGCTGATGAAGACATAGGCGCAGCCGAATTCGGCTTGCAGGTCCATGAAGAGGTTGAGGATCTGCGCCTGGATGGACACATCCAGGGCCGACACCGGCTCATCCGCCACAACGATCTTGGGGTTCAGAATCATCGCCCGCGCGATGGCGATGCGTTGGCGCTGGCCGCCTGAGAACATATGCGGGTAGCGGCGCAAATGCTCGCTGCGCAAGCCGACCTTGCTGACCAGGGCTTCGATGCGCTCCAGCCGCTCGGTCTTGCTCAAGCGGGTGTTGATCAGCAAGGGCTCGTCCAGCGTGGCGGCAATCGTCTTGCGTGGATTGAGCGAGGCAAATGGGTTCTGGAACACCATCTGCACCTGCTGGCGCAAGGCCTTGAGCGTGGCCTTGTCGGCGCTGGCGGCATCGGTGGTGCCAAAGTGCAGGGCACCGGCGCTGGGCGGCTCGATCAGGGTGAGCTGGCGTGCCAGTGTGGACTTGCCGCAACCCGATTCGCCCACCACGGCAAGCGTCTGGCGCGGCTTGAGGCTGAAGCTGACGCCGTCCAGCGCCTTGACCGTGGCCTTGGGCGCGAACAGGCCGCGGCTGACGCGGTAGTGGCGTGCCAGGTCTTGCGCCTGGAGCAAAACGTCCTGCGGCTCAGCCATGGGCCACCTCTGCATGGACCTGTACAGGGAAGAAGCAGCGCACGCCGTCCACCAGGGCGGGTCGCTCGGCGCGGCAGCGCGGCTGCACATAGCGGCAGCGCGGTGACAGCAGGCAGCCCACCGGCCGGTCCAGCGCGCCGGGCACGATGCCGGGCAGGGCCGAGAGCCGATGCGCGCCACGGTTGTGCTCAGGAATGGCGGCCAGCAAGGCCTCGGTATAGGGATGGCGGGGCGCTTCGAACAGCGCGGGCACCGGGCCGCATTCCACCGCCTGGCCGGCATACATCACGGTGACGGAGTTGCGTCCGGCTTGGGCGAGCTCGGCCACGATGGCGAGGTCATGCGTGATCAGGATCAGGCCCATGCCTTGCTCGCGCTGCAGGCGCAGCAGCAAGGCCATGATTTGCGCTTGGATGGTCACGTCCAGCGCGGTGGTGGGCTCGTCGGCAATCAAGAGCTTGGGCTTGCAGGCGATGGCCATAGCAATCATCACGCGCTGGTTCATGCCGCCGCTGAGTTGGTGCGGGTAAGCGTCCAGGCGGCTGGCGGGGTCGGGAATCTCCACCAGCTGCAGCAACTCCAGCGCCCGCTGCGTGGCCGCCGCGCCGCGCAGGCCCAGGTGCTCGCGCAGCACTTCCTTGATTTGATAACCCACGGTGTAGCTGGGGTTGAGGCTGGCCAGCGCGTCCTGAAACACCATGGCGATGTCTTTGCCGATCAGCTGGCGGCGCTGCTTAGGCGTGAGCTGCAGCAAGTCCTGACCCTGAAACTCCACGGCGTCGGCGCTGACCTTGCCGGGCGCGTCGATCAAGCCCATCAGGGCCAGCATGGCCACCGATTTGCCGGAGCCCGATTCGCCCACGATGCCGGCCAGATCGCCCGCCTCCAGGCACAGATCAAGCCCTTCCACGGCAGGGAAGGCGCCGAAGCTGACGCGCAGGTTTTTGATATTCAGCAAGGGCATGGTTCAGCCCACCTTCTTCAGCTTCGGGTCCAGCGCATCGCGCAGGCCGTCGCCCATCAGATTGATGGACAAGACAGTGATCAAAATCGTCAGGCCCGGCAGCGTCACCACCCAGGGCGCACGCTGGATGTAGTCGCGCGCGGCCGACAGCATGGTGCCCCACTCGGGCGTGGGCGCTTGCACGCCCAGGCCCAGAAAGCCCAGGCCTGCGGTTTCCAAAATCGCCGAGGAAAAGCTCAGCGAGGCATTGACGATCAGTGGCGCCATGCAGTTAGGCAGCACGGCGTCGAACATCAGGCGCAGATTGCCGGCGCCGGCCACGCGGCTGGCGGTGACGTAGTCCTTGCCGATTTCCGCCAGCGCCGCGGCGCGGGTCAGGCGGGTGTAGCCAGGCAGGGCGCCGATGGCGATGGCGATCACGGTATTGATCAGGCCGGGACCCAGGATGGTGATGACGCAGATCGCCAGCAGCAAGCCGGGCAGGGCCAGCATGATGTCCATCACCCGCATGATCAGCGGCGAGGCCAGGCGTTGGTAGAAGGCCGCCAGCAAGCCCAGCAGCACGCCCGGCAGCAAGGACAGCAACACCGAGGCCAGGCCTATGCCCATGGACACCCGTCCGCCGTAGAGCAGGCGCGACAGCATGCAGCGGCCCAACTCGTCGGTGCCCAGCAGAAATTGCGAGCTGCCGCCGGCGGCCCAGACGGGTGGGACCAGCATGTGATCGCGGAACTGCTCGATCGGGCTGTGTGGCGCCAGCCAGGGCGCCAGCAGCGAGGCCAGGGCGATCAGGCAGAACACGAGCAAGGCGGCGAGGGCGCCCCGGTTGGCGCTGAAGCCGCGCCAGAATTCCTGCAGCGGGGTGGGGTGGGGCGCGAGTGGGGTCAGGTCTTGTCTGTCCAGGGAGTCGGCTGGGCTCATGTCAGGTGTCCATAGCGCGTTGGAGTATTCGGGCCGAGCGCCGGGCCGTCCCAAGCCGGCCCGCGTTGGCGATGTGCTTGTCGGTCAATCCGACAAGCATCGCCGTCCCCTCTGGGGACCGACCGGGCTCGCCCGCGTTCAGCGTGGCGAGATTGGGCGAGGGGCATCTTCATTGCGAGCGGATACGTGGGTTGACCACGCCGTACAGAATGTCCACCAGCAGATTCACGCCGATGAAGGTCAGGGCCGAGATCAGGATGCCGGCCTGCACGACGGGGTAGTCGCGCCGGGCGATCGAGTCGATCAGCCACTTGCCGATGCCGGGCCAGGAGAAGATGGTCTCCGTCAGCACCGCGCCGGCCAGCAAGCTGCCGGTTTGCATGCCCACGACGGTCAGCACTGGGATCAAGGCATTGCGCAGGGCGTGGACGATCACCACCCGGCTGGGCGAAAGGCCTTTGGCGCGGGCGGTGCGGATGTAGTCCTCGCGCAGCACTTCCAGCATCGAGGAGCGCGTCATGCGCGCCACCACGGCCATGGTGCTGGTGCCCAGCACGATGGCCGGCAGCAGCAGATGCAGGCAGGCGGATTGGAAGGCGCCCGGCTCACCCGAGAGCCAGGCGTCGACCAGCAAGAAGCCAGTGACCGGCGCTACGTCGTATTCGATGCTGATGCGGCCGGATACGGGCGTCCAGTCCAGCCCCACCGAGAAGAACATGATCAGGATCAGGCCCCACCAGAACACCGGCATGGAGTAGCCCACCGTGGCCACGCCCATCACGCCCTGGTCCAGCAGCGAGCCGCGCTTGAGCCCGGCCAGCATGCCCAGCAGCAGGCCTAAGCTCACCGCCAGCAGCAGGGCGGCCAGGGCCAGCTCCACCGTGGCCGGGAAGAGTACGGCGAACTCCTTGGCCACCGGCTCGCGGCTGACCAGGCTGAGTCCCAGATCGCCCTGCGCGAGCTTGCTGATGTAGTCCAGGTATTGCACATGCAGGGGCTGATCCAGGCCCATGCGCTGCACCAGGGCGGCGTGGGCCTCGGGGTCGAGCCGGCGCTCGCCCATCATTACTTCGATGGGGTCACCCGGAATCAGGCGGATCAGGCCAAAGGCCACCAGGGTGATGCCGATCAGCGTCGGAATCAGGGTGGCCAGCTTTTTGAGCAGGAAAGTGAACACGGCGCGGTGGCGGGCTTCAGACTCAGAACTTGGAGCCGCCGGCCTTGACCGGTGGCGTGGGGTAGGCCGACTTGGCCAGCAGCATGCCGCCGGGGGTATTGGCCACGTCCAGCAAGGCGGCGGTTTCGGCGTCCAGCACGCCGCTGTAGTCGCTGGGGCGGTACTTCATCTGGAAGGTGGCGACCACATCCTTGGTCGCCTGATCCAGCTCGCCATGGCGCGGCACGCTGTAGCCGAAGCGGGCCAGCTTGTCCTGGAACCAGGCCGCGTCGGGCGGCAGCGTTTCATACAGCGGGCGGCGTGCGGCCACCTGGGCGCTGTCGGGCCAGGGGATCAGGCCGGCATCGGCCAGC
The DNA here is from genome assembly GCF_945956965.1 of uncultured Roseateles sp. GTDB lineage: Bacteria > Pseudomonadota > Gammaproteobacteria > Burkholderiales > Burkholderiaceae_C > Paucibacter_A. Next base: position 317,204 of record NZ_CAMFJS010000002.1, read on the forward strand.
TGCTTCCATGGGAAAAGCGGGCCGGGGTCTTGCTTGCGGCCGGGGGCGATGTCGGCGTGGCCGATGATGCGCTCGGGCTTGATCTGGTGGCGTGTCTGGATGTCACGCACCAGCTTGATCACTTCATCGATCTGCTTTTGCGGGAAGGGCGCGTAGACGCGGCCGCTGGGCGTATCGACGAAGCCGGGGTTGACGATCTCGATGCCGATGGAGCCTGCGTTCAGGTTCTGGCTATTGCCCCAGCTGCTATTGCCCGCATGCCAGGCGCGGCGGTTCTCGTCGACGATGTAGTAGCTGATGGCGGGCTCGTCACGCACCAGGTAGTGGCTGCTGACCTGGCCGCCGGTGGTCAGCACCTTGAGCGACTTCTCGAAGTTCAAGACCGTGTAGTGCAGGATCAGGAACTGCGCCCGGCTGTCCTGGTTCAGCGAGGTGTAGGTCTTGTCGATGGTGGGTGGCGGCGCCGTCGGCGTGCGCGGGGCACTGGCGCAAGCGCTCATCAAGAGGACGGAGGCGGTGCTGATCAGGAGATTTTTCTTCATACCGTGGCGGTGGTGGCAGCAAGGGCGCAGTGTCACATTGTTGCAGGCCGGGCAAGCTCCTTGGCGCGGGCCTGCATTGCAATGCCAACGCGGGGTATAGCTTTTGCACATGGGCGAGGGGCGCTCAGGCTGACGGGGCCGTGTGGGGCCACCTCAGTCTTTCAACCAGCCGATGCGCCCTTGCCCGGCTTCGTTCAAGCGCAGCACCAGATCGGCCGCCGCACTTTGCGGCAGGCTGAAGGCGGCTTCCACCTGGCTGCCGTGCGCTACCGCCAGCAGTTGCGCACCGGCGCTTTCCAGCTCGCGCCGCAGCAGGCCTTCAAAGGCGTAGGGCAGGGTGCAGCGCAGGGTTTGCTGGCGCACCAAGGGGATCTTCTCTGCCTTCAGCAGCGCCTGGGCCACCGCATCGGTATAGGCCCGCACCAGCCCGCCCGCACCCAGCTTGCAGCCGCCCCAGTAGCGCACCACGGTGGCCAGTACGCCTTCCAGATCCTGGTGCCGCAAGACATCCAGCATGGGCCGGCCGGCCGTGCCGCTGGGCTCGCCGTCGTCCACCGCGGCTGATTGCCCGCCCGCCAGCAAGGCCCAGCAGACATGCACGGCGCCCGGATGCTCGGCGCGCAGGGCGGCGACGCGCTCGGTGGCACTTTGCCGATCCGCCATGCGTTCGACGCAGGCGATGAAGCGGCTTTTCTTGATGATGACTTCGCTATGAACCGGGGCGGCGAGGGAAAAGGGCATGGCGCTATTTTCGCCGGACCTCGCCGGGCCGATCAGCTTGGCAGATCGACGCTGGCGTCCAGGCGCAGGCTTGGGAGCAGTTCGGTGCCGACGTAGCGTTTGAAAATGGCGTCCAGCGTGCCGTCCTTGCGCATGGACAGCAGGGCTTGACGCAAACGCCGCCGGTCGGCCTCATTGACCTTGTGGCGGGACACCACCAGACCGGCCGTGATGTGGTCTTGGGGCGCCCAGTCCAGCAGATCGAATTGCTTGTGCGCCTCTTCGCGACGGACCAGTAAAGACCAGGTGGTCGGCAAGGCCAGCATGGCATCAACCCGGCCAGCCTTGAGCACGCGCAGCGCGGCTTCGAAGTCCGGCGCCTCCATTACCCGCTGTTGCGCGCGCAATTGCTCCAACCACGCATCCAGGACGAGGCCATGCTTGAAGCTCTTGACCACCACGATTTGACGGCTGCTGTCCGCCAAGAACGCCGCCATGGAGGTCAGTTGCGAATTCAGCCCTTTGGGCATCAGCACATAGTTGTGCGACTGCATATAGAGCATGAACTCGGCATATTGCTCGCGTTCCGGCGTCGGGATGCCGGATACCGTGATGTCGAGTTGTTGCCGCGCCAACTGGTCCCAGATGCGCACGCGGGACTCCAGCACGGGCTTGAAGACACAGCCGCTGCGTTTGGCCAACTCGGTGACGATATCCCGGTCTATGCCTGAGTATTGGCCTTGCGCATCTCGAAAGTAGAGCACGCCATGCTCATAGAAGGCCACTTTGTATGGCCCGCAGGCCAGCACCGAGCCGCTGAGCAAAGCCAAGCTGGCAGCAAGTAGGCGTAGACGGCGGGGCATGATCATGTGAGTGAGAGTGCTGCGGATCACGCGGCTCATCCTACGTCAAGGCTTGGCCGGCCGTGGGCGTGAAGACCCGGATCTGCCGGGCCGCTGTATCGCCAATTCAACGCTTGCCGCGTCACCGCAGCGCCCTTTGGATCAGCGCCTGCGACAATCGGGCCACTATGCTGAAGTTCGACCTCCTCAAGACCGAGGGCCGCGCACGCCGCGGCCAGATGACGCTTAACCACGGCGTTGTGCAAACCCCCATCTTCATGCCGGTGGGCACGTATGGCACCGTCAAGGGTGTGATGCCGCGTTCACTCGAAGAGGCGGATGCGCAAATCATTCTCGGCAACACCTTCCACCTCTGGCTGCGGCCGGGTCTGGACATCCTCAAGCAGTTCGGCGGTTTGCACCGCTTCGAGAGCTGGAACAAGCCCATCCTCACCGACAGCGGCGGCTTCCAGGTCTGGAGCCTGGGCGAGATGCGCAAGATCACCGAGGAAGGCGTGCGCTTCGCCTCGCCCGTCAACGGCGACAAGCTCTTCCTGACGCCCGAGATCAGCATGCAGATTCAAACCGTGCTGAACAGCGACATCGTCATGCAGTTCGACGAATGCACGCCTTACGAAAGCAAGGGCGTGCTGACCACCGAGAAGGAAGCCCGCGTCTCGATGGAAATGAGCTTGCGCTGGGCCAAGCGCTGCCAGGACGAATTCGCGCGTCTGGAGAACCCCAACGCGCTGTTCGGCATCGTGCAAGGCGGCATGTTCGAGAACCTGCGTGACCATTCCCTGGCCGGCTTGGCCGAGCTGGACTTGCCGGGCTATGCCATCGGCGGCTTGAGCGTCGGTGAGCCCAAGGAAGATATGCAGCGGGTGCTCAGCCACATCGGCCACCAGCTGCCGCCGCACAAGCCGCGCTATCTGATGGGCGTGGGCACGCCGGAGGACTTGGTCGAAGGCGTGAGCCAGGGCATCGATATGTTCGATTGCGTGATGCCCACCCGCAATGCCCGCAACGGCCATCTGTTCACCCGCTTTGGCGATCTGCGCCTGCGCAACGCCCGCTACAAGACCGATGAGCGCCCGGTGGACGAGACCTGCAGCTGCTATTGCTGCAAGAACTTCTCCCGCGCCTACCTGCACCATCTGGACCGCTGCGGCGAGATGTTGGGCCCCATGCTGGCCAGCATCCACAACATCCATTACTACCTGAACCTGATGAAGGAAGTGCGCGACTCGCTGGAGCAGCCGGGCACCGATGGCTTCGCCACCTTCAAGCTGAAGTTCGCCGCTGACCGGGCGCGTGGGGTTTAGCCCTGCGCTGAGTCGCCCGCCGGCTGCCATGTCTTTTGGCAGCGACCGGGCGCTCGGCCATGATGGCCGCTCATGCTGAAAACTCTGCTCACGCCCCTGCGCTGGCTGATCCGCGTCGTGCTGGCGCTGCTGATCCTGTTCGAGGAATGGGGTTGGGCGCCGCTCTCGCGGGCCATGGCACGCCTGGGGCAGCTGCCTCTGCTGCGGCGCCTGGGGCCGCTGATCCGCGGCCTGCCGCCTTATGCGGCTCTTTTCATGCTCTTGCTGCCCAGCTTGCTGATCATTCCGGTCAAGCTGCTGGCGCTGTGGCTGGTGCTGCAGGGTCGAACCTTGCTGGGCCTGGTGGTGGTGGTCTTGGCCAAGCTGGCCGGCACGGCCTTGCTGGCGCGCTTGTTTGAGCTGATTCAGCCGGCCTTGATGCGCCTAGGCTGGTTCGAGCGCCTTTATCGCCGCTGGATTGGCTGGAAGCAAGAGCTGATGGACTGGCTGCACCAACAAGCCCTGTGGCGCAGCGCGCGCTTGCTCAAGCGGCGCTTGCGCAGGATGTGGGCGCGGGACTGAGTTTCAAACGGCAGCTTCGGCCGGGCTTGGGCCTGATACGTGCAGATCGACCCGGCTGAGCAGGCCATCTGCGCCGCTGAGTTGCAGCGTCAGCACCGGCACATCGGGCCGGGCTTTGCGCAGCTTTTCCAGCAGCTCGGTGGCACCCGCATCCGCCTGCCCCAGGCAGACCAGCTCGCCGGCCGTCAAGCGCTGGCGGGCGTGGCGCAAGGCCAGCTCGGGGGGCGTCAAGGGGCAGGCCAGGGTAGCCCGCCACAGCCAACCCGCGATAGGCCGGGCAACCAGGGGCCGAGCCATGAAGAAGTTGATGCTGCGCGGGCTGGCCGCCGTCAGCAGCAGGGCGTGGGTAGCGCTCACGGGCTTGTCCTCTAGCAGCAGCAAGGCTGCGCCGCTGGCCGGGATGGCGCCGGTGCCGCTATGGCCCAAGCGATAGCACAGGCGCGAGCAGACAAAAGCGATCGCACGCAGCAGGTATTCCGGCACCAGCACGCAGATATAGACCGCCACGGCCAAGTTGAGCAGGCCCACGGTCAGAAAGACTTCGGGGATGCTCAAGCCCGCGCCGATCAGCACGCCCGCGCCCAGCGAGCTGGCGATCATGAACAAGGCGTTGAGGATGTTGTTGGCGGCAATGATGCGGGCACGGTGCGAGGGTTGCGAGCGCAGCTGTATCAGCGCGTACATGGGCACGCTGTAAAGCCCGGCGGACAGGGCCAGCATGCCCAGGTCCAGCAGCACGCGCCAATGGGCGGGTTGACTCAGAAACTCGGCCACGCCCAGCAGCGGCGCGGCGGGCAAGCCGCGCGAGGCGAAATAGAGGTCCACCGCAAACACCGTCATGCCCAGCGCGCCCAGCGGCGCCAGGCCGATCTCCACATGGCGGCGCGAGAGCAACTCGCACAGCAGCGCGCCAATGCCCACGCCCACCGAGAACACCACCATCAGCAGCGAGGCCACGGCGCTTTGGCCGTGCAGCACCTCTTTGGCAAAGCTCGGGAAGTTGGCCAGGAACACGACGCCGAAGAACCACATCCACGAAATGCCCACCAGCGAGCGGAACACCACCTTGTCCTGGTAGGCCAGCTTGAGGTTGTTCCAGGTCTCGGTGAAGGGGTTCCAGTTGATGCGCAGCTGCGGGTCGGTGGCAGGGCTGTGTGGCACAAACTGCGCGGCGATTCGGCCGGCCACGGCTACCGTCAGGCAAGCCAGGCCGGTGGCGATGGCGCCCACCTCGGGGAGGCCAATCAGCAGGCCACCCAGCACATTGCCCAGGATGATGGCCACAAAAGTGCCCATCTCCACCATGCCATTGCCGCCGGTGAGTTCGCGCTCGCTGAGCTGCTGCGGCAGATAGGCAAACTTGACCGGGCCGAACAGGGTGGAGTGCATGCCCATCATGAACACGCAGGCCAGCAGCAGCGGCACTTGCGCATGCCAAAAGCCCCACAGGGCCAGGGCCATGATGGCGATCTCGAAGTTCTTCACCAAGCGCATCAGGCCGCCTTTTTCGAACTTGTCGGCCAGCTGCCCGCTGGTGGCGGAGAACAGCACAAAAGGCAGGATGAATAGCGCGGCGATCACCACACCGGCCTGCGCCGCCGGCAACCACTGCAGCTGCAGCTGGTAGGTCACCAGCACCGTCAGCGCGAATTTGGAGATATTGTCATTCGCCGCGCCGAGGAACTGGGTCCAGAAGAAAGGCGCGAAGCGGCGCTGCTTGAGCAGGCCGAACTGGCTGGTGTGCTGGCTTGGGGGATTCACCGCGGGGGCTTTCTTGTCATGGAGTGTGGTCGGCATTCTGGCTGAATGAAGCCGCTGGGCGGTTTGCAGGGGTCCAGCGTGCCGAGGGTCAGGGCTTGCCTTGTCTCACCAGAACTGCCATTGCCCGGTCTGCACCACCCAAATCCCCAGTGCGCCGTTGGTGACGGCATGCGCAATCACGGCGGTCCAGAGTTTGCCGGTGCGCCGGTAGAGATAGGCATAGGCCAAGCCGGCCACGATGGCCGCCAGCCACAAGGTGTGGGCCAGCATGAAGACAAAGGTGGACAGCACGATGGCCTTGACGCTCACGCGCTGCGGGTCCACGGTTTCGAATTGGGGCGATTCGATCCAACGCATCAGAAAGGCGCGCCAGAACAGCTCTTCCATGATGGGTACCAAGAGGGCTGCGCCGATCAGGCGCAGGGCGATCAAGGGCCAGATCTTTTGGCCTTGCAGGTCCAGGGGCAGAAAGCTGGCGGTGGGCTCGCCGATCTGCATCCAGGGTGCGTCGAGCTGAATCCACAGGCCGAAGACCAGCAGGCCGACGGCACAGCTCAGCAAGGTTTCGCGTGCGCTTGGCAGGTTCTGCCGCGCCAATTCGCCATAGCCGCGCCAGTACCAAACCAGCGCCCCGCCCACCACCAGCACCGAGGCGCCGTAGATCCAGCGCGCATCCACGCCAACGCCGCTGGGCAGATAGCCGCGCAAAGCCAGCATCAGCATGAACAGCGCAAAGGGCACGCAGCGGGCGAGGGCGGCTGGGCTCAGGCCCAGAATCGGGTTCAGCTTCATGAGGCGGTGAAGGGCGGCCACAGGACCAAGTCAGGAAGGCTTGCAGCGTAACCTGAAATGATGACCGTCTCGGCCGCAGCCACCCCCACTTCATGGGCCCGGCCATGGCGGCGGGCCGGCGCGGTGTCGGCGTGTGCCGGCTTAACTCGCGCGCTGTTCCAGCAAGAAGTTGGCGCCGTCGTACAGGCCCAGCTTCTCAACCAGATAGGGCAGGCATTCCTGCAGCTCGTCGTGCAGGGTGAAGGGCGGGTTGATGATGAACATGCCGCTGCCCAGCATGCCGACGCCGCGGGTGTTCTCCTGCTGCGCCACGGTCAGGCGCACATGTAACCAGCCCTTTTTGGCGCCTTCGCCCGCATCGGCAGCGGCCTTCAGGCGTTGGGGCAGCTGGGCCGATTCCAGCAATTGCAGCTGCGGGTACCAGACCATGAAAACGCCGTCCTTGAAGCGCTCCAGGCCTTCGCGCACGGCGGTGATGACCTTGCCATAGTCGCTCTTGATTTCGTAGCTGGGGTCCATCAGCACCACGCCGCGGCGCGAGGGCGGCGGCAACTCACCACGCAGCGAGGCGAAGCCGTCCTTGTCGCTGACAAAGGTGTTGGGGCGGGTGGAGAGGTAGGTCTGCAGGATGCGGTAGTCGGTCGGGTGCAGCTCGAAGCAGCGCAGCCGGTCTTCGGCGCGCAGCAGCAAGTTGGCAATCGCCGGCGAGCCGGGGTATTGACGCAACTGGCCGTCGGGGTTGAAGGCGCGCACTGGGTCCAGGTAGCGGGCCAGCGGCGCGGGCAGGTCTTTGGCGTCCCACAGGCGGGAGACGCCGTGCACATACTCGCCTTTTTTCTGCGCGTACTGGCCTTCGATGGAATAGCCGCCGGCACCCGCGTGGGTGTCGACCAAGGTATAGGGTTTGTCTTTTTCCGCCATATAGCGGAGCACCTCGGTCAGGACCAGGTGTTTGAGAACATCGGCATGGTTGCCGGCGTGGAAGGCGTGTCGATAGGCGAGCATAGGGCTGAACTGTAGCCTGCCGCTCGCAGAAATGGCAGCTATGGGAACTGGAAAGCGCCCGGATGGGTCGCAGGCGCCGTCAGCTTGAGCGTGCCGCGTGGCGCCAGGAACTGGGCGATGGGGCGCAGGCTGAGCCCGTCCACCTCACCCGGGTCCACCGCTTTGCCGCGCACTTTGGCGCCGGGCTTGAGCAGATAGTTGTCGCGGTTGGCCTGGACGAAGACGTCGTAATCCACCGCCAGATTGCCGCCTTGCTGCCAATCGGCCTGCTCGGGCAGCTTGGGGTTGCCGACCCAGAGGTTGTTGAAGATTCGCACCTTCACTTGCCCCGGCCCCTGGGCGGGGCTGACGCGCAGAAAGATCCCGCCGCTGGGTCGCCCGTCCACCACCGTGTTGTTGATCAGATGCAGCTCTTGGCGGGGCCAGGTAGTGCCCTCGGCGCCAAAGGAGATCATGTGCGGGTTTTCGGAGCTGGCGCTTTGCGCGATCACATTGCCGACCACCAGGCATTGGCCGCCGTTGGGGAATTCCAGCTCGTAGCTGGACTGGCCGCCGATCTCGTCGGTGAGCCGGTTGTAGAAGATGTGGTTGATGGCGGCCCGGCTTTTCAGCAAATGGCCGGCCTGGCCGTGGTGGAAGTAGCAGCCTTCGGCGCGGAAGTAGGCAATCGCGCCGACGTAGATATTGTGGTTCTTGCCCTGGTGGCGAACGATGGTGCCGAACTCGCAGTTCTCGACCTCCAGGCGCACGCTATTGTCATTGCTGGTCAAGACACCGTTTTCGTTGTCTTTGAACGTGCAGTCGCGCAGCTTGAGGGAGCCGGCTTCCAGGCGGATGCCCGCGCCGTTTTGGTCCGGCACCACGGCGCCGAAGAAATCGAAGCCTTCGATGCTGATGTCGCGCCCGGTGGTGACGAAGATGCCCTTGTTCTGCATGCTCATGCCCGCAGCGCGCAGCACGACCCGCCCGCCCACGGCCTTGAGCGTGATGCCGTTCTGGCTCCAGGCCGCCACATCGCCCAGGTATTCACCGGCGTCGACCTCGATCACCATGCCGTCTTTGGCCTCACGCGAGGCGGCGGACAGGCTGCGGATCTCTCGCTTGGGGCCGACCTTGAGGGTGGCGCGGGGTTGGGTTTGCGCCTGAGTCGCACAGAACCCGGCAGGCAAGGCGAGCCAGGACGCCGCGGCGGCCGCGCCCTGCAGGGCCAGGCGGCGTTGGGGGTTGAGCGCGCTATCCTTCATGCCATCGTCCTTGTTTGATCTGTCCGTCATCAAGAAAACTGCTTCGCCAGCGCGTGACAGTCTAAGCGCGCCCTGTGAACCCACCGTTAATTTGAAGCCCGCCACCATGCCCAATCTTTTTGACCCGATACAGATCGGTGACCTCGCCCTCGCCAACCGCATCGTCATGGCGCCGCTGACGCGCAGCCGCTCGCGCGGCCTGCTGCCCGGTGAGATGGCAGTCGAGTACTACCGCCAACGCGCCAGCGCCGGCCTGATCATCAGCGAGGGCACGCAAATCTGCGCTGAAGGTCAAGGTTATCTGGACACCCCCGGCATCCACACGCCCGAGCAGATCGCCGCCTGGCGCCGCGTCACCGACGCCGTGCATGCTGAGGGCGGCAAGATCGTGGCCCAGCTCTGGCATGTGGGCCGCGTCTCGCATGTGCAGTTCCAGCCCGAGGGGCGCGCACCGGTGTCTTCCACCGCGCGCTCGTCCGGCGGCAAGACCTATACCGCCGAAGGCTTTGTGGATGTGTCCACCCCGCGCGCGCTGAGCACGGCGGAGATCCCCGGCGTCATCGCCACCTTCGCCCGCGCCGCCGAAAACGCCTTGGCGGCCGGCTTCGACGGCGTGGAGGTGCATGGCGCCAACGGCTACTTGCTGGACCAGTTTTTGCGCGACAGCATCAATGACCGCAGCGACGACTACGGCGGCAGCATCGCCAACCGCGCCCGCCTGACGGTGGAGGTGATGAGCGCGATTGCCAAGGCCATCGGCCCTGGCCGCGCCGGCCTGCGCCTGAGCCCCGTCACGCCGGTCAACGGTGCGGGTCAGGACAGCGCTGCGCAAGACTTGTTCAATCACCTCGCCGGGGCGCTGGCGCCGCTCAAGCTGGCTTTCTTGCACATCATCGAAGGCCAGACCGGCGGCGCGCGCGATATCGCCCCGTTTGACTACCCCGCCATGCGCGCCCACTTCGGCGGCGGCCCCTGGATGGTCAACAACGGCTACACCCGTGCGATGGCTTTGCAGGCGGTGGCCGAGGGCCAGGCCGATCTGGTGGCCTTTGGCCGCGACTTCATCGCTAACCCCGATCTGGTGCGGCGCCTGCGCCTGAATGCCGCGCTGAACCCGCTGGACAAGGCCACGCTGTATGGCGGCGATGCGCGGGGCTATACCGACTACCCCAGCCTGTAGTCGCTAACTCGCCGTCTTTGCAGCCTCACTGCCCGGCAGGCGGTTGCCACAGCTCGACCTTATTGCCCTCGGGGTCGATGACCCAGCCGAACTTGCCGTAGCCGGCGTCTTCGTCAATGCGCTGGTCGAGCACCTGGCAGCCCTCGGCTTGCAGCTGGGCCAGCAGGCCCGCCAGATCGTCAACGCGGTAGTTGATGACGAAATTGCTGGCGCTGTTGGAAAACTGCTCGCCGTCCTGCGGCGCCACGCACCAGATGGTGCTGCCGCCCACGGGCTGGCCCGCTGCATCGGCCCAGCGGAAGGCCGCGCCGCCCCAGGCCTGCACATCGATGCCGAGGTGACGCTGGTACCAAGCCTGCAAGGCCGGGGCGTCCTTGGCCTTGAAGAAGATGCCGCCAATACCGGTCACGCGTTTCATAGGGAACTCCGTTGGTTGGCGGGCCGTAGCAAGCGTTTAACGCCTAGGCCCGGAACTTGGCTCTGAACAAATCCGCAATGCTGACTTCGCGCGGCCCCGGCTGCAGCTCAAAGGCCTGGCCGGCCTGCAGCGTGCCGGGTGTTTTCACCGCCAGGTAGAAGCCGCACCAGCCGCTCTGGCCCATCATCTTCACGGCTTGGTTGAAACCCATCACCGCGTTGAATTTGAAGCAGGGGAAGCGGGGCTCGCTGACCACCAGGCTGCAGTCGGGGAAGGCCAGCACATCGCCGACCCAGACCTGGGATTCCAGCAGGCCGCTGATCGTGAGGTTCTCGCCCATCGCGCCATGGGGCAGTGCTTCCTGCCAAGCCGCCACCTTGGCCTGCGCGCGCACCGTTTGCCAGAAGGGGTAATGCTCCACCGGGTAGGCGTAGATGGCTTTGCTCAAGCCGCCGTGCACGCTCAGATCGGCCTGCTCATCGCCTTCCAGCCCGAGCGGGCGCACGGTCAGCGCCTGCGCCTTGGGCGTTTTACGGATCGCGCTGCTGACGGACTGGCCGCCAGGCACGAGCAGAGCTTGGGCGAGGGCGGTGTTGAGGCTGAGGAGGCTAAGAGGTTTGGGCTGCATGGGCGCAGTTTAGAGCGGCTCAGGTCAAAGGCGGGCAACTCAAAAACTCAGCACAAAGGCCGCGCCACCTTCCAGCGGCCGCACATGCCGCACCCGGCCGCCCATGCCGTTGACGAGCTGGCGCACCACGGTCAGGCCTATGCCCTGGCCGCCCGTCTCGCCAGCCTCGGCGTTCTGTTCGCGCGCGCTGAAAAATGGCAGAAAGATTTGCCGCTCCAGTCCAGCGGGTACGCCGGCGCCGTTGTCGCGCACGCTGATCAGCAGCCGCCCGCCGCGCCCTTGCGCGCACTTGACCCATAGCCGTGGCGCGGCCAGGCCCCAGGTCGCTTGTTCGGCATTGCGCAGCAGGGCCAGGAGGGCTTGCTCCAACTGACCGGCATCGGCCTGCAAGCGCAGGCCCGCCGTGGCCAGCTCAAAGCTGACGGCGCCGCCGCGCGCCAGCCAGGCGGGGCCCACGGCTTGCTGCAAGCGCGCCAGCAGGGCGTTCAAGTCCACAGGCGCGAGTTGCGGCGCCGGCCATTGGCTGACGCGCCGGTAGTTGCGCACAAAGCTGGACAAGCTCTGCGCCCGCAAGGCAATCGCTTGCAGCGCCTGGCGCATCTCGGCGCGGCTGTCGGTGCTCGAACTGACGGAAAGCTCGGCCGGGCCATCGTCTTGCTCATCCAGCAAGAGCAGGGCGGTCTGGCTGAGGCTTTGAATCGGTGTCAGCGAGTTCATGATCTCGTGCGTCAGCACCTGCACCAGTTGCTGCCAGGCCAGCAGCGACTCGCTCTCCAGTGCCTGCTCCAGCGGCACCAGCACCAGCAGCACCTGGGCTTGGCCGTCCAGCGCCAGGGGCTGGCGGCGCAACTGCCAACGCTCATCGCTGCCGCGCTCGGTGTCCAGCAGCACCGGTCCGCTATGCGTTTGCGTGAGCAAGCGCTGTTTCAGCGCGGCCACATCGCGCACGCCGCCGGGCGCTTGCAGGCGGCGGGCGCGGCTGCTCAAGGGCTTGAGCTGGTGCTCACCCGTTTGCAGCCAGGCGGCCACGGGCAGGTGTTCCAGCTGGGCCAGCGCGATGGCCAGGCTTTGTTGGGCCACGGCGGTGGCGGCGACGCTGGGCTCGGGCTCGGGCAAGGCCGGTGGCGGCAAGCCGCGCCGCCAGGCCAGGGCCAACGCTGCTGTACTCAGCAGGGCCGGGCCGACCCAGCCGCGCGCTGTGCCGTCAGCGCGATGGGCCAGCGCCCCGGCGGCCGCGAGCAGCAAGGCGGCGCCGCCCAGTCGGGCCAGGGCTGTGTTAAAGCCCATGTTTGTCCAGGCGCCGGTAGAGCGCTGCGCGTGACAAGCCCAGCAAGCGCGCGGCGGCGCTCAGATTGCCCTCGGCCTGGGCCATGGCTGCAAGCACGGCGGCGCGCTCCTGTGCCGCCAGGGAGCGTGGGGCTTCTTGATCCGGCGTAGGGGGCGTCGGCGACTTGGGCGGCTCTGCGCCGGCCGCTGCGCCTTGCGCCAGCGCTTCGCGGCAGGTGGCGATCAGGCGCACATTGTCCCAAGGCTTGGTGAGGAAGTCGTAAGCGCCCTTGCGCAGGGCTTGCACGGCCAGGTCGATGTCGGCGTAAGCCGTCAACACGACAACCAGCGGCGGTTCGGCCAGGGCTTGCACCTCGGCCAGCAGGCGCAGGCCTTGGGCGCCGTCGCTGCGGCCGGGGCCGAAGTTGAGGTCCAGCAGCAGCAGGGCGGGGCGCAGGCGGTTGATGGCCGGCAGCAGCTCGGCCGGGCGGCGCAAGCAGGTCAGTGGCGCCACTCGGCGCTGGAGCAAAAGTTGCGCGGCGAGGCCCACATCGGGGTCGTCGTCGAGCAGCAAGATGGTGGGGGAAAGCAGTTCAGCGGCGGGCATAGGCGCCTATCTTCGCAGCCACGCGCGCGGGCGCGCCAGAGCCCTGTCCGAAAGCGGACAGGGGTCTTGGCCAGCGCTTGCCTTGCCGCGATGCTGCGCAGCAAGATGTTGTTAAAACCTGTCCCCCAAACCCTGCCGCCGAGCGGCGCCGCGATGGATCGCAGCCTGCCGCGGCCGCCGGTGTGGCGGCGCGCGTGGGTGATTGCCACAGCCGTTGTTGCCGTGCTGGCGTTTGGCGGCGCTTGGCTATGGTCGGTGCGCGCTACGCCAGCTCAGCCGCTGGCTCATATGCAGCTGGCTAGCGTGCGCCTGGGTGAGTTCCGCGATGAGTTGGCGCTGCGCGCTCGCGTTGAGCCGCTGCGCTCGGTGCAGCTGGATGCGGCCGAGGCCGGGCGGGTGGAGGCGGTGCTGGCGGCCGATGGCGAGCAGGTGCAGGCCGGTGCGCCGCTGTACCGGCTGCTCAGCCCCGAGCAGGAGCAGCTGCTGATGCAGCGCAGTGCCGAGGTGGCGCAGCAGATGGCTAACGTCTCGGTCCAGCGCAGCGCGCAAGCCGCCAGCCTGGCCCAGAACCGCCGCGAGCTGGCCCAGCTGCAAGCCGGCCAGCAGCAGGCCGACAACGAGCTGCAACGTGCCAGCCAGCTGGCGCAAGACGGTTTTCTGTCGGCCGCCGCCTTGGAGCAAGCGCAGCGCCAGCAACGCCTGGCCACGCAGCTGCTGCAGCAAGCGCGCCAGGATCAGGTGCTGGAGGCGCAGACGCGCCAGCAATCCCTTGATGAGATGGCCCGCGCCGTGCAGGGCTTGCAGCGCGGCCTGCAGTTGCTGGAGCGCGCGCGTGAGCGCCTGCTGCAGCGCGCGCCCATCGCCGGCCAGCTCAGCGGCTTTGCCTTGCAGCCCGGCACCAGCGTGCGCCTGGGCGACCGCCTGGGCCGCATCGATGATCCGGCCGGTGGCATGCAGCTCACTGCCGAAGTGGACGAATACTATTTGCCGCGCCTGCAGCCCGGCCAGCGCGCCCACAGCGAGGGCAAGGGCGTGCTGAGCCTGGCGCAGATCCTGCCGCAAGTGCAGGGCGGCAAGCTGCGCGTGCTGCTGCGCTGGCCGGCCGGCCAGGCGCCCGCCGACTTGCGCCCCGGCCAAGCCGTGGAGCTGCGCCTGGCCCTGGCCCAGCCCGCGCCAGCCTTGCTCTTGCCCGACGGGCCCGGTGTGCAAAGCCAGCTGTTTGTGCGTCAGGGCGGCGAGTTACGTCGCCGCACGGTGCAGCTGGGCCGGCGTGCGGCCGGCCAGGTGGAAGTTTTGTCCGGCTTGGTGGCCGGCGATGAAGTGCTGGTGTCCCAAGCTCCCTCTTTTGATCTTGAAAGGCTGACTCTCCCATGATCGAACTCCAAGCCGTGAGCAAGCGCCACCGTGCCGGTGATATCGAAACCACCGCGCTCGACGCCATCGACCTGCACATCGAGGCGGGCGAATATGTCGCCATCACCGGCCCTTCGGGTTGCGGCAAGTCCACCTTGCTGGGGCTGCTGGGCTTGCTGGATTTGCCCAGCAGCGGCCAGTACCGATTGCTGGGTGAGGACGTCACGGCGCTGCGCCCGCGCGAGTTGGCGGCTCTGCGGCGCGGCCGCATCGGCTTTGTGTTCCAGAGCTTCAATCTGGTTGATGAAATGAGCGTGGCCGACAACGTGCAACTGGCCCTGCGCTACGGCCCCATGCCCGAGCAGGCGCAGCGCCAGCGCGTGGCCGAGGTGCTGGGTCGCCTGGGCCTGAGCCACCGCGCTGCACACCACCCCAGCCAGCTCAGCGGTGGCCAGCAGCAGCGGGTGGCGATTGCCCGCGCCATTGCCGCTCGCCCGGCTTTGCTGCTGGCGGATGAGCCCACCGGCAATCTCGACAGCGGCCATGGCCAAGAGGTGATGCAGCTGCTGCGCGAACTCAATGACGAAGGCACAACCTTGGTGATGGTGACCCACAGTGCCGAACACGCCGCGCTGGCCTCGCGCACCGTGCGCCTGCTGGACGGGCGGGTGCTGGTGGATGCCTGCGCCGAGGTCGCGGCGTGAGTACCTGGATCACCTTGCTGCGCGATGCCTGCCGCGGCCTGCGCGCCCGGCCCTGGGCCACGGCCGTGGCGGTGGGTGGGCTGATGTTGGCGCAGGCGGCCTGCGTGCTGGTGGCTTTGCTGGCGGTGGCGCTGTCGGACCCTGACCCGGCCATCCCCGCGCCTGAGCGCGTGGTGCTGCTGGACTTCAAGGGCAATCTGCCGGGCGAGCAAAACTTCTGGTTCAGCGCTTCGCCGCTGGTCTTCGCCGAGATGTTGAAGGAGCGCAAGGCCCCGCTGGAGCTGATCAGCCGGGCCAGCGGCGGCGGCCTGGACATCAAGATCGACGGCCGCCTGCAAGCCAGCTATTTGCTGCTGGCCGACCCCGATCTGGTGCCGCTTCTGGGGCTGCCTTCCCTGCAGGGCGACCTGCGCGCCAGCCTGGCGCGGCATGACGGCATCGCCATCAACACCGATCTGCTGCGCAAGCTGTGGGGCGAGCTGCCGCCCGAACAGGCGCTGGGCCGTCGCATCGAGGCGGGCGGCAAGACCTACACCGTCAGCGCGGTGATGCCCAATATCGACGCCCGCAACCCGCTGGCCAATCCGGGCGCGCTGGCTTCGGTGGGCGAAGCCATGGCCATGGTGGGCTATGACTCGCAGGCCAATACCCGCACGCAGGCGCAGCGTGAGGCGCTATTCGTCGTCAACGGCCGGGTGTTTGCTCGCCTGGCACCGGGGGCCACGGCGGCGCAGGTGGGCGGCTGGATGCGCGCGGCCTTCATGGCCAACCCGCAGTATGCGAAGCTGCCCGCCGAGTGGAAGGCCAATGGCCGCGAGGCCGCCTTCTTCCGTGGCCTGCCGCTGACCGAGCTGCCGTTTGAAGGCCAGGGCGGGCAGCTGCGCTGGACTTTGCTGGGCGCAGTCGGCCTGGCCTGCTTGGTGCTGCTGTTGCTGGCGGCCTTCAATACCATGAATCTGCACACCGCCAGCTTGCTGCAACGCCAGCGCGAGACCGCCTTGCGCCGCAGCTTGGGTGCGGATGGGCCACGCCTGCTGCAGCTGTGGGGCTTGGAAGTCTTGCTGCCGCTGCTGCTGGCCGCCGCGGGTGCGCTACTGCTGGCTTGGTGGCTGGCGCCCGCGCTGGCGCAGTGGATGGGCTTGTCCGCGCAGCACCCGGTGGCTGACCCGCTGCCCGGCCGGGTCTTGCTGGGCTTGGGTTTGAGCGTCTTGCTGCTGTGGCCGCTGACCCTGGCTTTGCCCGCCTGGGCCGCCTTGCAGCGCGCGCCCGCGCCGGCCTTGCAAGGCCGCACGGCCAGCGAAGGGCCTTGGGGCCGCCGCCTGCGCCAAGGTTTGCTGACGCTGCAGCTGTGCGGCTCGATGGCGCTGCTGGGCCTGGCCGGGGTGCTGGCCCTGCAGCAGCAACATCTGCTGCATCTGGACCGGGGCTTTGACACCCACAACCGGCTCTGGCTGGGCATTGTGATGAACCCCGACGAGGTGCCGCAGATGGCGCCGCTGATCGCTGCGCTGCGCTCACATCCTGCCATTCAGCACTGGGCCTTCAGCGGCATGCGGCCGGCGCGTGACACCGAGGGCGAGATCGATCTGCACGTCAGCGCCAGCCAGCACAAGCAGGTGCTGCGCGTCAGCACCGTGTCCAGTGGCTTCTTCGAGACTTACGGTATGACCGTGCTGGCGGGCGACCCCAAGCGGGGTTTGAGTGGCGCTTCGAATGACTCTGCCGGCGAGGACGGCGAGGCCAAGCTGGTCATCGACGCCAAGGCGGCGCGGTTGCTGGGCTTTGCCAGCCCGCAGGCGGCCATCGGCGCCCAACTGCGTGCGGGCGGCGGCTTTTTGCAAGAAGGCAAGGCGCTACGCCGGGTGGTGGCGGTGGTGAAAGATGTGCGCCTGGAGTCGGCCCGCGACGCTGCACGGCCGCAAGCCTTCTTGCTCAGCGAGGCGCCGCAGTGGGATTTAACGGTGCACGGCCCCGACCCGGTTGCCCTGCGCCGGGCTTTGGACGAGATCTGGGCCGCCAATGGCCCGGCCGTGCGGCACGAAATCCAGTCCGCCGACGAGCAGCTGGCCGAGGTCTATCGCCAGGAGCAGCAAATCACCAGCCTGTTGAGCGCCATCGCCCTGCTGGTGGTGGGCGTGGCCATGCTCGGAGCCTATGCCCTGGTGGCTGACACTTTGCGCCGCCGCCGTACCGAGCTGGTCTTGCGCCATCTGCACGGCGCCAGCCCGCTGCAGATCGCGCTCAGCGTGGGGCGTGAGTTCGCTTGGCCACTGCTCGGCGCCGCAGCCTTGGGCCTGCCCCTGGCCGGTTGGCTGGGCTGGCAATACCTGGCCGGCTTTGAAGAGCGCATCGCGCTGGCGCCTGGCCTCGGTTGGCCGCTGGCCGCGGCGGCACTGCTGACCCTGGGCGTGAGCACGCTGGCGGCGGCGCGGCATTTGCGTCTGGCCATGAGTTTGCGACCGGTGGAGGCTTTGGGTTGAGCTGAAATCAGTAGCGCGGGAGGCTGCACGGCGCCGGAGCTTTGAGGGGCGGGGCGTTTGTTGGCGCCGTTTCCGAGGCCATTCCCGGCGCTATTACCGTCGCTATTACCGTCGCCTTCGCCGCCCCTATTCCCGCCGCGGTCCTTGGGGAAATCAGCGCTGCGAGACAATCCCGCTCTATGTCTTCCTCCGCCGAATCCGACCCCGATCCCATGCCTTTGCCACCCCCGCAGCCCGACCTGGACGCCTGCTGCGGCAATGGCTGCGAGCCCTGCATCTTTGATCTCTACGACTTGGAGATGGACCGCTACCGCCAAGCCCTGCGGGCATGGCGGGCTCGACATCCGGAGTGACCCGGTCAGCGTCACGTTCGTGCCCCGGCTGTGCGTTCTTGCATAGCTTCATTCGGCAAATGCATAAACCCGGGGTTTCGGCGAGTTACCGCATGGTTACATTGGGGTGACAATCAGGTCTGTGCGAGCCCCAACCGGGGCTCGTGCTGCTGCACCAGTCCGAACACCACCCTGCGTCGGCTTTTGCCAACTCTCGCCAAAGCCTCCTATCGGGGCCGGCCTGTTGAACGGCATTGGGTCAGGCCCGACCCGCGGCACGCGCCATTAGGTGAGTGCTTGCTACCGAGCTTGACCCAATACTGATTTAACTTTGATTGGGAAAGCTATGAACCAGCCCGTGATGGAAGGCCTGCGCTTGAATGTGCCGGCATATGTGAAACACCAGCGTTTGATCGCCTGGGTGGCCGAGGTCGCCGCGCTCACGCAAGCGCGTGATGTGTACTGGTGCGACGGCAGCCAAGCCGAGTACGACCGCCTGTGCGAGCAGTTGGTGGCCGCCGGTACCTTCAAGAAACTCAATCCGGCCCTGCGCCCCAATAGCTTCCTGGCTTGCAGCGACCCCAGCGACGTCGCCCGCGTGGAAGACCGCACCTATATCTGCTCCGCCAAGAAGGAAGACGCCGGTCCGACCAATAACTGGATGGCCCCGGCCGAGATGCGCGAGCTGCTGCAAACCGGCGAGAAGGCTTTGTTCAAGGGCGCCATGAAGGGCCGCACGCTCTACGTCGTGCCTTTCAGCATGGGCCCCATCGGCTCGCCGATCGCCCACATTGGCGTGGAACTGTCCGATAGCCCTTACGTTGCCGTGAATATGCGCACCATGACCCGCATGGGCCGTGCCGTGCTGGACGTGCTGGGTGATGACGGCGTGTTCGTGCCTTGCGTTCACACCGTGGCCGCGCCGCTGGAAGCCGGCCAGGCCGATGTGAAGTGGCCTTGCAACCAGACCAAGTACATCGTGCATTTCCCCGAAACGCGCGAGATCTGGTCCTACGGCTCCGGCTACGGCGGTAATGCCTTGCTGGGCAAGAAGTGCTTTGCCCTGCGCATCGCTTCCACCATGGGCCGCGACCAAGGCTGGTTGGCTGAGCACATGCTGATCCTGGGTGTGACTTCGCCCGAGGGCAAGAAGTACCACTTCGCGGCCGCCTTCCCCAGCGCCTGCGGCAAGACCAATTTCTCCATGCTGATCCCACCGGCCGCCTTCGAGGGCTGGAAGGTCACCACCATCGGTGATGACATCGCCTGGATCAAGCCCGCCGCCGATGGCCGCCTCTACGCCATCAACCCGGAAGCGGGCTATTTCGGCGTGGCGCCGGGCACCAACACGCTGACCAACTTCAACTGCATGGCCAGCTTGAACAAGGATGTCATCTTCACCAACGTCGCACTCACCGATGACGGCGATGTGTGGTGGGAAGGCATGACCGACACGCCGCCCGCCCACCTGATCGACTGGCAAGGCAAGGACTGGACGCCCGCCATCGCCAAGGAAACCGGCGCCAAGGCCGCGCACCCGAATGC
The DNA here is from genome assembly GCF_945956965.1 of uncultured Roseateles sp. Taxonomy (GTDB): domain Bacteria; phylum Pseudomonadota; class Gammaproteobacteria; order Burkholderiales; family Burkholderiaceae_C; genus Paucibacter_A. Next base: position 336,509 of record NZ_CAMFJS010000002.1, read on the forward strand.
GCGCTTCACCGTCTCGGCCATCAACAACCCGGCGCTGGACTCCGAGTGGGATAACCCCGCCGGCGTGCCCATCGATGCCTTCATCTTCGGTGGCCGCCGCTCCACCACCGTGCCGCTGGTGACCGAGGCACGCAACTGGGTGGAAGGCGTGTACATGGCCGCCACCATGGGTTCGGAAACCACCGCTGCTGCTGCTGGTCAGCAAGGCGTGGTGCGCCGCGACCCCTTCGCTATGCTGCCCTTCATGGGCTACAACATGTCGGACTATTTCCAGCACTGGCTGGACATGGGCAAGAAGCTGCAAACTCTGTGCGCCACCACGGGCGCCAAGCTGCCGCAAATCTACTGCGTCAACTGGTTCCGCAAGGGCGCCGATGGCAAGTTCGTCTGGCCTGGCTACGGCGAGAACATGCGCGTGCTGAAGTGGATGCTGGACCGCGTGGAAGGCACGGGCCAGGGCGAGGAACACGCTTTCGGTGTGACCCCGCGCTACCAAGACATCAACTGGACCGGCCTGAACTTCAGCCAAGAGCAGTTCAACATCACCACCCATATCGACAAGGCCGCCTGGGCCACCGAAATGAAGCTGCACGATGAGTTGTTTGCTCAGCTGGCCTACCACCTGCCGGTGGAGCTGCCCGCCACCAAGGCGCTGATCGAGGCGCGCTTGCAGGCCGAGTAAGGTCCGCTCAATGCCTGCTGCTGCTTTGCGAAGTGGCGGCGGCATAAAAACCAGCCCGGCCTCGGCCGGGCTTCTTTTTGCCTGTGCGATATTCGCCGCATGTCGAATCTACCGCCCAGCACACAGCAAGGCGCGAGCGCGCTCGAGCCCGTCTCGCTTCGTGAAGCCTTTGTGTTCTGGCTCAAGCTGGGCTTTGTCAGCTTCGGCGGCCCGGCCGGGCAGATCGCGCTGATGCACCAGGAACTGGTCGAGCGGCGCCGCTGGATTTCGGAGCGGCGCTTCCTGCATGCGCTCAATTACTGCATGGTTTTGCCCGGCCCGGAGGCCCAGCAGCTGGCCACCTATATCGGCTGGCTGATGCATCGCACGCCCGGCGGGCTGGTGGCGGGTGGCCTCTTCGTGCTGCCGTCCCTGTTCATTCTGATTGCGCTGGCCTGGGTCTATATGGCTTTTGGCCAGCAGCCGGCGGTGGCAGGGGTGTTGTACGGCATCAAGCCTGCGGTGACGGCCATTGTGGTGTTCGCCGCCTATCGCATCGGTTCGCGGGCTCTGAAAAATGGCTGGCTGTGGGGCATTGCCGTGGCCGCGTTTGTGGCCATCTTCGCCTTGCAGCTGCCCTTTCCTTTGATCGTTTTGTGCGCCGGTGTCGTCGGGTATTTCGGCGGCCGATATGCGCCGGACAAGTTCGCGGTCGGCGGCGGCCATGGCGCGGCCAAGCTGTCTTATGGCCCGGCCTTGATTGACGACGACACACCCACGCCCGCGCATGCCGTGTTCAGCTGGCGGTATTTCCGCCGCGTGCAGGCCTTCTTCCTGGGGCTATGGCTCTTGGCCATCACCGGCCTGACGCTGGCCTTTGGCTGGGACGGGGTGCTGACGCAGATGGCCTGGTTCTTCACCAAGGCGGCCTCGCTGACTTTTGGCGGTGCTTATGCCGTGCTGCCCTATGTCTACCAAGGCGCGGTGGAGCATTTTCAGTGGCTCAATGCGGCGCAGATGATGGACGGACTTGCCCTGGGCGAGACTACGCCCGGCCCGCTGATCATGGTGGTGGCCTTCGTCGGCTTTGTGGGCGGCTGGAGCCGCGCCTTGTTTGGCCCGGACGCGCTGTTTCTGGCCGGCGCGGTGGCGGCAAGCGTGGTGACCTGTGCCACCTTTTTGCCGTCCTTCATGTTCATCTTGCTGGGCGGCCCCTTCATCGAGACCACGCATGGCAATCTGAAACTCACCGCGCCTCTGACGGGCGTTACCGCGGCGGTGGTGGGCGTGATCGTCAATCTGGCGCTGTATTTTGCGACCCACGTGCTGTGGCCGCAGGGGCTCGCCGGGCCTTTCGATTGGCGCTCGGCGTTGATCGGCTTGGTGGCCGCGGTGGCCTTGTTTCGCTACCAGGTGGGCGTAATGGCTGTGGTGCTGGGCGCGGGGCTGGCAGGCTTGGCGCTCAGCCTGGGCCGCTTGTTGCTTGCTTGAGGCGAGGCCGACATGGGCCGGCAACAAGCGAGCCAGAAATGCAAAAAGGCCCGTCAGGGCCTTTTTTCTGGGAGTACCGACCGGTGCGGGTCAGCTGCGGCGGTTGTAGGCGGCGCGCAGTTCGGCAGCGAAGGAAGGCATGCTGGCCTCGTACTCTTGAGCCAGGGCCAGCAGTTCGCGGGAGGCGCGGGCTTCAGAGGCGGCGGCGATTCGGGCCTTGAGCTTGGCAGCCAGGTTCAACCAGACGCGGGCGCCGATGGCGGCGAAGGAACCGCTGTGGCGGACATTGAAATTCAGGCTGTGGCTCAGGGGACGGCCGAAGGTTTGGGTAGCGACGCTCATGGTGTTTCCTTGATTTGGCAGTCGACGCTTCCGTTTCAACCGGTTGGTACCGAGGCGGACTGACTGCAGTGGGTGCTTCTTGTTGAAGCGATGAGCGAATTATGGGGTAAACCCTAGGCATGACGCTAATGAATTGTTTGAATCTTTCATATAAACAATTCGCATATCATTGCCTCAACCTTGATTCGGCGCCATGAACTTCCTCAATCTGGATCTGAACCTGCTGCGCGTGTTCGACGCCGTGATGGCCGAGCGCAATCTGACCCGCGCGGCGGAGCGCCTGGCCATGACCCAGCCCGCCGTCAGCCATGCGCTCAAGCGTTTGCGTGAGGCGCTGGGCGAGGAACTCTTCGTGCGCCAGGCCTTTGGCATGAAGCCCACCTCCCGGGCCGAAGGTCTGTGGCCCGAGGTGAGGTTGATCCTCCAGCGCTTGCAAACCCTGCTGGTGCCGGGTGAATTTCAGCCCGAGATAGAGGAATACACCTTCCGCATCGCCATGGCCGATGCCACCGCAGCGCTGCTCTTGCCCCCGCTGGTGGCGCAGCTGGAAGAGGCGCGGGCGCTGGCCAATGTGCATGTGCTGCCGCTGACCACTCGCGACCCGCGCGCTTTGCTGGAGCAGGGCGAGGTGGACTTCGCCGTGGGCTATTTCCCCAGCGCCGTGGCGGCGCTGCAGTCGCAAGGCAACCAGGCGGCCATCCGCCAGCACCGCTTGTACGACAGCGAATACGTCTGCGTGATGCGCCGCGACCATCCCTTGGCTGACCTGCCTCTGGACCTGGACGCTTTCTGTGCGGCCCATCATTTGTTGGTGAGTTTTTCAGGTCGGGCCCATGGCTTTGTGGATCAGGCTCTGAACGCGCTGAACCGCAGCCGCCGCATTGTGCTGACGGTGAATCAGTTCTTCACCGCGGGGCGGGTGGTGTCGCAGTCCGACCTGCTGACCGTGCTGCCCACTCGATTCATCGAAGCCACCGGCTTTCGCGACAAGCTGCTGGAGCGGCCCTTGCCGGTGCAACTCTCCAAGGTCAATGTTGACATGCTGTGGCATCTGCGCAGCGAGGCACGCAGCGCCCAGCGCTGGATGCGCGCTTGTTTGATCGCAGCGGCTGGGCGGGCGCAGTTGCCGGCTGTGGTGACGGGTAGTCAGCCTCCGGGCTAGTTTGCTGTCGCCCAATTCCGTTTGTTGGCTTCTGCGGTGACAAACTCATTCAGGCCTGGTTGAAGCGAACATCCGCCTGCAGTTTGCCGCCGCCTAATTCCCCTTGTCGGCTTCTGCGGCGACAATCAAGGCATGAGCACCTCCGACCTGACCGAATCCGAATTCGCCGAACTCGACGAATTGCTTGCCAATACGCCCGCGCCGCTGCAGCCGCTGGATGCCTCCATGCTGGACGGCTATCTATGCGGTGTGCTGGTGCAGCCGCGCCTGATTGATATCGATGAGTGGCTGCCCAATATCTTCGATTACGACGGTGGTGTGCTGCCCGAGGAAGTGGACCAAACCTGGCTGGCCCGTATCCGCGAACTGACCGAGCGCCGCCATATGGCCCTGAACAAGGCCATGGTGGAAGACGGCTGGTTCGACCCCGTGGTGCTGGATCTGGACGAGCCTGCTGAAGGTGCTGAGGCGGCCGAAGCAGCAGCGCCTGCCGACGAAGATCCTGAGCAGGCCCAAGCCCGCGCCACCTACAACAGCATGAGCCTGATCTCGCGCACCCTGATGCCCTGGGTCGCTGGCTTCCAGCATGCCGCGCTGTGCTTCCCCGAGTTGTCGGAGATGGACAACGACGCCGTGATGGCCGCGCTGGCCCGCCTCTACCGCCACCTGCCGGCCGAAACGCCCGAGGAAAAGGAAGTGGTCGCCACCCTGGACCGCGAGCATCCGTTGAAGGACTTGGATGACGCCATCGAAGAGATGGTGGTGACCGTGGCCGACCTGTGCGACCTGACGCAAGAGCAGCGCTACCGCGTTGAAACCCTGCGCCGCGAAGGCCCCAAGCTGGGCCGTAACGACCCTTGCCATTGCGGCTCGGGTCGCAAGTACAAGCAGTGCCACGGCGCCAATTAAGACCTTGCGGGACAGACCGCCCGAGCGCAGCGAGTAGCTCTGTCCCCAACTGACTAGATTGACCTTGCGGGACAGACCGCCCGAGCGCAGCGAGTAGCTCTGCCCCCAACTGATTTGATTGACCTTGCGGGACAGACCGCCCGAGTGCCGCGAGTCGCTCTGTCCCCAAGGGCTTAGATCAACTTTTCGGGACAGGCCTCCCGGGTGCAGAGGGTAGCTCTGCCCCTTCTCCGAACGAGCGGGTTCTTGCGGGACCGGCCTGTCGCTGAGTTCTCCTCATCCCCATGCGCCTTCAACTCCTCTCCGACCTCCATCTCGAGACCGAAGCCTTCGATCCCGAGCCAGCACCTGGCGCAGAGTTGTTGATCCTGGCCGGCGATATCGACAGCGGCTGGCAAGGCCTGCGCCGTTTTCAGAACTGGCCGGTACCCGTGCTTTTCGTGCCCGGCAACCATGAGTACGACCAGCGCGATTTCGACGTGGCCCGGGCGGGCTTGCAGGCTTTGTCGGCCCAGTTGGGCTTCACCTTGCTCGACAACAGCGCGTGCATCCGGCTGGACGATCAAGGCCGCCGCGTGCGCTTTCTGGGCAGCACGCGCTGGAGTGACTTCGACGTCTTCGGCGCAGCGCAGCGCGAGCGGGCCATGCGCGCCGCCGGCTACTTTCAACGTGTGATGGCGGCCAGCCGCGATGGCCATTTTTTCGACGCCGCCGCCGTGCGCGAAGAGGCCCTGCGCTGCCGGGATTGGTTGGCCGAGCAGCTGGCGCTGGGTGAGCAAAAAAGCGGCGAGTGGGATGCCACCGTGGTCATCACCCATTTCGCGCCTTCGCTGCGCAGTGCGGATCCGCGTTACGGCAAGCAGCCGGGCACGGCCAGCTTCTGCAATGACGACGAAGCCCTGCTGCCCTTGGCGCGCCTGTGGCTGCATGGCCATCTGCACTGCCAGAACGACTATCGCTTGGGTGCGACCCGCGTCATTTGCAATGCGCGAGGACATGCACGCAAGAACGAGCCCGCGGGCTTTCTGGCAAACGCACACATCGAGGTTTTTGATTGATGAAGGTCAAGCAAGACGCCGGCTTTGCTGTCAGACTTTGAGTTGGATTTGTCGAATCCCTAACTCCTGGAGCACACACCATGAAGATCTTGATCGCCGTCGATGGCAGCCCCTTCACCAAGCGCATGTTGGCCTATCTGGCGGCTCACGATGAATGGTTGAGCGAGACCAATTCCTATACCGTGATCCATGTGGTGCCGGCCGTGCCGCCACGCGCCGCGGCGGTGCTGGACAAGGAAGTGCTCAAGGGCTACTACGCCGACGAGGGCGAGAAAGTGCTCAAGACCCTGCGCACCTTCTTCGCCCGCAAAAAGGTTCAGGTCGAGTACGTCAACAAGGTCGGCCCGGCCGCCGATGTGATTGCCAGCACCGCGGACAAGGGCGACTTCGACCTGCTGGTCCTGGGCTCGCACGGCCATGGCGCGCTGGGCAATTTGGTGATGGGCTCGGTCGCCACCAAGGTGATGGCGAACTGCCGCGTACCCACCTTGCTGGTGCGCTGAGCTGAGTTGGCTCGCGGCCTAGGCCGGCTGGGCTAGCGCCAAGAAAACGATGGGCCGCGTCTTGCGGCCCATTTTCTTTGGGCGTGCTGCTTAGGGTTTGTCAGTTGCTGCGTCTGGACAGCCAGGCAAGCGGGGATTCCTGATGGCCGCCATTGCCCGCGGCGGCGCGCTGGGATTCGAGTTCCATCGGTGGCTGGCTGCTGCGGAAATCATCGCTGCCGTCCAGGCTGGCCTCCATGCCGAAGGCCGTGCCCATATCGGCCGGGTCTTGCTCCAGGGGCGTGGCGGGGCTGCGGCGGAAAAAGCGCAATGCAGGTGCAAATCGCATATCAAACCTCGCTTGTCTCTTCGTGTGGGCCGAATCAGATGGCGGCTTCGAGGCTGCTACTTAGGCGCTGCGTTCTTGTGCTTTCAGTGTGCGGCAGGTGCGCGAAAAACGAACCCCTAAACTGAGGGTAAATAGGGACTTAGTTGGGAAATGGTGACTGTTGTCACGGCCCGAGATGGCCGGCCACCACGGCACTTGGCGCGCGCGCCACAGTCAGGCCAGTGCAAGCTTGGCACCGGCCGCCAGGGCCTGGCCGATCTGATCCAGCAAGGCCACGCGGGCCGGCGCGGCGGTCTGCTCGGTCAGCAGCTTCCACTGATGCCAGTAGAGTGTCACATCCACGCTGATCTCGGGCCGCAGCACCTGCAACTCGCCGCTCTGGATCAGCGGACGCACTTGCAGCTCCGGCGCCACCCCCACCCCCCAGCCCATGCACACGGCTCGCACATAGGCCTCGCTGGAGGGCACATAGCGTTCTTGCAGGCGCGGCTGGCGCACGCCGAAGGCCTTGCTCACCCACAGGGCCTGGCTGTCGTCCTTGCGGTTGAACACCAGAAAAGGCGTGCTGGCGAAATTGCCTTCGAATAGCCCCTGAGGCAGGCGTTTGGCGCAAAAGGCCGGGCTGGCCACGGCCACATAGCGCATCACGCCCAGCGTCTGTACCGCGCAGCCGCGCAAGGCCTGGCGCACGGTGCTGACGCAGCCCAGCACTTCGCCCTGACGGAGCCAGTCGTGGGTGAAGTCTTGATCGTCCACCACCAATTCCAGGCCGAAGCCCTGGTTCAGGCCGTCCTGCACCACCCGGTCCAGCGCCGGCAGCACCCAGGTGGCCAGGCTGTCGGCGTTGACGGCGATGGCAATGCGCTCGTCCATGGCCACCCGGCTGCCCAATTCGCGCGCCATATCGGTGCGCATGGCTTGCAGCTGGCGGGCGTAGCGCAGCAGCACCTTGCCGGGCTCGCTCAGGCGCAGCGGGCGTGAGCGCACCACTAGCAACTGGCCGACTTGCGACTCCAGGCTGCGCAGGCGCTGCGAGACGGCGCTTTGGGTGATGGCCAGGCGCTGGGCGGCGCGCTCGAAGCTGCGTTCATCCGCCAGGGCGGTGAGGCAATCGAGGCTGGCGAGATCGAGGTCTTTCATTAGTGCGCCTAATGTGTGCCGAGAAATATGAATCCTACTTCTAGTTTGCCGGCTTCCTGTAGACAATCCGCGCCCAATGAGCCTCACTCCCGACAGCGCTGCCGCAATGACCCAAGGTTGGCTGACGGGCGCCGGCTTGATCATGGCCATCGGCGCGCAAAACGCGCTGGTGCTGCGTCAAGGCTTGTTGCGCAGCCATGTGACGCCGGTGGTGCTGTTTTGCAGCTTGTCGGATGTGCTCTTGATCGCCCTGGGCCTGTTCGGCCTGGGCACGCTGATTGCTTCCAGCCCGCTCTTGCTGAACGGCTTTCGCTGGGGTGGTGCGGCCTTCTTGCTGCTGTATGGCTTGAAGGCGGCGCAGCGCGCCTGGGTGGGCGCGGGCGGCTTGCAGGCGCAGGCCAGCGGCACGGGTTTGCGCGCGACCTTGCTCAGCGCTGCGGCCATGACCTTCCTGAATCCTCATGTCTATCTGGACACGGTGCTGCTCTTGGGTACGGTGGGCGCGCAATTTGCCGATGTTGCTGGTGTTGACCTGCGCTGGGCTTTTGGCCTGGGCGCGGGCCTGGCCTCGGTGATGTGGTTTTCCTTGCTGGGTTTCGGGGCGGCTGCGGCGGCGCCCATGCTCAGCAAACCTTGGGTGTGGCGGGCCATTGATGGCGCCGTTGCCCTGCTGATGTGGTTTTTGGGTTTTCAACTATTGCTGGGCCCGCTGGGGGCCTGACGCATGGAGTTCAGACAATGAAAGTCGTCGTACTTGGAGCCGGCATCATCGGCGTTTGCACCGCCTGGTATTTGCTGGAGCAGGGCCATGAGGTGACGGTGGTGGACCGCCAGAAAGACGCCGCGCTGGAAACCAGCTTCGCCAACGGCGCGCAGATCTCGGTCAGCTTCTGTGAGCCCTGGGCCAATGCCGGCGCGCCCTTCAAGGTGGCCAAGTGGCTGCTGCGCGATGACTCGCCGCTGCTGTTCCGCCCCAGCCTGGACCCCAAGCAATGGATCTGGGGTCTGAGCTTTCTGAGCCAGTGCACCAGCGCTGCGTTCGAGCGCAATGTTGAGCAACTGGTGCAGCTGGGCCGTTACAGCCACGCCGCTCTGAAGGACTTGGTCGGGCAGACCGGCATCGAGTACGAACGCCTGGAGCGCGGCATCCTGCACTTCTTCTCCTCGCAAGCTGACTTTGACAACGGCGTGGCCGGTGCCGAAATTATGCGCCGCCACGGCGTCGATCGCCGCGTGCTGAGCCGCGAAGAAGTGCTTAAGGTGGAGCCGGCCCTGGCCAACTTCGGCGCCAATATCTTCGGCGGCACCTTCACGCCCAGCGATGAATCGGGCGACGCCTGCGTGTTCACCCAAAAGCTGGCGCTGCTGTGCCAGCAGCGCGGCGCCAAGTTCCTGTGGGAACACGAGGTGCTGCAACTGTCGCGCACCGGCTCCAGCATCGACCAGGTGCAAATCGCCTCCGTGCGCAGCGGTGTCAAGCAAGACCTGAAGGCTGATGCCTTTGTTGCCGCCATGGGTTCCTACACCCCGGCCCTGCTCAAGCCCCTGGGCGAATTCCTCAATATCTACCCCGCCAAGGGCTATTCCGCCACCTTGAAGCTGAAGAAGCCCGAGCAGGCCAGCGTGGTGAGCCTGCTGGACGACACGCGCAAGATCGCCATCTCGCGCCTGGGCGACAGCATCCGCATCGCCGGCACGGCCGAGCTGTGCGGCTTTGACAACGACCTCGACCGCCTCACCTCGCGCACCCGTTGCGCCGCGCTGGTGCGCCGTTACGAGGAGCTGTTCCCCGGCGTGGCCGATCTGAGCGAGCCCAATTACTGGACCGGTCTGCGCCCCAGCACGCCGACCAACATCCCCTATATCGGCCGCAGCCGCACGGCCAGCAATCTGTGGATCAATGCCGGCCATGGCACTTTGGGCTGGACCCATGGCGCTGGTTCTGGCCTCGCCATGGCCGAGCTGATGGCCGGGCGCAAGCCGGCGATGGATTTCGGCTGCTACGGGGTTTAAGTCCGCGCACGGGGACTGGGTCGCCGTCGCCTTGAGTGAGGGGCAAGGGCAGAAGTAGGGCGCGCCCGGTACAATCCGCGCCCCTTCTGTTCGCGGTCCCCATGAGCTCCTCCATCCCCCATTCGGCCAGTTTTTGCGCCATCGACTTTGGCACGTCCAACTCGGCGATTGCCATTCCGCGTCGCCACACCGGTGACGGCAAGGCCGCCATGGACCTGGTGGAACTGGAGCCCGGCCACCTGACCATGCCTACGGCGGTGTTCTATTTCGTCGAAGGCCGCCACGACGCCGACGGCCCGCCGCGCGCCTTTGGTCGCGCCGCGGTGGCCGCTTATGTGGAAGGCGCCGATGGTCGCCTGATGCGTTCGATGAAGAGCATTCTGGGCTCGGGCCTGATCGACCAAACCACCGATGTGGGCGGCGGCCGTGGCATCAAATACGTCGACATCCTGGCCGGCTACCTCAAGCGCTTGCGCAACAAGGCGCTGGCTGCCGGCGCGGAGGCGCCGCTCAACAAGGTGGTGCTGGGCCGCCCGGTCTTCTTTGTGGACGGCGAGCCGGCGCGTGATGCCGCCGCGCAAAAGTCGCTGGAAGGCGCGGCCCATGCGGCCGGCTTTGATGAAGTGCATTTCCAGTTTGAGCCCATCGCGGCCGCGTTCGACTTTGAGAGCCAGGCCACCGAAGAGCAAATCGTGCTGGTGGCCGACATCGGCGGCGGTACCTCGGACTTTTCCGTCGTGCGCGTTGGCCCGCAGCGCATGCAGCGCCTGGATCGCCGCGACGACATCCTGGCCAACCACGGCGTGCACATCGCCGGTACCGACTTTGACCGCCATGTCGAGTTGGCCAGCATCCTGCGTGAATTCGGCTATCGCAGCTACGGCCCGGAGCGCCCCGGCTCCCCGGCACGTGAAGTGCCCAGCGGCGTTTACTTTGACCTGGCCACCTGGCATTTGATCAACACCGTCTACAGCCCCGGCCGCGTGGCCGAGTTGCGCAGCATGCGCAGCTTCTACGGCAATGTGCAGCATCACCAGCGCCTGATGACGGTGGTGGAAGACCATCTGGGCCATGAGCTGGCGGCGCGCGCCGAAGGCGCCAAGATCGCGGTCTCGGGCGGCGGTGACACGGTGATCGACCTGGGCATCGTCGAGAACGGCTTGCAGATTGAGCTGTCGGAAGCCGTGGCGGTCGCTGCGCTGGATGCCGACATCAACCGCATCGTGCAATGCGGCCGCGAAACCGTGGCCCTGGCCGGCCTGAAGCCGGAGCAGATCAACGCGCTCTACTTCACCGGCGGCTCCACCGGCCTGCGCTTGCTGGCCGAACGCATTGCCGCCGACTACCCGCAAGCCACCCTGGTGCGCGGCGACCGTTTTGCCTCGGTGGCCACAGGCCTGGGCTTGCACGCGGCGCGCTTGTTCGCGCGCTGAGCGGCGGTACTGAAGCCCGCGATCACGGGCTTACAGCGTCATCAACTCAATAACGGCCGCGTGGCGGCGGCCCGCGCCGTGCTGGCGGGCGCTGTGGCGCTGCGGGTCGGGCTTGCGGCCGCGACACATCGGCCAGCATCAGGCAGGCGCTGACTAGGCTTTCCACCGCCTCGCTGACGTCCTTGGGCGGCTCCAGCGTTTCAATCTCTTCCAGCAAGTCGTCGGCGTCTTCCAGATCCTCGGGATCCAGATGCATGAAGATGGCGGCCAGGGGTTCCAACAAATCGGCCGCATCCTCGCGCAGCAGATCCGGGAAGACATCGGTGGCCAGGGCAAAACCGGCCACCCAGGAGAACAGCACTTCCGAGGGGTTGGCGTCGTCGTCGGCTTCTTCGTCTTCCTCATCGAAGGCCAGCTCGAACACCCAGGGGTCGAACCATTGGCGGTCGACGATGGCCTGGTTGAGTTCCTGATAGCGGCGCTTGACCAGATTCATCAACACGCGGCTGTCGAAGCCGGCCGGTGCGGCGCGGCCTTCGCTGTCCAGCACATAGCGGCCCCACTGAAAAGCCGGCACGGCCTTGGGCTGCAGCAGTACACCGACCAAATAGCCGTCCAGCATGCTGATGTCCAGCGGCTCCAGCGGCGCGGGCACGCGGTCCAGCAGGTCTTCCAGTTGCGCCATCTCGGTCTCGTTGAGCGGCAGCAGGGGGGCCTTGGGCGTGGGGGCGGGCTTAGGCGCAGGGGCGCTTGACTTGGCCCCCGGCCGCGCTGCTTGGCGCGCCGCGCCTGGATGTGAGGCTGGGCCCGCGCTGTGGCGGCCAGCTGGCCTGGCGGCCGGCGAGCGAGAGGATGGGGGGCGAGGGGGCTTGGAGGTGCTCATGGCGCTATTGTCCTGCCGATTGAGGGTGTGCGCCGCGGAGCTGAGTGCCAGCGGGCGCGGCCATGCTTCAGCCGCTTTGCCGTTTCGAGCTGGCGGCCTTGCCTGATGCGGGGCTGAAGCCCGCCTTCATGCTCTTGGCCAGGTGTTCGATCAAGAGCTTGACCGGCCTGGGCGTGGTGTTGCTCCAGGGGTGGATGGCGTAAATCGCCTCGCCGAAAAAGCCGACGGGCCGCCAGTCGCTGAGGACCTCGACCAAGCGGCCATCGCGCAGCGCGGAGCCGACGGTGAAGTCAGGCAACAGGCTCAGCCCTTGGTGGGCGAGGGCGGCTTCGCGCAGGATTTCGCTATTGCCCGCGCGCAGCGGCCCTTGCACGGGCACGCGCTGGCGTTGCGGCTCGGCGCTCGCCCCCGATTCACTGGCACGCTCGAACAGCCAGGCGGCCGGCCCGGGGCGCAGATAAGCCAGGCAGGCGTGCTGGGCCAGCTCTTGCGGATGGCTGGGCGCGCCGTGGTTTTGCAAATAGCTGGGGCTGGCCACCAGCAGGGCGCGTGAGGCGCAGAGCTTGAAGGCCACATGGGTGTCGGGCGGCGCGCTGGTGTGGCGGATCGCCAGGTCAAAGCCTTCTTGCGCCAGCGGCACCAGGCGGTCGCTCAGGTCCAGCTCCACCTGAATCTCGGGGTACTGCTGAAAAAAGCTCAGCAGCAGCGGCGCCACATGCTGGCGGCCCAGCGCCACCGGCGCGGTGATGCGCAAGAGGCCCCGCGCTTGGCCGACGGCATCGCGTGTCGCGCCCAGGGTGCGGGTGATGTGGGCGAAGCTGGCCTCGGTTTCGGCCACCAATTCCCGGCCGGCTTCGCTGAGCCGCACCGAGCGGGTGGTGCGCGCCACCAGCGTCTGGCCCATGGCGCGTTCCAGCTCGCTGATGCGCTGGCTGACCGCTGCTTTCGACAGGCCCAGCCTCTGCGCGGCCTTGGTGAAGCTGCCCAGCTGGGCGATCACGGTGAGTGCATGGAGCTGACCCCACAAGACATCGTGGCGGAACTCTGTTGGCTTGGCGGCATTCATGATTGTTCATGATATCGAACAATCAAATCGGCGAAATGGGATTGGCATCAGGGCGCGAGCTGCCTAGACTCTGCCCAACATTCAAGGAGACCCCTCATGCCCACCCCCTACACCAGCACCGCTGACCTGACCCACTTCATCAGCGGCCAAGCGCAAGCCGCCACCTCAGGCCGCAGCCAGGCCGTGTTCAACCCGACCACGGGTGCCGTGGCGCGCCAGGTGCAGCTGGCCAGCATGGAGGATGTCAACGCGGCCGTGGCCGGCGCGCTGGCTGCCTTCCCAGCCTGGGCCGATGCCCCGCCGCTGCGCCGCGCCCGCGTGATGTTCAAGTTCCTGGAACTGCTGAATGAGAACAAGGAAGTGCTGGCCGCCATGATCACGGCCGAGCACGGCAAGGTCTTCACCGATGCGCTGGGCGAAGTGGCTCGCGGCATCGACATCGTCGAGTTCGCCTGCGGCGCACCGCAATTGCTCAAGGGTGATTTCACCGACCAGGTCTCCACCGGCATGGACAACTGGACCCTGCGCCAGCCCCTGGGCGTGGTGGCCGGCGTGACGCCTTTCAACTTCCCCTTCATGGTGCCGATGTGGATGGCGCCCATGGCCATCGTCACCGGCAATTGCTTCATCTTGAAGCCCAGCGAGCGTGACCCTTCGCCCAGCTTGTTCGTGGCTGAGTTGTTCAAGCGGGCCGGCCTGCCGGATGGCGTGTTCAGCGTCGTGCAAGGCGACAAGCTGGCGGTGGACGGGCTTTTGAACCACCCCGATGTGAAGGCGCTGAGCTTTGTGGGCTCCACGCCCATCGCGCAATACATCTACGAGACCGGGGCCAAGAACGGCAAGCGCGTGCAGGCTCTGGGCGGCGCCAAGAACCATATGGTGGTGATGCCTGACGCCGACATTGAGCAGACCGTGGACGCCCTGATCGGCGCCGCCTACGGCTCGGCCGGCGAGCGTTGCATGGCCATCTCGGTGGCGGTGCTGGTGGGCGATGTGGCCGACAAGATTGTGCCTAAGCTGGCCGAGCGTGCTCGCGCATTGAAGATCAAGAACGGTATGGAGCTCGATGCCGAGATGGGCCCCATCGTCACCCGCGAAGCGCGTGATCGCATCGAAGGCTATATCGGCACCGGCGTTGAAGAAGGTGCGCAGCTGCTGGTCGATGGCCGCGGCCACAAGGTGCCTGGCTTTGAAAACGGCTTCTTCACCGGCGGCACCTTGTTTGACCATGTCACGCCCGAGATGCGCATCTACAAGGAAGAAATCTTCGGCCCAGTGCTGGCCTGCGTACGGGTGGCTGATTTCGCGCAAGCAGTGGACCTGGTCAACGCCCATGAGTTCGGCAACGGTGTGGCCTGCTACACCAGCGACGGCAATATCGCGCGTGAATTCACCCGCCGCATCCAGGTCGGCATGGTGGGCATCAATGTGCCGATTCCTGTGCCCATGGCCTGGCATGGCTTCGGCGGCTGGAAGAAGAGCCTGTTCGGCGATATGCACGCCTACGGCGAGGAGGGCGTGCGCTTCTACACCAAGCAAAAGAGCGTGATGCAGCGCTGGCCCGCCAGCGTGGCCAAGGGCGCTGAGTTTGTGATGCCGCAAAGCCGCTGATGCAGCCTTGATGCGGCGCTGAGCACGGCGGGCCCTGGCCTGCCGGCTCTCGCCACCGGGCCGTTCTTGCCTCAGTGCAGCAGCGGCTCTTTGTCGGTGCGGCGGCGCTTGAAGGGCTCGGGCGGCGCTGGCGGCTTGGCCTGTGTGGGCGCGGGCGCGGCCGGGTTTGCTGCCGGTTTGTCCCGGTTGTCGATCATGAGGATGTAGGCCTGCAGCATCAGGTCGCCGTAGCGCGCCCAGGCGCGCTGAATACCTAGCAGCTGTTCGTAGAGATAGAGCTTGGCGGCCGGGTTCAGCGGCAGGCTTTGGGCCTGCAGGCGCGCGAGCAGGTCTTGCGCGCGCAGCATGGCCGCATCAATGGGGCGGTTCACCACGCGCCGCATCATGCGCGCGCTGACCTGGCGGCTGTTCGCTCGGCCCACCAGGCGCTGCACGATGCGGCTGTAAGGCGTCTGGGTGGCGGCGCGGTCCGCGCGCTTCTTGGCCGCGCTCAGCTCGGCCAGCAATGCGCTGACCCAGGGGTCGCCGCTCAGCTTCAGGAGTGCAGCGATTTCGGCGCGCGTGAACACCAGCTCGGCACTGCGGCTGGCGTATTCAGGCCGCATATTCAGCAGTGCCAGCACGGTGTCGATGCGGGCGTCAAAAGGCAGGGCGCTTGTCGTCTTTGCGTCTTCCATGGCATCTCCTGAATCGCTGTAGCTCACGCCTTGTGAGCCATCAAGACGATGCTAGGGACAAGGGTTGCACAAGCCCATAGCCCGATGGGCCAGTGATTTGACCGACTGGGACAAACCCTGCTCATGCTGGCTTTTGCCAAGCTTGTTGCCGTCTAAGATGGCGCTTGCCTGCTGAATCCAGCCATCGGAGTCGCCTTCAGTTGCCCACACCTACTCGCCCCAGCCCCCGCAGCCGTGACGGCCTAGCCAGTGGCCTGCTGCTGCCTTTGCATCAAGCATTGCGTCTGCGCGGCCTG
>NZ_CAMFJS010000003.1 GCF_945956965.1 uncultured Roseateles sp.
GGGCGGTGCAGGGTTCGAACCTGCGACCCCTGCCGTGTGAAGGCAGTGCTCTACCGCTGAGCTAACCGCCCGGTATTTGGGCCTGCGACAAAAAATTTAGAACAGTGAAGTCGATACGGTTGTCGACCAATCATCAATTCTGGTGGGCGGTGCAGGGTTCGAACCTGCGACCCCTGCCGTGTGAAGGCAGTGCTCTACCACTGAGCTAACCGCCCGGTATTTGCGTCGCTGCAGCAAATTTCTCGTTTGAGTTATTTGCTAACCGGGAAGCCCACGATTATGCCATGCTTTTTTTAGCCTGGCGAGAATTTCATGCAGAAATTACTTCTGCACTCTTCCAGACTCGTTTTCCGCCGCTGGCTTTGTCCAGCTCCAGCAGCACTTTCTCGTGCGCTTGCAACTCCTCATCGCTGGCCGCCAACACCGGCAAAGAGAAGGTGCTGAGGTCCACAGCGGCCACACGGTACTCGCCGTCCTCGCCACTACCCTCGCCCGCGTCATCCATCACCAGCGAGTCTTGGCCGCGGGTCAGGCGGATGTAGACCTCGGCCAGCAATTCCGCGTCCAGCAAAGCGCCGTGCAGCTTGCGGTTGGAGTTATCCACTTCCAAGCGGCGGCACAGGGCGTCCAGGGAATTGGCCTTGCCGGGGAACATCTCGCGCGCCATCAGCAAGGTGTCACGCACGCTGCCCACCACATCGGTGATGGGGCCGAGCTTGAGGCGCTTCAACTCCGCATTGATAAAGCCAATGTCGAAGGGCGCGTTGTGAATCACCAGTTCTGCATCGGCCAGAAAGGTCAGCAGTTCGGGCGCAATCTCCGCGAACAAGGGCTTGTCGGACAAAAAGGCCTCGGTCAGGCCGTGGACCCGCAAGGCATCCTCGTGGCTGGCGCGCTGCGGGTTGATGTAGATGTGCAGGTTGTTGCCGGTCAGCTGGCGGTTGATCATCTCAACGCAGCCGATTTCAATCACGCGGTCACCACCCTCAGCCAGTAGGCCGGTGGTTTCGGTGTCGAAGAAAATTTGACGCATAGGGTGTCGAAAAAGCTTGGCGGAGGGTCAGGTCTTGCTTGCCGCTGGCTGGCCCTGCTTGCTGGCCCACAGCCAGATCAGCAAGCCCACCACAATCATGGGCAAAGACAGCCATTGACCCTGGCTCAGATTGAGGGCCCGCAGGCCCAGGAAGTCATCCGGCTGGCGGAAGTATTCGGTCACAAAACGCTGCACGCCGTAGCCCATCAGGAACACGCCGGAGACCTGGCCGGTCAGGCGCGGCTTCTTGGCGTAGAACCACACCAGCAAGAAGAGCAGCACGCCTTCGCCGATGAATTGATAAATCGGCGAGGGATGCAAGGGCAAGGGCGAGCCCGACTGCGGATAGACCATGGCCCAAGGCAGGTTCGGGTCAGCCGGCCGGCCCCACAACTCACCGTTGATGAAGTTACCGATGCGCCCTGCCCCCAGGCCGGTGGGCACGCAAGGTGCAATCAGATCGGTGACCTGGAAAAAACTGCGGCCACGCAGCTTGGCAAACAGCGCCATTGCTGCGATCACGCCCAGCAAGCCGCCGTGAAAGGCCATGCCGCCCTTCCACACCGCGAACACTTCACCCAGGTTGTGGATGTAGTAGTCAGGCTTGTAGAACAAGACATAACCCAGGCGCCCGCCCAGCACCACGCCCAGCACGCCGAAGAAGAGCAAATCGTCCACATCCTGGCGGGTCCAGCCTTGCGAGGCCCATTCCGGCTGCGACACGCGCTTGCTGGCCAGCCAGATGAACATGCCGAAGGCGGCCAGATAGGTCAGCCCATACCAATGGATGGCGAGTGGGCCGAGCTTGAGAGCAACGGGGTCGAATTGGGGGTGAACCCACATGGGAAATCCTTCTGAAATCAGCCGCGCATCATAGTGTGGCGGCTTGCACGCCCAGCGCTGAGGCGGGCCGTGAAAACTTGGTTAAGCCAGTGCGGCGCCCTTTAGCCGAGGGCGGCCAAGCTCTTGCGGGCATCCTTCAAATGGCCGGGCTCGGCGCGCTTGCTGGCCAGATAGCGGCGGTAAGCCTGCTTGGCCGGCTCGATTTGCCCCACGGCGACCAGGGCGTCGGCCAGACGGTGGTCGATGGGCAAGCCTTCCGCGCCAGCCAAGCCACTGGCTTGCTCGAAGAGCGGGATGGCCTCGGCGGGCTGGTCCAGTTCCTGGGCCAGGCGCGCCAGATAGTAGTAGGCGGCGGCCTGCTTGGGCTGGTCTTTTTGCAGCTGGCTGTACATGCGCTTGACGCGATCAAACTGCTTGTCCTTGATCCAGTGCCGACCCAGTTCGCCGTAGGCATTGCGCACGTCCTCGGCCAAGGCCGCATCATTGCCAACGCGCACTGCCATCAGCTCACGCTCCGCCTCATCCCACTTATCTTGGCGCGCCTGGATCAGCGAGCGCAGCAGGCGCGCCTGCTCCGGCTGCTTGTTGCGTATGGCGGTTTCCAGCTCACGGGCTTTGGCCACGCTGCCACCCAGAAACTCCGGGATCAGCAAATAGATTTGGGTGAGTTTGCTGCGCGCTTCAAACAAGTCCGGGTCCAGCTCCAAGGCTGTGCTCAGACTGGCCCGCACCTTGGGCAAGAGGCTCAGGGCCTTGAACTTGCTCTCGATCAGCACCTGCTGGCCCAGCACCCGCGCCAGAGCCAGATGGCACACCGCCTCACGCGGCGCACGCTCCACACATTGCTGAGCGGTCTTGGCAGCGACATCCAGTTGCCGGGCGTCATAGCCCGCGGTGGCGGCAATGGCCTTGGCGGCTAGGGCCTGGCTGTCGTCTGGTGTTTGGGCCAGCCGCTGCTGCGCAGCTTGCTCAAGCGCTTCGAATTTTTCGGCCTCCAGCAACTGCTGCAACTGCGGCTCTTTGAACACGATGGCATGCGCCAAGTGGCTGCTCAGCAGCAAGGCAAGACCTGCCCCCAGCATGCGCAGCGGCGATAGGGTTGAGCGTGTGCACTGAGACTTGTCGGATGTGTGCAAAGGTTTGATGCCATGCGGCCGCAATGAGAAGGGCCTAATTATCGGCGGCCCACATCAAACACTGGTCGAGGGCGCAATTTGCCCCGCAATATGCTCGACAAAGCGCAGCACCGTGGGTGCACAGTCGCGCCGCCAGATCAGGCTGGTCTCACAGGTAGGCGCAGCCTCCTGCACCGATTTGTAAGCCACCCCGGCGCGACCAAAAGCCTGCACACTGGCCGGCACCCAGGCCGCGCCAATGCCGGCCGACACCAGATTGACGATGGTCTGCATCTGAATCGCCTCTTGCACGATGCGCGGCTGCCGCCCCTGAGCTTGGTAAAAGCCCAGCACCGCATCAAACAAGGTGGGTGCAATGGCGCGCGGGAAGATCACCAGCGGCAAGGCCAGTACCTGCTCGACCGTCAAGCTGGGCACCGCAGCTTCAGGCTGAGCGGTGCTGACCGCCAAGACCATGGCTTCGCTGGCGATGCTCAGGCGCTCAAAACCCGGCGGGCAAGCGCCGGGCGCATGAATGATGAAGCCCGCATCCAACTCGCCGTTGGCGAAGTCGGGCAGCTGCACATCCAGGGTGGCCTCGCGCAGGCTCAAGGAAATGTCGGGGTAGCGTTCGCGAAAGCCACGCAACCAACGCGGGAAGTCGCCGTAACCCACGGTGGACACAAAGCCCAGCTTGAGTTCGCCACGGCTGCCGCAGGCTGCTGCGCGCACCAGGGGCCCCAAGCCCTCGGCCTGCACCAGCAAGGCACGCGCCTGCGGCAGCAGAGCCGCACCGGCCGGCGTCAGCGCCACCGTGCGGCTGGTGCGCGCCAGCAGCGGCACGCCTAGCGACTGCTCCAGTTTCTGGATTGCCTGGGTCAGCGGCGGCTGGGTCATGTGCAGGCGCTGGGCGGCACGGCCGAAGTGCAGGTCTTCGGCCACGGCTACGAATTGACGCAGGCTGCGCAAGTCAATCATTGATATGTAATATAGATTGATTTATTGCCAATAATATATTTGATAAAGCAATGGTGGCAATTCATACTGGCGCATCGCTTGGCCTATCGACCCCGTCCAAAGGCCAGCCCACCCCACTATCGCAGGAGACATCAGCCATGAGCAGCAGCCCCGCCAATCGCCGATCCAAGAACATCACCGAAGGCATTGCCCGCGCCCCCAACCGTTCCATGTACTACGGCATGGGCTATCAGGAAAGTGACTTCGGCAAGCCCATGATCGGCGTGGCCAATGGCCACTCGACCATCACGCCTTGCAACTCCGGCCTGCAAAAGCTGGCCGATGCGGCCGTGATCGGCCTGAAAGAAGCCGGCGCCAACCCGCAGATCTTCGGCACGCCCACCATCAGCGACGGCATGGCCATGGGCACCGAGGGCATGAAGTACAGCCTGGTTTCGCGCGAGGTGATCTCCGACTGCGTGGAGACCTGCGTCGGCGGTCAGTGGATGGACGGCGTCATCGTCATCGGCGGCTGCGACAAAAACATGCCCGGCGGCATGATGGGCATGCTGCGCGCCAATGTGCCTTCGCTCTACGTCTACGGCGGCACCATCCTGCCGGGCAAGCACAAGGGTCAGGACCTCAACATCGTCAGCGTCTTCGAAGCCGTGGGCCAATTCAGTGCCGGCAAGATGAGCGAGGAAGACTTCTGCGCCATCGAGCGCAAGGCCATTCCCGGCAGCGGCTCCTGCGGCGGCATGTACACCGCCAACACCATGAGCTCGTCCTTCGAGGCGCTGGGCATGAGCCTGCCCTACTCCTCGACCATGGCCAATGTCGAAGACGAGGTGGTCCAGAGCGTGAAGAAGGCGGCGGCCGTGTTGGTCGAAGCCGTCAAGGCCGATCTGAAGCCGCGCGACATCGTCACCAAGAAAGCGATCGAGAACGCTGTGGCCGTCATCATGGCCACCGGCGGCTCCACCAATGCGGTGCTGCACTTCCTGGCGATTGCCCATGCAGCAGAGGTGGACTGGACGATCGACGACTTCGAGCGCGTGCGCCGCCGCACGCCGGTGCTGTGCGATCTGAAGCCCAGCGGTCAGTTCCTGGCGATCGACTTGCACCATGCCGGCGGCATTCCGGCGGTGATGAAAGAGTTGCTCAAGCACGGCCTGCTGCATGGCGACGCCATGACCATCACCGGCAAGACCGTGGCCGAGAACCTGGCCGAGGTGCCCGATCTGCGCGCCGATCAAACCGTGATCCGCCCAGTGACGAACCCCATCTACGCCGAAGGCCATCTGGCCATCCTCAAGGGCAACCTCTCGCCCGAAGGCTGTGTGGCCAAGATCACCGGCCTGAAGAACCCGGTGATGAGCGGCCCGGCCCGGGTGTTCGAAGACGAGCAATCGGCCCTGGCCGCCATCATGGCCGGCAAGATCGTCGCCGGTGACGTCATGGTGCTGCGTTATCTGGGCCCCAAGGGCGGCCCCGGCATGCCCGAAATGCTGGCTCCCACCGGCGCCCTGATCGGCCAAGGCCTGGGCGAAAGCGTGGGCCTGATCACCGACGGCCGCTTCTCCGGCGGCACCTGGGGCATGGTGGTTGGCCATGTGGCACCCGAAGCCTATGAAGGCGGCGTGATCGCGCTAGTGAAGGAAGGCGACCGCATCACCATCGACGCCCATCAGCTGCTGCTGGAGTTGCATGTCGATGCGGCCGAGTTGGCCTCCCGCAAGGCCGCCTGGGTCAAGCCCGCACCGCGCTACACCCGCGGCGTGCTGGCCAAGTTCGCGAAGAACGCCTCCAGCGCGAGCTCGGGCGCGGTGTTGGACAAGTTCGAGTAATTGCGAAGCAATTGGCTTGGCTGAACCAGCCAAGCAGGACGCAGCACAGCTGCGTTCTCTCGAACTTGCGCTACAAATTTGAATAAGTGCGGAGCACTTGGCTTGGTCTGAAGGACCAAGCCTGCCGCCGCGAAGCGGAGGCAATTCGAACTTGCGCTACAAATTTGAATAGCGCGAAGCGCTAGCTTGGCCGCCAAGGCCATGCCTGACGTAGCGAAGCTGCGTCAGATCAAATTTGGAGCACAAGTTTGAGTAACGCGAACGCCCCCGCCCGTTCGCACTAACTCAAACCCTTTACGGGCACCGCACACTCGCCGCTGGCACTTCCTCAATGCGGACATGGTGCAAGACCAAGTCCAACTCGCCGCTGCTACTCAGCGCAAATGGCGACAGCAACATATCCAGCTTGGCCGTGCCGAAGCAGGCCATGCTGATTGAAAAAGTTTCCCACTGGTCCGGCTTGGCCTTGCGCAGGGCTTGGGTCAAGGCAAGCTCCGCCAAGCAGTCGGTGCCGCAATTCATGGCCAGCTTCACCTCGGCCGTGGGCGCGCGTTTGACCCGAACATCAAAGACCAAAGCCTTGCCCGCCAGGGCCGAGTAATCCACACGCTCCTTGGCAAAGAAGCCTGCGCTGGCGGCGGCCTTGCCACTCCATTGCAAGTGAATGGCGTCCTCCTGCACCAGGCGATCGACGGCACGGTAGCTGATGGCCCCCAAGCTGGCCACATTGGATGTAACGGTCTTGCTGTGATTGAGGTCATCAGCCAGCGTCAACTGCCACGGTTCAATCGTTCGATTCTTGAAGATGGTGGCCGTCATTTGCGCAGACTGCGTGGCGAGCTGCCAGGCTTCAGACAAATCGTCGCTGACTGCGCTCTTGTCGGCATAAGTCAGCCCATAGCCACGTGGGAAAAGCGGCGCATCGCTTTTGCCCTCATGCTTTCCATCGGCCAAGCTGTGCGCTTGGTCGGGTCGGGCCGGCCAGGCAAAAGACAGCTTGCCCTTGAAGTCGAAACGCACGGCATTGCTGGCATCGCGCATGATCACATCGGCCACGCCTGCGCCTTCGGTGCCGGGTTGCCAAATCACCGCAAAAGCGTCCGATGCATTCAATTCCGGGTTCACCCACAGCGGCCGGCCGGTGATGAACAGCGAGACCACCGGAATGCCTTGCGCCTTGAATTTCTTCAAGAGCTGCAACTCCTTGTCAGAGGCGAAATCCAGCTTGCTGATGTCGCCTTGCATCTCGGCATAGGGGTTCTCGCCAAACACCAGCACGGCGACATCTGGCCGTTCCTGATAGTCGCCATTGACGCTCAAGGTCACCCGGCTGCCATTGGCTTTGGCCGCAGCGGCCATGCCCTGGTAAATCGAAGTGGCACCGGGGAAGTCGCTGTTCACATTACCCGTGCCTTGCCAGGAGATGCTCCAGCCGCCCGCTTGCTTGCCGATATCGTCCGCGCCATCACCGGCCAGCAAGATCTTGCTGCCGGCCTTGATGGGCAGCAACTGCTTCTTGTTTTTCAGCAAGACCAACGATTCACGCACAGCTTGGCGCGCAATTTCCCGGTGCGCGGCAGCGCCCAACACCTCATTCTTGCCAGCCAAGGCATAGGTCGACGGCGCGCCCCGCTCAAACAAACCGGCGCGCATTTTGACGCGCAGAATGCGGCGCACCGCATCGTCCAGGCGAGCCAGCGGAATCTCGCCGCTTCTGGCCTGAGCCAAGGTGTTTTCGTAAAGCAGCTTCCAGTCTTCCGGCACCATGAAGATATCGATGCCGGCATTGATGGCTTGCGCGCAGTTGTTGCGGGTGCAGCCGGGCACAAACTCATGGCCGCTCCAGTCGCCCACCACCAGGCCATCAAAGCCCATATGGTCTTTGAGAATGTCGGTCAGCAGGTATTTGTGCCCGTGCATACGGTCACCCCGCCAACTGCTGAAGGACGCCATCACGGTTTGCACGCCCGATTCAATCGCGCTGACATAGCCTTGGGCATGGAGCCTGACCAGCTCGGCCTCGCTGGCATCGGTTTGGCCACGATCAATGCCGCCTTGCGTGCCACCGTCGCCGATGTAGTGCTTGGCGGTAGCGATCACATGCTGATCGGACAAAAAGCCCTTGGCTCCGGGCTCGCCTTGAAGGCCCTCCACCATTTTCCCGGCATAGGCTTTGACGATCTCCGGGCTTTCGGCATAGGACTCGTAGGTGCGGCCCCAGCGAGCATCACGCGCCACAGCCACTGTGGGTGCAAAGCTCCAGCCAATCCCGGTGACGGCAATTTCGCGGGCAGTAGCCGCGCCGATCTGTTTGATCAGCTCCGGGTTGTTCGCCGCACCCAGGGCGATATTGTGGGGATACAAGGTCGCGCCGATCACATTGTTGTGACCATGGACCGCGTCCGTGCCCCACATGATGGGAATGGCCACGCCGTTCTCGCTCGGCTGCATCGAGGCCTTGTAAAAACCATCCGCCAGGGCCACCCAGTCCTGGGCCTTGGCGAACTTGTTATTGCCAGGGAAGGTACCGCCACCATTGAGCACCGAGCCGATGTGATATTTGCTGACATCGGCCAGGCTGATGTGGCGAATTTCGGGCTGTATGGTTTGCCCGACTTTTTGCTCCAGGCTCATCTTGGCAATGAGCGCGTCAATCCGCCTTTCCATGGCCGGGTCTTTGGCGACACGGCTGATGGGCTTGGGCCAGAGCGCGGGCTTGCCATTCACCGCCGTGGCGCTCGTTGTCGCGACCACAGGCGAACTGATGACCGGTGCTGCGCTTTGGCAGGCCGCCAGGGTCAAGACACCTGCGGCATAGACCGGCAGATGAGCCAAATTGCGTTTCAAGAATTGCGTCATAGGGCTTGCCTTGCCATCCTAGGTTTGAGGGCCGCCCTCAGCGGGCGGCGGCGAATGAAAGGAGAGGAGGAAAAGAAAAGAAGCGAAAAGGAAGGGGCCTGGCCGTTGGCGACAAAGCGCCAGCCGGCCGACACGCTGAGCTGTTTGCCTAGTTCTTGGCAGCGCGGCTACTGCATGGCTTTCGCGAACTGAGCCGCATCGCTGCCGACGATCAGATGCAGCGTGTTCGCGTTGACATGCATCACCGCATTGGCGCCCGACTTGAGCGCCGCAGCCTCGTCAAACTGAGCTGCATCGAGTAGTTGCACGCGCAAGCGGGTGTAGGCCACGGCCTGCAGGCTGCGCAGATTGGCTTTGCCACCCAGCGAGGCCAAGAGGGGCCCGGCGGCCTCAGTCACCCAAGCGGAGATGGGGCCATTAGCGCTGCCAGCGCTGCCTTCGGTGCCAGCAACAGGTAACTCGCCCGCAGCCGCCACGGCGGCTGCGCCAGCGACGCTGCCATCGGCCTCTGCGCCGGCCACCGCCAAATAGTCTTGCATCTCACCTTTGAGGTTCTCGGCCGCGGGGCCAAAAATCGCCTGAACACCGCTGCCCACAAGCACCACCCCGGCAGCACCCAGCGCCTTCAGCCGCGCTTGATCCACCTTGGCGGGCGCCTTGACCGTCACCCGCAGCCGGGTGATGCAGGCATCCAGATTGACGATATTGCTGCGGCCGCCAAAGGCCAGGACCAGATCAAGTGCGCGGCCATACTGGCCTGCGCTACCCGCTGCTGCAGCGGCAGGCAGGGCGCCGTCCGCCTCAAGCTCACGGCCTGGCGTTTTGAGATTGAACTTGACGATCACAAAGCGGAACACGCCGTAATAGATGGCGGCGTAAATCGGGCCGAGCACGAACACATACCAGGCGTGTTGGGCCTTATCCCCGATCAGGTTGAACATCAGGAAGTCGATGCCACCTTGCGAGAAAGTGAAACCCATATGCATATGCAGGCTGTTGGCCAGGAACTGGGCCGAGGCGGCCAAGCAGGCGTGCAGGAAATACAGCACCGGGGCGACGAAGAGAAAGGCGAACTCGATCGGCTCGGTGATGCCGGTCAGAAATGACGTTAGCGCCGCCGACACCATCATGCCGCCCACGGCCAGCTTCTTCTCAGGCCGGGCGGTGTGCCAGATCGCAATCGCGGCAGCGGGAAGGCCAAACATCTTGAACAAAAAGGCGCCGGCCAGAATGCCCGCCGTCGGGTCGCCGGCGAAGAAGCGGTTGATGTCACCGCTCACCACCTTGCCGGCAGCGTCGGTGAAGGAGCCCATCTCGAAGAAGAAGGGCACGTTCCAGATGTGGTGCAGGCCGAAGGGAATCAGCAGGCGCTCAAAGAAGCCATAGACCGTGGCGGCGGTAGTGGGGTCGCTGACGGCGGCCCAGTGCGAGAAGGCCTTGATGGCGCCGCCAATCGGCGGCCAGATGAAGGCCAGCACGACGCCCAGCACCAGTGCGCCGAGTGCAGTGACGATGGGCACAAAGCGCTTGCCGGCAAAAAAGCCGAGATAGGCAGGCAGCGAAATCCGGTAATAGCGGTTGAACATCATGGCGGCCATGCCGCCCGCCAGGATGCCGCCGAACACGCCGGTTTGAATCGAGGGCTGGCCCATGATCATGTCGGGCTTGATGCCAAGAATGCCGGCCATCACGCCCAGCGTCACCGTCATCACCAAAAAGCCGATGGTGGCTGCAATCGCGGCCACCCCATCGTTCTGGGTAAAGCCCAGGGCCACACCGATGGCAAAGATCAGCGGCAGATTGCCGAAGATCACATCGCCCGCATTCTTCATCAGCGACAGAATCGCCAGGAACACGGTATTGCTGGTGTGGAAATCGGTGGCGCCCAGGCCCAGCAGCAAGCCGGCCACCGGCAGCACCGCCACCGGCATCATCAAGGCCTTGCCGACTTTTTGCAGCGCTGAAAAAGCGTTTTGGAACATGGCTGTGGTCTCTTGTTATTAAGTTGTTGTTTCGGCCTGGGCTGCGAAGGCAGCCAGGCGGGCTCGCACCTCAGAGGCGCTCCCCAGCAGCAAAATCTCGCGCGCCAATTGCTGGCAGGCGGCCAGGCTCAGGCGCTTGACTTGGGCTTTGATGGCGGGAATGGCGGGCACGGACACCGACAGCTCCGTCACCCCCAGGCCGATCAGCACCGGCACCGCCAGCGGCTCAGACGCCAGGCCGCCACACACGCCCACCCATTTGCCATGCTGGCGCGCGCCCTCGCAGCTCAGGGCGATCATCTTCAGCACGGCGGGGTGCAAGGCATCGGCCTGTTTGGCCAGCTGAGGGTGGCCACGGTCCATCGCCAGGGTGTACTGGGTCAAGTCATTGCTGCCGATGGAAAAGAAGTCCGCCTCGCGGGCGAACTGCTCGGCCTGCAGCGCCGCCGAGGGCACCTCGATCATCAAGCCGACCTTGACCTCGCGCGCGCCCAGCGCCGCCTGCTCTTCGGCCAGGATGGCGCGGGCTTCACGCCACTCTTCCAGGGTGGCAATCATGGGGAACATGATGTGCAGCTGCGCCAGCGGCGCGGCGCGCAGGATGGCGCGCAGCTGGGTGCGGAACATGTCTGGCCGCGCCAGGCTCACCCGCACACCGCGCAGGCCCAGGAAGGGGTTGTCTTCCTTGGGCAGGGGCAGATAGGGCAAGGGCTTATCGCCCCCGACATCGAGCGTGCGAATCACCAGCACCCGCTCAGTCCCGAGCGCCTGGGCCACGGCGCTATAGGCCTGGGCCTGCTCATCCTCGCTGGGCGCGGTGTCCCGTTCATCAAAAAGAAATTCAGAGCGCAGCAAGCCCACGCCTTCGGCGCCGTGGGTCAAGCCCTCAAGCGTGTCTGCCGCATTGCGGACATTGGCCACGACCTCGATGCGCTGCCCATCCAGCGTCGCGGCGGGCAGATGCGCTTGCGCCGCTTCTTCGCTGCGGCGCTGCGCTTGTTGCGCCATGCGCTGCCGGGCCGATTCCAGCGCAGCGGCGCTGGGGGCGGTCTGCAGGATGCCGTTGGCGCCATCCAGCACCACTTGGCTGCCTTCGGCCAGATCCAACGCAGCGGCGTCAATGCCGCAGATGGCCGGAATGCCCAGGGAGCGAGCCAAGATGGCCACATGGCTGGTGGCACCGCCGGTGGTGGTGCAAAAGCCCAGCACCTTGCTGCGGTCCAGGGCGGCGGTGTCGGAGGGGCTCAGCTCCTCGGCAATCAGAATCGCCTTGTCGGGCACTTGAATGGCCGTTTGCGCCACACCCGCCAGCAAGGCCAGCACGCGGCGGCCGACGTCACGGATGTCATGGGCGCGCTCGCGCAGCAGCGCATTGTCCAGAGCCTCCAGTTGCACGGCCGCGGCGGTGTAGGCGCTGCGCCAGGCGTAGCCGGCGCTATCTCCGGCGCTGATGGCGGCAATCGCGGCTTCGAACAAATCGGGGTCGGCCAAGAGCTCTTGGTGGGCGCTGAGGATCTGTGCCTTGCTGGCATCGGACAGTGCGGCCTTGAGGCTCTCAAGCTGGGTATAGGCATCCCGCAAGGCGGCATCCAAGCGGGCTCGCTCATGCTTGGGCGAGCCGCCGGCTTGTTCGACGGCAATCGCGCCCTGGCGGTATTGAACGATTTGACCGACGGCCAAACCAGGCGATGCCGAGACACCCAAGAGTTCACCAGGCGCGCCAGCCGCAGCTCGGGTCTTGACGGGTGCGGCCGAAGCTGCGGGCTTGTCGCGCACTGGGCCCGCGCCAGGCGCGGCAGCTTCCGCGAGGTTCTCGCCGCAGCCTTGCGCCAAGAGCGCCGCCAGCGCCGCGGCGGCTTCGGCGGCATCCGGCCCCGAAGCCTGAATGAACACTTCATCGCCCTGCCGGCTCGACAGTGCCATGACGGCCACCAAAGACTTGGCATTGGCCTCCTTCCCGCCAAGCTGCAGCCGCACATCGGCCAGATATTTCTTGGCAGCAGCGGCCAGCACAGCCGCGGGTCTGGCATGCAAGCCAGCCGGGTTAGGCAGGCGCACGGGGCCTGAGCGATGCATGCTGTTGGAATGGCTGTCACTGCCTTGGCGACTGGGGGCCGCTGACTCGGCCAGGTCCAGCACCATCAAGATGTCTTGGCCGGCGACGACGCGGCCGCGTGCCGGCGTAATGCGAGTCACCGATTCACCATTGGCCACCACGATTTGCGTCAGCAAGCTGCGCGCGCCCAAGACCACCGCATCGGCATCAAAGCGAATCAGCGCCTGGCCCGCCGCCACGCGATCCCCTTGCTTGACCAAGGGGCTGAATCCCGCGCCCTTGAGCAAGACGGTATCCACACCGATATGCAGCAAGATCTCGGGGCCCGCGTCGCTGGCGATGGTGAGCGCGTGATGAGCCTCATGCAACTGCGTGATCCGGCCCGCCACTGGTGCAAGCAATTCGTTCGAGGTGGGGTCCAGCGACATACCGTCGCCCACCATCTTTTGCGCAAACACGGAGTCGGGCACTTGCTCGAGCGGCAGCAAGATGCCGGAGAGCGGCGCCAAAAGCGTGAGTTGCGTGACTTGGTTTTTTTGAGTGCTGCTTTGCATGGCTTGAAAAATTGGGGGTGAGGCGCGCGGCTTTGAGTAGCAAGGGTGCTCAGGGTGCGCCGACCCGGCAGCACTTGCAGCAGGGATGCTGAAGGCCCCAGGCCAAAGCCAAAATCCCTACCCTGATCCCTGGCATGCATGCTGCGCCCTCCAAGGCTACAGGCCGAGATCCAGGGCCCGCGAGGCACCATCCAGCGCCGGTGACACCGCCGCATCGATCACAAAGCAGGGAATGGCGGCCAGATAGGCAGCGAAGCGGCCCTTGCCCTCAAAGCGCGCGCGGAAGTTCGATTGCCGTAAGTCCTTGAGCAAGCGGGGTGCGACGCCGCCACCGATATAGACGCCGCCGCGCGCGCCCAAGGTCAGGGCCAGATTGCCGGCCACGCTGCCCAGAAAGTTGCAGAAAAGCTCGATCGCTTGCTTGGCCAGGACATCGCCTTGCTCGGCACGCTGCAAGACCTCGGGCGGGGTCAGATCGGGCAGGTCTTGGCCGGCAATTTCAGCGCAAGCCCGGTAGAGATTGACCAGGCCCGGCCCCGACAGCGCCCGCTCTGCCGACACATGGCCAAAGCGCAGGCGCAGGCGAGCGACCACCGCATCTTCAAAAGCGTCCTGGCCCGCCAGGGTGGTGTGCCCCCCCTCCCCTGACAATGGGCACCAAGTGCCATTGGGCAGGGCCAACAGGCCCGCGACCCCCAGGCCGGTGCCGGCCCCCAGCACCGCCAAAGGTTCACCGGCCACGGAGCGGCCGCCCTCCAGGGCATGCAGCTGACTGGAGTCCAAACTCGGCAAGGCCAGCGCCAAGGCGGTGAAGTCATTCACCACCGACAGATGCTCCACCCCCAGATCGCGCTTGAGCGCCTGGATGGAGAAAGACCAATTGCCATTGGTCATGCGTACCTGATCGCCGTCGATCGGATTGGCGATGCCCAGTGCGGCGGCTTGCGGTCGGGCCGGAGCATGCTCAGCCACATAACTTGAAATCGCATCGGCAATGGTGGGGTAGTCGGCGCAGCGGTAGTTCACACAATGGGCCACCGGCGCTTCGGGCGCCTCGGCCCAAGCGAAACGGGCATTGGTCCCGCCGATATCACCCAGCAAACGGGGGTAGGTTTCGGTCATCACAGCTTCAATTGGCAGAAGTGGGGGAAAAATCTGAACAGGCCGCGCAAGCGCCGCTTGGCACCGGCGTCAAGCCGCAGCACGGTAGGGCGCGCACAGGCGCTCCACATAGGCAGCATGGGGCGGCAAGGTGGCCAGTCGCTGCGCGACCTGGCGGCGGATGTGCTCCAGGAATTGCTGCAACTCCAGGTCGCCCATCAGGTCGGCCACCGGGTGGTGATGGCGCGGGCTGATGCCCTGCCCCAGCATCACCTGGATCCAGGAGTTTTCGGCGAACAACTCATCCAGCGGGCGGAACACCCGGGCCGTTTCGGTGAACAGCTCAATCCGGTGACGCAGCGTTTCGGGCACGGCCATCGTGCGCACATGGCGCCACAAATCGGAATCATCCCGCTCGGTGACGTGATAGTGCAGGATGATGAAGTCGCGGATGTGCTCAAGGTCATCTTGCGTCTGGCGATTGAACTCGACACGGTCCACCTCACGCACGCCACCGGCCGGGAACAGGCGCATCAAGCGGATCGCCGCGCGCTGGATCAAATGGATGCTGGTGGATTCCAGCGGTTCGATGAAGCCGCTGGACAAGCCAACGGCGATGCAGTTGCGGCTCCACACCTCGCGGCGCTGGCCGGGCGTGAAGCGCAGCAGGCGCGGCTTCATCAAGAGCTCGCCTTCGACATGGCGGGTCAAGACCTCAGGCGCGTCGGCATCAGACAGCTCGCGGCTGCTGTAGACCAGGCCATTGCCCACCCGGTGCTGCAGCGGGATGCGCCACTGCCAGCCAAATGGGTGCGCAATGGAGCGGGTGTAAGGCGGCGCCTCGCGCACCGAGGCGGTCTGCACCGCCACCGCACGGTCGCAAGGCAGCCAGTGGGTCCAGCCCTCGTAGGGCACACCCAGCGTTTCGCCCAGCAAAAGCGCGCGAAAGCCGGTGCAGTCGATGAACAACTCCCCCTCCACCACGCTGCCATCGGCCAGACGCAGCGCGCTCAGGTCACCATCGGGTGTGACGCGCAAGACCTCGGTGATCTTGCCCTCGATGCGCTGCACCCCATGCGCCTCGGCGATGCCGCGCAGATAACGCGCATAACGCGTGGCATCGAGGTGGTAGGCGTAGTTCATGCCGTTCTGCGGCAGATGGGCAAAGCGGTTCTCTTCGGCGGCGCGCAACTCCAGGCAATAGTCGCCGTAGCGCTGTGCCAAGCCGCGCTGCTGGCCCTTGAGCCAGAAGTGCTGGAAGCCGGCACTCCAATGGTCTTGGCCGGTCAGGCCGAAGGAGTGGATGTAGTCCTCGCCGGGCGCCTTCCAGCCTTCGAACTTGATGCCCAGCTTGAAGGTGGCCTGGGTGGCGGCCATGAACTCGGCCTCCTTGATGCCCAGCAACTCGTGGAACATATGCAGGGCGGGAATGGTGGCCTCGCCGACGCCGACGGTGCCGATCTCGTCGGACTCCACCAGCCGGATCTCGAGCTGCTTGCCCATCAACTTGCCCATCAAGGCGGCGACCATCCAGCCGGCGGTGCCGCCGCCGGCGATGACGACGCGGCGCACCGGGGCCGCACTGCCGCGGGCACCGTCGCTCGGAAAAGCTTGAACATTCATTGGCAGCCTCATCGATTGAGTTTTTTCATCAGCCATGCACGCATGCGGCGCATGGCGGTTTCGTCAAAGGGCGCGAGCAGGCCGCGCGCTTGGGCCGGGATGTGCGCGGCGGTGTTGTTGGCATCGGCCTCAAACACATAGTGATCAAACAAAGCGCGCCAGGCCTGCCGCTCAGCCTGCGGTAAGTCCCGCACCGTGGCCAAGGCCAGCCACAGTGCGGTGTTGGGCGAATCCGCCCAGGCGGGGCTGCGGCGCCACCAGTAATTCACCAGGGCGTTGAGCCCATCCAGGCCCTCCACCTGATGCCACCACAGGCTGGGGATGTAGATCGCATCGCCCGGCGCCAACTCAGCCACCCGGGCGCGATCCAGGGCCTGGGCAAAGCACGGGAAGCGCTGCATATCGGGCTTGGACGCATCGGCCAGGCTGATGGGCTGGCCGGCGGGCGTCAGGTCCAAGGGCCCCACATACAAATCCGCCACCGCGTCGGGCGGGAACAAAGTAAAGCGCCGCCGGCCGGCCACACAGCAAGCAATATTCGAAGGCCAATCCTGATGCGCCGGCACCGTGATCTGGTTGCCCATCCACAAGCTCACCAAGGCCTCTTCTTGCGACTCCAACTGCAGCGTGTGGTTCAAACGAAAGCCAGGCAGACAGGTATCGACCGTGGTCGAGCCCATATACAAATAGGGCGAAGGGCTTTGCTCGCGGCAGGCCAGCAACTGGTCCAACAACTGATCAAAGCGCAAGAACTCGCGGCTGAAGTTGAAGCCGCTGAAATCTTCGTTATAGGCAATGCGACCCTGGGTCGACGGCGCCATGCGGAACACGCCAACGGTGGCATCGCGCCAGTACGACTTCAGGCAAGCGGCTGAGGCCTCGGCGCCATCTCCGCCTGCCTGCTCGCTGGCCTGCACCACAGGCCAGTGCGAGACCAGGCCACGCAGCACACAGGGCTCATCCATGACGAGCAGCTGCGGCGGCACCTGGCCGACTTGATCGACCTTGAATTCCCTGAGGGCTTGCATGCGTGCAATCTCAAGCCAGCGCGAGCCGCTGTTCGCGTTCCAGCAAGGCAGGAATCCTTGCCAGCGAGGCCACCGCCATGGCGATGGCAAACCAGTGGCCCGCCCCATGCAAGGCGGCCACCGCTGAGCCAGGGAGAACCGCCAGGCGCTCTTCATCAATCACGTAATAGCCGGCCACGCGGCGCACCGAGCCGTCAGCCTGTTCGATGTCCAGGCTCATAGGCTCCAGCAGCTGGTACTGCAAAAGCGCATCGATAAAGTCGGGCAAGGCCTGCATGCCTTCGTGCAAGGCCTGCAGCACCGAGACCCGACGCTCCAAAAGCGGCGACTGCCCGCCATTGGGTAAGAAAAGTGGCACGCCTTCGCTCAGGCTCAGGCGCGGGCTGTCCAGATCGATATGCACCACCCAGCCTTCACCATCACGCCCCACCAGCAAGGGCTGGCGCTCCAGCGCCCAAGGCAGATGGCCGGCCTCCCAACCGCGCGGCCCCAGAAAGCTGCTGCGCGATTCCAGCAAGCCGAGCAAGGCCACCGGCTGAAAGCGGCTGGCATCGCCGCTTTGCTGGAACACGATGGGGAAATGCGCCTGCATCTGCTTGAACTCTGCGGGCACCGTGGGCACGGCACTCACAGCATCACCCCAAGCGGCATCCAGCCGGGTTTGCAGGCGCAGATCCCGGTGGGTCACGTTATCAAGCAGAGCAGCACGCATCAGGTCGTCTCGCCGGTCAGAAGGTGTAGCGGGCGTTCAAGCTGTAGCGGCGGCCCGTTTGGGTCGAGTACAGCGTCTCTTCCTTGGCGCGACCGTGGACGCGCTGGAGACCGTCGTTCAGATTGAGCGCTTCGAAGTTCAAACTCAGGTTCTTGTTGAACTTATAACCCAGGCTGAGGTCCCACTGACCGTAGGCGTCGGTGTAAGCCGGGCCTGCGGAGCCGAACACATCGGCCGTGGTGCTGCTCAAGAACTCATCACGCCAGTTGTAAGCGGCGCGAACACTGAAGTTGGTGTTCTCGAAGAAGCCCACCAAATTGGCCGAGTTGCCCAGACCCAGAAGCGCGTTCTGCTCGGTCAGATTGCTGTTGTCGTACTTCAGACCCGACTTCACCAAGGTGTAGTTGGCAGCGACGCCGAAGCCGCTCTTGCCGAAGGCGTGCTGGATGTTGAGCTCAAGGCCCTTGATGTTGTCACTGCGCTGGTTGCTGGGCGCGCTGATGGTGAACACGGCTTCCGGATCACCCGCTTGACCGGCGATGGTGCCCACAGGGTTGCCCGTGCCATCAAAGCCGGTGCGCACCACACCACGCGTGCCGCTATAGGTGTTCAGGATGTAGTTGCGAATGCAGACCGCATCCTTGGTCGCGCAGTTCTTGCTCACCGCTTCGTTGTAGAGCGGGCCGTTGATCGGCGTGGTCAAACCAGCCGGCTTGGACTGCAGGGTGCTGGAGCCGATGAAGTTGCTGATGTTCTTCTGGAACAGACCCAGTGCCGCATAGCTGGCCTTGGCGTAGTAGAACTCGGCCGAGAGGTCAAAGTTCTTGGACAGCAGCGGCTTCAAAGCCGGATTGCCTTGGCTGCCCGAGCCGCCGTTGACACGGAAGTCAGACAAGGTCACGCCGCCCTGAATCGCACCCCAACCCGGGCGACCAATGGTCTCGCCGTAGCTGGCTCGAACTTTCAGCTTGTCGCTCAGCTCGGCCTCGTAGTCGATGCTGGGCAGGTAGTAGTTGTAGCTGCCCGAGAGCGAGGTGAAGTCTGATTTCCCCTTGACCAGCGCGAACTCATTCGCGCTCACCCAGTTGATGCCCGTGACGATGGGCACCAAGGCCTGCGAATCCACCGTGGTTCGCTCATAGCGCAGACCCACGGCCACATTCATCGGCACGCCCCACTCCCAGTCCTTGTAATACTGGGCAAAGGCATTGGTGGACTTCTCTTGCGTGCGGCGGTCATCGGTGAAGTCCGAGGAGGGCACGAACCACTTGTCGCTCTTGTCGGCCTTGATCGCAGCCGCGCGCACGGCCTCAAAGTCCCAGAGGTAGAAGTTGTTGAACAGGCCCGCGCCATTGGCCGCGCCAAAGGAGTGGGCAAAGTAGTCCTGCAACTTGGCCGGCTTCCACAGGCCGTCGTCATAGTCGGAAGGCTTGTTGTGGCCGCCCCAATCGTCTTGCTGCACATTGGCGTAGGCCGTGCGGTTCTTCACCTTGGTGAAGCCCACGCCGAAATCCAGGCCTGAGCTTTCAGACAGGACGTACTTGCCCTTCAACTGCGCCTGGTCGATCTCGTTGCGCATATAGCTGTTGCGGAAGCTCGAGCCCGTCACCTGCATCAGGCTGGGCGCAGCTGCTGGATCGCCATGCAGGCCGATGCTCAGGATGGGGAACTTCTGCGAAAAGTCCGCAGTGGCAAAAGCCCGGTTCTGCATCGACACGCCCAGGGTCGAGTTGCTGCCGTAAGGGCTGTCCGCAGCCGAGGTGGCCGTGGAGTGATGGACGTCGAGGTCGAAGGACAAGGCATTCGTGGCCTTCCAGGCCAGGTTCAAACCCGTCGACTGGTTGGTGTTCTTGGTGCCGTAGATGCTGCCCGCCATGGCCACGTCCGCGGGGCCGCTGGCCGGATAGGTTTCGGTGTAGCTCAGGGGCGTGGCGATCGGGCCATTGGTCCAGCTGGAAGACGATGGGCCGAAATTGAACCAGGCCGACAACTCGGCGCGCTTGGAGTGGATCTTGTTTTCCGAGTAGGTGTGATCCAGCGTGGCCGTCAGATCCTTGATGGGGCGGAACTGCAAGACCAGTTGGCCATTGGTGCGGGTGCGCTCAAAAGCGTTCAGGCTGTAGCGCAGCTCTTGCGGCACCACATACAGATCGGTGGGCTTGGGACGATTGGTGATTTGATCAGCACCTGCCTGGCCCGGCAGCGGGATGGTGCCCCAGTTCTGCTCATCACCCTTGAAGGTGCGCCAGCCGGCGTCCACCGCCGCCTGGTTGTAGCCGCCATTGCGCTTTTGGTAGCTGCCCACCAGGGCGATACCGAAGGTGCCGTCAGCAAACACATTGCTGTAAATGCCGGAGACTTCTGGCGTGACTTGCGTGCCCTTCATCGAGTCGGGCAAGCGCTTGTTCGACTCATCGCTGACCAACTTGGCGCCAATGCTGGCGACCAGCTTGGGATTGTCCAGCGGACGCGCGGTCTTGATATTGATGGTGGCGCCAATGCCGCCGGTGGGCGCATCGGCACGGCTGGTCTTGTAAACCTCCAAGGCGGCAATGCCTTCGGAGGCCAGATTGGCGAAGTCAAAAGAGCGCGAGTTCGACGCAAAAGTGGCACCCAAGCTGGAGGCCGGCATCTGGCGGCCGTTCAGCAACACCAGATTGAAGTCGGGGCCCACGCCACGCACCGTCACCTTGGAGCCTTCGCCATTGCTGCGGTCGATGGACACACCGGCAATGCGCTGCATGGACTCGGCCAAGTTGGCATCGGGGAACTTGCCGATTTCCTCGGCCACGATGCCGTCCACCACCCCGCGCGCATTGCGCTTCAAGCTCAGCGAGGTTTCCAAGCTTTGCCGAATACCGGTCACAACGACCGTGTCGAGTTGCTGTGCATCTGGTGATTTCGGCGCAGAAGCGGCTGCAGAAGGGGGCAGCGGCGCCGCAGTTGTGCCCTGCTGAGCCTGTGCGCTCATGCCGGCCACCAAGAGGCCGGCCGCACTGGCCAAAAGGGACAGACGGCAGACGGGTCGAGTGTTTCTCATGGGCTTGTCTCCGATATGTTTTTGAACTCTTATGACATGAACAACGCTGAAAGCGCTTTCATTGAACGAAAGAATCCCTTATTTGCAAGCGCTTTCAAATTGGGGTGCACCCTAGGTTGGCGGGTTTGAGCAACGCAAAAACCGCGCTGCCCAGCCCCCTCCCCCTACTTTGAATTAGCGCGCATGCCGCCGGGCCGATTCCCGCATCACCAACTCCGGCGCCGCCAGATTCACCTCGGGCACCGCCCCCTGCAGCAGGGCCAGCATGGCCGCCGCAGCCTGGGTGCCGGTCTCGTAGACCGATTGCCGCACCGTGGTCAAGGGCGGCATGGTGTAGCGCGACATGGTGAGGTCATCAAAGCCCACCACCGACACATCGTCCGGCACGCGCAGATTGCGGCGCGACAAACCCAGCATCGCGCCATAAGCCATTTGGTCGTTGGAGCTGAAGATGGCGCTGAAGCCCACTTCGCGCTCCAGCAAGCGACTCACGGCCAGCATGCCGCCGGCCTCGGTGTAATCGCTTTGCACAATCAGCCGGGGATCCACCGGAATGCCGGCCGCGGCCAGCGCATCCAGATAGCCGCTTTGCCGCTCAATCGCGTCTTCATGGATCAAATCGCCCTGCAGCAGGGCAATGCGCCGGTGGCCCAGATCAATCAGATGCTCGGTCGCTAACTTCGCACCTGCACGGTTATCAAAGCTGAAACTGAACAGGCCATTGGGACTGGGCTGGCGCCCCACCACCACCGAGGGCACATTGGCCAGCAGCGCTTTCAACTCCTGATTGCTCAGCCGCCCCGCCAGCACAATCACCCCATCGACCCGGCGCGAAAGCAGCGACTCAATCGCCTTGCGCTCATCCACCTCATTCCAGTTGCCGCTGACGAAAAGCGGCACATAGCCGGCCGTCTCCAGCGCCACCTCAATGCCGCTCAGCGCCTCACCATAAAAGGGACTGGCAATGCGCTGCGTGACCACGCCCACGCTCATGGTTCGCCCACCTGCCAGGCCACGCGCCACCGGATTGGGCCGAAAACCCAGCTCCCGGATCGCCTCGTCCACCGCCGCCTTCTTCGCCTCGCTGACGATGGCCGTGCCATTCAAAATGCGTGACACCGTGCTGGGGGACACGCCCGCCCGCAAGGCCACCTGCTCCAAGGTGACAACACCCTCCGTGCGGCTTGAAGGCGCTTTCTTGACGGGCAATTTGCTGGACACAGAGCCTCCTTGATTCGATGATTCCTCAGTGTAAGACGAGGGAAGCCTCTGAATTCGCCCCAAGCGCCAGCCGCCTCCTAGGGTTTACGCTGCTGGGCTTGCGGGCTGTCTGCACTCAGAATCATGAAAACGCTTTCAAGCGTATTAAAACGATAAATTTCGAGACATCCATGCCACACCCTTGCAGACGCCGATTGCTGGCCGCCGCCGCGCTGGCGCCGGTCACCCGCCTCGGCCGAGCCGCCACCAACGCGGCACCGCAGCGCCTGGTGATTGCCGCCTTCCCCATGGTGGACCAGATCATCAAGAGCGCCCTGCCCGCCTGGCGCGAGATGCATGGCGGCATTGAGGTCGAGGTAATCAGTCGCCAGTACGACGACCACCACACGGCCATGACCACCGCCTTGTCCTCCTCCAGCGGCGGCCAGCACCTGCCGGATGTGATGGCGTTGGAGACCATGTATATGGGCCGCTTCTCGCTGGGTGCCGGCTTGCAAGACCTTTCGGTCGCGCCCTATCTGGCCGAATCGGTGCGCGAGCGTTTTGTGCCTTTCGCCTTTGACCAAGCCCGCAATCGCGCAGGCGCTGTGGTGGCCTTGCCGACCGATATCGGCCCCGGCTCGCTGTTCTACCGGGTCGACCTGCTGCAGCGCGCTGGCTTGCGTATCAAGGATTTGTGCGAGAGCTGGGAAAGCTATGTGCAAGCCGGCGTGCAGCTCAAAGCCCGCACCGGCGCCTACCTTTTCGCCCATGCCCGCTACCTGAAAGACATCGTGCTCTTTGCCAGCACGCCCGCTGGCCAGAGCATCTATTTCGACGCCCAAGGCCGCCCCAGCATCACCTCGGCCCACTTCCAGCGCGCCTTCCAACTGGCACAGCAAGCGCGGCAGCTGGGCCTGGATGCCATTGTGGACACCTGGCGCAATGACTGGAGCGAGCACCTGCGCCGCGGCCGTCTGGCCACCGAACTCACCGGCGCCTGGATGGCCGGGCAATTGGCCAATAGCGTGGCGCCTGCCACCAAGGGCTTGTGGCGGGTAGCGCAACTGCCGGGCCAGAGCTTTGCGGGCTGGGGCGGCACCTATTACGCCATTCCGCGCCGCTCCGATCCGGCCAAGAAGGCCTTGGCCTGGGACTTGATCCAGCACCTGACGCTGAACCGCGACCTGCAGCTGCGCGCCTTCAAAAGCCAAGACGCCTTCCCGGCCCTGCTCTCGGCCCACGAAGACCCGTTTTTCGACGAGCCAGTGGAATTCCTCGGCGGCCAGCGGGCGCGCCAGCTGTGG
Organism: uncultured Roseateles sp.; assembly: GCF_945956965.1. Classification (GTDB taxonomy): domain Bacteria; phylum Pseudomonadota; class Gammaproteobacteria; order Burkholderiales; family Burkholderiaceae_C; genus Paucibacter_A. Next base: position 23,258 of record NZ_CAMFJS010000003.1, read on the forward strand.
CGCGAGGCCGCAAGGCGCATTCCGGCTCGGCCGCTGCACCGCCAAAACAAGTTTGCCGAAGAGGTGGTCAATGGCGAGTTGGACAACGTGCTGATCTACGGCAAAGCCATTCCCCAAGCCCTGGCCGACGCACAGGCCTTGTTGATGCACCGCGCGACACGATGAAACAGCCAACACGCCATCGCCGCCGCAGCTGGCTGCCCAGCCGCTGGGCGCCCTATCTCCTGCTCAGCCCCTTCTTGCTGCTGTTCGCGCTCTTCGGCCTTTTCCCGCTGCTGTTCTCGCTGTGGATGGCCTTCCAGAGCTGGGAGCCCACCGCCGGCCTGGAAGCCATGCGCTTTGTGGGCAGCGAGAACTTCAGCTTTGTGCTGGGCGATGCCTGGTTCTGGAAGTCTTTGCAAAACACCTTGTGGCTGGCCGTGGTCTCTGGCCTGCCACAGCACCTGGTGGCCCTGCCCCTGGCGGTGTTTGTGAACCAGGCCTTCGGTCGCCATGGCCATGCGGTATCGGCCGCTTACTTCTTGCCCTACATCACCTCGACGGTGGCCATCGCCATGATGTTCACCTCGCTGCTGTCCACCGACTACGGCCTGATCAATGTGCTGCTACACAGCGTCTTCGGTATCGAGCCGATCAACTGGCTGTGGCAGCCACAGACCTTGAAGCCTGCCGTGGCCATGGTGGTGTTCTGGCGCTATCTGGGCTTTAACCTGGTGCTGTATCTGGCCGCGCTGCAAACCATTCCGCGCGATCTGTATCAGGCTGCACGCTTGGACGGCGCGGGTGCTTGGTCGCAGTTCCGCTACATCACCTTGCCGGCGCTGCGGCCCATGATTTTGTTCGGCGTCACCCTGAGCATCATCGGCGGCATGCAGTTGTTCGAGGAGCCCTTCATCCTCACCAGCGGCCGTGGCGGCCCCGGCCAAGCAGCCATGACGGTGGCCATGTATGTCTATCGCCTGGCTTTTGATTTCAGCGACTTTGGCGCCGCCAATGCGATCTCTTGGCTGCTCTTCGCGCTCTTGGTGCTGATGACCTGGCTGACCAACAAAGCCTTCAAGGAGCGCCAGGCATGAAAGCCACGCCATCCCGCCTCGCCGCCTACGTCGTGGTCGGCTTCGGTGCCCTGCTGATGCTGGCGCCCTTCTACTTCATGTTTGTGTTTGCCACGCAGTCGAACGCGGCCATCTTCAATGTGCCGCCGCCGCTGTGGTTTGGCGGTGAGTTGGAGCGCAATATGGCCACGCTGACCAGCCGCCTGCCTTTTTGGCGCAACCTCGGCTGGAGCTTGTATGTGGCCTTGATGTCCACCGCGCTGACCCTGCTGTTTTGCTCCATGGCCGGCTATGCCTTCGCGATGCTGGAGTTCCGCTTCAAGCAGCCGCTGTTCTTGCTGGTGATGGGCACGATGCTGGTGCCGCCTTTCATGACCATGATCCCGAACTTCATGGTGATGGACGCTTTAGGCTGGATCGACACCCACCGCGCGCTCTACATCCCCGGCGCGGCCAGCGCATTCGGCATCTATCTGATGCGCCAATTCGCCGCCGCCTCGGTGCCGGCCGAGTTGCTCAAGGCCGCGCGCATCGATGGCTGCAGCGAACTGGGCATTTACTGGCACATCGCCCTGCCCCTGATGCGCCCGGCCTTGGGCACGCTCGGCCTGATCACCTTCATCGCGTCCTGGAACAACTTCATGGCGCCCCTGGTGGTGCTGCGCAATGCCGACAACTACACCCTGCCCCTGGCCCTGCGCGGCCTGCAGAGCACCGTCAACACCGAGTGGGGCGCCATCATGGCCGGTTCGGCCATCGCGACCCTGCCCCTGATCGTCCTCTTCGTCATTTCATCCCGCCAACTGATCGCCGGATTGACCGCCGGCGCTGTCAAGTAATGCAAGCCACTCCCATGCACAAGCAATTTCCCGCCGACTTCTTGTTTGGCGTCGCCACCAGCAGCTTTCAGATCGAAGGGGCCGTTCACGAGCACGGCCGCGGCGAGTCCATCTGGGATCGCTTTTGCCGCCAGCCCGGCGCCATCGCCGATGCCAGCAATGGCGACATCGCCTGCGACCATGTGCATCGCCTGGAAAGCGACCTGGACCTGATCGCCTCCCTGGGCGTCAACTGCTACCGCTTCTCCATCGCGTGGCCGCGGGTGCAGGCCCTGGGCCAGGGCGCCTTCAGCAGTGAAGGCATGGACTTCTACCAGCGCCTGGTTGACGGCTTGCTCCAGCGCGGCATCAAGCCGGTAGCCACGCTCTACCACTGGGATCTGCCGCAAGCGCTGCAAGACCAGGGCGGCTGGGCCAACCGCGAGACGGTGCACCGCTTTGTGGACTACGCACGCCATGTGCAAAAGCAGCTGGGTGACCGCCTGCACATGATCTCCACCCACAACGAACCTTGGTGCGCCGCCACCCTGGGCCACGACGTCGGCATCCACGCGCCTGGCATCAAGAACCGCGCGATTGCGGCCCAGGTCTCGCACCATTTGATGCTCAGCCACGGCCTGGCGCTGCAAGCCATGCGCGCCGACGGCGCCACGGCCAATCTGGGCATCGTGCTGAATATGGGCCCCAGCGTGCCGGCCTCGCCGATGCCTGACGATATCGCCGCCGCCCGGCGCGCCGATGCGCTGAGCCGCCGCTGGTACAGCGACCCCTTGCTGCGCGGCCTCTACCCCCAAGAGATCCTCGATGAACTGGGCGCCGATGCACCCAAGATCGAGGCCGGCGATATGGCCGCCATCCAGACGCCCATGGACCATCTGGGCATCAACTACTACACCCGCCATGTGGCACACGCCTCGGGCGAAGTCTGGAGCGCACGCGCCCACGGCCTGCCGGTGTCCGAGATGGAGTGGGAGATCTACCCCGAAGGCCTGACCGACATCATCTGCCTGATGAAGGCCGACTACCCGCATCTGCCGCCGGTCTTCATTACCGAGAATGGCGGCGCTTTTCCCGATGCAGCCATCGCCGACGGCCATGTGCAGGACCTGGATCGCAAGCGCTATCTGCAAGAGCATATTGCCGCCCTGGCCGTGGCGCGCGAGCGCGGCGTGCGCGTCGATGGCTATATGGTCTGGAGCCTGATGGACAACTTCGAATGGGGTTACGGCTATGCCAAACGCTTTGGCATCGTGCATGTCGACTACGACACCCAACAGCGCACACCTAAGGCCAGCGCGCTTTGGTACCGCGACTTCCTGAGCCAATGGCGCGGGCTGAAGCCGGTGAGCGGCCAAGCATGATGCAAGCGTCCCGGCTTCCCACGCACGCGCCGAGACTGCTGCGCCCGTTGATGTCTGCTGTGCTGGCCGCCTTGGTCGGCTGCGGTGGCGGCAGCGTGGGGGCAACGCCGCAAGGCACTTCTCAAGCCACAAGTCCCGCAACAGCCACTTGGGCCCTGATCTGGTCCGATGAATTCGACGGCCCGGCCGGCAGTGGCCCCAACCCGGCCTTCTGGAGCCATGACCTGGGCAACCAAGAGAACAATGGCTGGGGCAACCACGAGTTGCAGTACTACAGCGCCTCAAGCCGCAACAGCTTTGTCGATGGCAAAGGCTTCCTGATTTTGAAGGCCGAGCCCAGTGCCAACGCCGGGCCTTGCTGGAACAGCAAGCCTTGCGCTTACACCTCCGCTCGCATCCAAAGCCAGGGCAAGTTCAGCTTCACCAACGGCAAGATCGAGGCCCGCATCAAGGTGCCCAGCGGCCAAGGCCTGTGGCCGGCTTTTTGGAGCCTGGGGGCAGACAAGCTGCCCTGGCCCGAAGTGGGCGAGATCGACATCATGGAGTTTGTCGGCAAGACGCCCAATGCCGCCTACGGCACGGCCCACGGCCCCGGCTACTCGGGCGCCCAAGGCATTGGCAAGCCTTTTGAATTCAAGCAAGCGGTGGGCGAGGACTTCCATGTCTTCAGCATCATCAAGCGGCCCAATGAAATCATCTGGTTGATTGACGGCCAGCAATACCACCGCCTCACACCCACGAGCCTGCCCGCCGGCGGCAGCTGGGTGTTTGAGCGCCCCTTCTTCTTGATCCTGAACCTGGCAGTCGGTGGCGACTGGCCAGGCTCGCCCGATGCCAGCACCGTTTTCCCCGCTCAGATGAGCGTGGACTGGGTGCGCGTCTACAAGGAAAACTGAATGCGCCTATGTTTCTTCCGCCCCGTCCTGCTCCGTGCTGGGGACAGCCTTTTTGCCAGCAAGAGGGGCATCAATTGAGCCAAGTTCGCATCCAGAATCTGAACATCAGCTTCGGCGCCCATACCGTCATCCCAAAGTTAGACCTGGAGGTCGAAGCCGGTGAGTTCCTCGTGCTGCTTGGCCCCTCGGGCTGCGGCAAGTCCACGCTCTTGCACAGCATCGCCGGCCTGATTCCGATCACTGGCGGCAGCATCCATATCGATGGCCAGGACATGAGCCATGCCCAGCCCAGCGAGCGTGGCCTGGGCATGGTGTTTCAGAGTTATGCGCTCTACCCGCATATGAGCGTGCGTGACAACCTGGCCTTCCCGCTGCGCATGGCCGGCCAGTCCAAGGCCGAGATGGACAGCCGCATTGCCAAGGCCGCGGCCATGCTGCAACTGGAGCCCTTGCTGGAACGCCGGCCCGCCCAACTCTCGGGCGGCCAACGCCAGCGCGTGGCCATTGGCCGCGCCGTGGTGCGCGAGGCGGACTTGCTGCTGCTGGACGAGCCCCTGTCCAATCTGGACGCCAAGTTGCGCACCGAGCTGCGCCGCGAGCTCAAGCAGCTGCATGCGCGCCTGGGCAATACGATGATTTATGTCACCCACGACCAAGTCGAGGCGATGACGCTGGCCACCCGCATCGTCGTCATGCACCAGGGCGAGATCCTGCAAATTGGCAGCCCGGCCGAGGTCTATGAGCGGCCCCGCAGCCTCCGCGTGGCCAGCTTTGTGGGTTCACCGGCCATCAATCAATTCCAGGGCGAGCTGCAGCTAGGCCGGTTCAGCGCCGGCCCGCTGCAGCTGGACGGCCCCCCGGCAGTGCCGGAGTCTGGAGCCATCAGCCTGGCGGTGCGCCCAGAGGATGTCTTGATCGGCGCCGATCAGCCCTTCAGCGCCCAGGTCGATCTGGTCGAGCCGCTGGGCAACCAGCACTTGCTGTGGATGTCCGCGGGCGATCGCAGCTTGTGCGCGGTCTTGCCCGGCCAGGCGAGCTTGGCCGCCGGGGATGCCGTCCGCTTCGGCTTCGACCGCCAGCGCCTGCATTGGTTTGACAGCCAGGGGCAGCGCATCGGGCGCTGAAGATTGGGCTGCCAGGCCATGGCGGAGGTGGCATGATGCGCGGCCCTGCCGCCGACTTCATGCCCCGCTAGCGCCCCATGCACCCATCTTCCAAGATCCACTCTGCCGCCCACACCAGCCCCCGCCTGCAGGGCCTGGACAGCTTGCGTGCCCTGGCCATCTTTCTGGTCTTCGCCGCCCATTACATGAACTTCGTCACCGGCCAGCCGACCTTCGGCTGGGCCAGCGAGCTCGGTTGGGTCGGGGTGGATTTGTTCTTCGTCTTGAGCGGCTACCTGATCGCCAACCAGATCTTTGCGGGTCTGCGGCGCGGGCAAATGCTGTCGCTGAAGCACTTCTACGCGCGCCGCTTTCTGCGCACCTTGCCGGTGTTCTATCTGGTGCTAGCAGCCTACTTTGCCTTCCCGGCCTTCATGGGCGGCAAAACGCCGCCGGACTTGTGGCGCTTTCTCAGCTTCACACAGAACTGGCAGTTGCAGCCCGGCACGGCCTTCTCGCATGCTTGGTCGCTGTGCGTGGAAGAGCAGTTCTATCTGCTGCTGCCTGCCGCCGTTTTACTCGCGCAGCGCTGGGGCAAAGGCCGACTGGGCCTAGCCTGGCTGGCGATTGCGGGCTTAATTGGCCTGGGCATGCTGGCCCGCCACATCTTGTGGGGCCGCTATGGTCTGGAGGCAGGTGGCGCCGTGCAAGGCTACTACCCCAATCTCTACTACGCCACGATCGCGCGGGCCGACGCGCTGCTGCCCGGCGTGGCCGTGGCCTTGCTGAAAAACTACCACCCCGGCGCCTGGGCACGGGTGCAAGCACGCGGCCAGTGGGTGCTGGCGCTCGGTCTGCTGGCTTGCGGCGCCATGAACTATGGGCTTTTGACGGGCTATTACATCGAGGGCTATGGCTATGGCTGGGCCATGAGCACCTTCGGCTACTCGCTCAACGCCATCGCCTTCGCGATTCTGCTGATGGCGGCGCTCAGCCCGGTCTCCAGCCTGGCACGCCTGCGGGTGCCGGGGGCGCAGTCCTTGGCGCTGTGGTCCTATTCGATTTACCTCACGCACAAGGCGGTGATGTTTGCCCTGCCCAAGCACTTGCAGCCCCTGGGGTTGGAGCGGCAATCGGGTCTGATGCTGCTGGCGGTTGCAGCCGTGTCGGTGGGCCTGGGCTGGCTTTTGTACCGCTGCGTCGAGCTGCCTTTTATGCAATGGCGTGACCGACTGGTGCCCAGCAGCTTTGCCTCCGGGCCGGTCAGGCCAACCCATGATGCGGCGGGCAGCAGCGCCCCACTGAGTCAAAGCCGCTTGGCCTGAGTTGGCCCATCCGCACCGGCAACGTTCTATCCGTCCGAAGGTGCAGTTGGTCGCTCAGGCGCTGGCAGATGGGCTCATCACTCGGACACTGGCTGCCTCTCGGGTCGCAAGACCTGACCCCACACCACTTCGAGCAACATCACCATGACTATTCAGCAGCGCGCCACAGCCAAAACAGCTAACACCTCAGCGACATCGTCGACGCTGCGACAAGCCCTCAGCCGCCACCTCGCCATCGTCGCAGGCGCCAGCCTGGCCCTGCTGAGCGGCTGCGCCGTGATCGTGGCCCCCGATCACGATGGCAATATGAAGATGCGCCACATCGGCGGCAAGACCAAGTTCGAGTGCCGCCAGAGCGGTAGCGGCGAGTGCCATTACGCGCTCTACACCAGCCAGTGCAAAACCAGCGAAAGCAATAGCGGCAAGCCGGCCACCACCTGCACGCACCAGATCGTCGAGCAGTTCAAGCTCAGCGAAGGCCAGACGCGGGAGTTCAGCGACCTGCCCAGCGGCTACAAGCAGTGCATGAAGACCAGCGAAGCGCCAGAAGTGCCCAACTGCAATTGATGCCAGCGAGCCGACTCAGGCGCTAGCGCCTGAGTCAAGCAGGCTCATTCAATCAATCACCCAGGCCGACGTAGACGTTCTGCACATCGTCGTGCGCGTCGATGGCGGCCAAAAAGGCTTCCACTTCTTCCATTTCTGCCGCCCCCAGGCTGAGCGGATTCTTGGGCCGATAGCCCAGCTTGGCCGACAGCACGGTGAAACCAAAGTTAGGCAGGGCGCGGCTGACCAGATCCAGATCGGTCGGCTCACTCAGGAACAGAAAGGCGCCCTCCTCGGCCGGCTGCACGTCTTGCGCGCCGGCTTCGATGGCGGCCTCTTCGGCATCCACACCGGCGCGGCTGGGTTCGGCTTCGATCATGCCCACATGATCAAACTCCCAGGCCACCGAACCGGATGTGCCCAGCTGGCCCTTACGGAACAGCACGCGGATCTCGGACACGGTGCGGTTGATGTTGTCGGTCAGGCATTCCACGATCACCGGCACGCGGTGCGGAGCATAGCCTTCGTAGGTGACGTGGTCGAAATGCACCGCATCACCCAGCAGGCCGGCACCCTTCTTGATCGCCCGCTCCAGCGTCTCACGCGGCATCGAGACCTTGCGGGCCGCTTCCACCACCATGCGCAGGCGAGGGTTCAGATCGGGGTCAGCGCCGTTACGGGCCGCGACCATCAGCTCCTTGCTGAGCTTGCCGAACAGGCGGCCGCGTGCGTTGGCGGCCAGGTCTTTATGTTTTGCTTTCCACTGTGCGCCCATTTTGGCGGCTCCTGCGTCATGTCATTGAATGGACGCAACTGTAAGTGAAGACACGCGCGCCCTCCCGCTCAGCCCTCCCGCTCAGCCCTCTTGCCGGCCTCCGTCAACAGCCTCCCACCGAGGCCCAAAGGCTGCGCCAGGCTTTTCAAACCCCTCATCAGCTGCAAGTAAAAACCGCAGCCACATCGCCATGCGCTTGAGGCACACTCATACCTACAAGGAGACATGAGCGATGACTGATCCACAAGAACTGCTTCAACGCGAACAAATCGACGCCGTCCTGGCGCTGGCCGCCAAACACCCCCACGCGGCTCAGTACAAAGGCATGCTGGAGAGCTTTGGCCGCGAGTATTTCGCCCGCCTGGACCCGGATGATCTGCTCAGCCGCAGCCCGGAAGACCTGCTGGGCGCCCTGCTCTCGCATCTGCAATTTGGCGCGCAACGCCAAGCGGGCCAGACCCTCGTGCGCGCGATGAGCCCCTCGGTGGCCGAAAACGGCTGGGCCTCGCGGCACACGGTGATCGACATCGTCAACGATGACATGCCCTTCCTGGTCGACACCACGACCATGGAAATCAACCGCCACGGCCTGACCCTGCACCTGATCGTGCACCCGATTTTTGCGGTCGAGCGCGATGGCCAAGGCCAGCTGCTGGCCATCCACCCCCGCAGCGAGGCCGGCGGCAATGCGGCGCTCAAGCGCGAGTCCTGGATGCATATCGAAGTCGATCGCATGATCGACGCGCAAACGCGCGCCGACCTGGTGGCCGGCATTGAGCGGGTGCTGGGCGATGTGCGCGTGGCCGTGGGCGACTGGCAGGCCATGGTGGCCAAGCTGCGCGCGGTGACCGCCGAGCTGGATCAAGCCCTGCCCACCGTGCCGCCCGAGCAGGTGCAGGAAAGCCGCGCCTTCTTGGAATGGCTGGCCGACGACCACATGACCTTGCTGGGTTACCGCTGCCACGATCTGATCAGCCACGAGGGCCAAGACGCCCTCAAGCTTCAAGCCGGCAGCGGCCTGGGCCTGCTGCGCGAAAGCGCGCAGGAAAAGCTCTCCAGCAGCTTCGCCGCCCTGCCGGTCAATGCGCGCGCCATGGCGCGGGCGGCCCAGCCCATGCTCTTGATCACCAAGGCCAACACCCGCTCCACCGTGCACCGGCCGGGCTATACCGATTACGTCGGCATCAAGCGTTATGACACAGCCGGCCAGGTGATCGGCGAACACCGCTTCATCGGCCTGTTCACTTCTACCGCCTACAGCGCCCGCGTGTCCGAAACCCCGCTGCTGCGCGGCCGCACCCAGGCCATCACCGAGCGCGCCGGTCTGCCGCCGGGCGGCCACTTGGCCAAGGCCTTGCAACACATTCTGGAAACTTATCCGCGCGACGATTTGTTCCAGATCTCGGATGACGAGTTGTTCGAGACCTCCCTGGGCATCCTGGCCCTGGGCGAGCGTCAGCGCCTGCGCCTCTTCGTCTGCCATGACCCGTTTGAGCGCTTTGTGTCTTGCCTGGTCTATGTGCCGCGGGAGGCCTATTCCACCGATCTGCGCATCAAGTTCCAGGCCATTTTGCTGGCCGTGCTCAAGGGCAGCAGCGCCGAGTTCGATGTGCAACTCAGCGACGCCGTGCTGGCCCGCATCCACTTCACCGTGCGCACCACGCCGGGCCAAACGCCGCAATATGACCGAAAGGAAGTCGAAGCCAAGCTGGCCGCCGCCGCGCGCCGCTGGGATGACGATTTGCGCGACGCGCTGATCGACGCCGAGGGCGAGGCCCGCGGCATCGAGCTGTTCAAGCGCTGGGCCAGCGGCTTCCCTCTGGGCTACCGCGAGCGCGTCAGCGCCCGCGCCGCCGTGCCGGACGCGATCAAGATCGCCAGCCTGACCGCTGCGCAACCCCTGGCCCTGGCGCTCTACCGCCCGCTGGGCGCGCAACCCGGCACGCTGGGCTTCAAGGTCTATCACCGCGGCGCGGCCGTGGTGCTGTCCGACAGCCTGCCCATGCTGGAGCATATGGGCGTGCGGGTGCTGAGCGAGCACAACCACCGCATCAGCAGCGGCGACGAATCCGCCGCGCAGATTTCGGTGCACGACTTTGAGCTGCAAGCCCAGGTCTCGGACGAGATCGAACCCGAAGCCCTGGCCCGCCTGTTCGAAGACACCTTTGCCCGCGTCTTCAAGGGCGAGGTGGAGAACGACGATTTCAACCGCCTGGTGCTGCGCGCTGGCCTGGCCAGCGACGAAATCGTGGTGCTGCGCGCTTACGCCAAATACCTGCGCCAGATCGGTTTTGCGCTGTCGCAATCGGCCATCGAAGCCACGCTGGCGGCGCACCCGCGCATCGCGCGCATGTTGGTGACGCTGTTCAAGCTGCGCTTCGACCCGCAAGCCCATGATGAACTGGGCGCCACCGCCCAGGTCAATGGCATTGAGCGGGCGCTGGAGAAGGTCAGCAATCTGCAAGAAGACCGGGTGCTACGCCAACTGCTGGCTTTGATTCAAGCCACGTTGCGCACCAACTTCTGGCGCACCGGGGTGGGCCATAGCGGCGATGCCGGGCCGCGCCGCAGCTTCCTGTCCTTCAAGTTCGACTCGGCCGCCGTGCCCGGCTTGCCGGCGCCGCGGCCGCTGTTCGAGATTTTTGTCTACTCACCGCGCTTCGAAGGCATCCATCTGCGCGGCGGCAAGGTGGCCCGCGGCGGGCTGCGCTGGTCGGACCGGCCGGAGGACTTCCGCACCGAGGTGCTGGGTCTGGTGAAGGCACAGATGGTGAAGAACACCGTCATCGTGCCGGTCGGCAGCAAAGGCGGCTTTGTGCTGAAGAAAGCACCACCTTCGTCTGACCGCGAAGCCTTTATGAAGGAAGGCGTGGCCTGCTACCAAGACTATCTGCGCGCCCTGCTCGACTTGACCGACAACCTCGCCGGGGGTCAGGTCTTGCCGCCCCCGCATGTGGTACGCAAGGATCAGGACGACCCCTATCTGGTGGTGGCGGCCGACAAGGGCACGGCTACGTTCTCTGACTTTGCCAACGCCGTCAGCGCCGAATACGGCCACTGGCTGGGTGATGCTTTTGCCTCCGGGGGTAGCGTGGGCTATGACCACAAGGCCATGGGCATCACCGCGCGCGGCGCCTGGGAAAGCGTCAAACGCCATTTCCGCGAACTCGGCGTCGACACGCAAAGCACCGACTTCACCGTGGTGGGCGTGGGCGATATGTCGGGCGATGTGTTCGGCAACGGCATGCTGCTGTCCAAGCACATCCGCTTGCTGGCGGCTTTTGACCACCGCCATATCTTCATCGACCCGAACCCGGATGCAGCCGTTTCCTTTGCCGAGCGGGAGCGCTTGTTCAAACTGCCGCGCTCGGCCTGGACGGACTATGACGCCAGCCTGATTTCGGACGGTGGCGGTGTCTGGGCACGCTCGGAAAAATCGATTCCGATTTCGCCCCAGGCCCAAGCCGCCCTGGGCATCAGCGCCGACCGCCTGGCGCCCAATGACTTGCTCAGCGCCATCCTTAAAGCCCCCGCCGACCTGCTCTACAACGGCGGCATCGGCACCTACATCAAGTCCGCCAGCGAAGTGCATGCCGAGGTGGGCGACCGCGCCAACGACAGCTTGCGCATCAACGGCGCCGAGCTGCGCTGCAAGGTGGTGGGCGAAGGTGGCAATCTGGGCGCCACCCAGCGCGGCCGCATCGAAGCGGCCTTGAATGGGGTGCGCCTGAACACCGACGCCATCGACAACTCGGCCGGCGTCGACACCTCCGACCACGAGGTCAATATCAAGATCTTGCTGGGCATGGCCATGGGTGACGGCGAGATGACGCTCAAGCAGCGCAACACCTTGCTGCCGCAAATGACCGAAGAGGTCGCCAGCCTGGTGCTGCGCGACAACTACTTCCAGACCCAGGCGCTGTCGATCGCACATCGCCAGGGCGTGCAGATGATCGAGCAACAAGCCCGCTTCATCCGCTTTCTGGAACGCAAGGGTCAGCTCAACCGCGCCATCGAGTTCCTGCCCACCGATGAGCAGATCGAGGAGCGCAAGGCACGCGGTCAAGGTCTCACCACGCCAGAGCTGGCCGTGCTGCTGGCCTATAGCAAGATGTGGCTGTCGGACGAATTGATTGCCTCAGACCTGCCCGAGGACGGCTGGATCGGCACCGCGGTGGAACGCTACTTCCCCGTTCAGCTGCGGGAGAAATTCGCCGGCTACATCCCTCGCCACCCGCTCAAGCGCGAGATCATCGTCACCCATGTGCTCAACAGCATGTTGAACCGGGTCGGCTCCACCTTTGTGCACCGTTTGAGTGAATCCACCGGCGCCAAACCGGCGCAAATCGTGCGTGCCTACCTGGCCACCCGTGAGGTCTTCGGCTATGTGCCGCTGTGGCTGCAGATCGAGGCTTTGGACAATAAGGTGCCCGACGCGGTGCAGGCCGAAATGATCGAAGAGCTGGGCCGCCTGGGCAGCCATGCCACCACCTGGTTCCTGCGCTCGCGCCGACTGAACGAGCCGATGGAGCAGGTGTTCGCCCGCTTCACCCCGGCCGTGGAAGTGCTGCGCGCCCGCCTGGGTGACAGCGTGGGCCACGCCAGCCGCGCCCAAGCCTGGGTGGAGGCCGGCGTGCCCAGCGCCGTGGCCCAGGCCGTGCTGCAGGCGGAAAGCCTGTTCGCGGCCCTGGACATCGCCGAGATTGCCGACGCCACCGGGCGCCCGCTGCAGGAAGTGGCCGATGTGCACGCCAGCCTGGGCCAGCGCCTGGGTCTGGCACGCCTGAGCCAGCAAATCGACGCCCTGCCCACCGCCAGCTACTGGCAGGCCCAGGCCAAGATGGCCCTGGGCGACGACCTGGCCGGGCTGCAGCGCAGCATTGCCAGCGATGTGCTGCACGGCAAGGCGCAGGGCGACGCTGCCTTGCTGCTGGGTGAGTGGGAGCAGCGCAGCGGCGACGCGCTGGAGCGCGCCCAACGCCTGCTCAGCGAGCTCAGCGAAGCCAAGGGCGTGGATCTTGCTATGGTGTCGGTTGCCTTGAGAGAGCTTAGAAACCTGGCCTAGTGGCGGCGCCCCTCCTTCTCTTTTCCGGAGGGGCGTCAAAGCGGGCCTCTATGAAAGCAGCCCGCCATGTCGACCCAAGCGCCTCGCCGCAGCCTGCCGGCCGATGACCCCTTGCGGGTGATCTTGCACAACGAAGTCCACGCGCGCCCCTCGGCGCGCATCCGCCTGCCGGCCCTGGTGGTCTGCGTGGCGGTGCTCAACGAGGGTGTGTCGCGTACCGACGAATGGGCTCACCTCAAGCGCCTGCCCGGCCAGCAAGACCTGACCCTCGATGCACTGAACGACAACTTTCTGCGCCTGCGCACCGGCGGCTACACCTTGAAGTGGGAGCGCCACAGCGAGTTCACCCGCTATGCCGTCGTGCAAGCCTTGCCCCCGCAGGCGGTGCTGGCGGCGCGCGCGGATGAGGTGGAATGGCTATCCAGCCTGGTGGTGGATGCCGAGTGGCTGAGCCAGATTCCCGGCCGCACAGTGGCCGCCGTCAAACTGGTGATGCTGGAGCAAGACATCAGCGTGCCCCAAGCTGCCCTGGACCTGGCCTCGGCCTGGTTTGGCGGCCGCACCGTGGTGGCCTCGCTGCTGGGCCACGGCCACTCGATGGTGGTGACCGATCTGGCCCTGCGCCCCAATGGTTTCGAGCGCATGCTGGTGATGGCGCCGCCCGGCACCTCGCCCACCCGGGCCGGGCGCATCTCGCAACGCCTGCTGGAGCTAGAAATCTACCGCCTGATGGCCTTGCGCGGCCTGCCGGTCGCCAAGGCCCTGGGCCCATTGCTGGCCGAAGCCGAGGCCGGCCTGGCCGAGGTGACGCAGAAACTCGAAGCCCGCAGCGCCTCGGAGGCCGATTTGCTGGACACCTTGATCCACATTGCCGCGGGTGTAGAGCGCGCCACCGCCGAGCATGCGTATCGCTTTTCCGCCACCCAGGCCTACAACACCCTGGTGATGCAGCGCTTGGTGGAGTTGCGCGAGAAGCCGATTTCGGGGACACAAACCTTGGGCGAGTTCATGCAACGCCGGCAATCTCCGGCGATTGCCACCGTGGCCGCCACGGCGCAACGCTTGGCCGGCTTGTCACAGCGCATCGAGCGCAGCAGCGGCCTGCTGCGCACCCGGGTGGACATTGCTGCCGAGGCCCAGAACCAGCTGCTGCTGGCCAAGCTGACGCGCGGGCAAGAGCTGCAGCTCAGCTTGCAAACCACCGTGGAAGGCCTGTCCATCGCCGCCATCAGCTACTACATGGTCAGCCTGATTCATTACGGCGCCGAGGCCCTGCACAGCGCCGGCCTGCCGGTCAATCCCGACCTGGTCGTGGGCCTGGCCATCCCCTTGGTCTTGGTGGGCGTGTGGAAGGCCACGCAACGGGTGCATGCCAAGCTACATCAAAAGCAGAACTGATGCCAACCATGCGCCTGGGGTCCAGGGGCCGGTACACCGCATCATTCAAGCTAGGGATGGGTACTGGCAAGAACTGACCCCGGGCGCCTAATCGCCACCGCCATCGGCTGCGCCAAGCACCTGACTACTGGGCGCCTCAGCGGCCTCTTTCCCCATGAAACAGGCCGGATTTTGCAGGGCGCTGCAGGCTAACCCGGCAGTTTGACGGCAGTGCGGCATTCCATCTGCTGCAAGTTCTGACAGCTTGACGGGCTGACGCAAAGGCTTTTACGCTCGCCGCTCCAGCGCTGGTGATGCGCTTGGGAGGGCGGAAACTCGATGAAGGCTGCATTGCCACATGCGCAAAAAATCAGCGCCGACAGCTTGGGTGCCGCCTCGCCCATGGCGCCAGAGCAGCTCTGCGAATTGGCGCAGACACTGCACGGTGAATTGGCCCAGTTGCTCAGCTTGGCCTTGATTCAATTGCGCCTGCTGCGCGAGCATCCGCCCAGCACTCCTGCTACCAGCGGCCTTGATCAAGTGCAGCATCTGGTCCAACAAGCCCTTCAGACCACACGCGGCCTGCTGCAGCGCCTGGAGGATTTACCGGCACAAGCACTGCTGCCGGTGGACGACCTGGCGCGAGAGCTTCAGCTCAGCGCGGCGCGGCTCAGCCAGGGCTGCGGTCACGCCATTCGACTGACGATTGCCGCGCCACTGGCACGGCTGCCGCATGAAGTCAATTTGGCGCTGCTGGAGGTCGGCCAGGAATTGCTGCTCAACGCATGCAAGCATGGACTACCGGGCAGCGTCGCGGCCTGCTTGGTCGGACGTGGCCCGGGCCTGAGTCTCAAGATCAGCAGCCAGGGCCGGCGCGCCGACCCTGAGCCGAATGGCCCAGGGTGGCCGGGTGAGAGTGCTCATAGACCCATGGGCTTAAGTCTGGCGCAGGCTCGTTTGTCAGCCATTGGCGCGCGCCTGCGCTGGCGGCAAGCGGCCGACGGCAGCGTGCACGCGCGCGTCAGCTGGACACCTGCGGTCTTAGCAGCGGGCACGCCGCCATGAAGATCCGCGTCATCGTCGCGGATGATCATCACATCGTGCGCGAAGGCCTGATCTCCCTGCTGGAGCGTGAATCCGATCTCGAGGTGGTAGCCCAGGCACGCGACGGCATGGAGTTGCTGCGCTTGGCCAGAGAGCTCGAACCCGATGTACTGCTGATTGACATAGCCATGCCGTGCATGAACGGCATTGAGGCGATGCGGCGCATCCGCCAGGAACATTTGGCCTGCAAGATGCTCTGCTTGTCGGTGCACTCGCAAATCACCCAGGTCCGCGCAGCGCTGGACGCAGGCGCCAATGGTTATGTGCTGAAGGAAAACTCTTTTGACGAGCTGGCCCGTGGCATCCGCCGGGTCATGGCACAGCAGCTTTTCTTGAGCGGCGAGCTGCTGGACGCCGTGCTCAAGAACCTGCAACAAGCCCAAGCCCCAGAAGAAGCACAACAACGACCCAGTTGCGGCCTGCTGACGCCGCGCGAGCGCGAGATGGTGCAGCTGCTGTCCGAGGGCTATTCGGCCCAAGAGATTGCCCTTCACTTGCATCTCAGCGCCAAGACGGTGGCCACCCATCGCGAGCATGTCTTCGCCAAGCTCAAAATCCAAGGCATAGCCGAACTGACGCGCTTTGCACTGCGTGAGGGCTTGTCCAGCCTGGAGTCGGTGCGGCCGCGCTCAAGGCCGAATTGAGCAGCCACTAAGCCGCCACTGAGCCAGCGCCGCGTTCAGTTCAGGGTTTACGCGATCAGCATTTTGCTGATGCAAATTCAGCCTGCGGCCGATGGCGGGCGGAACGCGAAGAGCCTAGGCTAGTGCCCATCATGATCGATGCCGCACTCGGCCAAATGGCCGGCCAACTCAATCAGCATCTGCGCCTGCGCTACCAGGTGCCAGATGATCTGGCCGTGCTGTCCAACCTGCATGAGCAAAGCGGCGCCTTGGTCCCGCAAGTTGCCAACAAGCTGGTGCTGTTTCTTGCCGGTGTAGAGCGCGACACCATGGCCCACCGGGTTGGACCATCAGTCAGCATCAATAGCCAGTTACGGAGTGCCGACCCGGTCTACCTGAACTTGTTGGTGATGTGCGCCGCCAACTTCAGCGGCAACAACTATCCCGAGGCGCTCAAGTTCTTGTCCAGCGCGATCAGCTTTTTTCAGGGCAAACCGGTGATCGACCACCAGAACACGCCCGAGTTGGACGAAAGGTTGGAGCGCCTGGTGCTCAATATCGAAAACCTCAGCAGCTCCGAAATGCACAGCCTGTGGGGCATTCACAGCGGCCGCTATCTACCTTCGGTGCTATACCGGGTCCGCATGGTCAGCATGGACTCGCAGCAGATTGAGCTGCGCGAAACGCCTATCCACCAAACCCAGACGCGGGGACTGTCATGAGCGATCGCATGCTCAGCTACCAGGTGCTGGCCCAGGCGCAGGTAGCCCACCAATACTTCCCCGCCGGCCAGACCCGCGACCTCGAATTCCGCCCTTGCGAATGCGCGCAAGCCCTGATCGCCCGCCACCAACTGGTGATGCGCAGCAATGCCCAGTCACTCACGCTGCTAGCCCCCAGCACTTGTTTGCAGGCGATCTGGGCGGAGCGCCCGGCGCATGATTTGTGTTGGACCCTGGCATCGCGCGACCGCAACTTTTCCAATTACAGCGAAGCCCTGCCCTTGCTGCAGTTGCGCCTGCCCCTGGTCAAGCCGGGCATCCAAGACTTTGAGGCTTGGCTTCAAAGCTTGGCCGACAACCGCCAGCAACTCACCATCAAGGCCAGGCGCAGCATCTGGAAATTCTTGCTCGTGGGCGATTGGAGTGATCATCGGCTGCAACTGCTGGACGCCGATCAGCGCGTGCGCTTCGCAGCCGGCGCGCCAGAGCGCCTGCCCGATGGTCGACAGGCGCAGGTCTTTCGCTCGCGTAAGCGCTTGCCGATGTGTGAACGCCCAAGCCTAAGGCTCGAGCTACACGATGTCGGCGTGGACCCACCACGCCGCTTGCTGGCACGCCTACCCTGTGCCAGCCCGCGTACCCTGAGCTATGAGTTCAACCGAGGCCACCGCTGGCCAGTCAGTGAAATCTTTGTACAGCGCTAAACAGTCGCCCGCCCACCGAACCAGGAGATCAAGATGGCTGCAATGAAGACGCCTGGCGTCTATATCGTCGAGAAGAATGCCTTTCCCAACTCCGTGGTCGAAGTGGCCACGGCCGTGCCGGCCTTCATCGGCTACACGGAAAAGGCCGACAACCACAACACGCCCCTGAGCATGAAGCCCTGGCGCATCAGCTCCATGGGCGAATATGCCCAGTATTTCGGTGGTCCGCCCAAGCCGCTGTTTGAGGTCAAGGCCGTTGCCGCCGGCGAGGACAGCCACTTCAGTGCCGAGACCAGGGCTGACGACCCCAAAAGCGCCGCCGGCTACGTGCTCAGCAAGGTCAAGGGCAGCAAGGGCGGGGACTACGGCCTCTACAACGCTCTGCGCCATTTCTTCCAAAACAATGGCGGCGCCTGCTACATCGTCTCGGTGGGCAACTACACCCAAGAGCTGGATGCCGATGCCTTCACCGCTGGCATCGACGAGTTGCTCAAGGAGCAAGAGCCCACCATGCTGGTGATTCCCGAGGCGGTTCGCTTCGACCGGGACACCTGCACCGCCATCCAGCAAGCCATGCTCTCGCATTGCGGCGACCGCATGCGCAACCGGGTTGCCATTCTGGATGTCTGGGGCGGTGACAAGGCCCGCAACAGCCCGGAGCCCGACGGCGACCCGGTGGCCAAGTTCCGCAACAGCCTGGGCATCAACTTCCTCAATTTCGCCTCGGCCTACTACCCCTGGCTCAATACCGGTGTGGTGGGCGAGAAGGAACTCAGCTTTGAAAACATCGCCAACAGCAGTGCCGCCACCGTCAAACAGTTGCTACGTGCCGAGCTGAAACTTCCCGACGCGCGCCCGGACGCCAGCAAGCCGCAGCAGCGCTCACTGTTTGACGCCATCGAAGGCATCACCGCCGATCTGGCCAAGACCGAACGCGCTGCCCTGCGCTACAAGACCATCATCGAAAAAGCCAAGGCCGCACAAAAAACGCTGGATGAAGCCAAGGCGGCCCAAGCCGCGCTGGCCGCTAGGACCGAGCCCGCCCCCACGGCCGAGGAAACGAGCGCCGCCGCCACCGCCGTGACCGAGGCCCAGGCTGCCCTCACCGCAGCCGGTGATCCCGAGGCCGCCAAGCTGGCCCTGAGTGCAGTGGAAAACACCTTGCAAGACCCGGCCCGCCAGGCCGCCATCGACAAGGCCAAGGCCGACGGCGGTGACGCTGCAGCCCAGGACGCTGCCGCCAAGGCCTGGGACGAGGCCGAGGCCCTGCTGCCTTGCCCCTTGACGACGGCAGAGCTGGCCGCCGCGGTGGAATCACGCCACGCCCTTCTGAACAAGACCTTGGCCAATGCCAGCGGCGTGTTCAACACCATACTCACCGAGATCCGCCGCCAGCTCAATATCCTCGCCCCCAGTGCCGCCATGGCCGGGGTCTACACCATGGTGGACAACACCCGTGGCGTGTGGAAGGCGCCGGCCAATGTCAGCCTGAATGGGGTGATCTCGCCCACGGTCAGCATCTCGGCGGTGGACCAGGAGGACCTCAACGTCACGGCCCAAGGCAAGTCGATCAATGCCATCCGTAGCTTCATCGGCGAGGGCGTGCTGGTCTGGGGTGGCCGTACCCTGGACGGCAATAGCCTGGACTGGCGCTACATCAATGTGCGCCGCACCATGATCATGTTGGAGGAGTCTTGCCGCCTGGCGGCCAAGGCCATGGTGTTCGAGCCCAATGTGGCCAATACCTGGGTCACCATCAAAAGCATGATCACCAACTTCCTGACCAGTATCTGGAAGCGCGGCGGCTTGATGGGTGCCGTGCCGGAGGACGCCTTCAGCGTGCACGTCGGCCTGGGCGAGACCATGACGCCCGACGATGTGTTGGAAGGCATTTTGCGGGTGACCGTGCTGGTGGCTATGGTGCGGCCGGCCGAGTTCATCGAAATCACATTCCAGCAACAGATGCCCAAGTCCTAAGACCCTGCACGGGTGCGTGCGAGCTCATCCAAAGTTTGGCCGCCCGACCAGAGCGCGGCTGAGCAAGACGAGCCGCATAAGCCCCATAGAACAGCATTCAAGAAAACTTCGCGGAGCAAATCATGGCTGATGACGGAAGCAAGCAATCCACCAATGTCTGGCCCCTGCCCAAGTTCTACTTCCAAGTGAAGTGGGATTCGGCGGTGATGTCCTTTGAAGAGGTGTCCGGTCTGGACGCCGAAGCCCAGCCCATCGAATACCGGCATGGCGACAGCCCGGTGTTCTCGGCCATCAAGATGCCGGGGCTGAAAAAGTTCGGCAATGTCACGATGAAGAAGGGCGTGTTCAAGTCTGACAACAAGTTCTGGGACTGGTTCAACTCCATCAAGATGAACACCATCAAGCGCGTGCCGGTGACCATCAGCCTGCTCGACGAAGCCGGCGCGCCCACCATGGTCTGGACCCTCAACAATGCCTGGCCCACCAAGGTCACCGGCACCGACTTGAAGGCCGAGGGCAATGAGGTGGCGGTCGAATCGATCGAGATCGCCCATGAAGGCCTGACCATCGCCAACGGCTGATCCGCGCATGGCCACCAAGCCGTCCGCCGCCAAGGGCAGCGGTCCTGCCGCCTCGCTGCAGGACCTGCCAGTCGCCTTCGCATTCAAGGTCGAGTTCTTCGGCCTGCCCGAGGCGGGCTCGGCCGTGCAGTCTTCATTTCAAGAAGTGTCCGGCCTGGAGCAAAGCCTAGAGACGGAAGACGTGGCCGAGGGGGGCGAGAACCGCTTCGTCCATCAACTGCCCGCCGCCCCCAAAGCGCGCCGCCTCAAGCTCAAGCGTGGCCTGATCGATCGCCAGTCCCCCTTCGTCAAATGGTGCCTCAAGGTGCTCGAAGGCGGATTGAACGAACCGATCAAGCTGGCCAGCGTGAAGGTGCAATTGATCAACGCCGCCGGCGACCCGCTGCTGGTGTGGTGGTGCCGCAATGCCTATCCGGTACGCTGGGATATCGACCCCTTCAACTCGACCAGCAATGAGGCCGCCATCGAGCAGATCGAACTGGCCTATCAGTACTGCAGCTCAACCTGAACCGCGCCACCGAGCAAGAGAAACCTTAGCCAATTCAAAGCCATGCCTATCGAAGTCCGCCAACTGCTGCTCAAGGCTCGCGTTGAATCCCCGCAAGACGCGGGGGATGAGGCTGCGCCCAAGTCAGACACTTGCGGCGGGCTGGACTCGCAAGGCTGCGACGAACGCGAACAACTCAAGCAAGAAATCCTGGCCGAATGCCGGCGCTGGCTGAGCAGCCATCTGCAAGAGCTGCGGGAGCGTTGACCCCATGGCCGCCACCGCCCTGCCCGCCTCGGGTGCCAAGCAGCCCCTGTCCATCACTCGGTGTTCGGTGGGCAAGGACGGCAAGGTCTATGTCGAGGACAAGAAGTTCTACAAACTGGTGATCAACCCAGCCGAATTCACCCACCAGCGCAGCATTTGCTACAACACCACGCGCACGCCGGGCCAGGTGGGCAACCCCGGCCGCTTCAATGCAGTCAACCCCGACACCATCAGCTTCCAGGTCGTTTTTGATGGCACCGGCGTAGTGCCGCACCCACAAGGCAGCGATGTGCCCAGGGATGTGGCCGGGCAGATCGAGGCCATGTCCCGCATCATCTACAACTACAACGGCGAGTTCCACGAACCCAACCATGTGCAGCTGCTCTGGGGCACGCTGATTTTTTACGGCCGCCTGCAGTCCATCAGCACCCAGTACACCTTGTTCAGCCCCGGCGGCGCGCCGCTGCGGGCCAGAGCGCAGCTGGCCTTTCTGGGCTTTGTGTCGGCAGCCGAAGGGCAACTGCGCGCCAACCGTTCCAGCCCCGACCTCAGCCACACGGTGGAGGTGGTGGAAGGCGATACCCTGCCCTTGCTATGCCTGCGCATCTACGGCGACAGCCGCTACTACCCGCAAGTCGCCCGCTTCAACGGCCTGCGTGAGTTCCGCCGCATCGCCCCTGGCACCCGTCTTCACTTTCCGCCGCTGGCCTGAAGCAAGAGCCCGAGCCCCAGCATGAGCGCGCCCTCGCCCCTCCTCGATGCCGAAGGCCCGCTGCGTATCAGCGTCAGCTGCGCCGGCGAGGTGCAGCAAGACCTGGCCCTGATTTCGCTGAGCGTGCGCCATGCCCTCAATGCCCTGCCCTGGGCGCGCCTGGTGCTGGCCGACGGCGATATGGCCAAGAACAAAAGCCCGCTCAGCGATGGCGAGCTGTTCAAGCCAGGCACGGCGATCCAGATCAGCTGCGGCTATGGCGACCAGGAAGCGTCCATCTTCAGCGGCATCGTGGTGCGCCACGGCCTCAAGATCAGCAGCAACAACGACTGCCGCCTGGTGGTCGAATGCCGCGACGCTGCCTGCAAGATGAGCCTGAATCGCCGCAGCGCCAACTATGTGGACCAAAACGATGCCGACATCTTGCAAAGCCTGATCAGCAGTGCCGGCCTGCTGGCCGATGTCAGCAGCAGCGCGATCACCCACAAAGAGATCGTGCAATATCACTGCAGCGACTGGGACTTCATGCTGGCCCGCGCCGATGCGCTGGGCTGGCTGGTCAATGTGCAGGCCGGCAAGGTCAAAGTGGCGGAGCCCGACACCAGCAGCACGCCGGTGCTGTGCCTGACCTGGGGCCAAGACCTGATTGAGCTGGATGCCGACATCGACGCCCGCCGCCAATGGAGCGCCGTGCAGTGCAGCGCCTGGGACCCCAAGGCGCAAGCCCTGGTGCAGAGCGATGATGCCAAGCCCCAAGCCCTCAATGCCCAAGGCGATCTCGACAGCAAGACGCTGGCCAAGGTGGCCTCCCCAGCCAAGTTGGCCTTGCAAAGTTGCGCGGCGCGCAGCCAGGACGAACTGAACGCCTGGAGCAAAGCGGTGCAGAGCAAAGCAGGCCTGGCGCGCATCTGCGGCCAGATGCGCTTTCAGGGCAGCGCCCTGGCCGTGCCGGGCTGCTTGATCACCCTGGCGGGCGTTGGCGCGCGCTTCAACGGCGATGTTTTCGTCAGCGCGGTGCAGCATGACTTGAGTGATGGCAACTGGATCAGCAGCGCCGAATTCGGCCTGGCGCCCACTTGGCATGCCAGCCGCCCGGACGTGATGGACATGCCCAATGCCGGCCTGCTGCCCGGCGTCAGCGGCTTGCAAACCGGCGTGGTGCTCAAGCTTGACGGCGACCCGGAAGGCGAGAACAAGATCCAGGTCAAGCTGCCCACCATGCAAGCCACTACCGAAGGCGTGTGGGCGCGGCTGCTGCAGTTCCATGCCTCCAGCGGCTTCGGCAGCTTCTTTTTGCCCGAGGTGGGCGACGAGGTAGTGCTGGCCCACTTCAACAACGACCCCAGCCACCCCGTGGTGCTGGGCAGCCTCTACAGCAGCAAAAACGCTCCGCCCTACGCCCTGGCCGCTGAGAACAATACCAAGGCCCTGGTGACACGCTGCAAGCACAAGTTCGAATTCAATGAGGAAGACAAGATCATCACTCTCAGCACCCCGGGCGGCAACCAGATGGTGCTGGACGACAAGGACAAGAGCATTCTGCTCAAAGACCAGAACGGTAATACCGTCAAGCTCTCCAGCGCCGGCATCGCGCTCGACAGCCCCAAGGACATCAGTCTTAGCGCCAAGGGCAACATCCAGCTCACGGCCAATCAAGGCGTCAGCATCAAGGCCGAGACGGACATCAAGCTGGACGGCCTGAATATCGCCGCCGAAGCCCAGGTGGGCGCCTCGCTCAAGGGCACGGCCACCGCCGAGCTGTCGGCCAGCGGCCAGACCACCGTCAAGGGTGCCATGGTGATGATCAACTGAAGCACGACGAAGCAAAGCCCAGCCATGCCACCCGCCGCCCGCCTCACCGATATGCACGTCTGCCCCATGCAAACACCCGGCCTGCCGCCGATTCCGCATGTCGGCGGCCCGGTCATCGGACCCGGCGTGCCCACCGTTTTGATCGGCAAATTGCCGGCGGCGGTGGTCGGCGACAACGCGGTTTGCGTGGGCCCACCGGACAGCATCGTGATGGGTTCCACCACGGTCATGATCGGCTCCAAGCCGGCCGCCCGCGTTGGCGACCCGACGGCCCATGGCGGCAATGTGGCGCTGGGTTGCTTCACCGTCATGATTGGAGGTTAGTGATGTCGTTTCTGGGCCGCGGATGGAGCTTCCCGCCACGCTTTGACGCCAAGCGAGCGGTGCTGATGGTGGAGGACCTGGAAGACATTCAGGAGAGCTTGCGCATCCTGCTCGCCACCCGCTGTGGTGAGCGGGTCATGCAGCCCAGCTACGGCACCTATCTGCACCGCCTGGTGTTTGCAGAACTCAATGAGCAGACCCTCACCGAAGCCAAGGACATGCTGCAAAAAGCCGTGATGTTTTTCGAGCCCCGGGTGGAGCTGGAGCAGATCGACGCCCATATCTCCGAGCAAGACTGGGCCTGCCTGCAGCTGCAGCTGATCTACCGGGTGCGCAGCACCAACACCCGCCACAATCTGGTCTACCCGCTGTATCTGGACCAGGCCTCCAACCCGGTGCGGGCGGTCTAGTCCGCGAGTACGCACAGCATGCGCGCGGGCACCCAACAAGACGAGCGACTCAGCCCCGCGCTGCTGCCCGGATATTTCTGCCCGGATGAGTGGCCGATGGCGCTTCGCTTGCGACTGGCTTTGCTGCAAGCCGGGCAGCTCGCCTTTGCCGATGGCCGTGGCCATCTCGGCGGCAGCTGGGCCGAGGCGCTGGCGCAGGACAGCAGCTTCATCCTGGCCGAGATTGCCGCCTTTCAGATCGAGCGCCTGGAGGCCCGTGTGCTGGCCGACTTTGCCTGGATTGCGCCGACCCAGCAGTGGCAGCATTGCCTGGGCCTGATCCAGCAAATCAACCGCTGGTGCCACAGCCTGCAAACGCAAGCGCCCGAACTGGCGCTCAATCAGGCCATGCAGCTGCGCATCAGCGTGGACCTCGGTCCCTTGCTGGCCGCGGCCCTGGCCCATGCCGAGTTGCAGCAAGAGCCAGAGAGCGAGGCCGAGTCCGCACTGCTGGCGCTACACCCCAGTTGGCAACGCAACTGGCCGGCCATCAGCAAGCCGCCGACAAGCGCTAGCGGCAGCGCGAGTTCAGCGCAGCGCGATCTGCGCCAGCTCTGGCTGGGCTTGTGCCGGGCGCTGCGCCAGTTCGCCCACCTGGCTGAGGCTGCCTTGCCCGTCAGCCTGTGCAGCGGGCGGCATGAGCCTGCCATGGGCTTGCTGCTGGCGCATCTGCAATTGATTCAGCGCAGCCGCGCGCCGCTCAACCGCTTTGGGGAGAGGCTGACCGATTTCTACTACCGCGAACGCCTGGGTTTTGCGCTGCGCCCGGCCGAGCCCGACCGGGTGCACCTGATCCTGAGCCGTGACCCGCGCTTCGCCAAGCCGGTGGAGATCACGCCGGACACGCTCTTCGTCGCCACCAAGAACGCCGCCGGCCAGGCCCCACTCTACCAAGCCGAGCAAGCCCTGGAGTTGAGCACTCTGCATGTAGCGCGCCTGCTGACCCTGCGGCTGGAGAGCAGCCCCATGATCTCGCCCGAGTTGGAGTTCGGCTACGCCACCCGCGCGGTGGCCACCGACATTCCACTGTCAAGCCCCAGTGATGCTGCGCAGCCGCGCGCGCCGAGCTGGCCCGTGCTGGGCGGCGCCAAGGGGCCGGGCGCGGTTGATGCCCGCCAGGGTCTGGCGATTGCTTCGCCCTTGCTGGCACTGAGCGAAGGGCAGCGTGACATCGAAGTGCGTTTGCGCCTGCGCCACCCAGCGCAAAGCGAGGGCGGGCTCGCCTCGCTGCTGGCGCGCTGCCATGCGTGCGAACAAGCGCCCGAGCTGTACCAGGCGCTGGGCCGCTTGCTGGCCGCTTGGCTGTGCGACCCAGGCATGACGCTGGCAGGCGCGGACTTGAGCGAGCTGCAAGCCCATGTGCGAGAGGTCTTGGCGCAGAGTGCGCGCGCGGAGGTGGATGTGGACGATCCGCTCTCGCTGCTTTTCCCCTTGCGCACGCGGGCCGCCGGGGCGCCTGGGGGCTCGGCTGAAACGCCATCTGGCGCTAGAGCGCCGGCGCCAGCGCCGCAACGCGAGCTGATCTTTGAGCGTCTGCTGCGCGGCATGTGGCAAGCCCAGGTCAGCGTGCCCGAGGGCTGGCTGCGCATCGATGACGAGTTTTTCGTCGGCCTGCAGCCCGCCGAACACAAGAAGCCGGATGGGGATAAGAAAGCAAAGACGACAAGGCCTCAGCAGCCGCCAGCCGCCGGGCAAATCTGCTTCACCTTGAGCTTGCGCCCCGATCAGCCGCCGCTATGCGCCTGCGTGCCCGAGAAGCACGGCGCCGGTTGGCCGGCACTGCCGGTGCTGCAGCTGCACTTGCAAAACCAAAGCCGTATGTTCGGCGCCAGCCTGATGCAGCAGCTGCAACTGGAGTTGGTGGACTTGCAAGTGCAGGCCAGCGACCTGCGCAATTTGCAGTTGCATAACCAGCTCGGCCGCCTGGACCCCAGCAAACCCTTCCAACCGTTCGGGCCGCTGCCCAAGCACAGCGACTATCTGGTCTTCAGCCACCGAGAACTGCTCAGCAAGCCGCTGGACAGCCTGACACTGAGCCTGCACTGGAGCGGCCTGCCCAGCGTCGGCAATCGCCTGGATCTGTCGGCGCACTACCAAGGCTACCCCGATGGCCCCTGGGATGCGGAGCGCTTCAGATGCCAGCTCAGCGTACTCTCAGGTGGGCGCTGGCGAGAGGCATTGACCCCGCCGCAAGCACTTTTTGGCAATACAAGCATTGCGATCCCTGCCAACAGCTCCGGCTACGCCGCCAAGGCAGACTTTGCCAGTGCACAGCTCGGGCTGAGCAAGGCCGATCTGCTGCGCCTACATCGTCCGCATCCATTGGCTTCGGGCCAAGAGTTCGTCTACAAGCTCGCCAGCCAGCAAGGTTTTTTCCGCCTGAGCCTGACCGAGCCTCCACAAGCCTTCGGACACACCCTCTACCCACGCCTGCTGACCGAGGTGCTGAGCCAGAACGCCCGCGCCAAGCTGGGCCGCCGCCTGCAGCCGGCAGCTTTGCCGGCCGAGCCCTACACCCCATGCCTGGACGGCTTCAGCCTGAGCTATCGCGCCGCCGAAACCATCAAGCCCACCGCGTCAAACAGCGAGCTGATCCACCTCACCCCATTCGGCATGAGCCCGCTGCACCTTGGGCTAGGGGGCAGCAAGGGTGGCAGCCCGGTGCTGCAACGCTGGGCCCATGCCGGGCAGCTGTTGATCGGCCTGGCCGCGCCGACACTGGAGGGCGCTGCGCCCGACGCCAGCGGCGTGCTGAGCCTGCTGTTCCAGCTGCAAGCCACGGCCGCGCAAGACAGCCCCGGTGAACTGGCCGCGCCGCGCCAATTCAGCTGGGCCGCCTGGTGCAGCGAGGGCTGGCGCGAGCTGGAGCCGCACCGGATTTTGCTGGACAGCACACTGGGCCTGCTGCGCACCGGCCTGGTGATGTTGGATCTGCCCAGCGGCCTGAGCCAGGGATGCCCCGATCTGCCACCCGGCCTGTTCTGGCTGCGCCTGGGGGCAGACAGCCAGCGGGACCGCCTGGCCCCGCTGCAAGGCCTGTGGGCGCAAGCCATCAGCGCGCGCCGTGTTGTGCCGGCACAGGACGGCCTCGCTGCAGCTGCCTCCGCAAACAAGCCAGCCAGCGCGGACGACACCAGCCTGCCCCCCGGCAGCATCAAAGCCAGCCTCGCGCCACTGCCGGGCCTGCATAGCATCCAGCAGCCATTGGCCTCCTTCGGCGCCCGGCCGGCGGAAGACCTGAGTCAGCTGCGCACCCGGGCGGCTGAGCGCCTGCGCCACCGTGGCCGCGCCAGCACACCCTGGGATTTTGAGCGTCTGGTGCTGCAAGCTTTTCCCGAAGTGTTCAAGCTGCGCTGCCAGCCCCAGGGCCAGGCCGGCGCAGGTGCTGAGGCAGCGGGCAGCATCGTCGTCACCGTGGTGCCGGCCGCTATCGTCAACCTTGGTGGCGCCGCCGAGGACGGCACAGAAGCGCGCCGCCTCGACGCCGCCACCCTCACCCGCATCCAGCAATTCCTGGCCCAGCGCTGCGCGCCCGGCGCGCGCATCATCGTGCGCAATGCCAGCTATGAACGCATCCAGGTGCGCTGCGCCCTGCGTCTGAAGCGCGGCGTGCAGGCCGGGGATCGCTTGCGCCAGCTCAATCAAATCTTGCGCGACTACCTCTCGCCCTGGCGGCCCAGTGGCATTACCGCCCGCTTCGACTGGAGTTTGCGCAGCGATGAGGTTGAAGCCCATCTGCGCGCGCAAGACGCGGTCGACACTGTGGGCCAAGTCTCGCTGCTGCAAATCGTGCGTGACGACAACGGCCACTACCAGCTGCGTGACACCGCCGCGCAAGCCGCGAACCAGGTGGTCAGGCCGTTCAGAGATTGCAGCCTGGCCCTGCCCACCCGCGGCCACCAGCTCGATCTTGAGCCCGAGCCTGGCCACCGCGGCCCGCAAGTCAGTGGCCTGGGTCGGCTCAGCCTGGGTGGCAGCTTCATCATCGGGAGGGCCGGTGCATGAAAGGCAAGAACCGCGAGACCTTGAAGAACTACTTCTCAGACGGCAAGCTGCCGACGCAGGAGCATTTCGCCGAGCTGATCGACTCGATGCTGAATATGAGCGACGAGGGCTTCAGCAAATCGGTCAAAAACGGCGATGAGATCTACGCGCCCTACGGCTACCACAACCTACAAAGCTTTTACCGCGAGCAAGACCCCGCCACGCCACGCTGGCGCGTTAGCCTGAGCAAAGATGCCGACCAGTTGCTGCTGCACAGCGGCAATGAAGAACAGCCCCAGCTCTGCCTGAACCGCGAGCAAGGTGTCGGCATCGGCACTCTGCAGCCACTGGCTGCGCTGGATGTGCAGGGCGCCGTGCGCAGCAGCGGACGCGTCGGCAGCTACGCGGTCAAAACCGCGCTGGCCAATGGCAAATGGCAGCCCCTGACCGAAGAGCTGGAAGGCTGCCAGGGCTTTGAAGTGGTGGCCGGCGCTGGGCTCCTTGGCAGTGGGCATTTCGGCTTGCTGCACGCCATCGCGCTGAACGCCTTCAACCCAGGTGGCGGCTGGTTTGGCGGCCGCTTCGACGAATTTTTCGACTGGCTTCGCGGCCGCTTCCAATGCCGGCGTGGCATCCGGCAGACCCAGGCCTGGTGGGGCCGCCGATGCGACCGCCTGGAGGTGCGCTGGAAAGGCACGAGTGGTGAAAACGCGCGCTACCGGCTGGAAATCCGCAGCGCCTGCAACTTCGGCAAAGGCCGCCAAATCAAGGTGCAGCTGACCCAGCTTTGGTTCGACCCGCTGATGGGGGGCAAAGAGGCCGACTCACCCTCGGCCTCAACATCCCCGGCAGAGGAAAACAAGCGCGGAGGCAAGCCATGACGCGCAGCCTCAACAGCATTGCCAGGCTAGCGCCTTGGTCACGCCAAGCTGCGCCGCCGCCTGTAGCGCAGGCCGCCGATTTCACATCGCCCCCAAGCGCTACCGACCCGGCCGCGCTGAGCTTCGATGCGCTGCGCCAGCAAGCCATTGCCCATGCGCAGGCCGCCAGCGGCGAGCTGTGGACCGACTACAACCTGCACGATCCCGGCGTTAGCTTGCTGGAAGTGATGTGCTACGCGCTGACCGAAGACATCTACAGCAATGAGCGCAGCGTGCCAGAGCTGCTGGGCCTGGATCAGGCTGCCAACGCGCAGGACTGGCAACGCTACGCCTTGCATCCCGCGCCTGCCGTGCTGCACTGCCGCCCCTGCAGCGAAGACGACTACCAGCGCAGCCTGCATGAGATGTTGCCCGGCGCCCGCCAGCTCAATATCCGCGCCCTGCGCGATGCCGGCGGCACCGGTCTGGGCCTATGGCGCCTGAGCTTGCTGGGCAGCGCGAGCGCCAAGCCCGCAAGCCCGTACACAACGGTACCCACGGCTACCGACCAAGCCCATGCCCAAGCACGCAGCTTGGCACGCGCCTACTGGTCGCAACGCAATCTGGGCGAAGACCTGCAAGGCCTGCCGCAAGCCCTGCGCCCGCGCTGGCTGGAAATAGACCTGCAGATTCAGGTGCAAGGCAGCCGCGACCTGCTGGATCTGCTGGGCGAGGCCATGCTGCGCTGCGACGACCTCATCGCCGCCCGCCCTCAGCGCCAGCCTGCCAATCCAAGCACGGGCGTGCAGGACCCGGATGACGAGGGAGGCCCGCCGCAGAGCCTGGGTCGCATTGACGATGCCAGCCTGCAGCAAGGGCGCGCCCCACAGCTCTACCTCAGCGACCTGGCACGCCGGCTCAGCGCGCTGGAGGGTGTGGCGGGCCTGCCCAGCTTGAGCCTGCGGGTGGATGGCGCCACGGTGACGGAGGCCATGCTGGACTGGCGCGGCAGCGACTGGGCCCTGGCCCTGCGCTGGCCCAGCAGCCCGGCCGATCTGCAAGGCTGGCGCGTCTATCGCCAAGGCAGTGCATCCAACGCAGGCAGCCCAGGCAGCGATCAGTCCTATTTGCGCGAAGAAAACCGCGTCCAGCTCCCCGTCGACGCCCTGCTTCGCCATCTACGCGATGTGCAGACGGCCCGCCGGCCGCTGCAAGCGCTGCAACCGCTGGCTGCGCAGACAGCCGGGCCTAGCACGACGCCCCCCTCGGCATTGCGCGCGCATGGCCATGCCAGCTACTACCCAGCTAGCCAGCAGCTGCCCTATATCTACCAGCAGCAAGGCCCGGGCCGGCTGCAGTGGACCGGCTATCTGGCCTTGCTGGAGCAATGGCTGGCGCAGGCCAAGGCGCAGGCCGAGCACCTGCCGCAGCTCTACGCCATCAGCGTCGCAGATGCTGCATTGCCAATAACTGGGCACGGCGGCCACAGCCATGCGGGTGGGGCGCAGCCCAGCTACTGGTGGGCGCTTCTGCGCGATACGGAGCTGCCGGGCATGGATTCGCTCTACCTCGAATCGGCCGAGGCGCTGGAAGCGCAGCTCAGCGCGGCGGCTGACGACAGGCATGAGCGCCAGATGCGGGTGCTGGATCACCTGCTGGCCCTGCACGGCGAGGCCCTGGATTTCAGCGAGTTGCAAGGCCTACCCTGCTACTTCGGCCCCGAGGCCTGGGCCGCCCATCTGCTCAGCCGAAAACAAGAGATGGCCGCCCATGTGCTGCGTTTCACTGCCGGCCGGCACGCGGCCTTCGATTACAGCCGCCGCTCCATCGCCCAAGGCAATGACAGCGGCAACAGCACCAGCAGCAATACCAGTGTCTTGCAGCAACGCATGAGCCTGCAACTGGCCTTCGCCCACAGCCACAGCCGCCCCTTGTGCGGCGCGATGGCAGCACTGGAGGCGCTGGGCCTGGACTTCAACGAAGCCAACGCTCCCCTCACCCTCAAGCTGAGCGTGACCCGGCAGGGCCACGAGGCCAGCAACCAAGGCAGTCACCGCGGCCCCCAGTTGCGGCCGCAGGATCTGCCAATGAACCAAGCACCCGACTGGCCGGCCCTGATTCAGCACATCCCGGCCTTGCGTGGCCCCAAGCTAGCTGCCGTCTTGCGCGCCGCCGTGTGGCCCGAACACTTTGAGTTTGCGAGCACGTATCAGGGGCCCGTTAGCCTGCTGCTGCAATTGCCCGATGAACAGCTGACGCTGGCCCAGGCCAAGGACCTCGCTGCCGCGCAAGACCTGGCCCTGCAGCTGCATGCAGCGGCCTGCCAGCTGCAGCGCGAGTGCGAGGGCCTACACCTGGTTGAGCATGTGCTTCTACGCCCAGAGCAAGACGCTGAGCTCGACAGGCTGCCGCCTTTCTTCAGCCACCAGATCAGCCTGGTCTTCCCGGCTTGGACGGCGCGCTGCACCGATGCGCGTTTTCGCGCCCTGGCCCGCCAACTGGCAATGCAAGTCGCCCCGGCTCATCTGCATTGCCGCCTGCTGTGGCTGAGCCTGGCGCAGATGAAGCAGTTCGAGCGCCTCTACCAAACCTGGCTGATCGCCAAGATCGACCACTGCCAGGCGGCGCTGGCCAGCGGCGAAGACCCTGCCAGGCAAGCTACCGCCAGCGTCCGACTGAGTCAACGCGCCCATGCGTTGGCAACGTTCCTGCAGACTTGTGAAGTGGCGCCATGAGGGCATCCACGCATCGCATCGAAACCCTGTGCTGGGAGGCCGAATTTGCCAGTGCCCGCTCGGCCTGGGCCGAGCAAGATCGCCTGGCCCGCTTCCTCAAGATCGAGGCGCTGGCGCAAATCAGCCAAGCCTTCGACCGCTGCTTAGGCCGGCACGGCCAGCCGGGCCAAGTCTGGCGCATCGACAAGTTAGCGCTCGATCTCGGCACGCTGCGCTTGCAAGACGAGGAATCGCAATGGGCCCATCAACTGCAGCGGGCCCTGGACTTGGCACTGGACCGTTGCCGCCTGGCTGAACCGGGTCAGGCCGGTCTCAGCACCCATAGCGCGCCGGAGCATGAGCTGGCGCAGTTCTTGCACTTTGTTGAGCATGGCCATGCCCACTGGACACTGAGCGGGCAGGCCGCACGCAGCCTGAACGACACCGTCTTGCATCTGGTGCGCAGCCAAGGCCAGCAGTTCTGGACCGCCTTGCAGGCGCTGCCTGAGACCGCGGCGGTGCAGGCCCGGCTGGCCAGCATTGCGCCGCTCAGCGGCTTACAAGCCCTGCTGGCACAGCGTGACCCTCAACTGGCCCATAGCTTGCTGCTGCTGGACCAACACTGGCTAGCGCCCTTGCATGCCAGCGGCAAGCTCAGCAGGGGCCAGCAGCGCCGCTTGCAGCAGGCCAGCCGAGTAGCCGCCTTGCAAGCGCTGTGGGGCAGCAGCGGCGGCGGACTCAAGGCCAGCCGCCGGCGCGCCTTGCTCGCAGCCTTGCGACAAGCACAAGCCAAGGAGCTGGGTGATAGCGCGCCCGCCGGGCCAACTGCAGCAGCCGAGCCCCGCCAATCCCGCCAGGACACCGCGCGAATGGCCAGTTTGCCGCCAGCTTCGGCCCTTGCCCTGCAGGATCAGCCCTTGGCCCGCTACCTCTTGCAGGGCCTGCAGCAAGGGACGGGCCCAGACAGCGCCGCTCTAGCCCGGCCGCTTGCGCCCGACCCAAGCGCTGCACCGCCCCACACCTGGGACGCCGCCCTGGCACGGCTTCGCCTCGGCCTAGCACGCGCGCGCAGTCACCCGGCGGAGCAAGCGCGCATGCGCGGCCTGCTGATGCCCCTGCTACGCATCCGCCCGCAGGCCTTGCGCCAGGCACTGCAGAGCTGGGCCCAGCAAAGGCAGAGCCGCCGCCAATGGAGCCTCGCCCTGGACGCCCCGACACTGTGGGAAGTGATGGCCTTGTTGGCCCTGCCCGACGCAGGCCCTGCGCGAGCGGACAAAAACATCAGCCAAACCCAAACCGCGCAGCCGGCGCCGCCGCAATGGGCCGACTCCTTGCGTCAGACGGCCTTGCGCATGCTCAGTCAATGCCCTGCTCCAAGGCGCCCAGGCCTGAGCCAGTTACAGGCCTTGCTACTGGAAGCCAGCCTGGCCCATGTGGCCAGCGGCCGCCGCATGCCGGACTCGCACAGCGGCTGGCAAACCCTGTGGCAATCCGCCTGGCAAGCCTGGCAAGGAGAGGACGCACCGAGCCCGCCATCCACCGCAGCGCCCACCGCCGCACCAGTAGGTGCACAAACCAGTGCAAGCTCAGCCAAGGCTGCCGGAAAGAAGATCGCCACCGCGCCCCCGCTGCCCCCAGCACCGAGCCAATCCTCAGCGCCGGGCAAACGCCCTCGCAACAGCACCGACACCATCTTGCAAGACCTGGCCCAGCGCCTGCAGCAACAGCGTTGGGGCTGGTGTGAACGCCTGCGCCTGGCCCGATTGCTGGAGACGCGGCCGGCCTGCGAGCGCTGGTTGCAGCTCTTTGACGAGCCCCAGCGCTGGCGCTTCCTGCAAGCCCAGTTCGGCCCCGCGGCGCAAAGCCTGCGGCAACGCTCAACCCGCTTGCTGCAAGTGCTCAGCCACAAGCTGCAAGCCCCCATGCGCGCCCTGCAAACTCATTGGCAAACACTCTGCAAGGCCTTGTTCATTGACGGCATGGGCGCCGACCGGGCGATGCTGCGAAAACACCAGGCTTTGCTGCTTGCCGAGGCTGGGGCGGTAGCGACTGTGCTGCCCTCCGCCAGCCCGGCACCATTCGCGCCAAGGCGTCTGCGCCAAGACACAACCGGCGCCAATAGCCAGGAAAGCGAAGTCATCTGGGTGCGCGACGGGGGTCAGGTCTTGCTGGCCGTCTACGCCGAGCGCTTATTCGGCCAACTGGGGCTGACGCAAGCCCGGCAATTCATCGACGAAGCCGCCCGAGCACGCGCCGTACTTTGCCTGCAGACTCTGGTGCATGGCCCAGGGCAGAGCGAGGAGCCCGATTGGGTGCTGTCCAAACTGCTGTGTGGCGTAGCACCGGGAACCTTGTTGCCACTGTGCGAGCCCGTCGATTCGGCGCAGGAAGCGCTGCTGAACGGCTTATTGGGCTCGGTGATTGAGCATTGGCGGGCGCTAGGCAAGACCTCGGTACAAGGCCTGCGTGACAGCTTTTTGCTCCGCGAAGCGCGCCTGCAAAGACTCAAGCCCGCCGACGGGGATGAAGCCAAAGGCAACAACAGCACCACAGCAGGCCAGTCCTGGCGGCTCAGCGTTGAGCCGCGTGCCTACGACATGTTGCTGGACCGCCTACCTTGGAGTTTTTCCCTCATCAAGCTGCCCTGGATGGGCGGCGCCTTGCATGTGGACTGGCGCTGATGGCCATGGACTCCAATACCATCCACGCCCAGGCCTTGAGCCAGGAACTCGACTGGTTCGGCCAGGTGCTGACCTTGCGCCTGGAGCAACATTTTCAACAAAGCGGCGGTGGCTTGGCCCAAGCGCCCGAGCCCCCACAGCTGGACCCTGCCAGCCAGTTGGCGCAGCTGATCACACAACTGGCGCTGGGCAAAGCCGAGCGGGCCTTGCTGGCGCTCTCCCTGTGCCCCCATCTGCGGCCCGCCGCGCTGGACTTACTCTTCATGCGCAACCAGAACCTGGACCGAGGCTTCACCGAATTCGGCGGCCAAAAGGCCCAAGGCCATGGCGGCTTTTTGCCGACCGGCGAAACAGCGGCCTTTGTCATCGCCGGTGAGGATCTAGCCGCACGCTTGGCGCTGCTGAACCTGTTCGACCCACAGCACGCCTTTGCCCGGCACAACGTGCTTCAGCTACTGACCCCAGCGCCCGCTGAACCGCAGCTCAGCGGCGCGCTAGCGCTCAGCGCCGAGACCCTGCAACTGCTTTGCACCGGCCACAAGGACAAGCCGGACTTCAACGCCCAGTTTCCCGCCAAGCTCATCACCAGCCCGCTGACATGGGACGATCTGGTGCTGGCCCCCGAGGTGATGGACGAAGTCTTGCAGCTGACGGCCTGGATGAATTGGGGCAGCAGCCTGATGCAGGACTGGGGCCTGGCGCGCAGCCTCAAGCCCGGCTACCGCGCGCTGTTCTACGGCCCACCTGGCACCGGAAAAACGCTTACCGCCACCTTGATCGGGCAGAAGTGTGCGGCAGATGTCTACCGGATTGATCTGTCCATGGTGGTGTCCAAATTCATTGGTGAAACGGAAAAGAACTTGGCCCGGGTGTTCGACCAAGCGGAGAGCCGTAACTGGATCCTGTTCTTCGATGAGGCCGATGCCTTGTTCGGCAAGCGCAGCGCCGCCAACACCGCCAATGAGCACCATGCCAACCAAGAGATCGCCTATCTCTTGCAACGCATCGAGGACTTCCCCGGCATCGTCATCCTCGCCAGCAATTTGCGCGGCAATCTGGACGAAGCCTTTTCACGCCGTTTCCAAAGCATGGTGTACTTCCCCTTGCCCGATGCACAACAGCGACTGCGTCTGTGGCGCAATATGCTGGCGGCCGAATTCCTCAGCCCGGAGTTGGATCTGAATCAGGTGGCGGAACAGTACGAAATCTCGGGCGGGGCGATTGCCAATGTCATTCGCCACGCTGCCCTGAGCGCACGGCGCCAACAACGCGCCAAGATCTTGCCGGCTGAATTGCGCGCCAGCTTGGCCAAAGAACTGCGCAAGGAGGGCAAGACCTTATGAAACACCGGCTGCCTCGACCCATGGCCACCTTGCTGGGCCTGGCTCTGGGATTGCTTGGACTGCCCTTGGTGCCCGCTTCAACGCCAGTGTCTGCACCAGCATCCACAGCTTCATCCGCGCCGGCAGCAGCCTCCTCGGCCTCGTCTGCCATGGCATCGACCAGCACTAAGCCGGCAAGCCTTGCGCCTGCATTGCCAGCCTGCAGCAGCGACGCCTCAGCCTCCACTGCAAGCGCGGCCAAGCCCGCCACCGCCAACTGCCTGCCCAACCCCACCTTCAATTTGGACATCAGCACGGCGCGCCTGCCCTCGGCCATGGTGGGGCGCCAGTATCTGCATCAAATCCTGGCCCTGGGCGGTCAAGCACCGCTGAGCTTTACCTTAGCCCAAGGGCAGTTGCCACTCGGTCTGAGTCTGAGTGAGACCGGCGCCATCTTCGGTAAGCCCAGCCAGCCCGAAACCCAGGCCTTTGAGGTCAGGCTCAGCGACGCTGATGGGCGCAGCGTGACGCAAGCCTACACACTCAAGGTCAATGGCGCACCCGGCGCCACCAAGCCCTCTCCTGCGGCAAGCAGCGCGTCTGCGCCCAAACCACCGCCGATGAAGACGCTCAGCGCGGCGGACGCCCAGGGCCTGACGCCTGAACCGCCGCACGCAGCCATCATCACCTACCAACTGCCGGCCGATTTTGTCGAGCGGCTGAAGGCGGCCGCTGAAGCTGCTCAAGCGGCAGAGGCCGCGGCCGCAGCCGAAGCGGCGCAGCAAGCCGCCCAGCAAGGGACTGAGCCCTTACCCAGCAGCGAGCCCAGCGTTTCCGCAGCATCAACAGCAGGCAATGGGGCCACCGCCCGCCCCGCAGTCGGTGCAGCAAGCGCAAGCGCCACCTCTTCCTCCACCGCCGCCGAAGACATGCCTGTGCTACCCGCCTCGCAGCTCAAGCAGATCGAGAAAATCCTGCAGCCGCTCTTGGGCGTCGAATACCCGACCCGCCATCTCTTCGAAGCCGCGCTGGACGCACAGCTATGCCAATTCAGCCGGGCTTTGCTGAACAGCAGTGCCGCCAAAGAAGGCAAAACGCCCCCCAGTGACAGCGAATTCGCCCGGGCCTGCCCACCCGACTGGGCCGCGCTGGCGCGCAAGCCCCCAGCACCGGCCCAGGCCAACAAACCCCTGGCTTGGCAAGACCTGGCCCCCAGTATCCTGCCGCCGGACTTGCGGCGCAGCGTGATCGCTTGGGCGGCAACCAAGCCGGCGCACCCGGTCGGCATTCAAACACCCATCGTGCTGGACGGCGCCGACTGCGCCTGCCTGCGCGAGGACCTGACCCAGCAGATCATCGCCTTCTACCCTGCCTGGCTGGCGCCCGCGCCGGATGGAAACAAGCTCGACTTCAGCATGATCAACCGCATCAACTTCTTCGCCCTGGGCTTCGCCGGCGAAAGCCTGGCCGATGCCCGGCCGCAAGACTGGCCGGAATCACACACCCAGTTCATCCGTGAGGCCCGGCGCCACGGCAGCAAGATCGACTTCACCATCTACCGCAATGACTGGCAGTTTCTGGCCACCGAGCCTGCCGGCGAGCGCGCGGCGTTGACGCAAAGGTTGCTCGACCAAATCCCGCCGCAGGCGCGAGCCTTGATCGACAGCTCGCTGCAAGACCTCGCCGCCCGAGCCAAAGCCGCCATGCCCGGCTTTGGCGAAAGCCAGACCCTGGGCGACGGCATCACCCTGTTCTTTGATGAAGCGCCCGCCGGAAATGATCCCTTGCGCCCGCGCTTCGAAGACTTCTTCCACCGCTTCGTGCTGGCCATGGCGGCGGAACTCAAAAAGGGCGGCCGACCCTATGCGCTCAATATCGTCGTACCGGATCATCTATTGGGCGTCACTGGCAGCTATGACATCGCCCGCCTTTTCGACTTCATCAAGGTCGTGGAAGAGCCGCGCATGCAGGAAGACCGCATCGCCGAGTCCAAAACCCCCAGCGGCTACGAACCCGGCAGCCAAGTCACGCTGCGATTCATCGTCTTGCTGTCGGAACCTTCCAAGCTGACCAAAAAATCCCTGCGCGCCCTGATCGAGAACGCACCCGAACTGCATGGCAATAACCGCCGCATCTTCTTACGCAAGATCGTTCCCCTGCTGTCGCTGCCACAAGCCAATGAGCAGCAACTCGACGATGACCTGATTTACGCCGAAGACAATTTCGGCGGCATCGCCTTCTGGCCCTTGCCGCTGGCAGGCCAGTACTGGTCACCCGCGGCGGCCAAGAGCTTGCTGGCGGTGTTCAGCAGCCAAGCCGGCAATAGCCTGGACAGCGCCATCTGCAGCTTCGTCTGCATCCAGCGCTGGTGGGTGCGTCTGGCATTTGAAGTTTTACTGCTGATCGGCCTGCTGAGCGTCCTGCTTTTGCAACTCAGCTGCGCGCTGCGAGCCAAGTACGGCCGTTACGCCTTGTTGGGGGGAATCCCCACGCTGATCGTTGGAGCCATGTTGCTGCACTGCGACCCGGCGCTGGCTCGCGTCCGCGAAGGCAGCGGGCAGACTATTGTCATGCTGGGCTTGCTCTTGGCGCTGGCCTTGTGGACCCTGTTCAAGCCCAAAGTGAAGCCGCCATGAAGCAAAGACAAAACGCCCAAGCCGCCAACACCGCGCGAGAGCCCTTGCAAGCCGCAGCCTTGAGCGGTGCGGCCTCGGTGCGAAGCGACAGCTTTGGCGCCAGCACAGAGGCCAACAACAGCCCCCGCCAACTGGCTCAAGGCGCCTTGATGACGCAGCTGCTGGCCGGCCCCTCCCCTGCCAGCACCGTGCCAGCTGCCTCGGCGGGCCCGGGCGCCACCGTGCAACTCAAAGGCCGCATCGACCTGAGCAAGATCGAAGACGAAGAGAAACGAAAGCGTATCGAGGCGCTGATCAAGCAAGCCCGCGAGCAACGCATCGCCGACAAGCAAGTCGCCCGGCAGACGTGGCTGCCTGATCGCCACAAGGACCAGGCCGACACCATGGACAACGCCTACAACAGCAGCATGGAGGCCGCCCGCAAGAAATACGGCATGACGATACGCGGACTCAAAGAGAACGAAGGTCTCAACGATGAGCAATACCTGGATGGCGAACGCTATTACGGGGCGGAAAAGGACGGCGTCTTCAAGCGACCGGACAACGGCAAGGAATACGTCAAGGGTCACAACGGTGTCTTCATGTCACGTTATGTGCGGCGCGAACTCAATCAATACGACATTACCGCCCTGGGGCCGGACGACGAGCGCAAAGATCTGAGCTCCACGGGCATCAGCACGCACTCGCAGGTTGACATCGGGCGCAAGAAGCCGCGCCTTTACGGCGATGCCAGCAAGCTGGGGCAAGCCCTCGGCACGCCGGAGCGCGAGTTTTTGCAGCAAAGCTATGGCGGCGGCGGCAATCAGTTCGCCTTCAGCCACACGGCCACCCAGCACCCGATTTTGAGCAATGACCATCTCAATTTCGGTGTCAAAGGCAGAAAGGACACCGACACCACGCCTCATGCTCGCATCGTCACGGATCTCTCCAAACTCAATCCGGAGCACCGCCGCGCGCAGTGGGCCATGGCGCCCGAGGAAGAAGGCGGTCACATCATCCGCCGCCCCGAGACCGACTTCGACGAAGAATGGATGAAAGCCCGGCGCAGCAAGGTCATCCAAAGCGGCTACCGCAACAAGGAAGTGTTGAGCTCCACCATTCCGGCAGAGGCCGTGGTGGCGCTTGAAAATGGCTGGGAAACAGGCGATTACGCGGGCGGGGTGTCCGCCGCCGGGCAGTGGTTTGGCGGTATCAAGAAGGACAAGGAAAAAGTCATCTGATCCTTTCACTCTCGGGAGCAGCAGCATGAAAACACGCGTCAAGCATGAACCTCCTCATCAGCACAGCCAGGCGAGCGCGCCAGCCTCACGCGGCCCGGCCCTGGCCAGCGAAGCCGTCGACCGCAGTTCACGGCAAAGCACCCAGCGCCAGACGATGGCACAACTCAAGGCCGCCGCACCAACCGGTCATGGCAGCGCGCTGCCAGCCCTGCTGGCCAGTGGCATCAGCCAGCTGAGTGGCGTGGATTTGGGCGCCGTCAAAGTGCATCGCAATTCCGCCAAGCCGGCGCAACTCAATGCCCTGGCCTATGCCCAGGGGCAGGACATTCACCTGGGGCCCGGCCAAGAGCAGCACTTGCCTCATGAGGCTTGGCACTTGGTGCAGCAAGCGCAGGGCCGGGTGAGCTCAACCCGGCAGCTCAAAGGCACCAATATCAACGACGATGTGGCGCTTGAGCGCGAAGCCGATCAAATGGGCGAACGCGCCCTGCAGCAGGCCAGCGGCGCCCACGAAAGCGGCTGCGCTTGCGGCAGTTGCCAAAGCCCGAATTTCAGCGCATTGACACCTAGCGCGCCACAGCAAAAGGCGACGCAGCTGATGTGCGACCGTGGACATGCTTTCCACAACAACGGCCCTTGCCCGGATGGCGACATTTTGGATCGCACCCAAGAGCTAGGCGTCAAGCTGGGCAACAAGCACA
The DNA here is from genome assembly GCF_945956965.1 of uncultured Roseateles sp. Taxonomy (GTDB): domain Bacteria; phylum Pseudomonadota; class Gammaproteobacteria; order Burkholderiales; family Burkholderiaceae_C; genus Paucibacter_A. The sequence continues at coordinate 63,480 of NZ_CAMFJS010000003.1, forward strand.
AGGCAAGTTCAAAAAAGCGTGGCGTCAGCAAGTCCACGACAAAGGTTCAAGAGCGCATCGAACGCCATATCAACGCAGCCGTGCAGGGAAATCCGTCCAAGGCGAGCTATGGAGGTCGTAACGGACAGAACCTGCTTTGGGAGGTGGCGCGAGCAACCAAAGCCAAGCAAGCACTCCGAGGCCCCAGGCGCATACTCCAGCACCCCGGAGGTGGCGGCGAGGATGATCCCTTGGATCTCTTTGAAGACGGCCGAGGAAACCACTCCGATACCGATTCGGAGTCCGACTCGGAGTAGGCCTCTGGCGCTTAAGCCTTAAGCGTCTTCATCGGCTCAGCCAAGGCATCCAAGCTCTGCCCCTGCGCCGCAAGCAATTTCTCCAGCGCCGGCAGCAAAGGACCCAATTTTTCCTCCAGCGCATCGCGCACCGTGTCCACAAAGACCTGGGTCTGGCGTTCGATCTCGATATTGAGCGCGGCGCCCTCGGCCTTCTCGCCGAAGGTGGTGGCTCGCAAGGTTTCGGGGATGAGCCAGACTTCGAACCAGCCGGCCTTGCGGTCGGCCTCGGCCACCGTCAGGCTGGCGCCGTTGATGGCGATATAGCCCTTGCTGAAGATGTAGCGCATCCAGGGTGCGGGCACTTGAATGCGCAGCACATGGTTGTTCTCGGGGCGGCGGATGCTGGCCAGGGTGGCCATGAAGTCCACATGGCCGGACAAGGGGTGGCCACCGATCTCGGCGCCGTCGCGGGCGGCGCGCTCCACATTGATGCGGCTGCCCAGTTGCAAGCCGGCCAAGGTGGTGAGGGCCAGGCTTTGCTGCATCACATCGAACTCGGCCTGGTTGGCGTCAACAAGCCGGGTGACGGTCAAGCAAACGCCGTCGCAGGCCACGCTGGCGCCGATTTCCAGCCCCTCGCAAAAGCCCGGCGCGAAGGCCAGGGTGAAGCTGCGCAGACCGGGTCGGTCAGTGAGGGCCGCGACCTGCGCGATGCCTTGAACAATGCCTGTGAACATGGGGAGAACGACGCCAGAACGAAAACAAGGCGCCGAGCTTACCAGCTGACCTCACGCTCGGGCGTGGCGCCGATCTTGTGGATGGACAGGTCGGCACCGTCAAACTCTTCTTCCTGGCTCAGGCGAATGCCGACGAAGCGCTTCAAAGCCCCGTAGACCAACAAGCCACCGAGCGAAGCCCAGACGACGCCCATCGCCGTGCCGATCAACTGCGCCATCAGGCTGACGCCGCCGATGCCGCCCGCCCAGCTGCTGCCGAAGATGCCGCAGGCGATGCCGCCCCAGGCGCCGCACAAGCCATGCAGAGGCCACACGCCCAACACATCGTCGATCTTCCAGCGGTTCTGCGTGAGCGTAAACATCTGCACAAAGATGATGCCGGCCACCGCGCCCACCACGAGGGCGCCCACCGGGTGCATCAGATCAGAACCGGCGCACACGGCCACCAGGCCGGCCAGCGGGCCGTTGTAGGCGAATCCAGGGTCATTGCGTCCGGCCCAGGTAGCGGCCAGCGTGCCGCCCACCATGGCCATCAAGCTGTTCACGGCGACCAGGCCGGAGATCTTGTCCAAGGTCTGCGCGCTCATCACATTGAAGCCGAACCAACCCACCGCCAGGACCCAGGCACCCAGAGCCAGAAATGGAATGCTGCTGGGCGGATGCGCGCTGATGGCGCCGTCCTTTTTGTAGCGATTCATGCGCGGGCCCAGCAGCAGCACGGCCGCCAGGCCGATCCAGCCACCCACGGCGTGCACCACCACACTGCCGGCAAAGTCGTGGAACTCCGCGCCAAAGCTGGCCTTGAGCCAGGCTTGCACGCCAAAGGCCTGGTTCCAGGCCACGCTCTCAAACAAGGGATAGACCAGGCCGACGATGACCGCCGTGGCCATCAGCTGCGGGCCGAATCGCGCACGCTCCGCAATGCCACCGGACACGATAGCCGGAATGGCCGCCGCGAAGGTCAGCAGAAAGAAGAACTTGACCAGCTCATAGCCGTTCTTGGCCGCCAGGCTCTCGGCACCGGTGAAGAAATGCGTGCCATAAGCCACGCCATAGCCGACCAGGAAATACGCCACGGTGGAGACCGAGAAGTCCACCAAGATTTTCACCAGGGCATTGACCTGGTTCTTCTTGCGCACGGTGCCCAGCTCCAGAAAGGCGAAGCCTGCGTGCATGGCCAGCACCATGATGGCGCCGAGCAAAATAAATAGCGCATTCGCGCCTTGACTGAGGGTCTCCATGAAGCTGCGTGGCCTTTTCTCTCGTCTCGCTTTAAAGGAAAGACCCCGCACCGGCGCAGCACATGGGGCAAGAACTGCCGCAGCCAACGCACCAAGGACGGGATCCACCGCACCGAAACAGCAAGAACAATGCCCACATTGGCGCAGGGCATGGCCGCAGGCTTGCACGCCAATCGCACCAATATGTAGCACTTTGCACGAAAACAGTGCCGTCGCGCCTCAGAGTGGAGCGGTGCGGCACTCGGGCCAAGGCGGCCCGCTCAGAGGCGCATAGACTCAGATGTATTGCGCGAACAATTCCGGCTTGAAGCTCAGGCTCAAACGACCATCGGCCCATTCCACGATGGGGCGCTTGATCACGCTGGGCTGGGCCAGCATCAAGGCCAGAGCGCTGGCGGCGTCCACCACAGCGGCCTTCTCGGCCTCATCCAACTTGCGCCAGGTGGTGCCGGCGCGGTTGATGACATCCTCCCAGCCCAGCTCGGCCAGCCAGCGCTTCGCCTGCTCGACCGGCACGCCGGCTTTCTTGAAATCATGGAACTCAAAGGCCTGACCCTGCTCGGTCAGCCAGGTGCGCGCCCGCTTGACGGTGTCGCAGTTGGGTATGCCGTAAACAATAATTGTCTTCATGCTGCCAGTTTAGGGCAGGCCGTGGCGCCAGCCGGGCCGCCTGCCCGCTGCCAACCGCTACCATGCAGGCAAGATGATTGACTGGCTTGACGACTCCACCCTGAGCTTCCCGCCCAGCAGCCGCGCGCTGGGGCCGGATTCCGACGCGCCTGGCCTGCTGGCCGCCGGTGGCGACCTCCGCCCCTCGCGCCTGCGCGCAGCCTATTCACAAGGCATCTTCCCCTGGTACGGGCCAGGTCAGCCGCCGCTGTGGTGGGCGCCCGATCCGCGCATGGTTTTGCAGACGGCCAACTTCAAACTCTCGCGCTCGCTGCGCAAGACGCTGAGCCATTTTGTGCGCGCGACCGATTGTGAGATTCGCGTCGACAGCGCCCTGCCCGAGGTGCTGGCCGCCTGTGCCGAGGCGCCACGCGAAGGCCAGTCGGGCACCTGGATCCTGCCCGAGATGCAAGCCGCCTATCTGGCCTGGGCCCAGCAAGACGGCTGTGTGCACAGCATTGAGACCTGGATGGACGGCGAGTTGGTGGGCGGCCTCTACGGCGTCAACCTGGGCCGTATGTTCTTTGGTGAGTCAATGTTCATGCGGCGCAGCGATGCCTCAAAAATCGCCTTAGCCGCGCTGATTTGCTTGTGCCGGGAATATGGCATTGCCTGGATTGACTGCCAGCAAAACACCCGCCACCTGGCCTCCATGGGTGCGGCCGAAGTGCCACGGCCAGTCTTCGAGGCCCATTTGGCCCAGGTCTGCCCGCAAGCCGCACCTGCCGCTTGGCACTATCATCCCGCCCTGTGGACCCAGCTCGGCGGCAGCTTTGCCGACGAGTTCTAAGGCCCCAACGCCACTGACCCGCCACGCCGTGACCTACCCCAAGGATCTCCCGCTCGCCAAGCTGCAGTTTTATGCCACTGCAACCTACCCCTGCAGCTATCTGCCGGGGCGGCAGGCGCGCTCGCAAGTGGCAACGCCCAGTCATCTGATCCACGCCGACGCCTACTCGGGCTTGGTCTCCGCCGGCTTTCGGCGCAGCGGCTTGTTCACCTACCGGCCGCATTGCGATGGCTGCAAGGCCTGCGTGCCCATGCGCATCCCGGTGCAAGACTTCCGCCCCACTCGCAGCCAGCGGCGCGCCTGGACCCAACATCAAAACCTGCAAGCCCGGGTGCTGCGCTTGGGCTATAGCCAAGAACATTACGAGCTCTATCTGCGCTACCAGACCGGCCGCCACTCCGGCGGCGGCATGGACAACGACAGCGTGGACCAATACACCCAGTTCCTGCTGCAAAGCCGCATCAACTCGCGCCTAGTGGAATTCCGCGAGCTGCAGGCCGACGGCAGCAGCGCGCTCAAGATGGTGTCGATTCTGGACATCCTCAGCGACGGCTTGTCGGCGGTATACACCTTCTACGAGCCCGATGAAAACGCCAGTTATGGCACTTACAACGTGATGTGGCAGATCCGCCAAGCCAAGGACTTGCAGCTCTCCCACCTCTACCTGGGCTACTGGATCGCCGAAAGCCCCAAGATGGCTTACAAGGCAAAGTACCGCCCGCACCAGCTGCGCCTGGATGGGCAGTGGGTGCAGCAGGACTGAAAGCAACCGAGCCGATTCGCTCGGGGCTCAGTCATTCAGTTGCTCTGGTCTTTCAAACGCTCAAAGGTATTTGAAAGCCGCAGCCGCCACCAAGGTCGGCAAGAAGGCCGCCATCAGCAAGCCTAGGGGATGAACGGTCTGGCGATCGAAATGCGGCCGCAGCACGGCAATGCCCGCCGGGTTGGGCGCGTTGGCGATGATGGTCAAACCGCCGCCCGTCACAGCACCCGCCACCAGCGCGTACTTGAAGCCCTCTGAGAGCCCTTCCACCAAGGAGCCCAGATAGGTCAGCGCCGCGTTGTCGGTCACTGCGGTCAAGAGCGTGGCGCCGTAGAACACGGCCTCGCTGCTCATGCTCATCAAGACGGGCTGCAACCACCATTGCTGCTGACCACCCAGCACCACCAAGCCAGCCAGGAAGAACGCCACCAACAAGCCCTCACGCAGGATCAGCCGGTCTTGATGATGCTGGTAAGCCTTGGCCACGCCAAGGAAAAACAGGAACAAGCCCATGAACACCGCCGGATGATGCGCGAACAGCACCACGCCGGCCAGGAACATCAGGTGCACCAGCACCAAGCTCTTGGGCACCGGCGGCGCATCGGTGGCCGCGGATTCTTGCAAGGGCAGGCGTGCCAATTCCTTGCCGAAGAGCAGGACCACGCCGGCGGTATTCACCACAATCGCCACCGCCGCCTTCCAGCCGAAGGTGTTCAGCATGAAACTGCTGTCCCAGCCCCATTTGCCCGCCACCATCAAGACCGGCGGCGCGGCAAACGAGGTCAGCGTGCCGCCGATCGAGATGTTGACGAACAGCACGCCCAGCGTGGCGTACTTCAAGCGTGTTGAGATCGGCCGAGCGAAGAAGTTTTCTGCCAGCATCAGCGCGGCCAGCGTCATGGCCGCCGGCTCGGTGATGAAGGAGCCCAGCAAGGGCACCAGCACCAAGACCAGCACATACATGCCCACGCTGCCCGGCAGGGGCAGGCCGCGCGCAATCAGGCGCACGAGTGCCATGGCGGACTGAATGATGGGCCGCGTCCCTGCGATCACCATGATGGCGAACACAAACATCGGCTCGGTGAAATTGCGGCTTTCGATATAGGTGATGGCCTGATGCTCGCCCTGCACGGCAAACATGAAGAGCATCAGTACCATGGCCCAGAAGCCGAACACCACCTCGACCTCGCCCAGCAAATGCCACAAGCCCGCATGGCGGGGCCGGCTGTGCGCCAGGTTCTCAAAAAACTTGGTGGAAAAAGTGTGAATCAGCGCAATGCCGAACACGATGGCGGCGAACACCTCGGTGGCGTGGCTGGCAATGGCGGGAGGAATCTGGAACATGCTCGCTCAAAACTAGCGAGGCGGCCCGACCTTCGCTGTACACCTGCCGAGCCGCCCTCTGCCGCTCAAGCACCCGGCGGCAGTTTAACCGCCGGGTATCCAGACATGCTCAGAACAAGACGCCGAACTCCAGCCCGGTCCAGCGCGTCAGCCAAGCCACACCGCGCTGCGCCACATCCACCAACACATGGCCCATCATCAGCGCGAATGCAAAGGCGCCCGAGCCCACCACCGCCGCCGCCAGCAAGGCCAAGCCATCGCGGAACATCCAACCCAGGCTCAGCAGCACCAGGCTGATGCTGGGCAACACATTGCCAAAGGGCAGAGGCAGCAAGATCAGCAGGCCCATCAAAGCGATCCACAAGCGCCAACCCTTGTGGGTGCGGCGATGGCTGGCCCAATGCCAACGCGCCTTCATCAAACGGTCCGACAAGCCATACATCCAGGCCAGAAAATTCAAGCAGCGGCGTGACCACACCGCATTCAGGCGCACCCGGCTCAGCCGCTCGGGCACGATGCGCTCATCCAGCGCCGTGCTCCAGCGCCAGGCCAAGGCAAAGATCACAAAGCTCAGCAGCGTACCCACCCCGGCCAGGGGCATCACACTCAGCACCGCCATCAGCAGCAAGAGCACAGCCGCAGACGCTTCACCGTGCAGGCGCAGCAAATCGGGCAGGGACAGATCGCGCACGCCGCCCAAGACCTTGGCCTCGGCAGGCGCGGCCGCCGCGTGATCGTGAAGATGCTCCTGCGCGGCGCGACGAAAGGACTCAGCCAGTTGTTTAGACATGGGCTAACTAACTTCTTCGCATGGATCAGATGCCGGCTTGCTGGCGCAACTGCTGCACGCTGGGCACACGGCCCAGCAGCAAATGGGCCGCACCGGCCAAGACCAACATCACCACCAGGCCGAAGAGCCACAGCAGCCAAATCAAAGGTTCCAACCAGCCCATCGCCGAACCCAGCAATGGCAGCACATCGCGCGCACTGTTGAGCAACCACAGCACGCCTTCTTGGGCCAGCTTGACGGTGGCCGGGTCAATCCACAGCGCCAGGGCCGGTGGCAAGGGCATGGTGGCGGCGGCCGTGCCCAACTGCTCCGCCTGACCCGAGGCGAGCAGGCCGGCAGCCCATTCGCTGACCGTCACGAACAAGAGCGCTGCACCGGTCCACAGCGCGGCCAGCAAGGCAAAAACAATCCAAACGGCAATCTTCATCGGGTGGCTTTGTAGGTGCTGCATCCGCAGCATTGCAAGAGTCAAAGTTGGGGGAACAAAGTCGAAAGGACTCGCCTCACACTGAACGTCAGGATAGGCAGCGCGCCGGGTCCTGCAAACCATGCAGGGGCTGAAGGACGCTGCGCTTTTTACGAACATTCCCGCAGCAAGACTTCGGTGCGAACAGCTTTTGGCACGCTTTGCGCACAAAAGCGAAAACCAGGCGAGGCCAGGCCGCAGTCCCGCTCGGCCTGAGCCCATATTCGGCCAGGGTATGAGCAAGTGCGAACGCCTTCCTTGGCCCCAACCCCTGCCCTGCTTAAGCTGGCGGCACGCAATCAGAGGAGGCTCCATGAGCATCACCGCCATCAATGTTCGCAATCAGTTCCGCGGCGTCATCAAAGAAGTCATCGAAGGGCCGGTCGTGTCCGAGGTCGATGTGCAGACGCCCAGCGGGCAGATCGTCACCTCGGTGATCACCACCCGCTCGGTCAAAGAGTTAGGGCTGGTGGTCGGTCGCGAGGTGGTGGCGCTGGTGAAGTCCACCGAAGTGTCTATCGCCACACTCTGAAGCCCGAGAAGGAGCGCCCACCATGCTGAGCAATCCCTACCGCAGCCCGCGCTTGTTGATCGTTCCGGGCTTGCATGACAGCGGCCACGGCCATTGGCAAACCTGGCTGCAACAGCAGTTCCGCGACTCGCGCCGCGTCCTGCAGCGCGATTTCAGCCAGCCCGACCTGCAGCGCTGGGCCGACCGCATCAAGACCACGCTGGACGCCGCCGGCCCCGGCGAATGGATTGCGGTGGCACACAGCTTTGGCGCCTTGGCCCTGGTGCGCCATTTAGCAGACCATGCCGACAGCCCCATCCGCCAAGTGCTGCTGGTGGCCCCGGCAGAGCCGGACAAATTCGGCCTGGCGGAGTCCTTGCCGCATCACCGCCTGCCGGTGCCCAGCAGCTTGATCGCCAGCCAGAACGACCCGTGGATGAGTGCCGCCTCGGCCCTGCGCTGGGCCTCGCGCTGGGGATCGAGCTTCAGCAATCTCGGCGCGGTGGGGCACATCAATACCGAATCCGGCTTCGGCCCCTTCCCCCTGGCCAAACGCTGGGTGGAAGCCGCCAAGGCACGCGCGGCGCGCGAGTACCGGCCCAGCCACGCGAACTTCAGCGAATGGTCGTTTGCAGTTTGAGGCCACGCGATCTCCGTCCTGCAGCCAGCAAGAAACCTAACCCTCATCTCACCAGCACCCGAAAAGGAAACACAAGCATGCCAAGCCTGCGCCTGGGCGACCTCGCCCCTGACTTTGAACAAGCCTCCACCGAAGGCCCGATCAGCTTCCACCAATGGCTGGGCGATAGCTGGGGCGTGTTGTTCTCGCACCCGGCCGATTTCACGCCGGTCTGCACGACAGAGTTGGGCCGCACGGCCAAGCTCAAGGACGAATTCTCGCGCCGCAACGTGAAGGCCATCGCCCTGTCGGTGGACCCGCTAGACAAGCATCTGGCCTGGATCGCTGACATCAACGACACCCAGGGCACCGAGGTGAACTTCCCCATCCTGGCCGACGCCGACCGCCGGGTCAGCGAGCTCTACGACCTGATTCACCCGAATGCCTCAGCCACGCTGACGGTGCGCTCACTCTTCATCATCGACCCGGCCAAGAAGGTGCGGCTGATCATCACCTACCCGGCGTCCACCGGCCGCAATTTCAACGAGATCCTGCGCGTCATCGACTCCCTGCAACTGACCGAATACCAAAGCGTGGCCACGCCTGCCGATTGGCAGGACGGCGACGATGTGGTGATCGTGCCTTCGCTGCAAGACCCTGAACTGCTCAAGCAGAAGTTCCCCCAGGGCTTTGAAGCGGTGCGCCCCTATCTGCGCTACACGACCCTGCCACGGCAAGCCGCCTGAGCCGGGGAGCGGTACGGCATTGCCGCAATCGCTCATATCGTTAGCAGAAATGCTTGGAGGACAAGCACAGCCTCTTTCTCTAACAATGGAAAACAAATAACGACTGAGGCTGAGCGTGAATTTCCAACAACTGAGATCCGTCCGCGAGGCGCAGCGCCGCGGCTTCAACCTCACCGAAGTGGCCCTGGCCCTGCACACCTCGCAGCCCGGCGTCAGCCGGCAGATCCGAGAGCTGGAAGACGAACTGGGTATTGAAATCTTTCACCGCGCCGGCAAGCGCCTGACCGGTCTGACCGAACCGGGCCGCAATGTGCTGCCCATCGTTGAGCGCCTGCTTCACGAGGCCGACAACCTCAAGCGCGCCGGTGATGACTATGCCCAGGCCGGCAGCGGCACCCTGCGCATCGCCGCCACCCACAGCCAGGCCCGCTACGCCTTGCCGCCGGTGGTGCGCGACTTCCGCGCCGCCCATCCCGATGTCACCTTGCACCTGCAACAAGGCTCGCCGCAGCAAGTGGCACGCCTGCTGCTGGACGGCGAGGCCGATGTGGGCATTGCCACCGAGGCGCTGACCCAATACACCGAACTCGTCGCCCTGCCCTGCTATCGCTGGACCCACAACATCATCGTCCCGCTGGTCCACCCCCTGGCGGCAGAGGCAGAGGCGCTCGCGGCCGAGGGTCAGGTCTTGAGTCTGGCACGCCTGGCGCAGTTCCCCATCGTCACCTACGAGAGCGGCTACACCGGCCGCGCCCACATTGACGACGCCTTCAACAAGGCCGGGCTGGAGCTCAATGTCGTGTTGGCTGCGATGGATGCCGATGTGATCAAGACCTATGTGGACCTGGGCCTGGGCGTGGGCATCGTCGCGGCGATTGCCTATGACGAGCAGCGCGACCAGCACTTGCGCGCCATCGACGCACGCCATCTGTTTGCCGACAATTTGACCCGCTTGGCCGTGCGCCGTGACGCCTATTTGCGGGACTACATCTACGCTTTCATCGCCACGTTTGCCGCGCCGCTTGACCGCGCCACGGTGGACCAGGCACGCAGCGGGCACGGTGACGGCGCGACCTGAGGCCGCGCCTGCCCCAAGCTCCCGTGACCAATCAGCGCGCGACCCGCTTGGCTTGCGTGCGTCTGCATGACTTCCCACCCGCGCGGGGCAAACGATTAGCATCATCGCTTCCAAACCGATTGGGGCCGTTGCCATGCACCGTCAGCTTGTTCTAGTCACTGCACTCGTCACTGTCCTGCACGCCCTGAACGCTCAGGCCGACAACACGCCGGCCGGCCATAGCTACACGCCACCGGACGCATTCACGGTGAGCCAGACCGGGCCGCAATTGCGCCTCACCGCGCCCGAGGGCGATGCCAGCATCGTCATGGTGGAGTTGGCTGCTGCCAAAGATGCCAACGACGCCGTTGCCCAAGCCTGGGTCCAAGCACAGCCCGATTTCAAGCGCAGCCTGCGCATTGCCACGCCGCGGCCGGCACGCAATGGTTGGGTCGACCAGCAGGTGTTCGAATACGAAACCTCGCCGAATGAAAAGCTCGTGCTGCAAGCCATTGCACGGCGCGCCAGCACGGGCGCGGGCTGGGTGGTGCTGCTCTTACAGGCCTCCGAGGCCACGCTGGAAAAGCGCAGCAGCCCGATCAGCAAATTCTTCAGCAGCCTGCGGCCCCAGGGCTATGAGCGCGAAAGCTTTCTCGGCCGCACACCCAAGCCGCTGACACCCGAGATCGTCGACAAGCTCAAGGCCTTTGTGGCCGATGGCATGAGGCAACTCGATGTGCCCGGCGTGGGCCTGAGCTTCATCAGCGAAGGCAAGCTGGTCTGGGCCGGCGGCTTGGGCGTGCGGCAACTGGGTCGGCCTGAGCCCGTGGACGCCGATACGCTCTTCATGGCGGCCTCCAACACCAAGGCCATGACCACCGCCTTGATGGCGCGCGCGGTTGACGCCGGCAAGCTGAGCTGGGAGCAGCCGGCCAATCAAGCCTATCCAGGCTTCCGGCTGGCCGAGCCCGAGGTCAGCAATAGCGTGCGGATCAAGCATCTGGTCTGCGCCTGCACCGGCATGCCCCGGCAAGATTTGGAATGGCTGTTTGCCGACGGCAAGGCGCCAGCGAAAGTCACATTTGATCAACTCAGCCTGATGAAGCCCACCAGCCGCTTCGGCGAGGTGTTTCAGTACAGCAATTTGATGGTCAGCGCCGGCGGCTATATCGCCGCCCATGCGCTCAAGCCCGAGCAGGAAGTGGGCGCCGCTTACGACAGCGCCATGCAAGAGCTGCTATTCCGCCCGCTGGGCATGACGCGCACCACCTTCGACTACAAACAAGCGCAAAGCAACAACCACGCCAGCCCGCACGGCGATGCCTTCGATGGCAGCACCCGCCTGGCCAGCATGGACCTGAACTACACCATCATTCCCGGCCGCCCGGCAGGCGCCGTGTGGACCAGCCCGCGCGACTTCAGTCGCTGGGTGCAGATGGAGCTGGGAAGGGGCAAAACACCCGAAGGCCAGCCCCTGATCTCAGAAGCCAACTGGGCGGCCCGTTATGCCCCGCAGGTGATGGTGGGTGAAGACATCAGCTATGGCATGGGCCTGTTCGTCGACAAGCAGTACGGCATCACCGTGGCCTCGCATGGTGGCGATATGTTGGGCTACCACTCCAATATGATTTGGCTGCCCGAGTCCGGCATGGGCGTGACGATCCTGACCAACTCCGATGCCGGCGTGCTCTTGCGCGGGCCGCTGCAGCGCAAGCTGCTGGAGTTGGTATTTGACGGCCGCCCGGAGGCTGACGAGCGCTTGCAAGTCGCCATCGCCAACCGCAAAGCCGAGGCCATCAAGAACCGCGAGTTGCTGACCCTGCCGGTGCCCGCCGAAGCGCAGCGCAAGCTGGCCGCTCGCTACTACAGCCCGCAACTGGGCCACATCAAGGTCAGCCGCAAAACCGGCAAAGTGCACTTCCAGTTTGACCACTGGCGCAGCGAAATCGCACTGCGCAAGAACGAGGATGGCACGCAGAGCTACATCACCATCTCGCCCGGCATCAGCGGCATCGAGTTCGTGCGTGAAGACAAGTCCAGCAAGCCCACGCTGATCCTGCGCGACGCGCAGCACGAGTACCGCTTCGAACAGGCGCGCAAGTCCTGAATGCGGGCGGGGCCGAGCGCGGTCTAAACGGATCTAAGGCGGTCTAGCGCTGCTCCGCCAGATTCAGGCAGGTCGGGAGGCCTGAGCGATCAGGCCTCAGCCTCCGCTACCCCGAGGATCCTCAGCGCTTAAGCCTGGGCCTCGCCGCTTTCTTGCGCATTGAATTCGCCGCTCAGCAACTCCGGCAAGCGCGACACGCTCATCCTGAATCCACAGGCCTGGGCGTGTCCGCCACCGCCCAGGCTCTCGGCCAGCGGGATGCAATCAAAGTTGCGCTGCGAGCGCAGCCCACACTTGACCGCCCCGCCACTGCCGGCGCTCCACATCAAAGCAAACGTGCCGGACTTGGCCGACAGCAAATCGCCGACAAGGCTGTGGAACATGCCTGGCGCGTTGACCATCAATCCGCTGATGCCGTTGAAAGTCAGCGGCTGGGCGCCCTCGGCCAGGTCGGCGCATAGCTTGCGGTACTTCTCGTCCATCGCCGCACCACGCGCCATGAAGGCGGCCGTTTCGTCCGGGCTGAACGCGGCAATCTCTTGCCAGCGCGCGAACTCCTTGGCCTCCATGTCCAGCGCCGACAAATAGGCGCCGCTTTCGGGGTATTGCCAGACCCAGATGTCACGGTCTTCGATATAGCGCACCAGATCGGGCAAAGGCTGTTCAGGCAGGAAGAACTCCCAGGCCAGGCGCGCGCCGGACTTGCTCATATCGAAATGCACAACGCCGCAGCGGCACTGGAAGCCGCTGAGCTTTTCGGCCGCGCTCTTGTGATGATCCAACATCACCAACTTGGCCGCAGCGGCATCGATGGCGCTCAATATCTCAGCCGGAAACGAGAAATCGAGGATGTAGACCGCACGCCCGTCAAGCGGCGGCAGATCGGCCAAACTCTGCACCTGACCATGATCGAGCCCCAGGAACTCAGCTTGGCCACCATAAAACAGCCAGCCCGCCAGCGCCGCTGCAAAACCGTCCGGGCAGCCCTTGCCGTGATACAGCACCAAGGGACTGGGATCCTCAAGCGAGGGGGCGAGCAAAAGTTGCAAAGGGAGAATAGATTTCATAGGGACCGAATTGTCCCCGGACTTTTCTACCCAACACGATTTCTTCTCGAAATATGAGTCCGCCAAGGGCCAGCACTGTCCCCCGAAAAAGCGTCGCACTTAACTGCAATTTGGCGACCTCAAATGAAAAAAAAGGCCTGAGTCATCAATGACTCAGGCCTTTTCGCCTTCAAAAATGGTGGAGCCGGCGGGAATTGAACCCGCGTCCGCAAACCATCACCGGGCAGTTCTACATACTTAGCCTTCTGATTTGAATCTCACGGGCCAGAACGCGCAGAGGCACGCTTTCTTTCCCGCCAGTCACTTAATCTCGTTCTGTACCGAGTAACCCGATCCAAAACCAGCCCATGTGAATGACTTCTCAGCCTGTTGTCTTGCGACTTGGGCCCGGCCCATGGGCCAACCGTTGAGAAGCTCACGCGCAATTAAGCGGCGAGTGCGAACGTAGAGTCGTTTGCAGTTACTTTGTTTCCAGTGGTTTTACGAGCGAACTGGTGCTCGGTATGCCCTACTCCGGATCCGCATCCACGTCGAAACCTGGTCGGCCCCAGAACTCGGTATTTTAGGCCAGTCCAAGCACTTGCAAGAGCTCATCAGGACTAGAAAGCACAATATCTGCGCCCCAAGCGCTCACCGGCAGGCCATTTCCGAGGTATCCCCAGGCCGCGGCAGCGGTTTGCATGCCGGCGGCGCGCCCCGCGACGATGTCGCGCTCATCGTCACCGACGTAAATGCAATGCTGAGGCAGCACACCTGCACGCTTGGCCGCCTCGAGCAAAGGCGCCGGGTGCGGCTTGGCATGTGGCGTGGTGTCGCCACCCACCACGGTTTTTGCCGCGGCACGCAAACCCAAGGCTTCGGTCAAGGGCAAGGCAAAACGCTCGGCCTTATTGGTCACCACGCCCCAAGCCAAGCCAGCCCCTTCCAAGCCATGCAATAGCTGCTGGACCTGATCGAACAGGGTTGTCTCTTGCGCAAGCCTTTGCTCATACCGGTCCAGGAACTCGATCTTCAAGGCCTCGTAATCCGCATGTTGGGGCGCGATATCCAAGGCGGCACCCAACATGCCGCGAGCGCCTGCGCCGACCAAAGGCCGCAACACCGCCAAGCTCAGGGGCGGCAGGCCGCGTGCCTGGCGCATCTCATTGGCCGCCCCCGCTAGATCGGGCGCGCTATCTACCAAAGTGCCGTCCAAGTCGAACAGCACCGTACTCACCAAGCCGGGGCTAGGCAAGCCCAGCTTTCGCGTCAACACGGCACTCATGCGGGCTTGCGGCAAGCCAGCAAATAGTTGACGTCGGTATCGCTGCCCAGGCTGTAGCGCTGGGTCAGTGGGTTGTAAGTCAAACCCCGGCTAGCCTGCAGTTCCAGGCCCGCATCGCGGCAGTACTGAGCCAGCTCGGACGGGCGCAAAAACCGCGCATATTCATGCGTGCCAGCAGGCAGCATTTTGAGCACGTATTCCGCACCAACAATGGCCAGGGCAAAGGACTTGGCATTGCGATTGAGGGTCGACAAAAACACCCAGCCACCTGGCTTCACCAGATCGGCACAGGCTTGCACCACCGAACCCGGGTCCGGCACATGCTCAAGCATTTCCATGCAGGTGACGGCATCGAAGCTGGCGGGCCGCTCGGCAGCCAGTGCCTCGACGGCGATCTCGCGATATTCCACGTTCTCGGTGCCCGCCTCCATCGCATGCAACTGGGCCACGCGCAGCGGCTTGGTTGACAAATCAATGCCCAGCGCATTGGCGCCACGGCGCGCCAAAGAATCGGTCAAGATGCCACCACCGCAGCCCACATCTAGCACCGTCTTACCAGCCAAGGGGCAATAACTGGCAATCCAATCCAGCCGCAGAGGATTGATTTGGTGTAGGGGTTTGAATTCGCTCTCAACATCCCACCAACGATGGGCCAGGTCGCCAAATTTGGCTAGTTCTTGGGGGTCTGCATTGATCATGGCTGGAATGGTAATAGCTGCTGACGAACCGGAGCGAAAACAGGGACGAAAAAAAGCCCCGCATAGGCGGGGCCTTCTCGCACAAAGCGCCCGAAGGCGCTTGCCAATTACTTGGCGCGGGTACCGACGACTTCGATTTCCACGCGGCGGTTCTTGGCGCGGCCTTCGGCAGTCTTGTTGTCTGCCACAGGAGCCTTCTCGCCCTTGCCTTCGGTGTAAACGCGGTTCTTCTCAGCACCGGCGCCAACCAAGTAAGCCTTGACGGCTTCAGCACGCTTGACCGACAGCTTCTGGTTGTAAGCATCGGTACCAACGCTGTCGGTGTGACCCACGGCGATGATGACTTCCAGGTTGATACCCTTGGTCTTGGCCAGCAGGTCGTCCAACTTGGCCTTGGCTTCAGGCTTCAGAGTGGCCTTGTCAAAGTCGAAGAAGGCATCAGCAGCGAAGGTAACCTTCTCACTGACCGGAGCCGGAACAGGCTTCGGGGCAGGAGGAGCAGGAGGCACCACCACCGGAGGAGCAACGGGAGCCGGTGCCTCAACCTTAGGAGCGGGCTTCAGCGCGCCATCGCATTCGGCCGCGGCAGTTGCCGGGGTCCAGTTGGCATCGCGCCAGCAGTATTCGTTGGTGCCGTTCTTCCAAACGGTGCCATCAGTTGCACGCCAGTTGTCAACCGTCTGCGCAAAAGCGCCGGACGATGCAAAGGCAGCGACCACAGCGACGGACATCAGCGACGCCACTCGATTCAATTTCTTCATGATTCTCCTCTCAAGGAATGCCGCAGTTGCCCTGCGAGTGCCCAGTAAGTGCTTGAACAAAACCTTAGACAGATTCCCGAGTGCGGGTTTCTCCTAGGGACTCATCGATTGTGCCATAGGGCACCGATGGCTTCGTATTGTGGCGGTGCCGAACCACAGAGTTGGCGATATTGTTGCGATCCTGCTACAGCCGCAGGCCTTTAGAATCACGGCTTCCGTCTCTAACGATGCAGGCTCACCTGATGGGTGCGGCCGCGCACAAGCGCATGACCCAGTTCGCCAAGGAAACATTGCCCATCAGCCTCGAAGAGGAAATGCGGCGCTCATACCTCGACTACGCCATGAGCGTGATCGTTGGCCGTGCACTCCCCGATGCCCGCGACGGCTTGAAGCCGGTGCACCGCCGCGTTTTGTTCGCGATGCACGAGCTGAACAACGATTGGAATCGGGCCTACAAAAAGTCGGCCCGTATCGTTGGCGACGTGATTGGTAAATATCACCCACACGGGGATATCGCCGTCTACGACACCATCGTGCGTATGGCGCAGGATTTTTCCCTGCGTCATATGTTGGTCGACGGTCAGGGCAATTTCGGTTCGGTGGACGGCGATAACGCCGCGGCCATGCGATATACCGAAATCCGCTTGGCCAAAATCGCCCATGAAATGCTGGCCGATATTGACAAGGAAACCGTCAATTTCGGACCCAACTACGACGGCTCGGAAAAGGAGCCGCTGGTCTTGCCGGCCCGCCTGCCCAATTTGCTGATCAACGGCGCCACCGGCATTGCCGTGGGCATGGCCACGAACATCCCGCCGCACAACCTCAACGAGGTGGTGGACGCTTGCCTGCATTCGCTGAAGAACCCGGATTGCACGGTCGACGAGTTGATGGAAATCATCCCGGCGCCTGACTTCCCGACCGCCGGCATCATCTACGGCCTGTCGGGCGCCCGCGACGGCTACCGCACCGGCCGCGGCAAGGTGGTGATGCGCGCCAAGGTCCACTTCGAAGACATCGACCGCGGCAATCGCCAGGCCATCATCGTTGACGAGATTCCGTATCAAGTTAACAAGAAGACCCTGCTCGAGCGCATTGCCGAGTTGGTGCACGAAAAGAAGATTGAAGGCATCAGCCACATCCAGGACGAGAGCGACAAGTCCGGCATGCGCGTGGTGATCGAGTTGAAGCGCGGTGAAGTGCCCGAAGTGGTGCTGAACAATCTGTACAAACAGACGCAGCTGCAAGACACCTTCGGCATGAATATGGTGGCGCTGATCGATGGTCAGCCCAAGCTGTGCAACCTGAAGGACCTGATCACGGTCTTCCTGGAGCACCGCCGCGAAGTGGTGACACGCCGGACGATTTTTGAGCTGCGCAAGGCGCGCGATCGCGGCCATGTACTGGAAGGTCTGGCCGTAGCCATGGCCAATATCGACGAGTTCATCGCCACCATCAAGAACTCGCCCACGCCGCCCGTGGCCAAGGCCGCCTTGATGGCCAAGAGCTGGGACTCCTCGCTGGTGCGCGAAATGCTGGTGCGCGCCGAGGGCGACACGCCTGGCGGCCGCAATGCCTTCCGCCCCGAAGGGCTGGAGCCGGTGTTCGGCATGCAGTCCGACGGCCTCTACCGCTTGTCGGACGACCAAGCCAGCGAAATCCTGCAGATGCGCTTGCAGCGCCTGACCGGCCTGGAGCAGGACAAGATCGTCAGCGAGTACAAGGAAGTGATGTCGCAGATCGCCGACTTGCTGGACATCCTGGCCAAGCCCGCCCGCGTCACCGCCATCATTGGCGAAGAACTGGTGCAAGTGCGCCAAGAATTCGGCCAGACCAAGATCGGCGCACGCCGCAGCGCGATTGAACATAACGCCCAGGAACTGGGTACCGAAGACCTGATCACGCCCACCGATATGGTGGTGACGCTCTCGCACACCGGCTACATCAAGAGCCAGGCGCTGAGCGAATACCGCGCGCAAAAACGCGGCGGCCGCGGCAAGCAAGCCACGCAGACCAAGGACGACGACTGGGTCGACCAACTCTTCATCGCCAACACCCACGACTGGATTCTGTGCTTCAGCAATCGCGGCCGTGTCTACTGGCTGAAGGTGTGGGAAGTGCCTCAGGGCTCGCGCAATTCGCGCGGCAAGCCCATCGTCAATATGTTCCCGCTGCAGCAAGACGAGAAGATCACCGTCGTGCTGCCTTTGACCGGTGAGTTCCGCAGCTTCCCCGAAGGTCACTTCATCTTCATGGCCACTGCCCTGGGCACGGTCAAGAAGACCTCGCTGGAAGACTTCTCCAACCCCCGCAAGGCCGGCATCATCTCGATCGCACTGGACGAAGGCGACCACCTGATTGGTGCAGCGCTGACGGACGGCAAGCATGACGTGATGCTGTTCAGCGACGGCGGCAAGGCCGTGCGCTTTGACGAAGACGATGTGCGTCCGCTGGGCCGCACCGCCCGCGGCGTGCGCGGCATGATGCTCGAGCCCGAACAGCGCCTGATCGCCATGCTGGTGGCCGAAGACGAAACGCAGAGCGTGCTGACCGCCACCGAAAACGGCTACGGCAAGCGCACATCCATCACCGAGTACACCCGCCACGGCCGCGGCACCAAGGGCATGATCGCCATCCAGCAGACCGAACGTAACGGTCGCGTGGTGGCCGCCACCCTGGTGCGCGCTGAAGACGAAATCATGCTGATCACCGACCGTGGCGTGCTGGTGCGCACCCGTGTGTCGGAAATCCGTGAGTTGGGCCGCGCCACACAAGGCGTCACCCTGATCGCGCTGGATGATGGTTCCAAGCTCTCGGGCTTGCAGCGCATCGTTGAGAACGACGCCAACGAAGGCAATGCCGCTGAAACCAGCGACACTGCTGACGCCTCCAATGAACCAGCCAACCCAAGCGATGACGCTGGCGACGACACCACCAAGGAATAAGCTTGAACACGACCACCAAGTCCATGAAGATCATCGCCGCCACCGCCTTGGCCCTGTGCGCCAATCTGAGCTTTGCGCAGGCGGCGACTTCGACGTCCTCGCCGGCCAAGAAGGAAATCATCGCCAAGCTGCTGTCCCTGCAAGCGCAAAGTTATGAGCAACTGGCCCGTGGCGTGCTGCAGCAGCCGCTGGGCAATCTGATGCAGGGCGCAGGTGCGGCTTTGCAGCAAGTGCCGGCCGAGAAGCGCGAAGCCACGGCCAAGGCGATCGAAGCCGACATCAAGAAGTTTGTCGAAGACAACGCGCCGATGATCCGCGACAAGGCGGTCAAGCTGGCCCCCTCCACCGTGGGCGCCGTGCTGGACGAGCGCTTCACCGAGGATGAGCTCAAGCAGTTGCTGAACTGGCTGGAGTCTCCGGTCAACAAGAAGTTCGGCCAAGCCAGTGGCGAGATGCAAAAGGCCTTGATGGACAAGCTGATGGCCGACACCGCACCCACGCTGGAAACCCGCTTCAAGGCGCTGCAGCAATCGGTCGGCAAGCAGCTGGGCATCCCACCGGCAGCATCAGCACCGGCCTCAGCCGCCAAGCCCGTCATCAAGAAGTAAGCCCGCTCAGGCTCGCAACACAAGGCACCCAGCCAGGCTCGGTGCCTTGATTTGCAAGAGCCCACCCTCTTCAGCCGCCCTCGCCCCACGTCCATGACCCAGCGCCCTTTCAATTTCTCCGCCGGCCCGGCCGCTCTGCCTGAAGAAGTCTTGAGCCAGGTGGCTGCCGAGATGCTGGACTGGCATGGCAGCGGCATGAGCGTGATGGAGATGAGTCACCGGGGACCTGAGTTCAGCGAGATCTGCGCGACGGCCGAACGCGACCTGCGCGAGTTGCTGCAGGTGCCCAGCATTTTCCACATCTTGTTCATGCAAGGCGGCGGCTTGGCGGAGAACGCCATCGTGCCGCTGAACCTGTCGCGCGGCGGCGAAGTGGATGTGGTGGTTACCGGATCCTGGTCCAAGAAAAGCGCCGAGGAAGCGCGCCGTTATGCTGACGTCGGTATTGCCGCAGACGGTGCTGCCGCCAAGTACAGCACCATTCCTGCACCGGCCAGCTGGCAGCTGCGCAAGAACGCGGCCTATGTGCACGTCTGCAGCAATGAAACCATCGACGGCGTCGAGTTTCACCAACTGCCCGACCTGAAGGCGCTGGGCAGCGATGCGCCCTTGGTGATCGACTGCTCCTCACACCAACTCTCGCGCTCGATTGACTGGTCCAAAGTCGGCCTGGCCTTTGGCGGCGCACAAAAGAATATCGGCCCCGCCGGCCTGACCCTGGTGTTTGTGCGCGAGGACCTGCTGGACCGCGCCCTGGCTATCTGCCCGTCAGCCTTTGAGTTCAAGACCGTGGCCGCGGCCCAGTCCATGTACAACACCCCGCCGACCTTTTCGATCTACGTGGCCGGCCTGGTGTTCCAGTGGCTCAAGCGCTTCAGCTATGCCGGCAAGACCGGCGTGGCCGCCATTGAGCAGCGCAATATCGACAAGGCCGCCCTGCTCTACGGCGCGCTGGACGCTTCGAATTTGTTTGAAAACCGCGTGGCGGCCGACTGCCGTTCGCGCATGAACATCCCTTTCTATCTGCGCGGCGAGTACAACACGCCGACGCTGAACGCGGCCTTCCTGGATGGCGCGAAAGCACGACAACTGCTGCAACTCAAAGGCCACAAGTCGGTGGGCGGCATGCGTGCATCGATCTATAACGCCATGCCACTGGAGGGCGTGCAAGCCCTGGTGGCATACCTGAAGGATTTTGAGGCACAACATGGCTGACTCCCCGGCTGGCAGCGAAGGCACGAACGCCGCGCCAGCGAGCGAATTACTGGCATTGCGCGATCAAATTGACGCGCTGGACAAAACCCTGCTCGAGGTCTTGAACCGCCGCGCCAAGGTGGCCGAGTTGGTGGGCGAAGTCAAACGCCGCGAAGGCACGCCCTTCTTCCGCCCCGACCGCGTGGCGCAGGTGATCGAGAAGATCAAGGCGGCCAACCCCGGCCCGCTGCAAGGCGAACATGTGGCCGCCATCTGGCGCGAGATCATGTCGGCCTGCCTGGCACTGGAATCCCCGCAGCGCGTCGCGGTGCTGGGCCCGGTGGGCACCTTCTGCGAGCAAGCGGCGATCGAGTATTTCGGCGGCGCCGCCGATCTGATTTACTGCGCCAACTTTGACGAAGTCTTCCACGCCACTGCCAGCGGCAGCGCTCAGTACGGCGTAGTGGGCGTGGAGAACATGACCGAGGGCGTGGTGACACGCTCGCTGGACTTGTTCCTGCACACACCCACCCACGTGGTCGGTGAAGTCAGCTTGCTGATCCGCCACAACCTGATGTGCAAGGAAAATTCCTTGGCCGGCATCAAGGCCGTGCTGGCGCATCCACAGGCCCTGGCGCAATGCCAGAACTGGCTCAACAAGCATCTGCCCGATGCCGAACGCCGGGCGGTGAGTAGCAATGCCGAGGGCGCCCGTCTGGCCGCCAGCAACCCCGAGTGGGCGGCCATTGCCGGCGAACGCGCCTCCACCATTTTTGGCCTGCACATCGTTGCCCACGCGGTGCAGGACGAGGCGTACAACCGCACCCGCTTTGCCGTCATCTGCCTGCCGCAGACCATGGCCACGCCACCCGCCACGGGCCGCGACTGCACCAGCCTGATCGTCTCGGTGCCGAACCGCCCCGGCGCTATGCATGACCTCTTGGTGCCGCTGAAGACCCATGGTGTGTCGATGACACGCCTGGAGTCACGCCCGGCACGCACCGGCCAGTGGGATTACTATTTCTACATTGATCTGGACGGCCACCCGACGCAACCCCATGTGGCGGCAGCCTTGGCGGAATTGCGCGAGTTGTGCGCTTTCTTCAAGATCATTGGCGCTTACCCAGTGAAGGCCTAAGTGCCAAAGCAAGGTCCGAAAGTCCGAAGCAGCATGTACAAGCAACTTGGCGTGATTGGCTGTGGCCTGATGGGCGGCTCGTTTGCCCTGGCGATGAAGAAGTCCGGCCTGGTCAAGCGCGTCATCGGCTATAGCAAATCACCCTCGACCACCGAGACCGCCAAGCGCCTGGGTGTGATCGACGTTGCCGCTGAATCGGCCCTGCTAGCCGTGGCCGGCTCGGACGTCGTGCTGGTGGCCGTGCCCGTGTCCGCCACCGAAGCGACCTTGAAGTCGATTCGCGACCTGATCACTCCGCAAATGCTGGTGATGGATGTCGGCTCCACCAAGTGCGATGTCACTGAGGCCGCGCGCGCCGCCCTGGGTGACCGCCTGCCCAGCTTTGTGCCAGCCCACCCGATCGCTGGCAAGGAAAGCGGCGGCGTTCAACATGCCGAAGCCACGCTCTACCAAGGCCGCCAAGTCATCCTCACACCCTTGCCCGAGACCAGCCCGCTCGCGGTGCAAAAAGCCACCGATGTGTGGTCCAAGCTCGGCGCGCAGGTGCTGAAGATGACACCCAAAAATCACGACGCGGCCTTTGCAGCGGTCAGTCATCTGCCTCATCTGCTGGCCTTCGCCTATTTCCAGTCGGTAGCGACACAGGCCGCCGGGCGCGACTTCCTGAGCCTGGCCGGCCCCGGCTTTCGCGACTTCACCCGCATCGCCGCCAGCGACCCTGCTGTCTGGCGCGACATCTTGATGGCCAACAAGGCCGAAGTTCTGGTGCAGGCCCAACGCTTTCGCCAAACCCTGGATGCGCTGGAGGCCTTGATCAAGGCAGACGACGCGGCCGCGCTGGAGGCCCGCATCCGGCTGATCTCCGAAGCGCGGGGGCAATGGCAGATGGGCGCACCGCGCCTGCTCAAATAATCGCCGGCCATCTCCGCAGCTCTTTTCGTGACCAGACCCGCAGACGACACCGCCGCAGACACAAACACGTGAACCACCTGGTTTGCGCCCCAACTGTTCACGCTCATGTTCAAGACTCATTTCCTCGACCTCCCCCCGCTGCGCAGTGCCGCCGGCACCGTGCGTTTGCCGGGCTCCAAGAGCATTTCCAACCGCGTGCTGCTGCTGGCCGGCTTGTCGGAAGGCCGCACCGCCGTGCACGACCTGCTGGATTCCGACGACACCGCCGTGATGCTGGCTTCCTTGAAAGAACTAGGTTGCGTGCTGGAGACCGGCCACGACGGCGTGCTGCACGTCACCGGCATCGGCGCCCAACTGCGCCAGCGCGAAGCCAAGCTCTTCCTCGGCAATGCTGGCACCGCCATGCGCCCGCTCACCGCCGCGCTGGCCCTGCTGGCCGCCACCCAAGGCGCCAGCTTCGAGCTCAGCGGCGTGCCGCGCATGCATGAGCGGCCCATTGGCGATTTGGTCGACGCCCTGCGCCTGCTGGGCTGCCACATCGACTGCCTGGGCAATGAGGGCTACCCGCCGCTGCGCCTGAGCGGCCCCTCCGCGCTCAAGCTGGATCAACCCGTGCTCGTGCGCGGAGATGTATCCAGCCAGTTCCTCACCGCCCTGCTGCTGGCCTTGCCCCTGGTGGCGACCGAGCAGGCAGTGGTAGTCGAAGTGACGGGCGAGCTGATCTCCAAGCCCTATGTCCACATCACACTGGCCCTGCTGGAGCGCTTCGGCATCCAGGTGCAGCGCGAGGGCTGGCAACGCTTCACCATCCCGGCCGGCAGCCGCTACCGCTCGCCCGGTGATATTCACGTCGAAGGTGATGCCTCCTCGGCCTCTTACTTCGTGGCCCTGGGCGCCATCGCCGCCAATGACGAAGCGCTGCGCATCGAAGGCGTGGGCTACGCCAGCCTGCAGGGCGATGTGCGCTTTGTTGAAGCCGCCCAGGCCATGGGCGCGCAAGTTGAGATGGGGCCGAACTGGCTGGAAGTGCGGCGCGGCGCCTGGCCGCTGCGCGGCATCGAGCTGGACTGCAACCACATCCCCGACGCGGCCATGACCCTGGCCGTGATGGCCTTGTATGCCGACAGCCCCACCACTCTGCGCAATATCGCCAGTTGGCGAGTCAAAGAAACCGACCGCATCGCCGCCATGGCCACCGAGCTGCGCAAGCTGGGCGCCCAAGTAGAGGAAGGCCAGGACTGGCTGCGCGTGCACCCGCTGCGCGACTGGCAGGCTGCGACCATTCATACCTACGACGATCACCGCGTGGCCATGTGCTTCTCGCTAGCCGCCTTCAATGGTTTGCAGGCCAAGTCCGATGCCGCCGTACCGGTGCGCATTCTTGACCCGCAATGCGTGGCCAAGACCTTCCCGGACTATTTTGAGACCCTGTTCTCGGTGGTCGAGGCACGCGCCGAGGACATTCCCGTCATCACCATTGACGGCCCCACCGCGTCCGGTAAAGGCACGCTGGCCGACCAAGTGGCCCATGCCTTGGGCTACATCATTCTCGACTCCGGCTCGCTCTACCGCGCTTGTGCCCTGGCGGCTGACCGGGGCGAGGTCGACCTCAACGATGGTGCAGCCGTCGCCGCCGTGGCCAGCGAGCTGAACCTGAGTTTCAAGAATGGCCGGGTCTGGCTGGACGAGGAAGACATCAGCGATGAATTGCGTCTCGAAGCCACCGGCCTGATGGCCTCCCAGGTGGCGGCGCACCCGGCGGTGCGCACCGCGCTGAACCAATTGCAGCTCAATTTCCGCCGTTTGCCGGGCTTGGTGGCCGACGGGCGGGATATGGGCACCGCCGTCTTCCCGGACGCACAGCTCAAGGTATTTCTCACGGCCAGCGCCGCAACGCGCGCCGAGCGGCGGTATAAGCAATTGATTTCCAAGGGGTTTTCGGCTAATATCGTGGGCTTGCGTGAAGATTTGGAGAGTCGTGACGCACGGGATAAAAACCGCGCCGCATCGCCTCTTTTAGCTGCCGCAGACGCACAAATGCTCGACAACTCGGCCCAAACGATTGAGGAATCACTCGAATTGGTGCTGGATTGGTGGGCACAAAAAAGGCCATTTGCCGTTCAGCGTTGAACGGGGAGTGACCCGGCCAAGGCCTTAAAACCGAAGCCAAAACGTCGCCAGGGCTCCAGTGCTCGGGCGCTGTCAACAACCTAACCCGTAAAGCCCTCACAGGCCTTGCACCCACCGCCTGCGAACAAACGCTTGTTGCAGCAGGTCCAGGAAACCTCATGTCCCAAACCCAAACCGCAGCTTTCGCTCCTGACTCTTTTGCCGCCATGTTCGAGGAGTCGCTGCAGCGCTCCGACCTGCGCGCCGGTGAAGTGATCTCGGCCGAAGTCGTGCGCGTTGAGCACAGCTTTGTGGTTGTGAACGCCGGCCTCAAGTCTGAAGCCTACGTGCCAATCGAAGAATTCAAGAACGACCAGGGCGAACTGGAAGTTCAAATCGGCGACTTCGTTTCCGTGGCGATCGACGCCATCGAAAACGGCTACGGCGACACCATCCTGTCGCGCGACAAGGCCAAGCGTCTGGCCTCGTGGCTGTCGCTGGAAACCGCGCTGGAGTCGGGCGACTTCGTGACCGGTACCGTGTCGGGCAAGGTCAAGGGCGGCCTGACCGTTCTGGTCAACGGCATCCGCGCTTTCCTGCCGGGTTCCCTGCTGGACACACGTCCGGTCAAGGACATGAGCCCGTACGAAGGCAAGACCATGGAGTTCAAGGTCATCAAGCTGGACCGCAAGCGCAACAACGTCGTGTTGTCGCGTCGTGCTGTGGTTGAAGCTTCGATGGGCGAAGAGCGCGCCAAGCTGCTGGAAACGCTGGCCGAAGGCGCCATCGTTCAGGGCGTGGTCAAGAACATCACCGAATACGGTGCGTTCGTGGACCTGGGCGGTATCGACGGCCTGCTGCACATCACCGACATGGCATGGCGCCGTGTCCGTCACCCGAGCGAAGTGGTCACGGTTGGTCAGGAACTGACCGCCAAGATCCTGAAGTTCGATGCTGAGAAGAACCGCGTTTCGCTGGGTCTGAAGCAGCTGGGCGACGATCCTTGGTTCGGCGTTGCTCGTCGTTACCCCACCAGCACCCGCCTGTTCGGCAAGATCACCAACATCGCTGACTACGGCGCATTCGTTGAAATCGAGCCGGGCATCGAAGGTCTGGTGCACGTGTCCGAAATGGACTGGACCAACAAGAACGTTGCTCCTTCCAAGCTGGTCACCCTGGGCGACGAAGTCGAAGTCATGGTTCTGGAAATCGACGAAGACAAGCGTCGCATCTCCCTGGGCATGAAGCAGTGCAAGGCCAATCCTTGGGAAGATTTCGCTGAAACCGTCAAGCGCGGCGACCGCGTCAAGGGTCCCGTCAAGTCGATCACCGACTTCGGCGTGTTCGTTGGCCTGGCTCAAGGCATCGACGGTCTGGTGCACCTGTCCGACCTGTCGTGGAACGAAACCGGCGAAGCTGCTGTGCGCAACTTCAAGAAGGGCCAAGAAGTCGAAGCCCTGGTTCTGGCCGTGGACGTCGAGCGCGAGCGCATCTCCCTGGGCATCAAGCAGCTGGACAGCGACCCGTTCACCACCTACACCACGGTCAATGACCGCGGCATGACGGTGACCGGCAAGGTCAAGACTGTTGACGCCCGTGGCGCCGAAATCGAACTGGCCGACGAAGTGCTGGGCTACCTGCGCGCCTCCGAAATCAGCCGTGATCGCGTTGAAGACGCACGCAATGTGCTGAAGGAAGGCGACGAAGTCTCCGCCCTGATCGTGAATGTGGATCGCAAGACCCGCAACATTCAGCTGTCGATCAAGGCCAAGGACAACGCCGACAACCAAGAAGCCATGCAGCGCCTGAGCGCCACTGCTGAGCGCGAAAGCGCCGGCACGACCAGCCTGGGCGCCCTGCTGCGCGCCAAGCTGGACAACCAAGGCTGAGACCGGACATAAATCCCGGAAGGGATTTATGCCTGTCGAAGGCCCAAACGCGATACACGCGTTTGGGCCGGGCAAGCAAGGGTGAGATCAGTGCGCTGTGCTAATCTCGCCTCGCTCCAAAAAGGGCTCGCCACTTCCAAGTGCGAGCCCTTTTCAATCCTGTCGCCCCAGGCTTTACGCAAGAGCTGCTGTCCTTGATTTCTTGCGCAAGTCCTCGGACCCTCCATCGACCGTTTCAGACACCACCACAATGACTCGTTCCGACCTGGTTGCTCTGCTGTCAGATCGCTTTGGCCAACTGGCCCAGCGCGACACCGAATTTGCCGTCAAGACGATTCTGGACGCCATGTCCGACGCCCTGGCACGTGGCCACCGCATCGAAATTCGCGGCTTTGGCAGCTTCACCGTCAACCGTCGCCCACCGCGCAAAGGCCGCAACCCACGCAGCGGCGAACAGGTCTTGATCCCTGAAAAGCTGGTACCCCACTTCAAGCCCGGCAAGGCCTTGCGTGAAGGCGTGGACGCCAAGAGCGCGCTCGAAGCCAGCGCCATTTAAAGTCGGATCAGCCCCGACAGCGGCTTTGCGCAGAGGTCCGCCGCAGACCCGTAGAATGCCTACTCCATGCGCATCTTCATCTGGCTTTTCAGAGCCTTCCTCTTCTTCACGCTCTTCGCCTTCGCGCTGAACAACAGCCACGAAGTCGTCGTGCGTTGGTTCTTTGGCCATGAGTGGCATGCCCCCTTGGTCATCATCGTGCTGACTGCCTTTGGCCTTGGCTGCGGCTTTGGCGTGCTAGCCATGGTGCCGGCCTGGTGGCATCACCGCCGTGTCGCCAAACGCGCGCCACTTGAAGAAGGCGCTGGCACCACGCCAGCCACCACCGATCCCATGCCCCCGACTGCGATCCACGATGGAATTTGACCTGCGCTGGCTGCTGTTCGCGCTGCCGGCGGCATTCGCGCTGGGCTGGTTGGCCTCCAAGCTCGATGCCCGCCAATGGAAACGTGAGCAGCGCGATGCCCCCAAAGCCTATTTCAAAGGCCTGAACCTGCTGCTCAACGAGCAACAAGACAAAGCCATCGACGCCTTCATCGAAGCGGTCCAGAACGACCCCGACACTTCTGAGCTGCACTTCGCGCTGGGCAATCTGTTCCGCCGCCGCGGCGAATATGAACGCGCCGTGCGGGTGCACCAGCATCTGCTGGCCCGTGGCGATCTGCCGCGCGCAGAGCGTGATCGGGCCCAGCATGCGCTGGCGCAAGACTTCTTCAAAGCCGGCCTGTTTGACCGCGCCGAGGAAGCCTATGCCGCGCTGCGTGGCAGTGCCTTTGAAAATGAAGCCGAACTCGCTTTGCTGAGCCTGTTCGAACGCTCGCGCGAATGGCGCAAGGCGGTGGAGGTCGCTCGCCATCTGGAGCAAACCGGCACGGCATCGTTTGCCACCCGCATTGCCCACTATCTGTGCGAACTGGCGCTGGAGGCGCTAGCGCGTGAGCAGATCGACGAGGCCAAGGGCTTGTTGCAAGAAGCCCGCAAGGCCGCGCCGCAAGCCGCCCGCGCCCATGTATTGACCGGCCAGATGCTGGCCCGCCGCGGCCATGCCGAAGCCGCCATGGCCGCTTACGCCGAACTGCTGGCATTGAACCCCGAGGCCTTCAATCTGGTTGCCAAGGACTATGCCGAGGCGGCCTTGGCCTGCGGCAGCGGCAGCGCTGAGCGCGCACTGGCCACCCTCAGCGCCCAATACCAGCGCACGCCGGGCTTGCATCTGCTGGGCGCCATCTCCAAGCTCGAACCCGCCGCCGCCCAGCAACGCCAGCGCCTCACCGAACATTTGCGCGAACAGCCCAGCTTGAGCGCGGCGAGAAGCCTGCTTGCGGTCAGCACCTCCAAGCTCAGCGAAGAGGAAGCGCCCCTTGTCGGCGTGGCCCTAGATCGCGCGGCTCGCCCGCTGCAACGCTATCGTTGCGCTGCCTGCGGCTTTGAGGCCCAACACTATTTCTGGCAATGCCCCGGTTGTTTGAACTGGGACACTTATCCGCCCCGACACGTCGAAGAGCTGTGACCCACCCGGAAGCGCTAACGCGCGTTTCCCTCAAGGGGCGGCGCCAGCAGCCCGGCATCGCCGGTTCTGCGGCCCTCACTTGGCTTGAACATGAGTTCCGCGAAAGATTGAAATGAGCGCTACACGAGTCATCCTCTGCATGAAATGGGGCACCAAGTATGGCCCCGAATATGTGAACCGGCTCTACGCCATGGTGCGCCGCCACCTCGTGGGCGAATTCAAATTCGTTTGCCTGACCGACCGCACCGAAGGCATCCGCGCCGAGGTGCAATGCTTCCCCATCCCCGAGCTGACCTTACCTAATGGTGAGCCTGAGCGGGGCTGGAAGAAGCTGACCACCTTCAGCCCCGATCTCGGCCAACGCTACGGCTTGCAAGGCACGGCCTTGTTCCTGGACCTGGATGTGGTGATCGTGGATGACATCACCCCCTTCTTCGAAGTGCCGGGCGAGTTCTTGATCATTCACGACTGGAAGCGCCCCTGGCGCATCACCGGCAACTCGTCGGTCTACCGCTTTGAGTTGGGCGCGCACGATGATGTGCTGACGAAGTTCTGCGCCAACCAGGCTCAGGCCAAGGCTGACTTCCGCAACGAACAAGCCTTTTTGACCGATGTCTTGCACAAGCAAGGCAAGGTGAAGTACTGGGAATCCAGCTGGTGCGCCAGCTACAAATACCACTGCTTACCTGTATGGCCGACCAGCTACTGGCGTGAGCCCTTCATCCCCAAAGGCGCACGCATCCTGATCTTCCACGGCGTGATGAACCCACCCGATGCCCTGGCCGGCCGCAACAACGGCAACTGGCGCCATGCGCGCCCGGCGCCCTGGATCGCCCAGCACTGGTGCGAGTGAGCGCGGAAGGCATATTGGCATGACGGTCTGGGCAGTTCTGCTGGGCGTGCTGCAACTGCTTGCGGCCGTGTTGCTTCTGGCTTTGGGCTGGGAAGTGTTGCGGGTGTTGCGCGCTCGGGTGCCAGCGAATGCGCAACAAGTGGCCATTGGTAAAGCCCCGCAGCAAGCCCCTGCCGCCATTCCGAAAATCATCTGGGCCTATTGGCATGAAAGCCCGCCGCCGGCCTTAATTCAACAATGCCAGGCCAATTGGCAGCGCTTCGCGCCCGACCATGAGTTGCGCCTGCTGCATCAGGGCAATTTCCGCCAATGGCTCAAGGACGAAGACGGTGCGCTGTTGAGCCGACTCGATGCCCTGCCGCATTACCGCCAAGCCGATTGGCTGCGCCTGCAGCTGCTGGCGATCCATGGTGGCCTCTGGGTCGATGCCTCGATCTTGCTGTGTCAAAGCCTGGACTGGGTACATCAAGCCCAGCGCGCGCACAAGGCCGAATTCGTCGGTTTTTATATTGACCGTTTCACGACCCGGCCCGATCAGCCCATTGTTGAAAACTGGTTCATGGCGGCCCCGCCCGAGAGCCCATTTATCAGCGCGCTGGCCGCTGAGTTCGAACTCGCCATCAGCTTGGGCGAAGCCTCCTATCTGGACCGCTTGCGTGAACAGGGCAAACTCGAGCGCGTGGTTCAGGGCCTGGGCCCCAAGGACCAGCAATACCTGATCATGCACGTGGCTGCCGCCGTCATTCTCGATGCCGGCGAGCAGGCCTATCGCCTCGCCCTGACCCGTGCGGAAGACTCCGCCTTCGCCTTTCACAAGGCCCTGGGCTGGCGCAAACGACATTTGTTTGCCCGCCTGGCCTGGACGCCCTGCCCCAACCGCCTGCCTGTGCTGATCAAGCTGCGGGGCGGCGACCGCCGCGTTTTTGAGCGCGGCGTGGCCAAGGGTCAGGTCTTGCCAGGCAGCGCCCTGGCCCAACTGCTGCGGCACTGATGGTCCAGACGAGCACGCCCTGGCTCAGCATCCTGCTGCCGGTCTACCGGGTCGAAGCCTATCTGCAGGCCTGCGCTGATTCGATTCTTCCGCAGGCCGATGCCGGGGTGGAGCTGGTCTTCGTGGACGATGCCTCACCCGATGCCTCATACGACTTGCTGGCCCAGCTGCAGCAAGCGCACCCTGGCCAGGTACGCGTGTTTACGCAAAGCAAAAACCAAGGCGTCAGCGCAGCACGCAACCGCTTGCTCGACGAAGCGCGCGGCGACTACCTCTGGTTCATTGACCCGGACGATTTGCTGGAGCCCGGCGCCATCCCCAGGCTCAAGGCCTTGATTGAAGCCGAGGCGCCGGATCTGATCATGTGTGACTTCCGCGCCTTCGAGGATGAGAGCGGCCGCGTGCGCAAGCCGCGTCTGGCCCATGTCAGCACCTTTGCGGGTCAAGCCAGCAGCAGCGGCAGCACAGGCCACTTGTGCCATGACCGCGACGCCTTGATTCAGGGCCTGTTCAAGGCCGGGCAGCTGCACCCCTGGTCCAAGATCATCCGCCGCGCCCTCTGGCCGGCCGAGCTGCGCTTTCCCCTGGGCCGCATCTTCGAAGATTTGGCGGTACTGCCACGCCTGGCTTTGCAGGTCAACAGCTACCACCACGTGCCCGAGGTCTGGGTCGGCTATCGCCAGCGCCCCGGCAGTGCGCTGGCCAATTTATCGGCAGCCCGCATCGACGATTGGATGCAAGCCCTGCTGGGCTACGGCGCGGCAATGAAGGCAAGCGCCACACCCTTCCATGCACAAACCGAGTTTGAAGTGGCTCACTTCAGTGCCCGCACCTTGCTGCGGGCCTGCAAGCGGCGGCAGGCGCTCGGCGGCACAGATGCCCGCAACGACCAGTCCCGCTACGTCCAGCAATGGAGCCAGTCCTCGCCACTGACGGCGCGACAGTTGCTGCACGCCTATCTGGGGCGCGGTATGTGGCTGCGCGCCCTGCAGCTCTGGCTATGCCTGCGCCGAGCGGCTTATAGCGAGAGCAATAAGTCTTCGTAGCGCTGGGTCATCAAGGCCACGCCATGTTCGCGTAAAGCCTGCTCGCGGGCAGCCGCACCCAAGGCTGCCGCAAACTGCGGCTCGCGCAGCAATCGCGCCAGCGCCTGGGCCAAAGCAGCAGCATCGCCTTCAGGCACCAGCAAGCCGGTACGCTCCGCTTCCAACAAACCCTCCACGCCCGGTACCAGGCTGGCCACGCAGGCACTGCCGGCCGCCATGCCCTCCACCAAGGCCAAGGGCATGCCCTCGTAATGGGTGGACAGCACGCAGATCTGCTGGCTGATCAGCAATTGCGGCATCTGGGCGTAATGGCCGAGAAATTCCACCTGAGCGCCCAGACCCAAGTCACTCACCAAGCGCTTGGCGGCCTGCCGGTAGCTGGCTTTGCCCGCTCCAGCTAGAAAAAGTTTGGGGCGCAGGCCTTGCTGGCCAAGCAGATGCAAAGCGCGAATCAGGGTGAGATGGTCTTTCTGCCGCGCAAAGCGGGCCGACATCACAAGCCCCGGCTCGCGTTGCGCGAAGTCTTGCTGCGCAGCGGCCTCAAAGCGCTCCAGCTTGACGCCGTTGGGAATGGCAAGGGTCTTGGCCTCGGGCAAGCCCATTTGCACCAAGCGCCGCCGCACGCCTTCGGACACACCCACCAGCTTGGCCGTGTAGCGGCTCAGCCAACGCGACTGCGCGGCACGCCAGGCGCTGTAGCGTTCCCGGCTGTTGTGCTCCACCTGCACCAGTGCCGGCACCTTGGCCCACAAGCCGGCCCAGCGGCCGATCAAATGCTCCGGAAAGCCATGTGCGGTCAACACCGCAGGTCGCCAGTCGGCACACAGCCGGCGCAAGGCCCAGATCGTGGCCAGATGCGACCAGCCCGGCAGCACTTCCACCCGCAGGCCGCGCTCGCGCAGCGCTAGCACCCGGGCAGCATCGGTATTGCGTTTGCGGCGCAGCACCAGCATGGGCTCGATGCGCGTGCCCGCCAGCGAGGCCAGGCACAAATCAACGGCCACCTGGGTGGCACCGGAAAACCCACCGGTGACGAAGTGCAGCACGCGCACGCGATGCGTCGGCGCGACGCTTGAAATCTCTGGAACGCTCATGCCGGGCAGTATAGAAACAGCAGCGACAATGGCCGGCTATGAGTGAAGATTCTTCCGACCTGCGTGCCATCGCACGGCGCTTGTCCGTCTACGTCTCGCCCTACAAATGGGGCGTTGTGCTGACCGTCTTGGCCTATCTGGGCCTGGCGGCGACCGAGCCGCTGATCCCCGCCCTGATCAAGAACGTGTTTGGCGATGGCTTTGCCAAACAGTCCTTCTCGGTCTGGTGGGTGCCGGTTGTTTTGATCACCCTGTTCGCTCTGCGCGGCCTGTTTGGCTTTTTGGGCCAGTACCTGCTGAACTGGACGGTCACCCGCTCGGTGATGGATTTCCGCGCCGCCTTGTTCGACGCCCTGGTCCGCGCCGACGCCCGCGTCTTCACCAGCTTGCAGCCGGGCACGGCGGTGACCAAGGTGGTCAATGACCCGCAGCAAATCATGTCCATGCTCAGCGGCCCTATGCTGAGCATCTTGCGCGACGGCCTGCCGGCCCTGGCCATGCTGGGCTATCTGTTCTTCTTAAACTGGCAGCTGACCTTGATGTCGCTGGTGACCACACCGGCCATGGCCTGGGTCGTTCAGCAAGTCAACAAGCGTATCCGCCGCATGGGCAGCAAAACCTATGACGCGCAATTGCATCTGGTCAACAAGGTCGACGATGTGACCCGCGCCTGGCGCGTGGTGCGCAGCTTTGACGCCGCCGACCATGAGCGCGCCGCCTTCAAGGGCTTGGCCCAGGAAGTGCAGCGCAATGCCTTGAAAACGGCCGCTGCCGGCGCGCTGAGTCAGCCGCTCTCGCAGCTGATTGCCAGTGTGGGCCTCTCGGTCATCATCTGCCTGGCCTTGCTGCAAGCGCGCCAGGCCAATACCGGCGTGGGCGAGTTCGCCGCCTTCATCACCGCCCTGCTCCTGCTGACCTCGCGCCTGCGTCACCTCAGCGATTTGATGCCCCCCATCACCAACGCCTTGGTGATCGCGCGCGGCTGCCTGAGCATCATGGACATGCCGGCCGAGCCTGACCAGGGCCAGCGCACGCTGAGCAAGGTGCGCGGCGAGCTAGCCTTGCAAGACGTGCGTTTGCAATACCCAGGCGCCGAGCGTCCGGCCCTGAACGGCCTGAGCATGCAATTCAAGGCCGGCCAGACCACCGCCCTGGTGGGCAGTTCGGGCGCGGGCAAAAGCTCCATCATCCATCTGCTGCTGGCCTTCGGTGAACCGGACCAGGGTCAGGTCTTGCTAGACGGCGTGCCCATCAACGAGCTGAAGAAGAGCAATCTGCGCCAGCAGTTTGCCGTGGTCTCGCAAGACATCGTGCTGTTTGATGCCTCGGTGGCCGACAACATCGCCTACGCCCAGCCGCGCGACGACGCCAAGCTGGAGCAAGCCCTGCGCGCCGCCCATCTCTGGGACTTTGTGCAAAAAGAGTTGCCGCAAGGCCTGGACACCCTGGTCGGCGCCAACGGCAGCAAGCTCTCCGGCGGCCAGCGCCAGCGTCTGGCGATTGCCCGGGCGCTGTACCGCGACGCGCCGATCTGGGTCTTCGACGAAGCCACCTCGGCGCTGGATACCGAGAGTGAGCGCGCCGTGCAACAAGCCCTGGAGCAATGGCAGGGCCGCAAAACCCTGATCGTGATCGCGCACCGCCTGTCCACCATCCGCGCGGCCGACACCATTCAAGTGATGAGCCAAGGCCGCGTCACCGAAAGCGGCACCCACACCGAACTTCTGGCCCGTGACGGCGCCTATGCCGCGATGGTGCGGGCGCAAAACGGCGAGTGAATGAAGCGCTGATTGACTGAGCGAAGCCCGGCGTGCCAAGGCGGAATTGCTGCTACACCCGAGCCGGCTCGCTCACCAAACCGGCCGCTTCCGCAAACCCGCCGCGCCGCCGGCGCATGGCCGCTGCATCGATCTGCGGCGGCTGGGTTGGCCAACCAAAGAAGCGCTGAACCTCGGCCCGACGGGCCAGCGTGTCGCTCATGCCCAGGTTGATCAGCTCATTGGTGAAGGGCGGCTCAAACAGCAAATAGCTGGTCAGCGCCGAACCGCTGGCGCCTTTGCCCTCACCCGACACCCCCACACTGCGCAGCAGGCCTTTGATGGCCGGCGGCAAGGCGCCCTGATGCTCGGCCGCCAATTCATCCAGGCGGCGACTGGGCGCGATCACCATCACATCAATCGGACGCAGCGGTGTGCTTTCCCGCGCGCTGGCAGGCAGCAAGGACAGGGTGTTATTGATGCGTTGCAGGCGCTCAACATCCACCGCCAGCGCATCCAGAAAAATATTCGACAAAGCATGGCCGGCAATTTGCGCCATGCTGGGCGCGCCTTCCACCAGCGTGCGGCGCTCTTCCTCGCCCTCGGGCTCATTCATGCGGCCGGCACCAATCACCAGCACCCGTTCGGCCCCCAGATGCACGGCGGGCGAGATGGGTGCACTCTGGCGCATCGAGCCATCGCCAAACCATTCCATCTTCTTGCCCAAGGTCAGCGGCTGGGCGGGGAAGATGAAGGGAATGGCTGAAGACGCCAACAAATGCTCCACCGAGATCTTGGTGGGCGTGGCAATGCGCTGCGAGCGAAACCAGGGTGTCACCGCCTCGCGGGCTTGATAGAAGGTCACATGATGGCCCGAGGTGTAGCTCGACCCGCTGATCGCGAGCGCCTGCATATGGCCGTCGGTCAGCATCTGCTCGACCCGCTCCATCTTGATCCATCGGTGCAGCAGGCGGCCCAGCGGCGAGTTATCCAGCAGGCTGCGCGGCCGGGTGCGGCGCCAGCGCGCCACGGCCCAGCCCAGGCTCATCATGGTCATCCAGCGCGCGCCGGTGCGGATCACACCAAAAGCATCCGCACAGTAAATGTCTTCCACATGCAGGTTCTGCCACAGATGCACCAGGCCATCCACGGCGGAATCAAAGTCGTCGGCATAGCAGGCCAAGGTGCCCGCATTGATGGCGCCGGCGGAGGTGCCAGCCACGATGGGGAACGGCGTCGGGCCGGCCAAGCCCGCATCGCGCCGCAGCTGCGCCAGCGCGGCCAGCACGCCGACCTGATAGGCCGCACGCGCGCCGCCGCCGGTCAGGATGAGACCGGTGGCGGGGCTTGTCCGAGCAGTCGGAGCCGTCGGAGCAGAGTCGGGGCTTGGCGTGTTCTGCACAGGGTGGATGAATGGCTACGCGAGCCATCATCGCTGAATTTGCGCGCTCTTCGCCCGGAAAAGCGGGGGAAGCTGGGCCCTAGTCTTCTGCCTGACATTTGAATCGCCGGAGCCTCAGGCCAGGAAGAGCGTGCGCGCCACGTACTTCAGGCGGTCCAGCAGCGTCAGCTGGCGCTCGTACTTGTTGTACTTCCTGAAAATGAAGAAACAGCCTGCGCGGGTCGTCACATCGGCTGCGTCGATGACAAACTCCTGCGGCGCTTGCAAATAGGCCAGCAGCAGCATGGACTGATCATCGTCGGTCAAGCCCTGGGCAAACAAATGCTCAATCGCGTTCACCATCAACTCGGCCATGCGCGGCCACTGCTGGGCCGGCGCCACGATGTGGCAGCCTTGGATGTAGACGATGTTCTCCTTCACCGCCTTGGGGATGTCAATGCCGGCGTGCACAGGCAGCAGGCTGTACATATGGATCTTGTCGGCGAAGTCCTGGTCCCAGCGCAGGGAGATGGGCAGCTGGCGCTTTTTCTTCAGATAACCGAAGTCGATCCAGGCCACCTGGCCCGAGCGGATGCCTTGTGCGGCAATGGCCTTGCAGCAGAAGTCGGCCTTCAGGTAGTTGACCAGCACATAGCGCGGCTCGTAATACTCCGGGCAATTGGGCTCCAGAATGCCATCCCGGTACTCGGGGCTTTGCTGCACCTGGCGGATCCGCTCCAGCAAGCCAGCATGGCGCTCAAACAGATCGTCTTCAAAGTACACCTGCAAATTCGGCTTCTTGGCCTGCAGGCGCTGCACGCGTTCCCGGTGCTTGGACTCTGTGAACAAGATGATGGGATTTTCCAGCAGGCACAGTCGCTCGAAATTCCGAAAATAGACGTCGGTAGAACGGGCAAATTTGACCCAGTCACCTCGACCAATATCGAAAAATGCGCTCACGATGGTGATCACTGCATGATCCTTTCGGCAAAAAAAAGAGGCTTAGGCGCTGGGGGCTGCTGTGCGCTTGACGGCTTCGGCGCCTCTCGCGCCTGGACGGCAGCCACGCAGCGATACCGCCACCAAGCGCTTACTCATAGGCAATCTGCGCCGGCGGCATGGGCGCCACGCCAGGCATCTGTTTGGCGACTGCTGCGGCAGCAGCGCTGCTGAGTTGCGCCAAGCGGGCCAACGCCTCATCGCAGGGCCAGAAGCGGCTGTCCTCACCCAGATCAATCTTGAACTCGGCACCCTCTTGCTCGCCACTCAGGAAGTGGTGCGTGACGATCTTCAAGCCTTGGGTCAAGGTACCGGCCTCGGTCTCCACCCGCTTGGCCGGCCATTGTTTGACCACCTCTTGCAGCGGCGGCAGCGTCGTGCGCACCGGCACATAGAAATGTTTGCCATTGCGGGCGCGGGCGCTGGCCAGGTCCATCACCTCCAGCACATTCATGCGGAAGCCGCCCGAGAAGCGGTCCATCTGCACCTTGCCGCGCATGATCAGCAACTCATCATCCACCAGCAGTTCCTTGGCGCTGTTGAGCAACTCTTCATTGGCCACGCACTCAATCGAGTCGCTCTTGTCGTCAAGCTTGAACAGCGCCACCCGGCCGCGGTTGCCATTGATGATGCGCAGGTCGCTGACGATGCCGGCCACCTGCACCGGTTCGCGGATCTCGGTGCAATTGGCAATGCGCAGGCGCACCATGCGGCGGACTTCTTCGCCGCTCTGGTCAAACAAATGGCCGCTGAGGTAGAAGCCGATGGCGGTCTTCTCCAGCGTCAGCCGCTCCTTGATGCTCCAACTTGGCACGTCCACCAAATCAGGCTCGGCGGTGCTGGAAGCATGGCTATCGCCGAAGTCGAACAAGCCGCCCTGGTCGGCATTGGCCTCCAGCGTCTCGGCATGGGTGTAGCCACGCGCCACGCTGGCCAGCAAGCGGGCGCGATCGGGTTCCAGGCAGTCAAAGGCACCGGCCTTGATGAGCGCCTCCACCACCCGCTTATTGCAAGCCTTGCGGTCGATGCGCGAGCAAAAGTCGAAAAAGCTCTTGAAGGGCCCGCCTTCGGTGCGCTTGGCAACGATGGAGTCAATCGCGCCCTTGCCGGTGCCCTTGATGGCGCCTAGGCCGTAGTTGATGCGCTTGGGCCGCGCGCTGCTGACGGTGGGCTGGGCCCAGTTCGGGTACACCCCGTCGCCGGGCATGATGGGTTCGAAACGGTGCACACCGAGATTGACGTTAGGCGGCTCGAAGTCAATACCGAAGAGCTTGGCGTCATTCAACAAGACCTTGAGCTTGTCGGTGTCGTCCATTTCGATGGTCATATTCGCGGCGAAGAACTCCGCCGTGTAATGCACCTTCAGCCAGCCGGTGTGATAGGCCAGCAGTGAGTAAGCGGCAGCGTGCGACTTGTTGAAGCCGTAGCCCGCAAACTTCTCCATCAAGTCGAAAACTTCGTCGGCCTGCTTTTCATCCAGGCCATTGACGGCCGCGCCCTTGCGGAAGATGGCGCGGTGTTCGGCCATCTCCTCGGCCTTTTTCTTACCCATGGCGCGGCGCAACATGTCGGCGCCGCCGAGACTGTAGCCGCCCAGCACCTGGGCGGTCTGCATCACCTGCTCCTGATAGACCATGATGCCGTAGGTCTCGGCCAGCACCGGTTCGGTCAGCGGGTGCGGGTACTCCACCACTTCCTTGCCATGCTTACGCGCAACGAAGGTGGGGATCAGGTCCATAGGGCCTGGGCGATACAAGGCGTTCAGCGCAATCAGATCCTCCAGGCGCGAGGGCTTGGCATCCTTCAACATGCGCTGCATGCCGGGGGATTCAAACTGGAACACGCTTTCCGTCAGGCCGTCGGAGAAGAGCTTGTAGGTGCGGCGGTCATCCAGCGGGATGGTCTCAAAGGCAAAGCTCTTTTGATCGGGGTAGCGGGCAACGATGAAGTCCTTGGCCAGCTCCAGAATGGTCAGCGTGGCCAGACCCAAGAAGTCGAACTTGACCAGGCCGATGGCCTCAACGTCGTCCTTGTCGTACTGGCTCACCGCGCTGGTGCTGCCGGGCTGTTGATACTGCGGGCAGAAGTCGGTGATCTTGCCCGGCGCAATCAGCACGCCCCCGGCGTGCATGCCGATATTGCGCACCATTCCTTCGACGCGGGCCGCCAGCTTGAGCAGCTCGGCCACTTCTTCCTCTTGGGCCTCGCGCTCATTGATCTCCGGCGCCTCGTGGCGTGCATAGATGACTTTTTCTTTTTCCGGGTCAAAGTTCTCGGGCAGCTTGGCCAGCGTCACCGTCTTGCCCGGCGGCGCGGGAATCAGCTTGGCAATGCCGTCCACCTGGCCATAACCCATGCCCAGCACCCGGCCGATATCGCGCAGCGCCGCCTTGGCCGCCATGGTGCCGAAGGTGGCAATCTGGCTCACCGCCGGCAGGCCGTATTTGCGCTTGACGTAATCGATCACCCGGTCGCGATTGCCCTGGCAGAAGTCGATGTCGAAGTCGGGCATGGACACCCGCTCAGGGTTCAAGAAGCGCTCGAACAGCAGGTTGTACTGCAGCGGATCCAAGTCGGTAATCAAGAGCACATAGGCCACCAGCGAGCCAGCACCCGAACCCCGGCCCGGCCCCACGGGGCAGCCATTGAGCTTGGCCCATTTAATGAAGTCACCCACGATAAGGAAGTAGCCAGGGAAGCCCATCTTGATGATGGTGCCCAGCTCAAACTCCAGCCGTTCCACATAGCGCGGGCGCTGCGCCTCGCGCTTGGCCTCATCCGGATAGAGCATCTTCAGGCGGTCTTCCAGGCCCTCGTAGGAGAGTTGGCGGAAGTACTGCTCCATCGGCATGGGTGTGACGCCGTCTTCCAGCAGCGGCGTCGGGAAATTGGGCAGCTGCGGCTTGCCCAGCACCAGGCTGATGGAGCAGCGGCGGGCGATTTCCAGCGTGTTGGCGATGGCCGAAGGAATGTCGGCAAACAGCGCCTCCATATCGGCCTGGCTGCGGAAATACTGGCCCGGCAGAAAGCGCTTGATGCGCTTGGGGTTGGCCAAGGTTTCGCCTTCGGCCACGCACACGCGCGCCTCGTGGGCCTCGAAATCGTCTTCGCCCAGGAACTGGATCGGGTGCGTAGCCACCACCGGCAATTGCAGCTCGGCGGCGAAAGGCACGCTGGCTTGCACCAAGGCCTCTTGGCCAGCCAGGCCGGCGCGCTGCAACTCGATGTAGAAGCGATTCGGAAAAATCTCGGTGAAGCGCCGCGCCCATTCCAGCGCGCGCGGTTTATCACCCGCCAACAGCGCCGCGCCCAGGCCGCCAAACTGCGCGCCCGAGAGGCAAATCAAGCCCTCGTTCAATTCGCGCAGCCATTCCCATTTCAAACAGGCCTGGTTGCGCTGCACGTTCTGAATCCAGGCACGCGAGAGCAGTTCGCACAGATTCAGATAACCCTGCTTGTTCTGCACCAGCAGCAGCAGGCGGGAGGGGTTCTTGTCCGAGCCCTCGGGCTCCAGCCAGCAATCGGCGCCCAGAATCGGCTTGACGCCCTTCTTGCGGCAAGCGTTATAAAACTTGATGCCGCCAAACATATTGGCCAGGTCGGCAATGGCCAGCGCCACCTGCCCGTCTTTGGCCGCGGCCGCGGCCGCATCATCGGTTCTGAGGGTGCCGTCAACGACGGAAAATTCGGTGTGCGTGCGCAGGTGTACAAAAGCCATAGAGCATTGTAGGCAATGGGCCAATCCGGGACGCCTGAGAAAGCCTTTGGCGGCGCCCGCCATAGACGCTGGAGTCGGACAGTTGAGCCAATTGCGACCGCCAAGACAAAAGGCGCGCGACGCGTCCACGGCGGCCTCAGGCTGAAATGAGCCGGCCTTGCACATCCAAAACTAACGGCCGCCGCGCTTGGACTGATGGCCGGTCTTCATCCCTCGCGCCCTACTGAACGCAAATACCTCGCATTCCCGGCTCAAAACCGAGGGTGATTACCCCCCTCAATTGCGGGGGTAGCCAGATGATTTCTCACTTTGTGCGATTGCCGGATTGTTATTGAAGTCGCACGATGGCCGAGCTGTCGCTGCGGTCGCAGTTGCGGTTCGAAATGCCTAGGAGTTCGCCATGGAATTTCAATTCGTCCGCCCCTTGAGCCTGCGCGCTCGCCAGGCTGCGGCCTCAACCCTTGTTTGCCTGCCGCTGCTGTGTTCGGCCCAAGGCATTGCCATTGCCAAAGTGCCCGCACCCAGCTTGGCCGGCCCTTCGCTGGTGCAAGCCACCAAGGGCGCCGTTTTTGAGGGGCGCGGTTACCCGCCGAACACCGCGGTGTCGATCGCCATGCAGGCGCCCAATGGCGTTGAGTCCCAGTTTTCGGTCATGGTCAGCCCGGCGGGCACGCTCACTTACCGGGTTCCCGCCAGCATGGCCGGGGCGCACAAACTGAGTGTTCTGGACAGCTCGGGCAAGGCCTTGGCGAGCACCAATTTCATCGTGACGCAGTGAGGCCGCGATGATGCAGTCGAGGCAAACAAAACACTTGAACAGGCAGCCTCCCAATCGGATCAGCCTAGTGGTCGCTGCAGCCGCCCTGCTTGCAGGCACGACAGCTGGCCATGCGAGTGAGCCCGCGAGCGGCGCTGTTGCTGGTGCTGTCGGCGTCACTGGTACATCGGTGGCGAGTGTG
This sequence comes from uncultured Roseateles sp., assembly GCF_945956965.1. GTDB lineage: Bacteria > Pseudomonadota > Gammaproteobacteria > Burkholderiales > Burkholderiaceae_C > Paucibacter_A. The sequence continues at coordinate 105,047 of NZ_CAMFJS010000003.1, forward strand.
GCCTATGTGTCCCTGCGCGGCGGCGACCCGCAAATCTGGGTGCAAAACAGCCAGGGGCGTGAGCAGGTTCTCACCCAAGGTAAAGCGCTCTATGCCCAACCCGCTTTGGCCAGCGATGGTCGTTTGGCCTATGTGGCGCGAGAAGCCGGCCGCCCCGTGGTCTACACCATGAACGGCGACGGCTCCGCTCAGCAGCGTATCTCCACGGGAACGGAGGCTGAGATGGCACCGAGCTGGTCGCCCGATGGCCGATCACTCGCCTTCTTTGCCCTGGACTTGCAAAGCGGGAAGTCGGTGCTGCGTCTGGTCAATCTCCAAACCCAAACAAGCACCACCATCGCCGGCCCCAGCACATCCATGGGGCCAGCGCCAGCAAGCTGGTCGGCCGACGGAAAACGGCTGTGTTTTCTGGGCCAAGATGCCAAGGGCCGCACCCAGGCATTCGTCGTCCAGCATGACGGCAGTGGCTTGAAGGAGCTGAGCAGCAAGTTCGCGCCACGCGGCGCAGCTTGGGCGGAGCTGTCCCCCGACGGCAAGAAGGTCGTTTGGGTGGCCGATCTGCGCGAGAAGCGCTCGCATCTGATCGTCACCGATGTCGACACGGCTCAGTCCACCGACCTCACCGCCGATGTGGTGGCCTCTCACGAATCTCCCCGGTGGTCACCCGACAGCCAGTACCTGGTGTTCTCCAGCACCCGTGATGACCCCGCAGGCACGCGCACCGACATTCACACCATGAAGTTCGATGGCAGCGAACTGCGCAACCTCAGCCACCACCCTGCAGAGGATTTCGATCCGAAATGGAGCAGCGACGGGCGCCACATCATCTTTGCCAGCTTGCGCAGCGGCACCTCGCTGCTCTACCAAGTGGATCTGCAAGGCAACAAGACCGAGGCACTGGCGCAGCATGCTTCGCATGACATGGACCATTCGGTGCGGCCTGTGGCCCTGCTGGCGCGCTGATCAGGCTGAGCTTTCAATCAACCAAGCCAGGCTGCGCTCACGCGCGAGTCAGGCAAGACCAAGGATCTCACCATGAACACCACTTCTTCCAGGTCCGCCCGCGGCCGGATTCACGGCGCCACCCGTGACGCCTCACTGGCCATCGGATTGCTGACGGCGCTCAGCCTTTGTACTGGTGCCAACGCCGCCTCCAAGACCTACACGCTGGACGCTGATTTCGATCTGGGCATCCTGTCCGGCGTCAATCACACCGCACCCAATAACAATCAACTGCAACTGAACACCACGGGGACAACGTTTCCTGTGATGTGGATCGCCAATGCCGGCGAAGACACCGTGAGCAAGTTCGACACCAATGCCAACGTCGAACTGGCCCGCTACCGCACTTGGTTCGGGCCGGCCGGTCAAGCAGGTCATATCAGCCATCTGGGCGACGCCTACTCGGGCCCCGCACCATCGCGCACCGCGGTGGACATCAACGGCAATGCCTATGTGCTGAACCGCTGGTTTGCTAACCGCAAACCGGTGCTGCTGAAGCTGCTGAGCGAAGGCTTTATCGACCGCAATGGCAACGGCATCATGGACACGTCAACGGGTGCAGTGCCTATGCCCATGGCCGACACCAATGGCAACGGCGAAATCGATGACAACGAGATCACCGATGAGCGCATCGCCTGGGCCGTGCAGGTGGGCGACCAAAACGGCCTCGGCCGCTCCCTCTGCATTGGCACCGATGGCAATCTGTGGGTTGGCATGTTCAACACACAGCGCTATTACAAATACAGCTCGGTCGATGGCAGCTTGTTGGCTGGGCCGGTGCAGACAACGCCGACGGCAGGCCAACCGAACTCGGGCTCATGGCAGCCCTACGGCTGCTTGATCGACAAGAACGGTGTGCTCTGGAGTGCCTCGCTGGGCGGCCCCCTGGGCAAGATCAGCAACACAGCCAGCAACACCGGCCCCTATACCGTTGCCTCCTTCCCGGGTGGCATGTACGGCATTGCTTTGGGCAATGACAAGGTCTATACCGGCAGCAATAACCGCGTTTTTGACCCCGCGACCAATACCTCCGCAGCGATCGGTGGGCTAAGCGTCAGCTCAGCAGGCATCGTGGTTGATGGTTCCGGCAACATCATTGCTGGCACCAACACCGTGCAGAAGGTCTCGCCTGCAGGCGTCACTTTGTGGACGGCGCCATTGCAGGCAGGCGGCGCCTACTCCGTCGGTATTCAGGTGGACGCCAACAATGACATCTTCCAGATCGGCTACGGCTCCAACCGGGTGCACAAATACCGTGGCAGTGACGGTGCACCACTCGGAACCTTCCCCGTCGGCAGCGTGCCTTACACCTATAGCGATGCCGCCGGATTTGCCGCCCGCAACTCCACCACGCCCACGGGAACCTGGACGGTGACCCATGACGGCGGCGCTGCTGGCGCCGCTTGGGATCGCATCAACTGGACCGATTCAGTGCCCGCCGGTAGCGCCGTGATCGTCCAGTACCGCAGCGCGGATCTGGCAGCCAACCTCCCTGCTTTGCCCTATCAGACCGCCAGCAAGAATGTGCCCTTCACCGCCAGCGGCCGCTTCATCCAGGTCTTGACCCGATTGAATGCCAACACCAGTAACGAATCACCGCTGCTCTACGACTTGACCATCAGCGCCAAGATCACCGCCTGCGATGTGGACTTAGACGGCGATGTGGACACGGTCGACCTGGCCCTGATTCGTGCCGGCATCGGCAAGACACCCACAGCCGGTGATCCTCGTGACGCCAATGGCGACGGCCTCATCGATGCTCGCGATTTGCGCGCCTGCACCTTCAAATGCACCCGCAGCAACTGCGCAGCGAACTGAGCCTTCATCCACATGCGAGTCACTTGCGACTTGAACCCAGCTGTTACCTCAAGGAGTTTGAAATGAAAATGAAAACACTTGCCATCGCCGCCAGTGCGCTGGTCTTGCTGGTCTCGGGCGCACAGGCGGCGCCAGTGCTCAGCCTGAGCCCTGTCGTGTCCTCCCAACTGGTGGGCAACACCTTCTCCTTGGACGTCAAGATCACCGGCCTGGGCAGCGAGATTGTTTCGGTGTTCGATCTGAACATCTACTTCAACCCCGCCCAACTTAAAGCCGTCAGCTACAGCCTGGGTTCTGGCTTAGGCGGCCCCTGGACGGATCTTGGACTGGATCCAGCTGCACCAGGGTCACCAACAGACTCGTTCGATCTGTTCGCATATTCCAATCTTGTCGACCCCTTGGACCCGCTGACCGATGACAACTTGGCTGGGCTACAGACGGACGACAGCTTCGTCCTGATGACCCTGAACTTTCAGGCCATTGGCGCCGGTGTCTCACAAGTCTGGTTCGGAGCCGGCGCCAATGAGCGAGACCTTGTGGGCCGGAATGCACTCTTGCTTCAGGACGTGCAGTTCCAAGATGCCTGCGTTGCCGTCAACAGCCCCACCGGAGGCAACAACAGTTGCAACCAGATCCCCGAGCCCAATAGCTATGCCCTGCTAGGTCTGGGCCTTTTTGCGGCATTTGCGCCCACTCTGGCGCGCCGGCGCAAGGCGGACTGAATTCGCTGAAGCGAGTCCAACACAGCAAAGCCGCGGCACAGTCCGCGGCTTTTTTTCGATAGCACAGGCCTGCACGCCGAGGACTCGGGCATCAGTACTACTCAGGCGGCTGCCACTTTAGCCAGGCTCGCGCCTTTCCATGCCCGTTCAACAGACTGCGGTTCCCGGCCTTTGTGCAAGCCCGGCATTCGGCCATTACCGGCGCGCGGGCACAGCGCGACGCTAGGCGTATCAAGCAACTGGTGCCGCAGGGCCACAGCACGTATGCTGCGGCCCCAAAGGAGAACCGCCTTCATGTCGACTACCCAAGCCGCAATTCAAACGCCCCCTTTTTGCTTACGCACAATTCACACAGCAGCTTTGAGCACAGCGGCCATCGCCGCCCTGCTCTTGGCCATCTCGGCGCCAAGCCCGGCACAGGCCGCGACGGACAAAAACGCCGCGCAGACCAAACACAGCGCCAAGAACAAATCGAAGTCACCCAGCGCTAGCAAAGCCAAACCGCTGAGCAGCAGCGAAGTGATCAGCCAGTCGCCCGACAGTGACTGGCGCGACCTGGACCCGCAAAACACCCTGGCGATGGACTTGCCCCAGGGTCAGGTCTTGATCGAACTGGCGCCGCGCTTTGCGCCGCGCCATGCGGCCAATATCCGCAGCCTGGCGCAGCAAGGCTATTACGACGGCCTGGCCATCGTGCGGGTGCAAGACAACTTCGTCACTCAGTGGGGCGACCCGGACGGCGATGACCCTGCCAAGGCCCGCAGCCTGGGCGCGGCCAGCGCCAAGATTCCGGCCGAGTTCAGCATTGCTTACCGTGGCCTGCCGCTGACCCGCATGGCCGAGCCCGATGGCTGGGCGCCGGTCACGGGCTTTGTGGACGGCTTTCCGGTGGCCGCCGCGCCTAAGCAAAACAAGGCTTGGCTGGCGCATTGCTACGGCATGGTGGGGGCAGGCCGCAATGAGGCGGCGGACTCCAGCACCGGCGCAGAGCTCTACGCCATCATCGGCCACGCTCCGCGGGCGCTGGACCTGAACATCACCGTGGTGGGCCGCGTGCTCAAGGGCATGGACTTGCTGGCCAGCCTGCCGCGTGGCACGGCGGCCATGGGTTTTTACGACAAGCCCGAGCAGCGTGTCGCCATCCAATCGGCCCGCTTATTGGCCGACATGCCGGTGTCTGAGCGCCCTGCCCTGCAGGTGATGCGCAGCGAAAGCAAGAGCTGGGCACAACTGCTGGATGCGCGCCGCAACCGCGGCGGCTGGTATGTGCACAACCCCGCCCGCACCGAACTCTGCGGCGGGCTGCCGCCAACGCGGCCGGCCAAGGTAACGGGTTAAGTCGGCGGGCAGAGGCGGCCGGTCACAGAGGCCGGCCCCAAAAAACCACAGCCATAGGGACAGGCTGGCTCAGGCCTACAAGCCCGCAGTCAGGCCAGCGCCTTGCGCAGCCGGTCACTCGCCGCATCCACCAGCAGGACCAGCATCAACATCGCGCCCACCAGCGTAGCCGTCTTGCCCATCTGGAAGAGGCTCAGGTGGAAGGACAACATCTGCCCCAGGCCGCCCGCCCCCACCACGCCCAGCACGGCGGCGGCACGGATATTGTTTTCCCAGCGATAGAGGCTGTAGCTGATCAGCTGCGGCAGAACCTCCGGCAGGCTGGCATAGCAAAACACCTTCAAGCCGCTCAGGCCTTGATGGCGCAGGGCGCGAGCCGAGTCAGCCGGGGCGTTCTCCAGCGCATCGGCAAACAAGCGTCCCAGCACGCCCGAGGTGTGAGCGGCCAGCGCCAAAGTGCCGGCCATGGGACCTAAGCCCGCGGCAATCAGCAGCAAGCTGGCCCATACCAGCTCAGGGATGGCACGCAAGGCATTCAGCAACCAGCGCAGCGGGCGGCGCAGCCAATGGGCGGGCTGGCCCGCTAACTCAGGCGGATGGGCAGCCCCCAGGGCCAGGGCCAAGCCCGCCAGCACGGCCAGCAACGTGCCCAAGGCCGACATAGCCAAGGTCTCCACCCCGGCCCACAGCACGCGGCGCAAAAAGTCCGGGCTCAAATCGGGCGGGAAAAATTCGCCCACAAAGCGGCCCATGCTTTGAGCCGAGCCGGCAGAAAACATCTGGCCCCACTGCAGGTCCAGCGACCAGAAACTGGCCAGCACCAAAGCCAGCAGCGCCAGCATCAGCCCCATGGCCTGGCGGCGCGCGCGCCGCAAGGCCGCGGGCATGGTCAATAGCGCTTGATTCATGCTCATGCCAAGCTCCGCCGCAGCCACACACCCAGGCCGTCGGCCAGGGCCACCAGCAGCACAAACACCAGCAAAATCGCCGACACCTCGCCGCCGCTGAACATCTTCATGGCCGAATCCAGCTGCTGACCCAAGCCACCCGCGCCCACCATGCCCAAGACGACGGAAGAGCGGATCGCGCATTCCCAGCGGTAGACCGTGTAAGAACTCAGCTCCGCCGCGTTCTGCGGCAGCAAGGCGTAAAAGAAGGCCTGCAAGCGACCGCTGCCATTGCGCAGCAAAGCCTGGGTGGGCGTGGCGTCCCCGCTTTCCAGCACCTCGGCATAGACCTTGCCCAGCATGCCGGCGTAGCTCAGCGCAATCGCCAGCACCCCAGCGGTAGGCCCTAAGCCTACGACCCGCACAAAAATCAAGGCCCACACCAGTTCCGGCACGCTGCGCAGCAGCACCAGCAGGCCGCGTACCGTTTGGCGCAGCAACGCGCTGCCCAAAGCCATGCGCCCGCTCAGGGCCGAGACCGACAGCACCCGCGTCGCCAGCAACGCCAGCGGCACGGCCAAGAGCAGGCCCAAGGCCAGGCCGGCAGTGGCCATGGCTACGGTGCGCCAGGCCTCACGGGCCAGCATCAGCAAAAACTCGGGGCTGTGGGCGGGCGGAAAGAAGTCGGCCAGAAAGCGCCCGGTGACTCGCAGGTTATCGGCGGCCAGCAGTGTCCAGGGCTTGAACTCGCTCAGCTGCAGCATCGGCCAAAGCAGCAAGGCCGCAAAAGCCAGGCCCAGCAGGCGGCCGGGCCAGGCGGGGTCTTGCAAGGGCACTGTGGAAACCACTGCGGGCGGCTGGCGCAGGCTCAGCGGCATGGGTAGACCACCTGCGTGGCGGCACTCTGCACCGGCCCATCCAAACTCGGCAAGGCCGCATTCGGTGCCAGCAATTCATCCTCATGCTGCGCGTAAAGCTCACGCAGCAAGGCCGGGCTAACTTCCGCCGCCGGCAGGTCGAACAAGACCTGACCCTCGCGCAAGCCGACCACTCGCGGGAAATGCGCCAGCGCCAACTCCACATGGTGCAAAGAAGCCAGCAGGCTAGCGCCACGCTCGCGCGCCGCATCGCTCAAAGCCTGCAAAGCCTGCTTGGCACGTTGCGGGTCCAGGGCCGAGAGTGGTTCGTCCAGCAACCACAGCCGCGCCGGGCTGACCAAGACGCGAGCCAAGGCCACCCGCTGGCGCTCACCGCCGGAGAGGCGATCCACCCGCTCAAACAGCTTGTGAGCCAGATCAAAGCTGGCCAGGGCCGCATGTGCGGCCGGCAGATCGCGCGGGGCGAAGAGCGAGAGCAGGCTGGCGGCCAGACTCAAGCTGGGCAGACGCCCTGCCAGCACGGCGGTGACCACCCGCTGGCGCGGCGGCAAAGGCGGCGTCTGCGGGGCCAGGATCAGCTGGCCCCGCAAGGCCTTCAAGGCCTGCGACGACAAAGCCCAAGGGTCCTGGCCCTCGATACGTAGCTGACCATCGCGCGGCGGCAAGGCCGCCGCCAACAGCTGCAGCAAGGTGGTCTTACCCGCGCCCGAGGGGCCGATCAGAGCCAGTTGCTCACCCGGCTCCACCCGCAGGTTCAAGCCGCGCAGCACGGCCGCCTGCGTGGCTGCACGCCCCATTGGGCTGGCCTGAACGCCCTGCAGGTCAAGTATCGGCATCGCCATCGTCAAAGCCGCGTCATCACAGCAGATTAGCGTTACGGGCGGCCGCCTCAATGCCCTTGTAGTTCTCGGCTTGCGTGGGAATGAAGCGGGTGGCGCGCTGCAAGTCCAGAATTTCCTTGCCCTCGGCCGTGTCAGGGCTGAGCTTCAGGAAGGCAGCCTTGAGCTTTTCGCGCTGAGCGGCAGGCATATCGGCATGCACGGTCCAGTTGTAATCAAAGTAAGCGGGCGTGGTGTAGAAAACCTTGACGCGCTCGGTGTCGACCTTTTTCTCGGCCACGAACTTGTCCCACACCGAGATGTTCAAGGCGCCGGCCTGCACCTTGCCGGCAGCCACAGCGGCGATGGTGGCGTCATGCGCGCCGCTGAAGGCCACGCGGCGGAAGTCGCGCTCCGGGCTCATGCCGGCCTGCAGGATGAAGCTGCGCGGCATCAGGTGGCCGGAGGTAGAACTGGCGGAGCCGAAGGACACATCCTTGCCCTTCAGATCGGCCAGGCTCTTGATGCCGGGCTCGGCCGTGATGAAGACCGAGCGGAACTTGGCATCTTCCTCGCGCTGCACCAGCGGAATCACCTTGCCGCCGGAGCGGGTGTTGGCCTGCACAAAGGTGAAGCCGCCGAACCAGGCCAGATCGACCTTCTTGTTGACCAGGGCTTCAACCGCCGCCGCGTAGTCGCTGACGGGGGTGAACTCAACCTTGACGCCGAGTTGCTGCTCCAGATAGCGCACCAGCGGCGCGGCCTTGCGGGCCAATTCGGTGGGCGACTCATCGGGAATGGCGGTCACGCGGAACACCGTCGTCTGAGCCATCGCCGGCAAAGCCAGCACCGTGCTGGCCAGCAGGGCTTGGAGAAGACTGCGGCGCAGGAAAGAAGTCGATGTCATAGGAATCCTCGTTGGAGTAAATTTCGCGGGAAGCCCGGTATTGGAACTCATCTCGAAGGCCTTCGCCGGGCACTGCTACATTTTGGGCAACAGCTTTTTGCGCCCCTATCCCCATGACTGAGTCCAATCACAAAACCGAACCTCGCCTCACCTCCTTGTCGCACGGTGGCGGCTGCGGTTGCAAGATCGCGCCGGGCGTCTTGTCCGAGATCCTGCGCGGCACGACCGCCATGCCGGTGCCGCCCGAGCTGCTGGTGGGCATTGAAACGGCCGATGACGCCGCCGTTTACCGCCTCAACGACGAGCAAGCGCTGATCGCCACGACGGACTTCTTCATGCCCATCGTCGACGACCCCTTCGACTTTGGCCGCATCGCCGCCACCAATGCCATCAGCGATGTCTACGCCATGGGCGGGCGGCCCATCATGGCCCTGGCCTTGGTGGGCATGCCCATCAATGTGCTGTCCACCACCACCATCGGCCGCATTCTGGAAGGCGGCGCCAGCGTCTGCCGCGCCGCGGGTATTCCGATTGCCGGCGGCCACACCATCGATTCGGTGGAACCGATTTACGGCCTGGTGGCGATGGGCTTGGTGCACCCCGGCAAGGTCAAGCGCAATGCCGATGCGCGGCCCGGCGATGTGCTGGTGCTGGGCAAGCCGCTTGGCGTGGGCATCATGTCCGCCGCGCTGAAAAAGGAGGCCCTCTCTTCAGAAGGCTATGCCTTGATGATGGCCACCACGACGCAGCTCAACACGCCCGGGCCGGACCTCGCGGCGCTGGACGGCGTGCATGCCCTGACCGACGTCACCGGCTTCGGCCTGGCTGGTCACGCGCTGGAGCTGGCGCGCGGCTCGGGCCTGCAAGTGCAGATCGACTGGCCCAAAGTGCCCCTCTTGTCTGGCGTGGCCGAACTGGCCGGCCAGGGCTTCGTCACCGGCGCCTCCGGCCGCAACTGGGCCGCGTACGGCCACGAGATCGAGCTAGCGCCTGAGTTGAGCGGCATCCCGCAAGCCCTGCTAAGCGACCCGCAAACCAGCGGCGGCCTCTTGGTGTCTTGCGACCCGGCTTGCCTGCCTGAGGTGCTGGCCATCTTCGCCCGCCACGGCTTTGCCCAGGCCACGGTGTTGGGCCAGGTGCAGGCGCGCGCTGAAGGGGCCAAGCCTTTGCTGCTCAAGGCTTGATACCGGCGTAAACAGGCAGCCGATCCAGCTACAAGAAAAGAAAAAGCCGCCCGAGGGCGGCTTTGTTCTGTCTGGCTGCGAGTAACCCGCTTTCGCGGTCAACTCGCCAGCTACAGAAATCAGTCAATCAAACGGATTTCCACGCGACGGGCTTGCTCGGCCGGGCCGTCAGCCAAGGTCGATTCTGGCTTACGCAACAGCACGCGTGCAGGCTCCACGCCGGCATCCTTCAGGGCATTGCGGGCTGCCACGGCGCGGGCCTTGGCCAGGGCCACGTTCTTGGCCGGGTCACCGGAGGCGTCATGGAAGCCGGCGATCACGATCTTGCGGCCAGGGGCGGCCAGCAGCACTTCGATGGCCTTGGCCAGATCGGCGGCAGCCTCAGCGGGCACGCTGTACTCGGCCGTGGCGAAGAAGACGGTGCCGACCAGATCGCCGCTGAGCGGGATGTCGATCAACTCAACTTCTTCGACCTGCGCCACAGCGGCAGGCGCGGCTGAAGAGCGATGCAGTTGATTGAACACGATGCGACCCAGCAGCACCAGCAGCACTGCAGCCACCACCAGGCCGACGATCCACAGAGCGGCGCGTTGGCTGTCGTCTTGTTGTTCAGATGCCATGAAAACTCCCATAAAAAGTGAATGAAAACCGGTGAAAAAATCGAATTCAAATAGGATTCTAGAGGCCAGCCCAAGTTCACCTGAAAGCCGACTGGCGCCTAGAACAAAGTCAGTGCCAGATCCCGGCCCCGCAGCGCCTGATTGCCTGAAAAATCCTGAGCATGGATACGCAAGATGTAGTCCCCAGCAGGCAAGTCGCGGGTCAACCAACGCCCTGTTGAGACCTGACCCCCGAGGGCAGAGTTCGTCACCACATAACGAAAGCGGGTCACGGCAGCGCCATGCACGGTGATGCCGCTGCTGGATGCGTAAATCAGCTTCACCGCTTCGTCGTCCACCGGCATGCGCTCGAAGTTCTGCGTCATGCGGGGCTGCTCAAAACCGGGTGCGGGGCGGCCATCGGGCAGCAAGACTTGATAGCCCAGGCTGTGCAGGCCCAGACGGCGGCGCGGCTCGTTGTCGTCCACTTGATCCCAGGCTTCCACCACGATTTGCAGGCCTGCCTCGTCCCGCGGCACTTGCAAACGTGTCGCGGGTTTCGCCTGCTGTGCCTGGCCATGGTCTTGGGCTTGAGTCTTGTGGCTGCCCTTACCTGGCTTGGCATGTTTTTCAGACTTGGCGGGCTTGGGCTCAGGCGCGCCCAATTTACGGCCCGTGGCGTCGTAAAGCGCCACCGCCTCAATCACCGGTGCCAACGTGTCCCGCATACCGGCAAAGCCGAGTTGCAGCGGATTGAGCTGGTAGCCGCCGACACCCAAGGCCAGGTGCACATGGGCCATGCTGTTGATGCTGCCGAGCTTGTCGCCCGCCGCGAAGCGGGTGCCGCGCCGCACCCGCATGCGCTCAGGCTTGCCCGCCTCGTTGACTTGCAGCAGAAAGCGCGTTGGATCGAAGACCCGGCCCTTGGCATCCCGCCCCACCTTCATGTGGATATAGCTCAGGCGGTCCAAGGCCAAGCCCTCGCCCAGGGCGCCCAAGGCCCAGGTGGCCAGCGGGCTGGCCACTTTGGCATCGGCAATGGCCAGCACCTCGCTGCCCACATCGCCGCGCACATCCAGGCCTTCGTGCAGGTGGTCGCGGCTCTCGCCGCGGTAATTGCCGCGCACCTCACCGGGCGTGCCCACCACCTCATGCCAGCTCAGTTGGGGCTGCACGGGCCAACGCTGCGCGGTGACGGGCAAGGCCAAATCGCTAGCCGGGCCAATAGCGGCACCGGGGGCCAACACCGAGCTTGGCATCTCTGCGCTTGGCATTTGCGGCAAGAGGCGATGCACCCGGTAGCTGGCGGCATCGGCCAGATAAACCGGCCCGGCAGGGTCCAGCGCCAAAGCGGTGATGCGAGCAAAACGAACGCTGGGCCCGCGGCTCAAGACATGCACAGCCCCGGCCGGCGACACCTGCAGCAAGGCACCATTTTTTTGCACGCCCACATACAGAAAACCGTCATGCGTCACCGCGATGCTCATCGGCCGCCACAAGGGCTTGTCTTCGTCAGCAGGCAAGTCCGGGTCGGTGCGCAGCAAGGTGCTGACCTGGCCCTCGGGCGTGATGCGGCGCAGGGCATTGTTGCGCGCATCACTGACCCACAGCTGGCCCTGGGCATCCAGCGCCAAGGCGGTGGGCATATCGAAGCGGGCTTGCTCGCCCTGCCCGTCCAGGTAACCAGGCATGCCACCGGCCAGGGTACTGACCTGGCCCTGGGGCGAGATCACGCGAATGCGGTCGTTATAACTGTCCGCCACGAAGACGCGGCCTTGGGCGTCGACCGCCACGCCCAGGGGAGCGTTGAAGCGGGCCTGATCGGCCGAACCGTCGCGCCAGCCGGCCTGGCCATCGCCGGCCAAGGTGCTGACCACACCCTCGGGCGTGATTTTGCGAATCAGATGATTGCCCGTATCCGCCACCAGAAGATTGCCTTGGCGATCAAGGGCGAGGCCGCTGGGGGTGTGGAATGCGGCCTGAGCGGCGGGGCCATCACGCCAGCCCTCCACCCCGCTGCCGGCCCAGGTAATGACCTCACCCGTGGGCAAGATGCGGCGGATGCTGTTGCTTTCGCCACCGTCGGCCACAAACACCACGCCGTTGGCACCCAGGGCCAGGCCGTAGGGATCGGCAAAGCGGGCCGGTGGGCCGCTAGGCGCGCTTCGGTCCCGCTTGCCGCTATGGCCGTCGCCCGCCAGCAAGCCCACCGAGGCAACGCCGCCAAAAGGCGTGGGCACAACCAGGGGCTGCACTTTTTTGAAAATCGGCCGGGCGGCCTGCTCGGGGTGATTGCCGAGCCAGACTCGCAACACCAAGCCCGCGGCCAGCAGCAGCGCGAAGGTCAGTGCGAGGGCAAGCAACCAGGGGGAACGCCAGCGGGAACGGCTGCGGGATCGCAGCGCAAAAGGGGCCAGGGCCATGTCCTCACTTGCCTCTTTTTCTCGCCTTGGGATCGATTTGACCCAGCGCGTCCATCGAGCGGGCACGACGCTGCGCCTTTTTTTCTTCCATTTGACGCATGGCATTGCGCTGGGTCAAACCGGTCGCGTCGGCAAAGGTCCACCATGCCGCGGCCAATGCGAAGGGGATGCACAAGGCCCACCAACTCCAGTCGGCCACCGGCGCCACATCAAAAATCTTCAGCGCCAACAAGACCACACCGATCAATACAAACCACATGATTTCCGCTCTCCAAGCCTTGTGACTGAGCCCAAGCCAATACATATTTCGCTGTCGCCCCGCATGGGCGCACACCGCGCAGTCCAATCCCACATCAAGCAGTCGGCCACACTACACTGAGGCTAGCATTGCCGCGTTGAACTGATTGGCACAAGACTGTAGTCCACATCGCCTCGATCCCGTTTTTTGCTGTGCCTTTTGAAAGGAAAAAATGAAACTGACCACGTTCTCCCGCACCCTGTCGCTGGCATTCGCCGGCCTGAGCATTGGCCTGGTGGCCAGCCCGGCCTTCGCCAACGCTGAACTGGCTCAAAAGAAGAACTGCATGGCCTGCCATGCCATCGACAAGAAGCTGGTCGGCCCGGCCTACAAGGACGTGGCCGCCAAGTACGCCAAGGACAAGACGGCCGTGGCCACTTTGTCGGCCAAGATCGTCAAGGGTGGCGCTGGCGTCTGGGGCCCGGTGCCCATGCCGGCAAACACGCAAGTGAATGAAGCCGAAGCCAAGCAGTTGGCCACTTGGGTGCTGTCGCTCAAGTAAAGCGCGTGCAAGCGGCGCCTCTGTGGCGCCGACTCAGCAGCCAGACAAGCAAAAGGCCCGCCGGATTGATCCGGCGGGCCTTTTTTCTGGTCCTCGCAAGGGCGATTGCTACGCCCTGCTTGTTCAATCAATAAGCCTGACCGAGTTGATTCGCAAGATGGCCGGATTTTGGTGCTCACCCACATCGCTGCGCGATATGGGTGAGCTCCGAACCCAGCCGCGCTCTCGCGCCGCCACGCTGCCGCGTGGCCTCGATCAATCGCTCAGTAAGCCTGACCGAGTTGATCGAGGATGGCTGGGTTCTCCAAAGTGCTGGTGTCCTGGGTGACGGACTCGCCCTTGGCGACCGAGCGCAGCAGGCGGCGCATGATCTTGCCGCTGCGGGTCTTGGGGAGGTTGTCGCCAAAGCGGATGTCCTTGGGCTTGGCGATGGGGCCGATCTCCTTGGCCACCCAGTCGCGCAATTGCTTGGCGATGGCCTTGGCTTCTTCGCCTTCAGGGCGAGCACGCTTGAGCACCACGAAGGCACAGATGGCCTCGCCGGTGGTATCGTCCGGGCGCCCGACCACGGCGGCTTCGGCCACCAGGTCGGTGCAGCTCACCAGAGCGGATTCGATCTCCATCGTGCCCATGCGGTGGCCGGAGACGTTCAGCACATCGTCGATGCGACCGGTGATGGTGAAGTAGCCCGTCTCGGCGTCGCGAATGGCACCGTCACCCGCCAGGTAATAGCCTTTCAGCTCGGCGGGGTAGTAGCTGCTCTTGAAGCGCTCGGGGTCGTTCCAGATGGTGCGGATCATCGAGGGCCAAGGCTTCTTCACCACCAGGATGCCGCCGGTGCCGTTGGGCACGTCGTTACCCATTTCGTCCACGATGGCGGTGGTGATGCCCGGGAAGGGCAAGGTGCAGCTGCCCGGCACCAGCGGGGTGGCCCCCGGCAGCGGCGTGATCATGTGGCCACCGGTTTCGGTCTGCCAGAAGGTGTCAACGATGGGGCAACGGCCGCCACCGACATGCTTGTGATACCACTCCCAGGCAGCGGGGTTGATGGGCTCGCCCACCGAACCCAGCAAGCGCAGGCTGCTGAGGTCATAACGCTCAGGGTGAACGGCGGTATTGCCTTCGGCGGCCTTGATCAGCGAGCGGATGGCGGTCGGCGCGGTGTAGAAGACGGTGACCTTGTGCTTCTCGATCATCTGCCAGAAGCGGCCGGCATCCGGGTAGGTGGGCACGCCTTCGAAGACGATTTCGGTGCCGCCCAGAGCCAGGGGGCCGTAGGTGATATAGCTGTGGCCGGTGACCCAGCCGATGTCGGCCGTGCACCAGAACACATCGGAATCCTTGAGGTCGAAGGTCCACTTGGTGGTCAGCGCGGCAAACAGCAGATAGCCGCCGGTGGAATGCTGCACGCCCTTAGGCTTGCCGGTGGAGCCGGAGGTGTAGAGCAGGAACAGCGGATGCTCGGCTTCCACCCACTCAGGCTCACACACCGAGGCCTGGCCTTGCAGCACATCGTGCAGCCAGAGGTCGCGGCCTTCCACCCAATTGATCTTGCCGCCGGTGCGCTTGTAAACAATCACATCGCGCAAGGTCGGGCAGGCGCCGCCTTCCAGGGCCTCATCCACAATCGCCTTCAGGGGCAGAGCCTTGCCGCCGCGAGCTTGCTCGTCAGCGGTGATCACCATCACGGCGCCGGCATCTTGAATGCGGTCACGCAGGCTTTGAGCGGAGAAGCCACCGAACACCACCGAGTGGGTGGCGCCGATGCGGGCGCATGCCTGCATGGCGGCCACGCCTTCGATGGACATGGACATATAGATGACCACGCGGTCACCCTTTTTGACGCCACGCGCCTTCAGCGCATTGGCCAGCTGGGCCACGCGGCCAAGCAATTCGCTGTAAGTGACCTTGGTGACGGCGCCATCGTCGGCTTCAAAGATCAGCGCGGTCTTTTCGCCCTTACCGGCCTCGATATGGCGGTCCAGGCAGTTGTAAGACACATTGAGCTTGCCGTCTTCAAACCACTTGAAGAACGGGGCCTCGCTGCTGTTGAGCGTCTTGGTGAAAGGCGTTTGCCAGCTGACGAACTCACGCGCCAGGCGGGCCCAATAGCCTTCGTAGTCGTTTGCGGCCTCGTCAACCAGGGCTTGGTAGCCCGCCATGCCCTTGACATGGGCGTTCGCCTGCCATTCGGCGCTGGGCAGATATTGGGCGGTCTGAGTCATGAGCTTGTCTCCTCTGAGGGGTTGATCTGCAATCCGTGCTCGCGCTGAATGTCATTCAAATCGCAAGGCATTGACGCGACTGTGCATGGCATCTCTGACGAAGCGCTTACTCAAATCGCCACAATGCTGACTCAGCGAACTTCTCTGCCGGTGACCCCGCACGGCATCTGGCCGACAAGTTCTTAGAATCGCTCACCCCAAAGACACGAGGAATCCATGTCCACGCCCCCTACCCACCTGCGCCCACTGCCCAATCTGATTTTCGCCAGCCGCTGGTTGCAGCTGCCGCTCTATCTGGGTCTGATCCTGGCGCAAGCCGTGTATGTGTTCCAGTTCTGGACCGAGTTGGTTCACCTGATCGAATCCGCATTCGGCCACCAGGAGGCCTTGGCCACGCTGGTGAAAAGCATTGGCTACAAGGCCACGGCGATCAAGGATATGTCGGGCGCGGTGATTGGCTATGAGCCCATCGCCAAGCTCAACGAGACCATTCTGATGCTGGTGGTGCTGGGCCTGATCGACGTGGTGATGATCTCCAACCTGCTGATCATGGTGATCGTGGGCGGCTACGAGACCTTTGTGTCGCGCATGAATCTGGACGGCCACCCGGACCAGCCGGAATGGCTCAGCCACGTGAACGCCTCGGTGCTCAAGGTCAAGCTGGCGACCGCCATCATCGGCATCTCATCCATCCACCTGCTCAAGACCTTCATCAACGCCGATAACTACAGCGAGAAGACGCTGATGTGGCAGACCTTGATCCACCTGGCCTTCCTGGCCTCGGCGCTGGCAATTGCCTACACCGACAAGCTGCTCAGCGGCGGACACCCGCCGGCTGAGCACTGAGCTGGTTTAGGAGGGTTGGTTGGCGGCCTTGTGAAGAATCCAGGCGCCAATCGCCCCGGCCAGCAGTGAGCCACCCAAGACACCCAGCTTGACCTGAGTCTCAAATTCCGGCCCCAGGCCCTCAAAAGCCAGGCCGCCGATGAACAAGCTCATGGTGAAACCGATGCCACAAAGCACGCAGACACCAAAGAACTGCGTCCAACTGGCGCCCGAGGGGCGGCTCGCCACGCCGAATTTGATCAGCAGCCAGGCGCTGCCAAACACGCCCACCGCCTTGCCGACCAGCAGGCCCATGGCAATGCCCATGGGCAGGGGCTGCAAGAGTGCCGCCGGGCTCATGCCGGCAAACGAAACGCCGGCATTCGCAAACGCAAACATCGGCAGGATCAGGTAAGACACCCAGGGGTGCAGGCCATGCTCCAGAGTTTCCAGCGGTGAGCCGCCGTGCTTGTCCTGCATGGGGATGAACATCGCCGTGGCCACCCCGGCCAGCGTGGCGTGCACGCCCGACTTCAGCACGCACAGCCACAAGAGCAGGCCCACGGCCAGATAGACATCGCTGCGCGTCACGCCGGAAAAGTTCAGCGCCCACAGCAAGAACAAGCAACCGCCCGCCGCCGCCATCATGGGCAGTGAGAGCTGCTGGGTGTAGAAAAGCGCAATCACGACGATGGCGCCCAGGTCGTCAATGATGGCCACCGCCGTCAGGAAGATCTTCAGCGAGGCGGGCACCCGCGAGCCCAGCAGCATCAAGATGCCGATGGCGAAAGCGATATCGGTTGCGGCTGGAATCGCCCAGCCCCGCAAGGCCTGCGCATCGCTCCAGTTGAAACCCACATAGATCAGCGCCGGCACCACCATGCCGCCCAGGGCGGCCACGGCCGGCAGAATCGCCTGCTTGACGCTGGCCAACTCGCCCGCCACAAACTCGCGCTTGATCTCCAGGCCCACCAGCAGAAAGAACACTGCCATCCACAAGTCATTGACCCAGACGATCAGCGGCTTCTTCAGCACCAGTGCATCGGCGCCGACACGCACTTCGCCGCTGATCTGGGTGAAGCCCTGGTAGAGATGGCTCATGGGGCTGTTGCTGATGATCAGCGCCAAAATCGCCGCCAAGGCCAGCACGATGCCGCTGCTGGATTCGCTGGCAAAAAACTTTCGTAGTGACTGTGTCATCAGCATAGGTCTCTCCAGTCGCACCGACCAAGGGCGCGGTATTCAGTAAACTGGCGGGCAGTGTCTCAGAGTTTTTTGTCAGCGCGGCCAAGCTTTTGACCCGCGCGGACACGGTCTCCCCTAAGTCCAGCGCCCCTATGACTACTTCAAGCTCCACCCCCATCCGCTACGCCGACCTGGTTGAAAGCGTGGCCGCCGCCCTGCAGTACATCAGCTACTACCACCCGGCTGACTACATCGCCCACCTGGCGCGCGCTTACGAACGCGAGCAAAGCCCGGCGGCCAAAGACGCCATCGCGCAGATTCTCACCAATTCGAAGATGTGCGCCGAAGGCCGCCGCCCGATCTGCCAGGACACCGGCATCGTCAATGTCTTCCTCAAGGTCGGCATGAATGTGCGCTGGGAAGGCTTCCCCGGCTCGCTGGAAGACGCCGTCAATGAAGGCGTGCGTCAGGCTTACAACAACGCCGACAACAAGCTGCGCGCCTCGGTGCTGAACGACCCGATCTTCGAGCGCAAGAACACCAAGGACAACACCCCCGCCGTCATCAGCGTCAGCATCGTGCCCGGCAACACGGTGGACGTGATGGTGGCCGCCAAGGGTGGCGGCAGCGAGAACAAGAGCAAGTTCATCATGATGAACCCCGGCGACAATCTGGTCGACTGGGTGCTCAAGACCGTGCCCCTGATGGGTGCCGGCTGGTGCCCGCCTGGCATGCTGGGCATTGGCGTCGGCGGCACGGCCGAAAAGGCCATGCTGCTGGCCAAAGAGTCGCTGATGGAAGACATCGATATGTACGAGCTGCTGGAACGCGGCCCGCAGAACAAGCTCGAAGAGCTGCGTATCGAGCTTTATGAAAAGGTCAACGCCCTGGGTATCGGCGCCCAAGGCCTGGGCGGCCTGACCACGGTGCTGGACATCAAGATCAAGACCTACCCGACCCATGCGGCCAGCAAGCCCGTGGCCATGATCCCCAACTGCGCCGCCACCCGCCACGGCCACTTTGTGCTGGACGGCTCGGGGCCCGCCTTCATGACCCCGCCCAGCCTGGACCTCTGGCCCGATGTGAAGTGGGCGCCGGACTACAACAAGAGCAAGCGCGTGGACCTGAACGCGCTGACCAAGGAAGAAGTCGCCAGTTGGAAGCCGGGCGACACCCTGCTCTTGAACGGCAAGATGCTGACCGGCCGCGACGCTGCCCACAAGCGCATTGCCGACATGCTGGCCAAGGGCGAGAAGCTGCCGGTGGACTTCACCAACCGCGTCATTTACTACGTCGGCCCGGTCGACCCGGTGCGCGAAGAAGTGGTGGGCCCCGCCGGCCCGACCACCGCCACTCGCATGGACGGCTTCACCCGCATGATGCTGGAGAAGACCGGCCTGATCGCCATGGTGGGCAAGGCCGAGCGTGGCCCGGTCGCCATCGAAGCCATCAAGGACAACAAGAGCGCCTACCTGATGGCCGTGGGCGGCGCCGCCTATCTGGTGTCCAAGGCCATCAAGGCCGCGCCGGTGGTGGGCTTCGCCGACCTGGGCATGGAAGCGATCTACGAGTTTGACGTGGTCGATATGCCTGTGACCGTGGCGGTGGACGCCGGCGGCACCAGCGCCCACATTACCGGCCCGGCCGAGTGGAAAGAGCGCATTGCCAGCGGCAAGAGCGTGAGCATCCCCATTGCCAGCGCCTGAGCCCGCTGTATGCGCTGAGCCCGTTCTGAACTGAGCAGCTGCCAAGGGCAGGAGGTCTCGCGAATCGCGCGGCCTTCTGCCCTTTTTCTATGGGCGCGTCACGCCTGGGCAAACACCCAGAGCGCAAGGGCCTACAGGCGCTATGCGATCCAGCAGGCCCGCCTTATCATGGGCTCACCGCCTCATCTGCCGGAGCCGCCCATGCTGAAGACCATCAAGTCGCGCTTGATTGCTGCCTGTATCGGTATCGTGTTTGCGGCCATCGCCCTGGCCACCACGATCAGCTACCAAACGGTGAAAGCCACCGTGCTGCAACAGGTTGACGAACAGTTGAGCGAGCAAGGCCGCACGCATGCGGACATGATCTCGATCTGGGTGCGCTCACAGAAGAACATCGTCGCCTCGCTGGCCCCCGCTTTGCAACATGCCGACCCCGGCCCGGCCTTGCAACAAGCGCTGAGCGCCGGTGTGCTGGACTTGGCCTATCTGGGCGCGGCCGACAAGCGCATGGTCTCGGTGCCCGACCGCAAGCGCGCCGCCGACTACGACCCCACCGCCCGCCCCTGGTACAAGCTGGCCGCCGGCGGCGACAAGCCGGTGCTGACCTCGCCCTATATCGCGGCCTCCACCAAGAAGCTGGTGGTGACTTTTGCTGCGCCCATTCGCGAAGGTGGCGAGTTGAAAGGCGTGGCCGGCTCGGATGTGCCCCTGGATGAGGTGGTGGCCGATCTCAGCAAGGTCAAACCCACGCCCAGCGGCTTTGCATTCCTGATCGACAAGGGCGGCAAGGTCGTCGCCCACCCCAAGGCCGAACTCGCGCTGAAGCCCGCCAACGAAGTGGCGCCCGGCATCGAGGCCTTGATGGGAGCCAAGTCCCAAGCCGATGCCCTGCCCGTCCTGCGCATTGGTGAGCAAGATTTCTTTGTGAAGTTCTCGCCGGTCAGCGACACCGACTGGACCCTGGTCACCGCGGCCGAGCAGACGGAGGCCTTGAAAGCCCTCTCGCAATTGCTGCGCAATGCCAGCATCGGCCTGATTCTGGTTGTGGCGGCGGCGGCGTTTCTGGCCACTATGCTGGTCAGGGCCCTGCTGGCCCGCTTGGTCAGCGTGCGCAATGCCATGGACCAGATTGGATCGGGCTCCGGCGATCTGACCCAGCGCCTAGGCACCGAGGGCGAGGATGAGCTGACCGAAATCTCCCGCGCCTTCAACCAGTTTGTCGGCCAGATCGAGGATGTGATGCGCGATGTGCGCCACACGGCTGAATCCATCGCCGTGGCCTCGCGCGAGATCGCCGTCGGAGCCCAGGATCTGAGCGCCCGCACCGAACAGACCGCCAGCAATCTGGAACAAACCGCCTCGGCCATGGAAAGCCTGACCGAGACGGTGCACCGCAGCACCGACAGCGCCAATGCCGCCAGTGGCCACGCCAGCAGCTCGGCCGACATCGCCAATCGCGGCGGTGTGGCGGTGGGCCGGGTGGTGTCCACCATGAATGACATCAGCAGCAGTTCCCAGCGCATTGCCGACATCATCGGCACCATCGACGGCATCGCTTTCCAGACCAATATCTTGGCCTTGAATGCTGCCGTCGAGGCGGCACGCGCGGGTGAACAAGGGCGTGGATTTGCCGTCGTGGCGTCCGAAGTGCGCTCGCTGGCCCAGCGCAGCGCCGAGGCAGCGAAGGAGATCAAGGGCCTGATCGGCACCAGTGTGGAACGGGTGGAAGACGGCGCCCGCCAGGTCGCGCAGGCGGGCACGACCATGGACGAGATCGTCGGCAGCGTTGCCAGCGTCACCACCATCATTGCCGACATCAGCGCCGCCGCGGCCGAGCAGAGCCGAGGCATCGACGAAATCAATCTGGCCGTGTCACAGCTGGACCAGATGACGCAGCAAAACGCCGCGCTGGTCGAGCAGTCCGCCGCTGCTGCCGAGAGCCTGAAGGATCAGGCCGCCCACCTCAGCGAGGTGGTGAACCGCTTCAAGATCAGCTGAACGCAGCGCCCTCTCCGCCGCTCGGGCGCCCCGCAAAACGCTGGGCGCCTGCTTTTTTGTGCAGTCCGCCAAGACCGGATGGCGGCCTACATCTCCTTGAACAAAGACAAATAGCTGCGGCTCACCGGCAGGCGCTCGCTGCGGCCTTTGAGTTCGATATCGGCAGTCTCGTTCTCGCCGCGGGTCACGCGGCGGATCGCGCGCAAATTCACCACCACCGAGCGGTGCACCTGAGCGAAGTGGTGCGGATCCAGCTGGCCAAGCAAATCCTTCAGCGGCATGCGGATCAAGGCCTCGGCCACTTGCCCTTCGTCGCGGTAGGCGACCAAGGTGTATTTGCTATCGCTCTTCAGATAGTCGATGTCATCGACCGGAATCATGCGCAAGGAGGCGCCGACGCTGGCGCGCACCCAGCGCAGGGTTTCAAGCTTGTCGAGTTTAAGACGCTCGGCCAGTTGCGTCAGCAAAGCCTCGGAATGCACGGCCGGCTGAGCCTGCTGCAAGCGCGCCTTCAGGCGGGCCACCGTTTCGCTCAGGCGCGCCGCGGTGACCGGCTTGACCAAGTAGTCCAGCACGCCATGTTCAAAAGCCTCCAAGGCATATTGGTCAAAGGCGGTGACGAAAACCAGATGTGCGCGTTTGCCGATATGGCGCGCCACCTCCACGCCGCTCAGGCCCGGCATATGCACATCGAGAAAGCAGATCGTCGGTTGATGCTGCTCGAACATCTCAATCGCCTGGCGGCCGTTGCGGGCCTGGGCGACGATTTGCAGCTCGGGCCAGACGGCGGCAAGGCGAGCCTCCAGGATCTCGCGCAATAACGGCTCGTCATCGGCGATCAGTGCGGTCGGGGCGGTCAGGCTCATGGCTTGAGCTCACTGAATTCAATCGTCACTTTCACCCCATGCGGCTCCACCTCGCACAGTTCTAAGCTGGCCGTGCCACCGTAGGCCCAGTGCAAGCGTTCGCGCAGCGCGGACAGGCCGGTGCCTAAGCCGCCACCGGTGGCCTGCAGGCCCACACCGGTATCAAGCACGCGCAGGCGGCAACGACCACCTTGCAACAGCTCGGCATACACGTCGATGCGGCCACCTTCTTCGCTGGGGTCGATGCCATGCTGGACGGCATTCTCCACCAGGGTCAACAAGGTCATCGGCGGGCAACGCAGCAAATGCACACCGGTGCCGATATGCAGCGCAAAAGCCAGACGGTCCGGCATGCGCATCTGCATCAGCTCCAGATAGGCGCGCACCAACTCCAGCTCCTGGCCCAGCGTGTTGGCCGAGCCGTCCAGGCGCGGCACGGCAGCGCGTAAATAGTCCGTTAGGCTTTGCAGCAGTTGCGGGGCGCGCGGCGAACCGGCCTCCACCAGGGCCTGAACATTGGCCAAGGTGTTGAACAAAAAGTGCGGCTGGGCTTGGGCCGTGAGCAGGCGCATGCGGGCGTCGAGCGCCTGCCGAGCCAACTCGCTGCGCTCCAGCTCAAAGTCACTGGCTTGCTTTTCCACTTTGGCCTCGCGGTGGCGCAACAAAGCCGCCAACGCCGTCCAAGGCGCCACCAGCATGCCCAAAAACGTGAACGTCATGAAGCCTTGCAGGCGGGAGGTCTTCCAGAACGGCGGATCGCCGGCTGCGGTGGTCAATAGGAAGGCCACGAAGAAGGCCAGCGGCACCGTCACCCCCACGCCCGCCACCTGCAAGGCCCAGCGCGCCATCCACTTGGGCAAGCGGCGCGGCCATTGCTCGAACAGGCCGAAGACCAGCAGCAGAGCCAGACCCACCCCGTACACCCGCGCCACCAGCTTCCACATCGGTGCGTTCCAGCCAAAGCTGAACAGCAGGGTGAACAGCGCGCAGACGATGGCGACGGTGCGTACGCGGCGCCAGCCGAACAGTGCCCGCCAAGTGGACGGCGGCGATGTTGGCCCAGCTGCGAAAGTGGTGGTGGACGGAGGCATCACAGCAGAATACTCGAGTGAATGGCTGGAAACTTGAGTGGCAATGGCGCGCGGCAGTCAATGCCAGCGATCAGTGCCAGCGATCAGCGCCAGCGCTGCGCCGGCTTGCGAAAGTAGTGATGCGCGATGTAGCGCCAGGGCAGCACCAGCGGGTTCAGCACCAGGCCCATCAGGCAGGCAAAGGCCGATTCCTGCACATTCGGCGTCATCGCCCCACCCAGCCACAGCGGGTAAGCAATGAGCAGCAGCCAGATGCTCTTCCAGAGCAGTTCGAAAATCAGCAAGGGCAACATCTGCAAGGGGTAGCGCAGACCCCAAACACAGAGGAGGGCCAGGCCGATCAACATCGCGCCCAACTCACCCCTGCGTTGCGCCCACAAGTCGCTGTGCTGCAAGAGACTCGGCCCCCAGCTGCTGGCCAGGCCCACCGTGATCAGCAAATAGAAGGCGCGCAGCAGGTTGAGGCGCCAGAGGGGGACGTCTTGGTCGGTCATTTGCATTTCTCCTTCAGCCGAGCTTGGCCAGGCTCTTGCGAGCGTCTTCGACATTGGCCGGGTTGGCCCGCTTTTTGGCAATGAAGCGCTCGTAGGCTGCCTTGGCCTGCGCCTTATCGCCCTTGGCCAGATAGGCATCACCGAGGCGGTGATCGACGGGCAGTTCGTCAGCGCCGCTCAACGTTCTGGCCCGCTCCAGGTAGCGAATCGCTTCGTCTGTTTGACCCTGCGCGGCGTAGACCCGGCTCAGGCCATAGCTGCCACTGGCTTTGTTCGGTTGATCGCGGTGCAGGCCTTCATACAGACTCTTGGCCTTGGCCAAGTCGTTGTTGTCTTTCAAATAGACACGCGCCAACTGCATGGTGGCCTCGCGCACCTCCTCTTGCATGGCGCCATCCTTGCTTGGCTTGAGGCCCAGCAACTCGCTTTCCATCTCGGCCCATCTCTTGTCTTCGGCCGCAATATGGACGCGGATGATGCGCGCCGTTTCGGGCTGGCTGCTGCGCACGGCGGCCTCCAGCTCCTTGGCCTTGGACACACTGCCGCCCATCATGCCGGGCACCGTCAGATAGAGCTTGGCCAGCTCCACCCGGGCCGTGAAGCTGCTGGGATCCAAGTCCAGCGTGCGAATCCAGGACTCTTTCAAGGTCCCCACATTGCGCATGGCCTTGGCCATGCCCATGCTGAGCATCTGCAAGCCGAGGTTCTGCGCCGAGGCCAGGTGGCAAACCGCCCTATTCGGATGCTGCTCAAGGCACAGCTTGGCCTGCTTGGCGCCGGCCTCAAGCCGCTTGCCGTCGCCGGCGTCGCTGAAGGTGAGCCCCAAGGCCAAGGCCGCGCTGGCCTCGGCATCGGCGGCATTGACCTTCAGACGGGCCTGCGCCACTTGTTCCAGTTCGGCAAACTTGCCGGCATCTTGCAGGGATTCCAGCTGCGCATCTTTGAAGACGGCGGCCTGG
This sequence comes from uncultured Roseateles sp., assembly GCF_945956965.1. Classification (GTDB taxonomy): domain Bacteria; phylum Pseudomonadota; class Gammaproteobacteria; order Burkholderiales; family Burkholderiaceae_C; genus Paucibacter_A. Next base: position 129,772 of record NZ_CAMFJS010000003.1, read on the forward strand.
GCGCTGCCGAGGGTGGCTGTCAGCGTCAACATGGCTTTGTGAATCGAAGAATTAGGGCGGGCTTGAAGAAATTGAGTCGTCATGGTCGGCTGACAGTGGAGTGTTGGACTTGGAGCAGCAGGCCTTGGACCTTGCCTGCGCTGCTGAATTTGTGAAGGCAGGGCCATTGTGTTGAGCGAACCGCTCGCCCAAACAGCCGCTCAGACGAGCCACGCGGCGCGGGTTTTCAGGCACGATGCGGCGGGATGAATAGCGCGATGGGTCGATCAACAGCAGATCAACAGCCGCTGGCGCCGCTGGTCGCGGCCGGGCGTCATTCATCCTCGCAAGCACGTCATCGATCCGGGATCGCTTGGCCAGGCCGGGCCGCAAAGGCACAGTCGGCTCCCTTCTAACCAGAAAGCTTTGCCATGAAGAGAGTTTTGCGTTTCCTGCTGCGAGGCTTCTTGGCCCTGACTGCGCTGCTGGCCGTGCTGGCCGGCCTGTTCGCCTACTTCCTGTACACGCCTGATCCCGAATTGCCGCAGCTGTCCGGCAGCTTGACCAAAGGAACGATTGAAGTGGCCGGCGTGAAGCGCAGCTACCGGACCTATGTGCCCAAAGGCCTGCCCAAGGGCGCGCCGCTGGTCTTGGTGATGCACGGTTCGGGCGAAGGCCCTAGCCAGATTCGTATCGGTACCGGCTACGCGTTTGAGCGTCTGGCCGATCAGCATGGCTTCGCGGTCGTCTATCCCAAGGCCTACGCTTCCGACTGGAACGACTGCAGCCGCATCGGTGACAAGGAGCTGGACGGCGTCCGTGGCGATGATGTGGGATTCTTGGCCGCCCTGGTCGAAAAATTGGTTGCCGAGTTGGCGCTCGACCCGGCGAGCGTGTTCGCGGCCGGCGTTTCCAACGGCGGCTCGATGGCAATGCGCCTAGCGCTGGAGCAACCCAGCCGCTACAAGGCGGTGGCCGCCGTGGTCGCCAATGTGCCCGCACCTGAGAACTTCCAGTGCCAGCCCGCTGCGCAAAATGCCACCTCGGTGATGATCATGAACGGGACCGAGGACCCCTTGGTGCCCTATGCCGGCGGCGAGATCAATCTGCTGGGCCTGTTCTACCAAGGCGGCCCGATCATCTCTTCACGCGCCTCGGCGCAATACCTCGCCGATTGGGCGCACTTGGGCGGCTCGCCCCAAAGCAGCGAGACGCTCGTCGCGCCTGGCGTACGGCTTGAGCAGAACCGCTGGAGCCCGGCCCACAACAGCAACCGCGATGGCAAGACCGAGGTGGTGCTGGTGAGCATTCATGGCGGCGGCCATGGCCTGCCGCAGCCTTACGCCCAGCGGCCCCGCCTACTTGGCCCTTCCCCCATGGCACCGGATGGCGCGGCCATGATTTGGGCCTTTTTCGAGCGGCAGGCCAAGTAGGCCGATCTGCCGGCGCGGTTGTTGGCGGTCTTGCAGCGGTACTGGCTAGGCCATGTGATCGACGGCGCCCGCAAGCGCCGCCGGCTGCACCGGCTAAATCGGGCCCCGGACCGGCTTAACGCTTAAGAGAGCCAGACCAGCCCCGCCCGCTCAAGCCTGGACGCTGGCGTAATACTGCTGAATGGCCGGAGTAGCAGCCACGCGCGCCAGATGTGCCAGCAAATCGGGCGCCACCCGCGCCACCAGATCGGTGGGCACATGGTCTAGGCGGCCGGAGTTGAGCCAGCGCACCAGCACAAACACCTTCAGGTCGGCAATGGTCAGCCGCTGGTCGGCAAAGTATTCGCCGCCACGCGCACGCAGCTGGGTCTGCAGCCAGCCCAGATAAAGCGTGAGCGGGCCTTGAACCAGGGCCTCGCGCGCCGCCTTCAAGGCATCCGCCTGCAGGCCAAAGGTCTGGCCCAGCTTGACGTTGACATCCTCGATGGCATCGATGACCTCATCGCACAGCAAGGCCTGAAAAGCGTCCGCTGGGTATAGGCCCGCCAGCTTGCCAACATAGCGGGTGATGGCATCGCTCTGCGTGACTTGTTGGCCATCCACATGCAAGGTCGGCACTTGGCCGAGGGGCGTGGACTTGCGAACCTCGGCGAACTCGGCGAAGGGGAAGCGCTTGTCATCGAAAGCGATATTGCCCACACGCATGGCCAAGCGTGCGGGCTCGCCACGGCCACCGTGGGTGTCGAAGTAGGTGAGTTTGAGTTGCGGCATGATGATGTTGTTGTTGCGGCCGCGCCAGGCGCAGGCGGGGTTGAAGAATCTGTTGCATGCTACGCCGATTGCGCAGACCCCACAGGGCGCACAGGCCGCCCCCGCACAGCCCCCGGTGACGTTGACCCAGAGCCACGACGCTTGCAAAAGTCGGCGCCACAATCAGCGCTCAAACGGCCAGAATGTCGCCAGAATGGTGCGATAGCGCCGTCAAAGCACCGCCATAACGCCCTCAATCAACGCGCCAATGCGCCAGGCTGTTTCAGGCGGAAGAAGGAGCGTCCATGGCCAAAGCCGCTGAAGCATCAACACCCGGCCTCTCGCGCCGCAGCGCGCTGCACTGGCTTGGCATGGCAGCGCTATTGCCTCAGGCTGCCCATGCAAAAAGCGCCCCCTTGATTTTGGCCGGGCACCCCGAATTCGCCCCCTTCAGCTACCGCAGCGCCGGCGGCTTGGCGGGCATCTTGCCGGATATGGCCTGCCTTCTGGGCGAGCGTGCCGGCCTGCGTTTTCAAACCAGCGATTTGGGCCCTTGGGCCAGGGTGCTGGCGCTAGCCAAGCAGGGGCAGATCGATCTCCTCGCCGGCGCCTACATCAGTGAGGAGCGCAAGGCCTTTCTGGATTTCCTCTCGCCCGCGCTGGCACCCAACGAGGTGGTGGTTGTGGTTCGCCGTGGCGAAGCCTTTGCTTTCAAAGAGTGGCGCGATCTGCTAGGCCGCACATTGGGCCGCGTACATGGCGACAGCTATATGCCCGAGTTCGAGACCTTCTTGAATGACAACGCGGCGCGCCTGCCGACCGATGCCGCGCCCAACCCGGAACTCAATCTGCGCAAGCTGCTGCGCGGCCGGGTGGATTTGCTGGTCTACAGCCGCTGGGTGACGCTGCATCTGGCACGGCAGTTGGGCCTGCAGGATCAGATCGAGCTGCTGCCGGTGCCGGTGTTCACCGGCCAATTGCATTTGGCACTGCCGCGCAACAGCCCTGCAGCCAAGACGCAGCGCAGCGCGATTCAGCGCGAACTGGAAGCCCTGGTGAGCGACACGGCCACCGTTCGAAAAATCGTGCGGCGCCATGTGCCGGAGGCCTGAACGGCGCTGCAGCTTCAGCGCCGTTCGCATGCAGCGCCCTGCCCTCAGGCCAGCAAGCTGGGCACCAGGCCGGTCCAGCGCTTGAAGGAGCGGCGGAAGTTGCTGCGGTCGTGAAAGCCCAGTTGCAAGGCCACGCCCTCATTGCTGCGCCCTTGCATTAGCAAGAGGTAAAGGGCCACATGGGTGCGTACCTGATCGACCTGAGCCTGGTAATGGGTGCCATGCTGGGCCAGATGGCGTTTGAACGTGGCGCTGCTGACGCCAAAAGATGCGGCGGCCTCATCCAGCGAAGGCGCTTCGCGGTAGCGCGGCAGCAGGTAATCGTAAAGTGCCGCCAGCAAGCCGCGTGCACGTGCCGCCGGCTCGGCCCCTTGTGCCAAGGCCTGGGCCGCCATGCCGCCGGGCACCCCACGGGGCCAGGTCTTGCCCAGGCAGGCGGCGGGCAAACGCATCGCATCCACCTGGCAATCGAACTGCAGATCAGGCCCCAGAAACACCGCATGCTGCGACAAGTCACGCGGCTGGGTGCGATTGAAGCTGTAGCGCCAGGGCAGCCGCTCGCCGCCCAACCACTGGCACATGGCCGTGACCGCTGTCATCTGCAGATCGACCACAAAGCCGCGCTGCGCCGCTGACACGCCACAAGCCTCGGTCCACAGCAGAATGATCTCGTCGCCATGGCGCAGCAGGCGCGGCGTGAGCAGCGGCGACAAGCGTCCGGCGTGCGTGACCAGCAACTGCAAGGCCTGATCCAAATTCTCGGCCTGACTCAGCGCATGGCTGGGCAGGCCGTAATGGCCGGGCAGGCTCAGCTGACCCAGCACAAAAGCCGTGTCGGCCGAGGCCAAGGCCTGCTGCACCACGCCCATCAGACGCAAAAGCTGCTGCGGGCTGAGCAAGGCTGGCGTTGCGGCCGCGCCGCCCAGGCCAGCCGCTTCTTGCAGCTCAGCCGGCTGCAGGCCGCGGCTGCGCGCGAACTCCAGCAGCAGCACCGGCCAATGCTCCCAAGCCAGACAAGGGCTGCTGAGTTGATAGGGTTTGAGCGCAGGCGGCGTCTGCGCTGGCAGCAAGCCCTTCAAGGCAGCCGCCAGGGCCAGGTCTTGCGCGGAGTGGGCCACCGGCGGCGGCGTCAACACCGAGCTGCTCATGACGCTTGCCGCAATTCATGCGCCAGGCTCAGCAATTGCTGCTCGGGCGGGCGGCTCTGGCTGATCTCGGCCCAGGCACTCTGGCCGCAGAGCTGCAGGCGCTGGCCGCTGCGGCTGTGATGAGCCAGGCTGCTCAGGGCCTGGCGCAGGTGCTCGGCCTGCAAGCGCGCGGCTTGGCCATCGGAGCCCGGCATCAGAACGCAGAAGCGGTCGGCCGCATAACGGCAGAGCAAATCATCCGGATGCAGGTTCAAAAGCAGCAGATGGCTGACGGCTTGCAGCAGCCGGTCGGCCTCGGCCAAGCCCAGCTCACGCGCCACCGAATCAAAGCCCTTCAGGCTCAACATCAGCAAAGCCCCCGGCCGGCGCATGGTTTGCTCCAGGGCAATCTGGGCTTGCAGATAGTTGGCGTCTCCCAGCTGGGTGATGCCGTCCATGCTGCGGTGCTCGCGGAACAGGCGCTCGCGCTTGAGCAATTGCTCAGTCAGCGCCCGCTGCTCTTGGCGCCAGTGATGCAGGCCCAGCGTCAGGAGCAACGCGCCCAGTGGCACCAAGGTCGATTCCAGCCAGTTGTCCCAAACAATGGCCTTGGGCAGGCGCCAGAACTCGTCCAGAAAGTCGACCCACTGGCCCAACAGAATGGCGGCCATGCCAAGGCATAGCAGATCGGTCACGCGGCCACCCGGGCGGCTCAGGCGCAGCTGAAAGAGCCAGACGCCGGCCATCACCGCCATGCCGCCCTCGCCCACGATGTCCACCCAGCGCCACTGCGCCAGCGGCTTGAACTCACCCAGCGTAGCAAAAGCCCAGAGCAGCGCCGCCATCGGCAAGGCCAGAACATGGGCGATATGGCTCAGGCCCAACACGGGCGCCAAGGGGCCGGGTTGAACGAGCTTGAGAAAGGCGCGCGCTGAATACATCGATGCGCATGCTAATGAGGGAATGTGACAGGGTCGTCACAAAGCAGGCTTGTGGACGGATGGGGTGCGAAAAGCTCAAGACAGCACGCCGTTTGCGCCGATCGGTCCCCTGGCGGGGCCAGATGACAAGCTGTCACGGAGCCGCCATGAGCCCTGCCTAAGGTGCGAGCCCAAGGCATGAAGATGCCGCCCCGAGACGCTTTAGACCCTCAGCCATAACGACAATGTCCACCGCCATGAACTCACCCCGCAATGCCGCCATTACCCACGCTCAGCGCCCCGCCAAGCGAGCTGCACTGCCGCGCCTGAGCGCGCTCAGCCTGTGCCTGCTCACCGCCTTGGCAGCGCAAGCGCAAAGCGCAGCGGCGCCTGCCAAGGAAGACAGCAAGGCCAGCAACAGCCCCAATACCAGCCCCAATACCAGCCCCAATACCAGCCCCAATACCAGCCCCAATACCAGTGCCAATACCAGTGCCAGTACCACCGCCAGTACCAGCGCAAAAACGCTGGACACGGTCGTCGTCACCGGCCAGGCCGCCAGCTTGCGCAGCGCGCTGGACAAGCAGCAGGCCGCGCAAGGCGTGCTCAGCGTTGTCCATGCCGACGGCATTGGCCAGCTGCCCGACAACAATGCGGCCGAGGCCTTGGCCCGCATTCCCGGCGTCTCGGTCGAGCGCGACCAGGGTGAAGGCCGCTTCATCCGTGTGCGCGGCCTGGGGCCAGATTTGAACGCCGTCAGCATCAATGGCACCCTGGTGCCCTCGGCCGAAGCGGACCGCCGCGCTGTCGGCCTGGATGTCGTGCCCGCCGGCCTGATCCGCTCGCTGGTGGTGACCAAGACGGCTCTGCCCGAGCAAGATGCCAACTCGCTGGGCGGCTCGGTCGAGGTCAATACCTTGTCGGCCTTTGACCAGCCCGGCCGCTTCCTGACCCTTTCGGCCGGCGCCAACCATTCCAGCCTGACGGGCAAGGCCCGCCCCACGGCCGCCTTGATTTACAGCGACCGCTTTTTCGGCAACACCTTGGGCGTGGCTGTGGCGCTGAGCTCCGACGAGCGCAGCTTCGGCTCCAACAATGTGGAGAGCGGCGGCGCCTGGGACCTCAGCGGCGCCCAACCGGCCCTCAGCAAGCTGGAGCGACGCAGCTACACCATCACCCGCGAGCGTCGTGGCGGCGCGCTCAACCTCGACCTGCATCCCGATGCGACTCAGAGTTACTACCTGCGCAGCTTCAGCAGCCGCTTCACCGACACCGAGACCCGCCAGGCCCAGACCTTGGAATTCTCGCCCGCACTGGCGGTGGGTGCCAGCGGCACGGCCAAGGCCGCCCGCAGCCTGAAGGCGCGGGAAGAGATTTCGCAGATCGACTCGCTGAGCCTGGGCGGCGAGCGCCGCTTGGGTGACTGGAAGCTGCAAGCCGCCATCGGCGCCGGCCGCGCCAGCGAGAACAAGCCCGACACCTTGTCCGGCGCCACCTACAAGAACGCCAGCGCTCTGAGCGGTGTCTCTTTTGCCGACAGCCAGCAGCCCACCGTCAGCGGCCCGGCCGCCTTGGCCGGCGCCAGCGGCTTTGCCCTCGACAAGATCAAACTGGAAAAGAGCCTGGCCACCGACCGCGAGCGCAATCTGAAGCTGGATCTCTCGCATGAGCAGGAAGTCGCTGGCGTGGAGCTGGAACTCAAGGGCGGCATCAAGCTGGCGCGCCGCCAGAAAGACAATGAACGCGATGTCTGGAGCTACAGCAGCAAGGTGCTGGCCAAGGCGCCTTACAGCTTCAGCAAGGAGCAGCTGGCCCTGGCGGCCGTGACTGCCGATGGCATGCCGCGTTATCCCTGGGGTGACTTGGGCCCGAATATGAGCGAAGCCGCCGTGCGCGGCCTGGTCTCATCGCTGAAGCCTGCCGACTTCCGCGACCCCAACGATTCCGCCGTCAACGACTACCGCATCAAGGAAGACAGCGACGCCGCCTATCTGCAAGCCCGCATTGAGTGGAAGGCCACCCAAGTCATCACCGGCTTGCGCCATGAGTCCCTGGCCATGGACGCCAGCGGCACGGGCAACAAGAAGGGCACACTCAGCCCGCAGCAGACCAGCACCACCAGCCATCACTGGCTGCCGGCCCTCTTGCTGCGCCATGATCTGCAAAAGGACACGCAAGTGCGCGGCGCCTACACCCAATCGGTGGTGCGGCCGACCTTCGGCCAGCTCACCCCCGGCTTCATCATCGATGACAAGACGGCCGAGTTTGGCAACCCCGAACTCAAGCCCCTGCGCTCGCAAAACCTGGACTTCGGCATCGAACGCCGCCTGGACCGCGACGGTGCCGTGTCGGCCTACGCCTTCCACAAAAACATCAAGGACTTTGTCTACCGCAGCAATCTGGCCGGCCAAGGCGCTTGGGTGGGCTTCGACTCGGCGCTGACTTACGCCAATGGCGACGCCGCCAAGGTCAGCGGCCTGGAGCTGTCTTACGGCCAAGCCTTGCGCAGCCTGCCCGCGCCCTTCAATGGCTTGATCGTCGGCGCCAATGCCACGCTGGTCACCTCCGAAGCCACGATTGGCGGCTACAAGGCCGGCGTGTGGCAGCAGCGCAAGCTGGCCCTGCCCAGCCAGTCTGACCGCAGCGTCAACCTCAGCCTGGGCTGGGAAGGCTATGGCTTCAGCAGCCGTGTGGCGGCCAATTACAAATCGGCCTATCTGCTGGAAGTGGGCGATGTGCTGAATGCAGCCAAAGACATGTGGGTGGACGCGCAAACGCAAGTCGATCTCTCGCTGCGCTATGACATTAGCCCCAAGCTGCAAATCAGCTTCGAGGCGCTGAATCTGCGCGACACGCCCTACTACGTCTACGCCGGTCAGCGTGCCCTGAACACGCAGTACGAGCAATACGGCCGCAGCTACAAGCTGGGCCTGAAGCTGGCGGTGTTCTGATGCGCAAGCCCTCGAACATGACGTCACTTTTGAAACTCGCCTGTGCCCTGAGCGTCTTGCTGGGCGCTGCGGCAGCCCAGGCTGCCACCACGCTGAAGCTGGACAAAACCGGCCTGCAATTGCTGGACGAGAGCGGGCGCGAACTGGACCGACTCAAGCTACGCGCCAAGCGCTGGGATCAGCGCAGCGAGCCCGGAGAGGCCGGCGCCGCAGCGTCCAGGAGCGGGGCAGAAAACGTGGCCGTTTTGCTGGATGCCGACCGCGGCCGGCCCGTGCTGGTGCGCTCGCAGGGTCAGGTCTTGCGGGTGAGTGATTTGCCCGAGCCGGGCTTTGCGGTCGATGGCCTGTGCCTGCATCGCGACCCGCAAGGCCTGCTGCACCTCTTCTTGCTTGGTGAAGAAGGCTTGAGCGAGCAATGGCTGATCAGCGCCGACAGCGCCCGCCCCTTGCGCCGCCTGGCCACCGCACCCGGCGTATCGACTTGCCGGGTGGATGACGCCCGCCAAGTGCTGCTGGTGCAAGAGGCCGGCGTGGGCCTGTGGGAGCATGGCACCGAGGTGGAAGGCAAGCCGCAGCGCCGCCTGCTGAAGAGTGCTGCGCCTACCTCCACCACACCCGCCAACGCGGCAACGGCCAAGCGCTACGACTGGCCCGTGCTGCAAGCCAGCGCCCAAACCGAGCCGGTGGCGCGCTTCGGTGACGCGGCCGACGATCCCGCCATCTGGGTACACCCGCAAGACGCCAGCCGCAGCCGGGTGCTGGGCACCAACAAAAAGCAAGGCTTGTTGGTCTATGACCTGCAAGGGCGGGAGCTGCAATTGCTGGAAGTCGGTCGCATCAACAATGTGGACCTGCGCCAGCGCATCCTGACCGGCGGCCAGAGCTTCGATCTGGCCGTGGCCACCCAGCGCGATGAAAACGCCCTGGTCTTGTTCGGCATCGACCCCAGCGGACAGGTGCGCGAACTGGCTCGCCTGCCCACCGACTTGAAGGACATCTACGGCCTTTGCGTCGGACGCACACCGCAGGGGCAACTGGACGCCTTCCCGAACGATAAGGACGGCCGGGTGCAACAGTACCGCATCGAACTCAATGCGCAAGGCCAATGGCAAGCCCGGCTCTTGCGCGCCTTCAAGCTGGCCAGCCAGCCCGAGGGTTGCGTGGTGCACGAAGCGGAACAGCGGCTCTTCGTGGGCGAAGAAAAGCGCGGCATCTGGGCCCTGGACGCGCGCGCGGATGCACCGGTCAAGCCATTCATGGTGATGTCGGTGGGGGCGGAGTTGCAGGCCGATGTGGAAGGCCTGGCCATCTACCAAGGCCGGGACGGCGCGCCCAGCTATTTGCTGGCGTCCGCGCAAGGCAATCACAGCTATCTGGTGCTGGATGCCAAGCCCCCGTTTGCCTTGCGCGGCGGCTTTCGCATCGGCATCAATGCCAAGCTGCAGATCGATGGCACTTCGGAGACCGACGGCCTTGAGGTCAGCTCAGCAGACTTTGGCGGCATATATGGCCGCGGCCTGATCGTGGTGCAAGACGGCCACAAGCGCCTGCCCGATGGCCCGCAGAACTTCAAATACCTGCCCTGGTCCGACGTCGCGCGCGCATTGAAACTGCCTTGAACAGGCCTGGAGCAGGCTGGCGGCGAATCGCGCCGGCCTCGCCTCTATTCCTCTAGGGCTAAAAAAAGCGGGACAAGCGCGCAGCGCTTGTCCCGTTCCCCCATCTCCGAGCAGCGTTTTCGCTGGCTGGATCAGGCGCGGCGGCGGCGGGCGGCCGCGCCCACCAGGCCCAAGCCGGCCATCAGCAAGGCGTAGCTGGCGGGCTCGGGCACGGCGGCGATGCTGCCCAGGGTCAAGTCATTGCTGGCCACCCAGATCGGGTCGCCATTGGGCTGCACCGCGCTGACCTGAAATGCAGTCAGTTGGCTGGTCGAGACGAAACCGAAGAAGCTGCCGCTCGTGGTGTTGTCCACCGTGAACAGCTTTTCGGTGCCATTGGCATCCAGCACATTCAAGCGGATGGATTGGCCGGGCACATACGCGCCGTCGGCATTGGTGCCAAAGAAGAAGCCACCGACCGCATTGACCTTGTCGGAGAAATTGCCGAAGGTCAGGTAGTCGGTCGCAGCGTCGGTGGACAGCCAAGCATCGCTGTCGCTGCCGGCGCCGTAAAGCAGGGAGTTCTTACCCTGGCCGGCCACCGACCAGGCCAGGTAGCTGTGCTCGCCCGCGGTGCGCTCAACATAGTTGGGGCCGAGGGCCCAGAAAGGCAGATCATCAAATTTATCAACACCAGGCGCAGCAATGGCGGCCAGGTAAGCGGCTTGTGAGGTGTAGAAGGTGATCTCGGCCTGGGCGCTGGAGCTGCAGCCGAACAGCGCGGCAATGGCCAAGACCGGGGCGGTGAAGTAGTGGGTGGCTTGCATGGATCTCTTTCAGTCTCAAAAAAAATATTGACGGGAGCAAGGCGGTGCTTGTTGTTCGGCAAACCATCCGCACCGGGCCTTGCTCTTTATTAAGCTGTCACGGGCATCGCAGGCTTAGAGGAATTCGCAGCGGCCCAGGCGCGCACCGGCCTTGACCTTGGCGGCGGCCTGTGTTGGGAAGGCCACCAAGCTATTGCTGCCGCCTTCGCAGACATAGACCTTCTTCATGTCCACATACCAGGTCATCTGCAAGCCGGTCACGCCGCCAACCAGGGTGTTGCCCGGGCCGTTGACGCTCAGCGGGTTCTCCATGCCGTACTTCTCGGCTTCGACCACGCCTTGCTTGCGGAAGAACTCGTTCAGGCCCAGCCAGCCGATGTCTTCCACCCACATGAAGCCGGCAATGCTGGTGAAGAAGCTGCCGATGCGGGCGATGATGACCCGGCCGTCGTCGTTGATGCCGTTGAGTTGCTGCTCCGGCACGCCGAAGTTGGCTTCCACCCAGGCCGGGCCTTCGACCTTGCAGTGGTCAATGCCGTCCCAGCTGCTGAAAGGGAAGTCTATGCAGTACTTGGGCGAGGCGATGCTGCGGAAGGCGCTGGGCTCGGTCCCCAAAGTGGGGTTCCAGATCAGCACGCCCTTCTCGGTGGCCAGCGGCACCCGCAGGCCATCGTTGCTGACCAGATCGGCGGCATAAGCACCGGTCAGTGGCGTCAGATCGATGGGGGCGCCTTCCTTGACCCAGGCATAGGCATTGGTGCCATTGCCCTGCCCCACCACCACACCGCCATCACCGCTCACGCCGGCGGCGCGAATCCAGGGCATCCACTCCATGTTCAAGCCATCCAGGCGCAAGGGGCGGCCGCCCTTCTTCGCCGTCCACAAATACGGCGCCACGCTCAGCGTGCCCAGTTGCGGGTCGAAGTCCCCGCAACTGCCATCAGCATTTTCATAAGTGCTGAAGCCAACCGCCGCGGTGCCTTTGCGGTTCATGCCCCAGCCATAGCTGCTGATGTGGCCGCCCCAGCTGTCGCAACGGTTGCTCAGCGCACCCAGCGGCGTCAAGGCATTGGTGTCGTAGTTCCACAGCGCCATCTGCTTGAGGGTGAAGGGTTGGCCTTCGGGGTCCACCTGAATCTGGCCGTCGAAATTAGCCTCGACCATCATGAAGCGGCCATCGCCCGTGATATTGCTCATGGCCGAAGCCAGCAGATCCAGCTCTTGCGGCAGCAGGCGGGGGCCGGTCTTGACGTCCCACACAAAGGGCGTGTCATAACCCACCATGCCACCCGCGCGCAGGCCGTCGTCCGACAAGCTGGTCAAGTAACCGGCGGTCAAGAAGCTGTATTGCACGCCATCGGTATTGCCGTTGAAGATCAGCTTGGCCGTCTTGGTGACACCGGCTTCGGCCTTGATGGCGCTGGCCACGCAAGGCTTGTCGGCCAGGACATCATTCGACTCGCCCTCGTTCCAATACTCGGCCTGCGACATCAGCATGGTGGGCTGAGTCGGGTAGCCGCCGCGGCTGATCTCTTCGGTGTAGATCTGGTAGCTCTCGCCCGGCTTCAGGTTGTTGATGCGAAAGCGTCCATCAGGGCCGATCTGGCCTTGGGTCTGGTCGCCCGACATCACCGAGATCGCGTCCCCCAGCGGGTCTTTGACATTGCGAGCAATGATGTTGATGCCGCTATAGCCCGTCTGCCCGTCCTTGAGCACCAGCGTGCCGGCGATGGAGCCGGTCTTGCTGAGGTAGTCGGCCGTGGGGTAGAGATTGGAGATGCCGGCGATATCGTCGGGGCGGTCCACCGTACTCATCTCATAGCCCGCCGAGCGCCCCTTGGCAAGATTGTGCGAGTCGATGAATGGGAACATCGTCTCGATGTGCTTGGGGTCGATGTGGCTGGCGACCGGGCCGCGCAACCAGTGGTGAACCGGCGCCACGCAGCCAGCCACGCCGGGATAGAGGTCGCGGCCAAAGCCGGGCTCGCTGAAATAGGCGAGCTGACCATTGGTTTGCGAGTGCGACAGATTGATCGCGTGGCCGAACTCATGGGTGAAGATGCCGGCATAGCGCACGCCATTCACATCCGCCGGCGGCTGGCTGCGCTGCCCGGCAGGTGGGGTCTCGTGGTCGACCATCCAGCCATTCATCACGGCGGTGGCCTTGACGATGGTTTCGGGGAAGCCGTCACCGTCGCGGTCCTCGGCAATCTCGGGCATGGCGATGCCCAGAACCTGATCGCGCGGCACGCCGAAGTACTCCTCCAGCACACGGCCGTCCACGTCGTAAATCACGTAGAAGCCGCCCTCGTTGTATTGGCCGTAAACCAGTTTGGCGGTAGTGCCGTCCTTGACGTCTTGCCCGATGCTGGGCACCTTGCTGAAGGGGATGAATTTGGCTGGATCGGTCTCGGCGCGCCAGGTGGAGGTGGCAACCGAGCTCCACTGCTTCAAGCTGAAGGCCGTGATGTTATTGGCCTGCGCTTCGCTCAAGAAGACGGTGCCGTCGTTCTTGAGGCTGAAGGCGCCGATGTCGGTGTAGACCTTGATCGGGCCTTTCGTCGTGTCCCAGCGCAGGGGCTGCAAATTGGCGGGGTTGTTGTTCAGCAAGAGCGGGCCGGCCGCTTGGGCGCTACCCAAGAGTGCCAAGAGGCAGCTGGCGAGGGCGCAGCGTTTGAAGTTCTTGTTCATCAGCGCATTTCTCCTGTGCCAATCCAGTTGTTCTTCACCGCACGGCTGACCAAGCCTTGCAGCACGCTCACATCCACACCGCCCGAGGTCGTGCTCAGCATGCTGACTTCTGACGCGCGCAGCAGATCGCCCTTGGCGACTTGAACCCCTTCAAATAGGCCGACGTTGTTGAAGCTATTGGCGGCCTTGCCCCCATTGATGGTGAGCTTGCCTTGGGTCAGGCCGACCGGCGTCGTGAGCCCGGTCTTGCTGGCGGGTTTGTTCATGAAAGTCATCACCCGCTCACCCACACGCCAGGAAGGCATGCCCTCAATCTTGGCCGGCAGCAAATAGCGGCCGTCATCCATCTTGCGAGCCTTCAAGAGACCGAACTGGCGGAAGGTGTAGCTGCTTTTGAGGGTCAGGTCTTGCTTGGCGCTGCCGGTGACCTTGAGCGTGACTTCGGTGTAGGGCACGCCGTCCTGGATGCCGTCCTTGACCGAGCTCACCTCGCCGCTGACGATCACATCGGCTTTGGCAATCATCTGGCTGAGGTTTTGGGTGGGCAGCTGCGTCGCCTGGGCCAGAGGCGCCAGACTCGCTGCGCCCAAGGCCAGCAGCCCTGCCAAGAGGCCGCGCCGTGGCGGTTTGGATTGAGGAGCAAAAAGTTTCATCGGGTGTGACTCCAGTAGTGAAAGCGATTTCGTTCGCAACAAGGTCAACCTTATCGACTCGACCCTGGCCCATCCCCCCCCGCCGCGGGTGGATCAAGCAGGCCCAGGCCTAGGGAAACCCTGGCGCCCGTGCTTTGCACCCCTGAGTTGAGGGGGTAAAAACCGCGGTAACGCAGGGTTCACACGGGGTGGATACGGGGCGGCCCTGGGGGTTTGGGTGGCCGAGTCAACCTAGACTCAAGCCATGAAGTACTTGGTGAGCGAACAAGAACTCCTGGACCTGGAATCGGCTGTGGCCGGCGCCACTGCGGCAGCGCGGCCGCAGGCTTTGCTCACCCTGGCCTGGCAGCTGCGCCAGCGGGACAGCCTGCGAGCCATCGCGCTGCTGGCCGACATGAAACAGCAGCTGTCCCAGCACCCCGCACCGCCCGCAGACCGACCCGCCCTGTTGCTGCGGGCCGCCTTGACCGAATGCGAGCTGGCCACCCTGCGCTGCGAGCTGGACACCGCCCAAGCTTGGCTGGACGCTGCGCGCGCAGCGTTTGACCCAGCCACTGATCACATCGCCGCCGGTGACGCCTACCTGGCCGAGGCCGGCCTGGCCAAGGCCTTGGGCCAGCGCGAGCGCGAGCTGCAAGCCCTTGAGCATGGGATGGACGCCTATGCCGATGCAGGCGACCCGCAACGCCGCGGCTTGGCGTTGGGCCTGCTGCGCTGCGAGCGCAGCGTCAGCCAGACGGAGCCAAGCAAGGCGGCTAGCGTTTCGCCAGCCCCCCTTCCGGACAAGCCAGCGGACGAGCACCCGGCCGACACAGCGATGCAAGTCGACGCCATCAGCCTGGCCCTGCAGGCGGCCGCGCAGGCCTATGGCTTGTGCATGCGCCAGCCAGCCGAAGCGGCCGCGCTATTCACCCAAGCGGCACAGACCTGCCTGGACATGGGGCTCATCAGGTTCTATTGCATCCTCAGCATGAATGCCAGCAACTGCCAGCTGGCACTGGGTGAGCTAGAACAAGCCTCGCAATGTTTTGAAGCCGCGGCCGAGCGCGCCCGCCACAGCGGCTGGCCCCTGCTGATCGGCATGACGCAGACGCAGGTGGGGCGGCTCCTGCGCTTGCTGGGCCGGGGTCAGGAAAGCCTGCAAGCACTCAACCAAGCCTTGTTGCAGCTGCGGGTGGCGCCGGCGGGCCTGGCCACCGCCTTCGCCTGCAGCGAGCTTGCCTACACCTTGTTCGATGTGGAACGGCCCCTGGACTCGATCGAGGTGATGAAAGAGGCGATGAGCCTCTACCGCCAATGGCACTCAGACATCAACCTGGCGCTGGCTTCGGCGCGGCAGGCGCGCAGCTTGGCCACGGTCGGGCGCATCAGCGAGGCCTTGGCCGCCGTGCAAGAGGCGCAGTCCCTGGTGGCACAACATGACTATGCAGCGCTAACCGTAGACATCAACGAAGCCCTGGCCGAAGTGCACCGCCGCAGCAAAGATCCGCTGCCCGCGCCGCCCGATATGAGCGCGCCCACCGCCACCATTCACTACGCGCAATGCGCCTTGACGCAAGGCATGGACATCAAGGGCTGGCGGCCACCACCCGCCTTGCTGGACTATCTGGCCGATGCTTGGGCCGAGGCTGATCAGATGGCGCAGGCCTATTCCTTTTCGCGTATGGCGAGGCTGGCCGATCAGCAAGAGCGCGCCGTCAATGCCAAGGACCCGCGCGCGCTCGCGCACTTGCTGAGCTACCAACACCTGGAGCCCAGCGTTGACGGCGATGCGCCTGCCCTGCAAAACACGGGGCCGCAGATCGAGACCTGGGCGCCGCAGCAACATGCCAAACTGCTGTCCAGCAAGGAACAAGCCGTGCTGCATTTGCTGGCGCGCAACTACTCCAACAAAGAAATTGCCCAGTCCTTGGGCGTCAGCGCCGAGACCATCAAATGGCGCTTGAAGGGCATGTTCACCAAGCTCGAGGCCGGCTCACGCAAACATGTGGTGACCCGCGCACGCACCTTAGGGCTGCTGAGCGCCAAGGTTTGACGATGGCGGAGCCTTGAAGGCGCCCAATCGGCCGTGCGTGTCGCGGCCGGCGCTGCGCCAGATCAACGACTGACCTTCTTGCCCTCAGATTGAGCCTTGGCATCCGCTGGGCTGGCCGCAACAGCTTTGCCGGTACGGCCCGCCTTGCCGGACTTGCCCTTATCGCCCTTATCGCCCTTATCGCCCTCTGCGGACTTCGGCCCAGCGGCCGTGGGTTCAAACACAAGCCGGCGTGCGAAGTTCTTGGCGCGCTCTTCGGTGGCGGGGTGTTCGGCGTCATAACTACCAGTGGCAAAAGCGCTGCGGAAGGAGTCCCAGGCCGAGCTGGGGTCCACGGCGGCTAAGCGCAACCATTGCGCGGCGCAGGCATCGGCTTCCAGTTCCTGCTCGTCGTTGAAGTGCTGCTGCATGCCGCGCACATAATTGACCAGCTGAGGGATGGTGAACGCGAAAAACATGCCGTCACGCAGCGGATCAAAGCTGGCGCCACGCTGGGCGCGCTGCAGCAGCTTTTTGCCCAGATCCCAGCCGTCCTTGCTGGACAACAGCGAGAACTGCAGATGCTTGAGTGCATGGCGTTTGTAGATGTGAGCCATTTCATGGGCCAGCACGAACTCAGCGCCCAAGGTGTTTTCGGACATCAGGTTCAGCATGCTGGTTGAGATCTGAATGCGGCCACCGAACTTAGCAAAGGCACCGTCAGCTAAGTCCGGATTCACACGAATCCCGACCTCGCCCGGGAAGTCCTGCGTCAGCTGGCGGAACTTCTGCGACTGCTGTTGCAACTCATCCAGCGCCAGGCGCTGCAAGTCCTTCAACTCCGGTCCGCGGCCGCCTAATTCGTCCGCCACCGAGCCCAAGCGCTGCTCCACGCTGGCCGGAATCCAGACGGTGGTCTGGGCCAAGTAGCGCAGCATGCGACGGTCGTCATCGCTCAGATCGGAGTACTTGAAGTCACTGTCCACCAGGGCTTGCAGTCGCAGGCTGGCTTCGGTGCCGCCGTACTCCATCAGCTTTTCGCTGATGTCGAATTTTTCCTGCACTTTTTGGCACTGGCGGTCGGGCGCCAGTTCGGCGGCGATCTCGGCAGCACTTTTCTTCCCGCGCATGGCCGGGGCTGGGCTTGCGGCAAGAGCAGCCGCGCCCGGGCCACTGGCCGCGGTGTCAGCCTGACGAATCACGCCGGCCGAAGTCGGCGCCAGCATCTTGAACAGGTCAGTCAGCTGAGCCTGGGCGGCTCCGGCCGCCAGCAACAGCACACTAGCGGCCAGCACGGCCTTGAATGAGGGTTCTTTCATGGCGCAGCACTCCCTTGTTCGAGCAGCAGGGCATCCCACCACAGCTCGTTATCGACCAGCGCGTCGTACCAGGCCAGGGCCGGGTCTAGCCCCTGAGCGCTGCGCTGCTTGGCCAGTTGCTGCAGCAGCGCAGCGCTCTTGCCCGAGATGGTTGAAAACTCGCCGCGCGCCAGCACCTGGCCAGCGCCGTCCAGCAAGCTGTACTCATACATGGCACCGGCTTGCAAGGCATTGGCCGGCACTTGCAGCCGGCCTTCGCTGACGCTCAAGCTCTGCTGAGCGAGAAAGGGCGGCCGTGCCTGGCCGCGGGCGATGCGCAGCTGCAGCTGTCGCGCCTGCAGGCCGGCATTGCCCAAGCGAACCTCACGCGGCTGCTCGGCCGGCAATACGGCGCCGCAGGGCAGGCCCAGTGCGCAGGGCTCGCCTTCGCCGCCAGGCAAGGCGGCTCGGCTGTCGATGCCATGGCCGCCTACCGCGGCGGTCTTGGCCATGGCCTGCTTTTGCACGCATTCGCTGGTGATGATGGCGCAGGGCTTGTCAGGCGGCTTGGCCTCGAACTGAGCCTGCACCTTGCCCGGTGCGTCCGACGGGAAGCTGGCGCGCAGCCAGCGGCCTTTGTGCAGATAGCCCAGCTCAACCTTGCCCTGTTTGACCTCGATGGACTTGCAGTCCGAAAAACGCGTCCACGGCCCGGATGACAGCAGCTTGCTGCTCGAACTAGCCGTGGCCACCACACAGCTCGCCTCGCTGCAAGCCAGCATGCAATAGCCAGAAAAGTCTGTGCTGGAAGAAGCCTTGGCCAGGCCAGCCAGACTCAGCAAGAACAAGCCCATGAGCGTCATCGCGGCAGCGCCGTGTCGGCCTGCCGGCCCTTGTTGACTGAGGCGTGGAGGAATGTTCATGGCGGATTTCCTGACTTGATTTTCAACAAGAGATTGAAGAAGCCAACAAGCACGGTCAGCAAGAAGAGCGCCCTGGCCAGAATTCGATCAGAACGCCGGGCGCGCTGCAGGTACATGTCCCGTGGATGCTTGTGGGGGGCTTGATGGGCACCGTGGGAGCGATGCTCGTGTCCGTGCTCCTGTCCGTGCTCGTGCCCATGCTCATGTCCGTGCTCTCTCGCGTGCGCGGACTCATGCGCAGCCGCGCTCCACCCCTCAACATAGGTATGCAACAAGAGCCCGATCAAGACATAGATCGGGTTAAACCAGAATGAGCAATGCACCATCACGAAAGCCGCCAGGTAAAGGCTGGCCCAGAAGAGCACAGCGCCGAACAACATGGGCGTTAGCGCACTCAGCAGCATCCAGAGTTTTGGCCAGCCTGGCTGGAGGCGATACAGCCCAACCATGGCTGGCGACACCAGCAGCACAAAGACGATGCCAAGGACAAGGTCAATGCCCGCGCCCCACCAAGCAAATCGCCCTTTATCACTGAGAGGTTTGTCCAGACTCAAGGCCTGCAAGGCATGAAAAGTGGCGCCGTTGATCGGCGTAGGCAAGGCTGCCGGGGTCGGCAATTGGTCGTAGCCGGCCCCGCCGTCGACAGAGAGCAGCAGAATCGGTGCGGTCAGCGGCATGGTGCGGAGCTGCTGCAAGACATCGCGGCGAACCGCCTCCGGATCGTCCCAGCCTTTTTGTAGCACTGACCGATCCGCTTCGATGGGGCTGAAGATCAGCCGCTCGCTCTGCAGCAAGGGCCAGTTGTAGTAGCGAGTCTCCCACTCGTGCGCATCGGCCTTTTGCTCCTCGGAGATGGGCGGCGGGCAATCGCCCTCGCTGACTTCGCCTCTGGCTTGGCGGCAGGCCATGGTCAGGGCGCAGGCTTTGGCTTTCTCATGCGCCGCATCACCCGGATCACCCGCATGGCGCGCATTGACTGGCTGCCACAGGGCATGGCTCAGCGTGCCCAGCGCAGGGAACCAGGCGGGGCGCTGGCCCGATGGGTAGTGCGCCTGCTCGGTCGCAAAACTCAGCGGCCCCTCGGCTTGGCGTCGGTGCACCAGCGGTGAAGCGAAGTAGACGCCATATTGACCGCCATCACGCGGGACCGTGACATTGCAATTGGCCGGGCCGCTCATGAAGCGCGCCACCCGGGCGCGGTCGACTTCCGCCTCGCCATGCGGCAAGGTGATCGCCACCACATGGATGAGCGTGCGAAGACGCTTCAACACCGCGCGGGCTTGCTCAGCCGGCTCGCCGGGAAGCGGCGCCAAGTCGAAGTCAATGGCCAACACCTGCGGCGTTGCGCGGCGCCCCTGCTGCTTGGCCACCTGCTGGGCCTGCGCCAAGTTGTCGGCCAAGGCCTCCAACATCGCAATTTGGCCTGCACGGTCCAGCGGGCGCGCGCCCTGCAGTCGCTCGACCGTCTCAAAGTCGGGCCTCGAGTACTCGAACGCCTGCATGCGCGCATGGGCGCCAAGCTCGATCAATTGCACCGACAAGGGCTCAGGCTTGCCCTTTGACGGCACAGGCATCTCTCTGGCGACAAGCTCACCGCTCAACTCGTGCGTTCGCAGCAGCACGGCGGATGTCACCCGGTGGTCAATTTGGTGGATGAGGTCCAGATGGAAGGCATGCAACAAAACAGTCAGTGCCGTCATCAGCAGGGCCGCCAGGCAGCCCTTGCGCACATGCTGCCGACAGTGGGCAAAAAAGCCCTCACTCCCATCCCTGTTCGTTTCGTGGCCGCTCATCCGCATCCTTGAAGTAGCCGCCTCGATCATTGCGTCGGGCTTGGCGCTTAGGCGGGACTGTAGACAGCGAGTGGAAGAGCGCTTGCCAGTGTCTTTCCCAGCATCTCCACAATATTGAGGATGCGCATCCTCAGGCCGAACGGCGCGGCATCTCTGGCCAGCAAAAAGAAGTTCCAGCCTCAGGCCAGCCAAGCAGCAAGTGCGGCCAGGCTTAGCCCAACCGTATGCGCCGCGCGCTTCCGTCAGTCATATTGGCGGTTGTGGTGATGCCGGTACGGGGCGTCTGGCAAGGTCAGCCGCTGCGGCGTCCTGCGCCTCGGTGAAAGTGGCCGCCTTTGCATAGGGCCAACACCGGGGCGTGAACAGGACGGGCATGAACTCGGCTGTGGGCAATGAGGCCGGCAAGCAAACGCTCAGGGCGAGGTTCGAGAGCGAGCCCAAGCTCAAGCGCGCGGCTGCGTCTGCACCCAGCAAGCACAAGAGCATGGCCAGCTTGCGCCCAAGGCTGCCAACAGCCGCTCCGCATCCGCCTGTGGGCAGCCGCGAAGGCCTGGGCGGCTTACTTCTCCACGCGCAGCCGGCTGGCTTCCAGCAAGGTTTGGCCGGGCACCCAGCGGGCCAGGCCGGCCAGCTTGCGGCCCAGGCGCAAGTCCTTGGCCGAGCTGCTCTCAAAGCGTGTGGCCGCGGACCAGTGCAGCAGCACGCCACCGACGCTGAGGGTCTGCCGCACAAGGTCTAACGCGTCGATGCGGCCATTGATCTCCACCGGCTCGGCCGCTTGCGCCACCACCTCGCGCGCCACCAGCACGCCGCCGCTCATGCGGCCCGAGACCTCGACTTCGGAACCCGCCATCAGATCGGCCAGGCCTTCAATCACCGCCTGCGAGGCATCGACCGGCACGCCATCCAGCGCAAAGCGCTGCGCGCTGCTGAATTGCGTGACTCGCCCTTCCAGCTCAATCTGCGCGCCCTCGGGCGGGCGAACCGCGTCCTCCCGCAGCGCGAGCAAGGCAGGGTGACCATCAGCGTCCACTGCGCCCAGCACCAGGCGCACGACGGCGCCGGGCTCAAGCCCCACAGGCAGCAAGGCCGGGTCAGCCGCGCGCGCCTGCAAGCTCCCCACCTGCACCAGCCCGGTGGCCCGGTCGATGCCGGTGAGCAGGCCGCGCAACATATCGCTATCGCCCGGCAAGGCCAGGGCCACACGGCTGGCCACCACCTGAGCACGTGCCAGGTCGAGCTGGCCCCAAATCCGCAAGCTGCGGCCGGTGCCGCCAGCACCAATGCCGTTGATGCCCCACGCCGAGGCCGGCACTTTGACCCGTTGGCCCAGGATGATGGCCGTCTGCGCGTCCAGCCAGGTCGGCATGCCGCGCAGCTGGGTGTCCACCACCAGGGACTGCACCAGGGCCAGATTGCGCCCGGCCACCGTCATGATCTGCCCAGCCTGCACCCGGGCTGTCATGCCCGGCTCGATCTCGTTGACGCGCAGGCGCTGACCGTCCCCATCGCTCAGCTGGGCACCGGCAGTGACCAGCTGCACGCCGCCGACGCTGATCGGCGCCACGGCCGTCACCGCCGCGCTCAAAAAGCTGCGTTTCACGATGCCGGTGCCGCCAGCGCCTATGCCTAAGGGGTGGCTGGTCGCTGCTTCGGCGACGGGCTCAGTCCCACCGCCGCAGGCCGACAAGGCCGCGCCGCCCGCCAATGCCAGCAATAGCTGGCGCCGGGATGGATTCAGTTCAGGGCTTGGCTTCATGATCGTCCTCGGGTTCACTGAAACTAAAAAGACCCAGGCGGGCGCGATAGTTGCCGCTGCGGCCAGCGGCTTGATCCTCGGCCACGCGCCGCTCCAACTCGGGCACGACCTCGGCCAAGACGCGCTGCCACTGCTGCGCGGCGATTTCGCGGATTGCCGTCGCCGTGGGCTCGCTGAGTTCATCGGCAAAGATGGCTTGTTCGAAATGCCGCCGGTCGCGGTGAATGACATTGGCGCTGGCCGCGGCAAGGTGGTCGCCGACATTGGCGCCGAGGAAGCCGAACATCTGCGCGTCGTCCTTCTCGGGCACAAAGCGGTCGGGCTCCAGCATCACGGTCTGGCCGTCTTCGCTCAGGCTCGCCAGGCCCAGGCGCAGCATCTCGTCGAGCAGGCTGCGCGGGTGCACATGGCGGGTGATGGATTGGGCCAAGGACTCAAAGCTGGGTGACTTACCGGTGCGCGGCAAGGCACGCGGCTGGCCGCTGTCATCGCGCAGCCTCTTGGCCGTACTCCAGCGCAGATAAAGCTGATTGACGGCCGTGGGCTTGGCTGCCGCGTTCCGCTCGGGTGCGGCGCTCAGCCGGGCCACCTCGCGCCGGCTCAGGCCAGTGGCAGTGGCGACCTGGCTCACGTCGCGAGCCCCCGCACCGCCGGCGGCGCGCTTGGCTTCGCGGGCGGCGTCCACAAACGCTTGTTTGAGCGCCTCTTCGGCCTGGTCATAGGGCAAGCCCTGCGCCACGCAAAGCCGCGTGAGCGGCAGCAGCACAGCCTCCAGAGCCCGCAGTAACAACTCATTGCGTTTTTCCATTTGACAGAAGAATTCTACGCGCGCAAAGTCAAATGCGCAATTTGCGCATTTCTCCAAATGCTCAGCCCAAGGAGCCTCTCATGCCCAGCTACACGCTCAACGTCAATGGCAAAGATCGCCCGGTCACCGTCAGCTCGGCAGAGATGCCGCTGCTATGGGTCTTGCGCGATGTGCTCAATCTCACCGGCACCAAATACGGCTGCGGCATCGAGGTCTGCGGCGCCTGCACCGTGATGGTCAACGGCGAGCCGCAGAAGTCCTGCGATATGGACGTCTCCTCGGCCGTGGGCAAGCGCATCGTCACGATTGAAGGCCTCTCAACCGACCGCAGCCATCCCGCGCAAAAGGCCTGGATCGCCCACCAAGTGCCGCAATGCGGCTACTGCCAGTCGGGCATGTTGATGGCCACCGCCTGCGCCATGCAGGCCGGGCATCGCGGCGCCTCGATCGCCTCGGAACTCAGCAATGTCTGCGTCTGCGGCACCTACCAGCGCATCAAGAGCGCTGTGAGCACGCTTTGAAGAGGAGGCAGGCATCATGAGCACTTCCACCCCCCTTCCGCGCCGCGAGTTCCTCGCCTCCACCGTCGCCAGCACGGTGGCCTTCACCTTGGGCTTCCAGCTCGATGGCCGTGAGGCCCAGGCCGCCACGCCAGGCACCCCTAACGCGACCCAGGTCAACACCTGGCTGAGCATTGGCGCCGATGACAGCATCACCCTCACCGTCGGTGCTTCCGACATGGGCCAGGGCTCGGTACAAGGCCTGGCGCAGATCCTGGCCGAGGACCTGATGGTCAACCCGTCCCGCGTGCACATCGCCCAAGGCGGGCCCACCCTGCTCAGCCCCGCGCCCGTGGGCAGCGCCATCAACACGGTGGGCTCCAGCGTCACCCGCAACAACTTCTGGCGCCTGCGTGACGCCGGCGCCATCGCCCGCGAGACCCTGGTGCAAGCGGCCATGAACAAGCACGGCGACGCCTCCCGCAGCAGCTACACCGTGCTGGACGGCGTGGTCAGCCACAGCAGCGGTACGCGCTACAGCTACGGCCAGCTGGCCCCGGCCGCCGCCTTGCTGACGCCACCCGCCAGCGCGCCCCTGGTGCCCGGCGCCCAACTGCGCTGGATCGGGCAGGCGCTGGAGCGGCAAGACATCCCCAGCAAAGTGGACGGCAGCGCCCGCTATGGGCTGGACGTGCGCCTGCCCGGCCAGGTCTTCGCGGTCGTCAAGCATTGCCCCACCTTTGGCGGCAAGCTGGTGGCAACGCCGGCCAAGCCGGGCGCGGCGATCGCCCTGGTGCCGCTTTCGGTCACGCCCGGCACCGCCCGGGGCGCCGATGTGGCGGGCAATATCAACGCCGTGGCGGTGGTGGCCAGCACCAGCTGGGACGCGATGCGCCTGGCGCGCGGCCTGAGCGTCAAATGGCTGCTGCCCGCCAACGCAGCGGCGCTCAATAGCGCTCAAATCCTGGCCGAGGCCAAAGCCTTGCTCAAAACGGCCCCGCCCTATGTGGCCGGCGGCGCCAACCCGCCGGGCACCTGCTACACGGTGGAGGCCAGCGCCAGCAACCCGGATGCTGCCCTCGCCCGCAACGACGTCAAGCGCCTGGACGCCACCTACTCCCTGCCCTATGTGGCCCATGCCTGCATGGAGGTGCTGAACTGCACGGTGGACTATGTGGCGGGGCAGCGCTGCGACGTCTATGCCCCCACCCAGTCCGCCCGCAATGCGCTAGCCATCACCATGCAGCTCACCGGCCTGCCTGAGAGCGCGGTGCACATCCACACCACCTTGCTCGGCGGCGGGCTAGGCCGAAAGGCCGAGGTGGACTTCATCGCCCAGGCGGTGCAGCTGGGCATGGCCTTGGGCCGGCCGGTGCAGCTGGTCTACCCGCGCGAGGAAGACTTCACCCACGACCAATACCGCCCCATGGCCGCCGTGCAGGTGCGTGCCGCGCTTGACCCCGGGCAGGCGGTCGCGGGCTGGATCTATCGCAATGTCTCGCCCTCCATCCTCGGCCAGCGCGGCAGTGTCTTGGGCCCCAAGGGCGACAGCCAGGGCTATGAAGCCTCGCAGGCCTTGCCCTACGCATTTGGCGCGCGGCGGGTTGAGTGGGTCAGTCACCCCTCGCCCATTCCGGTCGGCTTCTGGCGTTCGGTGGGTGCATCGATCAACACCTTCGCGGTGGAGTCGGCCATCAATGAGCTGGCGCAAATGGCGGGCCAGGACGCACTGCAATTCCGCCGCGCCCGCCTGACCGACCCGCGCTGGATCGCAGTGCTGGATGCCGTGGCCGGCGCCAGCGGCTGGAGCAGCCCGCCACGCGCCGGCAGCGCGCGCGGTGTGGCCATCGGCAGCGCCTTCAACACCATCGTGGCCATGGTGGTTGAAATCAGCGGCAGCAGCCTGAGTAACTTCAAGCTGAGTCGGGTCTGGCTGGCGTGTGACAGCTACCTCACCGTCAATCCGCGCAATGTGGAGGCACAGCTGATCGGCGGC
Organism: uncultured Roseateles sp.; assembly: GCF_945956965.1. GTDB lineage: Bacteria > Pseudomonadota > Gammaproteobacteria > Burkholderiales > Burkholderiaceae_C > Paucibacter_A. Next base: position 154,904 of record NZ_CAMFJS010000003.1, read on the forward strand.
GTGGTGCACGCCATCAATGCCACGCTCTACGGCCAACAGACCTTTGTGAACGGCGCGGCGCAGCGCAAGAACTTCAACACCAACCCGATGATCCGGCTGCAGCAGATGCCCACCGTCTCGGTCACCTTGATTCCGAGCCCGGCGGAGCTGGACCGGACCCAGGCCATCGGCGGCGTGGGCGAATTGGGCGTGCCCAGCTTCGCACCCGCGCTGGCCGGCGCGCTGCTCAAACTCACCGGTCAGGCGGTACGCAGCCTGCCTTTATTGCCGTCGGCAACGATGGGGGAAGGCTGAAGCAAGCGGAAAAAGCGACTTGCTGCGCCATCATTCCAAGGCCCCGCCCCGCCGCGGCGGGCGGCGGGTCAAGGCCGTTCAATCAAGACTGCCGGATCACCCGCTGCGGGAAGGGGATCTCCACATTCAGCTCATTGAGCAGGCGCAGCAAAGCCATATTGACGTCTGAGCGCGGCCCGCCCTGGCCGTTATGGGGGTCGGCAATCCAGAAGTAGAGGGTCAGCTCCAAGCCATCGGCGGCGAAATTGCTCAGCTGAACGCTGGGCTCTGGCGTTTTGAGTACCCGCTCCACGCTCAGCGCGGCGGCGACCATTTTGGGGAAGAGACTGTCGAGGTCCGTGCCATAAGCCACCGTCACCACCGTGTTGAGCAGCACCTGCGGGTCGGCCAGCGACATGTTCTCGACGCGCTGCGTGATCAGCATCTCATTGGGCAGAATCGCCTCGCGGCCGCTGAGCGCCCGAATGACGGTGTAGCGGGTGTTGATATCGCTGATGCGACCTTCAAAGTTGTCCACCTTGACCATATCGCCGATGCGCAGCGAGCGCTCCGCCAGGATCACAAAGCCCGACACATAGTTGGACGCCAGCTTCTGCAAGCCAAAGCCGATACCCACACCCAGCGCGCCGCCCAGCACGCCCAGCGCCGTGAGGTCGATGCCGGCCGAGGACAAGGCGATCAGCAAGCCGCCAAACAAGAAGATCGCCCGCGTCGCATTGGCGGCGATCTTGCGCAAGGACAAATCCAGCGTGCCGCCGCGCAGCAAGCGGGCCTCGATCAGAGACGAAATCCACAGCGACACCACCAAGACGATGATGGCCGAGAAGGCACCTTCGACCAGATTGCGCAGCGTCATCTGCGAGCCGCCCATCTTCCAGCTGATGTCCTCAAACTCCTTCAGCACGAAAGGCAGGATGCCGGTGACCCACAGAATCGAGCCGCCCCAGGCCAGCCAGGAAACCGTGCGCTCCAGGGTCTTGAGCATCTTGGAGTCGGGGAAAGCCGCGCCCAGCACCCGCACGCTCAGGCGAATCAGCACCAGGGACACCAAGACCGGCACCGCCAACTTGAACACCGCCGGCGACACACCCACCAATGGCAGCGTGCGCTTGGCAATGATGGCCAGCACCAGGGCCAGCACCGGGAACAAGACGCCGTCTACCACATGGGTGCCGAACAGCACCGAGTTGGTCCGATGCGCCACCCGGCGATTGATCAGATTCACCACCAGCCATGACACACCCAGACAGGCCAGAAAGACGCCGAAGCCCAGCAAGGCGGTCGGCGTCAGCAGAGATTGCAGCAGGCCCTGGATTTCGGCGAGGTCAAAAGTGCTGTTGGTCTGATTCATGCGAATGAGTGGGGGCGGACAAGAGGAACGCCATTTTCACAGACTCGCCGAACGGCCTGTGCGGCCCATGCACCCCGGGCGTCCTGGGCTTCCCGCGAGGTCAGCATCAGGCCTAGCTCACGCATGGCTCTGACCGAGCCCGGCGTCACTCAAACGCCCGACATCGCGCGCAAATGCACGCCCACGCTGCGCGCCAAGGCGCCCAGGTGGTAGCCGCCCTCCAGGCAGGAAACGACGCGGCCCTGGGCATGGGCGCGGGCCACATCCATGATGCGCAGAGTCAGCCATTCGTAGTCGGCCTCGACCAGGCCGAGCTGGCCCAGATCATCATCACGGTGCGCATCAAAGCCGGCCGAGATGAAGATCATTTGCGGCTTGAAGCGCTCCAGCGCCGGCAACCACATGGCCTCGACCATCTCGCGGATTTCGCCGCCACGGGTATAGGCAGGCACCGGCACATTGACCATGTTCTCGCCCTTGGGCACGGCGCCGCTATAGGGGTAGAGCGGGTCCTGGAAGATGCTGACCATCAGCACCCGGTCGTCGCCGGCAATGATGTCCTCGGTGCCATTGCCGTGGTGCACATCAAAGTCCACGATGGCCACGCGCTTGAGGCCGCGCACATCCAGGGCATAGCGGGCGGCAATCGCCACATTGTTGAAAAAGCAAAAGCCCATGGTCTGGTCGCGCGTGGCGTGGTGACCGGGCGGTCGCACCGCGCAAAAAGCGTTCTCATGCGTGCCGTCCAGCACCAACCGGGTGGCTTGCACCGCCGCGCCGGCGGCGCGCAATGCGGCCGCCCAGGTGTGGGGGTTGGCCACCGTGTCGGGGTCCATGGCATGGTGGCTGCCGTTGGCGGCGCAGGCCTGCAACACCTCGGCCACCTCGCTGACATAACCGTGGGTGTGGGCGCGTTCCACATCGGCCATGCGCACTTCTTCGGCCTCCAGCCGCACCAAGGTCTCACCGATGCCGCTGGCAATCAGCCAGTCTTCAATGGCATCCAGCCGCTGCGGGCACTCGGGGTGGCCTGCGCCCATATCGTGGCGGCGGCAGTCGGGATGGCTCAGGTAGGCAGTGGACATGGGGCGGGGCAGTATTGAACTGTTTTTCCAAGGGATGGCCCGTCATGAAGTTTGCTATGGTGTGACGCATGAGTTCCGCATCACGCCAACAAAGCACTGCACTTCTGACAGCCCTTCAGCAGCAGATTAGCACGATCATCAAGGGCAAACCGGCGCAGATCCGCGACTGTGTGGCCTGCCTGATCGCCGGCGGCCATTTGCTCATCGAGGACTTGCCCGGCGTGGGGAAAACCACCCTGGCGCATGCCTTGTCGATTTCCATGGGCTTGAAGTTCTCGCGCCTTCAGTTCACCGCCGACCTGATGCCCTCAGACCTGCTGGGCGTGAGCATTTACGAGCGCGAGAAAGCAGCCTTCGAATTCCACCCCGGTCCGGTATTCGCCCAAGTCTTGCTGGCCGATGAGATCAACCGCGCCGGGCCGAAGTCGCAAAGCGCCTTGCTGGAGGCGATGGAGGAGCAGCAAGTCAGCGTGGACGGCGTCAGCCACCCCCTGCCCCAGCCTTTTTTCGTCATCGCCACCCAAAACCCCAGCGAGCAGCTCGGCACCTACCCCCTGCCCGAATCGCAGCTGGACCGCTTTTTGATGTGCATCTCGCTGGGCTACCCCGACCGCGCCGCCGAGCGCGAACTGCTCAGCGGCCAAGACAGCCGCGAGGCCATGCGCGTCCTGCAGCCGGTGATGTCGCCGGCCGCCGTGCTGCAGGCCCAAGCCGATGTACGAGAGATCCACGCCTCCGCCGCCCTGCTTGATTATTTGCAGGCCCTGCTGGCCGCAACCCGCTCGGGCCAGTGGTTTGCCGAAGGGCTGAGCCCGCGGGCCGGCCTGGGCGTGCTGCGCGCCGCCCGTGCCCGCGCCCTGCTGGACGGCCGCGACTTTGTGGCGCCCGAAGATGTGCAAGCCATCCTGCCGCAGACCATTGCCCACCGCCTGGTGCCCAAGGCGGGTGCAGGGCGCGGCGCGCGTGAGCAGGTGCGCGCGATGATCGAAGCCATCGCCCTGCCCTGAACCTTGGTCAGGCAGTAACGCCATGCTCAAGCAAACCTGGCAAGCCTGGTGGCTGGCCCGCCACCCGCGCAGCGACACGACCGAGCTGACGCAGCGCAATGTCTACATCCTGCCCAGCCGCCCCGGCCTGTTTTTTTGCGCCACCCTGGCCCTGCTGCTGGTGGCCTCCATCAACGACCAGCTCAGCCTGGGCTATTTGCTGACCTTTTTACTCACCGGCGCCGGCCTGGCCTCCATGCACCTGACGCATGCCAATCTGCACGGCCTGAGCCTGGACCTGAAAACCCCGGAGCCGGTGTTTGCCGGCGATGAATTGCAGTTGGAACTGCGCCTGCACAACAGCGGCCGCGCGCGCTTTGGCATCGGCGTGCATGTGCAGGGCGGGCCCGAGCAAGACATTGCCTGGACCGATGTGCCCGCGCTCGGCCACGCCTTGCTGACCCTGCGCCTGCCCGCCGGCCCGCGCGGCCACCAGCCCCTGCCGGGTTTGCAAATCGTCACCCGCTTTCCGCTCGGGCTTTTCCGAGCCTGGAGCATCTGGCGGCCCGCCGCCAAAGCCTGGGTCTACCCACGCGCCGAAACACCCGCCCCGCCCTTTGCCTCGCCCCAAGCGGCCGGCGAAGATGGTCAGCAAGAAGCACAGCCCGCCAGCGCCACGCCCTCGGCCCAAGGCCAGGACTTTGAAGGCGTGAGGCCCTATCGCCGCGGCGATGCCATGCGCCAAGTGATCTGGAAAAAAGCGGCCCTGAGTTTTGAGCAAGGCACGCCCCTTTGGGTGCGCCAGACCCAAGCCCCCGCCAACCGCGCCCTGTGGCTGGACTGGCGCGACTGCGCCGGGCTGGACACCGAAGCACGGCTCTCACGCCTGAGCGCCTGGGTGCTGGCGGCGGAGCGCCTGCAGCAGCCCTATGGCTTGCGCCTGAATCAAGGCGCGCCCCTGGCGCAAGACCTAGGCCCCACGCACGCACGCCAGTGCCTGGAAGCCCTAGCCGCCTTCGGAGTGAGTTCATGAGCCCGCTCAGTGCCGACCAGCACGGCCTGGCTCGCGCCTGGCAGCAGCAAACCCGCGACAGCCGCGACACCTTGTTTCTGCTGTTGGGCATCACCGCCACGCTGGCGCCCCATTTCGCACATCTGCCGCTCTGGGCCAGTGCGATCACCGCGCTGATTCTGGGCTGGCGCGGCCTGCTCGCCTGGACCAGCCGGCCGCTGCCCGGGCGCTGGTTGCTGGTGCTGGTTTTGAGCATCTCGGTGGGCCTGACCTGGCTGAGCCACCGCAGCCTGATCGGCCGTGAAGCCGGTGTGACCATGCTGGTGATGCTGATGGCGCTCAAAACCCTGGAGCTGCGCGCCCGGCGCGATGCGTTTGTGGTGTTCTTCCTCGGCTTCTTTTTGGTGCTGACGAATTTTCTCTACTCGCAGTCCCTGCTCACCGCCGCCTGGACCCTGCTGTGCGTGTGGGCGCTGCTGAGCGCGGTGGTGCTGGCGCAAATGCCGGTGGGCCAGCCCAGCATCAAGCTGGCCGCAGGCCTGGCCGCGCGCAGCACCTTGTTCGGCCTGCCGGTGATGTTGCTGCTCTTCATACTCTTCCCGCGCATCGCGCCGCTGTGGGGCTTGCCGGCCGATGCGGTGGGGCGCACGGGCTTGTCCAATCAGCTGGATTTCGGCGCCATGTCCGAGATCGCCAACGACGATGGCATCGCCATGCGCCTGCGCTTCCAGGGCGAGCCACCGCCCCCGGCTGCGCGCTATTTCCGTGGCCCGGTGCTGGCCCAGTTTGATGGCCGCAGCTGGCGGCCCGCCGGGCAAAACTGGCCCGGCGCCAGCGACAACTTGGCAGTGCAAGGCCCGGCCCTGAACTACGAGCTGACGGTGGAGCCGCTGCGCATCCAGGTGCTGCCCTTGCTGGAGATGAGCCCGCAGGCCGTGGGCAGCGAGATCGATCTGGGCGGCGTCAGCGTGAGCCGCTCGCCCGAGCTGCAATGGACAGCGCCCAGGCCCATCACCGAGCGCCTGCGCCTGAACGCCCAAGCCTTTTTTGACTATCGCCACGGCCCGCTGCAGCCCCGGCTGGCGCTGCAAAACTATCTGGAGCTGCCTCCCGGCCGCAACCCGCGCAGCCTGCAATGGGCCGCCGACCTGCGCCGCCAGCCCCGCTTTGCCGACATGAGCGCGGCGCAACTCAGCCCCGCCCTGGCTGCGGCCGTATTGCAGCATCTGGCCACGGCTGACTTCGCCTATACCTTGGCGCCGGGCCGCTACGGTGAAGTCACGCCGCACCTGATCGATGAATTCTGGTTCGACCGGCGCCTGGGCTTTTGCGAACATTTCTCCGCCGCTTTTGTGGTGATGATGCGCGCCATGGGCGTGCCCGCCCGCATCGTCACCGGCTTTCAAGGCATGGACCCGTTGCCGCAAGACGGCTATTGGATCGTGCGCAACAGCCATGCCCATGCCTGGACCGAGATCTGGGTCAGCGGCCGGGGCTGGCAGCGGGTTGACCCCACCGCCGCCGTGGCGCCCGAGCGCATACGCCAGGGCCAAGCCTTGCAGCCCGCACCCGGCGCCTTGGGCGCGGCCCTGGGCCAGCTCAACCCAGACTTGTGGCGCAGCCTGCGCGGCGGCTGGGAAACGATCAACAACCGCTGGCAACAGCTGGTGCTGAACTACTCGCGCCAAGACCAGTTCGATTTGCTGAAAAGCGTGGGCATTGCCAGCCCCGACTGGCTGGCCCTGGGCCGGGTCAGCGCCGCCTTGATCGCCTTGCTGGCCCTGGGTGGCGGTGTTTGGTCGATCTGGAGCAGCCGGCCGCGCGATGCCTGGTCGCGGCAGCGGGCGCAGGTGGTGCGTGCCCTGCGAGGGCTTGGCCTGGACGCCGCCCCACACCAAGGCCCGCGCCACTGGGCCACGCTCTTGCAGCAGCGCTTCGGCGCCGAAGCCGCCGCGCCCAGCCTGGCCCTGCTGGTCGAACTGGAACAAAGCCGCTACGGCCAAGCCAGGGCGCCGCAAAACTGGCGCGAACGTCTGCGTTGGCGCCTGGCTTTGCGCCAGGCGCTGCGGCGCCTGCGCCATACTGCCCAACCAGCATTCGGCGCTAGCGACTCGCCGCCACCTTCCGCCCCTTCCGCCCCTTCTGCCCCTTCGCACTGAGCCTCATGCCCGTTTCAATCGCCACCTGCCGCCGCCCCTTGCCTCGCAACCCATCAACACGGCTGCTGGCAGCCCTGGCGGCGATTGGCATGGCCCTCGCACTCGCCTGCGGCCAGGCCCATGCCGCGGAGCACTCGCCAGCCAAGAAGAAGGCCAGCAACGCCAGCAAGTCTGCCAAGGCCCACAAAAACGCAGCAGGCAAAGCGAGCGACAAAGCCCCGCAGCCCTTCGGCCAGCGCCCCGAGCCCATGCAGTTCGCCGACGAATTCGCCGCCGCTCAGGGCTGGGACGAGGCCGCCCGCCTGCAGCTGCGCCAGCAGCTGGCCCAGGCCAAGAGCATGCCGGTGGTGCAGCGCCTGATCATGCCGGCAGCGGTGGGCACGGCCAAAGACTGGGCGGCTTACCGCGCCCGCTTTGTCGAACCCAAACGCCTGCAAGCTGGCCTGGAGTTCTGGGAGCGCCATGCCGCCGCCCTGGCCCGGGCTGAAAGCCAGTACGGCGTACCGGCCGAGCTGATCGCCGGCCTGATCGGGGTGGAAACCTTTTACGGCCAGATCACCGGCGGCTTTCGCGTCATCGACGCCCTGGCCACCCTGGCCTTTGACTTCCCCAGCGGCCGCAGCGACCGCAGCCCCTTCTTCCGCAGCGAGCTGGCCGAATTCATCAAGCTGTGCCAACGCGAAGGCCTGGACCCGCTGAGCCTCAAGGGCAGCTTTGCCGGCGCCATGGGCTGGCCGCAATTCATGCCCAGCAGCTGGAACAAATACGCCATCGATTTCGATGGCGATGGCCATGTAGACCTGTTGAACAGCCCCGCCGACGCCATCGGCAGCGTGGCCCATTACCTGGCCGAATTCGGCTGGAAGCCCGGCATGCCCACCCACTACAGCCTGGCCATGCCGGTGGAAACCTCCGCCCGCGCCGCCTTGCTGGCGCCCGACATCAAGCCCAGCTTCAGCCTGGCGCAATTGCAAGCCCTGGGTGCCCAGCCTTCGGAAGCCGCGCTGGAGCACAGCGGCCCCTTGGCCGTGGTGGAGCTGCAAAACGGCAGTGCCGCGCCCAGCTACTGGCTAGGCAGCGAAAACTTTTATGTGCTGACGCGCTACAACTGGAGCAGTTACTACGCCTTCGCCGTCATCGACCTGGGCCGAGCCCTGGCAGATTTGCGCAAGGCGCGGCAATGAGGTGAGTGGATGTTGGATGAGTGAGGGCAGCCGATCCCATCAAGCCGCCCTCACTCCCTCAAACCCACATCGCCATCGGGCCAAGGCCCCATCTCGCCGCCCAAGTTTGCGGGCCGCCAATGCCAAAAGCGCAAGCCTTGCTTGCGCTGGCATTCGCCAAGGTAGACCGGCCGGGAGGCCGACACCGCCTCGCTGCGCCAGCGCCAGGCGCCACATTCATCCGAGCGCAGCAATGCAACACCCTGGGCTTGATAACGCGCCAACACGCCGGGCGCGGGGTGGCCGAAGCGGTTGCGGTAACCCATCTGCGCCAGCGCCATTTGGGGTGCCACAGCGGCCAAGAACTCCGCACTGCTGGAGGTCTTGCTGCCGTGATGAGGCACCAAGAGCACGCTGCTGCGCAGGGCCTGCGGGCCTAGTTGCTGGATAAGCCCCAGCTCTTGCGCCGCCTCCAAGTCACCGGTCAAGAGCGCGGTCTTGCCTGAGGCCAAACTGCGCAGGCGCAGCACGCAAGACATGGCATTGCTTTTGAGCCCTTGCGCATAGTGCTCGGCACGCGGATGCAGCAGCTCAAAGGCCACGCCATCCCACACCCAGGCTTGGCCCTGCGTGCAGGTTTGCAGCGACACACCGCGTGCGGACGCTTCGCGCAGCAAGCCATGCTCGGGCTCCAGCGAGCTGTGCAGCAGGCCCACCGGCATACCGGCCAGCAACGAGGCGGCGCCACCCACATGGTCGCTGTCGCGATGGCTGAGCATCAAGCGGTCCAATCGCATCACGCCCAGCGCACGCAGCAGGGGCAGCAGCACGCGCTGGCCGGCATCGATGCCGGGCGCGAACTGCGGGCCGCTGTCGTAAAGCAGGCTGTGCGTGGCGGTGCGCACCAGCACGGCATTGCCCTGGCCAATGTCGGCAGCCAGCAATTCGAACTCGCCCTGAGCCGGCTGCCAGGGGGCCGGCCACAGCAGCGGCAGCGCCAAGGGCAAGCCCAGCAGACGCAGGCGCCAAGGCAAAGGCAACACCAGCAAAGCGCCAGCGCACAAACCCGCCGCCTGCGCCCACAGCGGCGCCACCGGCAACGCCCACACCGCGCCAGGCAGCTGCGCCAGCCCATGCAAATAGGCCATCAGGGTGCGCACGCAGAACTCCGCGAACCACCAAAGACTGGGCAGCAAGGCACCGGCCAGGGCCAGCGGCGCAATCACAAAACTGACCAGGGGAATCGCCAGCAAATTGGCCAGCAGCCCGACGACCGAGATCTGCTGAAAGAACAGCAAGCTCAGCGGCGTCAAGCCCAGGGTCGCCACCCACTGGCTGTGCAGACCGGCCTTGAGTTGGGCGTGCCAGCCGGCGGCAGCAGCGCTCTGCTCGCCGCCGTCGCTGCCGCTCGCCATCAGCAAACCAACCGCGAAGAAGGACAGCCAAAAACCTGCCTGGCTGATGGCAAAAGGGTCGATGGTCGTCACCACCACGGCCGCCGCCAACAAGATCAAACTCCAAGGCCAGCGCAGCCCCAAGCTACGCAAGACCGCCACGCTCAGCAGCATCCACACGGTGCGCTGCGCCGGCACGCCCCAGCCCGAAAACAGGGCATAGCTCAGGGCCGCCGACACCCCGGCCCAACGCGCGGCCGTTACCGCCGGCAGCCTGAGGCAAGCCCTGGCACTGCGGCGCCACAGCCAGCCGAACAGGCCCTGCATGCCCCAGGCAAACATGGTGACGTGCAAGCCGCTGACCGAAAGCAAATGCGCGACCCCGGTGTCGCGGAACAAGCCCCAATCGGCCTTGCTGATGGCCGCCTGGTCGCCCAGGCTCAGCGCCGCCAGAATGCCGGCCACGGCGGGGTCGCTGACCTGAGCTTGCAGGGCTTGGCGCAGGCGCTGGCGCCAGCTGTCCAGGCTCCACCAGGGTGACGCTTGCAGGCGCTGATGGGAGGCGACAAGTTCCCGCACCACACCGGTGGCGCGCAAATCCTGCTCGAACAGCCACAGCTCGTAGTCAAAGGCATGGGGGTTCATCAAACCATGGGGCTGTTTGAGGCGGGCCAGCAACTGCCAACGCTCGCCCGCTTGCAATGCAGGCGGGGCTTGCTCCGGCGCGGCGTACCAGCTGAGCAGCAGGCGGCGCGGCAATTGCGCTGTCAGCGCCCGGCCGCTTTGCGGGTCCAGCCCCGCGTCCAGCTCAAACTCAAAACGCCAGCCCGGCGCGCCACCCATGCCCCGCACGGCCGTGGGCAGCGAGGCCACCCGGCCTTGCAGCAGCAGATCACGCCCCTCCCAAGCGGCCGGCAGGGCTTCATCCAAACGCAGCTGGGCGCGCCAGGCGGCTTGCGCAAAGGCCAGCAGGCTGATAGCCATGCACAGCGCCAGCAAGGCCAGCAGCCTGCGGTGCCGACAGAGCAAAGCCAGACTGAGCAGCAAGACCCCGATCAAGGCCAGGCCCGCCAGCGTCAACACCGTGGGCAAAGCCCGCAATTGCAGCACACCGGCCAGGCCCAACAGCCAGGCAAGCGCCGGCAGCGTGGCCTGCCAGGCGGTCGGCAATGATGAGCTGGGCTGCATGGTGGCGCCGAGTTCCTCGCGTTGCACGGTGTAGGATGCCCGCCATTCATCCTAAGCCAGAGTCCACTCATGAGCACCCACGCCAACACGACCGCCACTTCCGTCTACGAGCAACTCAGCAAGCTGGGCATCGAACTGCCGCCCGTGGCCGTGCCCGCTGCGGCCTATGTGCCTTTTGTGCGCAGCGGCAATCTGATTTTTGTTTCCGGCCATATCGCCAAGAAAGACGGCAAGCCCTGGGTGGGCCAACTGGGCCGCGATGTGGACACCGCCACCGGCAAGGCCGCCGCGCGCGCCATTGCCATCGACCTGATGGGCACCCTGCATGCAGCAGTGGGCGATCTGAACAAGGTCACCCGCATCGTCAAGCTGATGAGCTTGGTCAACAGCACCGGCGACTTCACCGAGCAGCATCTGGTCACCAATGGCTGCTCCGAGCTGTTTGCCGAAGTCTTCGGCCCGGTCAAGGGCGCGCATGCCCGCAGCGCCTTTGGCGTGGCGCAAATCCCCATGGGTGCTTGCGTTGAGATCGAAATGATTGTGGAAGTCGCCGCCGACTGATTCCCACCGACGCCGACGAAGCCAGAGCCCGCCCCCTATGTTCCTCACGCCCTCGAAAATGCCCGGCAAAGTGCTGGGCGGTATTTGCCTGGCCAGCTTGGCCAGCCTGGCCTGCGCCCTGATCGCGCAACACAGCTTCGGCATCAAGCCCTGCCCTTGGTGCGTCTTGCAGCGCGGCATCTTCATGCTGATCGCCCTGGTCGCTGGCCTGGGTTGGCTCTTGCAGAAAGCGCGGCCGGTTCGCCAAGCGTCCCTGGCGCTGGTGCTGCTGCTGGCTCTGGCCGGCGTCGCAGCCGCTTGGTATCAGCATGATGTGGCGGCCAAGATGGCCTCCTGCGACCTGACCCTGGCCGACCGCATCCTCACCACGCTGGATCTGGAGAACCTGCTGCCCGCCGTCTTCATGGTCACCGCAACCTGCAGCCAAGCCGGCGCCTACCGGCTGCTGGGCCTGCCCTACGAGTTCTGGAGCGGCGTGCTTTACCTCGCTTTTGCGCTGCTGAGCTTGCAGGCATTGCGCAAGCGCTGATCCGCATCAAGCCCGGCGGCGCCGGGCCTGATTAAGCTGCGGGGCTTGTGCACCCCGAGTAGTCCGCAGCATGCCCAGCTCCCATCCCACTCCTGACGTTCTGATCATCGGCGCCGGCCCTGCCGGCCTGAGCATGGCCTGCGCCCTGGCCGACGTGGGCATCCGCAGCTGCGTGCTGGAAGCCAGCCCGCTGAGCAGCTTGGCCGAGCCGGCCGAGGACGGGCGCGAAATTGCGCTGACCCATCGTGGCATGGGCATTTTGCAAACGCTGGGCCAGTGGCAGGATCTGCCCGCGGCCGAGATCGCGCCGCTGCGCCAAGCCCATGTTTTCAACGGCCAGGGCGAGTCGCTGAAGCAAGGCTTTCTGGGCTTTGACGCCAGCGGCAGCGGCCGTGACGCACTGGGCTATCTGGTCGCCAACCATTGGCTGCGGCGCATTGCCTACCAGGGCGCACTGCGACGCAGCGAGATGATCAGCATCCGCGCCGATGCCCGGGTTAGCGGCATCAGCTTGCAGCCCCAAAGCGCGACGCTCACCTTGTCCAGCGGCGAGACCCTCAGCGCGCCCTTGCTGATCGCTGCCGACAGCCGCTTCTCCGCCGCCCGCCGCTGGGCCGGCATTGGCGCTGAGATGCGTGACTTCGGCCGCAGCGTCATCGTCTGGCGGGTGCAGCACAGCCTGCCCAACCATGCCACCGCGCTGGAGTGTTTTCACTACGGCCACACCTTGGCCATCTTGCCGCTAAATGGCCAATGCAGCTCGGTCGTGCTGACCCTGCCGGCCGACCAAGCCAACACCATGCTGGCCTGGGACGAGGCCCAGTTCTGCCGCTGGGTGGGCGAACAATTGCAAGGCCGCCTGGGCGACTTGAGCCTGGCCGGGCCGCGCCACTTCTACCCGCTGGTGGCCACCTACGCGCACCGCTTTGCCGGCCAGCGCCTTGCCCTGGTGGGCGATGCCGCCGTGGGCATGCACCCGGTGACGGCGCATGGCTATAACTTCGGCCTCTACGGGGTTGAGTTGCTGGCCGGCATCTTGGGCCAGGCCCACCAAGCCGGCGCGGATCTGGGCGCCAGCGCTGGCCTGCAAGCCTATGCCCAAGGCCATCGGCGCCAAACCTGGGCCATCTACCAAGGCACCAACACGGTGGTGCGCTTGTTCACCGATGAACGCCCCGCCGCCAAGCTGCTGCGCCGTGGTGTGTTGCAAGCAGCCCAGCACCTGCCGCCGCTCAAAGCCTTCATCACCGCCCAGCTGACCGGGCGACAACCGCCGCTGCTGCGCCAACTGCAGCAACTGCGCGCCATGAGTCCCTTACGCAAGGCCTGAACAAGGCCTGAACAAGGCTTGAGTCGTACGCAGTAGCCGGCAGTTGCCGCTACTACCATCCCTCAATTGCCCTGCACCACCCCATCGCGGCGCGGGTCGGCAGCGCCGAACCAGCCCGGGCCACGCCGCTCGATGGCTTGCAAGCCGCTGGGCAAATCGGTCTGGATGACGCGGTGCCCCAGGCCCTGCAACTCGCTCACCGTGCTGGCCGGGAAGAAGCCGCTTTCCAGCAGCAAAGGGCCGTTGAAGGCGCCGAAGTTCGGCAGCGCCACGGCCTGCTGCGCGTCCATGCCCCAGTCATGGCTGGCCAGCAGGGTCTTGGCCACGTAATGAATGATGGCCGGCCCGCCGGGCGCGCCCAAGCTCATCAAGAGCCGGCCGCTGGTGCGATCGAACACCAGGGTCGGGCTCATGCTGGAGCGCGGGCGCTTGCCCGGCTCGACCCGGTTGGCCACCGGCAGACCCTGGGCATCGCGTGGCTGCAGAGCGAAGTCGGTGAGCTGGTTATTGAGCAAAAAGCCGCCGGCTAGTCCAGTGCCGCCATCGCTCATGATGCGGGCGCCAAAGCCCGCCTCAATCGAGGTGGTCATGGCCAGGGCGTGGCCGCCGGCGTCGATGATGCTGATGTGGCTGGTGCCGTACTCAGGCTGCTCGGCCTGCGGCGCCCAGCTGACGCGCTGCAGCGGCGCGGGCTGGCCGGCCGCCACCTCACCCTGGCTGCGCGGGCCGATCAGGGCCGCACGTTGGCGCAGATAGTCGCTGGCCAGCAGGCTGCGCCAGTCGCCGCCCGGCGCGGGCACGAAATCGGGGTCGGCAATGTATTTGGCGCGGTCGGCGTAGGCCAGATTGGAGGCCTCGGCATAACGATGCAACCAGGCGGCGCTCGGCAGACCCTGACTCAACGCTTGAGCGGCATCTTGCTGCGGCAACATGCCCAGAATCTCCATCAGGGTCAGATGGCCCGAAGACGGCGGGCCGAAGCCGCAAACTTGCCAGGGCGCGCTGCTCTGCGCACGCCAATCGGTGCACAGAGGCTGGCGGAAGATGGGACGGTAGGCGGCGAGATCGGCCTCGCTGAGCAGGCCTGGATTGCTGGCGTGCCCCCGAACCCGGCGCACGATGTCTTGCGCCACCGGCCCGGTCAGAAATGCATCCGCCCCGCCCTGCGCCACCCGCCGGTACACCGCTGCCAGGGCCGGGTTGCGCAAGCGATGGCCGGCCGGCAAAAGCTGGCCTTGGGCATCGTAAAAGTACTTTGCCGCTTGCGGGTCTTGGCGCAGCGCCGTGTCGCCCTGCAGCAGCTTGACGCTGCGGGCCGAGAGCGGATAGCCCTGCTCACACAAGCGGATCGCCGGTTCAAACAAGCGCGCCCAGGGCAGCTTGCCGAAGCGGCCATGGGCTTGCTCCAGCATGCGCAGCAGGCCAGGGGTGCCGACCGAGCGGCCACCCACCACCGCCTGCCGGTAACCCATGGGCTTGCCGTCGGGGAGAAGGAACAGGCGCTCATCGGCGGCGGCCGGCGCGGTCTCGCGGCCATCGATGGCGCTGACCGATTGGCCGTCCCAGTACAAAAGGAAGGCGCCGCCACCGATGCCGCTGGACTGCGGCTCCACCAAGCTCAGCACCAGCTGCACCGCAATGCCGGCATCAAGCGCCGAGCCGCCGGCGTTGAGCATCTCAAGCCCCGCCGCTGCGGCCAGCGGATGGGCCGCGGCGACCGCCTGATGCGCATTGCTCCAACCCGGCTTGTCCTGCCAGCCACTGGCGGCTTCGGGCATGACGGGCGCCGAAGCCGCAACCGCCTGATTCTGAGGCGGCGCGCCGCTGGGCTGAACCGATCCGGCACAACCCGCCAGGGCAGCTAGCAGCAGCAGTGGCAAGTGCAGGGAAAAACGAGGTCGGGTGGAACTCATCAAGGCGGCCGCGCTGGCGATCAGATCAGCGCCACGCCGGTCTTGCTCTGCACAAACTCTCGCGTCACGCCGTCGGCCAGTTCAACCAGCTTCAGGCCCGCAGGTGTCACGTCCATCACGGCCAGGTCGGTGATGATGCGATTGACCACGCCCACACCGGTCAGTGGCAAGCTGCAATTAGGCAAGATTTTCAGATCTTCGCTGCCGTCCTTTTTGCGAGCCACATGCTCCATCAGCACGATCACGCGCTTGACGCCGGCCACCAGGTCCATCGCGCCGCCCATGCCCTTGACCATCTTGCCCGGGATCATCCAGTTGGCCAGGTCGCCCTTTTCGCTCACCTGCATGGCGCCCAGGATGGACAAATTGATCTTGCCGCCGCGGATCATGGCGAAGCTGTCATGGCTGCCGAAGATGCTGCTGCCGGGAATGGTGGTGACGGTTTGCTTGCCAGCGTTGATCAGGTCAGCATCAACCTCGTCCTCGGTCGGAAAAGGGCCAATGCCCAGCATGCCGTTCTCGCTTTGCAGCCAGACTTCCTTGTCGGCCGGCACAAAGTTCGCCACCAGGGTCGGGATGCCAATGCCCAGGTTGACGTAAAAACCGTCTTCCAACTCTTGGGCCGCGCGGGCGGCCATTTGGTCTTGGGTCCAGGCCATCACTTCTCTCCCTTGACGGTCAATGTACGTTTCTCGATGCGTTTTTCAGGGCTGGCGTTGACCACGATGCGGTGCACATAAATGCCGGGCAAATGCACGCTGTCGGGGTCGATGCTGCCGGTTTCCACCAGCTCCTCCACTTCCACCACTGTCAGCTTGCCGGCCATGGCCACGGCCGGGTTGAAGTTGCGTGCGGTGCGGCGGAACAAAAGGTTGCCGCTCTTGTCGGCCTTCCAGGCTTTGACCAAGCTCACGTCCGGGTTCAAAGCGCGTTCCATCACATAGGTGTGGCCGTCCTCAAACACGCGCAGCTCTTTGCCTTCGGCCACCAAGGTGCCGACGCCGGTGCGAGTGTAGAAGGCGGGAATGCCGGCGCCACCGGCGCGCAGCTTCTCGGCCAGCGTGCCCTGGGGCGTGAATTCCAGCTCCAGCTCCTTGGCAAGGTATTGGCGCTCGAACTCCTTGTTCTCGCCCACATAGCTGGAGATCATCTTTTTGATCTGGCGCGTTTCCAGCAACTGGCCCAGGCCGAAGCCGTCCACACCGGCGTTATTGGAGATGACGCTGAGGTCTTTGACGCCGCTGTCCCGCAGGGCGGCAATCAAGGCCTCGGGAATCCCGCAAAGGCCAAATCCGCCCACCGCCAGCAACTGACCGTCACTGACGATGCCCTGGAGCGCGGCGGCCGCGCTGGGGTAAATCTTGTTCATCGATGCGCTCTTTCGCTAGTGCATTACAGCCCGCAAGCGTACTACCGAAGGTGGCGCTGCGGGCTTACGTAGATTCGCCTAAGCGGAGCACCCGATGGGCAAACCGGGCGGGACGGGAGGCTGGCAGGCCAAACGGTTTGTGCAGGCTTGCCCAGTTCAAGGAAGGCGCCGTCGGCGCCCAGACGGTGGGCCTACTCAGCCTTCGGTATAGGGCAACAAAGCCTTGGCCGCCTCGATGCGGGCGGTCAGTGGTGCGGCCTCGTCGTTCATCACCTTGAGCAAAAACTGCTTGGGGTTCAAGGCACTCAACGCAAGTGCCTGCAGCGGCTGCGAGCCAGCGGCTGCGGAATCAGCGGCCACATCGGCGGCGGCTTTGCCGACTGCGACGCCGGCTTGGGCCACAGGCGTCGGGCACAGCAAGGCCATGGCGGCCTCGAATTCAGCAGGCTGGATGGTGCTCAGGCCCCGCAGCAGATCGGCCTGCCCTTCTTCGCTGGGCGGAATGTCCAGCCAAGGGGTCTCGGCAAAAACCGGCGCCAAGTCAGGCGCCACAAAGGCCGACCATTGCTCGCTCTTGCGCTGCTGGGGCGGCAAAAGCTCAGCCAAATCTGAGGGCTCAGCCGCAGCTGGCCAAACGCTGATACGGCGCAGCGCCAGCTCAGGCAAATAGCGTTGCCGCAGCGCCTCCAAAAACGCTTGGGCTTGCCCCACGGCCACCGGCTGGGCGAGCGAAAACCAAAGCTCGATCGCATCCAGGCCAGAGACCGCAATCGCCGGTGCCGGCAAGGCCAGATCAAGCTGCACACCGCGCCAAACCAGTCCCAGCTCACGCCAGTCGGCGGTGTGCGCCAAGCCCAGACGCATGGCGTGCACGCGACCTTGCTCATCGACCAGAGCTTGGCCAAGCCGCCCGGGTTCAGCCACAACTGCGGATTCGGGCGCGGGCCTAAAAAGACGATTCAATTCAGACTGCAAACGATTCATGGCGGGGAACGGGAGAAATCACTCAGGTGGTCAAAAGCCTTGCGAGGAAGCTGCGGCCCGCGGCATGCAGGCCGTCGGGATGGGACTCGCCAGGCGGGGCGATGATAGCCCTGCGCCGACCGCTGTCGGCACAGGCCGCCCGCGGCGCAGCTTCAGCAAAATGGCAAACGCGGCGCGGTCAATAGCACTAAGCACAAAGCCGGTCCCCCTAAGTCCGGGGCGGGCTGAGATGGCAAAACCGCCTCACAACTGCCAGACTCATGCTGCCGCCGGTCGGCCAAACCGGTGGCCGGGCCAGCCAAGCCAAGCTTGCTTGTGCCCACGCTGATCCGATGTCCGCTCGGCCCATTGCTCCGCATTTGCTTGCGATTTGCCAGCCCGCCATTTTTTCCGCCCATGTCCTTGCCAATCCCTTCCCGTCTGCTGCTGTGCGTGAGCGCCCTGAGCCTGTGGGTCGGCATGGCCTCGGCCCAAGTGCTGACACTGGAGTCCCTGCCCCGGCCCAGCACGCCGCCGGCTGAAACCGGGCCAGTGGTGCCAGCCCAGGTAGAGCGCTGGCGGCGGGAGGCCGAGGCCTATGAACACGGCAGCGAGGGCATGCCCCGGGACGCGGTGATGGCCGCGCAGCTCTACTGCCGCGCCGCGCGCTATGGTGACCCGGTGGCCCAATTCAATCTGGCCTGGATGCTGACCAACCCGCGCGGCATCGCCCGCGACGATGCCCAGGCCGCCCATCTGTTCGCCGCCGCGGCAGAGCAAGGCATGCCGCAAGCGCAGAACATGCTGGCCGCCATGGGTACACCGCAAGGCCCGCCACCGGCTTGCTTGCGCCCACCCGACAGCGACCCCGCACCCTTGATGGCCGCCGCCAAACGCCCCCGTCAAACCTCCCTGCCGCCACCCGCCCCGCCGGCCAATGCGCCTCAGGTGATCGTGCGCTATGTCGATTTGGTGGCGCCGGACTATCAGCTGGCCCCCCATCTGGTGTTGGCCGTGATGGCGCGGGAGTCGAACTTCAACCCCCTGGCCGTGTCACCCAAAAATGCGCAGGGCTTGATGCAGCTGATCCCGGACACCGCCGCGCGTTTCAAGGTCAGCAAGCTCACCGACCCCACCCAGAACATCCGCGGCGGCATGGCCTATCTGCGCTGGTTGCTGGCCTATTTCGAAGGTGATCTGAGCCTGGTGCTGGCGGCATACAACGCTGGCGAACGCGCGGTTGAACGCTATCGCGGCGTGCCGCCCTATGCCGAAACGCGCAACTATGTGCAGCGCATCATCGGCGCGCTGAATGGGCAGCGCTCCCATCCCTTCGACGCCAGCATCACGCCGCCCTCGCCCGTGCTGGGGCTGATGCGCGCGCCCTTGCCAGGGAAGTAAGAAGCGTCGCTCGCCTGGAACGCCGAGAAGCCGACAAGCACTCAGCGGCTCAGGCTTGCGACGGCGCCCGCTTGATGAAAGCCTTGAAGGCTTTATTGGCAATGCCATCCGCCACGCGGCGCGCCAGATCCCCCAAATGCCGACTCAAGAACACCGTCAGCTTGGGCCTGAAACCCGGCACGATCTCGAACTCGCGCCGCGCGATACCTTTCAGCATGGCCCGGCAAGCCGGCTCCACCGCCAAACAGCCGGCAAAGCCCTTCATCGCGGCCGAGACGGGGTGCAGCGTCCGGCGTTCCTCCTGCATCAGCGGTGTGTCGATCTCCCCCGGGCAGCACACACTGACATCAATGCCCTTGAGCCGCCACTCAATGCGCAGCACCTCGGCCAAGCCCACCGTGCCGTACTTCGAGGCGCAATACGCGGCATAGGCGAAATTGCCCACCAGGCCGGCCAGCGAGGCCACCAAAACCAGATGCGCGCCCGGCGAGAGATGCGGCAAAACAGCGGCCGCAAAATTGCGCGAGCCGATCAAATTGACCTGAATCACCCGGCCAAACTCCGCTGCGCTGAGTTCCTCAAAAGGCTTGGCGATCTGCATGCCGGCCGAGTTGATGGCCAGATCCGGCGCACCCAGGTCTTGAACTGCCTGTTGAATCACCTGCTGCAAGGCCACGTCGTCCGACACGTCAGCGCTATAGCTTTCAAAACGCTGGTCGGCGCGCAGCGCCAGGGCACGCAACTCGGCCACCACCTGCGGCGCCAGCTTGCGATTGATGAGGGCGATATGGGCGCCTTCCCGCGCAAGTTGCTGGGCCATTTCACGCCCGATGCCGCTGCCACCATCGCTGATGAAGACGGTTCGCGGGGGCTGATGTTTCCAGGGCAAACTCATGGGGCTAGGCTCTCTCAAAAAGTGATGAAGAACGACACAAGCGATGTCCCAGCGCTGAGCTGGCCTTAGCCACCTTGCGCGCAGGATCGGCGATCATGCCTGATCAAGCCGACTCGCCTGATCCACGCGGCAGCTGCCTCTGCGCCAAACCAGCCACAAGCCCCACGTCTCGGCTGCGCCTAAAATACCGCACCCCCGCCCGGCCTCCGCCAGGGCGGCAAGCCCGCCCACTCAAGACCTCAGCACATGGAATATCCAGGCAATCTCTTCGTCGTCGCAGCCCCCAGCGGGGCCGGCAAATCCAGCTTGGTCAAGGCCTTGCTGGAACTGGACTCCAAGCTGGATGTGTCGATCTCGCACACCTCACGCGCGCCGCGTGGCCAGGAGCAACATGGCCGCGAGTACTGGTTCACCAATGCGGACGAGTTCCGCGCCATGGCCGCACGCGGTGAGTTTTTTGAATGGGCCGAGGTGCATGGCAACCTCTACGGCACCTCGCGTGCCGCCATCGAAGCGCGCATGGCCCATGGCGACGATGTGGTGCTGGAAATCGACTTCCAAGGCGCGCTGCAAATCAAGCAGCTCTTCCCCTACGCGGTGCTGATCTTCATCTTGCCGCCCAGCTGGGAAGAGTTGGAACAGCGCCTGAACCGCCGCGGCGACACCGACCCGTCGGTGATTGCCCAGCGCATGAGCAATGCCCGCATCGAGGTCGCGCAGGCGCAGAACTTCGATTTCGTGGTGGTGAATGCAGTGTTTGACACCGCAGTTTTCGATTTGAAGTCGATTGTTCACGCGCAGCGGTTAAAATACGCGGCTCAGCGCCGGAATCGCTCCGCCGTGTTCCGCGCTCTCGAACTTCCCTGATTGACCTTTGGACTGGAAAAACACATGGCCCGCATCACTGTCGAAGACTGCCTGGTAAAGATCCCCAACCGCTTCCAGTTGGTTCTGGCCGCCACCTACCGCGCTCGCATGCTGAGCCAGGGCCACACGCCCAAGCTCGAAAGCAAGAACAAGCCGGGCGTCACCGCGCTGCGCGAAATCGCCGCCGGCGAAGTGGGCATCGAGATGCTGCGCAAGGTGCCGGTCTAAGCCTCAGCGCTGACCAGTTTGCACAGAGGGCGCCTGCGGGCGCCCTTTTTCTTGCCCGCAACAACCCTGCATCGCATTCATCCGGGTTTGATGCTGTAAATTCGGCGCATGGGTTTCCGAACTTTTGCCTTTCCCCGCCTGCCTG
Organism: uncultured Roseateles sp.; assembly: GCF_945956965.1. Taxonomy (GTDB): domain Bacteria; phylum Pseudomonadota; class Gammaproteobacteria; order Burkholderiales; family Burkholderiaceae_C; genus Paucibacter_A. The sequence continues at coordinate 175,737 of NZ_CAMFJS010000003.1, forward strand.
CCGCTTTGAGTGGCCTGCCCGGCCTACGTGCGGCCTCAGCCCCTGAGCCCACCACCGCCGAGGCCGCCTCGTTTGACGCCCTGGTGCACCTGCTGCACTACCTGCCCAAGGCGGACATCAAGCGCATTCGCGAGGCCTACAAGTTCGCCGACGAGGCCCATCTGGGCCAGTTCCGCGCCAGCGGTGAACCCTACATCACCCACCCGATTGCGGTAGCCGGCATCTGCGCCGAGTGGCGCCTGGACGCCCAAGCCATCATGGCTGCGCTGATGCATGACGCGATGGAAGATTGCGGCATCACCAAGACCGAGTTGATCGAGCGCTTCGAGGCGCCCACCGCCGAGCTGGTGGACGGCCTGACCAAGCTGGACAAGCTGCAGTTCTCCACCAAGGAAGAGTCACAGGCCGAGAGCTTTCGCAAGATGCTGCTGGCGATGGCGCGCGATGTGCGCGTCATCCTGATCAAGCTGGCCGACCGTTTGCACAATATGCGCACCATGGACGCGATGGCGCCGGTCAAACGCCGCCGCATCGCCCGCGAGACCCTGGACATCTACGCCCCCATCGCGCACCGCCTGGGCCTGAATCAGATTTACCGCGAGCTGCAAGAGCGCAGCTTTTCCCACATCCATCCCTGGCGCCACGCGGCCTTGAGCAAAGCCATCGCCAAGGCGCGCGGCAACCGGCGCGACTTGGTTTCGCGCATCGAGCGCGATGTGCTCAAGGCTTTTGGCGAGTCGGACGTCAAGGTCGAGGTACAAGGACGCGAGAAAACCGTCTACTCGATCTACCAGAAGATGCGCGACAAGCATCTCAGCTTCGCGCAGGTCAGCGACATCTTCGGCTTTCGCATCGTCGTGCACGAATTGCCGCAATGCTATTTGTCCCTGGGCGTGCTGCACCAGCTCTACAAGCCGCAGCCGGGCCGATTCAAAGACTACATCGCCATACCCAAGCCCAATGGCTACCAATCCTTGCACACCACCCTGGTAAGCCCGCTGGGCACGCCGGTAGAGTTCCAGATTCGCACCGAGGCCATGCACCTCGTGGCCGAAAAAGGCGTGGCCGCGCACTGGCTCTACAAAAACACCGCGCACAGCCAAGGGGCGCAGAACGCGCAGCAGCTGGGTTCGCGCTGGCTGCAGTCGCTGATCGATATTCAAGACGAGACGCGTGACGCCAACGAGTTCCTGGAACACGTCAAGATTGACCTCTTCCCCGACGCGGTCTACGTCTTCACGCCCAAGTCCAAAATCATGGCCCTGCCGCGCGGCGCCACGCCGGTGGACTTTGCCTATGCCATCCACTCCGATGTGGGCGACCATTGCGTGGCCGCGCAGATCAATGGCGAACCGGTGCCTGTGCGTACCGAGCTGCGCAGCGGCGATGTGATCGAAATCGTCACCGCCGCGGGCGCCCGCCCCAACCCGGCCTGGCTGAGCTTTGTGCGCACAGGCCGGGCGCGCTCCAAGATTCGCCACTTCCTGAAGAATTTGGAGCAGGACGAATCCCGCGATCTGGGCGAAAAAATGTTGGCGCAAGCCCTGCGTGCCGAAGGCCTCAGCCTGCCCAGCCTGGATGATGAAGACAACAGCGCCGCGCAGCTTTGGCAACAGCTGGCGCGCTGGGCGGGCAACCGCCACATCGACGAGTTGCTGGTGGAAATCGGCCTGGGCCGCAAGATCGCCACCATCGTGGCCAAGAAGCTGGCCCGCATGCTGGCCGAGCAAGGCCAGCGCCCCGATGCGGTGATGCTCACCATGGGCCGCTTCAGCAGCGAGGAATTGCCCGCCCAGGGTCAGGTCACGCTGGACGGCAGCGAAGGCGCCTCGGTGCGCCTGGCCGCCTGCTGCCGGCCGATTCCCGGTGACGAGATCAAAGGCTACCTGGGCCGCGGCGAAGGCCTGCTGGTGCACACGGCGGAATGCCAGGTTGGCCGCAAGCTTTTCCAGCGCGACAGCGAGCATTGGATCGCCGTCAGCTGGGCCGAGGAGCTGACCCGCCCCTTCGAGGCCGCCGTATCCCTGCTGCTCAACAATGGCAAGGGCGTGCTGGCCCAGGTGGCACAAGCCGTCAGCAGCGCCGAGGCCGACATCACCCACATCCAGATGAGCGATGAATCCCAGCACCGCGAAACGGCCGAAATGAGCCTGCTGCTCTCGGTGCGCGACCGCCTGCATCTGGCCGATGTGCTGCGCACGCTCAAGCGCTCGCCTGCGGTGCTGCGGGTTTGGCGGGTCAAGCCGACTTAAGGCCAGCCCGTCAAACGCCAGCGCAGGCTGGCGGAGAGTGGCTCAAGCCTTGCCTTCGGTGCTGGGCGCCGGGTACTTCACCTCCAGCACTTCGATCTGCTCGATGCCGCCCGGCGTCATCAATTGCAGCTCATCGCCCTCGCGCGCCTTCAGCAACACGCGGGCAATCGGGGCGATCCAGCTGACCTCGCCGGCCAAGTTGTCGGCCTCGTCGATGCCTTTGATGGTGATGGTGCGTTCGTCCCCCTTGGCCGTGGCGTAGGTGACGGTGGCGCCGAAGAAGATCTGGTCGCTGCCGTAATGCAAGCTGGGGTCGGCCACCTCGGCGATGTCCAGGCGCTTGGTCAGAAAGCGCAGGCGGCGGTCGATTTCACGCAAGCGTTTCTTGCCGTAGAGGTAGTCGCCGTTTTCCGAACGGTCGCCATTCTTGGCCGCCCAGGAGACGATCTCGACGATCTTGGGCCGCTCCTCGTCCAGCAAGCTCATGAACTCGGCGCGCAGCCGTGCATAGCCTTGCGGCGTCAGGTAGTTACGCGTGCCTGGCGGTATGGCGGGCAGTGAGGGGGAGCCGTCCTCATCATCGTCCGGCCCATCGTTTTCCTTGGTGAATGCCTTGTTCATGCCGTGTATTGTCTGCGCTGTGCAAAGGCAATCAAGGAGGCATCTTGCAAGAACAAAAAACGAACGGCCCGCTGGCGGGGCTGAAGATTGTTGAAATGGCCGGCATCGGCCCTGCGCCCCTTTGCGGCATGCTGCTGGCCGACCTCGGCGCCGAAGTGATTGTGGTGGAGCGCCCCGCGGCCCTGCGCAGCCTCAACACCGGCGACGCGCTGAACCGGGGCAAGCGCTCCATCTGCTTGGACCTCAAGACCGAACTGGGCATGCGCGCTGTGACCGCCCTGATCGAGCAGGCCGACGCGCTGATCGAAGGCTATCGCCCCGGCGTGATGGAGCGTTTAGGACTTGGACCTGCGGTGTTTGAGGCCTGCAACCCCAAGCTGGTCTACGGCCGCGTCACCGGCTGGGGCCAAAGCGGCCCCCTGGCCCAAGCCGCCGGGCATGACATCAACTATGTGGCCCTCACCGGCGCCTTGTCGGTGGCCAGCCGCGCCGGCCAAGCGCCCAGCCTGCCGGCCACATTGCTAGGCGATATGGCAGGTGGCGCGCTGTTTCTGGCACTGGGCCTGCTCAGCGCCTTGTTGGAGTCGCAGCGCAGCGGCCGCGGCCAGATCATTGATGCGGCCATGGTGGACGGCGTGGGCTGCATGAGCGCGCTGATTCATTCCCTGCGCGGCAGCGGCATGTGGCCGGACGCGCCCCAGCACAACTTCTTCCTGCACAGCTCGCCCTTCTACGACAGCTTTGAATGCGCCGATGGCCGCTTCGTCACCCTAGGCGCCATTGAGCCGCAGTTCTACGTCGAAATGCTGCAGCGGCTTGATTTGCAAGATGTCGACCCACAAGCCCAGTTCGACACCCGCCAATGGCCCGCCCTGCGCGCCCGCGTGGCGGCCTGCATCAAGGCCAAGACTCAAGCGGAGTGGCAAAACCTACTGGAGGGCACAGACGTCTGTTTTGCACCCGTCCTGAGCCTGGAGGAAGCCGCCAGCCACCCGCACAACCTGGCGCGTGGCAATTTCAGCCGCATCAACGGCAAATTGCAGCCCAACGCGGCGCCACGCTTTTCACGCAGCCAGTTGCGCCCGGCGCAAGCCGGCCCGCAGCCCGGCGCGGATACCGAAGCAATTCTGCGCGAATTAGGTTTGGCGAGCTGAAATTGAAAAAGCCTCGATGATTACTCATCGAGGCTTTTCGTTTTCTTCTTATTTTGGTGCGGCTGGCAGGATTCGAACCCACGACCCCTTGGTTCGTAGCCAAGTACTCTATCCAACTGAGCTACAGCCGCTTCAAGCCCTCTACTATAGCATGCTTTTTTTGAGTGAATTCAAATATTTTTGAATTTCAAACATTTCTCAGAGATTTGAACTTTTGCTAAGCGCTTGGGTATCTGTAGATACTCAAACGGCCTAGGCTTCAAACCCTGTGAAACTGCAAACTACAGAATCAGACCCTTACATAAAAAGGGCCCGACTGATTTCTCAGTCAGGCCCTTCTGTTTTCTTCTTCAATCCGAAACTTGGCTCAGTCAATAACTGATCAAGCTTCTTCTTTGTTGGTGCGGCTGGCAGGATTCGAACCCACGACCCCTTGGTTCGTAGCCAAGTACTCTATCCAACTGAGCTACAGCCGCGAAGCCTTGCACTATAGCATGGTTTTTTCCGCTTGCACAGAAATTTCAAATAATCGACACATCAATGTACGCCTGCGGCAGCTTCGAAGCAGCGCGCGCGCCGCTCCATATCGCCATCCTGCGTGGCCAATTGCGCCAGGGTGAGCCAGCTACGGCGGCGGGCGCTGGCGGCCACGCTGTGGTCCTCGCAGACCTGTTCCAGGATCAGACGCGCCTTGCCCCACAGCTGACGCTCGGCCAGGGCGTGGCCCAGGGCGTAGGCCAAGTGCTTGTCGCGCGGGAAACGCTGCACCGCCGACTCCAGGCGCTGCAGCCATTCCGGCGCCAAGCCCGGCAGCACCGGCACCAAGGCCTCGGCCAGCACCGCACGCTCATCCGCCGGCAGCTCGCCGATATCGTCCCAAAAGGGGCGCAGCCAGCCGCGCCCGTCATCCGGCGAACCCAGGGCCGCTGAGCGGCTGGCGGCACGGCAAGCCACCAACACATCACGCCGGTCGGCGCTGTCGAGCTGCTGCCAGACTTGGCGCAGCTGATCCACATCACGAGCGCCTTCCAGCGCCTCGAAGGCCAGCGAGCGCAACAAACCCTGCGCCGCCACCTTGGAGAAGCCCTGGTGCTTAGCCAGCAGGCGTGCCGTGCGCAAGGCTTCGAGGTACTGCTTGGACAAACGGCTGGCCTGCAGCTTCAAGCGCAAGGCTTGAGTGCGGCGGGCCACGCCGGGGCTCAGATCGGCCAGCAGATCGAACGCACGTTTGGCGTCGCGGTCATCCAAAGCCCATTCCGCCGCCAACAGCAAAGCGCCCTCTTCCTGTGCCTTGCCGGCAGAGCTGCGCTTGGAGAAGTCCAGCGCCAGCGCCAGTTGCTCGTCGCGGCGCTTGCGGTCTTGCATGCGATGGGCGCTGCTGGCCGCCAGCAGATGGCCCAGCGCCAAGAAGCCGTGGTCACGCTCCAGCTCAGGCGTCTGGGCATGGATGGTCAAAGCGCGCTGCGCCGCTTTTTGCGAGCGACCGTAGCGGGCACCAAAGAACTCGGCCAAGCCTTCACGCAATGCCAACTGGGCGCTGCGCTCGCGCTGCGCCAAGCGCCACTCCTTGGCGCGCTGGGGCAAGTTGATCAAGGCATTGATGGTCTGAATGGCGGTGACCAGGGCGAAGCAGCTGCCCACCAGCACCAGCAAGAACAGATTCAGCGACACATCCAGGCGCCAGCCGCCCCAGTAAAAGCTCGCCAGCCCGTCATTACGACCCAAGGCCAGGGCGGCCACCACGGCCACCGTGAAAAGCAAAACCAACCAAATGATGGTGCGCATCAGGCTCAAGCTCCCATCATCATCAACGGCCGGCCGCAGCCGCGGACAAGGCGGCCAGCGTGTCGTCCGGGCGCGGCACCACCACTTGACGGGCCTGACCCGTGACTTGGCGCAGCAAATCACCGGCGGCCTTGACCTTCAAGGCGCGGCCATCGAAATAGCGGCCCAGCATCTCCTGGCTGTCGCGCAGATCGGCCTGCGCCGTCTCGAACTGCCGGCTCAGCAGGGCCAGGCGCGCATTCAGCAAGCGCAGCTTGAGGTTCTCGCGCAGGAAGAAGGCCTGTTCGGGGGCCAGCAAAACAGCTTCAGGATGCTCAATGCGGGTGACGCGGATCAGGCTGCGGGTTTCATGCCAGACCAGGGCCGCGGTGTCGCTGAAGGTTTTGCTGGCCTGCGCCCACCACAGCGCCAAGCTGCCGCTATCAGCAGCCTTGTCGCTCGCGCTGCCGGCTTTGACAGGCTTGGTGGCGTTCTTGCTGCGATCGTCCTGGGGCTTGGACTTCGCTGGCTCGGCCTGCTCGGCATTGGCGGTGAGCGGTAATTCGTCGACCAGGCGCACCACCTCGTCGAGCTTGATGGTCAGCGTCGACACATCAACCACGCTGACCGCCTTGACGCGGTCCATATCCCGCGCCACGGCCCGGCGCACGCCTTCCATGCGCGGCTGCTTGTAGCGCTGCAGGCGCTCGTCGGCCAGCTTCAGGGTGATGACCAGGGGCTCGGCGCTGCCGGTGATGGCCGTTTGCTGCAGGGCCACGCGGATCGAGGCCTCGATGTCACCAATCACGTTTTCGTCCCGCGAGCGTGACATGGACTGGATCAACTCCTCCAACTGCCCGCGCTGCAAAGCCACTTCGGCCAGGCGCGCGTCCAGCAAAGCCACTTTGGCGGCGGTGTCGCGGGTCAGGTCTTGCGAACTTTTGGCGGCGCTGCGGGCTTCGCTGGCATTGCTTTGCACCTGTTCCTGGCGGCGCACCAACTCCTGCTCCAGGCTTTGCTGGCGACTCATGCTTTGCCAGGCCAGGCCCAGGCCGCCCAGGCTCAGCAGGGCCAGCAGCCCCACGGTAACCGGCAGCCATGTGGGCAGTGCAGGCTGGGGTGCGGGCAGCGCTGCGCCAGCTCTTGGGGCGCCAAGCTCGGGCGCCGACTCGATGGGGGTTTGTTGGGTATCACTCACGGTGAAAATGATTGTAGGGGTCGCCCTGCAGACGGCGCAGGGCCTGCTGTACCGCTTGCGGGTCGGGTCGCGTCAAAACCACATGTGTGAAACCCAGTTCACGGGCCGCCGCGGCAATCCGCTCATGGGTGCAGATGCACAAGGCTTGTGACCAGTCTTGACCCGGCTCGGTCAAGCTGGCCAGGTGGCCCACCCCTTCGGCGCTGCTGAACAGCCAGACATGCTCGCACGGCTGCGCCAAGATGCGGGCCAGCAAGGCTTGCTCAGGCGGCGCCAGCACCGGGCAGCGGCGGCGATAAATGCAAAAGGCTTGCGTCTGGGCGCCGCGTTCACGCAAGCGTTCGGCCAGCCATTCACGCCCGCCCTCACCACGCAGCAGCAGCACCGATTTGCCTTGCCAATCCAAGCCACTCAGCAAAGGCCAGAGGTGTTCGGAGTCCAGGCTGGCGGCATCTGCCGGCGGCTGAACAATCAGCGCGGCCGGCACGCCAAAAGCCTGTAGCGCTTTGGCGCTACCCGGCCCAACGCAGGCGGCCAGGGTTTGCGCGGGCCACACCTGACCAGCTGACCGGCGGGCAAAGAAATGTTCCACCGCATTGGGGCTGACAAAAAAGGCCAGCGCCGCTGCCGGCAAGGCCGCCCAAGCCAGGGCCGCATCACGACCATCGCTGGGGGCGATTTCGAGCAGGGGCAGGCTCTCGGCCTGCACGCCCAGGGCCGCCAGCTTTTTCTGCCACTCGGGTGCCTGACCCTGAGGGCGGGTCAGCACCAGGCGCATGCTCAGCAAGCTTGTGGCAAGTAGCGCGCCGCGCCCTGCTCACGCAAGGCTTGCGCGGCTTGCTGGCCCAAGGCCTCGGCCTCGGCCTCGGTGCTCACGGTTGCTTGCAACTGGGCGCACAACAGGGGGCTGCTGGGCTGCTCGGCATGACCCAGGGCAGTGGCCAAGATCAGCTGATCGCCTTGCCAATGGCCATGGGCCGCCAGCGGCACGCTGCAACTGCCGCCCAACGCGCGCGAAACAGCGCGTTCGGCCAAGGTGGCTAGCCAGGTCGGGCGGTGGATCAGGCTTTGAATTTGCGCCTTCAAGGCATGATCGACGGCACGCAACTCCAAACCCAGGGCGCCTTGGCCGGCGCAAGGGATCATCGTGTCAATGCCGAAGCGGGCGCGGATGCGCTCGCCGGCACCCAGGCGCATCAGGCCGGCGGCGGCCAGCACGATGGCGTCATAGCCGCCCTCGTCCAGCTTGCGCATGCGGGTGTCGAGGTTGCCACGCAAGGGCTCGATGCGCAGGTCCGGCCGCAAGGCCAGCAACTGCACCACGCGGCGCAAGCTGGAGGTGCCGACCACCGCGCCCTGCGGCAGTTCATCCAGGCTGGCGTAGCGGTTGGACACCAAGGCGTCGCGGGGGTCTTCACGCTGCAGGATGGCAGCCAGCTCGAAGCCCTCGGGCAGCTCCATCGGCACGTCTTTGAGCGAATGCACGGCCAAGCGGGCGCGGCCCTCTTCCAGCGCCGTTTCTAGCTCCTTGACGAAGAGGCCCTTGCCGCCCACTTTGGACAGGCTGCGGTCCAGGATTTGATCGCCTCGGGTGGTCATGCCCAGCAGGCTGACGCTGAGGCCCAGTTCGCCCTCCAGGCGGGCTTTGACATGTTCGGCTTGCCAGAGAGCCAGGCGGCTCTCACGGGTGGCAATGATGACGGCTTGATTGTTGGTTTCGCTCATGCCGGGATTATCAAACAGGCCGCGCCCGCATCGCAGCATCGAAGAAACTGATAAAGTCAGAAACAAGTAACTTCGTTACATCGCGGCGAGCGTCAATGTGGCGCCCGCCAGGTATCTCCGGTCCCCAACCTCGAGCCTCGCCATGCGTTCCAAGTCCAGCCAGCCCGCCAAACCCGCTTCCCTGCCAGCCAAGAAGGCGCAGCAACGCAGCGCGGTCGACAAAAACCAACCGCTGACCGATGACATCCGTCTGCTGGGCCGCATTCTTGGCGAGGTGATTCGCGAACAAGAGGGTCGCGAGGCCTACGAGCTGGTCGAAAAAGTGCGCCAGCTCTCGGTGGCCTTTCGCCTCAAGCACGATGCGCAAGCGGGCAAGAGCTTTGACAAATTGCTCAAGAGCCTGAGTGGCGAGCAAACCGTCAGCGTGATCCGCGCCTTCAGCTATTTCTCGCACCTGGCCAATATCGCCGAAGACCGCCACCATGTGCGCCGCCGCGAGGTGCATGAGCGCGCCGGCAGCCTGCAAGCGGGCTCGCTCGCTTTCGCGCTGGAGCGTCTGCGCGAAGCCGGCGTGCGCCCGGCCGAAATCGCCAAGACCTTGCAACACGGCTTTATCTCGCCGGTGTTGACCGCCCACCCGACCGAGGTGCAGCGCAAGAGCATTCTGGACGCCGAGCGGGCCGTGGCCCAGCTGGTGGAGCAGCGCGACAGCCTGCACACCGAGCGCGAGCTGGCCGCCAACGAGGCGCTGATCCGCGCCCGCGTCACCCAGCTGTGGCAGACCCGCATGCTGCGCTACAGCAAGCTGACGGTTGCCGACGAAATCGAAAACGCCCTGTCCTACTACCAGGCCACCTTCCTGCGCCAGATCCCCAAGCTCTACGCCGAGCTGGAAGAAGCCCTGCCGGGTCACGACTTGGCGAGCTTTTTGCGCATGGGCCACTGGATTGGCGGCGACCGTGACGGCAACCCCAATGTCACCGCCCAGACCCTGCGTCATGCCCTGAGCCGCCAGTCGGAAGTGGCGCTGCGCCACTATCTGACCGAGCTGCATGAGCTGGGCGCGGAGTTGTCCATCTCCTACCGCCTGGCCCAGGTCACGCCCGAGATGCAGGCCCTGGCCGAGCGCAGCCCAGACCGCAACGAACACCGCATGGACGAGCCCTACCGCCGCGCCCTGACCGGCATGTATGCGCGCCTGGCCGCCAGCCTGACGCAGTTGACCGGCACCGAGGCCTTGCGCCACGCGGTCGCTCCGCAAGCGCCCTACACCGGGCCCGAGGAATTGCTGGCCGATCTGCGCATCATCGAAAGCTCGCTGCGCCAGCATCATGCGCAGGCCTTGATCGCGCCGCGCCTGGCGCCGCTGATGCGCGCCGTGCGCGTGTTCGGCTTCCACCTGGCCACCCTGGATCTGCGCCAAAGCTCCGACCAGCACGAAGCCGTGCTGGCCGAGCTGTTGCAAGTGGCCCGCCTGCAAGCGGACTACAGCGCGCTGGACGAGCTGCAGCGCCGCGATCTGTTGATCCGCCTGCTGCAAGACGCCCGCCCCTTGCGCGTGCATGGCGCCGCCTACAGCGAGAAGACGCTGGGCGAGCTGGCCATCTTCGAAGCCGCGGCAGAGTCGCTGCAGCGCTTTGGCCGCGAGTCCCTGCGCCACTACATCATCTCCCACACCGAATCGGTCAGCGACCTGCTGGAAGTGCTGCTGCTGATGAAGGAAGTGGGCCTGCTGCGCGGCACCTTGGATGAGCCCGAGGGCGCCATTTGCGACCTGATCGTCTCGCCCCTGTTCGAGACCATTGGCGACCTGCGCCTGGCGCCGCAAATCATGGCCGAGTTCTACGCCCTGCCCGGCATCGCGGCGCTGATCAAGCGTGGCGGCGCGGAGCAAGACATCATGCTGGGCTACTCCGACTCCAACAAAGACGGCGGCATGTTCACCAGCAGCTGGGAGCTGTACCGCGCCGAGATCGCCCTGGTGGAATTGTTCGACGACTTGCGCGCCCAGCACGGCATCACCCTGCGCCTCTTCCATGGCCGCGGCGGCACCGTCGGCCGAGGCGGCGGCCCGAGCTACCAGGCCATCCTGGCCCAGCCTCCTGGCACCGTGAACGGCCAGATCCGTTTGACCGAGCAGGGTGAGGTGATCGCCTCCAAGTACGCCAATCCCGAGATCGGCCGCCGCAATCTGGAAACCCTGGTGGCCGCCACCCTGGAAGCCACCTTGCTGCACCCGACCAAGAGCGCGCCCAAGAGCTTTTTGGCGGCGGCGCAAGCCCTGTCTGACCTCAGCTACAGCGCCTTCCGCGGCCTGGTCTACGAGACGCCTGGCTTTGCCGAATACTTCTTCTCCGCCACGCCGATCCGCGAGATTGCCGAGCTGAACATCGGCTCACGCCCAGCCTCACGCAAGCCCACACAGGCGATTGAGGATTTGCGCGCCATTCCCTGGGGCTTCAGCTGGGGCCAGTCGCGCGTGGCGCTGCCGGGCTGGTGTGGCTTTGGCTCTGCCGTGCTGAACTTCCTGGGCGAGCCCGGCAGCGATCAGCACAAGCAAAACCTGGCCCTGCTCAAGCGCATGGACAAGCAGTGGCCCTTCTTCCGTACCCTCTTGTCCAATCTGGACATGGTGCTTGCCAAGACCGATCTGGGCATTGCCCAGCGCTATGTCGACCTGGTGGTGGACAAACGCCTGGGCAAGAAGATTGCCGCAGCGATTCAGACCGAGTTCGACCGCACCGGCCAGGCCCTGGCCCTGATCACCGGAGAGGCCAAGCGCTTGTCCGGCAACCCGGCGCTGGCGCGCTCCATCGAGCATCGCTTCCCCTATATCGACCCGCTGAACCATTTGCAGGTTGAGCTGCTGCGCCGCTACCGCGCCGCCCCGGCTGACACCCGCGCCCAGGACCCCAGCCTGGAGCGGGTGCAGCGCGGTATTCATCTGTCGATCAACGGGATTGCGGCGGGCTTGCGCAACACGGGCTAAGTTTTTAGTCCAGGCGGTCGATAGCAGGGGTTCACTGGGAGCAATCACCATGGACCTCAGCAACACCGCCCTCGTCAACAATGCCGGCAACTCAAGCGCCGGCACGGTGCAGGCCGCCGCCCAGCTGATGGTCTTGCGCAAGGCCATGGACATTCAAAGCCAGGGCGCGGTGGAGTTACTCAACTCGGTGCCACCCGCGCCTGCCCTGGCCAGCTCGGGCAATCTGGGCACGCGGCTGAACGTTTACGCCTAGGCGGCAAGCTCAGCAGGCTTAGCGCGGCCCATCAGCCCTGCCCGGGCTGATGCTCAGCCGGCCCATCGGCCGGCGCTCAATCAGTCAAACGATCAGTCAGTCCTCACCCGACTCCGGCAAGTGAATCATGCCGGTGTGGTAGTTGTACTCGAACACCTCGCCGTAGCGCGCCCATTCAATCGCCACCTTGAGCACGCGCTCGGCTTCATGCGCGTCCATGCTTTCCTGCAAGAGCTTGAGGAAGGGCTCTTCGCGCAACTCGCCATCGTCTTCTTGCTCCAGGCTGTGGCGGATGAAGGCGGCCAGGGGCACATGGGCCAGCAATTGCTGGCCGAAAATTTCGCGGCGGAATTCATGTTCGCCGGCCACATAGCGCTGGCCCAGCGGCGTGATCAAGATGTCGCCATGCTCCAGCGTGGCCAGGCCCAGGCGATGCAAGGCATCGGTGAGCGGCAGCAACTCGTCGTCAGTGAGCTCACTCTCCTCGGCCAGCTGCGGCAGGTCGGCGCGACCCTTGAAGCTGTCTTCGGACAAGAGCTCCAGCAAGCTTTCCATGCGGCCCACATCGGCCTCGGGCAAGCGGTCGGACAAATGCGGACGCAGCGCATGGGCATGGCCCATGTCGGTGGGCGCGGCGCCGGCCGTCATGAGGCCGTAGACCTCGTCGATCAGGTCACGGACCTCGGCGCTATCGGCATCCCGCGGATGCGGCAGGCGAATCGGCAGCTCGGCGCGCACCCGGCCCGGGTTGCTGGAAAAAATCAGCACCCGGTCGGCCATCATCACCGCCTCTTCGATGTTGTGAGAGACGACCAGCATGGCTTGCGTGGGCATCTCGCCGCCCACCCAGAGCTCCAGAATTTCATTGCGCAGGCGCTCGCCGGTCAGCACGTCCAGGGCTGAAAAGGCCTCATCCATCAGCAACACGGCCGGCTCCATCACCAGGGCGCGGGCCAGGCCAACGCGCTGGCGCATGCCGCCCGACAACTCGCGCGGCAAAGCGCCCTCGAAACCGGCCAGGCCGATCATCTCAATGGCCGCGTCGGCGCGCTTGGCCCGCTCGGCTGGGCTGATGCCACGGGCCTCCAGGCCGAGTTCAACGTTTTGCTGCACCGTCAGCCAGGGAAAAAGCGCGAAGGACTGAAACACCATCGCCACCCCCGCCACCGGGCCGAAGATGGGCTGGCCCTGGTAACGCACATCGCCGCCGTCGGCCGCGATCAGGCCCGCCATGATGCGCAGCAGCGTTGATTTGCCCGAGCCGGACTGGCCCAGCAAGGCCACGATCTCGCCCTTCTCCAGGCGAAAGTCCACGCCCTCAAGCACCGAGCGCTGGCTGCCGTCCGAGGACTTGAAGCTCTTGGCGACGTTCTTCAGTTCAATCAGGGTACTCATAGCACACATCGCTCTCAATCAAAAATGCATACGGGCTTCGGCCAGGCGATACAGGCGCCGCCAGACCCAGTGGTTCAAGACCATCACAAACACGCACATCACCCCAATGCCCAGCGCAATGCGGGGGAAGTCGCCGATTGCCGTCATATGCTGGATATAGCTGCCCAAGCCCTGGGCCTGCAAATTGGTGTCGCCCCAACTCACGTACTCGGCCACGATGCTGGCGTTCCAGGAGCCGCCGCTGGCTGTGATGGCGCCGGTGACAAAGCTGGGAAAGACGGCCGGCAGCAAATAGCGCCGCCACAGCAACCAGCCCTTGAGCCCCAGATTCTTGGCCGCGTAGCGCAGCTCAGAAGGAATCGTCGAGGCCCCCGCCACCACATTGAAAAGCAAATACCACTGCGTGCCCAGAATGATCAGGGGCGAGAGCCAGATGTCGGGATTGAGCCGCCACTTGACGATCAGAATCACCGCCACCGGGAAGACCAAGTTCGAGGGGAAGGCCGCTAAAAACTGCGCCAGCGCCTGCACCCGCCCGGCGATGCGCGGGTTCAGGCCAATCCACACGCCGATGGGCACCCAGATCAGCGACGCGATGGCAATCAGCACCAGCACCCGGCTCAGGGTGTAGAGGCCCAGCTTGAAGACATGGCCCACCTCCTGCCAACCGACCTCGCTGTGGATGAAGATGCCCAGCCGCCACAGCGCAAACAGCACCAGCGCGGCCAGTACCGCGTCCCAGCCGCGCTCCCACAAGGGATTGACCGGTTTGACGCGGGCGCGGATGGAGCTGCCATCAAAGCGCCGGCGGGTCAGGCGGAAACTCGCCCCCAGCCAGCGCGCCGGGATCAGGCCGATGCGTTGAATCAAGTCGGTGCGGCGCAGCCAAGTCAGCAGCCAGGAGGTGGGCGCGTTCTCATTGCCCGATTCTTCAAAGCGGAATTTGTCGGCCCAGGCCAGCAGCGGGCGGAAAAACAATTGGTCGTACAAAAGAATGCCGATCAGCATGGCCAAGATGGCGTAGCCAATGGCCTGCAAATCGCTGGCGGCAATGGCCATGGCGATGTAGGAGCCCACACCCGGCAGCTTGATGTCTTGATTGGCCACCGAGATGGCTTCGGAGGCCACCACAAAGAACCAGCCACCTGACATGCTCATCATCATGTTCCACAGCAAGCCCGGCATGGCGAAAGGCAGCTCCAGGCGCCAAAAGCGCTGCCAGCCGGAGAGCTGGAAAATGCGCGCCGCTTCCTGCAACTCGGCCGGCACGGTGCGCATGCTTTGGTACAGGCTGAAGGCCATATTCCAGGCCTGCGAGGTGAAGATGGCGAAGATGGCCGCGCACTCCACGCCCAGCAAGCTGCCCGGGAACAGGGCGATGAAACCGGTCACGGTGATGGACAAAAAGCCCAGGATGGGAATCGACTGCAAGATGTCCAGCATGGGCACAAGCACTTTTTCCGCCGCCCGGTACTTGGCCGCCAGCGCCGCAAACACGCAGGCAAACACCACCGAGGCGGCCAGCGCCAGGAACATGCGCAAGGTGGTGCGCAGCAAGTAGTAAGGCAGATAGGCGGGATCGAGGCTGATCGGCAAGGCTTCGCCCACTTGAAAAGGCTGGGCCATTTGCGAGCCCGCCAGCGCCAGCAAACTCAGCAGGGCCAGCACCAAGGGCAGCAAGGCCCAGTCCCAGCGGTTGCCGCTGGCCTCCACCACCTGGCGGGGGAAAAAACGCTTGTCAATCATGGCGGCCCGATCAGGAGGCATGCACGCCGCAACGGTGGCTGCAGCCAGGGAGAAATTTCAGGTGCCGGATGGTAACGGCGCAATGTGAAGAACTGTTGCCCGGCGCGACACCAAGTGGCGGCAGCACCCATCAAGGACTTTGGCGCCCCATCCGGCCAGTGTGAGCGCCCCCAAAAAACCGCTCGCTTAATCCCCGCCCTGCCGGCTGGCCAGCGCTTCACGCACCGCCGCCACCTGGCGGCGTGACACGCTCAGCCACTCGTTCACCGTCGCCACCCGCAAGGCCCAGCCCTCGCTGGCTTCAGCCGCCTCGGCCGCCTCCTTGTCCGAGGGGGCATCGGCACTGGGCTGCGGCCCGCCGCGCAGCAACTCGCGCACGGCCGACTTGGCCACCAAGGCATTGCGATGCACACGCAAAAAGCGCCCTTCCGGGCCGCCGAAGCGCGACTCCAGCTCAGACAAGCTGCCGTCCATCACATAGCTCTGCGTGGCGGTGCGCAAGGTCAGGTATTTGAGGTCGGCCTTGAAGTACAGCACCTCGGCCAGCGGCACCCGGATCAGGCGGCCGCGCAGGGTGATGGTGATGAACTCGGCCGGTTCCAGCTCGTCCAAGTCACCGCGCTGGGTGCTTGCTGCCGCTCGCTCTTCCAGGCGCTGCGCCACGCGTTGCAGCGCGGCCTGCAGGCGTTCGCGACGCACCGGCTTGGTCAGATAGTCCATCGCATCCAACTCGAAACCGCGCAAAGCATGTTCGGCATGGGCGGTGACGAAGACCACTGCCGGTTGCGCTGGATGAGCGGCCAAGGCCTCGGCCAGCTGCAGGCCATTGGCGCCGGGCATTTGGATGTCCAGCAAGATCAGGTCGCACGCATGATCACGCAGCCAGGTCTGCGCCTGCGAGGCCGTGCCTGCCTCGGCCACCACCTGGGCGCGCGGCTCGGTGCAGGCCTCCAGCAGGCTGCGCAGGCGCAGGCGGGCCAGGGGCTCATCGTCAACCAGCAAGACGGACAGGTTTGCAGTGGCAGCAGTCATCGCAGAAAGGATTGCAAAAGCTTGCAGAAGGAAGATTAGGGGAAAACGTCGTGCGCCCTATTTTCAGCTCGGCAGCACGATGCGCACCGTGAAGCGGCCGGGCTCGGACGACAAGTCAAACCGGGCCGACACATCATGCATCAAGCGCAGGCGCTGGCGCACATTGCGCAGCGCCATGCCGTGGCCTTGCGTCCGCGCCGGCAAGCCCACGGTGTTGATGACGCGGATTTCCACCTCGCTGCCGCGCCTCAGGGTCTGCACCGTCACATCACCGCCCTGCTCATTGGGCTCCACGCCGTGGCGCACCGCATTTTCGACCAAGGGCTGCAAGAGCAAGGGCGGCACCCGCGCACCACGCGCTTGCGGATCGAGTTGCCAGCTGATGCGCAAGCGCTCGCCAAAGCGGGTCTGCTCGATGTGCAGATAACGGCGGGCCAGCTCGATTTCTTCATCCAGGCTCACCGCCGTGCTGGCATCGGCCAGCGCGACGCGGAACAACTCGCTCAAATCTTCCAGCAGGTCTTCGGCCTTGCTCGGGTCATGGCGCACCAGGGTGATGGCGCTGTTGAGGGTGTTGAACAAAAAGTGCGGGCGGATGCGCGATTGCAACTCCACCAACTGCGCCAGGGCCGCGGCCGGGCGCTGCGCACGCTCACGCAGTTTCAACCAGGTCAGCAAGAGCGCGGCCATGGTCGCACCCGCCAGGCCGACACTGGCCAGGCGAAAGCTGCTGCTGGGCTCCAGATTGGCGATGTTCAACAAGCCCCAGCCCAGCAAGGCACTGATGGCGCCCAGCGCGCTGAGGCTGAACCATTGCCAGGGCTCGGGCAAATGCGCCAGCACCCGCCGCGCCCCGCAGACCACCAGCAGCCACAGCAAGACGGCCGACATGGTCACCACCGAGGCACTGGCCATCCAACCGGACCATTGCGCAAAACCGCTGGCCGCCAGCGCCAGGCCCAGGGCCAGCAAGCCCTGCACCGCCAGCACCGCACGCAGCACCAGGCCGACATGGCAGACATCAAAGGCCCGCTCGGGGTCAAACAAAGGCAGCACCGCGGCCTCGTCCGCCGGTTTCACATTCGTCGAGGCGGGGAAACCCAGGATGCTGGTGAGGCTGGTGCTATCGGGCCACGCCGATTCCGCCTCAGCCGGGCGCTTGGTTTTTTTGTCAGACATCGTGCCTCGTTAGAATTGCGAGCTTCCTGCCGGGATTGTGCGTCAGCACAGCCCGCGCCCTTTCCCTCCCCTTCAGCCCGCCACCATGACCGCTTCCGCCGACAAGCCCAGTGACAACCAACTCGCCAACAAGTCCCAAGCCTGGTCGGCCCTGTTCTCGGAACCCATGAGCGAGCTGGTCAAGCGCTACACCGCCAGCGTGTTTTTCGACAAGCGTCTGTGGGCCGCGGACATCCAGGGCAGCCTGGCACATGCCGAGATGCTGTTGGCGCAAGGCATTCTGAGCGCTGAAGATCATGCCGCCATTGAGTCGGGCATGGCGCAGATCAAGGGCGAGATCGCCGCCGGCCAGTTCGACTGGAAGCTGGATCTGGAGGACGTGCACCTGAATATCGAAGCCCGCCTGACCGAGTTGGTCGGCCTGCCGGCCAAGCGCCTGCATACCGGCCGCAGCCGCAATGACCAGGTCGCCACCGATGTGCGACTGTGGTTACGCAGCGAGATCGACGAGCTGCTGCAGCTCTTGAGCGCCTTGCAGCTGGCCCTGGTCGAGGTGGCGGAGAAGAACGTCGAGGTGATCCTGCCCGGCTTCACCCATTTGCAAGTGGCTCAGCCGGTGAGTTTCGGTCACCATCTGCTGGCCTATGTGGAAATGTTCGCCCGTGATGCCGAGCGCCTGCTGGACGCACGCCGACGCGTCAACCGCCTGCCCCTGGGCGCGGCCGCGCTGGCCGGCACCAGCTACCCGCTGGACCGCGAGCGCGTGGCACGCACGCTGGGCATGGAAGGTGTTTGCCAGAACAGCCTGGACGCCGTCAGCGACCGCGATTTCGCGATTGAATTCAGCGCCGCCGCCGCCCTGGTGATGGTGCACATCTCGCGTCTGTCCGAAGAGCTGATTCTGTGGATGAGCCAGAGCTTTGGCTTCATCGACCTGGCCGACCGTTTCTGCACCGGTTCCTCCATCATGCCGCAGAAGAAAAACCCCGACGTGCCCGAGCTGGCACGCGGCAAGACCGGCCGCGTGGTCGGCCACTTGATGGGCCTGATCACCCTGATGAAGGGCCAGCCCCTTGCTTACAACAAGGACAACCAGGAAGACAAGGAGCCGCTGTTCGACACGGTGGACACCTTGAAAGACACGCTGCGCATCTTTGCCGAAATGGCCGCCGGCATCACCGTCAAGCCCGAAGCGATGGAGCGCGCAGCCTTGAAGGGTTATGCCACCGCCACCGATCTGGCCGACTATCTGGTGAAGAAGGGCCTGGCCTTCCGCGATGCGCATGAGATCGTGGCCCATGCGGTGAAGACCGCCATCGCCCGCGGCCTGGACCTGAGCGCCCTGCCCCTGGCCGAGCTGCAGAAGTTTGATGCCCGCATCGGCGAGGATGTGTTTGAGGTGCTGAGCCTGCGCGGCTCGCTGAATGCCCGCAACATCTTGGGCGGCACTGCACCCGCCCAGGTGCGCGCCCAAGTCGCCCGCCACCGCGCCCGTCTGGCCGCCTGACCGGCCAAGCACCATGCTCAAAGCACGCCTGGGCCTGTGGTTGGGCGTGCTGGTGGCCTTGGTGGCGACCCAGTTTGCGGTGGTGGTGTGGCTGGTCAATCAGTCCGAGTTGGAACGCTCCCGCAGCTTGCGCGCCAAAGACGCACTGGTTCAGTACATCGCCCTGGCTGCGGACAAGCAGCGGCTCAAGGTCTGGTTCGCCCAATACCTGCTGACCGACCAGGCGCCGGTGGCCCTGCGCGACCAGTATCTGCAGCGCATGCAAACCGCGCTCAACGAGCTGGAACGCCTGCACCGCGAAGAGCAAGCCGATGCCGGCGGCTTGGCCGGCGAGGCGCCGCTGACACGCCAGCCGCTCGACGCGCTGCAAACCAACTTCCGCGCCTTGCGGGCGCAGATCCAGCAGGCCCAGCCCCATATTCCCCACCCTAACCCCAGCACCGAGCGGGCCAGCGTGTGGAGCGAGATGCTCAGCGTTTTCGACATCTCGGAAGGTCAAGACATGCGCGCCCTGATCGCGCAAGCCATCACCCAGCAGCAAGCCCACAGCACCGCCGCCGAGGCCGCCGCTCAGGTGGCGCTGCAGCGTTCCCGCAATGTGGCGATCTACAGCATCTTGAGCACCATTGCCCTGTCGATCGGCTTTGTCAGCTACTTCGCCTGGGACATCCGCCGCCGCATGCGCCCCTTGCTGGACGGCACCCTGGCCCTGCAAGCCGGGCAGCTGGAGCATCGCATTGGCGCCACCGGCCGCGATGAATTCGGCCGACTGGGGCAGAGCTTCAACCGCATGGCCGAGGAGATTCAGCTGCACCGCCATAACGAGGAAACTCAGCGGCAGCGGCTCGAAACCGCCGTGGCCCAGCGCACCGCCGACCTGCACCAGGCCAATGCGCAGCTGCTGGAGATTGACCGCTCGCGCCGCCAGTTCTTCGCCAATATCAGCCACGAATTGCGCACCCCCACCACCGCCATCCTCGGTGAAGCCGAGATCACGCTGCGCCGCAGCGGCCACGCAGAATCGCTGTACCGCGACGCACTGGAGCGGGTGGCCAGCATCGCCCGCCAGCTCGGCGCCCGCATCGGTGAGCTGATGGCAGTGGCGCGGCAGAGCGAGGCCGGCCTGCAGCCGGAGCTGAGTCTGATCGACCTGGCCGAGCCCTTGCGCGCCGCGCTGGAACAGGTGCAGGCCACGGCGGCGCAGCAAGAGCATCAACTGCAATGGCTGAACCACACGCCAGCGGCCGAGCCGCTGATGCTGCGCGGCAGCCTGGACAAACTGACCCAGCTCTTCACCATCGTGCTGGACAACGCCCTGCGTTACAGCCCGGCGGGCGGGCAGATCAGCGTGGAAACTCAGCCCGCAGCAGACGGCGCTGAGTGGCAGATCACGATCAGCGACACAGGCATAGGCATGGACGCGCAGGAGCTGCCGCGTGCCAGCGAACGCTACTGGCGCTCCGAACGCGCACGCGCCATGCGCCCCGAGGGCATGGGCCTGGGTCTGACCATCGCCGAGGACATCGTGCGCGCCCATGGTGGCCAGTTCAGCCTGAAGGCCCGCGAAGGTGGCGGCACGCAGGTGCTGATCCGCTTGCCCGCCGCCTTGAGCCACAGCAACAACGACAACAACTGAGCAACAGAGGGAGATGCACCATGCGAACGATAGGCAATATCCTGTGGTTAATTTTGGGCGGCTTTGTCATGGGCCTGGGCTGGTGGCTGGCCGGCGCACTGGCCTTCATCACTATCGTGGGCATTCCCTGGGGCCGCGCCTGCTTCGTGATCGGCCAGTTCGCATTTCTGCCCTTCGGCCGTGAGGCCGTGGACCGCGCCAGCATCACCGGCCGGCAAGACATTGGCACCGGCCCCTTGGGCCTGCTGGGCAACATCATCTGGTTTGTCTTCGCCGGCGTCTGGCTGGCCATGGGCCATCTGGTTTCGGCCCTGGCCTGTTTCATCACCGTGATCGGCATTCCTTTTGGCATCCAACACCTGAAACTGGCGGTGCTGGCCTTGATGCCGATTGGCAAAACCATCGTCAGCCGCTGAGCCCCTATGCCCCACCTCTTGATCGTGGAAGACGACCGCCGCGTCTCCGACTTTTTGAACCGCGGCCTGCGTGCCGAGGGCTATCAAATCACGATGGTGGAGCGGGGCGACCAAGTCGCCAAGAGCGTGGAGCAGTTGCAGCCTGACCTCGTTTTGCTCGATGTGATGCTGCCGGGCATCAGCGGCGTCGAGGCCTGCCAGCGCCTGCGCGCCAATCGCTGCCGGCTGCCGGTGCTGATGCTCACCGCCATGGACGCGGTGGAAGACAAGGTGGCCGGCCTGCGCTGCGGCGCCGATGACTACCTCACCAAGCCTTTTGCCTTTGAGGAATTGCTGGCCCGCATCGAAGCCCTGCTACGCCGCGCAGAGCAGCATGCTCAAGGCGAACCGGCGGGCAATGCGCGCCTGTTGACGCTGGCCAATCTCGTCTTTGACCTGGACCGCATGCAGGTGCGGCGCGCCGAGCAGGCGTTGGTGCTGACGGCGCGCGAATTAGCCCTGCTCGAACTCTTGATGCGCCACCCAGGGCGGGTGTTCAGCCGCGAGCGCATTCTCAACACCGTGTGGGGCTATAGCGAAGACCCCCTGACCAATGTGGTGGACGTCTACATCCGCCGCCTGCGCGCCAAGATTGACGAGGGCCACACACCGGCGCTGATTCACACCGTGCGTGGGCTCGGCTACCGGCTTGATGTGAATCCGTGAGCCGGCGACTGTTCTGATTCGTGAATGGCGAGGGCCCAGGCGCTTGCAAGCGCTTGGGCCCTCGACTGGTCTGTCACGAAAGTATTTCTTGTCAGTTGGTGACAGTCTTGCCGCGTGTATCGCGGCAAGCCCTTAGTCAGCCGAGCCAAGCCTTCCGGCTTGGCTGCGCGGCATCAGAGCTACTCGGGGGTACTGAGCCCGCGCACAAACTCCATCGGAGTTTATGGCTGGCGAAGGCCCAGGCGCTTGCAAGCGCCTGGGCCCGAGGGCGGTCTGTCACACAAGGTCATTAGTTGGCGTACGGCAATGACGAGTGATGCAGCACGATGCGCACGGTGCCGGTGTCTTCTTTCTTGAAGGTCCAGGTTTTGTCCACAGTGGTGACCTTGCCGGCCGCGTCGGTCATGGCGACTTTGCCCATGGTGTTGGCAACATCACCGTTGATGTGCACGGCGGCGTTGCTGATCTCGACCTTTTTCCAGCCCTTGAGCGCAAAGCCCTTGTCGTTCGGGAAAGCTTTGTCGCCGCCGACGAAGTAGGCCAAAGCGCCTTGCTTGGTGGTGCGGAAGGTTTGCGGGTTGGTGGTCAGCGTGGGCTTGAACAGCACCGGGCCGAGGTTATAGCCATAGGCCGCGTCCAGCACGGCGCTGGCGGTGGCCTGGGCCTTGGCAAAGCCGCCGGCCGCGTAGTCGTCGCTGATCTTCACCAGCGCGTCGCCCCAGGCTTTTTGCGCCGCATGCACTTCAGCCAGGGAGATATTGGCGTCGTAGACGCGGGCCTCATTGGCCACCACGCTGGACTGTGCCACCGCGCTGCCGGCCACGAAGGCCATGGCTGCGGCCAGGGACAAGATGCTGGAATTGAGCTTTTTCATACTGTGCCTTTGTGCGCCGACGTGAAGCGTCTCGCGCTGGAATGGGTTGGGTTTCAAGGTCCTTGTGCGCCGAAGCGGCACGGACTTGATTCTCAAATTCGCCCCCAACTGCCCGCATGAATGGCAGATGAACCGCCGCCCACAAACAGATGAACGGCAGATGAACGGCCACGCCAGACCACATGCGCGCCTGCACTTGCGCCCACCCGCGAACGGCATCCAAGCCCTCTTGATCCAGCGCAAGCGCAAAGCCTCGCCGCTTGCGCTAAGCTCGCCGCCCATGAGCACCCTCACCTGGACCGACGACCTGGCTCTGCAGCACCCGCAGATCGACCAGACCCATCAAGAATTCGTAGAACTGCTGAACCGCTGGGGTGAGGCCGTGAGCACTGGCGTGGAGGCCAATATCTTGCCGCTCTACCAAGAGCTGCTGGCCCATACCGAAGCCCATTTCGGCATGGAAGAAGGCTGGATGGCGGCCACCGGCTTCGCTCCCGACAACTGCCACAGCAAACAACACAATATGGTGCTGGACGTGATGCGCCAGGTGCTGGTGCACGCGCAAGCCCATGGCGACTTCGAGCCCATGGGCAATCTGGTGCCCGAACTGGTGAAATGGTTCCCGGCCCACGCCGAAATGATGGACGCGGCGCTGATTTTCCACATGAATCAAGTCGGCTTTGATGCCGCCACCGGCCAACTCGCCAAGCCTTTGGCCACAGAAGCGACAAGCATCAGCTCCTGCGGCAGCAATAGCTGCGGCTGAACGCCATAGGCGGGTTCGCCCGGCACGCGCCCGCCGGGCGCCACCGGGCCGAGGTCATGGCCGCTCGCTGGCTGAGCCTTTGGGCTGGCGCAAGGTGTCGGTGTTCGCCAAGGCGTCGATCACCGGCCGCCACTCCGGGTCCGTGCGCAACTCGGACACGCAGCGCTTCAAAAACGCATTCAGCTCGACCTGAGAGCGGTCACTCATTAAGCGGCGATCCACCGTGACGCGCGGCTTGGCGGCGACGTAAAGCCAGCTGTCCAGCCCAGGAATCTGCTCACGAAAATAAGGCAGCGCTGCGGCCTGGATAAAGGTCACATCAATGCGACCGAGTTGCAGCTTGCGCAGATTGGCCTCACCGCCCACCCCGTCCTCGCGGCGGAACCGGCCGGCGGCGATGGCCGCATCCATATCGGGCAGTTGCCGGCCCCGAATGGCACCGAAAACAAGACCGTCAAAAGAACTGATGTCCACAAAGTCCACCGGCTTGTCGCGCCGGGAGACGATCCAGACCGCGTCGCGCAAGAGCGGCTCGCTCCACCAGTACTTCTGCATCTTGGGGTCGAGCATAAAGTCTGGGCCCACCCAGGCCACCACGCCCAACCAGCCCGGGCGCGACAGCACATCCCGGTCCAGGCGCGCGCGCGGAATGTCGGTCGCCACAAACTGATAGCGGCCGCCGGACTTGCGGCTCAGCCAGGCAGCCAGCTTGTGGCTCAGATTGCCGGCCAAGGCGGGGCTGTATGGCGGATCGGTGTAATAGCTGTAAAGCGGCAGCAATTGGGCCGCTGCCGCAGCCTGCGCCACCAGCACGCCCGGCCAGAGAGCCGCCAGCGCCATGGTCAGTTGAACGCCCATGCGGCGGCGGCCGCAATATTGAGCGCCATCTGAGCGCAAGCCCCAAGTCTTGGCCATGGTCCTGACAGTTCCTATCCAGCGGGGTACGACGCGGCAGCATAGCAACTCGAACCTTGCGGCGAGCAATAAAAATGCCATTTGGCAGCAGCGGACTCTGGTCTCGCCCCGGGTCGCTAGGAACGCGACGCAGCCGTGCGCAAAATGGAAAAGTCGAGCTCGCAGCCCATTCAGGCTTGCGACAACTCGACTTGCCACCTCTTCGCTTGCAGCCGCGATGCCCGCCCATTTGGCTAAGACCGCATGCTGCCCTCCTTCAAATACGCTCCCTGCGCTGAGCGCCAGTCAGATCAAAGCCGACTGTCGCGCTGATCGCGCGTTCGCTGCCGGGCTCCAGGCCCAGTCTCGCTTCGCAGCCCTCGTTGGCTGGGCACGAGCATAGAGCCCGACCCGCTTTGCCGCCACCTGTCAAGCCTGACAGGTGACGTAAGGGCAGCCTAGCAAATCGGCCGGCCCTCAGTGCCTGGCCATCTTGAAGGCCGACACGGCCTCACTCAAGACCGCGGCATGGTCGCGCAGACTTTGCGCGGCGGCGGCAGACTCCTCCACCAGGGCGGCGTTCTGCTGGGTCATCTGATCCAGCTCGTTCACCGAGGCAGTGACCTGCACAATGCCCTGGCTCTGCTCAGCGGCCGAGGTGGAAATCTCGCCGATGATGTCGCTGACCTGCTTCACCGAGGCGACGATATCGCCCATGGTCTGGCCAGCGTCGTTGACCAGGCGCGAGCCGTCTTCCACCCGCGCCATGCTGTTGCCGATGAGCCCCTTGATTTCACGGGCGGCCTCAGCGCTGCGCTGTGCCAGGCTGCGCACCTCGCCGGCCACCACGGCAAAACCACGCCCTTGCTCGCCGGCACGAGCGGCTTCAACGGCGGCATTCAGGGCCAGGATATTGGTCTGGAAGGCAATGCCGTCGATGACGCCAATGATGTCGCCAATCTTGCGTGAGCTGGTGTTGATGTCGTCCATGGTGCTGACCACCTGGCTCACCACATCGCCGCCACGCTGCGCCACGGCTGCCGCCGAATGCGCCAGCTGGCTGGCGGTGCGAGCCGAATCTGCGCTCTGGCTGACGGTGCGCGTCAGCTGCTCCATGGAGCTGGCAGCACGCTGCAGATTGCTGGCGGCTTGCTCGGTTCGGGTGGACAAGTCCAGGCTACCCGCGGCAATTTCGTCGGCCGCGGTGCGAATGGAGTCGGTGCTGCCCCGCACCGAGGCCATGGCGTCCTCAACGGCGCCCAGTGCTTCCAACATGCGCCGCGTTGTGGGGGCCTTGCTCTGGGTCTGGATAGCGGCAAAGTCCACCTTGCCGTCGTCGGTGCGCAGGCGCTGGGCAATCGTGTTGAGTTCCTCGCCCACCGAAAAGTCGCGCCGCGCGCCGGCGGCCAGCACCAGCAAGACGCCGGCCTCGGCCACCACAAATGCCGCATGTTCCAGCACGATGGCCAAGCCCGGCTTGGTGAAGCAGATCGGACCCCAAGCCCATTGCTGGAAATAGTTGAAGCTCAGGTGGTGCAAGGCCACCGTCACCGCTGCCGCCAAAATCGGCAGCGGGCTTCGGTAGACAGCCGTCACGGCCAGGAAGGCGAACACGCTGAAGTGCGCCTCGGTGTGGCCACGCGCCACCTGTATCATCAAGGCCACCATGGCCATACCCAAAAAGGGCAGGCCCAGCTGGGAGCCGGCACCGCCACCGGACACCCAGGCGACGGCCACTGATGCCGCCAGCAAGAGCAGGCCCAGCCCCAAGGCCAGACCAAAGTTATCGTAAGCCGCCCCATAGCCCAGGCAACCCAGCAGCAGCAGCAAGATGGCACTCAGCAGGATGCGATCATTGGTTCGTATGGCATTCATTCGTATGGCTCCAGAAAAGAGCTGCTCTTTGCACATCAAGAACAGCCGACGCACGTCCGCACGCACGGGTTACAGCCCAGTTTCGGCGGCCAAGCAAGAACAAGAACCGTGAAGAAACCCCGGTTTTACCGATTTGTTCGAGTCCACGTGGGTCTGAGTAAGGCTGCAGCCAGCGTGGATTCAACACGCGACAATGGATGTCGATGAGCAGCCCGCCCCTCTCAAAACCTGACGGCCCAGCCCCCCTGCCCGAGCGCCTGATTGCGCATCTGGACATGGACGCCTTCTACGCCTCAGTGGAGTTGCTGCGCTACCCTGAGCTCAAAGGCCAGGCGGTGGTGATTGGCGGTCGCCGCGCCCATGCGCCGGTGGATCTGCCTGATGGCACGCGGCGCTACGCCCGCTTGCGCGACTACACCGGCCGCGGCGTGGTCACCACCAGTACCTATGCGGCGCGTGACCTGGGCGTGTTCTCCGGCATGGGCTTGATGAAAGCCGCCCTGCGCGCGCCCGACGCCATCCTCTTGCCGACCGACTTTGATGCTTACCGCCACTACTCGCGCCTGTTCAAGCAGGCTGTGGCCGAGGTGGCGCCGGTGATTGAAGATCGCGGCATTGACGAGATTTACATCGACCTCAGCGAGGTGGCCGGCGTGCGCGAAGCCGTGGGCCACGACCCGCAAGGTGGCCTGCGTGCCGTGGCGCGCGAGATCAAAAACTCAGTGTTGCGCGCCACCGGGCTGACCTGCTCGATCGGCATCACGCCCAACAAGCTGCTGTCCAAAATCGCGTCCGAGATGGACAAGCCCGATGGCATCACGCTCTTGATGGCCGATGAGATCGAGGCCCGCATCTGGCCGCTGGGCGTGCGCAAGGTCAATGGCATCGGCCCCAAGGCCGGCGCCAAGCTGCAGGCCTTGGGGCTGGAGACGGTGGGTGATGTGGCAGCCGCCGCGCCCGCGCTGCTGATCGAGCATTTCGGCAAGAGCTTTGGCGCCTGGCTGCATGAGGCCTCGCACGGCCGCGACCAGCGCCCAGTGGTCACCCACAGCGAGCCCGTCAGCATCAGCCGCGAAACCACCTTCGAGCGCGACCTCCACGCCGTGCATGACCGGGCCGAGCTGGGCGCCATCTTCACCCGCTTGTGTGAACAGTTAGCGTCCGACCTCACGCGCAAAAACTACCTCGGCCGCACCGTTGGCATCAAGCTGCGCTTTGAAGGCTTTCACACCGTCACCCGTGACCTCACACTCGATGCGCCCACCCAGGACGCGCAAGCCATACGCCGCGCCGCCGGCGCCTGCCTCAAGCGCGTGCCGCTGGACAAGCGCATACGCCTGCTCGGCGTGCGCATGGGCAGCTTGAGCCGCCCCGGGGAAGCACTGAGCCGCAAACGCAGCAAACTGGCCGCTGCGGGGCTTAGCATCCCAGTGGCCGAGAATCTCAGCTTGTTTTAACCGCGGCCCCAACGCTAAAAAACCCACGCCCCATGCCCACCATCACCTGCATCGAAGACCTGCGCGCCTTGGCCGAAAAGCGCGTGCCCCGCATGTTCTACGACTATGCCGATTCCGGCAGCTGGACCGAAGGCACTTACCGGGCTAACAGCTCGGACTTCGCGCCCATCCAGTTCCGCCAGCGCGTTGCCGTGAACATGGAAAACCGCAGCCTGGCCACGCAGATGGTGGGCGTGGACACCAAGATGCCGGTGGCCATTGCGCCCACTGGCCTGACCGGCATGCAGCATGCCGACGGCGAGATGCTGGCGGCAATGGCGGCCAAGAAGTTCGGCATCCCCTTCACGCTCTCGACCATGAGCATCTGCTCCATCGAAGACATTGCCGCCCACACCCAAGCGCCTTTCTGGTTCCAGCTCTACATGATGCGCGACCGCGATGCCATGGTGCGCATGATCGAACGCGCCCGCGCCGCGCGTTGCAGCGCCCTGGTGCTGACGCTGGATTTGCAGGTGATTGGCCAGCGCCACAAAGACCTCAAGAATGGCCTCAGCGCGCCACCGCGCCCAACACTGCGCAACATCCTCAATCTGCTGACCAAGCCCCGCTGGTGCCTCGGCATGGCCGGCACACGCCGCCACACCTTTGGCAATTTGGTCGGCCATGTCAAAGGCGTCAGCGATATGAGTTCGCTGGCGGCCTGGACCAATGAGCAGTTCGACCCGCGCCTGAGCTGGGCCGATGTGGAGTGGGTCAAAAAGCAATGGGGCGGCAAGCTCATCCTCAAAGGCATCATGGATGTAGAGGACGCCCGGCTGGCGGCGCAAAGCGGCGCCGATGCCATCATCGTCAGCAACCATGGTGGCCGGCAGCTGGACGGTGCCGAGTCCAGCATCCATGCCCTGCCCCGCATCGTGGCCGCCGTGGGCGATCAGATCGAAGTGCATATGGACAGCGGCATCCGCAGCGGCCAAGACGTGCTCAAGGCCTGGGCCCTGGGTGCGCGTGGCACTTACATCGGCCGCGCTTTTCTCTACGGCCTGGGCGCCATGGGTGAAGCCGGCGTGACCAAGGCGCTGGAGATCATTCACAAGGAATTGGACGTCAGCATGGCGTTTTGCGGCCACACGCAGATTCAATCGGTCGGGCGCGAGATCTTGGTGCCGGGCAGCTTCAAGCTCTGAAGCCGGGTGGGCAGCAAAGCTCAGCCCGCCTCGGCCACCACGCCGATTCAAGCCGCCGGCTGGCCTGGCGCCTCATAGGCATAAAGCAGCAACTCGCGGGCACCCTCGGCGCTATCGCCCAGCGGGTGCGGCATGGTTTTGTCATAACTCAGCCCCAGCTTTTCCAGCAGCTTGATCGAGCTTTGATTGCCTGGGCGCACGGTGGCCAGCACGCGCCGCAAGCCTAGCCGCGTGTGCGCCAGATCCAACACCGCCGCAGCGGCCTCAAAGGCATAGCCCCGGCCCCAAAACTCGGGCAAAAAGGCAAAGCCGATGTCCACATCGGCCAGATAGGGCCGCTTGGCCAGGCCGCAAATGCCGACCGGGGCGACCGGGCCCACCGGTCCAGCTTGGTCCTTGCGCTCCACGATGTAAAAGCCAAAGCCCAGGCGGCTCACCATCTCCACCGGTCCGTTCAAGATATAGCTTTGCGCATCGGCCAGGGTCTTGACGCCGCGGTCGCCAATGAAGCGCAGCCATGAGGGCTCATTCAGCAAGCGCAGCATGAAGGCGGCGTCATCCACCGTCATATGGCGCAAGCGCAGGCGCTCGGTCGTCAGAACGATCACGGCCTCGGTCCTCAGAGAGGAAGCATGCGGATCGATCATTCGGTCGGCAAATGGCATACAGCCTCGACGTTATGCCCGTCCGGCCCGATCACAAAGGCGCCGTAATAGTTCGGGTGGTAAATCTCGCGAATGCCGGGCGCGCCATTGTCTTTGGCACCGGCTTGCAAGGCGGCCTCGTAAAAGGCCCGCACCTGGGCGCGGTTCTCTGCTGCGAAAGCGATGTGCTGGGGCGCGGCCACCGCGCCGCTCTCGCCCGGACCGAACCAGAACTGCGGCCGTCCCGCGCGGCCAAAGCCCGCCCAGCCTTTCACTTCCAGCACGAGACTGATATTCAGCGGCGCCAAGGCTTGGGTGAAGAATTGCTTGGCGGCGGCATAGTCGCTGACGGGGATGCCAATGTGGTCAAGAATCATGTGCGGCCGTCCTGAAGTTGGAAGTCGACAAAGAAAAAGGGCTGCCTGCATTGTGCAAACAGCCCTCTGTTCAGCAAACCCCTACAAGCCGGGGTCTGGCAGTTCGCGAAGCTTGATCCGCGCTACCCTGCTGCTTACTTCACACCCATTTCGCCCAGCAGGCGCTGGGCCTTGTCGACCACCTTCATCTGCCAGAGCATGTAGCGGGCATCCAGACAGATGCTGCGCGACTTCTTGGCATCGAAGTCCCAGCTATCGATGACGCTGTCCAGCGTGCCGTCAAACAGCAGGCCGACCAGCTCGGCACGGTCATTCAAGACCGGCGAGCCGGAGTTGCCGCCGGTCGTGTCCAGCGTGGCCAGGAAGTTGACCGGCACCGAGTCCAGCGCGGCGACGCCGTAGTTATCAAACTTGCGGGCCTTGATGGCCGCCAGCTGTTCGGCCGGAGCATTGAACTCGCCCTCGCCCTTGTGCTTGGCAGGAATGCCGCGCAAGGTGGTGAAGGCATGCCAGTCGCCGCCGTCCACCGCGCCCTTGCGGCCCTCGACCTTGCCGAAAGCCACGCGCAGCGTGCTGTTGGCGTCGGGGTAAACGGCTTCGCCCTTGCTGGCCTTGAAAGCGATCAGGGCCTTCATGGTGTTGCCATAGGCTTGGTTGATCTGACCTGCGATTTCCTTGTCGCGGTTTTCGCGCGCTTCGTCATCGGCATACAGGGCCACGGCGGCCTTGATGAAGGCGTCGTCGCTGGCCTTGAAGCCAGCCACATCGCTCTTCAACCAAGCCATGCGCTCGGCCTTGTTGGCCAGCTTGCTGCCGGCGTAAACCACATCCAGGCGGGCCTTGATGGCGGCCTCATCCATGCCAGCTTGCAGGCCCAGGGCGGCCAGCAGCGGCGCATTCAATTGCGTGGCGGGCTGGGCCAGGTAGCGGGCCAGGAAGTGGGCGGTCAAGCGCTTGTCGACTTGCTCGTCATAGCGCTTGTCCAGTGCTTCCAGGCCTTGGCTCAGGCGGCGTTGGTCGCGGGCCTGGAAGCCGGGCTTGCGCTCGGCATCGGCCTTGGCTTGCTGGTGGGCGTTTTCCAGCAAGGTGCGGGCGGTGCCCAGCAGGCGCGGGGCGCTCAGGTCCAGCAAGATCTCGGCGCGGCTGATGGCTTGGCGCTGGGCCAGCAGGCTTTCCACCTTGGCGATATCGGCGCCGTAGAGCTTGTTGCGGCCGGCGTCGGCGCTGATCCACTGCTTCAACTCAGCAAAAGCCTGGCTCTTGCGGGCCAGGATGTCGCTGCCCTCGTAGCTGGCTTGCTGGCCTTGCAGGTTCTTGAAGTAATTGCCCAGGCCGGCCACGCGGTCGGCCATGGCGATTTCGGCTTCGCGGCGGCCAGCGGTTTCCTGCTTGATCAGGGCCAGTTGCTCACCCATCAGCTTGATGCGGGTGGGCTGCTCCCAACCGAAGGCGAAGTCCACCTCGGCCGGCAGGCGGTGGCGGTTGGTGCGGCCGGGGTAGCCGGTGACCATGACGAAGTCGCCTTCATTCAGCGGCTTGGAGGCCAGCTTGAGGAAATGCTTGGGCTCGTAAGGTTTGTTGGCGGCGTTGAAGTCGGCCGGCTTGCCGTCCGGGCCCACATAGGCGCGGTAGAAGCTGTAGTCACCGGTGTGGCGCGGCCACATCCAGTTGTCGGTGTCGCCACCGAACAGGCCCACGCCCAGCGCCGGCGCATGCACCAGGCGCACGTCGCGGATTTCCATCTGCTTGATCAGCTGGTACTGCAGGCCGCCGTAGAAGCTGGCAACTTGGCAGCGGTGGCCGGCGTCTTGCTCGCAAGCCGCGGTCAGGGACTTCTGCTTGGCTTCGATCGCGTCAACGCGGGCCTTGCCGTTCAAACCTTGGGTCTTGGCGTCCAGCACCTTGTCGCTGACGTCGCTGACGGCCACGGTCACATAGACACGGCTGCCGGGCGCGGCCGGCAACTCATCGCCCAGGGAAGCGGCCAAAAAGCCGTTCTTCAGCAGGTCACGCTGAGGCGTCGAGTTGTACTGAATGCTGCCGTAAGCGCAGTGGTGGTTGGTCACCACCAAGCCTTGCGGCGACACGAAGGAGGCGGTGCAGCCACCCAGGCTGATCACGGCGCCCATGGGGAACTCGGTCAGCTGAGTCAGCTTGGCGGGGTCCAGCTGCAGGCCGGCGGCCTTCAGATCCTTGGCGATTTGGGGCAATTGCTGGGGCATCCACATGCCCTCACCCGCCTGTGCGGAGGCCATCAGACCCAAGCTCAGGCCCAGGCTCAGGGCCTGCGCAGCGCTGCCGGGCAAACCGTAGGGATTCTTCTTTTGTTTCATGCGCGTTGTGTTTCTCAGGCTAGGTTCAAGAACAAAGCCGCGAAGCCTACAGGCTGAACGCGGCATTGCCAAAAGACATGGGGTTAAAAAAATTTCGCCAGCGCCGGGCGGTGGCGCTGTGTCAGTTGCACAGGGCAAGAGGCGCTGCGGCTCAGCCCTCAGGGCTGCGCAGGCACTTCACCGCGCGAGAAGGCCATCACCATGCCTGCAGCCAGGTACAGACGCGGCACGATGGAGCTGATCAGCACATATTCCGCATCACTGGTGTGGGCGCCGGCGCCGCGCAAGCCAAAGCGCTCCACCACCGGGCCAGTGGCGCGCAGCGCGGCAAAGGCGGCATCGGTGCCGCCACCGGCCGCCACCGCATCAACGCGCAGCTGCAAACCCAGCTCGGCATAAATGCGCCGGGCATGTTCGGCAAAAGCCTGTGACACGGGGGTAGCCTCCAGGGGCGGACGGCGGCGCTCAAATTTCAGCTCCACCCGGGCTTCCGGCAAGAGCCGGTTCTGGATGCGCTGCTGC
Source organism: uncultured Roseateles sp. (assembly GCF_945956965.1). GTDB lineage: Bacteria > Pseudomonadota > Gammaproteobacteria > Burkholderiales > Burkholderiaceae_C > Paucibacter_A. The sequence continues at coordinate 208,235 of NZ_CAMFJS010000003.1, forward strand.
AGCTTTTGCTCCAGCGCGTCGTAATCCTGCACCCGCAGCACTCGGACATCGGCTTCGGCCGTGGCCAGCGGCGGGATCATATTGCGCACGATGCCGGCCTTGGCCATGGTCCAGTTGAGCTTGACGCCTGTCAGCGGGTCGGACAAATCACGCATCTGCAGCACTTGATGCGACAACTCGTACAAGGCATTGACGCCAAACTGCGGCGCCCCGCCCGCATGGGTGGCGCGGCCATGCACCGTCAGGTTCACCGAGGCAATGCCGGCGGTAGCCAGCGACACATGATCGGCGGTGGCGCCCGAGCCTTCGAAGGACATCACCGCATCATGCTCGGCCCCCAAGCGGGTGAGGATGGCACGCGAGCCGGGTGAGGAGATTTCTTCATCCGCATTGAAGAGCACGGTGATCTGGCCGTAGTCCTCAAAATTCAGCGACTTCAGCATCGCCAGCAAGTGCAAAACGGTGGCCAGGCCTTGCTTGTCGTCAGCAATGCCCAAGCCATAGGCCCGGTCTTCGCGGATACCAAAGGGCTGGCGCGCCAGCATGCCGGCCGGGTAAACGGTGTCCATATGCGCGATCAGCAAGATCTTCTTGCTGCCCTTGCCACGGAACACGGCCTTGACATGCTGACCCAGTTCTTCCGGCGTGTCTTCCATGCGGTAGACCTCGCTGGGTGCCAGCAGCTCCACCTCGCCGCCAAGCGCGCGCAGGCGCTCGGCCAACACGCCCGCCAATTGCTTGAGCCCTGCGACCTCACGGCTGCCGGTCTCGATATTGACGAACTGCTCCAGGCTCTTGAGCAAAGGCGCTTGTTCCCGCTGGGCTGCGGCCAGCAGATTCGCCTGAGGTGCAGTCCCAGCGGCCCAGGCCGAACCCAGCAGCATGGGCGCGCAAAGCACTAGGGCGGAAAAGACAGACTGAAAACGCGGCGTCCGCAAGGCTGTGGGCATGACAAGGCTTTCGCAGGTGGGCAAGAGGAGCGGGCGATTCTAGATGCGCAGCAGCGCCACGCCGGCCGCCTTGAAGTCAGAAGCGACAAAGGGCCAGCACGCTCGGGCCCCGCCGTGAAATAGCGAGCAAAGCACCGAGATTTGACCGTATGTTTTTCGCGTTACGCGGCATACTCATTGACAGAAAAGTGGGCGCCGGAGCACCGGCAGCACACAAGTCAAGGAGACACCGCATGACGATCCGTCGACAACTGCTCCTGGCCTTTGGCGCACTCGCCGGGCTCTGCCTTCTGGTCGCCCTGCTTGCGGTCGCCGCCCTGGGCCAATCCAATGAGGCTTTCGTCAGCTTCGCCGAGGGCAGCAACCAGCGCTCGCAATTGCTGAGCCGGCTTGGCGGGGCGATGAAAGACCGCGCCATCGCCACCCAGAACCTCTTGCTGGCCAATAGCCCGGCCGAGCGCGAACAGCAGGCCGCCGCCGCCAGCGCCGCCCACAAGGAAGTGCAGGACTTGCTGGGCCGCTTCAGCAGCGCCGTCGCGGCTGCCACCGATATGGACGAGGCCGCCAAGCAAGCCGCCAATGAGGCCAAGCAGCTCGAGCAGACCTACGCCCCGATCGCGCTGAACATCATCAATATGGGCCTCACCGGCGACCGGGACGAGGCCACGACCCGCATGAATGCTGAAGGCATTCCCCTGCTGGTCAAGCTGAACAAGCTGCTGCGCCGCGACACCGAAGTCGCCGAGCAAGAGGCTCAGCACAAAGCCCAGGCGGCGCAGGCCAGCATGTGGCGCTGGCGCCTAGGCCTCATGCTGGTCTCGGCCCTGGCCTTGTTCGCCTCGCTGGCCGTGGCGGGCATGATCATCCGCAATTTGCACCGAGCCCTGGGGGCTGAGCCGGTGGCGCTGCGGCGCGCCGTAGGCCGGGTGGCGAATGGCGATCTCGGCCATATCGAGGGCGGCGAAACCGCCCGCCCGGGCAGCGTGCTGGCCTCGGTGGTCACCATGCAAGCCAGCCTGGTGGCGCTGATCTCGCATGTGCGCGATGCCGCCAATCAGATCGCCACCGCCTCCTCCGAAATCGCCGTGGGCAGCCTGGATCTGTCCAACCGCACCGAAAGCCAGGCCGCCTCACTGGAAGAAACCTCGGCCACCATGGCCACGCTGAGCGACACAGTGCGGCTGAACGCCCAAAGTGCCGAGCAAGCCAATCACTTGGCCCGCGGCGCCTCCGAGATTGCCGTGGAGGGCGGCAAGATCTTCGGCCAGGTGGTGGACACCATGAAGGCCATCAATAGCAGTTCGCACCGCATCGAAGACATCATCTCGGTGATCGACGGCATCGCCTTCCAGACCAATATCCTGGCCCTGAATGCGGCCGTCGAAGCCGCGCGGGCGGGCGAGCAAGGCAAGGGATTTGCGGTGGTGGCCTCCGAGGTGCGCAGCCTGGCGCAACGCGCCGCCAATGCCGCCAAGGAAATCCACGCCCAGATCGCCACCAGCGTGCAGCAGGTGGAAGACGGCTCCAGCCTGGTCGATCAGGCCGGCGTCACCATGGGCCGGGTGCTGGGCGCGATTCAGCAGGTGAGCGAAATCGTCAACACCATCAGCTCGGCCAGCAAGGAGCAAAGCCAAGGCGTCACGCAGATCGGCGAGACGGTGACCCAACTGGACCAAGCCACCCAGCAAAACGCCGCCCTGGTGGAACAAAGCGCCGCCGCTGCCGAGAGCCTGCAGCAACAAGCCCGCGCCATGATTGAAGTCGTGGCCACCTTCAAGCTTCAGAGCTGAAATCCAGCCCATGCACCATGATTGAAGTCGCGGCCACGCTCAAGCTCCAGCACTGAATTCAAGCCCAAACACCAAAAACAAATACCCAGAAACAGGGCTAGCCATTCACCCTCAAATGACGGATAAAGAGGCTGACGCGAAACTGACAATAGCCAGCCTCGCGCCGCCCTCCAATCTGGCTGTTCGAGGTGGGTATGACTCTGCTGCAACTGACCCAAATCAAGCGCTGGCTGCTGCTGCATCAAGCCCGCCACCCGGTCGAGCTCTATGCCTGGGACCTGGTGCTGACAGCCTGGGTGATGGGCTGGATGGCGCTGCCGGTGCTGCTGCTTCTGCATGATTGGCCCCTACTGCCCCTGTGCCTGATTGGCTATGTGCTGCCGAACGGCTATGCCAGTTGGCGCCGCGGCCTGCATCGCAGAGGCCGTTTGCGCTGCGATTGGCTGACAGCGCTTTGAGGGCAGCTTGGCTCCCCGCTCAGCCCAGAAACGACAAAGCCCTCGAAGTTCGAGGGCTCAGTGGAGACGCAAGCCTGGGCTTGCTGAGGTGCACGGGTTTAGCGGCTCAGCACCTCAATGCACCAAACCAATCCAGGCGCCTGCCTGCTGATAGCTGTTGAACAAGTGCATCGCCAGTTCGCGCAAGGCCGGGTTGGGGCTGGCGTGGCCCTGGGCCAGGCGCTCGCAAGCGTACAGGCGGTCATACATCATGCGGGTGGCTTGCAGGCTGATGCCCTCGGCCGCCATCAAGGCCTGGAAGCGCTGCAAATCGGCCGGGTCGGCCGGGCCGACGACGGGCATGCACAGATCCAGCAGCTGATGCTGCGGGCGCAAGGAGGGGTCCACAGCCACGGCCACGCCGTCCAGGGCATACAGCGGCAAGGCGTTGTGCTGATGGTCAGGAATGAGGTGCAGCGGGATGATCATGGGGCGGCCTCGGCTCAGAAGCAGGGAATGGCCTCATGATGCCGGGCTCGCGCCAAACTTAAATCGCAAAAAGCCGGTGATTCACCGGCTGATTTCATTCAAGTTTTCGGCAAGGTCACGCCGGTCTGGCCCTGGTACTTGCCGCCGCGGTCCTTGTAGCTGGTCTCGCAGACCTCGTCGCTCTCAAAGAACAGCACTTGGGCGCAGCCTTCGCCCGCGTAGATCTTGGCCGGCAGCGGCGTGGTGTTGCTGAACTCCAGCGTCACATAGCCTTCCCATTCGGGTTCGAAGGGCGTGACATTGACGATGATGCCGCAACGCGCATAAGTGCTCTTGCCCAAGCAGATGGTCAGCACATTGCGTGGGATGCGGAAGTACTCCATCGTGCGCGCCAAGGCAAAGCTATTGGGCGGGATGATGCAGTGGTCGCCCTCCATGTCGACAAAGCTCTTATCGTCGAAGTTCTTGGGGTCGACCACGCTGCTGTAGACATTGGTGAAGACCTTGAACTCGGGCGCGCAGCGGATGTCATAGCCATAACTGGAGGTGCCGTAGCTGACGATTTTCTCGCCGGCGGCGTTGGCGCGGATCTGGCCGGGCTCGAAGGGCTCGATCATGCCGTGCTGCTCCGCCATGCGGCGTATCCATTTGTCGCTCTTGATGCTCATCGGGGGCTTCTCTCTGGTCTGCTGTGCTGGCCCGGATTTTACGGGCAGGCCGCGGGCCTCAACGCAGGGTCACGCCATCAAAGCGGATGGTGCCGTCCACCCCGAGCTGGAAGCCGAGCACATTCTTGCGCAGGGCCACGCTCATGGCACCATTGGCAATCGGGCTCCAGGGCAGCTGCTTCATCGCGATCTGCTGGGCCTTGGCGTAGAGCTTTTTGCGCTCCGCCACATCCAGGGTCTGCTTGGCGGCAGTGATGGTGGCATCAAAGTCTTTGTCGCAAAAAAAGCTGGCGCTCGCCGCGCCGCAGGCCAGCTGACCGGCCGTGCTGGCGGGTTCCACCTCGCTATTCCAGCCGAGCAAGGCGGTGTCATGCTCGCCAGCATCAATGCGCTTGAGGTACTCGCCCCACTCGTAGGTGACGATCTTGGCCTGCACGCCCACCTTGGCCCAGTCGCTTTGAATCATCTGAGCCATCAGCTGGGCATTGGGGTTGTAAAAGCGCTGCACCGGCATGGCCCAAAGCGTGAGGCTCAGGTCTTTCACCCCGGCCTTTTGCAGCAGCGCCCGCGCTTGCTCGGGCGCGTAAGGCTGCGCTTTGAGCGAGCCGTCATGCGCCCAATTGATCATGGGCATGAAGGAGTCAGCCACCACCCCACCCTTGCCGAACACGGTTTTGATGATGGCCGGCTTGTCGATGGCCATGTCCAGGGCCTGGCGCACGGCCAGTTTGTCCAGCGGCGGCTTTTTCAGATTGAAAGCCAGAAAGCCAATATTCATGCCAGGGACGGACTGGATAGTGATGCCCGGCTCTTGCTGCAACTCGGCCAGATCCACCGAACCGGTGATGGGCGCGATATCGCACTCATTGCGCTTGAGCCGCTGAGTTCGCACGTTACGGTCTACGGTGATGGCATAGACCAGGTTGTCGCTCAGCGGCACATCCTTCAGAAAGTAGCTGGGATTGCGGCTGTAGCGAATCACGCTATCGGGCTGAAAGCTCTTGAACACAAAGGGCCCGGTGCCCACTGGCTGGGTGGCAATCTGACCGGGCTTGCCGCTGCGCAGCAGCTGCGCCGCATATTCAGCCGACTGGATGCCGACAAAGGCAAAGCCCAAACTGCCGAGAAAGGAGGCATCCACACCGCTGAGCTTGATCTGCACCTCGTCCTCGGCCAGCTTGTCGACGCTGAGGATCAGCTTGTCCCAGCCCAGCGAGGGCACGTAGGGCGAGATGGTGGGATAGGCCTTTTGGTAGCTGCTCTTGGGGTCCAGCAAGCGGGTGAAGGTGAACAGCACATCGTCGGCATTGAAGTCACGCGTCGGCTTGAACCAGGCCGTGCTGTGGAACTTCACGCCGTGGCGCAGCTTGAAGCGGTAGGTCTTGCCATCCGGGCTGATGGTCCAGCTCTCGGCCAGCGAGGGCAGGATCTTGTCGCTGGCCAAATCGTTGTCCACCAGGCCCGAGTAGATCGGCAAAGTGGCGATGTGATCAACGCCCGAATCCGTATTGGCCGGATCGAAAGTCTTGGGGCTGCCGGGCGCGCAAAAACGCAAGGTGCCCGGCACGGCCTGGGCCGCAGGTGGCGCCATGAGCATGCCAGCCAGCCCGGCCAGTTGAACAGCCAGGGCAAGCAGCAAAGGGGACGAGCGGCGGCAAGCAAAATTCACGGCAGATTCCCGAAGTGGCAGGCGCTGCATATTCGCATGCGCCGCCAACGCTGGCCCGGCCGTGAATACCCTTGGCTTTGCCGCGCTTAGTCCGCGCCCTCCACCGCCGGCGTCATGATGGCGCCGGGCGTGCTCTTGCGCGCGAACAAGCTATACATGGTGGGCACGACAAACAGGGTGAGCAAAGTGCCCAAGCTCATGCCGCCCACGATGACCCAGCCGATTTGCTGGCGGCTCTCCGCCCCCGCGCCGCTGGCCAGGGCCAAAGGCAAGGCCCCGAGCACCATGGCGCCCGTGGTCATCAAAATGGGGCGCAGGCGCAGGGCCGAGGCTTCAACGACCGCATCCATCACCGAGCGCCCTTGCTGGCGCAGCTGATTGCTGAACTCGACGATCAAGATGCCGTGCTTGGTGATCAAGCCCACCAGCGTGATCAGGCCGATTTGCGAGTAGACATTGAGCGTGCCCCCCGCCCACTTCAGCGCCAGCAGCGCGCCCACCATGGAAAGGGGCACCGACAGCATGATGACGAAGGGGTCGATGAAGCTTTCAAACTGTGCCGCCAACACCAAGAAGATGAAGAGCAACGCCAGCACGAACACCAGGCCCAACGCACCGCTGCTGCTCTTGAACTCGCGCGACACGCCGTTCAACTCAGTCGCATAGCCCAGTGGCAAGAGCTTCTTGGCCGTGGCATCCATGAAGGCCAGGCCCTCGCCGAGCGAATAGCCCGGCGCCAGATTGGCGGTGAAGGCGACCGAGCGGCGTTGGTTGAAGTGGTTCAACTCGCGCGGGCTGACCGCCTCGCGCACCTTGACCAAGCTGCTCAGCGGCACCATCACATCGCCTCGGCCGCGCACAAACAAGCGCTCGATCTGCTCGGGCGTGGCGCGGCCAGCGGCCTCGGTCTGCACCATCACATCGTATTGATCGGCGCCGCGCTTGTAGCGCGTGACTGCACGGCTGCCCAACATGGTCTCCACCGTGCGGGCAATCGCGTCCACCGACACACCCAAATCGGCCGCTCGCTCGCGGTCCACATCCATGAAAAGCTCGGGCTTGTTCAAGCGCAGGTCGTTGTCGGGCTGGATCAGGCCCGGGTTCTTGGCCATCTCGGCCATGAAGCTTTGCGTCAGCGTGGCCAGATTGGCATAGCTGTCGCTGGTGACCACCACGAAGTTGATCGGCCGCTCACGGAAGCCCTGGCCCAGGCTGGCTGGGGTGATGGGAAAAGCCTGAACGCCTGGCAGCAGATTGACCTGTGGGAGCATGCTGCGGGCAATCTCTTGCGTGCTGCGCGTGCGGTCACCCCAGTCCACGGTGCGCAAAATGGCCGTGCCTGAGTTCACCGTGGCGCCACCCGCAAACAAAAACACGCGGTCGAATTCGGGGTAGCCGGCAGCGATGCGATCCACCGCATCCAGATAACGGGCGGTGAACTCCATGGTCGCGCCATCCGGCCCGGTGACGGGCATGAAGACCACGCCGCGGTCTTCCACCGGGGCCAGCTCGGACTTGGCGGTGCTGAACAAATACCAGCTACCCGCGCCCGACACCAGCATCAAGGCCACCACCACCCAGCGCATGCCCAAAGCCCGGCGCAAAGCCCGGGCGTAGCTATCGCTGATGGCAACCAGCACCCGCTCCATGCCCTGGTCAAACCGCGTGGGCTTGGGGTTATGGCGCAGCAGCTTGCTGCACATCATGGGCGTCAGCGTCAACGCCACAAAGCCCGACACCACCACGGCGCCGGCCAGGGTCAGCGCGAACTCAACGAACAGCCGGCCCGTGCGGCCGGGCGTGAAAGCCAAGGGCGCGAACACTGCGGCCAGCGTCATGGTCATGGCCAACACGGCGAAGGCGATTTCTTTCGCGCCCTTGAGTGCGGCTTGGAAAGGCTCCAGCCCCTCTTCGATATGGCGGAAGACGTTTTCCAGCACCACGATGGCATCGTCCACCACCAGGCCGATGGCCAGCACCAAGGCCAGCAAGGTCAGCGTATTGACGGTGAAGCCGGCGGCGGCCATCAGCGCAAAACTGCCGATCAAGCTGATCGGAATCGTCACCAAGGGGATGATGGAGGCACGCAGCGTGCGCAGGAACACAAACACCACCAAGGCCACCAGCACCACCGCCTCGGCGATGGTGTGATAGACCGACTGGATCGAGCGGTCGATGAAGATGGAGTTGTCATTGGCCAGCTGCACCTTGATGCTGTCGGGCAGATCAAGCTGCAGTTTGGGCAGCATCTCGCGCACCCCGGCCGAGACCTCCAGCGGATTCGCCGTCGCCTGGCGCACCACGCCCAAGCTGACCGCCGGCACGCCGTTCAGGCGCACCCGCGAGCGCTCACTGGCCGCAGCCTCCTCGATCCGCGCTACATCTTTCAAGCGCACCGGCGCACCGCTGCTTTGCTTGACGATGACTTCGGCGAACTCGGCCACCGTGTTGATGTCGGTGCGCGCCGTGACGCTGAACTCGCGCTGCTGGCTCTCGATGCGGCCGGCCGGCACTTCCAGGTTCTGGCGCCGCAAGGCGTCTTCCACATCCTGCACGGTCAGCTTGTAAGCGGCCAGACGATCGGCGTCGAGCCAGATGCGCATGGCGTATTTGCGGTCGCCGCCGGTCTGCACATCGGCCACGCCGGTGATGGTTTGCAAGCGCGGCTTGACCACGCGCTCCACCAAATCGGTGATCTGCAGCGGGTTCAGCGTTTCGCTGGAAAACGCAATCCAGATGGTGGGTTGCGCATCTGCCTCCACCTTGGCCACCACCGGCTCATCGGCCGCGTCGGGCAGGCGCCCGCGCACCCGGGCGACGCGGTCGCGCACATCGGCAGCGGCCACATCAGGGTTCTTCTCAAGCTTGAAGCGGGCGGTGATCTGGCTGTTCTCGGTGCGCGAGCTGGAGGTCAGGATCTCCACCCCGTCGATGCCAGCAATGGAGTCTTCCAGCGGCTTGGTGATCTGCCCTTCGATCACCTCACTCGAGGCGCCCACCAAGCGGGTGCTGACCGTCACCACCGGCTCGTCGATACGCGGGTACTCGCGCAGCGACAAGCGGCCGAAGGACACCAAGCCCACCAGCAGAAGCAGCAGCGACATCACCGTCGCGAAGACGGGGCGGCGGATAGAGAGTTCAGAGATCTTCATGCGCGGCTCACTTGCTGGCCGCGCTGGCGGGTGGCTTGGCAGCAGCGCTGCCCGAGGCTGCGGCAGCTGAGGCGGCAGAAGCCTGGCTTGCCCCGCGGGCCTTGCCCTGCTTATCCACATCCACCACGGTCAAGGCCTGACCCTCACCCTTGAGCAATTTGCTCTGGCCGGCCGTCACCACCCGGTCGCCGGCCTGCACGCCTTCAAGCAACTCCACCTTGCCCGGCATGCGCAGGCCCAGCTTGGCTTCGATGCGCTGGGCCTTGAAGCCTCCCGCGCCGTCCGTCACCAGCTTGATGATGTATTGCTTGCCACCCTGGGGCACCAAGGCCTCTTCCGGCACCAGCAAGGCGTTTTGATGTTTGGAGAACTCCACCCGCACGCGTGCGAATAAACCGCTGCGCAACTCGGCATGGGCGCCGGCCAGCTTGGCACGCACCAGCAGGCTGCGGCCATTGGCCTCCAGCGTGGTGTCCACGGCCTCGACCAGGGCGGTAAACGTGCGGCCAGGCAAAGCGTCCAGGCTCAGGCTCACGGCCTGGCCGAGCTTGAGCTGTGGCACAAAGCGCTCGGGCAGGCGGAAGTCCACCCACATGGTGGAGGCGTCTTCCACCGCGATCAGGTCGCTGCCATCTTTGACGTAATCGCCCAGATTGACGGCACGGATGCCGGCCACGCCATCAAAAGGCGCACGCACCTGCATGCGGCCCAGTTGGGCACGGCTCAGGGCCACTTGTGCCTCGGCCACTTGCAAGGTCGCCAAGGCCTGATCCACCACGCTGGCACTGACAAAACTCTGCGCCAGCAGTTCGCGGTTACGGGCCAGATTGGTCCGCGCGATGCTGGCTTGCGCCTCGGCTTGTTGCAGCTGCGCGGCTTGCAAGCTGTCATCCAGTTGCACCAGCACCTGACCTTGACGCACCCGCTGACCATCTACAAAGCCCAGCTTGGTGATACGGCCGCTGACCTCAGGCTTGAGCGTCACCGACTGGCGCGCCCGCAGCGTACCGACGGCTTGCGCGTCCACCGAAAGGTCTAGCGCCTCGACACGGCCGGCTTCGACAGCGATGGCACTGGCTGCACCCTTGTTCTTCTGCGCGGCCCCGCCATGAGCGTCCGGCTTGCCATTGGCGCCGCCCAGCGCGCTTGGCGCCCCGTTTTGCCAAAAATAGGCGCCACCCGCCAAAAGCACTAGTGCGAGCACGGCGACGGGCTTGACCCAGGACTTTGGCTTCATATTCTTTTCGTTCAGCGTCATGCTTGAGGTTCTCCGAGCGCGCACTCTACGGGCTTTGGCCGGGAATGCCAGCCAGCAAGGGCATGAAAGACCGGATGCTGGCCATGAGTGGCGGTGATGGCGTCGTCCTTGCCCAGCAAGGCGCGGCGCCGCCGAGCAGAATCGGCCGCCCCGCTGATGGGATTAACGCCCAGCCAGGCTTACGCCCCGATTGGCCAGGCTGTCCGCGCGCTCATTGCCCGGGTCGCCGGCATGGCCCTTGACCCAGCGCCACTCGACTTGATGCAGCTTGCGCAAGGCATCCAGGCGCTGCCAAAGGTCGGCGTTTTTGACCGGCTTGTTGTCGGCCGTCTTCCAACCGCGGCGCTGCCAGCCCGAGATCCACTCGGTCATGCCTTTGCGCACATATTCGCTGTCGGTGAACACGGTGACTTGGCAGGTGCGTTTGAGCGAGGCCAGGGCCTCGATCACCGCCGTCAACTCCATGCGGTTATTGGTGGTATTGGCCTCGCCGCCAAACAACTCTTTCTCGTGCCCACCGGCGCTCAGCCAAGCGCCCCAGCCGCCGGGGCCGGGGTTGCCCTTGCAGGCACCGTCGGTGTAGATGACAACCACGGGCTTTGGCATGGCGGGCGCTGCGGCGCTGGGAGTACTCGGACTTGGACTAGGGGCTTGATTCATGGATTCTCGAAAATGGACTTCTTGTGATGCTGCCTGGCCACCACCGGCGCGGCCGCGACCCGGTGCTGTTTTTTGCGCTGACGCTCCAGCCCAACCAAGCGCATGCCGCGCACCCGCTTGACCGCCACCAGAAAATAAACTGCGCCGAGCACCGGCCACCAGCGCGAGCCAATGCCCTCCACCCAGGACCAGCGTTGCAACCAGCGCGTGCTGCGCAAAGGCGGTGCGTAAGCACCAAACTGCGCGGCATCAACCTCGAAATTCAGCAAGCGCAACCAATCGCGCAGGCGCCAGTAGCCGATGAATTCGCCCTCCTGGGGCAAGAACATGGGGCCTTGGCCCGGCAGCACGGAGCCGAGATTCTGCCTCAGGCCCCACAAGCTGGCCGGATTCAAGCCCGAAATCAGGAGCCGCCCTTCGGGCCGCAAAACCCGCTCGGCTTCACGCAGCGCCTGATGTGGGTCATGCGCGAGTTCAAGCGAGTGGGGCAACAGCAGCAAGTCCAAGCTATTGCTATCGAATGGCAGGGCATCGAAGTCGCACAGCAGCGTCGCTTGTGCGCACTGCGCGCCGTCGCTGGCCAGCCAGCGGTGGGGCATGCGGTTGCTGCGCAGGCCGGCCAATTCAGGCAGGCCCAGTTGCAGCGCGTGAAAGCCAAAAATATCGCCCACAGCCGCATCGAACTGCGCCTGCTCCCAGGCCAGCAGATACTGGCCGGGCGGGGTCTGCAACCAGTCGGTCAACTCTATAATCGAATCTTCGCGTGTCATGGATCTCGCCGCATGAACAAGGCAGTATGGAACTAGTTGCAGGCCGCCCAGTGACTGGCACAGTTGTGGCGATCAAAGCCTTCAGCGACAACTACATCTGGATGCTTCACGACGGCCAGCAGGCCATCGTCGTCGATCCGGGTGACGCGAGCCCGGTTCTGCAAGCCTTGTCGGCCCTTTCCCTGCGTCTGGCAGGCATTCTAGTGACGCACCACCACGGCGATCATGTGGGCGGCATTGAAGCTTTGCGCCCGCATCTGCATGGCCCCGTCTACGGCCCCGCCAATGAAGTGATTCCGCAGCCTTGCATTGGTCTGCACGGTGGCGACACCGTGGACTTGCTCGGCCTGCGCTTTCAAGTGATCGACGTGCCCGGCCACACTGCCGGCCATATCGCCTACTACCTGGAACACCCCGCCGATGCGGACGCCCCCGCACTGTTCTGCGGCGACACCTTGTTCTCGGCCGGCTGCGGCCGCCTGTTCGAAGGCACGGCCGCGCAGATGCATGCCTCTTTGCAAGCATTGGCCACCCTTCCCGCCGCCACCCGGGTGTTCTGCACCCACGAATACACCTTGTCGAATCTGCGCTTCGCCCGCGCGGTCGAGCCCGCCAATCAGGCCCTGGCCGCGCATGAAACCTGGGCCATCGCCCAGCGCGAGCAAGACCTGCCCACCCTGCCCTCCAGCCTGGCGCTGGAGTTGCAGATCAACCCATTCCTGCGCTGCAGTGAAGCGGCCGTGATTGCCGCAGCCGCCAGCACCCATCCTTCGGTGATGCCCGCTGAACTCAGCCCGGTCACCACCTTCGCCCGTTTGCGGGCATGGAAGAACGAATTCCGATGACAAAAAACAGCCGCCCAAGCTCCGCCACCCTGCCCTTGGTGGCGCTGATCAGCCTGCTCTTGAGCGCCTGCGCCAGTACCAGCACCGACACCGCTGCCAATGGCGCCACCACCCCCAGCGACCGCCATCTGCAGGCGCGCACCTGGAGCCCCTCCGGCAGCAGCAGCGCCAAAAGCGGCCTCCCGGCCGCCAGCGGCGAGGCCGCCGGCGCCTTGCTGGAAGACAGCCTGAACCCAGGCATGGTGATTGACCTGGACGCCTTGCAAGCTCGCGAAGACTTGTGGGTGCGTGTGCGCAGCGGTTTCGCCATGCCGGAGTTGGACAACGATCTGGTCCGCAAGGCCGAGAACTACTACAGCAGCCGACCCGACTACGTGGCCCGCATGACCGAGCGCGGCAGCCGCTATATGTTCCACATCATCGAAGAAGTAGAAAAGCGCGGCATGCCCACCGAGCTGGCCTTGCTGCCCTTCATCGAGAGCGCCTTCAACCCGCAAGCCATGTCCACCGCCAAGGCCTCGGGCATGTGGCAATTCGTGCCGGCCACTGGCCGTGACTTCGACCTCAAGCAAAACATCTTCCGTGACGACCGCCGCGATGTGCTGGCCAGCACCCGCGCCGCACTGGATTATTTGAGCCGTCTGAACAAGAAGTTTGGCGGCGACTGGCAACTCGCGCTGGCGGCCTACAACTGGGGCCAGGGCAATGTGCAGCGCGCCATCGAGCGCAACCAAAAAGCCGGCCTGCCGACCGACTACGACAACCTGCGAATGCCCGATGAAACGCGCTACTACATCCCCAAGCTGCAGGCGGTCAAGAACATCGTCTTGAACCCGCAAAAGTTCGCACTGACCCTGCCGCCCATGGCCAACCACCCCTACTTCCTGAGCGTCAATATTGACCGCGATATGGACTTGGCGGTGGCCGCTCGCCTGGCCGGCATGAGCGTGGATGAGTTCAAGCAATTCAACCCACAGATGAACAAGCCGGTGATGCTGGCGGCCAAGACCACACAAGTGCTCTTGCCCTACGACAACGCGAGCGCCTTCGCGGTCAATCTGGCCGCCCACCGCGGCCCACTGGCCAGCTGGACGGCCTGGGTCGTGCCGCGCACCATGAAGTCGGCCGAGGCCGCGCGCCAGGTCGGCATGGCGGAGTCGGAGCTGCTGGACGTCAACAAGATCCCGCCGCGCATGCTGGTCAAACAGGGCTCGACGCTGCTGGTGCCGCGCTCGGCGCAGCGCCAAGAAGACGTGTCCGAACATCTGGCCGATAACGCCAGCCTGGCCCTGGCCCCCGATGTGCCGCCGCTGCAAAAGCGCAGCCTCAAGGCTGGCAAAGCCGACACCGTGGCTTCGCTGGCGGCTCGCTATAAGCTCAGCGCCGAACAGGTCGCGCAGTGGAACAAGGTGGATGCCAAGGCGCGCTTCAAGCCCGGCCAAACCGTGGTGATTTACACCCCTACGGGCCGCAGCACCGAAAAGCTCGCGCAGCAAAAGTCAGTCAAGAGCCGCAGTGTGCAAACCGCCAGCAAGGCCAGCAACAAGCCCGCGCGCAGTAACGCCAAGCCCAGCGGCCGCTCCATCACCGCCTCGGCCGACACCGGCTTTCGCCAGGTCTCACATCGCTGATCTCACCGGCCTGGCGATTGCACCGCAATGCCAGGCCAGCGCTCGGTTCAAACGCTGATTCAGCCGATGAAGAACAGCGCCACGCTGCAAGCCACGCCAGCGCTCCACACCAGCGAGCGCAACGTGGCCAGATCGGCCACGTAAAGGCCGATATAAACCACCCGCGCCGCCACAAAGCCCAGCGCCAGGTTGTTCACCAGCTCTTGCGGCGCATGCATTTGCTGGGCCACCAACACGCCGGCAATGAATAGAGGCAAGGCCTCGAAGCTATTGGCCTGCGCTGCATTGGCGCGCGCCTGCCAACCGCTTTGCTTGGCCAGCCAGGCGCGCGGATTGTTGTTGTCATAGCCGTCGCTGCGGCCCATGCGCGAGAAGCCTTTGGCCTTGGCCAGCCCGGCACAGGCGATGGGCAGCAAACAAGCGATCAGGATGGCAGTGTTGGCGAGGCTCATGTCAGCTTTCTGGATTGAATGAAGGAATGTCGCTTGGGTTCACAGCGGCGGCCTAACGGCGATCCACCAGGGCATGGGCGATGGTGCCCAAGTCCACATATTCCAGCTCACTGCCCACTGGCACACCGCGCGCTAAGCGGGTGGCGCGAATGCCGCGTGAACGCAAGGCCTCGGCCAGCACGTGGGCCGTGGCTTCGCCCTCCGCCGTGAAGCTGGTGGCCAAAATCACTTCGGTGACGCCAGCCTCGGCCGCGCGCGCCAGCAGCTCAGCCGCGCCGATCTGGCGCACGCCCACGCCGTCCAGCGGGCTCACGCGGCCCAGCAAGACGAAGTAATAACCTTTGTAGGAATTGCTGCGCTCCAGCGCCGCCTGATCGGCCGGCGACTCGACCACGCAGAGCAAGCTGGCATCACGCCCGGCATCAGCACAGATATCGCACAGCGCCGTCTCGCTGAAGGTGTGGCAGCGCTGGCAGTGGCCGATTTGCTCGGCCGCCGCCTGCAGGGCCAAGGCCATGCTGCGCGCGCCATCGCGGTCATGTTGCAGCAGGTGGTAAGCCATGCGCTGGGCCGACTTCTGGCCCACGCCGGGCAGGCGCTTGAGCGCCTCGATCAGCTGATCAAGAACCGTCATGCGCGCAGCCGCAACGCAGCGCGCTCGCCCTCATTGGCGCAAGACCCGGCACAGCCCAAGCGATCACCGCAGCGGCTGGGCCAAGCAAGCCGCGCCGCACCCTTGACGGGGCGACGCAAAGCGCATGAAGGCAAGGTCATCAGAAGGGGAACTTCATGCCCGGAGGCATAGGCATGCCGGCGGTCAGCTTGCCCATCTTCTGGGCGCTGATTTCTTCGGCACGGCGCACGGCATCGTTGAAGGCAGCGGCCACCAAGTCTTCCAGCATGTCTTTGTCGTCAGCCAGCAGGCTGGGGTCGATGGTGACGCGCTTGACGTCATTCTTGCAAGTCATCAAGACCTTCACCAAGCCGGCGCCGGACTGGCCTTCCACCTCAACAAAAGCCAGTTCCTCCTGGGCCTTCTTGAGGTTGTCTTGCATGGCCTGGGCTTGTTTCATCAAGCCGGCGAGTTGACCCTTCATCATTTTCACTACTCCTCTAAATTCAAAAAAATTGGCGCCGCAACACCTGCAGGTGTCAGTGCGCCTTGATTGAGCCCGGCACGATGCGCGCGGTCTTGAACTGAGCCAGCAACTGCTGGGCCAGCGGGTCTTTGATCACGATTTGCTCCACGGCGCGCTGCTTGGCCTGTGTGGCAGCAGCGTCGCGCAGGGCCGGCGAATCATGGGCCGGGCCGGCTTCCATCTCGATTTGCACGCTGTGTTGCAGGCCGGCTTCCAGCGCCGCTTGCAATTTGTCGCGCAGCGCGGGCTGGCGCAGCGATTCTCGCTCGACACGCAGGCGCCAGATCTGCATTTCACCCTGCTGCTCAAACCCCACGCATTCCGAGCGCACGGCCAATTCACGGGTGAGTGCCGTCAAACCGAGCGGCCGGATCAAGTCAGCCCAGCGCTCGCCCAGCGCTGTGGGTCGCAAAGGCACATCCGCGCCTGCGGTGGACAAATAAGCATTGCGCTCAGCTGAAGAAGGACGGCCACGATTGCCGGCCGACCAGTCCTCGCCATCGGCTTGAGCGTCACCCTCATCATTCAAATCCGACGGGCCGTAGGGGCGACCGCCACCGCCCTCATCGTCGGCTGCCGGCGCCGCATCCAACCAAGGCGGCACATCATCCTCGGGCTCCGGCTCGGGCTTGTGCACCACCGGGCGCGGGCGCAGGCGTGCGCTATGGCTGGCATCCGCCTCGGACGTACGGGCGCGAAAGGCGGGCGCAGCTGGGGCCGGGGCAGGGGCCGGGGGCAGTTCGGGTTCCGAGACCGCGGCAGGCGCTACAGACTCAATAGACGCAACAGGCGCTGCCGAAGCCATGAACGGCGGCGCCGCCGGCTCAGCCGCTTGCAAGGCGGCCGCCATCGCTACCGGTGGCAGCGCCGCTGCAGATGCTGGTTCAGGCGAGGGCTCCGGTTCTGAAGCAGGCTCTGGTTCGGGTTCTGGCTCAGCCTCTGGCGACGCCGCAGCAGGGGCTGCTGTAGCCGGCGTCGCGACCGCTTGCATTGGCGCCACCTGCACAGGCTGAGCAGACTGCATCGATGCGTCAGTCCGGGGCGCTGGGGCATGAGCAGTGGCCGCTGAATTGCTAGCAAACGAAGCCGCGGGCACACCCGTTGCAGCAGCAGTTGATGCCGGAACCGGCCGGGCCACGGGACGGGCGGCAGGTTTCACGAGCGCTTGCCCACCGCCACCGGAAGACGCTGAACCTCCCGCCGGCCGAAAGCTGAGCATGCGCAGCAAGACCATCAGCATGCCGGCATATTCATCCGGCGCCAGGGCCAGCTCTTGGCGGCCATGCAAGGCCATGCTGTACATCAGCTGAATCTCATCGGCCGGCAGCATGGCGGACAGGCGCATGGCTTCCGCCGTATCAGGGTCAGACTCAATCAAAGCGCCCGGCGCGGCTTGGGCCACGGCCATTTGCTGCAACAAGCCCGCCAAGTCCTCCAGCGTGCCCGCCGCTGACAAGCCCAGGCTGCGCAAACCATCAGCCTGCGCCACCACGGCAGCGCCATCGGCGGCAATCAAGGCATCCAGAATGGCCACCACATGGCCACGGTCCACCGTGCCCAACATCTGGCGCACGCCCTCTTCCACCAAGCTACCGGCGCCAAAAGCAATCGCCTGATCGGTCAGTGATAGCGCATCACGCATGGAGCCCCGTGCAGCGCGCGACAGCAAGCGCAGCGCGCCCGCATCGGCCGCCACGCTCTCGGCCTGCAAGACCTGGGTGAGATGGCTCAGCACCGTCTGCGGCGCCATCGGCCGCAGATTGAACTGCAAGCAGCGCGACAGCACGGTGACCGGCACTTTCTGCGGATCGGTGGTGGCGAGCACGAATTTCAGATAGTCCGGCGGCTCCTCCAACGTCTTCAACATCGCATTGAAGGCGGTGTTCGAGAGCATATGAACTTCGTCGATCATGTAGACCTTGAAGCGGCCCATCACCGGCTTGTAGACCGACTGATCCAGCAGCTGCGAGATTTCTTCGACGCCGCGATTGGAGGCCGCGTCCAGCTCAACATAATCCACAAAGCGACCGGCATCGATGTCGCGGCAGGCATCGCAGACGCCGCAAGGCGTGGCGGTGATGCCGCCCTGACCATCTGGCCCGGTGCAATTGAGACTCTTGGCAAGGATGCGCGAGACCGTGGTCTTGCCCACGCCCCGCGTGCCGGTGAACAGATAGGCGTGATGCAGACGCTGCTGCGTCAATGCATTGGCCAAGGCCTGCACCACATGCTCCTGACCCACCAACTCTTCAAAGCTGTGGGGACGGTACTTTCGCGCGAGAACCTGGTAACTCATGCGCCGGATTCTAAAGGCTCGGACCTGACCGATAATCCAACCCCATGAGCACGCACGCCCCCTCCTCCCCCTCCTCCGCGAATGACACCCTCAGCTACGAACAAGCCGGTGTCAATTACGACCTGATCGACCCGCTGAAGATCAGCGCCCAACGCGCCGCTGCGGCCACCGGAGCCCATCTGGCCGGCCATGGCTTCAGTGAGGTCTTGGCCTCGCGCGGTGAGTCGGCCTATGTGGTTGACGTCGGCCCCTTCTACATCGCCTCCATCGTCGAGTGCCTGGGCACCAAGACCTTGGTGGCTGACGAAATGCGCCAGCTGACCGGCAAGAGCTATTACGACAGCATCGCCCAAGACACCATCGCCATGGCGGTCAACGACCTGATCACGGTCGGCGCCACGCCTCTGGTCGTGCAAGCCTACTGGGCTGCAGGCGGCTCCGACTGGTTCGGCGACAAGCAGCGCGCGCAAAGCCTGGTGGAAGGCTGGAAGCGCGCTTGCGACGTTTGCCAAGTGGCTTGGGGCGGCGGCGAAACGCCCGCCCTGGCAGGCATCGTCGAAGCCGGGCGCATCGACCTGGCAGCCTCTTGCACCGGCCTGATCAACCCCAAGGAGCGCCTGTCGGTGGGCGACAAGCTCGGCGCCGGCGACGCCATTGTGCTGCTCGCCTCCAGCGGCATCCACGCCAACGGCCTGAGCCTGGCACGCAAACTGGTGGAGCGCCTGCCCCAAGGCTATCTGACCGAAATCGAACCTGGCCTGAGCTATGGCGACGCCCTGCTGGCACCCACAACGCTTTACTCGCCGGTGACCGAGGCCTTGTACAAGGCCGGCATCCAGCCGCATTACTGCGCCAATATCACCGGCCACGGCTGGCGCAAGCTGCTGCGCCACCAAGGCAAGTTCACCTACCGTATTCACACCGTGCCGCCCGTCACGCCGGTACTGAAGTTCATGCAAGAACACGCCAAGCAAGATGACCGCGAAGCCTATTCCACGCTGAATATGGGCGCGGGCTTCGCCATCTTTGTGCCGGCTGCGGACGCTGCTCGCACAGTTGAAATTTCCAAGGCCTGCGGCATTGATGCCTGGGTGGCGGGCCAGCTGGAAGAAGGCGAAAAACAGCTGCTGATCGAGCCCCTGAACATCCGCTTCAGCGACGACGATTTGCAACTTCGCTGAAATGAACTAAGGCAATTGCCCGAGGCCGCCCTGCGCCTCGGTTACAATGCGCCTTGACGGGCCTCCTCGCATGGAAGCGCGGCCAACCGGGTCAGATGGGGAACCAAGCAGCCCTAACCGTTGTGACCAGTGCCGGGGCAAGGCTCGTCAACCCCACCCTCCCATACCCTCCAGATGGGCCCAGCAGCACCGCAGCTACTGGAACTTGGCGACACCTTTTTGCGATGAATCGCCGACGGACATTGATCCACCCCACCCAAACAGCCTCACATCCTTGCGATGCGCCAACACGGCACAGCCAGCCGGCAAGCATTCGCCAATCGGCCGCTTGGCAATTAGCCTGCCAGCCCGCGCCTCATCATCTAGCGAAACATCCCCAGCACCTCAACAAAGGACGGGGAATTACACCGCGCTAGTTTCGGGAGCCTTCTGACGCCGCAGCCTGCTTCAAGCGCTGGCGCGCCTCCTCCAAGCCGCCGTAATTCTCAAGCCTCAAATAACCGAGTTGCTTGAGGGATTCCAGAGCGATCGCAGAACGCCGACCTGATCGGCAATACAAGACAATCTTGTCGTCCTTGGCAATATTGAACTTTGAAATCTCTTTGGCGATTTCACTGTGTTCGATATTGAGCGCCCCGCTGACGTGGCCCTCGGCATACTCCGCCGGACTTCGAACATCGATAACAACTTCCTTCGCTTGTGCGATTAACGCAGCAAACCCCAAGGAAGCAAGCAGAATGATCTTTTTCATAGGGCGAGGCCTCAGGCAAGTCGAGGAAGAACAAGCAAACGCCAAGAGCACTGCTGCAGGCGCCAGAGAGAATCTCAATGCAGATTCCAAATCAAAATTGAAATCAATAGCGCAATAAAAAAAGCACCGAGCGCTTACGCATTCGGTGCTTTTCCATTCTTAATTTTGGTGGGCCCTGAGTGACTCGAACACTCGACCTACGGATTAAGAGTCCGCTGCTCTACCAACTGAGCTAAGAGCCCTACATTCGAATTCGTTAATTTCTCAACGTTTTCGAGCTTCACATTCTAGCATGAATTTTTTAGCATTACATACTAATTTCACACTAAATTCTGGTGGGTCGTGCGGGACTCGAACCTGCGACCTACGGATTAAAAGTCCGCTGCTCTACCAACTGAGCTAACGACCCGAACCTTGCGAAGCCTATGATTCTAATACCGAATTCATGTCGAGTGCAAGAACTTATTCAAAATTTCTTTCAAGAATCTTTTTGACCAGCTCTGCGGCCGCCGCCATGCCGAAGCTGGCGGTCACCATTACGCTGGAACCGTAGCCGTGGCAGTTGAGGCTGCCGTCCACGTCGCAGGCCTCGCCCTCCTCTTGCTGCGGCAGATGCACAGCCTCACGCGAGAACACGCAGGACACGCCGAGCTTGCCCTTGCGAGGCGCGGCGTATTGCTGCCGCAAGCGCTGGCGCAGTGACGCCGACAAGGGGCAATGCGTCACATCTGCCAAGTCGGCCACACTCAACAAGCTCGGTTCACGCTTGCCGCCCGCGGCGCCAACGGTCACATAGGGCAAGCCCTGGCTTCGCGCCCAGGCAGCCATCACCGCTTTGGCGCGCACTTGGTCGCAGGCGTCGATGACACCGTCCAGGTCTGCCGCCGCTCCCAACAAGCTGGGCCAATTCGCTTCGTCAACAAACTCTTCTATCACCCGAACCTCGCAGCCGGGGTGAATATCGGCAATGCGCCTGCGCAGCGCCTCGGCCTTGGCCATGCCGACCGTGCTGCCCAGCGCTTGCACCTGGCGATTGATATTGGATTCCGCCACCTGATCCAGATCGATCAAGGTCAGCGAGGCCACGCCCGAACGCGCCAAGGCCTCCACGGCCCAGGAGCCCACACCGCCCAAGCCCACCACCGCTACATTCGCTTGACGCAGCCGGGTATAGGCCGCTGCGCCATAGAGCCGACGCAGGCCGCCAAAGCGGCGTTCTTCATCGGCGGCATCAAGGGGATCCTGGTCCAGGTTGGCGGTGTTCATCAGATGAGGTTCAAGCATGCGTAGATTTTAGAGGGGCGCAAAAGAAAGGGCCCTGCATGCAGGGCCCTTGAAAGCTATTGCGACGCTAGCGAGCAGCGCATCAATCAACGCAGTGCAGCCATGCGCTCCTTGGCGGCTTTGGCAGCCTCGCTGCCAGGGTAGGCCTTGATCAGGTCCTCCAGGCTGCGGCGGGCGGCCTTGGTGTCCTTCAGCTCAACCTGGCAGTTCGCCAAAGCCAGCAAGGCTTCAGCGGCACGCGGATGTTCAGGGTTAGCGGAGATGAAGGCCTTGAAGGTGGCGATCGCTTCCTTGTAGTCGCGCTTGCCATACAAGGCATTGCCCAACCAGAAGCGCACCGAATCGCTGTAGCCACTGGCCGGGAAGCGCTTGCCGAAGCTCGTGAAGGCGTTGGCGGCCTCGGCGAAGTCGCCGCGTCGCACCAAGCCCATGGCCGCGTCGTACTGGCGGCGCTCTTCAGGGTCGACCTGAAACTCGCGGCCATCCAAGCTGACCTTTTGCGGCTCCAGCGGCTTCAAGCGCGAATCCAGGGCCTGCGCCTGGTCGTTCAGCTTGCGCTGCGTTTCCGACAAGTCACGGGCCAGCTGTTCGTTCTGGCCGCGCAGCTTGGCGATCTCGCTGCGCAAGACATCGATCTGCGCATTCAGATCCAGCACGCTGCGCCGCAGAGGCTCCACCTGGTTTTGCAACTGGGTGTTCATCTGGCGCTGCGCATCCTCGCTCTGCTGAGCGCGGGTACGCAACTCGATGATGGCCTTGCGGGCATCCTCGTCCTCAAACAATCCAGCCTGGGCCGGCAGGCTCAGCGAATAAGCCGCCGCCAGGGCCAGCATCAAGGCCCAAGACCCGCGCGAACGCAGCAAGCTCATCTCACTTGTCCTTCAGCTCAACGCGGCGATTCTTGGCCCATGCGCCTTCATCGTGGCCGGTGTCAGCAGGACGCTCTTTGCCGAAGCTCACGGCTTCAACCTGATTGGCACTCACGCCCAGCAGAGTCAGCGACTTGGCCACGGCCTCAGCACGCTTTTGGCCCAGGGCCAGGTTGTATTCACGGCCACCGCGCTCGTCGGTGTGGCCTTCGAGGTTCAAGGACAGCTTGCGGTCATTGTTCAGGCGCTTGGCATGCGCCTCGATCAGGCCGCGGTTGTCTTCCTTGACGGTGTAGCTGTCAAAGTCGAAATACACCACGCGTTGATTGGCCACGGCAGCGGTCAGCTGCGCGCCCAGGTCCACGGTCTTCACCGTGGACTCAGACATGGGCTGGGTGTTGGCGCTGCCAGCGTTGCTGGTGGAGGCCGTCACAGGGCGGGTCTCGACGGGTGCCGGCTCATCCAGCTTAACGGCGGAACCGCAACCCACCAGCGCAGCAGCGGCCAGCAGAGACAGGGCATAGCGACTCAGATTCGCGTTCAGTTTCATTGAAAACACTCCTTTTTATATTCGCAAGCAATTGCGGTCAGTGATGAGGCGCCCCAGATGGGGCAAAAAATTAGGTCGGGCAATCAGCCCTCAACGCGTGAACGGCCCCCACACGGGCTCTCGCACATCGGCCAAGGTAGAAATCAGCTTGGCTTTGATCTTGCCGTCCAGCGTGCTGGTCATCAGCACATCGCGGCCGGCCGCGCGGGTGGCGTAGACCAACAAACGGCCGTTGGGTGAGAAGCTGGGGCTCTCATCATCATTGCTGTCGCTGATCTGCTGCACCACGCCGCTGGCCAGATCCATCACGCAAAGCCGGAACGCACCGCCACCCAGGCGGGTGATGTAGGCCATGCTGCGGCCGTCCGGGCTGATGGCCGGGCTGATGTTGTAGGCGCCGTTGAAGGTCACACGCTCGGCGCCACCACCGGCCAAGGCCATGCGGTAGATCTGCGGGCTGCCGCCACGGTCACTGACGAAGTAGAGCGAGCGGCCATCGGGTGAGAACGCGGCCTCAGTGTCGATGGCTGAGCTTTGCGTCAGGCGGCGCAAGCCCCCGCCGTCGCGGTTCATGATGAAGAGTTGCGAGCCGCCTTCGCGCGACAGCGTCAGCACCACCTGCTGGCCATCGGGCGAAAAAGTCGGCGCACTATTGCTGCCACGGAAGTCGGCCAGCACACGGCGTTTGCCGGTGGACAGATCTTGAATCCAGACGACGGCCTTGCGAGCCTCGAAGGACACATAAGCCAGCTCGCGGCCGGAAGGCGACCAAGCCGGAGAAATGATGGGGTCAGGGCTTGCCAAAGCCACTTGGCCGCCCTCGCCGTCCGCATCGGTGATGCGCAAGGCATAGCGGCCACCGGCCTTGGTGACATAGGCCATGCGCGTGGCAAACACGCCGCGCTCGCCGGTCAGCTTTTGGTAGATGGTGTCTGCGATGCGGTGGGCCGCCAGGCGCACATCCTCAGGCGTCACCGCATGGGCTTCGCCGCCCAGATCTTGGCCCTTGACCACATCCCACAGCTTGAAGCGCAGGTCGATGCGGCCATCGGCCAAACGGGTCGCCGAGCCGGCCGCCAAGGCATCCGCATTGCGGCCACGCCATTCGCTCCAGGCGGGCGAGGAAATCTCAGACAAACCCGCCGGTGCATCGATGATGCGGAACTGGCCGCTGCGCTCCAGGTCGGCGCGAATGATGGACGCCACGGCTTGGCCGCTGCGCGACTCGTCGCGGAAATCAGGCAAAGCAATCGGAATCTGGCTGCCGCCCACGCCGGAAATATCGACGCGGAATTGCGCCTGGGCAGGCCGAACAAAAGTTGCCAAAGACAGCGCTGCGGTGCTCGCCAAGCCACCCAAAGCGGCGCGCCGTGACAAGAGAAAATTCTGAGAAGAACGGGATGTCATGCAGAGATGTTTGCGGGGCCAGGTGAACAATCCGGTTCAAACCACCGGCGGCGACAACACTCGCTATTCTGCACCAGCAAAACAAGCACTCGATGTGCGCTTGTATCCGGCTGTTGCTATGGTTTGCGGCCGGCCCTGGCCCATGCGGCCAACCTCAATGCTCGCCATTATCACGTCCGCCCAGGCGACCAAGTTGCAAACATGGTGCCAAAAGTGTGGGCACTTTGTACCGCGGCGGCTGGCAAGCGCACAGCCCTACATCAGCACGATGTCGTAATGCTCGGTCTGGTTGGAGGGCTCGGCCGTCAGCGAGATCGGCTTGCCGATGAAGTCAGACAAACCCGCCAGATGCTGGCTCTCTTCATCCAGCAGCATCTCCACCACATTCGCGGCGGCCACGATGCGGAACTCCTTGGGAGAGAACTGGCGTGCCTCACGCAGGATCTCGCGCATGATGTCGTAGCAAACGGTGCGGGCGGTTTTGACCTGCCCACGCCCTTCACAAGTCGGGCAAGGCTCACACAGCATGCGCGACAGCGATTCCCGCGTGCGCTTGCGCGTCATCTCCACCAAGCCGAGCTGGGTGAATCCGCCCAAGGTGACCTTGGTGCGGTCCTTGGCCAACTGTTTGCGGAACTCGCTCAGCACGGCCGATTTGTGCTCGTCCCGCGTCATGTCGATGAAGTCGACGATGATGATGCCGCCCAGATTGCGCAGGCGCAGCTGCCGCGCAATGGTGCCGGCCGCTTCCAAATTGGTTTTGAAAATGGTGTCGTCAAAATTTCGCGCACCGACAAAGCCGCCGGTGTTGACGTCGATGGTGGTCATGGCCTCGGTCTGATCAAAGATCAGATAGCCGCCCGACTTCAGATCCACCCGCCGCGCCATCGCCCGGCCAATCTCGGCGTCGATATTGTTGAGGTCGAAGATGGGCCGCTCGCCGCGGTAATGCTCCAGCTTGGCGGTGGCCGCCGGCATAAAGGTTTCGCCAAAACCATGCAAGACATCGAACTGCAGCTTGGAGTCGATGCGGATGGAGCCGGTGTGTTCGTTGACCAAATCGCGCAGCACCCGCTCCACTAGGCTCAGGTCTTGATGCAGCAAGCTGGCCGGAGGCGAATTGAAGGCCTTCTCGCGGATGCGGCTCCAGGCGCGACGCAGATAAGCGATGTCGGCGCCCAGTTCTTCATCAGTCGCGTCTTCGGCATTGGTGCGCAGAATGAAGCCGCCACCGCCGCCGTCTTCGGGCTTGCCCACCAAGGCCTGCACCCGGCTGCGCAAGGCCTCGCGCGCCTCGGGCGAACCAATCTTTTGCGAGATGCCGATGTGATCGTCCTGCGGCAGAAACACCAGCATGCGCCCGGCGATGCTGATTTGCGAGGACAGGCGTGCGCCCTTGGTGCCGATGGGGTCCTTGATGACCTGCACGGTCAAGGTCTGCCCCTCAAACAAGAGTCGCTCAATCGGCGTGGCCACACCCGCTTCGGCATGATGGCTGCTGCGATGCTGGCCGGTGGAGCCGGCCACATAGAGGTCGGCCACGTGCAAGAAGGCGGCGCGCTCCAGGCCGATGTCGATGAAGGCAGACTGCATGCCGGGCAAGACCCGCGCCACCTTGCCGAGGTAGACATTGCCCACCAGGCCGCGCTCCAGGGTGCGCTCGACATGAAGCTCCTGCACCGCGCCGTTTTCGACCACGGCAACGCGGGTCTCCTGGGGCGTCCAGTTGATCAGAATATCTTCCATGGGCTCTCGAACCTTGAATGCTGTCGTTTGCCCGGCTTCGATGCGATGCGATGCGCGGGCAGACGACAAAATTCACAACATCAAAAATGCAGACCGAATTGCTTGAGCAATTGCGCCGTCTCGAACAGCGGCAAGCCCATGATGCCTGAATAGCTGCCCTCGATGCGAGAAATCCAGGCCGCAGCCTGACTTTGAATGGCATAAGCGCCGGCTTTGCCAAAAGGCTCACCGCTGGCCACATAGCGGCGCAACTGCTCGGAGCCAACTTCGGCAAAGTCCACCGTCGACACGCTCAAGCCAGCCGCCTGCTGCGTCGGCAAGCCCACGGCCACGGCAGTGATGACGCGGTGGCGGCGCCCGGCCAGCAACTCCAGGGTTTGCAAAGCTTCATCGGCGTCCAGCGGCTTGCCCAGGATTTGCCGATCCAAGGCCACCGTCGTGTCAGAACACAACACCGGCGCCAGCGGCAAGCCGCGCGCCACCCGGCGCGCCAATGCCGCCGCCAGCTTGGCTTGCGTCACCCGGGCCACATAAGCCTCGGGGTCTTCGTCCGGCAGCACCACCTCCAGAGCTTCGGCGTCTTCCTCGGGGCCGGGCAGCAGCATCTCGTAGCGCACACCCAGTTGCTCTAGCAACTGGCGGCGGCGCGGGCTTTGCGACGCCAGGTAGACAAATTCAAACGACATGGCGTGCGCTGACCTTTTTCATTCGCGGTGATAGGGGTGGCCGGTCATCACCGTCCAAGCCCGGTACAAGCCTTCAGCCAGCAAGACGCGGGCAAAAGCATGGGGCAAGGTCAGATCAGACAGGCGCAGGGTTTCATCGGCCGTGGCCTTGAGGGCAGGCGCCAACCCGTCCGGGCCGCCGATGATCAAGGCCACATCGCGGCCGTCACCCATCCACAGCTTCATGCGCTCGGCCAGCTGCATGCTGGTGCGGCGCTCGCCACGTTCATCCAGGATGACGCGGCGCACGCCTTTGGGCAGGGCGGCCTCGATGCGGGCAGCTTCGGCAGTCATCAACTGCTCCGCCGTTTTGCTACCGCGCGTCTCGGCTTTCACCGCCTTCAACTCCAAGCGCATCTCGGGCGGAAAGCGCTTGGCGAAGTCCTCATACGCACTATCGGCCCAGGCCGGCTGACGCTGGCCCACGGCCACCAAATACAAACGCATGAGCTAGCCCGTCGATCAGCCGCGCGGCGCTGCCTTCTTGGCTGCCGGCCTCTTGACCGCAGCGGTCTTGGTGGCGGCGGGCTTCTTCGCCGCGGCAGACTTCACCGCAGCCTTCGCGGCGGGCTTGGCGGCCGACTTCGCGGCAGGACGCTTCACCGCGGCCGTCTTGGCTGCTGCCGACTTGGCGGTGGCCGACTTGACGGCGGCCTTTTTGGTCGCCGGCTTGGGCGAGCCGATCTTGATGACCTTGTCCACCGGGGTCTTGACGCCCACGGTGCGGGTCACGCCCTTCTTGGCCACAACCTTCTTGGCTGCAGGCTTGCCCTCGGACGCTGCCGTCTTCTTGGCCGCAGGCTTCTTGACCGGCAACTTCACCGGGCCCTTGAGGGCTTCTTCCTTGGCGCTGGCACGAGCCTTCTTCTTCGGCGCGGCCTCGTCGTCCGAGGCCTTGACCAGCTTGGTCTCGCCGTCGTTCAACTTCATGCTGACCGGCTTGCCGCCCCAGATTTCTTCCAGGTGGTAGTAGTCACGGATGGCCGGCTGCATCACGTGCACAACGGCGGCGCCGCAGTCCACGATGATCCACTCGCCATTCTCTTCACCCTCGCAGCGCAGCACATGCATGCCGCGCTCTTTGACGGTCACGCGCACGCTGGAGGCCAAGGCCTTGGTCTGGCGATTGCTGGTGCCCGAAGCGATGATGACGCGCTCGAACAGCGGCGACAGGTGCTCGGTATTGAAGACCAGGATGTTCTGGGCCTTCACATCTTCCAAACCATCGACGATGGCGCGTTGCAACTTACGAATGTCCATTCAGGTATTACTCACTGTAGAGACGGTGCTGGGCAATATACCCCGCGACCGCATTGCCCACCAAGGGGCGGATGTCCTCAGCGCGGGCAGCCATCTCGCGCACTTGGGTTGATGAAATGCACAACTCTGGCATCGCCAGCTTGTGAACTTTTTGCAGCAATGCCGGCTCCTCAGCCAGCATCTCGGCCGAAGCCTGAATTTCTTGACCCGCACGTGCGGCCACCGCCACCGTCACCAGGCCCACCAAGGCGCGCCATTCGCGCCAGGTGTGCAGGCGCGCGAACTGGTCCTGGCCAATCACCAGGAACAGCTCCTCCCCCGGATGCGCCGCCAGCCGGCCACGCACGGTATCGATGGTGAAGCTGGCACCATCACGCACCAACTCGCTGTCGTCCACCGCAAAACGCGGCTCACCGGCCACCATCAGCGCCACCATGGCGCGTCGATGTTCGGGCGAAGCCAAGCCGCGCCCGGTCTTCTGCCAGGGCCGCCCGGCGGGCAACCACAGCAGCTGATCAAGCTGCAACTGCGCCAGCGCGCAATGCGCCAGGCTCAGATGCGCGAGATGAACAGGATCAAAACTGCCACCGAACAAGCCCGTCCGTGTAGCACTCACAACCATAAATGGGTGGCCTGCTCATGCGCCCAATCGCGCGGCCGCAGGAAGTCGCTGTACAGCTTGGACTCTTGCGTGCCGTCTTCGGGCGCCCACTGATAACGCCATTTCACCACGGGTGGCATGGACATCAGAATCGACTCGGTGCGCCCGCCTGATTGCAGGCCGAACAAAGTGCCGCGGTCGAAGACCAGATTGAACTCGACATAGCGGCCACGGCGGTAGGCCTGGAAGTCGCGCTCGCGCTCGTTATAGGCCAAGCCCTGACGGCGCTCGACGATGGGCAAATAGGCCGGCACAAAGGCATCGCCCACATCGCGCAGCATGGCGAAGGCAGCATCAAAACCGCCCTCGGCGTAGTCATCAAAAAAGATGCCGCCGATGCCGCGCGGCTCGTTGCGGTGCTTCAAGAAAAAGTACTCGTCACACCAGGTCTTGAAGCGCGGATAGAGCGCCTCGCCGTGGGGCTTGAGGGCTTGCTCGCAAACGCGGTGGAAATGCTGGGCATCGCGCTCGAAGCCGTAATACGGCGTCAAGTCCATGCCGCCGCCAAACCACACGACGGGCGCCGCGTCCGCCGGCAGGGCCGCGAACATGCGCACATTCATATGCACCGTAGGCACAAAAGGATTGTGCGGATGGATCACCAGCGACACCCCCATGGCCTCAAACGGCGCACCCGCCAGCTCAGGCCGATGCTGGGTGGCCGAGGGTGGCAAGACCCGACCCCGCACATGCGAGAAATTGACGCCACCTCGCTCGATCACCGCGCCACCTTCGATCAAGCGCGACAGACCGTCGCCCTCCAGGCGGCCGCCGGGCTCGCGCGTCCAGCCGTCGCTGATGAAGTCGCCGCCATCGGCTTTTTGCAGGGCCGTGACGATGTTCGCCTGCAGATCAAGCAGGTACTCGCGCACGAGCTGGGTGTTCATCGTCATGATTTCATCCTTATCGGACTGGCCAGCGCCGGATTAAAGCCGTGCTGGGCGCTGAAAGTTCGCGCCATCAGCGCGAGGTCAGTGGCCGGGTCGCCGCCGGGCAGCATGAACTGCCGCAGGCAAATCGTTTTGCTGGCGTAATCGAAATAGGCCAGCCCTGCCGGCACCTGCGCCTGCAGCGCCACCTGATAGGCCCCGGAGCGCCAGCCCTTGGCCAAGGAGCGTGTGCCTTCGGGCGCCATCGCCAGCCAGTACATCTCGCCCCGGGCCTGCGCGGCCTGCATGTCTTGCACGGTGTCGCGCACCAGGCCTTGCGGGCTGTCACGCCGCACCGCCACCCCGCCCAGCCAGCGCACCCAGGCGCCGAACAGGGGCAGGCGGAACAAGCTGTCCTTGGCCCAGAAACGCAGCTGCAAGCCCAGGGACCATTTGGCCAGAATGCCAACCACAAAATCCCAGTTGGAGGTGTGCGGATAGACCAGGATCACGCCCTGCTTGGCCGGCAAGCCGTCAAAATCCAAGCGCCAGCCCGCCAAGCGCAGCAGGCGCTGCGCCCAGGCGCTGCCCTGCAAACGCAGTTGCTGCGGGCTGTCGGCCGCCGTGAACAGGCGCGGCTGGGGCAGAGCGTCGCGTCCGCTCAACGTTTCACCGCGCGGTGTCCGATGTCCTGGCGGTACTGCTTGCCTTCGAACTGGATGTTGACGAGCGAGTCATAAGCGAGCTGCTGCGCCTTGCGCACCGACTCTCCCAGGGCGGTCACGCACAGCACCCGGCCACCCGAGGTGCGCAGCTGACCATCCACCTCAGCGGTGCCAGCGTGGAAGACCATATGGTCTTCGGCATCTGCCGGCAGGCCGCTGATGGCATCGCCCTTGCGTGGCGACAGAGGATAGCCACCGGCGGCCATCACCACGCCCAGAGCGACGCGGCGATCCCATTGCAGCTCGACCTGATCCAGCGTGCCATCGGTGGCGTGCAGCAGCACTTCCAGCAAATCGCTCTTCAGCCGCATCATGATGGGCTGCGTCTCAGGGTCGCCCATGCGGGTGTTGAACTCCACCGTGCGTGGCTGACCTTGCGCGTCGATCATCAGGCCGGCGTAGAGGAAGCCGGTGAAGGGAATGCCGTCCCGCGCCATGCCCTGGATGGTGGGCATGATGATTTCATGCATGGCCTTGGCGTGCACATTGGGCGTGACCACCGCGGCGGGCGAGTAAGCGCCCATGCCGCCGGTGTTCGGGCCTTCGTCGCCGTCCAGCAAACGCTTGTGATCCTGGCTGGTGGCCAGCGAAACCACATTCTTGCCATCGCACAAGACGATGAAGCTGGCTTCCTCACCTTGCAGGAATTGCTCGATGACGACGCGCGCGCCACCTTCGTTGTGCACCACGCCCAGCTTGTTGTCGGCCAGGATCCAGTCGATCGCCTCATGCGCCTCGGCCAGGGTCATGGCCACCACCACGCCCTTGCCGGCCGCCAGGCCGTCGGCCTTGATGACGATGGGCGCGCCCTTGGCGTCAACATAAGCATGGGCCGCGGCCACATCGCTGAAGACCTCGTACTCGGCCGTCGGGATGGCGTGGCGCTTCATGAAGTCTTTGGCGAAGGCCTTGGACGACTCCAGCTGCGCGGCCGCCTTGGTGGGGCCAAAAATGCGCAGTCCGCGAGCGCGGAACTCATCCACCACGCCAGCAGCCAGATAGGCCTCGGGGCCGACCACGGTCAGCGCGATCTTGTTTTCGGTCGCGAAATCGGCCAGCGCCTTCACATCGGTGATAGGCACGTTCTTGAGACGCGGGTCACGCGCCGTGCCGCCGTTGCCGGGGGCCACAAACACCTGGCTGACCCGTTCGGCTTGCGCCAGCTTCCATGCCAGCGCATGTTCGCGCCCGCCATTACCCAGAACCAGAACCTTCATTCGTTGATGCTCGCATTGTGGAAAACGTCTTGCACGTCGTCCAAGTCTTCCAGCACGTCGAGCAGCTTTTGCATGCGCGCCGCGTCCTCACCCGTCAGCTCGATGGTGTTCTCGGCTCGCATGGTGACTCCGGCGATTTCCGCCGTCAGCCCCGCAGCCTCGAGTGCGTTCTTGACCGCCTCGAACTCAAACGGGGCGGTCAGCACCTCGATGGCGCCGTCGTCATCGGTGATCACATCCTCGGCGCCGGCTTCCAGCGCCACTTCCATGATCTTGTCCTCATCGCTGCCCGGCGCAAACACCAGCTGGCCGCAATGCTTGAACTGGAAGGACACCGAGCCGTCGGTGCCCAGATTGCCACCATGCTTGCTGAAGGCATGACGCACTTCGGCCACGGTGCGGACTTTGTTGTCCGTCATCGTGTCGATGATGATGGCAGCACCACCGATGCCATAGCCTTCGTAGCGGTTTTCTTCGTAGTTCACGCCATCGAGATTGCCAGAGGCCTTGTCGATGTTGTACTTGATGCGGTCGGCGGGCATATTGGCGCCCTTGGCCTTGTCCACAGCCAAACGCAGACGCGGGTTGTCCTTGATATCAGGTCCACCGTGGCGCGCCGCCACCGTGATTTCGCGAATGATGCGAGTCCAGATCTTGCCGCGCTTCTCGTCTTGCCGGCCCTTGCGATGCTGAATATTGGCCCATTTGGAATGACCCGCCATATGGCTCCTGCTCCTGCTGAAGAGGCACAAAGCCCCTGCACTTTAGTTGGTTAGACTGCGATTTTAGCTTTGCGCGACGCACCCACCATGTCTGACCCGATTCTGCTGGCCCGCCACGACACCGTTGAGTGCTTTTTGCTGCCCGCCCTGGCCAACCGCCACGGCCTGATCACCGGCGCCACCGGAACCGGCAAAACCATCAGCCTGCAGACCCTGGCGGAAAGCTTCAGCCGCTTGGGCGTGCCGGTTTTCATGGCCGATGTGAAGGGCGACCTGACCGGCATCTCGCAGACCGGCGCGCCTTCCGCCAAGCTCTTGGCCACACTGAAAGAGCGCGGCATTGAGCCCCCGACACCGCTGGCCTGCCCCACCACCTTGTGGGACGTGTTTGGCGAGCAAGGCCACCCGGTGCGCGCCACCGTGTCCGATATGGGCCCGCTGCTGCTGGCGCGCATGCTGGATCTGAACGAGACCCAGCAAGGCGTCTTGCAACTGGTGTTCAAGATCGCTGACGACAACGGCTTGCTGCTGCTGGACCTCAAAGACCTGCGTGCCATGCTGCAGTATGTGGGCGACAACGCCAGCCAGTTCACCACCCAGTACGGCAATGTCTCGGCCGCCAGCGTGGGCGCCATTCAGCGCGGCCTGCTGCAGATTGACACCCAGGGCGGCGACAAATTCTTCGGCGAGCCCATGCTCAATATCGCCGACTTCATGCAAACCGAGCGCGGCGCGGGTGTGATCAACATCCTTGCCGCCGACAAGCTGATGAACGCGCCGCGCCTCTACGCCACCTTTTTGCTGTGGATGCTGAGCGAGCTGTTCGAGCAATTGCCCGAGGTGGGCGATCTGGACAAGCCCAAGCTGGTGTTCTTCTTCGACGAAGCCCATTTGCTGTTCAAGGATGCGCCCGCCGCATTGGTGGAGCGCATTGAGTTGGTGGTGCGCCTGGTACGCTCCAAAGGCGTGGGCGTCTATTTCGTGACCCAGAACCCGCTGGACATTCCCGACACCGTGCTGGGCCAGCTGGGCAACCGCGTCCAGCACGCCCTGCGCGCCTTCACCCCGCGTGACCAAAAAGCCGTCAAGGCGGCGGCCGAGACCATGCGACCCAAGCCCGGCCTGGATGTTGCCGCCGCCATCACCGAGCTGGGCGTGGGCGAAGCCCTGGTCAGCCTGCTGGACGAGAAAGGCCGACCCAGCGTGACCGAGCGGGTGTTTGTGCTGCCCCCGGGCAGCCAGATCGGCCCGATCAGCGCCGAGCAGCGCCAGCAGCTGATTCAAGGCTCGCTGGTGGCCGGGGTGTACGAAAAAATGGTGGACCGGGAATCGGCCTTCGAGAAACTCAAGGGCCGGGTCGATGCCAAGGGCGGCGCGGCCGGTCAAGCGTCGGCGCCAGGCGCCCCCGGCACCGCAGCCCCCGGCGCAGCCGAAGGCGAAGGCTGGCTGGGCGGGCTGAAAGACGTCTTGTTCGGCAGCACCGGCCCGCGCGGCGGCCGACATGAAGGCCTGGCCGAGGCGGCCGCCAAATCGGCCATTCGCTCGATGAGCTCCACGGCGGGCCGCGAGATCATCCGCGGCGTGCTGGGCAGCATTCTGGGCGGCGGGAGCAGCCGGCGGCGCTGAACGTCCCGTAGCAGGCGCCAAGCCCGCTCCGCTGGCGCCCGCTTGCTGCACTTCGCGCCCGCTGAGCGCGCTCGGTCGCAAGCGCCTGGTTCGGTGAGCATCGCCCTCGCATGATGGCGGCACTCACATCAACAACGTCCACACCAGGCCACACCATCATGCAAGCACTCAGCAGCATCGCCAGTCTCGTTCCCACCTGGGTTTGGGCCCTCTTGGCCCTCTTGCTGGCCCTGGGCCTGCGCCAGAGCCGCGACCAGTATTTGCCGCGTGGCCGGCTGGTGCTGCTGCCGCTGATCTGGCTGGCCTATGGCCTCTGGGGTGTGCGCAGCAGCTTCGGCCATGAGTTTGCGCTGATGCTGGCCTGGGCCCTGGGTCTGTTGCTGGGCTTGCAGCTGATGCGCCTGCCGGCCTTCGCCAGAGTTGTGGCGGGCAGCCATTTCGACGCCCAGCGTGGCCGCTACTTTGTGCCCGGCAGCTGGCTACCGATGGTCTTGATGCTGGCCCTGTTCTGCGCCAAGTTCGCCCTGGGCATGAGTTTGGCCATGCAGCCGGCGCTGGCACAGGATGCCAACTTGGCACTGAGCTTCAGCGTCTTGTTCGGCACCTTGTCGGGGGCCTTGCTCGGGCGCTCGCGTACCATCCTGCGCTCATCCATCGTCGTGCCCACATCCACCCACTCCGCCAAGGCCGCCAGTCCACAGGGTCAGGTCTTGCCGGCCTAATTTGACCGCTCATTTGCCATGCGCTTGTTGATGCCACGCCTCCTGACTACAGGCACACAGTTTTCCGGCCACGGCGTCCTGCGCCAGCCGGCGCCGCGATGAGCTGGGTCGGCGGCGCACTCCCCGCCGACCTGCTCGGCCGCGCCATGCGCCAGGCCCGGCTGGTGCTGGTCATTGCCCTGGTCGCCGCCGGCTTGGTCAGCATGATGTGGCGGCAGTCCTTTCTGCTGTCCTTCATCTTTTGCCTGTGCATTTCGATTTGCTGTTCGGCCCTGATTCAGTCCCTGAGCGCCGGCGCCACCTACCTCATCAACCGTTGGCGGCCAGAGCATCTGCCCCGCGCGACCTGGCCGGGCTGGCCTTTGATGATCGTCTGCCTGGTGCTGGGCACCGCCATGGGTTTCATGGTGGGCAATTTTGTGGGTGAGGCCCTGACCGGCCTGCATGGCAATGGCTTCTACACCGGCAACTGGCGCCAGGGCCTGATCATGCTGGCGGTCTCGTTGCTGCCGGGTGTGCTGGCGACGAATTTCTTCGTCAACCGCAGCCGCTTGCAGGCGGCCCAGGTACAGGCGCAAACCGCCCAGCGCCTGGCGGCGGAGAACCAGTTGCGCCTGCTGGAGTCGCAGCTGGAGCCCCATATGCTGTTCAACACCCTGGCCACCTTGCGGGTGCTGATTGGCAGTGAGCCGCAACGCGCCCAAGCCATGCTGGATCAGCTGATTGCTTTCCTGCGTGCCACCCTGACGGCGTCGCGCAGCGGCAGCCACCCCCTGCGCGATGAGTTCGCGCGGCTGCAGGACTATCTGGCCCTGATGCAGATCCGCATGGGCACGCGCCTGCAGCCCAAGCTGGAGTTGCCGGCCGAACTGGCCGAGCTGCCGGTGCCGCCATTGCTGCTGCAGCCCTTGGTGGAGAACGCCATCAAACATGGCTTGGAGCCTAGCCTGGAAGGCGGCGAGCTGCGCGTCAGCGCCAGCCTGATCGGCACCCCTACAGCGCCCGAGCTGCTGCTGCAGGTGCAAGACGGGGGCCTGGGCTATCAGCCCAGCGCACTGCCCCGCGCCAGCGGTAGTGGCTTCGGCCTGCATCAGGTGCGTGAACGCCTGCTCACCCAATTCGGCCCCCAGGCCAGCCTGACGATTGCCGCCCTGCCCGCCCCGGCCAGCGGCACCCTGGCCAGCATCCGCCTGCCACTGCCAAAACAAATTTGATCGCCGAACATCACCCGAAGCACCCCCCGATGAATGCGCCCACCGCCCTGATCGCCGAAGACGAAACCCTGCTGGCCGAGAACCTGCGCCAGGAGTTGGCCAAGCTCTGGCCCGACTTGAGCATCAGCGCCATGGCCCCGCATGGCCAGGCGGCCGTGGATGCCGCCCTGCGCCTGCGGCCCGACATCTGCTTCCTCGATATCCGCATGCCCGGCATGAGCGGGCTGGAAGCCGCCGCCGCGCTGGCCGACGCCTGGCCAGACGATGGCCAGCCCTTCCCCTTGCTGGTCTTTGTCACCGCCTACGACCAGTACGCCTTGCAGGCTTTCGACCTGGCCGCGGTGGACTATGTGCTCAAGCCGGTGCTGCCGGCGCGCTTGGCGCAAACCTGCGCCCGCCTGCAGCAAGCGCTGACGCAGCGTCACCAGCAACAGGGCGCTGGCGAAAGCGCCGCCGCGCCAAGCATGCAGGCCGCCGTTGAGCAACTGCGGCAACTGCTGCAAGCACCCGGCCTGGGCGGCAGCGCGGTGGCCGCGCCCGCCCAGCCGCCCTTGCGTCTGCTGCAAGTTGCAGTTGGCAACACGGTGCTGATGGTGCCGGTGGAAGACGTGATTTACTTCGAAGCGGCAGACAAATATGTGCGCGTGCTGACAGCGCACAAAGAGCATCTGATCCGCATCTCGCTGCGCGAACTGCTGCCGCAGTTGGATGGCCAGCGCTTCTGGCAAGTGCATCGCAGCGTGGTGGTACGCAGCGACGCCATTGCCCGCGCCGTGCGAGACGAAGCCGGCAAGCTGACGCTGCATCTGCACGGATCGCAGGACAAGCTCGCGGTCAGCCGCATGTATGCCCATCTTTTCAAAGGCCTCTGAGCCCATCAGCTCACGCAAAGCGTAGACAATGCGAGCCATTCCAAACCCACAGAGCCCCACCCCTATGCGCAAGACTCATCGCCTGCAATTCGCTGCCCTCGCCCTGCTCGCCGGCCTCAGCTTGGGTGGCGCGGCCCAAGCGCAGTCATTCGACGCTTTCCGCAACTACGGCGCCAAGATCAATGAGGACGGCGGCACCGTCGGCCTGGGCGCCATCTACACGAATAAGTACCGCGGCGCCAAGGACCACAAAGGCCTGGTCGTGCCCATGCTGGACTACCGCTGGGCGAACGGCTTCTTCGCTGGCGTGCGCAATGGCATTGGCTACGATTTCTCACGCAGTGATGCCACGGCCTACGGCGTCCGCCTGACCGCCGATACCGGCCGCGATCAGGACGATGACGCACATCTGCGCGGCCTGGGTGACATCAAGATCCGCCCCGAAATCGGCGGCTTCTACAACCTGGCGCTGAGCCACAGCGTCTCCTTCACCAGCTCGCTGCGCTACGGCTCGGGCAATAGCCCAAAAGGCCTGGTGGCCGATCTGGGCCTGAGCTACCACATGCCGCTGGCGCCGCAATGGGTGTTGGGCTTTGGCGCGGGCCTGAGCATCGTCAACAGCGACTATATGCAGGACTACTTCGGCGTTTCGACCGAACAGGCCAAGAACAGCGGCCTGGCAGCTTATGAAGCCAAGGCCGGCGTGCGCGATGTGCGGGCCAATGTGCTGCTGAACTATTACCTGAGCCAGAAGTCCGGCGTGTCCGTCGGCGTCTCGGCCGGCCAGTTGCAGGGTGATGCCAAGAACAGCCCGGTGACGCAGAAGTCCAGCAGCTACACCGCCATCCTGGGCTATAGCTATCTATTCTGATCCGCTGGCTTGCAAGCCTGTTTGCAAGCCGCATTGCAAGTCTCTTTGCACGCCGCTACGCAGGCGCCGGGGCTGATGCCCCGGCCGCACCGATAAAATCCTTCCCCAACTCCAATTTTTCTGAGAGCCGCCCGCGCGGCCTCAAGACAGCCGATGTCCCATCCCAACGAAGAAGCAGCCGCCGTCAAGCCCAGCAATTTCCTGCGCGCCATCATTGAACGCGACCTGGAACAAGGCGGGCTGCAGGGGCGCCACTTCGCCGGCACCCCAGGCGACGCCGCGCACCACGCGGCCGGCCCTCTGGACGCCGCCAAGATTCGCACCCGTTTCCCGCCCGAGCCCAATGGCTACCTGCACATCGGCCACGCCAAAAGCATCTGCCTGAACTTCGGTCTGGCGCGTGACTACGGCGGCATCTGCCATCTGCGCTTTGACGACACCAATCCCGAAAAGGAAGAGCAGGAATACGTCGACGCGATCAAGGAAATGGTCGCCTGGCTGGGTTGGAACTGGGACGTGAAGGACGCCGCGGGTCAGAGCCACTCGCACCTGTTCTACGCCAGCAATTACTTCGACTTCATGTACCGCGCGGCCGAGTATTTGGTGAGCGCGGGCCTGGCCTATGTGGACGAGCAAACGCCTGAGGAAATTCGCGCCAACCGCGGCGACTTCAGCAAGCCCGGCGTCAACAGCCCCTTCCGCGACCGCACGCCCGAAGCCAATTTGCTGCGCCTGCAGGAAATGAAAGACGGCCTGCACGCCGACGGCTCGATGATTTTGCGCGCCAAGATCGATATGGCCTCGCCCAATATCAATCTGCGTGACCCGGCGCTCTACCGCATCCGCCGCGCCACCCACCACAACACCGGCGACCAGTGGTGCATCTACCCGATGTACACCTTCGCGCATCCGATCGAGGACGCGCTGGAGCGCATCACCCACAGCGTCTGCACGCTGGAATTCGAAGACCAGCGCCCCTTCTACGACTGGTTGCTGGGCAAGCTGGCCGACGGCGGCTTGCTGGCCCACCCGCTGCCCAAGCAGTACGAGTTTGGCCGACTGAATCTGAGCTATGTGGTCACCAGCAAGCGCAAGCTGCGTCAGTTGGTGGACGAAGGCCATGTCACCGGCTGGGACGATCCGCGCCTGCCGACCCTGGTGGGCATGCGCCGCCGCGGCTACACGCCCGAGAGCATCCGCAATATGGTCGAAGCCACCGGCGTGACCAAGAGCAATGCCTGGCTGGACTACTCGGTGCTGGATGGCTGCTTGCGTGCCGACCTTGAAGGCAAGGCCGCCCGCGCCAGCGCGGTGCTGGACCCGCTCAAGCTCAAGCTCAGCAACTGGGCCGAGCTGTTCGGCAGCGCCGAGCACCGCGAGCCCTGCAGCGCCCCCGCCCACCCGCATCACCCCGAGATGGGCCTGCGCCAGTTCTCCCTGGGCCCCGAGGTCTGGGTCGAGCAAGAAGACTTCATGGAAGTGCCCAGCAAGGGCTACCACCGCCTCTTCCCCGGCAACAAGACCCGCCTGAAGTACGGCTATGTGATCGAGTGCACCGGCTGCGAGAAGGATGCCGACGGCAAGGTCACCGCCGTGCTGGCCAATGTGGTGCCTGACACCAAGAGCGGCACGCCGGGCGCAGACAGTGTCAAGGTCAAGGGCGTCATCACCTGGGTCGGCGCGCATGAAGCGGTGGCGGCCGAGTTGCGCCTGTATGACCGCCTGTTCACCGAGGCCCAGCCCGATGCCGGCGAGGCGGATTTCATCACCGCGCTGAACCCGAACAGCTGCCGCGTGGTCACGGGCTATCTGGAGCCTTCACTGGCCGCCTGGCCGGCTGCGCAACAAGTGCAGTTTGAGCGCCACGGCTACTTCGTCAGCGACCGTGTTGATCACCGCGCTGACAAGCCGGTGTTCAACAAAATCACCGGTCTGCGCGACGGTTGGGGCAAATAAGCCCTGAAACTGCGAAAAGAAGAATGCCGAAGCTCAGCCTTCGGCATTTTTTTCGCCCATCGATGTCTTGACTGCGCTTCAGCCCGCGCAGGGTTGGACTTCGGGCGATGCGTACTCACGCCCTACCACGGCCCGCGCAAAGAGATAGTTCTCCAAGGCCTTGGCGCTGAGGGCATCGAGCTGCACATCGCCGCGTGCATTGCAGGGAAAGGCCAAGGCCTTGCCGGTGTGAAACAGCGACTGGAAGCGCAACTCGAATTGGCTCGCCTGCTGCTCCGGTACGTCTAAAGAATTCATTTCCATCATTTACTCCCACGCTGCCGAGATACTCTCCGGCACCGTGATTCAAGACTAGGCCCCAGATAAGGGGGGCACCATGTGCATACGTCTCGAAATAACGTCGGCGAATGCCTAGCCGTGCACTAGGAAGCAGGCCGACACGAATTTGTCACGAACATCGAGACAGCGGGTGGCCCGGTTTGGGCTCACCCCGCCTGGCTCAGATCAAGTCCACTCAGCTCAGCTCGGCCAGATCGGCCATGCGCCGCACCTTGACCTTGCGGCCCTTGAGCTTGCCGTTGGACAGGCGCTTGACCGCCTCGCGGGCAATGCTGCGCTCCACCGCCACATAGCTGTGGAATTCGGTGATATTGATCTTGCCGACCTGCTCGAACTTGAAGCCAGCCTCACCGGTCAGGGCGCCCAGGATGTCGCCCGGGCGAATCTTCTCCTTGCGGCCACCGAGGATCTGCAAGGTGTCCATCGGCGGCTGCAAGACGCCGCCAGCGGCGGGCGCGAGCGTCTCAAGCGCTTGCCAGACAAAGGGATAGCCCTGCATCTGCTCAATGCGGCCGATGCGTCCCATCTCATCCAGGCTGGCCAGGCTGAGCGCCAAGCCTTCCGCGCCGGCGCGGCCGGTTCGGCCAATGCGGTGGGTGTGCACCTCGATATCGGGCGTCACTTCCACATTGATCACGCACTCCAGCTGGGCAATGTCCAGGCCACGCGCCGCCACATCGGTGGCCACCAGCACCGAGCAGCTGCGGTTGGCAAACTGAATCAACACCTGGTCGCGGTCACGCTGCTCCAGGTCACCATGCAAGGCCATGGCCACAAAGCCCTGGCCACTCAGCACCTCGACCAAATCGCGGCACTGCGCCTTGGTATTGCAAAACGCAATCGTACTGGCGGGTCGGAAATGGTTCAGCAGCAAAGACACGGCATGCAGACGCTCGCCCTCGGTGACCTCAAATGCCAGTTGGCGAATGCTGCTGGGCGCCTGCACCGCGGCCGTGTTGAGCTTGACCTCTTTGGGCTCACGCATGAACTGCGCGCTCAGCTTGGCAATGCCTTCCGGATAAGTGGCGGAGAACAGCAAGGTCTGGCGCTTCTTCGGTGCTTGCTTGGCGACGGTGACGATGTCGTCAAAGAAGCCCATGTCCAGCATGCGGTCCGCTTCGTCCAGCACCAAGGTGTTCAGGGCCGACAGATTCAGGCTACCGCGCTCCAGATGGTCCATTACCCGGCCCGGTGTGCCCACGGCGATGTGGCAGCCAAAGCCCAGGCTGTCCATCTGCGGCTTCATCGGCGAGCCACCGCACAGGGTCAGCACTTTGATGTTGTCAGCCGCGCGCGCCAGGCGACGAATCTCCTGGGTGACCTGATCGGCCAGCTCGCGGGTCGGGCACAGCACCAGGGCCTGCACATCGAAGCGGGCGGCATCGAGCTTGTGCAGCAGCGCCAGCGCGAAGGCGGCGGTCTTGCCGCTGCCGGTTTGCGCCTGGGCGATCAAGTCCTGGCCGGCCAGGGCCAGGGGCAGGCTCGCGGCCTGGATAGGCGTCATCTGGGAATAGCCCAGCTGGGCCAGATTGGCCTGCATGGCGGGGCTCAGCGGGAGTTGAGCGAAGGAGAGTTTGTCGTTCTGAGTGGGGGCGTTCATCACGGGATTATCCCTGCATGGCCGCAATCGCCCTCGTTTTCGGGCTTTGTGCCGAAACTGTTGCGTGCGGTGAGCTTCACGCACACCAAGGGCGAGGGTCTCGATATCATCGATGCCCGATCGCTTGCACCACGCGTGGTCGTCCAAGGCCATCGTCTTGCCAGACTCTGCGCGCCCTGGGTTCGAGCCCTGGGCAGCAGCCATCAAGGGATGCCATGACAGAAGCCGACAAGCTTGCGCCGACGCCCTCCTCCCTCGAAGTCGATACCCGTGCCGAAGACCATGCCGCGCGCTTGCAGCGCCGCGTGATCATGGTGGCGGCGCTGGTGATTGTGCTGGCCTGGCTCGCCATCGGCAGCCTGAATTGGCTGCGCCGCCACGACGCCATCAACAGCCAGTTCCAGCACAACGCCAATCTGGCCCGCGCGTTTGAGGAACAGACCGAGCGCGTGCTGGAGGCCAGCAATCAAGCCACCCTGCGTGCCCGCGATGTCATTGCCAGCGGCCGGGCCAGGCCCGATGATTTGGTCCGCTTTGCCAATGAGACCGGGCTCGCCCCCAAAATTTTGGCGCAACTGGCGTGGCTGGATGTGCGCGGCCACCTGGTGGCGAGCAATCTGGACCCTGAGGGTAAAAAGTCAGCCGGCCTGGATCTCTCCACACGTGATCACGTCAGGATCCACCTGTCCCCACAATCCGAGCCGCCACTGGCGCCGCTGGCAGATCCAGATGAGCTCTACATCAGCAAGCCGGTACTGGGCAAGGTATCCAACAAATGGACCATCCAACTATCTCGTCGCATCACCGACCCCAGGGGCCGCTTGCTGGGCGTGGTCGTGGCCTCGCTGAACCCGAGCTACTTTGAAGAGGTTTTCCGTCGCGTTGATCTGGGACGCATGGGCGGTGTGACCCTGGTCGGCCAAGACCTGGTCATCCGCGCACGTGTGATCGGCGGCGAGGCCGTCAAGCAAGG
Source organism: uncultured Roseateles sp. (assembly GCF_945956965.1). Classification (GTDB taxonomy): domain Bacteria; phylum Pseudomonadota; class Gammaproteobacteria; order Burkholderiales; family Burkholderiaceae_C; genus Paucibacter_A. The sequence goes on from NZ_CAMFJS010000003.1 coordinate 250,581, forward strand.
CGCCAGCTTGCCGGCCAATTCAGCCTTTGCCCGGCAAGCTTTGGGCAAGGAGGAGGCTAGCCTGATTGGCCTCGGCTCGATCGACGGGGTCGAGCGCCTGATCACCTCGCGCCAAATCAAAAACTACCCGCTCTATCTGCTGATTTCAGTGGGCCAAGAAGAGGCGCTGGCGCACTGGCGCTACGCCACCATCGCAACCACGGTGCTGACCCTGCTGCTCAGCCTCTTGATCACCGCCGCAGCGGCCGGGCTGGTGAACAGCTTGCGACGGCAAGAACTCAGCGCCGCGGCCTTGCGCCGCAGCGAAGCGCAGGCCCAAGCCGCCAATCAGGCCAAGAGCGAATTCCTGGCGGCCATGTCGCACGAATTGCGCACGCCGCTGACTAGCATTCGTGGCTTTGCCGAGTTGATGGAACAGCGGCTGGAAGACCCCAAGTTCCGCAAACAAGCGGGCCTGATCCGCAAAGGCGCCGAACACCTCAGCACCCTGCTGACCGAAATTCTTGACCTCGCCAAGGTCGAGGCCGGCGGCATGCGGCTGAACCAAGAGGAGGTCGACCCGCGGACTTTGCTGCAGGGTTGCGCAGACTTCTTTGCCATCTCGGCCGGTAACAAGGGCCTGGACCTGCGGGTTCAACTCGACGAGAAGCTGCCGGCCACCCTGCAATGCGACAGCTTGCGGCTCAAGCAAATTCTCAACAACCTGCTCTCCAACGCCATCAAATTCACCGCCAAAGGCAGTGTGACCTTGTCAGCGGAAATGCAACCAGGCGCCATCGCCTTTCATGTGGATGACACCGGCCCGGGCATTCCCGCGCACCTGCAGCAGACCATCTTCGAGAAATTTCGCCAAGCCCATGCGCTGATCAGCACCGAGCATGGCGGCACCGGCCTAGGCCTGGCTTTGTCGCGCGGCTTGGCCGAGTTGATGAAGGGTCAGCTGAGCGTGCACTCAGAGCTGGGGCGCGGCGCGCGCTTCACCCTGAGTTTGCCGATTCAGTCCCGCTGATCGGCGCCGGCACCAAGCCGGCCGGAGGCCATAAGCTAAGCAGGCGCCGACGCGACCCGAAAGGCCTCAGCCGCCGGCTTGCTTGACCGTCCAAGTACCTTTTTTCTTCAGCAGCTCGATCACCCGCTCGCGGTGGTCGCCCTGCACCTCGATCACGCCGTCTTTGACGGTACCACCAGAGCCGCAAGCAGCTTTCAACTCCTTGCCCAGGGCGATCAGCTCGGGCTCGGCCAGCAACATACCCTTGATCAGCGTAACGCCCTTGCCGGCGCGGCCCTTGGTTTCACGCGAGACGCGCACGATGCCGTCGCCCTTGGGCAGCACCGGGCGGCCACAGCGGCAGTCGGCCTTGGCCTGGCGGCATTCCGGGCAGGTGCGGCCGGTTTCGGTGGAATAGACCAAGCCGCTCAGCGCGCCCAGGCCGGAAAGAGATTTATTGTTTGACTTGCTCATGCGATGCAACTTTCTTCTTGTTCCAACTCACCCGTTGGCTCGCTCACCAGCTGATGCGCCCGAGCTTCCGGCTGCAGCGGCGCCGGGCCAAAGAGCTGCAAGGCCAATTCCTCGGGTGAATTGAGGGTGCGCAGGCGCAGATAAGCCTCTTCGGCCTCGGGGTAATGGCGGCGCAAATAGTGCAGCCATTGCTTGAGCCGGCCGGCCTGGTGGCGATGCGCCACATGGTGCTGGACCTGGGCGAAAAACACCTGCATCAAGGGCAGCAGCTGCGCCCAGGTCAGCGGCGCCGCATCGGGGCTGCGAATCGCCAGGGCCAGGCCCGGGTTGGCCACCATGCCGCGGCCCAGCATCAAATCGTCGCAGCCGCTTTGCGCGCGGCAATTGGCAGCGTCGGCCGGGGTCCAGATCTCGCCGTTGGCAACCACCGGCACGCCCACCGCGGCGCGCACCTCGGCGATGCGGTCCCAGTAAGCGGGCGGCTTGTAGCCATCGGCCTTGCTGCGCGCGTGGATCACCAACTCTTCGGCGCCGGCTTCCACCATCGCCAGCGCGCAGTCCAGGGTACGCGAATAGTCCATATAGCCCAGGCGCATCTTGGCGGACAAGGGCATCTCGGCCGGCATGGCGCGGCGCACAGCGGCAACGATCTGGCCGATCAGCTCGGGCTCGTCCAGCAGCACCGCCCCGCCCCGGTGCAAATTGACGCATTTGGCCGGGCAGCCGAAGTTCAAATCAATGCCAGCTGGCCCCAAGGCCGCCAGCTTGGCCGCGTTCTCGGCCATGCAGTTCACGTCGGAGCCCAGCAGCTGTGCGCGCACCGGCACGCCGGCCGCCGTCATGCCGCCGTTGAGCAGCTCCGGCACGATGCGGGTGAAAACGCGGTTAGGCATCAACATATCGGTGATGCGGATGAACTCGGACACACAGCGATCCACCCCGCCCACCTGCGTCAGCGCGTCACGCAGCATGTGGTCGAGCAGGCCTTCCATCGGCGCCAGCAAAATCATGCCGCACTCCCGGCTTGCAAGTCCAGATGGGTCAGATACAGACGCAGATCAAACTCCAGCTGGCCGTAATTGGGCTCCATATGCTGGCAGAGCTGATAGAAGGCCTTGTTGTGATCCAGCTCCTTCAGGTGCGCCAACTCATGCACCACGATCATCTTCAAAAACTCCGCCGGCGCCTCACGAAATAGCGTGGCCACGCGAATCTCGCGCTTGGCCTTGAGCTTGCTGCCCTGCACCCTTGAGGCGCGGGTATGGGTGCCCAAGGCATGCTGGATCACCTTCAATTTGGCATCGAAGCAAACCTTGGCCAGCGGCTCCGAGCTGCGCAGATAGCGCTGCTTGAGGGCTTGGGTGTAGTCGAACAGGGCCGAGTCGCTGCGCACCTCGTTGACTTCGGGGTAGCGCCGGGCCAGGGTGGCGCCCAGGCGATCGCTGGCAATCAGCTGATGGACCTGGGCTTGTAGTTCGGGCGAATAGCCACTGAGATATTTGAGAGGCGGAATCACGACAGGGCGGGAGAGGCGGGAAAGTGCCGCGCCACCCAGCCCTCAAAGGCCGCACACATGGCATCGTCACCCAGCGTATTGTCGGCGATCAGCTCAGCCCCGTGGATCACGCGGATCTGCGCATCCAGGGAGGAATGCGCAAGCGGTGCCTGTAGAGGCGATTGAACACGGGTCTCGGCGGCGGCCAAGCTGCGCTGCTCACGCGCCCAGGCCTCGGCCACTGACTCGTTGCAGGCCTCGGCCAAATAGCGGGCCGAGAAGCCCTCGCCGGTCAGGCTGCGCAGGGTGGCGTCATGGTCGATGCTGTTTCCCGGCACCCAGAAATGCTCCCGCAAAGCCGGGCCGATGGCCGGGTTGTCGCACAGATAGCCGTGCTGCTTCAAGAAATGCGCGCGGGTCTGGTAGACCGCCATATGCGCCAGCAGATAGCCTTGATAGGAGGCCGCCGATTCCTGGTTGAGCAGATGCGGAATCGCCAGCATGGGCCGTGGGCTGACGACGCCCAGCACCCGCAACTCGGTGGCGCGGGCCAGGGTCAGCACGGCGTCGGCCGTCAATTCCTCATCCGCCATGGCGTAAAGCGCGGCCTCGAAGTAAGGCACGACGGCAATCGAGCGTTCTTCAAACGCGCGCATCGGCTGGCTGCTGGCGATGCGGGCGTGGATCAACTCGTCCGGCATGGCCTCACCGGCCGCATTCTTGGAATAACGCTTGAGCCAGTCGGCATCATTCAAAAGGCTGTCGCAGAACATCGACTGCGTCTCGGCATAAGCCATCGAGGTCGGCGCGAATTCCTGGGCAAAGCAGGGCGAGTTCTGCGCCACATTCGACATATGCGCCGCATGCCCGCCCTCGTGGAACAAGGTGTTGATGCCGCGCAGGCCGCTGCCCAGCTGATCGGGCTTGGCGGTGGCGGTGAAGTTGACGGCGGCAGGCACCCAGTGGCCCTGCGCATCAAGGTAGCAAGGCACGGGGCTGTGGCAAAAGCCGTTCTGGTATTTGCCCGGCCGCTCCAGTAAATCGAGCTGCAGCGTGGCGCCGCGGTAGTCAATGCCCAGGCGCTTGAAGCTGTCCACCCAGCGCCGCAAGGCCGGGCCAAAAGGCATGTAGGCGTCCATGCGGCGAACCACATCGCCGCTGCTGTGAAAGCGTAGATTCCAGGGCTGCAAGGCCTGCTCACCAAAGCGAGCGCGCAAGTCGGCCAGGCAACGCTCGTGGGCGGCCTGCGTGCGCTGCACAAAGTCATCCAGAATGGCCATCAACGCGGCGGGCGTCATGCGCTCGTTCTTGCGCAGCTTGAGCTCGAAATAGTTACTGAAGCCCAGCGCCCGGGCCAGGCGGTTGCGCAGCTTGATGATGTCCAGCAAGCCATTGGCCAGCACCCAGGCCTCGATCTGCGCAAAGCCCTCGAAAGAGCTGCGCCGATAGGCCTCGACCGGATTGGTGGCGGCATTGGTGGCCAGCATGGACAGCGAGGCCACTTCAGACTCACCGCGCTCGTTCAAATGCGTGATCTGCAGCTCGCGCTTCTTCGCGAACAAGACCGCCTCGGCCTCAATCAAGGCCTGCATCAAAACCCGACCCTGCTCGCTAGCCACGGTATTGGCCTCGAACAAGGCCAGCCAGCCGCGCAGGCCGTGCTGCAGAGCGGCAAGCTCGTCGGCTTGCTGCGAGGCTTGTTGTTCTTGCCCCAGCCGCTCCAGCTGCGCCAGATGCTCACGGGTCTGTGCCAGATTTTCGGGGTCGGAGATGAAGGCCTTGAAGGCCTGCTCCGCCAAGGCAAAACCGGCTTGATCCGCCGACGTGGCCATATACGTGGCCCAAAACAACTCCTCCTTGGTCTTGTGAACTGCGTTGTAGCGCTGGTTCAGCTGATCAAAAAAGACGCGGGCGGCTTGCAAGATAGGCATGGGCGGAGATTCGGCAAAGCCGCCAGCTTAGCGCCTACCGGGCAGTTGACGGGCGGTTGATGGGCAGTTGGCGGGCAGGAAATGAGCGAGAAGTGAGTAGCCGCTGGGCATGCATCCGCGCCGCGCCGGAGGAGCAGCCAAACGCAAGACGCCAGAAGCCACTCACTCCGGATATTGCAACATGCCCAGCGTGCGCGCCCGCGTCACCGCATGCTTGCGGGAGCAGGCTTCGAGCTTGCTAAACATGCCTTTGAGGTGCCATTTCACCGTTTCAGCGCCAACCCCCATGGCCTGCGCGATTTCCTTGTTCGAATAATTGCGCGCCAGCAGTTGCAAGACCGCCTGCTCCTTGCGGGTCAGCAAGTCCATATGCTGCGGTGACACTGCGGGCAAGGAGGGCACGGGCGCTTCAGCCCGCCCAGCGCCCGAGGCTGACTGGCCCGCAGCAAGCGCGGGCTCAGGAGACGGCCCGCCCACCATCTGGACGCCCAACACCTGCAAGAGCGCCCGCGGGTTTCTCAGCCGCCCGCCACCATCTTGAACATGGGCCAAGCGGGCCTGGCGTGAATAAGCGTAGGCCTGGCGCATCTGATCGGCCTCCGCGCAGGCATCGGCCAAATAGTCCAGCAAAGCGGCCGGCGGCCGCCAGCCGCGAATCAGACGGCCCCGGTCCAGGGCCGACTCAGCGTAGTGAATGGTGGCCGTGGGCGCGGTCATGCCAGCCGGCACGGGCAGGTTCTGCGCGCCGCGACGGTGCAACTCCGCCAGAGCGGCGCTGATTTCCACATCCACCAGCGGGCAGCCAAATCGCTCGCTCAGCGATTGCGCCTCTTCCAGCGCCACCATCGTGGCCTCGATTTGCCCCAGCTGCGCCAGGGCATGGGCTTGCCTCGCCAAAGACATGGCCAGATTGGCCATGGAGCAACCGGCGCGAAACAAGCCTATCGCCTCCCACATCACATCCACCGATTCGCGCACCTGCCCCAAGGCATGCAAAGTAAAAGCCAGCTCGCTGCAGGCAAAGGCTTTGCCCAGCCCCTGCGGCAGGCCGCGCATTTGCAGCAGTGCTTCATTCAAGGCCGCCAGGCTTTCCTGATGCCGGCCCAGGTGGCGCAGAACCCGGCCGACCTGGGTCTGCGTCATGCCCATCAGCAGGGGCCAGCCGGTGTGGCGGGCGCGGCTCGCCGGTGCTTCGAAGCACTGGGCTGAGGCCTCCATATCACCCAGCGCCAGACAGGCATTGCTGGCATTCATGCTCATGATGCAATGGAAGCGCAGCAAGCCCATGTCCAGCGCCAGGGCAGCAGAGCGATTGAACAGCTGCGCAGCTTCGGCAGGTTGACGCAAGCACAAAGGGAAGGCCTGGGCGGCCAGCGCAAAAGCCTGCTCGGCCGCGTTGCACGAGTCCACTTCTTCTTGAGGAACCGGCCCGGGACTCGCGTGCGAGGTGCCACGATCGCAAGCCAACATGCCCGCGGCAATGCCCCAGCGCTGGCGATCCGATGACTTGGCAAAACAAGCCAAACCCGACTCAAGCGCATGCACTTCACGCTCACGATCCCCGCTGAGCTTGGCGAGCAAGGCCTCGGCCAAAAATGCATCGCCCGCCGCATGCGCATCCACACTGGGCCGCAGATGATTGCGGGCCTGATCCAGCGCGGCCTGCGCATCGGCCATGCGACCAAACAAAGCGGCGGTTTCGCAGGCCACCAGGGCCGCACGCGCCATCACGGCATTGGCCTCGGCAAGCGGGAGCCGATGGCGCGGCAACCAGCGCCTGAATTCCGCCAACAGCGCCTCGGCGCGCCGGCTGTCACGCTGCCGCAGATGCCAGGCCAAGGCCAACAAGGCATGCAGGCGCGACACGCCTGCCGCCGCCTCGAGCCCCTGCTCCAGCCCCTCCAGAACTTGCTGCCTAACGACATATTCCATGCAAGCAGTCTAGGTCGCACGCAGCGGCCTGCACCCCGTCGAATTCCCTATCCCCCCTATGTTCAAGGGGCTGCAAAAGCCTGCACCGCCACTGTGCACACCCGCCTCCAAAACGCAGGCGCCATGCGGTAAAGCGCACCAAGCAAGGGCTGTGCAGCGGCCTTGCGCCGGAAGTCAGGCGCCGCCCGTCCACAGTGGCTGTGGACAAGTCCGTGCATAGCCTGCGCACGCCAGCGCTAAGTGCTTGACACCAAAGCGCAAAGCACGGAATGCCTCAATTTGAGGCATGGGTTTTGAATGCCGACGCAGGCGCGAGATAATCCCAGCCTCCCTAGGGCCTGCTAGCGCCCTTCTTCTTCGGCCCTTGCGCCTGTTTCGCTCGTTTCGCCCGCTCCGCGGCTCACCATGCACAGAACCATATTCACCACGCCCATCGTCAACACCGTGCTGCGCACCTTGTCGATCGGCTTTCTCAAACTCACCGGCTGGAAGATCGAAGGCGCGCTGACACCCGAGCAACACAAAAGCGTGCTGATCGCCGCCCCCCACACCAGCAACTGGGATCTGCCCTACACCTTGATGGTGGCCTTTGCGCTGCGCCTGAACATCTACTGGATGGGTAAGCGGCAAATCTTCCGCTTCCCCTTCGGCGGCGTGATGCGCTGGCTGGGCGGCATTGAGGTCAATCGCGAACAGTCCACCAATTTGGTCGCGGCCTCAGCCGCGGCGCTGCGTGCGGCCGATGGCCCGGTGCAGCTGATCGTGCCGCCCGAGGGCACGCGCAGCAAGACGCGTTACTGGAAGACCGGTTTTTACTGGATTGCGCACGAGGCGCAGGTGCCCATCGTGATGGCTTATATGGACTACGAGCGCAAGCTCAGCGGCCTGGGGCCACAGTTCACGCCCACCGGCGACATCGAAGCCGATATGCTGGCCATCAAGGCCTTCTACGCGCAATACAAGGGAAAGAACTGGCAGCAGTTCGACCACAAATGAGCTCATCCAACACGCCCGCATCACCCGCCGCCATCAAATCCAAGGACCCGCTGCACGGCCTGACTCTGGAGGCCATCGTCACCGCGCTGGCCGACTACTTTGGTTGGGATGAACTGGGCCAGCGCATCGAGATCCGCTGCTTTCAGTTGGACCCCAGCGTGGCATCGAGCCTGAAGTTCCTGCGCAAAACGCCATGGGCCCGCGCCAAGGTGGAAAGCCTTTATCTTTTCATGCTCCGCGAACAGGCTCGGCAAAGTCCTTCAGCAAGTCGCTAACCCGCAAGTCGCTGACCCACCGGCCGACTCTCAACCGAACGCCAACCGCGTGATTGAGCGGAAGAAAGAACGATCTAACAAAGAGGGATTGCCATGCAGAAGTGGATTTCCGCCGGCGTGATTGCCTGCGTCGTGTTGTGGGGCCTGCTGGCGCCACAGCACATGCAGGCCTTTTTCAACGGCACCTTGGCGCAAGTCACGCGCAACTTTGGCTGGCTCTATTTGTGGATTGTTTTGGGCCTGGTGCTGCTGTGCCTGGTCTTGGCCTTCAGCCGCTATGGCGATCTCAAGCTGGGCAAGGAAGACGATGAGCCGGAGTTCTCCTCCGGCAGCTGGTTCGCCATGCTGTTCTCGGCCGGCATGGGCATAGGCCTGGTGTTCTGGGGGGTGGCCGAGCCGATCTCGCACTTCCTCAACCCGCCGCCCGGCGTCGAAGCCGGCACGCCCGAGGCCGCCAATGCGGCCATGCGCTACAGCTTTTTCCACTGGGGCCTGCATCCCTGGGCAGTCTACAGCCTGGTCGGCCTGGCCATTGCTTTCTTCCAGTTTCGTCGCGACAAGCCTGCGCTGATCAGCTCGGCCACCGATGCCCTGCCTTGGCGCCATGCGCGCCGCATCGGGCCCTTGGTCAATATCCTGGCCATCGTGGCCACGGCCTTTGGCGTGGCGGCCTCGCTGGGCGTAGGGGCCTTGCAGATCAATGCCGGGCTGCAGCGCATGCTGGGCCTGCCGGTCAGCATCAATTCGCAGTTAGTCATCATTGCCGTCACCACCGCACTCTTCCTCTTATCGGCGCTCAGCGGTGTGGGTCGGGGCGTCAAGTGGCTATCCAGCGCCAATCTGATTCTGGCGGCTTGCCTGGCCCTGGCGATTTTGCTGCTGGGGCCGACGGTGGCCATCATCGACACCTTCACCAATACCCTGGGTGCCTATTTATCTGATTTCGTACGCATGAGCTTACGCATGACGCCCTTCCGCGCCAGCGAATGGGTGGGCAGCTGGACGGTGTTTTATTGGGCTTGGTGGATTTCATGGTCGCCCTTTGTGGGCGTATTCATCGCCCGCGTCTCACGCGGCCGCAGCATCCGCGAGTTCATTCTGGGCACCGTGCTGGCGCCGACCTTGGCCGCGGCGCTGTGGTTCTCGATCTTCGGTGGCACCGCCTTGCACCTAGAAATCTTCAAGGCCGTGCCCATCGCAGCGGCCGTCAAGCTCGATGTCGCCACGGCCATGTTCGCGATGTTTGACGCGCTGCCGCTGGGCGGCTTGATGAGCGCGGTGGCGACCTTGCTGGTGGTGGTGTTCTTTGTCACCTCGGGCGACTCCGCCACCCTGGTGCTGAGCATGATGAGCAGCGGCGGCAAGTCTGAGCCCGATAACAAGACCAAGCTGCTCTGGGGCCTGCTGGTGGCCTTGATCGCGGCCAGCTTGCTGATGGTGGGCGGCGTCAATGCGGTGCAAACCGCCACCATCGTGTTCGCCCTGCCCTTCTCGGTCGTGCTGGTGTTGATTGCCGCCTCGCTGTGGCGAGCGGTGCGCGAAGACCAACATGCGCAGGACAAGCTGGAAAAGGCCATGCGCAAGCGGCTGCGCCAGGGCTTGACCGAGGCCGATCAAGGCCGCTGACAAACATCAGCACTGCAAAGCAAAACGGGGCCCCAAGGGCCCCGTTTTTTTGTGCAGCGTAAATCAGCGCGCCGACTCGGGCAGCTCGATCTTCACTTCCAACACTTCCAGATCACCTTCGTGCTCGACGGTGACCTTGAGGTCGTTGGGATTGATATTGACGTACTTCGAAATCACCGCCACCAGCTCGCGCTGCAGCTGCGGCAGGTAATCCGGCTTGGCGTTACGGCCATTGCGCTCGTGCGCAAGAATCAGCTGCAGGCGCTCCTTGGCGACGTTGGCCGTGGTCTTCTTCTCACCGAGAAAGAAACTCAGAAATCCCATCGCAGCGACTCCTTATTTGCCGCCGAACAGGCGCTTGAACAGGCTGGGCTTGACGGCCTCGATGAAGCGCATGGGCTTGTCTTCACCCAGGAAGCGGCTGACCACATCCTTGTAGGCCTCCGACACGTCCGTGCCTTGCATATGGATCGCAGGCGAGCCTTGGTTGGAGGCTTGCAGCACCACTTCCGACTCAGGAATCACACCGATCAGCGGCGTGCGCAGGATCTCGTGAATGTCTTCCAGCGATAGCATATGGCCGCCCTCAACCCGGTTCGGGTTGTAGCGGGTGATCAGCAAATGCTCTTTGATGGGCTCTTTGCCGTCGATGGCGCGCTTGGTCTTGCTATTGAGCATGCCCAGAATGCGATCGGAGTCGCGCACCGAGGACACCTCGGGGTTGGTGACCACCAAGGCCTCGTCGGCGAAGTGCATGGCCATCAGCGCACCGGTTTCGATGCCGGCCGGCGAGTCACAGACGATGAAGTCAAAGTCCATGGCCTTGAGCTCTTCGAGCACACGCTCCACGCCTTCGACAGACAAAGCATCCTTGTCGCGGGTTTGCGAGGCGGCCAGGATGAAGAGCTTGTCCAGCTGCTTGTCCTTGATCAGGGCTTGGCTGAGCTTGATCTCGTCGTTGATGACATTGATCAGGTCATAGACCACGCGGCGCTCGCAACCCATGATCAGGTCGAGGTTGCGCAGGCCGACGTCAAAGTCGATCACGCAGGTCTTGTGGCCGCGCAGGGCCAGGCCGGTGGCAAAGCTCGCGCTGGTGGTGGTTTTGCCCACGCCGCCTTTGCCGGAAGTCACTACGACTATCTTGGTCATCGAATTCAATCCTTTCAAAATCTCTTGGCAGGACCGGTTCAGGGCCGACCCATCTGGTTCAAATCTGCAATCTCAAAACAAGTTCGGCCGGCCTCAGAGCTTCAGCGGCTCCATCACCAATTTCTCGCCTTCCAGCCGAATCTGCGCCGCCTTGCCCAAGACGGTGTCGGGCAGGGGGTTTTCGGTGGTGCGATAGGTGCCGGCGATGGCGATCAACTCCGCTTCCATGCTCATGGCGAAAATGCGGGCCTCGGTATTGCCCTTGGCGCCAGCAATGGCCTTGCCGCGCAGCGGTGCGTAGACGTGGATGCTGCCATCGGCAATCACCTCGGCACCGTGGTTGACCAAGGCCAGCACCACCAGGTCACCGCCCTTGGCGTAGACCTGCTGACCGCTGCGCAAGGGCTTGTCGATGATCAGGGTCTTGGCGCTAGCGCCTTCAGCCGGCACGGGCACTTCAAGCACCACCTCACGAATCACTTCGCGTACCACTTCTCGAATTTGGACCGGGGCCTCGTCGGCGCGGGGCCGTGCGGCTTGCACCTCGTCAGCAGGCGCCTCGGCCAAACCCAGGCTCAGAGCCTGAGCCAGCTCATCCGGGCGTGCGCCCATGATGGCCACCGGCTGCAGGCGGTACTGGCGCAGCAAGGCCAGCAAGGCGGCTACGTCGAGCAAAGCGGCCGCATCGGCATCAGCGGGCAACTGGCTCAAATCCAGCAAGAGTGGGTCTTGGCTGAACAACTCGGGCGTGTCGCCCCATTTGCTGGCCAGGGCGGTGCTCAGCTCGGCCAAGTCGGCGGACTTGAGCACCAGCGCCAGCAAACTCAGGCTGGCGCTCTTCAACTCGAAACATTCAGCGTTTCTGGACCCCGTCCGAGCCGCCGCTCCTCCCGTCTGTGCCATCTGTGCCTGAGTCATCGAGTTATTGTGTAAATCGTGCGATTTTAGCTGGACGATTGAGGCAATCCCTCAGGCATTGCCCGCAGGATTCACCAGAGCTTGCCCAAATTTGAGGCAAGCCAGCAAAGTCTCAAGCCGATCAAGCACTTAGCAAAACTACAGCCAAGCCACCCACAAAGATATCCACAGCGGATGGGGATAGTCCCTGGATTTTCGAGTGGCCGCAGCGCCAGAAAACGATCTTTTTTGTGTTAGCAAGCTTGACTTATCCCCATTTTTGGCTTGAGTCAAGCCCATACAGGCACAAGTCGGGCAAGTCCTAGGCCATCTCGGCCAACAGCGCTAAGTTGTTGATTCATATTGAATGCGCTCGACTGCTTCGAAATGAGGCAAGCTAAGCTGATGCACGGTGGGACAAGGGTTTGGCGGCTGCCGAGGGGCCTTGTCCACAAAGTTATCCACAGGAGCAGTGGATAGTCTTGCGGCGCTATAAAAATCAGTCACTTAGCTGTCATGTTTGAAGTATTTCTGAGCTTCCTGCGCTAAGTCGACGCGCTTGATCTCGTGACGCGGCGTGGGCTGTTTGATGGGACGTCTTGGCGACTAAGGCTTCGCTGCGGTTACATTGAAGGCAAACCCGCGCATCGCGGACCTCTTGCAGGAGCACGGCATTGGCCACACCCAACTACTCATACGAAAAACGCCAACGCGAGCTGGCCAAAAAGCGCAAGACCGAAGAAAAGCGCATGCGCAAGGCCAACAAGTCTGAGGGCGAAGCCGAAGCACCGGCTGATGGGAGCGAGCCGAGCGAGGGCGCTGAACCCGCAGCCAGCGCCGACACCCCCGGCAACGCTGCCTGAGCACACACACGGGGCCGATCAGCGGCCCGAAACTCAGTGATGCAGAGCCAGCACCTGGCCTCAGCAACGAGGCGCGGTCAGGCGAGGCGCTTGCCTCTCAGGCCTGAGCTTGGGCTGTGGCCCTAAAATGGTGGACTTCCCGGCGTTGCCCGGGGCAAAAAAAGCCATCATGACCCGCAAGCTCTTCGTCACCACCGCCCTCCCCTACGCCAACGCCAACTTCCACATTGGCCACATCATGGAATACACCCAGGCCGATGTCTGGGTGCGCTTCCAGCGCATGATGGGTCAAGAGGTGCACTTTGTGTGCGCCGACGACGCGCACGGCGCGCCCATCATGATTGCGGCCGAAAAGGCCGGCAAAACGCCACAGCAATTCGTGGCCGACATCGCATCGGGTCGCAAGCCCTATCTCGACGGCTTCCACATCAGCTTTGACAACTGGCACTCCACCGATGGCGCGGAGAACCATGAGTTGTCCAAGGACGTCTACCGCGCCCTGCGCCGCCAGGAGCTGATCGATGTGAAGGCGATCGAGCAGTTCTTCGACCCCGAAAAGTCGATGTTCCTGCCGGACCGCTTCATCAAGGGCGAATGCCCCAAGTGCGGCGCCAAGGATCAGTACGGCGACTCCTGCGAAGTCTGCGGCGCCGTCTACGCGCCGACCGAAGTCAAGAACCCCTACTCGGTGCTGACCGGCGCCACGCCCATCCTCAAGAGCTCGGAACATTACTTCTTCAAGCTCAGCGATCCGCGCTGCATCGCCTTCCTCGAAGAATGGACGCAGTCGCCTGGCCGCTTGCAGCCCGAGGTCTTCAACAAGATCAAGGAATGGTTCACCAAGGATGAAGAGGGCAAGGGCGGCCTGGGCGACTGGGACATCAGCCGCGACGCCCCCTACTTCGGCATCGAAATCCCCGACGCGCCGGGCAAGTATTTCTACGTCTGGCTGGACGCGCCGATTGGCTACCTGGCCTCGCTGAAGAACTACTTCGGCAAGATCGGCCGCGACTTCGACGCCTTCCTGGCCGACCCCGAGGTGGAGCAAGTCCATTTCATCGGCAAAGACATCACCTATTTCCACACCTTGTTCTGGCCCGCCATGCTGCACTTCAGCGGCCGCAAGACGCCTGACCATGTGTTCGTGCACGGCTTCATGACCGTCAACAACGGCGAGAAGATGAGCAAGAGCCGCGGCACCGGCCTGGACCCGATGAAGTACCTCAGCCTGGGCCTGAACGCCGAGTGCCTGCGCTACTACATCGCCGCCAAGCTCAACGGCCGGGTCGAGGACATCGACTTCAACCCGGAAGATTTTGTCGCCCGCATCAATAGCGACCTGGTTGGCAAGTACATCAACATCGCCTCGCGCGCTGCCGGCTTCCTGAGCAAGCGTTTCGGCGGCCACCTGTCCGGCGATGTGGGCGTGGAAGGCCGCACTTTGCTGGACAGCCTGCGTGCCCATGCCACGACCATTGCCGAGTTGTACGAAGAGCGCGAGTTCGGCAAGGCCTTGCGCGAGACCATGCTGCTGGCCGACCGCGTCAACGAATACGTGGACCAGAACAAGCCCTGGGAGCTGGCCAAGCAAGAAGGCAAGGACGCCGTCCTGCAAGACGTCTGCAGCGTCTGCATCGAAGCCTTCCGCCTGCTGACCATCTACCTCAAGCCGGTGCTGCCCGCGCTGGCCGCCAAGGTGGAAGCCTTCTTGCGCGTTGAGCCCCTGCAGTTCAGCGACGCCGCGCGCGCGCTGGGCGCCCATCAGATCGGCACCTACGAGCACCTGATGCAGCGCATCGACATCAAGGTCGTCGAGGCCTTGTTCGAGGCTCCGCCTGCGCCGAAAGTGATTCCCGGCGGCGAGGACATCGCGCCCGAGATCAAGATCGATGATTTCAGCAAGGTCGATCTGCGCATTGCCAAGATCGTCAAGGCCGAGCATGTGGAAGGCTCAGAAAAATTGCTGCGCCTGACGCTGGACGCCGGCGAAGGCCGCCTGCGCAATGTGTTCAGCGGCATCAAGGGCGCTTATCAGCCCGAACAACTCGAAGGCAAGCTGACCGTGATGGTGGCCAATCTGGCGCCACGCAAGATGAAGTTCGGCATCAGCGAAGGCATGGTGCTGGCCGCCAGCCATGCGGACGAAAAAGCCAACCCCGGCATCTTTGTGCTGGAGCCCTTCCCCGGTGCGCAGCCGGGCATGCGGGTGCGCTAAGCGGCCTCTCTGCTAACTCGCAAGCCTGTCGCAAGCTGGCCTCGCCAGACTCGGGCCGTCCTAGCGACGGCCCGAATTGTTTGCGCCCGCATCAGGCGCACAATGGCTCAGACATGTTTGACAAGCTGCACCGCTTCCACCCCCGCGCCCTCGACCTGCTCAAGGACTATTCCCGGGCGCGTTTCATTGCTGACCTGGGCGCCGGCTTCACCGTCGGCGTGGTGGCCTTGCCCCTGGCCTTGGCCTTTGCCATTGCCTCTGGTGTGAAGCCCGAACAGGGTGTATTCACGGCCATCATCGCGGGCTTTTTGATCTCGGCGCTGGGTGGCTCCAGCGTGCAGATCGGCGGGCCGGCGGGCGCCTTCATCGTCATTGTTTACGGCATTCAGCAGCGCTACGGCCTGGGCAATCTGCTCATCGCCACCATCCTGGCCGGCGGCCTGCTGCTGGCCATGGGGGCTTTGAAGCTGGGAGCGCTGGTGCGCTACATCCCCGTCAGCATCGTCATCGGCTTCACCAATGGCATTGCCATCCTGATCGGCCTGTCGCAGCTCAAAGACTTTTTCGGCTTGCCAATCAGCAAGATGCCGGCCGATTTCTTCAGCCAGTTGGCCGTGCTGAGCGCGCATTGGCGCGAGGTGCAACCTTGGGCGCCACTGGTGGGCGGCGCCTGCGTCTTGATCGTTGTGCTATGGCCTAAGACCTATGCCATGGACCGCGCGGCCGAAGGCTTCAAACCCAAGCTGCGACGCTGGATGTCGCAATTGCCCGGCACGGTGATTGCGCTGGCCGCGGCCACGGCCGCGACCTATTTTTTTCATCTGCCGCTGGACACCATAGGCAGCCGCTTCGGCGGCATTCCGCAGGGCTTGCCCAGCTTCGCCCTGCCGGATATCAGCTGGCGCAGTGCGCAGATGCTGCTCATCCCCACCATCACCATCGCCTTGCTGGGAGCGATTGAATCGCTATTGTGCGCACGGGTGGCCGACAAGCTCACCGAGTTGAAACGACACGACCCCAACCAGGAGTTGATGGCCCAAGGCATCGCCAATATCGTGACGCCTTTTTTCGGCGGCATTCCGGCCACCGGCACCATTGCCCGCACCGTCACCAATGTACGGGCCGGCGCCAGTAGCCCGGTGGCGGGCATGGTGCACGCCTTGTGCTTGCTGATCATCATCCTTGTGGCGGCGCCGCTGGCGGCACATATTCCGCTGGCAGCCCTGGCCGGCATCTTGTTAGTGGTGGCGTGGAATATGGGGGACTGGCACGAGTTCGCCCGCCTGCGCCATTTCAGCCTGCCCTACCGCACGATTTTGCTGGGCACCTTTGTGCTGACGGTGGTGTTCGACCTCACGGTGGCGGTGGAAGTGGGCTTGGTGCTGGCCTGCGTGTTCTTCATCTACCGCATGAGCACCCTGTTCAAAGTCGAGCCGATGGCCCTGCCCTATGTGGCACCGGCCATCGCCAGCGGAAGCAAGGTCTACCAGCTCTACGGCTCACTCTTTTTCGGCGCCGTGGGCAAGGTTGAGAACTTGGCCGCAGCGCTGGGCCCCGATCATCACACCCTGGTGCTGGACGCTCAGATGCTGATCTCCATGGACAGCTCCGGCCTGGACGCCTTGCAGCAATTGCAATACACGCTGGAGCGGCAAGGCCAGAAGCTGATCTTGTGTGGGCTTAACGAGCAGCCCGCCAGCCTGATTCAACGCGGCGGTCTGGCAGCAGCCCTGGGGCCCAAGGGCATCTACCCCGAGCTCTCGGACTGGCTGCTGAGCCAGATGCAGATCACGACGCCAAAGCCCCTGTAAAATGCCCGTTTTCTCCTCACACACTCATCAAAATGCCATTGTTCTGGAAAGCCTACAAGTCCGAAGCCAGCACCTTCATCGATGAGCTGAAGGCCAAGCGCCCGACCCTGGAGCAAGAACAACGCGCCGGCCGTGCCCTGCTGTGGGACAAGACCGTGGATCGCGCCGCCCAGGCCGACTACCGCGCCGCCCGGGTTGAGCAGCAGCCCTACGTCTACCAGACCAAATCCAATTAAGCAGCGCTGCCCCGCAGGCTTGTGAGCCATAACGCCGACCTCAGCCTGCCGCCGCTGCCCGAGGCGGATGATGCGCAGGCCCTGCCTGCTGCTGAGGCGCTGATGCCTGAGGTGGTGGATAACGTCGCAGTGGCGCGGCTCTACGGTGAGCCGCTGTTCCAGATGCCGCTGGACCTCTACATCCCACCGGATGCGCTGGAGGTTTTTCTTGAAGCCTTTCAAGGCCCGCTGGACCTGCTGCTCTATCTGATTCGGCGGCAGAACTTCAATATTCTCGACATCCCGCTGGCGGATGTGACCCGGCAATACCTCAGCTATGTGGACCAGCTGCGTAAGCACAATCTGGAGCTGGCCAGCGAGTATTTGCTGATGGCGGCCATGCTGATCGAGATCAAATCTCGCATGCTCTTGCCGCCCAAGAAGACCGATGACGGCAGTGAGCCCGAGGATCCCCGCGCGGAGCTGGTGCGGCGCTTGCTCGAGTACGAGCAGATCAAGCTGGCAGCTGCCAAGCTCGATGCCCTGCCCGTCCTTGGCCGCGATTTCCTGCGCGCCCAAGTGCATATCGAGCAGTCGCTAGAAGTGCGCTTCCCCGATGTTGAAGCAGTCGATTTGCGCGACGCCTGGCTGGACATCCTGCGCCGCGCCCGACTGGTGCAACACCACCGCATCAGCCGCGAGCATTTGTCGGTGCGCGAGCACATGAGCATCGTGCTGCGCCGCTTGCAGGGTAAGCGTTTCGTGGAGTTCGAAAACTTATTCGATGTCTCACGCGGCCAGGCCGTGCTGGTGGTGACCTTCATCGCCATGCTGGAGCTGGCCCGCGAACGCCTGCTCGAGGTCACACAGGCCGAAGCCTTTGCGCCGATCTATGTGCGCCTGACTTATCAGCCCAGTTGAGGCGGCAACGCGTCAGCCCCCGGCATGCATATTCTTCTGATTGAGGACGATCTTGATTTGGGGCGCGCCTTGCAAGCCGCGCTGCGCATCGATGGTCACAGCAGCGAATGGCTGCGCCGCGTCGCCGACGCACCGCCGCGCCTCGACGACACGGCACAAGACGCTGTGCTGCTGGATCAAACCCTGCCCGACGGCAATGGCCACGAATTGCTGACCCGCTGGCGTCGCCAGGGCAGCACAGTGCCGGTGATCGTGATCACGGCGCGCAGCGCCTTGAGTGAACGTTTGGCGGGCTTCGACGGCGGCGCCGACGACTATGTGGTTAAACCCTTTGAAATTCCCGAGCTGCTGGCACGCCTGCGTTCGGTGCTGCGCCGCTGCGCCCAGCAAGCCAGTGATCTATGGCAGCTCGGCGACTTGAGCATTGAGCCGCGCCGCCGCTGCGTTCGTCTGAATGACCAGGAACTGACGCTCTCGCCACGCGAATACCAACTGCTGCTGGAGTTGGCCCGCGAGCGCGGCGGCGTGGTGGC
Organism: uncultured Roseateles sp.; assembly: GCF_945956965.1. Taxonomy (GTDB): domain Bacteria; phylum Pseudomonadota; class Gammaproteobacteria; order Burkholderiales; family Burkholderiaceae_C; genus Paucibacter_A. Next base: position 268,905 of record NZ_CAMFJS010000003.1, read on the forward strand.
CAAACGCGCCCTGGCCCAGCGCATGGAGCCTTTGGGTGAGGCGCTGGACTTTGGCGCGCTGGAGGTCCATCTCGCCAATCTGCGCCGCAAGATCGGCCCCGAACGCATCGGCACCATGCGTGGCGTCGGCTACTGGCTGAACTGCACATGACACGCTGGCTTCGCCCTAGCCTCAGTCGCCGGATCATCCTCGCCCTGCTGCTGGCCATCGGCCTGTTGGCGGGTGTGGTGCTGATCCAGGATCAGCTGGACCTTCAACGCTCCATGGGTACCAGCGTGGCGCAATTGGGCCAACAGATTGCCGCCGGGCTCGACGAGCTGGATGACCCGGCGCAGGCCGCCAAGCTCATGAGCGGCCACGCGAGGCATCTCAATGCACAACGACGTCGCCAGGAGATGCTGCCGGGCGATCTCTTGTTCCAACTCTTTGACGCCCGAGGTCAGCGCTTGTATGCCTCCGCGCCCGCCGAGGCCATCAGCAAGCCCGGCCTGGGCGAGCAGACGATTGGCGGGCGCGCCTACTGGACCTATCGCAAGGACGGCGAACGCTGGTCCCTGCGCCTGGCTGAGCCCAGCATCGCCAGCACCCACTTGCTCGGCTTTGCGAGCTGGGAGCTGGGCAAGCAGTTGCTGCTCGCCTTCCCGCTGATGCTGCTGCCGCTGTGGCTGGCGGTGCGTCGCGGGCTGGCCCCTCTGCGTCGCCTGACAAAGGGGATAGAAACCATGGACATCCGCCACCAACTCGCCCCCTTGGCGCTGGACCTGCGCTATGCCGAGTTGCGCCCGCTGGGGCAGGCCTTCGACACCTTGCTGGCGCGCCTGCGGGAGCGCCTCGCCCGCGAGCAAGCCTTCGTCCATGACGCCGCACATGAGCTGAGAACCCCACTCGCCGTCATCGCCGCCCAAGCGCATACGGTGTTGCAGACCCACGATGAAGCCACCCGCCGGCAAGCCTCGGCCGCCTTGATGCAGGCGATTGCTCGCAGCGCGCATCTCTCGCAGCAATTGCTGGATTTGGCCACGCTGGATCAGGCCAGCCCGCCCACGCGTGATCTCATCGATGTGGCGGCACTCAGTGCCGACATATTGGCCCAGCACCTGCGCCTGGCGAGCGAGCAAGGCATTGAGCTGAGCCTTGAGGCCCCGCCGCAACTGACGCTGCACATCGACCGCGGCGCCTTCTTGTCACTGCTGCAAAACCTGATCGACAACGCCTTGCGCTATGTGGGACGCGGAGGGCGAGTTGAAGTCAGCCTAAAGCTCGACGCGCAAGGCCTGCAACTTGCCGTGGCCGACGATGGGCCGGGCATTGCTCAAGCCGATCAGGTGCAGGTGTTCGAGCGCTTTTGGCGTGGCAAGAACCATGATCTGCCCGGCACCGGCCTGGGCCTGGCAATCGTTCGACAAGCCGCTCGGCGACTGGGGGGCCAGGTGCACATCAGCGCAGGGCTGGGCCAGCGAGGCGTCTGTTTTGAACTCGGCATTCCGCGCGCGGCCTTGGGCATTCCTTAAGCCAGAGCTTCCAACAATGATGAAGTCAATTTCGACGGTCATCAGGAAAGCGCTTGAACAAGTTCACCCCCACCCACCCCGTGCTCGCGGCAGCCGCTGCATTGCTCTGGACCCTGCCGCCCTCGGCCCAGGCCGACGACAACTACTTCGGTGCGTCACTAGCCACCCCGGGCGAGGCGCGTTTGCAAGTTGGCCCCAAGGCCAGTGTCAACAACGACAACAAACCGCTCGCCTTCAAGTTCTATGCCGGGATGAAGCTGTCGACCGATTGGTCCGCCGAAATTGGCTACGGCGCCTTCGGCAACTGGCGCTTCAGGGATCCAAGCCCAGGCTCCCAGGATCAAGCGAAATTGGCCTCGCAGGCTTTCACCGTCGCAGCCAAATACAGCTGGGACATCGGCGACAACCTGAGCCTCTTCGGCAAACTGGGCGTGGCGATCAACCGATTGCAGTACTCAGACAGCTTGGGACAGAAAGTGCAGGACAGCTTCACGCGCCCGATGTGGGGCGTCGGGGCCGAGCTGAAGTTGAACGACAAGCTGTCCGTGCCTCTTGAGTTCGAGTACCTCGGGTCGGCCCAGACAAAGCTGGGCGACTTCAAACAGCAAAAGCTGGAGCTCGGCCTGCGCTACCGTTTCTAAACCGCAGCCAAGCGAGGCCGGGGCGCAAGCTCAAGGCTGCCCGTTGCGCCAAGTCGAGAAATGCGCATCGGGCTGCTTTTGCACCAACTGCCCCACCGCCAACACAGCTTGCGTGCGCGAACCCACACCCAAGGCCTTGAGCACCGCGGCCACATGGTCCTTGATGGTTTCGACCGACACGCCCAGCTCGCGCGCGATGATCTTGTTCGGCTTGCCCTGCAGCAACAAGGCCAAGACATCGGTTTGGCGCGGTGTCAGCGACAGGCTTTCCAGCCCGGTGGCGCCTTGGAAGTTAGAGGCCATGGCCTCTTGCTGAATCTGCTGCAGGCGGCTGTGCTGGCTCTGTGCGGCTGATGATGCGCCACTACTGACCGGCGGCGCAGCGTCATTGCCCAGACTCATAGGCGGCACATAAATGCCGCCAGCCATCACCAGCTTGAGCGCTTGCGACAAGAGTTCGGTGCTATTGCGCTTGGGCACAAAACCCATGGCGCCCTGGTCGATAGAGCGGATCACGTCGCTGGATCGGTCTGAGGCGGAAATCACCACCACCGGCAAGGCCGGATAGTTTTCGCGGAACTCGTCCAGCACATCGAAGCCGCTGGCGTCGCCCAGTTGCAAGTCCAGCAAGACCAAATTGAAGTCATCGCTGGCTTGCAGCGCCGCGCGCGCTGCCGCCGCGCTGTCGGCCCCGACCACATGCACATTGCTGCCCAATCCTTCGATCACCGTTTTCAAGGCCGACAAAATCAACGGATGATCATCGATCAGCAATACCTTCATCTGCCCACTCCCCACGTCCACGCCTCGATCTTCATTTGGGGGCGAATGATAGGTCAGGGGCAGGCCTCTTGGGCATACCCCCTATGGGTGGGTTGCCTCGCGGCGCCGATGATGCCTATTCGAACTGCCGCGTCAGCGATTCGGCCACGCAGACAGGCTTGTCTGAGCCCTCGCGCTCCACGCTCACCTCAATGCTGATCTGAGCGCCGCCGCCGGCCAGGGGCTCGCAGCTCTTAAGCCTGAAGCGGCCGCGCAGCCGGCTGCCCACCGGCACAGGCGCCGGGAAGCGAGCCCGGCCCAGGCCGTAGTTCAAGCCCATGCGCACCGAGCGGATGCGGAAGGCGGTTTCAAAAAAGCGCGGGATCAAGCTGAGGGTCAGAAAGCCATGCGCAATCGTGCAGCCGAAGGGGCCTGCCGCCGCCCGCACCGGGTCGGTATGGATCCACTGCTGGTCGTCCGTGGCATCCGCGAACTGTTGAATGCGCGCTTGATCGATCATGATCCACTCGCTGACACCGATCTCCTGTCCTTGCAGCGCACTCAGCTCAGCCAGGTTTGCAAACTCACGCATCTCGACGCTCCAACCAAGCCAACACCGGCTGCCACTGTTGCAAATCACGCTCAACCCGGCTGGGCGCCACATCCCACAGCGTCAGGCCACGCGCCGCCAGCTGCACATAGTTTTGGGTATCGCGCAAGAAACCCAGGAAAGGCAGCTTCAACTCGGGCACGAACTGCTGCAGCTGCTCCAGGGACAAAGTGCCGTCTTTGGCACGCATGCCCAGCAAGGCAATGTCGGGGCGCTGTTTTTTGTGCCCCAACTCGCCCAGCAAGTCTTGCAAGTGCTGAACGAAATCAAAAGTGGCTTGAATATCAAACAAGCTGGGCTGCATGGGAATCAAGATCTTGTCCGCCAGCTTGTACAAGGCCTTGAGCCGTTTGCCGCCCAAACCGGCCGGGGTGTCGATCACCACATGGCTGACGCCTTTGGGCGGCTTGACGGTCAGCTCTCCGTCAAAGTCCCAACCCTGAATGGCAGGCAGCTGCGGCGGCCGCAGGCTGAGCCAGCGGCGCGATGACTGCTGCTTGTCCGCATCGCCCAGCATCACCTGGTGGCCGCGCCAAGCCAGCGCCCCCGCCACATTGGTGGCCAGCGTGCTTTTGCCGACGCCCCCCTTGGGGTTGGCAATGAGGATCACGGGCATATCGACTTCCTTGCTCAGAGGCAGCACACCGGCTTGTGGCGGCAACCAGGTTTGATGCTCGACGCGCCGGCGTGGCGGCGCGCATGGTTCCGAGGGCAACACGCATGACGATGGCATCCTCAAGCGAATTGGCTGCGCGCAATGGTAGCGCCAGATTTTTTCGGGCGAACTGCGGTTAGGCTGTGCGCCATGAGCCCTGTTTCCATCCTTCTGGCCCACCCAGACCTGGCCCAGTCGCGCGTCACACGCGCCCTGGCGCAGGCCGTTGAGGCCGCCGCCAGCCCCTTGCTGGATTTGCGCGATCTCTACCGCCTTTACCCCGATTACGCCATCGACCTCGCGCAAGAGCGCCGGGCGCTGGCGCAAAGCCAGATGGTGGTGCTGCTGCACCCCTTCCACTGGTACGGCATGCCCGCCTTGCTCAAGCTTTGGGTCGACGAGGTGCTGAAGTTCGGCTGGGCCTACGGACCCGGCGGCGAGGCGCTGCGTGGCAAAACGCTATGGCTGGTCAGCTCCACCGGCGGTAAGGCCGAGTCCTACAGCACGGCCGGCCATCACGGTCATGGCATCGACACCTTTTTACTGCCCTACCAACAAATTGCCCGCTTGTGCGGCATGCAATATCGGCCGCCGCTGCTCTTGCACGGCGCCCATCACGTTAACGATGCCGATTTGCATCAACATGCCTTGAGCTTTGTACAAACCTTGCTGAGTTTCACCAAACCCTCGGCCGAGCCGCCGCCCAGCCTTCCGGTGATCGAGTTGGATGCTCGCCCCCCTCTGTTCAGCCCCCTGGCACAGCCAGGCAGCCGCCGATGATCACGCATTCCTGGCTCGACCTGCCGCTGGTCTTTCTTGCCGCTGCCGTGCTGGCCGTGCCTTTGGCGCGCTGGCTGCGCCTGGGCGCCATCTTGGGCTATCTGGTCGCCGGGGTGCTGATCGGGCCCGCCGTGCTAGGCCTGGTGAGCGCGCCGGAGACGATTCTCGAAGTGGCCGAATTCGGCGTCGTTTTGATGATGTTCTTGGTCGGGCTGGAGCTGGAGCCCAAGCGCTTGTGGGCGCTGCGCCGGCCCATCTTCGGCTGGGGCTCGCTGCAGTTGTTAGGCTGCACCGCCCTGCTGTTTGGCCTGGCCCAGCTGCTGGGCTTGCCTTGGCGATTGAGCTTGGTGGTGAGCCTGGGGCTGGCCATGTCGTCCACCGCGGTGGCCATGGCCGTCTTGGCCGAGCGCAATGTGGGCCGCACCACCGCCGGCGAAGCCATCCTCAGCGTTGCGCTGCTGCAAGACATTGCCGCCATCCCCATCCTGGCCCTGGTGCCGATTCTGGCCGCCAGCGGGACCGGCGATAGCGGCCACGGCGGCTGGCAGGCGCTCAAGGCCCTGGCCGTGGTGCTGAGCATCATCTTCGGTGGGCGCTTGCTGCTGCGCCCCGCGCTGCGCTGGATTGCCCGCAGCCGCACGCCCGAGATCTTCACCGCCGCCGCCCTGCTGCTGGTGCTGGGCACGGCGGCGCTGATGCATGCGGTGGGCCTGTCAATGGCGCTGGGGGCTTTTCTGGCCGGTGTGCTGCTGGCCGATAGCGAATACCGCCGCGAGCTGGAAACCGATCTGGAGCCCTTCAAAGGCCTGCTGCTGGGCCTCTTTTTTATCGCCGTAGGCATGGGGCTGGACCTGCGCGTGTTGCTCACCCAGCCGGGGCTGGTGCTGGCTTTGCTGACGGCCTTGCTGCTGCTCAAATCCTTGCTGCTGGCGGGCATGGCGGCGTGGATGAAGATTCCGCTGCTGGAGCGGCCCTTGTTCGTGATCTTGCTGGCCCAGGGCGGTGAGTTCGGCTTCGTGGTGTTTCAGCTGGCGCAGAGTTCGGGGCTGATCAATGCCTCGCAAAACTCGGCCCTGGTGGCGGCGGTGGCTTTGTCACTGGCCTGCACGCCGCTGCTCCTGCTGTTGGCTGACCGTTTACTGCTGCCCCGTTTGCTGCGCCGCGCCCGACCGGACCAGGCCGAGCAAGAACCACCCCAACCCACGCCCATCATCATCGCGGGCTTTGGGCGCTATGGGCAGATCGTCGGCCGCCTGCTTTACGCCAATGGCTTCGAAGCCACCGTGCTTGACCAGGATGCCGAGATGATCGAGCTCATGCGCGAATTCGGCTGGCGGGTGTTTTTCGGTGACGCCACTCGGCTCGACCTGCTGCGCACGGCCGGCGCGGCCGAGGCCAAGATCTTGGTACTGGCGGTGGACGATGTGGCGCAAAGCATCGCCATTGCCGAACTGGCGCGCAGCCATTTCCCGCAACTCAAAGTCGTGGCCCGAGCCCGTAATGTGCAGCACTACTTCCGCCTGCGCGAGCTGGGGGTGACGCTGATCGAGCGCGAAACTTTCGACGCAGCCTTGATGAGCGGCCGCAGCGCCCTGGAGTTGCTGGGCCTGCAGCCACACGCCGCCCGCAAGCTGGCCTGGCGCTTCCGGCAGCACAACCTCGAGCAGTTGGAGAAGTCGGTGCCCATCGCCAAAGACCGGGCCGCCTTGATTGCCGTGGCCAAACAGGGTCGCGAACAGCTGGAGCAGCTCTTTGCCGAGGAAAGAGCGGCGGGGCGCAGGCCCGGCTCGGATCAGCTGCCCCAGGATTGGACTTGAAGCTCAGCCAGCACATGGCGCCGTCAAAAGCAAAGACGGCGCCGGATCATGCCCGCACGGCTGCCCGCCGCACGATGAAAAAGCAAACAAGGAAAGGCCTTGCGTTTCAGCCTGGCACCAGGTCTTTCAGGCGCACCGCGTGCCTGCGGCGACAATAGCACCCATGTTTGCCCCGTCCCAACTCGAAGTCCGTCGTTTTTTCTGTGCCACCTATCGCAAGCTGCGCGCTGGCGCACCGCTGATTCCCATGGAGGTGATTGCCGCCGACTGGATCAATGAGCACCCGGAGTACCACGCCGATCTGGCCGATGAAGAGGCCGCCTTGGCAGCGGTGTACAGCGTGGAGGAAGGCCGCACCAACCCCTTCTTGCACCTGTCCATGCATCTGACGATCACCGAGCAACATGCCATCGATCAGCCACACGGCATCCGTCAGGCAGTGGATTTGCTGGCCTCGCGCCGCAACTCGCTGCACGAAGCCCACCACGCGGCCATGGACTGCTTGGGGGAAATGATTTGGGCCTCGCAACGCAGCGGCCTGCCGCCCGATGGTCACGCCTATCTGGACTGTGTCAGCCGCAAAGCAACCCGCTGAGCTGAGCCGCGCTGCGGCAATGCGGCGCTGCGTGGGCTTTTCCGCGAAAAGTGAGCGAGCTGATCCTTAGGATCAGACACAAGCAGGCAAGAAAAAAGGCCACGCATGCGTGGCCTTTTTGCTGCAGCCCGCAAGGGCCAGGAAAGTCAGGTTCAGGCCTGAATCGACCCGCCCAGAGATTTGCGCTCGCTCTTGCCCATCGCGGAGTAAAGCCCCGTGGCCTCACCAGGCATCAGCACATCGATGGCGCGATCCAGCGCAGCGGTCGCCCTGGCCAGCGACTCACGCTGAGCAGCGACACGACCACCCGCCTGCACCAAGCGGTTACGCAGATGCGGCGGCACGCGGCCATTACGGGCAGCTTCGCTAAAGGAGCTGATGGCCAGCGCCAGCGCTTGATGCAGCTTGGCGGCATTTTGCTCAATGGCTTGGGTGTCGCGGCGCAGCAGGGCCTCGCCCAGCAGGTTCAGGCAGGACTCGACCTCCATCAAAGGCTGCTCTAACTGCTCGCTCAGAGCGGCGTTGTTCGTGTCAGTAGGCGGCAAAACTTGCATGACTATCCCCGCCATCAGGCGTTGAGAAGCGTTCAGTCCGCGCCTTGGTTGAGGAGGCGCGCGGAAGTCGTCTGTCTATCCCTCGCTGTCGGTCTGTGCGTCAAGCGCAGACCGCAAGACTCAGTGAGAGGACATGCGACCCATCAATTCCTGTGCATTGGCAATCAGCTTATCGGCCACCGCCTCGGCATTGACCGTGAACTTGCCGTCGGTAATGGCTTGCGAGATCCGGCCGACCTTGGCGGTGTCAAAGCTGCCGTCATCTGCCACGCCTTGCAAAAGCTTGGTGGCCGTGCTCGACAGTTGGATGGTGGCGCTGGCCTGTGGTGCTTTGCCCGCAGGCGCGCTGCTACCAGAGGCCGGCGCACGCCCAGACTGGCCAGCCACGGAGGTCTTCTTCTCCGTGCCAAGCGCAGTCGCGGCGATATCAGGGCTGTTAGCGATCTTCATGATGTTCTCCATAGGTCTGGGCGAGCCCAAACCTCCACTACGTTGTCCGGGGTATCGACAGGGGACATGAAACCTTTAGAACTTTCGATAACAAATTTGGGCGAATAGCAACCTGCAGAGGCCTTCACAACAGCACCTCGACACGTCGTTCTGCAATGGCGCGACCGGTCACAACCCGGCCGTTCTCAAACTTGATCTTGACGTTCTGGCCCTCCAGACCGACACCCAGCGCCTGCCCTTCGCCAGCCACAGAATAACCCGGCCCCGAGGCCAGCACCGTCACCCTGTCACCAGCCGCAAAAACCTGCCGCTGTTTCAACATATTGTTGCGCACCGCCTCGCCTGCGGCCAAAGGTCGCAGCAAGGCCCGTCCCACCAGCGCCGCGCCATCGGTGAAAACGGCGCCGGGCTCGGCAGCTATATCTATTTCGGCAGTGGCCAGCTGAGCTTGAGTCAGCACCACCCCGGAAGCCAGGGGGTCGGCCGCCACAATGGCGCGGGCATAGACCTTGATCCGCACCGGCAAGCTGACATTCCAGCGCGAGGCCCCCTCCACGCAGCGCAGCCCGATGCGAGTGGCACCCCACATTTGCAAACCGGCGGGCAGATAGGGCTGGACCTGCGCGCAAGGCGCCAAGCGCAAGCGCGGATCCAACTTGCCCACCTCGACTTCCACCCGCGCCTGGGCGGGCAAACCGGCCGCAACGCCTTGGGTGGCGATCTGCTGCACACGTTGCAAAACATCGCTGCCCAGGCCAGATCCCGCTTGCGCGGCCGCAGCCGACGCAATCAAGGCGAACAAGCCCCCGAGCGCCAAATGGCGAACGGTGCTTGTGGACTGAGGGCGAATTTGGAACATGGCTGAACTTTAGGCCTGAGACAGGGCCCGCCTTGGGCCGAAATGCACAGCAAAGGCGCTGCTTATCCCGCTAATGTTTTGCTGCGTCGCCAAACACAATCCGGTCACATCGTCATATGCCCTCTTTGCACACCGGACTCTCATGGCCCGGGACCAGCAAGAAGGCCGACGCGAAGGATGACCATCATGTTGAATCGACTGACCGATAGCTTGAACTTCCAGACCCAGGCCCTGACCCTGCGGTCGGAACGCCAGCGCATGCTGGCCAGCAATATCGCCAATGCCGACACGCCGGGTTATCAGGCCCGCGACATGAATTTCGCCAAAGCCTTGCGGGACGCCACCGCCGGCGCGCCTGGCCCCGGCAGCCTGGCCAACACGCAGTCCGGCCATATCGCTACGGCGACCGGCACCCGCAACGATTCAGAAATGCTCTATTCCACCGCCGCCCAGACCAATCTGGACAGCAACTCGGTCGATATGGACCGCGAGCGCGCCAACTTCGCCGACAACGCCGTCAAGTACGAGGCCACGCTGCGCTTCATCAACGGCACCGTGCGTACCACGCTCGATGCGATGAAGTCGCCAAACGCCGCCTAAACAGCCAAAGCGGCCAGGCCACTAGGAGCAGCTCACCATGTCCATGTTTCAAATCTTCAGTGTCTCTGGCAGCGCGGTCAGCGCGCAGAGTCAGCGCCTCAATGTGGTGGCCAGCAATCTGGCCAATGCCGACACGGTGGCCGGGCCCGACGGCCAAGCCTACAAAGCCCGCCAGGTGGTCTTTCAAACCGCCTTGGTCGGCGCCGGCAACGATTTGGGCGCGGCGGGTGTGCGGGTCAGCAATATCAGCGAAGACCAAACACCCGGCCGCAAGGTGCATGACCCCAAGCATCCGCAAGCCGATGCCGAAGGCTATGTGACCTATAGCAACGTCAACACGGTCGAGGAAATGGTCAACATGATCTCGGCCTCGCGCTCCTATCAAAACAATATTGAAGTCATGAGCACCGCCAAAAGCCTGCTGCTCAAGACCCTGCAGCTCGGCCAGTAACGAGCGCTAGCCCGACCCAACCGGAGAGTCTTCCATGGACTTCAGCACCCTCAACACCACCACCAAGGCCGCTGGCAGCAGCGCCAGCACCGTGGCCAGCGCCACCAGCCCCAAGAGTGTGCAAGACACGCAGGACCGTTTCCTCAAGCTGCTGGTCGCGCAAATGCAGAACCAGGATCCGATGAACCCGATGGACAACGCCCAGGTGACCAGCCAGATGGCGCAGATCCAAACGGTCAGCGGCATCAGCACCCTGGACAACACGGTCAAGTCCCTCGGCAATCAGTTCAACCAGATGCAGGCGCTGCAAAGCGTGTCGCTGGTAGGCCGCTCGGTCAGCTTCGAAGGCAATCAGCTCAATATCAGCGGAGGCAAAGGCATTGGCAGCTATCAGCTGCAGTCGCCGGCCACAGCGGTCAAGCTCGAAGTGCTCAACAGCGCCGGCGTCGTGATCGACACCCAGCAACTCGGTGCCCAAGGCACGGGCAAACAAGACATCAGCTGGGCCGCCGACAAGGTCGACCCGAACGGCAAATACACCTTCCGCATCACCGCCACCAAGGGCACGGCCACGGTGGGTAGCACGACGTATGCCGAAGACAAGGTCATGGCCGTCAACACCAGCGGCAGCAGCCTCAAGCTGGAATTGCAGAACCTGGGCCTGGTCGACTACAGCAGCGTCAAAGCGATTGACTGACTGAGTTCTCAAAAAATCCTCTCACCGGACGACACATCATGAGCTTCCAACAAGGCCTTTCTGGTCTCAATGCCGCCAGCAAAAACCTGGACGTGATTGGCAACAACATCGCCAACTCCGCCACTTACGGCGCCAAGTCCTCGCGAGCCGAATTTCAAGACGTCTACGCCGGCGCGCTGAACGGCGCGGGTGCCAACTTGGTGGGTATCGGCACCTCTCTGGCCACCGTGGCCCAGCAATTCACGCAGGGCAATATCACGACCACCGAAAGCCCCATGGATCTGGCCATCAACGGCGGCGGCTTCTTCCAACTCAGCGATGGCCTCAACCCGGTTGAGTACAGCCGCAATGGCCAGTTCAAGGTCAGCCGCGATGGCTATATCGTCAACAACAACAATCTCAAACTGCTGGGCTACCCGGCCGACGGATCCGGCATCGTCCAACCCGGCTTGGCCCAGCCACTGAAGCTGCCCACCTCGGGCATCGCGCCCAAGACAACGACAGAGATCACCACCGAGTTCAACCTCGACTCCCGCGCCAAGGTCACCGCACCCGATGCCGGCGGCATCGACATGAAGAGCCCGAAGACCTACAACAACGCCACCTCGCTGACGGCCTATGACGCCAAGGGCCAGGACGTGGCGGTGACCCTGTATTTCCAGAAAGGCCCCACCGACCCCACTGACGGCAGCACCACCTGGAACGTCTTCGCCACCGCCAATGGCTCGCCATTTGAGACCGATTCGAACGGCGCCTCGATTGCCCTGGACGACAGCGGCAACCCGACCACGCCCTACACCACGATCACCTTCCCGGCCAATGGCGGCTCGCCAATCTCGCCGACGACCAAAATCAATATGGACATCCCTGCGGGCAAGAACTCGCAAGGTGCCGACACCCTGGGCATCACCGGCGTGCAATTCGACATGCTGGGCGCCACCGAAAACGGCTCCGGCTTTGCCGTCACCAACCTGACTCAGAACGGCTATGCGCCGGGTCAGTTGGCCGGCATCTTGATCGAGAACAGCGGCATCGTGATGGCGCGCTACTCCAACGGCCAATCCAAGCCCGCCGGCCAGGTGGAGCTGGCCTCCTTCCGCAACCCGCAAGGCTTGCAGCCCATGGGCGGCAACGTCTGGGCCCGCACCTTTGCCTCTGGCGAGGCCGTGGTCGGCGTGCCGGGTGACGGCAATATGGGCAAGCTGCAATCGGGCGCGCTGGAAGAAAGCAATGTCGACCTGACGGCCGAGCTGGTGAATATGGTGACCGCGCAGCGCGCCTACCAAGCCAGCGCGCAAACCGTCAAGACGCAAGACCAGGTGCTGCAGACCATCGTCAACCTGCGTTGATGACTGACGCCTGAGCAGGAGCCGCCATGGACCGCATGATTTATCTCTCGATGGCAGGCGCCAAAGCCTCCATGCAGCGGCAAGACACGCTGGCCAATAATTTGGCCAATGTGTCCACCAATGGCTTTCGGGCTGAGTTGCAAGCCTTCCGTGCGGTGCCGGTGCAAGGCAGCGGGGCCAGCACCCGCGCCTATGCCCTGGAAACCACCACCGGCTACAACCCGGACCCGGGCGCCGTCATGGCCACCGGGCGCAATCTCGACGTGGCGATGAAAGACAAGGCCTGGTTGGCCGTGCAAAGCCTGGACGGCACCGAGGCCTACACCCGCGCCGGCGCCCTGGATGTCAATTCAGAAGGCCTGCTGGTGATGCGCAACGGCCTGCCGGTCGTGGGCGATGGCGGCCCGATCAGCATCCCGCCTGACACCACCGTGGCCATCGGCAGTGACGGCACCATCACCGCCAAAACCGACACCGGCAAGCCCACCACCGTCGGCAAACTCAAGCTGGTCAGCTCCGAAGCGCCGCTGACGCGCGGGCCAGACGGCCTGTTCCGCGCCGCCGATGGCGACCTGCCCGCCGACGAAACCGCCCGCGTGCAAGACGGCGCGCTGGAAGGCTCCAACGTCAGCCCGGTCGAAACCATGGTCAGCATGATTGCCGCGGCCCGCCAGTTCGAACAGCAGATGAAGCTGCTGCAAATCGCCCAGACCCAGGGCCAGCAATCCGCCAAGCTGCTCGGCACAAGTTAAAGGAAACCCACCATGATCCGCTCACTCTGGATTGCCAAGACCGGCATGGAGGCCCAGCAGACCCAGCTGGACACCATTTCGAACAACCTTGCCAACGTCGCCACCAACGGCTTCAAGCGCTCGCACGCGGTGTTCGAGGATTTGATCTATCAAAACCTGCGCCAAAGCGGCGCCAACACCACCGAGCAAACGCAGCTGCCCACCGGCCTGCAGCTGGGCCTGGGCGTGCGCCCTGTGGCCACCTCGCGCATCTACAGCCAGGGCAATCTGCAGCAGACCACCAACAATCTGGACCTGGCCATCAAGGGCAATGGCTTCTTCCAGATTCAGCAGCCCGACGGCACCACGGCCTACACCCGTGACGGCTCCTTCCAGCTCGACGCCAACGGCCAGATGGTCACCAACAACGGCTACACCTTGCTGCCCGGCGTCACCATTCCCAATAACGCGCTGAGCGTGTCGATTGGCAATGACGGCACGGTCAGCATCACCGTGCCGGGCACGCCGAACCCGCAAACGGTGGGACAGATTCAATTGGCCAATTTCGTCAATCCGGCCGGTCTGGACCCCAAGGGCCAGAACCTGTTCACCGAAACCGCCTCCTCCGGCACGCCCAGCACCGGCGCACCCAATGCCAATGGCTTGGGCGCCTTGCAGCAGGGCTATGTGGAAACATCCAACGTCAATGTGGTGGAGGAATTGGTGGCCATGATCCAGACCCAACGCGCCTACGAGCTGAACTCCAAGGCCGTGCAAACCTCGGATCAGATGCTGCAAAAACTCGCGCAAATCTGAGTCATCTGAGCAACCTGAGTAACTTGACTAAAGCCATGAACAGCCTGTCCAAACTCAGCCTGGCCCTGCTGGCCGCCTCCCTGAGCGCCTGCGGCACCCTCTACCCCGAGCCCCGCGTAGAGCTGCAGCAAATGCCAGTGGTCAATCTGCCCCCTTTGCCGGTGGCCGCACCCAGCAATGGCTCGATCTACCAAGCGGTGAGCTACCGGCCACTGTTTGAAGACCATCGCGCCCGCTTGGTGGGCGACACCTTGACGGTGCAGATCGTCGAGAAAATCAGCGCCAGCCAAAGCTCCACCAGCGCCATCGACAAGACCGGCAGCATCGCAGGTAATGTGACGGCCATCCCCTTGGTCAGCCCGGGCGCCTTTGCTCGAGCCTCAGCCGCCGGCACCTCGGCCACCAAGGCCGCCGGCAAGGGCAGCAATGAAAACACCAATGACTTCTCCGGCAGCATCACCGCCATCGTCACGGCTGTGCTGCCCAACGGGCACTTGATGATCTCGGGCGAGAAGCAGATCGGCGTGAACCATAACGTCGATGTGCTGCGGTTTTCCGGCCAGGTTGATCCGCGCGCCATCGTGCAGGGCAATACCGTGCCCTCGGCGTCTATCGCCAATGTGCGCATTGAGCAGCGCGGCCGTGGCGCCACATCCGACGCACATGGAATAGGCTGGTTGTCGCGCTTCTTTTTGAACCTTTCGCCGACTTAAGTTTGCGCAGAATCGGTCGTAGGAGTCCCTCACTTCACGACCATCATGCAAACCACCACATCACGACTTTTCGGGGTCTTGGCCCTGAGCCTCAGCCTGTTGGGCTGGAGCCCAGCCGCCAGCGCCGCCCGCATCAAGGAAGTGGCGGCCGTGCAAGGCGTGCGCAACAACTCCCTGACCGGCTACGGCTTGGTTGTGGGCCTTGACGGCACCGGCGACCAAACCACCCAAGCGCCCTATACCGGCCAGAGCTTGACCGCCATGCTGCAGCAGTTCGGCGTCATCCTGCCGCCGGGCGTGACCATGCAGCCCAAGAACGTGGCCGCCGTGATGGTCACCGCCACCCTGCCCGCCTTCGCCCAGCCAGGCCAGCAGCTGGACATCAACGTCTCATCCGTCGGCAACTCCAAGAGCTTGCGCGGCGGCACCCTGGTGACCACCCCGCTGCGCGGCGCCGATGGCCAGGTGTACGCCATGGCCCAAGGCAATCTGATCGTCGGCGGCGCAGGTGCTGCAGCCGGTGGCTCGAAAGTTCAGATCAATCACCTCTCGGCCGGTCGCATTCCGGCCGGTGCGACGGTGGAGCGCTCGGTCGCGACCCCGCTGCAAAACGGCGAGTACATCCAGCTCGACCTCAACGCGGCCGACTACAACACCGCCCGCGCCGTGGCCCGGGCCATCAACAAGGCCAAGGGGCCAGGTCTTGCCCAGGCGGTGGACGGCCGCGTGGTGCGAGTGCGCGCACCCAGCAATCCGGATGAGCGCGTCAATTTCCTTGCCGATTTAGAGGTCTTGCCGCTGGAGTTGACCGAGCCCGCCGCACGCATCGTCATCAACGCACGCACCGGCTCGGTGGTGATGAACCAGGCGGTGACGCTGGCGGCTTGCGCCGTGGCACACGGCAGCCTCTCGGTCACCATCAGTTCGACCCCGGTGGTCAGCCAGCCCAATGCGCTGTCTGGCGGGCAAACGGTGGTAAGCGAGAAGACCGATATCTCCATCAAACAAGAGCCCGGCTCGCTGATTCAGCTGCCTGCCGGGGTCAAGCTGGCCGAAGTGGTGAAGGCGCTCAATTCCTTGGGCGCCACACCGCAGGATCTGCTGGCAATCCTGCAAGCGATGAAGAGCGCCGGCGCGCTGAACGCCGAGCTTGAGGTAATTTGACATGGCTCTCTCGGCAAGCAATCTGGCCGGCAGCCTGGGCAGCAGCGCCGGCACCGACACCCGCAGCATCGAAGCTCTGCGCTCGGCCGCCGCGCGCGATCCCAAGAACAGCATCCGTGAAACGGCCAAGCAGTTCGAGTCGCTGTTCATGCAGGAAGTGATGAAAAGCATGCGCGCCTCCACCATGGCCACGGGCATGCTGGACAACCCCGGCACACAGATGGGCACCGAGATGCTGGACACCCAATTCGCGGGCAAGCTGACCGGCCTGCCCGGAGGCCTCTCGGACGCGATTGCCCGGCAGTTGCAGCGCCAGATGGGTGTGAGCGACAAGGCCGATGCGGCCAAGACCTTGCAGCCCTTGCCCGCCATGGCCAAGAAGGGCATTGCCCCTCATGTGCAGAGCTTTATCCAGCAGCACGACGGCGCGGCCAAAGCGGCCGAAGCCAGCACCGGCATCCCCGCCAGCTTCATGCTGGCCCAGGCCGCCCATGAGTCCGGCTGGGGCAAGCGCGAAATCAAGGGCGCTGACGGAAGCAACTCCTTCAACGTCTTCGGCATCAAGGCCACACCGGGCTGGACCGGCAAGGTGGCCGAAGTTCAGACCACCGAATACATCGACGGCAAGGCCCAGAAAGTCACGGCCAAATTCCGCGCCTACGGCAGCTATGACGAAGCCTTCAAGGACTACGCCAAGCTGATCGGCAGCAACGACCGCTACCGCAATGTGGTGGCCCAAGCCCAGGGCGGCAGCGCCGAGGGCTTTGCCCGCGGCTTGCAAAAGGCCGGCTACGCCACCGACCCCGAGTACGCCAGCAAGCTGGCCAAGGTCATCAACACCACGGTGCGCGTGCAGCGCGCCCTGGCCTGATCGATAACAAGGACACAGCCATATGGGCGCACTTCTGGGCATAGGCATACGCGCGATGTTCGCCAATCAGGCGGCCTTGCAGGCCGTCGGACAGAACATTGCCAACGCCAACACGCCCGGCTATTCACGCCAGTCGGTGGTGCTGACCACACCTGAGGGCCAGTTCACCGGCTCCGGCTATTTCGGCAAAGGTGTGTCGGTGCAGACGGTGGAGCGCTCGCACAACGAGTTCCTGACCAAGGAGGCCGCCAGCAGCAAAGCGACCGCCTTCATGGACCAAACCCGTGCCGCCTCTTTGAGCCAGCTGGAAAAGCTGTTTCCGCCAGGCGAGAGCGGCATCGGCTACGCCGCCGGCCAGTTCCTCAATGCCATGGTGGATGTGGCCAGCCGCCCGTCGGACCCCTCGTCGCGCCAGGTGGTGCTGGGTCGGGCCACTGAGCTGGCCTCGCGTTTTTCCGCCGCAGGCCAGCAATTGGTCGACTTGCAAGCCGGTGTGGTCAGTGACTTGAAGGCCAATGTGGCCGTGGTCAACCAGATCACCAAGCAGATTGCCGCCGCCAACGACCAGGTGGCGCGCGCCAATGGCAACGGCCATGCGCCCAACGACCTGCTGGATCAACGCGACCAGCTGATCTCGCAGCTCAGCCAGTACATTCAAGTCACCACCTTGCCCGCCACCGACGGCACCGTCGGCGTTTTTATGGGCGGCGGTCAGCGCTTGGTGCTGGGCGCCAATTCGCAAGAGCTCAAGATCACGCCTGACCCCTACGACAGCAAACGGGCCCAGGTCAGCATCGACGAATCCAGCGGACCACGCGCGCTTGACGCCAGCGTGCTGACGGGCGGCTCCATCTCCGCCCTGGTTCAATACCAGGACACCGATCTGCAGGACGCCCGCAATCTGCTGGGCCAGATGGCCGCGGCCTTGGCCACGCGGGTCAACGACCAACAAGCCTTGGGTTTGGATCTCTCCAGCACGCCAAGCAAGGGCGGCCCCATCTTCGGCATTGGCATCCCACGCACCCTGCCTGCGGCCACCAATGCCCGTAATGCGGACGGCAGCTTCGCCGCCAGCGTCAAGCTCAGCATCACGGACGCCAGCCAGTTGCAAGCCAGCTCCTACAAGCTGAGCGTGGACCCCACGGGCTCAGGCGCCCTGCAACTCGTGCGCTTGAGCGATGGCCTGACGCGCACCGTCGCAGACGGCGACACGGTGGACGGCTTCAAGATCGAGCTGGCCGATGCCGCCCCCAGTGCAGGCGACTCCTTTTTGCTCGAACCGGTGGCCCAAGCCGCGGTGGACATGAAGCGTGTGCTGGACCGAACCACCGGCATTGCCGCCGCCTCACCGCTGACCGCCAGCGCCAGCGTCAACAACAAGGGCACGGCCACGGTGGACTCGATGTACGCCGTCAACAGCAAGGTCGACCCAAGCAAGGCGCCCATGTCCATCGCCTTCGGCACACCCGCCGCCGGCAGCAGTCAGGTGCCTTACACCCTGACCCTGAGCGATGGCAGCGTCTACACCGGCAACTGGTCATCGGGCCAGCCCATCGGCAACCAGCCAGGGGCCACGCCGCCCATCGACCTGGGCTTTGAACTCAGGCTCAATGGTGTGCCCAAAGCTGGCGACACCATCACGCTGGACGCCACCAAGTTCACCACCGCCAACAATGGCAATGCCAAGGCCTTCCTGAACATCCAGACGGAGACTTTTGTCGGCCGCCGCACCTTGCCCGATGGCAGCATCGCCTTGGGCAGCACCATCAACGACGCCTACTCCACCGCCATGAGCGAGATCGGCTCACGGGTGCAGGGCAGCAATTACTTGGCCACCGTGTCGACCTCGGTGGCAGCCAATGCCGAGGCCACCCGCGCCGGTCAGGCCGGCGTCAATCTCGATGAGGAAGCCTCGCGCCTGATGCAATTTCAGCAAGGCTACCAAGCCGCGGCCAAGGTCTTGCAGGCCGCGCAAACCATTTTTGATGAGCTGCTCAAGCTGGCCGCGCGTTGATGGCGATGAATAGCTTCATCGCCACCGCCACCCCCCACGCCGCGCCGTCTCGCTCGGGCCGTCCGTCACGCCATTCCTAAGGAGCCATGAACCATGCGCCTCGCCACCTCCAATATGTTCGACGCCAGCATTGCCAATTTGCAGCGTCGCCAGCAAAAGCTCCAGGAAACTCAAGGTCAGCTCACCTCCGGTAAGCGCATCGCCCAGGCCAGCGATGACCCGACCGGTGCCGCCCGAGCCGAGCGCGCCTTGGTCAGCATCGGCCGTGTCGATGCCAATCAGCGCGCCCTAGAAGCCAGCCGCAACAGCATGATCCTGAGTGAATCGGCCCTGGGCGATGCAGGTGAGCTGATGCAGCAAATGCGTGAGGCCATGATGGCCGCGGGCAATGCCAGTTACAGCGACTCTGAACGCGCGGGCTTGGCCAACAAGATCGCCGGCCTGCGCGACCAGCTGCTCACCATTGCCAACCGCAGCGACGGTGCCGGCGGCTTTTTGTTCGGCGGACAAGGCTCGGGCACCCCGCCATTTCTGGATCAAAACGGCGGCGTCACTTTCACCGGCGTTGGCGGCAGCATTCAGACCGGCAATATGGACAACTTCGCCCTCACCATCGATGGTGATCAGGCGTGGCAGCAAGCCCGTTCGGGCAACGGCAATTTCGTCACCGGTCCGAATGGCAATACCACCGCCCCAACGCAAGCGCCCAAGGGCTGGATCGACAGCGGTCGGGTGATCGACCCCAGCAAGCTGACCGGCAATAACTACAACATCGTCATCAGCGGCACCGCCCCGGCGCAGACCATCGCCGTCACCAATACCGACACCGGCGCCGCCGTGGCGCTGGACGGCAACCCCACCGGCGCCTTCACGCCGGGCAAAGGCATCAGCTTCGACGGCATGGCCATGACCATCTCGGGCAAGCCGGTGGATGGCGATCAGTTCAGCATCAAGCCTTCCAGCAATGATCTACGCGTCTTCGACGTGCTGGACAAAGCGGTGGCGGAATTGCGCACGCCCTTGCGCGGGCAGGCGGAGATCTCACAGTCCAACTCCAGCCGCATCCGCGACCTCGACGCGGTGATGAGCAATCTGCAAAATGTGCGCAGCCAGGTGGGCGAGCGCATGAACAATCTGGACGGCACAGAAACCCGCATGGCCGCCCTCAAGCAGTACAACAAGTCCGAGCAATCGGCGGCGGAAGACCTGGACATGACCCAAGGCATCTCCGACTTCCAGAATCAGCAAACCGGCTACGACACCGCACTCAAAACCTATGCGATGGTGCAGCGCATGACCCTCTTCCAGTACATCAACGTCTAAACCCGAGGGCCGCAGGGCAAACGCTGCCAGGCGGCTGCTCATCGGCGTGGCAGGCGACACGCCGCACGCGCCGACGCCGGATTCGACCCAGGTCATAGCCACTTTTTCTCTTCGAGCACATGACTCATGAATTACTCACATTTGGGTGCAGTCGCACTCGCATACGCCCCTCTGATCGACGCCCAGCGCATGGTCACCGGCACCCGCCTGACCCTTGTACCGCTGCGCCCTGATGCCAAGCTCGATGGCGCCGAAGTGCTGGCCTGTTTGAACGAGGTCTGGCCTGCCGGCGGCGGCCAGGTCATCTTGCATGTGCTGAGCGAAAGCCTGCTGCTCGAATTGCTGGGCACCGAACTGCCGAGCCATGTGCAGCTGGAAGTGCCCGCCTTCATGTGCAGCGACGCTGCGGTGGCCGAGCAATTGCAGGCCCTGAAAAAGAAGGGCAATGTCTTGCTACTCAAAGGCGTGCCATCGCAAGGCCTCGCGCCCGAATTGAGTGCTTGCTTCAAGCACGTGGTGCTGGGCCTGGACGATGAGGCCCGTGGCAGCGCCGAGCTGAAGCTGCCGCGCCTGATCAGCGGCCTGCGCAACGCCGCCGACATTGATGCCGCCTTCAAGCGCGGCGCGCAAGGCGTGATGGGCTGGCCCATGCAAGGTGCGTTTGAGCCCGCGCCCGGCGCGCCACGCAGCGATATTCAGGCCGACCTCCAAGTCATCGTCGAGCTGATGTCGCGGGTGGACCAGAACGAAGACATAGAGCGCCTGGAGCAGACCCTCAAGCGCGATCCCAGCCTGGCCTTCAAGCTGCTGCGCTATCTGAACTCGGCCGCCTTCGGCCTGCCGGTTGAGGTGTCCTCCTTCCGCCACGCCATCATGCTGCTGGGCTACCCGCGCCTCAAGCGCTGGCTGGCCCTGCTGCTGACGACCGCCAGCAAAGACCACAGCATGCGCCCCATCATGTACGGCGCCCTTCGTCGCGGCCTCTTGATGGAAGAGCTGGCCAAGAGCATGAGCGACAGCGAGCTGCGCGATGAAATGTTCATCTGCGGCCTGTTCTCCCTGCTCGACCATATGCTCAAGCAACCCTTCGATAAGCTGCTGCAGTCGATCCCGATGCCGGAGCGCGTGCGCCAAGCCCTGGTGGATGGCAGCGGCCCCTACCAGCCCTATCTGGCGCTGGTGCAAGCGATCGAGAACGAATCCATCTTCGACATTCGCAGCGCGGCCGAGGGCCTGATGCTGGGTCTGGATGAAGTCAACCAATGCGTCTTGCGCGCCCTGGCCAAGGCCGCCCAGTTGGAGTGAGCGGCCGACTCCTGCAGCCGCGCGCTCCGGGAGTCGGGGCGGGGGCCGTAAACTCCGCGGCAATGCCAGCCTCTTCCGCCACGCCTTCGCCGCTGACCCAGCTCTCGCTGTTGCCCCAGGACTTAGCTGCCCTGCAGGGCTTGCTCGGCTTGGTCAGCGACCCCGTGCTCTTGCTGGGCGAGGCACTTGATGTGCTGGAAGCCAACCCCGCCGCCCAACAGCTGCTGGGTCAAGGCCCGGGCCAACAGGCCAAGCCCCTGCACAGCTTGCATACCAGCCATGGTGGCCGCTTGGGCGACTGGCTGCGCCTGGCCAGCCGCGCCATGCAAGACGGCCGGCGCGGCCCGCCAACGCCGGGACTCAAGCTGGAGCAGGGTCAACGCGCCTCGCTCACCCTGGTGCCGCTGCAGGCGCAGGAAGACCATGCCGCACGCTGGCTGCTGCATGTACGGGCCGAAGAGAAAAACAAACCCGGTCTGGGCAAGCGCCCGGGCCAGCTGAGCGGCGACACGCCCGTCGGCGCCGCCCCAGCAGATAAGAGCGCGGAGGGATCGCCCGAAGCCATCCACACCTCGGCCCCCGACACGCTCACCGAGCCACTCGCTCATCAAACCGCCGCCCCGCTGCAAGGCCGCGAGCAAGTGCTGCGCGAGCAAGCCGAACGCACCCAGGCCGAGCTGGCCCAATGGTTGGCGCTCAGCCCCCTGCCCATGGTCTTGTTCGACGCCACCGGGCTGCTGCTCAAGAGCAACCGCGCCTTCGCCGAGCTATGCCTGCAAGTCCCGGTGACCTTGCAACAGGCCGAACCGGCCATGCAGCACTTGCTGGGCTGGGAGAACAAGCAGGCCAGCCAAGTGCTGAGCCAGGCCAGCGAACGCGTGCAGACGCAGGCCAGCCTGATTGACCCGGCGGGCCGCACCCGCTGGTTCGCCGGGCGAATCCAACCGCTGGACAGCGCCGCTGCCAGCAGCAGCCTGCCGCGCCGCTATATGGCGGTATTGGAAGACCGCAGCGCCGATCAAGAACGCGATCTGGCCTATCAACAAATGGACGCGTTGATGGACACCGCCAGCGTGGGCCTAGCCACCTTTGCGCAAGACGCCGGCTGGTTGCGCCCGCGCAGTTCCACCCGCAGCGCCAAGCACCAGGGCGAAGCCCGGCGCAACACCTTGACCGGCCTGCAGGGTGTGGGCCGCGACATCGTCGAGCCCGGCTCGCTGGCCGAGTTCGAACGCCTGCAACGTGCGCTCAAAAAAGGCGACCGTATCGAAGTGCGTTACGCCGTGCGCCACCCCGAATTGGGCCGGCGCTGGCTTTTGACCCGGGTAGAGCCGGGCCAGCTCAGCTCCGGCCAACGCACCACCTCGGTCGTGACCCTGGACGTCACCGCCCAGGCTCAGGCTGAGAATCGCAGCGAACAGCTGCTGCATGAGCTGCGCACCATCATGGATGGCGCCGGCCTGGGCCTGGCCTATTTCCGCGGCGACAAGCTGCAGCGCTGCAATCACGGCTTCGAGCATATGCTGGGCCTGCAAGAACCCATGCCCATTGGCACGCCAGTGGCGCAGATGTTCAGCGCCCTGCCCGAGTTGTCGGCCCAGCTGCAAGAGGCGCTCGCCCAAAGCAGCGATGGTCAAGACTTTGAGGCCGAGTTTTTACAAGTCGGCAGCGAGTCCTCGCAGCCACG
Source organism: uncultured Roseateles sp. (assembly GCF_945956965.1). Taxonomy (GTDB): domain Bacteria; phylum Pseudomonadota; class Gammaproteobacteria; order Burkholderiales; family Burkholderiaceae_C; genus Paucibacter_A. Next base: position 291,861 of record NZ_CAMFJS010000003.1, read on the forward strand.
CTGGTTGTCCCTGACCCTGCGCCGGGTCGCGCCAGACGCCGAGGACGGCGACGCGGCTCAACGCCCAGGCAGCAAGAGCAGCGAGACCATTGCCGTCATCAGCGACATCAGCCGCTTGAAAGCCCAGCAGGCTGAACTCGAGGCCTTGGTGCAAGACCGCGAGATGATGTTCAGCCTCTCGGACGTGGGCATCGCCATTCAGCGCAATGGCCGCATCACCCGCGCCAACGACGCCCTGGCGGCTTTGACCGGCTACCGCATCCACGAACTCAGCGGCCTGGCCCACCGGGAGCTGTTCGAGGATCCGCAGGAGGTCGAGCATTACAGCGAAGTGGTGCAGGAAGACCTGCACAAGCACGGCCTGTGGCGGGGTGAGCGGCGCGTGCGCCGGCGCGACGGCAGCACCTTGTGGATGCAGATCAGCAAACGCGTGATGCGCCCCGGCGCGCCCGACGAAGGCCTGATCGTCACCTTTGTGAACGTGGACGACCGCTGGCGCGCCCAGCAATCGCTGATGTTGCAGACCGAGCGTGAGCGCGCCGTGCTGGACTCGGTGCTGGTGGGTATCGTCACCGTGGGGCGCGGCGGCATCGAATGGATGAACCGCTCGGCCCGGCGCATGTTCGGCGGCGACCTGAGCGAATTTGCGGGCCAGAGCATGAGCATGGTGGCCACGCCAGATGCCAAACACCCCTTCCGCCACACCCATTACCTGGATGAGTTGACCGAAGGCGAAACCGAGGCCTTTGAATGCCGCTTGAAGGCGCTGGACGGGCGCGAATTCTGGGTCGTGGGCAATGCCGTGGTGACGGGCTCGCGCAATAGCGGCCGCCAGCTCACCTACGCCCTGCTGGACATCGACCGGCGCCGCCAAGCTGAAGCGCAGTCGCAGCAAGCGCAGGCCTCGCTGAGCCGCATCATCGAAGCCGCGCCGCTGGCCATCAGCTTGCACGACGCCAAAACCCTGGCCGTGGCGCAGATCAATCATGCCGCCGCCACCCTGGCCGGGCGCAGCGAGCAGGACTTGCTGGGCGCCAGCCCCGAAGACCTCTTTGGCCGCGAACAAGGCGAGATCATTCGCCACGACATGCTGGAGGCACTGTCCGCCGGCGCCGTGACCCAGCGCGAGTACCGCCTGGGCGAAGGCGAGAACATGCGGGTCTGGGACGCGCGCTTCTTGCATCTGGCCGGCACCACCGACGGCTCCGAGGCCAATGAAGACGGCTCGCCCGAGCAATTGCTGCTGGTGGCCAGCGATGTGACCGAGCACCGCGCGGCCGAAGAGGCGCGCCTGCACGCGGCCATCTCCCAACGCGAATTGCTGGTGCGCGAGGTGCATCACCGCATCAAGAACAACCTGCAAGGGGTGGCCGGCCTGCTGCAGCAAATCGCTACGCGCCGCCCCGAGGTGGCGCCGGTGATCAGCGAGGCCGTCGGCCAGGTGCATGCGATTGCCCAGGTCTACGGCCTGCAAGTCGGCAGTTCCGGCCCGCTGATGGTGCGCCGGGTGATGGAGGCCATCATCGGCTCGGTCCAACGCATGTCGGGCCGCACCATCAACACCGTGATCGAAGGCGAAACCGCCGACCAATCCTATGCCTGGGCCTTGCCCGAAGCCGAGTCGATTCCGATTGCGCTGACGCTCAATGAATTGCTCACCAACGCCATCAAGCACAGCCCTAACAGCGATGTGCAGTGCACCCTGATCTGCGGCGTTGACCAGGTGGCGGTGGAAATCGTCAACCCGGGCCAGCTGCCACCCGAGTTCAATCTCACCCAAGTGCCCGGCGGGGTCTCAGGTCTGGGCCTGGTGCGCGCCCTGCTGCCACGCCGCAGCGCCATGTTGAGCCTGAGCCAAAGGGGCGACCAGGTAGTCTGCCGCGTCGAGTTGCTGCCGCCTAGCGTCAGCTTGGGTTCCGCCGCGCCTTGAGCCTGAGACCCAAGGCGGTGCCAGGTTTTGCCCCCCGGCAGGCGGCAATTGGCATGATTCACCGTGAGCAGGCGCCTAAGGCCCCGCATACGCGGTGTCGCTGGCGCCACGCCCAGCCGACTAAGCCCAGTGTTTCAGCGACAATGGCCGCTGTGAGGTCAGCATTTGCTCGACCCGTTTTTTGCACAGGAACCCCCGCAGGTGAGTAGCAAGGGCAAGATTCTGGTGGTTGACGATGATCGGCTGGTGCTGGCGACCTTGACCTATGGTCTGGCCCAGGCTGGCTTCGAGATCATCGATGCAGACAACGGTGACGACGCCATTTTGCTGGCGCGCGAACATCGGCCGGAGCTGGCCCTGCTGGACATCCGCATGGAAGGCATGAGCGGTTTTGACGTCGCTGCCTATCTGCGCGAGTACCTGCAAATCCCTTTCATGTTCTTGTCGGCCTTTGCCGACGAGGAAACCGTGGCCAAGGTGAAAGAGTTGGGCGCTGTGGCCTATTTGGTCAAGCCGCTGGACATTCACCAAATCGTGCCGGCCGTGGAAGCCGCCTTCGCCAAGCGCGGCGCCACGCCCGCCCCGCAGCCACTTCGCGGCCCCTTGGGCAAGCCCGCGGCGCCCGCCGTGCTGGAACAGACGGCGGCACTGGCGGTGGGCATTTTGATGCACCGCTATTCGCTCTCGCGGCAGCAAGCCATGGCCCGGCTGCAAGCCCTCAGCGATGCCGAAGGGCGTAGCCTGGAAGATCAATCGCTGCGCCTGGTTGAGGCCACCGAATTGCTGGCCATGCCCGGCCAACTCAACCCTTAACTCGGCGCATCCGCTCGAAGACGCGTAAACGGGGCTCAAGCCCCAAGGCGAAGGCCTCCCGGCACCCGCCTCACGCAAAGCGCTCGATCAGGCCGGCAAGGTGAAATAGAACTTGGCGCCGGCGCCAACCTCAGATTCCGCCCACACTTCCCCGCCATGGCGGCGCACAATCCGCCGCACCGAGGCCAGGCCCACGCCGGTGCCCTGGAAGTCACTGGCGCTGTGCAGGCGCTGGAAGACGCCGAACAAGCGGTCGGCATAACGCATATCAAAACCGGCACCGTTGTCACTGACGCGGAAGATCCACGGGCCCGGGCCATCTCGCTGTGCCTCAAAGCGGATCTCGGCCTGTTCACACTTGCTGCTGTACTTCCAGGCATTGCCCAGCAAGTTCTCCAGCACCATGCGCAGCAAAACCGGATCGCCCTGCGTCGTCATCAGCGGCTGGATGTGCACCGTGACCTTGCGCTGCGGTGCGCTGCGCTGCAATTCTTCGATCACCAGATCGGCCAATTGCGACAAATTGACCGGCTGCCGAGCCAGCGGCTGCGAGGACAACTGGCTCAGCGACAGCAGCGAATCAATCATGCTGTTCATGCGCGAGGCCGCGCCCATCACCCGGTCGAGATGGTCATTGCCGATGCGGTCCAGCAAGCGGCCATAGTCTTCTTTCAAAATGCGGGCAAAGCCCTCCACCACACGCAGCGGCGCACGCAAATCATGCGAGACGGTGTAGCTGAAAGAAGCCTGCTCCTGCGCCTCAAAGGCCTGCGCCTGTAGCTGAGACTGCAGTTGCGATTGCAAGAGATTCGCCTGCGCCTGCTCACTGGCTTGCGCCTGAGCATGGGCCAAGACCAGTGCGGCCCCTGGCACTTCAAGCGCTTCTTGCGCGGCCGGCAACTTCTTGGCCACACCTTGGTAGCCTTGGAAATGGCCCTGCTCATCCCAACAAGCCAGGCCGAGCAAGTCCCAGTTGCCGCCATCGCCCGCGAGCGCACGCACCCGGCAGTCGATTTCAGCGGCCTGCTGCTTCAGCAGGGCTTGCAACGCCTCCGCATCGGCAGAACCCTCAAGAGTGATCAGGCCAAAGCGCTCCCACCACAGCTGACCAGCGGTCATCACAGGCTCCGCGCCGTTGACATGCCAGCTCAACAATTGATGTTGCGGATCACTGTGCCAGCGGCCATCGGCTTGCTTGGCCAGCAATTGCTCCCAGCGGGCGTTCTGTGCTCGCAGCATGCGCAAACGGTGGCCGAGGGCCTGCCGCGTTAGCTGCCGACTCAGATAAAACGCAGCGCCCGCCACCAGGGCCAAGACCAGCATGCCAAACCAAATCAGCAGCATCACATGCCCGAATCCAGCTCCCGGCCCCGGGCTCATGGCCAAACCCAAAGCCAGCGGTCCGGGTAAGAGGCCAGCCAAGGCGAGCAAAAGGAGGGATATCTTGGGCCTCCAGGCCCTGGAGTGCGCGGTGTGGTGAGCATCACGGACACTGTTCATGAGAGGCATTGTAAGGAGCATGCGCAGCGTCAAACCAAGCGCCAACACCAGATGCCCGCGCCCGGCAAGCCCGTTGACACAAGAGCCGTGCGGCAAAGCGCAAAGAAAGACACAGAAACACCCCAAATTCCTAGGGCTGCGAGCCTGATATCGCAATGACTATCAAGCTACATTGCAGCTTGCAGTTCTGTTTTCAAAAAAATACCTCGCATGGCTTGTGGCGCGCTTACTACCCCGGCGGTTTTGTCCCCAGGTTGCAACACGCCGGCCCCCTGCCCATGCGAACCTAACTAACGCTCAGCACGCCTTTTGAACATGCAGCCGCGCCCCTTCCCAGAATCCTCGTCACCCGACCGTCGCAGCGACTGGACCGTTCCAGAAGGTCTCGACGCGCAAGCGCTGGAGCGCTTGTTTGAGCTCGACCCGGATGGCAGCAACAAACTGGTGGAGCGGGTGATTGAGGCCTATTTGAAGTCCCTGGACCGCCTATTGCCTGAGCTGAATCAAGCCCGGGCGGCAGACATAGACCTCCATGTGGTGCGGCACGTCAGCCATACCCTGAAGTCCTCTTCCGCCAGTTTGGGTGCGCTGAAAGCCTCCGCACTGTGTGCTGAAGTCGAATTGATGGCTCGTAATGGTGAAACTGGCGGCCTAGCAGCGAAACTAGACGATATGCTTGCAGAGCTTGCTCAGGTGAAGCAGGCCTTGTCGACGATGCGCATGCCGGGGCCCCAATGATTTCTGTTGGCACATTGCACGATGACGGTGATCCGAAGCAACCCAAGGTCCTCTTGGTTGATGACGACGAGGTCAATCTGCTGCTGACCGCTTCTGCCCTGCGCAGCCGTGACTTTGAGGTCAGCGTGGCCCACGGCGGCCAGCAAGCCCTGGACATGATGGCGCAGAGCGCGCCAGACATCATCGTGCTGGACGCCATGATGCCGGAGATGGACGGCTTCGAAACCTGCCGTCGCCTGCGCGAATTGCCCGGTTTCGAATCCACCCCGGTGCTGATGTTGACTGGCCTGGACGATGAGGCCTCCATCAACCTGGCTTACCAGGTCGGCGCGACCGACTTCTTCGTCAAATCGACGCAATGGAGTTTGCTGTCCGGGCGGCTGCGCTACCTGCTGCGCTCGTCCCGCACCCGCATCGAGTTGGAACGCAGCAAGGCCAAGCTGGCGCGTGCGCAAGACCTGGCCCGCATGGGCAGCTTCGAGTGGCAGCAGCAGCGCGGTTTCCATCTGGCGGCCGAAGCCCTGCGGGTGTTTGGCCGCGGCCCGTCCGATCGCCTCGATTTCATCGGCGTGATGCGCATGGTGCCGCATGAAGAGCGGGTCTTGTTCCTGCGTCTGCTGCGCGATGTGCTGGCCCACAACTCGGTGCTGGTCACCGATTTGGCTGTGACCTTGCAGGACGGGCGCCAGCGCGTCGTCCACATCGAAGCCGAACCCGAATTCAACGAACAAGGCAATGCCAACGGCTACACCGGCGTGATGCAGGATGTGACCGACCGCCGCCAGGCCGAGGACCGCATCCGCCAGCTGGCGCATTTCGACGCCCTCACCGGCTTGCCCAACCGGCGCCAGCTGATCTGGCGGGTGGAGCGCGCCATCGAGCAGGCGCGCCGCGGCAGCCACGAAGTGGGCCTGCTGCTGATCGACCTGGACCGCTTCAAGATCATCAACGACACCTTGGGCCATCAGGCCGGTGACGAGTTGCTGGTGGAAGTGGGCCGGCGCCTGCGCGCCTGCGTGCGCCATTCCGACCAGGTCATGGAAGGCATGCTGGAAACGGTGGGCGGGCGCTCGCATCGCACGCTCGAAGCTGTCGGCCGCCTGGGCGGCGATGAGTTCGTCGCCCTGCTGCCCGAAATCGCTGACGAGCGGGATGCCGAGCGTGTTGCCGGACGCGTGCTCGAAGCCTTGCGCGAGCCCATTTTCATCTCTGGCCAAGAATGTTTTGTCACTGCCAGCGTGGGCATTGCCATCTACCCGCGCGATGGCCTGACCATGGCGGATCTGCTGCGTAACTCTGACGTGGCCATGTACGCGGTGAAGTCCCAAGGCCGCAATGCCGCGGCGCTCTACACCCCGCAACTGGCTGGCCAGGGGCGCGAGAAGCTGGAGCTGGAAAGCGCCCTACACAAGGCGCTGGAGCGTGGCGAAATCGTGCTGCACTACCAGCCCAAGATCGATGTGCGCGGCGCACGCATGGTGGGCGCGGAGGCCTTGATGCGCTGGAAGCGCGGCGACAAATTGGTCTCCCCTGCCGACTTCATCCCGTTGGCTGAAGAGACCGGCCTGATCGTGCCGCTATCGGAATGGGCGATCAAGGAAGCGGCCCGCCAGGCCAAGGTCTGGCAGCTCAATTTCGGCTTTACCGACTCGATCGCGGTCAATCTGCCCAGCCGCATGTTCGAGCGCTCTGACCTGGTCGAGCACATCCACCAATGCGTCAGCGCTTATGGCGTGCCGCACCGCTCGATCCAGTTGGAGATCACCGAAAACAATCTGATGAAGGATTTGCAGAAGGTCATTCCGGCCCTGCACCGACTCAATGAAGTCGGGGTCGAGATTTCCATCGATGACTTCGGCACGGGCTATTCATCACTGGCCTATCTGACCACCTTGCCGATCTCGGAGGTCAAGATCGACCGCACCTTTGTGCGCGATCTGGGCATCACGCCGCAAAGCTCCGCCGTTGTCACCGCCATCATCGCCCTGGCCCGCGCCATGGGCCTGCGCGTGATTGCCGAAGGCGTGGAGACCTTGCGCCAGATGGATGTCTTGCACCGCCTGGGCTGCAGCCTGATGCAGGGCTTTTTGTTCAGCAAGCCCCTGCCCCCCGAGGAGGTGGAGCAGTGGCTGGCGCAAACCGTGTTGCCGCGCAAAGCGCCCTGGATCGCACGCGCCGATGCCGAGGCACAGGGGCTGCGCGACACCGAACCTGGCAATGGCACACATCGCCCGCTGGGCGGCCGCCATTGAACGAAAAAAGATAGATAGAGCAAAAGGTCTCAGTCATGGATGAGCGACGCAGCTCCCGCGCGCCGGCCGGCGCAACCAGCGCCCAGATTGCCAAGGCCGCCTTTTTGCGCCTGGCCCAGGCGCAACTGGAGCCCACGCCGGAGAATTACGCCCGCGCCTACGCCGTGGAGTCAGGCACCGAAGCCACACCGGCCGCATTGCCCGAACGTGCTCAGACCTTGCTCAACAAGCTGCTGGCTCTGGGCGTTAGCGCCAGCCAGGCCAGGCTTGACCTGCAAGTGTGCGTGCGCGAGTCGCGCTGGGACGAAGCGCTACGCCAAGTCGAGCGCTTGCAGCAAACCGTTGGACCCGTCGCGCAGGCCGAAGCTCTGGCCCAGGTGCTGGAGCGCCTGATCCGCGGTCTGGAACGCGGCGGCCGCCAGTGGACCGTGGCCCGCAAGAAGGACGGCTTGCAGCGCGTGCTGGAAGGCAATCGCAGCGACAGCCAGCGTCTGATCAAGCGCCTTCAGCAACTGGTGGCCAGCTGGGACTCGGATGTGGCCGATAGCAGCATCGCCACCTCCGACGATGCCGGCGGCACGCCCAGCCAGTTCTTCATGGATGAAGATGCGGGTCTGTCCAACTTCGGCGTTGAGGCCGAAGAGCCCTTCGACCCGGCCACAGCAGCCAGCGCGACCAGCCCGGCGGCAGACGCGGCCCAATGGCCACAAATCGAATCCAGCCTGCACGCCACCGTGCAGCACGCCCTGCAAAGCCCGGAAGGCTATGCCGATGAGTTGATGGGCGAACTCAAAGCCGCGCAACTGCAGTTGCAGGTGCAGGGGGTCAGCCCACAGGCGGCGGCTCAGATGGAGCAGCTGTGTCAGCGCGCCCGCCATCTGCTGGATCACCGCCAGCATATGTTCACCGAGCTGGGCCAACTGTGCCGTGAATTGAGCGCCAGTCTGGTCGATTTGGCAGAAGACGATTCCTGGGCGCGCGGCCAATGCGAGGCCATGAACAACACGCTGGAGCAAGGCCTGAGCGGCCGCGGCGTGCGTTCCGTCACCGAGATGCTGGGCGGCACGCGCGAGCGCCAGCGCGCCCTGCGGGAGGATCGCAAGAAAGCCCGCGAATCGCTCAAGTCCATGATCCACCAGATGCTGGCCGAGCTGGGTGAGTTGGGCCAGCACACCGACCGCTTCCAAAGCAGCGTCGGCCGCTATGCCGAGGTGATCGAAAAGGCCGATAGCCTGGAGAGCCTGGCCGGCGTGGTACGCGAGATGGTGGAAGAAAGCCGCAGCGTGCAATCGCTGGTGCAGCAAACTCAGGCTCGCTTGAGCAGCGAACATGACAAGGCCAACAGCCTCAGCCAACGCGTCGAAGCGCTGGAAGGCGAGTTGCAACGCCTCTCCAACGAGGTGCAGACCGATCAGCTGACCCAGATCGCCAACCGCCGCGGCTTGCTCGCCGCCTTTGCAACCGAACAAGCCAAGCTCGAGCGCGACAGCGGCGAGGCCGCCAGCGATGGCGACACCCAGCGCATTGCCCTGGCCTTGCTGGACATCGACAACTTCAAAAAGCTCAATGACAGCTTGGGACATGGCGCCGGCGATGTGGCGCTGAAGTCATTGGCCGAGCGGGTGCAGGCATCGCTGCGCCCCGGCGATCTGGTGGCACGTTACGGCGGCGAAGAGTTCGTGCTGATGCTGCCGCGCACCCCCATCGAGGAAGCCCAGGCCGTGCTGCAACGCCTGCAGCGTGCACTCTCGGCCAGCTTGTTCATGCACGAAGGTCGGGATGTGTTCGTCACCTTCTCCGCCGGCGTCACGCTCTATCGCCCCGGTGAAACGCTGGAAGCCGCGCTCGATCGCGCCGACGTGGCGCTTTACGAGGCCAAGCACACGGGCAAGAACAGGGCTTGCGTGGCGCCTTGAGCGTTTGCGTGAGGCGCGGCCCGCAAAGCGCAAGGGCCGCGCCAAGACAATACTGCCTTAGCGCCTTAGCGCCTTTGCTGCACCTGCCTCAGAAGTTGAATGCCAGGCGCAGCCCGCCCCAATGCCGGCCGCCCACCACAATGGGGGCCGACACTTCCTTCAAGAGTACAAACTTGCCCCCGCCCATATCGCGACGATAGGTCTGTAAAAGAAAGGGCCGCTGGTTGCGCGCCGAAGCCAGGCCGGTGCGGTCATTGAAGATGCGCCGGTAGCGACTATTGGCTGTGTTCCACACCACATCTCCAGCGCGCTGCGGCTGGCAGTACTTCTTGTTGTGGGCGGCAACATAACCGTTACGGTCCACGGCAATGCAATAGACCACCTTGTCGCTGAAATCGAGCATGCGCTCTTGAATCGCCGGGAACAGCCGGTCGGCCAATCCCACGAACTGGGTCAGATGCTGAGCCGGGTTGCTGCCCGGTATGGCTTGATAGTTCTCATCAAACAACTGAGCCTGCTGAATGTCACCGCGCTGCAGGGCCTGGGTCAACACGCCGGCAATGTCCGCCGCAGCTTGCTGGGCAGCCTGGATGAAAGGGGCGTCTTCGACTTCCACGCCAGAGTCAGCGATCTGCTCGATCACCTGTTCCGACAGCCGCAAGAATCGGTCGCTGCATGAGAACGCGGCATCCAACTTGACCATGGCCTCCTGAATCTCGCGCTCCAAGTCCGCCACTCGGCCACCCAGGGCGCCGATGGTCTTCTCACTTTGTTCGGCCGAGCTATTGATCTGCCCCACATCGGCCTGCACCTGCGCAAAAGCTTGATGGATCGCGCTGCGGCTGGCATCGCCACGGTCATTGCGCAACTCGCGGCTGAAGGCCTCGATGCGCGTGTCCAGGGCAGACACCGTGCCCATGATGGCCTTGGATGAGTTTTCCACTTGCCCGGCCAAGGCCTTGACGGCGTCGGCCACGACGCCGAAACCACGCCCGGCCTCGCCGGCCCGGCGAGCCTCGACCGAGGCATTGAAGGCGACCAAGCGCGTTTGCAAGGCAATTTTTGTGATCTCGGATGCCGCGTCAGAGACCTGGTGCAAGGTTTGAACAATGCCGCCAACCTCATTGCCTACGCCGTCCAGCGCTTGGCTGGCGCGCTCTACCGCGGCACCGGATTGAGTGGTTGAGCGACTGATGGCTGATTGCGCTTCACGCACCGAAGCGAGGTCTTGCGACAAGGCCCCCATGGCCTCGGCTTGGGCGAGCACAACTTTTTGCGTGTCCTCCAGGAGCCCACGCACCTCGGCGGCGTCTTTGCCGACATTGGAGATGGCACGGGAGAGCTTCTGCACCACCTGCTTCATGGCCGCAGCACTTGCGTTCGCAGCGGCGCTTGATTCAGTGGGGCTTTGTGCGGCAGCCAGAGCTGAGGCAGGGCCATTTGGCCGTGATGTCCACCAGAACCGCATCAACGCACCCTCACTTGATTGTTTGTTTGACTGATTGCTTGCTTTTTTGTTGCGCAAACAGCTGGCGGGAGCTCTTGGGCGACGCTGCCAGCGTCAGTTTCAGACCTTGCTTGCCGAATCTACCAATCGCGCAGCTTCACCCGCAGGCGGGCAATGGCTTGGCTATGCAGCTGGCAGACCCGCGATTCGGTGACTTTCAAGACGACCGCAATCTCTTTCAGATTCATATCGTGCTCGTAGTACATGCTCATCATGAACTGCTCACGCTCGGGCAGATTCTTGATGGCAGCCACCAGGGCTTCGCGCATGCGGTGGTCTTGCAGCTTGAGCATCGGGTTGTTGCTGTGATCGGCCACATGGCGATCCAGGAAGTCCTCGTCGCCCTCGTCACCGGACATGTCCTCCAGGTAGACCAGCTGGGTGCCGCGCACCTTGCCGAGCAGCTCCTGATAGTCGGCCAGGCTGACGCCCATTTCGGCGGCGATTTCGCTTTCGGCCGGGGCGCGGCCGAGCTTTTGCTCCAGCTTGCGCACGGCGCCTTCGATATCGCGCTGCTGGCGGCGAGTGCCGCGGCTCATCCAGTCACCACCGCGCAGCTCATCGAGCATGGCGCCGCGGATACGCTGGGTGGCAAAGGTTTCGAACTGCACGCCCTGCCCCACATCGAAGCGCGAGAGCGCATCGGTCAGGCCGATCAGGCCGACCTGGATCAGGTCGTCGATTTCGATATTGGCGGGCAGCTTGGCAATCATCTGGTGTGCCAGACGACGCACCAGCGGGCTGTACTGTTTGATGAGGGAGGAGTTATCGAGGCGGCCTTTGGCGGTATACATCTTCAGCTCCAGCTGCAATCAGTAAATGGCGGCGACGGCCGGGCGAGCGACAGTGCGGGCTGGCTGCGACGCCGAGGGGCGCAACGGCGAGCGGGTCACAGGCCGCAAGGGGCTGGCATCGACAGAAGCTTCCAGCGCCGCGCCCGGGGGGGCGGCCATCAGCAACTCACGCGCCAGATGGCGCACTTCGGTCGAGATCGGGGCGCTGCTCGGTGTGCGCGGATCGAGGCAAGCCCAGTCGCGCAGCACCGCGCCGAGGAAACCATCGGCACAGCTGCTGAGCTGTTCTGCAATCCGCTCCGACATGCGCAGCTGCGGCGAGCAGGCCATCAGCAAGCTGTACACCATCAGCCCGGCGCGGCCAGCCAGCCACTTCATACCAGCATAGGCATGGGTGACGCTATTCGCGTCGGTATCCGCCAGCAAAACCGGGCGCACTTCACGCAAGGCGACCACACGGGCCAGCTCCGCAGCGCTGGCGTGCAGCAGCACCACATCGGCCTGGGGCGCGGCGTCAGTCACCACTTCCAAAAACTGGGCGGCCGAGCCCTTGGCATTGATATAGCGCATCGGCAAGCCGCGCGCAGCCAGGTAGGAGACGTCCTTGGACAAGCTCTCCACACAAGCGCCCAGGTCCACCGAGGCCAGTTCGGACGGCGTAGGCGCGGACTCGGCGGCATCGACCACAAGGGTGTGCAAGCCCAGTTCGGCAAACGCCGCGCAAAGCCCTTCCAACAGCACGCCAGCACCCATGACATGCGGGTTGCTGACCACAGGAATGAAGCGCACCCGCGAGCTGGCGAACAGCCGGCGCAGGCCATGGGCCTGATCTTGCGGTGCGAGGGTATGAGGATTGACGTCGCGCATCATGATGGCTGGTATCCCAGGTTTGGTTCAGTGCGTGCCCATAGCGGCGGCACTGCGGGGGCTGAGCGCTGGCCCACCGGCAAAAATCAGATTCACATCGGCACTGTCCATGCGCCAGGCGCCAGCCGCTTGGCTGCGCAGGGCGCGCTGCACCAAGGCCTGAGCCGACAGGCGATGCCAGTCTTCCGGCACGCGCTGGCCATTGGTCACGCCCAGCACGCGCAGCTTGTGGCGGATCAGGGTGTCCAGGGCGGGCGCGAGCTTGACGGCTTCGTCGATCTTGGAGAGCACCACGCCTTGGCACTCATGCGCGCGCCAAGCAGTGACCACATCCTCAATCGTTTCGCCCTGCTGAGCGGCGTTGACGACCAGGATCTTGGTGATGCTGCGGTGCGCCAGCATGTCCAGCAATTCATTGGTGCGGCTGTCGCGCTGGGCCATGCCGGCGGTGTCGATCAAGACCATCTTCTTGGCCGAGAGCAGGTCGAGCAAATCTTCCAGCGAGCTGCGGTCGTGGGCGGTATGCACCGGCACGCCGAGGATGCGGCCGTAGGCGCGCAGTTGCTCGTGGGCGCCAACCCGGTAAGCGTCCAAGGTGATCAGGCCCAGCTGAGCCGCGCCGTGGCGGGTGGCAAAGGCGGCAGCCAGCTTGGCAGTCGTCGTCGTTTTGCCCACGCCGGTGGAGCCGATCAGGGCGAACACACCGCCCTGCTCTTCCAGGGCCGGCATGGCCTCGCCGGTGAGCAGATTGCGGGACAGCACATTGGCGGCCCAGCTGGTTTCGTCAGAGGTTTCGCCGTGGGCGCCGGGCTTGAATTCGTTGGGGCAACCTTCCACCAGCTTGCGCACCAGGGCGGGCGAGAAGCCCACTTCCAGCATCTTCTGGGTCAGGCGGGCCTGGGTCGGTTGGCGCTGCAGCTTTTCCATGAAGGCCAGGGCGCCGAAGCGCTCTTCGATCAGGCCTTTCATGCTGCGCAGCTCGTTCATCATGTCTTGCTGATCGCGGCGGCCGCGGCCGGGCAGATCAGGCAGCTCGGCGCCCATGGCGCCCAGGCCGCTGAGCTCCTGCGCGGCAGCCGGCATGCGGATTTCATCGCGCAGCACCGGCGGTGTGCGGCGGGCGGCAGGCGCGGCGGCGGCCGGGGCGCTTGTTTCCACCGGGCGACGCGGCTGCATGGCTTGCAGCGCGGCCTGGGCGCGCTGCTGGCGCGCAGCAGCCAGGCTGCTGATGCCTGGCTGCTCCACAGCCGGCTCGGGCTGCAGGGCCAAGGGGTCAGGCAGGCCGTCGATCTCGGCCTGGCGGCGCTTGAGCACGCGCTCGCGCACATAGTCCTGGAAGGACAAGGTGCTCATCGCCAGGGTTTCAACATCCTGGCCCACCTCATCGGCCGGGTCGGTGTAGCCAAAGCTGGGCTCGCTGCGTTGCTGCAGCTGGTTGCCTTGCTGACCGGCGCGTGCGGCAAAGCTCTTGCCGACGGGGGCCGAAGACATCGCTGCGGGCTGGGCGGTATTCGGGGCGCCGGCTGGGCGGGCCTGCACGCGGCCGGGCGAGCTGATGCGGGGCGCAGTGGCGGCCACGCGCTCGATCTGCGACATGCCTTCGGGCGCCATGGCCAGCACTTCCACGCCTTCGGCGCAGGGCTTGTTGGACAGCACCACAGCATCATCACCGAAAGCCTTGCGCACCAAGGCCATGGCTTCACGGGAATTGCGGGCAGTAAAGCGTTTCACGTTCATAGGGCCTCCTGCCGAGCCACCTCAGCGGCGGCACGCGCCACCACGAGGGGCAGCGAACGGATGTGTGTGTGGAAGCCGCTCATGCGGTGCCTCCGATGATCGATCCGATACGGATGGAATGTGTTTCAGGAATCTCGCTATGACCCAGCACCTTCAGGCGCGGCGCGGCACGCTTCAACAAGCGAGCCATGGGGGCGCGAATCAGGTCAGGCACCAGCAAGCAGGCCGGCACACCGCGGTCTTCCTGAGACTGGGCGGTTTCAGCGGCGCTGCGGGCCAGGGTGTCGGCGACACCGGGGTCCAGGGCGGCGCCGTGGGGGGAATTCAGGGCTTGGGTGACCAGACGTTCCAGCTCGGGCTCGAGCGCAATCACGTCCAGCTCCTTCACCGGGCCGTAAATCTGCTGCACGATGGCCGGCGCAATATGCACACGAATGCGGCGGGCCAGCTCGGCCGGATCGGTGATGTTGGCGTTCTCGGCCACGCTCTCGACGATGGAGCGCATGTCGCGGATGTGCACGCCCTCTTCCAGCAAGAGCTGTAAAACTTTCTGCAGTGAAGCGATGCCGAGCATTTTGGGTATCACGTCTTCGATCAGTTGAGGCGCTTGTTTGGTCAGGTGTTCCACCAGCGCCTGGGTCTCCACACGGCCCAGCAACTTGGCTGCGTGGACTTGCATCAAGTGTGAAAGATGGGTGGCAATCACGGTCGAGCAATCAACAACGGTAAATCCGGCCATTTGCGCCATATCACGCTGCCGGTCCTCGATCCACACCGCCGGAAGGCCAAAAGCGGGGTCGGTGGTGGCCTGACCGATCAATTTCTGGGTCGCGTGGCCCGGGTTGATCGCCAGCCACATGCCGGGGAAGGCCTCGGCCTCGCCAATCACAGCTCCGCGCAGGGACAAGCGGTATTGGCTGGGGCGCAGCTCCAGGTTGTCACGGATGTGCACCGAGGGCGGCAAAAAGCCCACCTCTTGGGCGAACTTGCGCCGAACGCCCTTGATGCGGCTGAGCAGATCGCCTTCGCGGGACTTGTCCACCAAGGCAATCAGGCGATAGCCCACTTCCAGCCCCAAGGTGTCCACCGGCACCAGGTCATCCCAGCTGGCTTCGGCATTGGGCTCGGGCGTGGTGGCGGCGGTGGTCGCTTGGCCGCGCAGCGCCTCGGCCTCGGTGGCCTGCTGCTTGGTGCGCAGCCACCAGGCCAGATAGCCCGTGCCCGCAGCGATCAACAAGAACACCACATGCGGCATGCCAGGAATCAGACCCAGCAAGCCAATCACACCGGCCGTGATGGCCAGGGACTTGGCCGAGCCAAAGACTTGCTTGCCGATCTGACTGCCAATGTCTTTGTCCGTGCCCACGCGGGACACCACCATGGCCGCGGCGACGGAGATCAGCAGCGCCGGCACTTGGGCCACGAGGGCATCGCCCACCGCCAACAAGATGTAGGAATTGGCCGCCTGGCTGGCCGACAAATCATGCTGCGCCACGCCGATGATGAAGCCGCCGACGATATTGATCACCAGAATCAAGATGCCCGCCACCGCGTCACCGCGCACGAACTTACTGGCACCGTCCATGGAGCCGAAGAAGTCGGCCTCGTCGCCCAGTTCGGCGCGGCGGCGTTTGGCTTCTTTTTCGTCAATCAGGCCGGCGTTCAGGTCGGCATCCACCGCCATCTGTTTGCCGGGCATGGCATCCAAGGTGAAGCGCGCGCCGACCTCAGCGATACGCTCCGCACCCTTGGTAACCACGATGAAGTTGATCACCACCAGAATGGCAAACACGATCAAACCGACCGCGAAGTTGCCGCCGATCAGGAAATGCCCGAAGGCCTCGATCACCTTGCCTGCAGCGCCTGTGCCGGTGTGGCCTTCGAGCAGCACCACGCGGGTGGAGGCGACGTTGAGCGACAAGCGCAGCAAGGTGGTCAGCAGCAGCACGGTCGGGAAGGCCGCAAAGTCCAGCGGCCGCACCATGCTCGAGGCCACCATCATCACCATCACCGCCATGGCGATATTGAAGGTAAACATCAGGTCCAAGGCGAAAGGCGGCAAGGGCAGCACCATCATGCCCAGCACCAGAATCACCGCCACGGGCGCGCCCAGTGCGCTCAACACGGCGGCACGCGGGCCCAACAAGGCTTGCAGCTTGGCAATCAGCGGGTTCATGTGGCCTCAGCTCCAAAGTCGTCGTCTTGCGCCGGGTCTTCGGGGCGGAAGCCCGGCTTGTTGTGCGGATCCAGCTCCGGCGGCACTTGCGGCTCGGGCTGCTCGGGGGCGGCCGTGCGCATCGCCATGGCCTGCTTGAGCTGATACACATAGGCCAGCACCTGCGCCACGGCGCCGAAGAGCACGGCGGGAATTTCACGGTCCACCTGCGCGTGGGCATAAAGCGCACGCGCCAGCACCGGCGACTGCAGCACCGGCACCTTGTTGTCTTTGGCCAGATCGCGGATCTTCATGGCCAGCAAATCAGCGCCCTTGGCCACCACTTTGGGCGCGGCCATGCTCTTGTCGTCGTACTTCAGGGCCACGGCGTAGTGGGTGGGGTTCATCACCACCAGGTCGGCGCTAGGCACGGCAGCCAACATGCGACGTTTGGCCATCTCGCGCATCTTGGCGCGCATGCGGCCCTTCATCTCCATATTGCCTTCGTTTTCCTTCATCTCCTGCTTGACCTCTTCACGGGTCATGCGCATGCGCCGCATATAGAGCTGGCGCTGCATCGGCACGTCGATGACGGCAAACAAGGCCAGCGCGATACCGAGCAAAATCAGCCCGCCCATGAGCTGATGGCCGGCATAGGCCAAGGCAGCCGGGAGCGGCACAGACATGATGCCCACATAAGCCGCCAAGCGATCTTTCAAGACCATCGCGCCAACGATGCCCAGCACCAAGGCCAGTGCCACCGCCTTGGCCGCCTGGCCCAGGCCATGGCCGCTGAACATGCGGCCCAGGCCGGCCAGAGGATTGAGGTGGGAGAACTTGGGCGCCAAGGGCTTCATGGTCCAGTTCCAGCCGCCCGAGGCAATATTGCTGGCAATGCCCACGGCCACCAGAATGGCCACGATGGGGCCCACGATGGCGATGAAATTGAGCGTCAACTCCCCCAAGCGCTCGGCCATCAAGCCGGGCCGGGCCAACATCTGCGCGTCAAAGTGCAGCGAGCGGGTGAGCATCTTCTGCAGGCTGTCGATCACGCTCGGCCCGCCCACACTGAGAATGGCGCCGCCCGCCACCATCATGGCGAAGTGCGGCAGATCACGCGAACGCGGCAGCTGGCCCTCAGCCCGAGATCTTTCAATCTTCTTGGCTGAGGCCGGTAAATTTCTGTCTTGTGCGTCTTGATCAGCCATGGCAATTGGGAGTGGGCGAGCTCAGAGAAACTCGCATTGCCATTGTTCGCCGGACGACGGAAAACTTAAGCCGAAAAAAGCCGGGGAAAGCGGCGGTGATCCGGCGTCAGCTTGGTGACTCAGGCCCAAGCATCACCTCAGCAACAGCTCTGCACCATTCGGGTCGGGTGTGTTGCCGGCCACAGACGCAAAAAAACCCGCCTCAGCGGGTTTCATCCAATCAAAAGCCAGGCCTGCGCCTCAGAAGCCCAAGCTGGCCAGCAAATCATCCACTTCGCCCTGATTGGCCACCACATCGGTGCGCCCCTCGGGGTTGACCACGGGACCTTGCAGAATGCTCGGGTCCACTTTCTCACGCTGCTCGGGCGGCACCACCGACACCAGCAGCTTGACCAAGCTGTCTTCCAGGTCGTTCGCCAGGGTCACCACCTTGGCCACCACTTGACCGGTCAGATCATGGAAGTCTTGCGACATCATGATGTCGGTCAGATGGCCGTCGATATTGGCCGTGCGAGCCTCGACTTCCTTGACGAAATTCAATATCGCGCCACTTGCCACGGCCTTGACCGGGTCAGCCACGATGGCGGCCGCCATCGCATTGGTGGCGGCAGTAATGTAAGCATGGTCGGCCTTGGCCTGATCGACCGAGTTCAGCACCTTGTTGGCGGCCTCAGCCGTCTTGGTCGCGATATAGCTCAAACGGCTGCGCGCGTCGGGCAGGCCGTCGGTAGCGATTTGCAACTTGGGCATCACGCCCAGTTGTTGCATGGTGTCGTGCAGAACCCGGGTGATGGAACCGATCTGCTGAAACACCTCTGGCGAGACGGTCAACGGATCGGTGCCCTGATGCAGTTTGCTCAATTCATCTAATTGAATTTGCATGGCCAACTCCCGGTTCAGGCCGCAGCGGCCAGTTTTTGCATGATCTTCATGACCTTCTCTTCCAAGGTGGCCTTGGTGAAGGGCTTGACGATGTAACCGGCAGCGCCTGACTGGGCGGCCAAGACGATGTCTTCCTTGCGGGCTTCGGCCGTGACCATCAAGACCGGCAGGTGCTTCAAATTCGCATCGGCCTTGATGGCGTTGAGCAGTTCGAAGCCCGTCATATTGGGCATATTGATGTCGCTGACCACGAAGTCGAACTTGGTCTGCTTGAGCATATTCAGGGCTTCAACCCCGTCTTCGGCTTCTTCGCAGTTGTTGTAGCCGATCTCTTTCAACAGGCCGCGCACAATGCGCCGCATGGTGGAAAAGTCATCGACGACCAAAAATTTCATGTCTGCACTCATGGCATTCCTCGCTGGGGCTAAGTGGTTTTATCGGGGCGTGGCTTTGGAACTTGAGGAAATATTTTTCCCGATTTCAGGCTCGGCGGCTTTGGCTTCTGCTTCTGGCTCAGCGTCTTCATCTGGCACATTCTTCAATACGGCATCTTCAGCGTCGCGGTTCATCACAATGATGCTGATGCGGCGATTGATCGGACTTTGCGGCTGCTTGCTGTCAAGCAGCTTGCTGGAAGCCAAACCTTGCACACGCAAGGTGCGGGACTCCGGCAAGCCGCCCAAAATCATTTCGCGCCGTGAAGCATTGGCACGATCCGCGGACAACTCCCAATTACTGTAGCCGCGGTCGCCTCCCGGGAAGGGCTGCGCATCAGTATGCCCCTCCAAGGTCAGCCGGTTCGGCACTTCAGACAAGACATTGCCGAGTTCCTGCAGCAACTCACGCATATAGGGTTTCACAACTGCACTGCCACTGTCAAACATCGGCCGGTTGCCTTCGTCAACAATTTGGATGCGCAGGCCTTCCTTGGTCATGTCCAGGCGGATTTGACCACCCAGATTGGCGAGCTTGGCATTGCTGGCCAGCACATCTTCAACCTTGGTCTTGAGTTGCTCCAGCCGCGCCTTCTCGGCCTTGCGCTGCTCCTCCTTGAGGGCGCGCAGATTGAAGGTGCGCTTGGGTGCCTCGACATCGCCTGACTTGACTTGACCCGTCTCGCGGCTGAGGTCTTTGCCGCCGCCCTTGACGACACTGGAAGAGTCGCCCGCACCTGAGCCGCCCGCCATGGCGATCTTCAGCGGCGAGCCGAAGTAGTCGGCAATGCCTTTTTTATCACCCTCGGTGGTGGAGCCCAGCAGCCACATCAACAAGAAGAAAGCCATCATGGCCGTCACAAAGTCGGCGTAGGCGATCTTCCAGGCGCCGCCATGCGCAGCATGACCGCCCTTCTTGACCTTCTTGATGATGATGGGCTGGAGCTTTTTGGCGTCACCAGCCATGGCGCAGCTCCGATCGTCTTGGATTCAGGAGCTGGCGAATGATTTGTTTGCGCATCACCCTCCCCTTTTACTTCTTCTTCACGTGGGCTTCCAGCTCGGTGAAGGTGGGCCGGTCGCCCGAGTACAGCACCTTGCGGCCAAACTCAATCGCGACCTGCGGCGCATAACCCTGCATGCTCGCCAACAAGGTGGTCTTGATGCACTGCAATTCCTTGCCCGCGTCTTCCACCTTTTGCTCCAGCAGCCCGCCCAGCGGCTCCACAAAACCGTAGGCCAGCAAAATGCCCAGGAATGTACCGACTAGCGCGGAGCCGATCATGCCGCCCAGCACGGCCGGGGGCTGACCCACCGAGCCCATGGTGTTCACCACGCCCAACACCGCCGCCACGATGCCGAACGCCGGCAAGCCGCCGGCCAAACGGCCAATCGCCGCGACAGCAGCGTGCTCCTCGGCGTGGTGAGTATCAATTTCAGCGTCCATCAAGGACTCGATCTCATGCGCGTTCAAGTTGCCAGAGACCATCATGCGCAGATAGTCGGTGATGAACTCGGTGACGTGATGGTCATTACCCACCGTCGGGTATTTCTGGAAGAGCGCCGAGGAGTGAGGATCTTCCACATCCTTTTCAATCGACATCAAGCCCTCTTTGCGGGCCTTTTGCAAAATGTCGTACATCAGCGCCAGCAGCTCCATATAGCGCGCTTTGCTGAACTTGCTGCCCTTGAAACAGGCGCCCAGGCCCTTCATCGACGCCTTAACCACCTTCATCTGGTTGTTCGCCAGGAAGGCACCCGCGGCGGCGCCGAAGATGGTGATCATCTCGAAGGGTAAGGCGTGCAGGATGACGCCGATATTGCCGCCGTGGGCAATGTAGACGCCGAAGATGCAGCCTAGCGCGATAAGCCAACCGATGATGACAAACATGTTGATTTCTAAATGGACTTAGCCAGCCATATCGGCCAGAAGCTCTTGCGCTTGAGTGTGCCCGTGCGCAGGGCGAGGTAATCCGCGCAAGTGGCAGGTCTTGCCCCCGCAATCAATTGGGGCTGCGGTACAGCCACAGGCAGTGTCCGCGCGGCAAGTCCAACTGCGCCAAGGGCGCCACATCCGGTACCGCGAAATCCAGGCTGACCAAATAGGCGCCGGGCGCCAGTTCCGCCACGGCCTTGGCCCAGACACGCGGCATGGACTCGGGCCGCTGAAAAACGTAAATCATCTGGAAGTCTTGCCAAGGCTGGCGCCACATATCACCACGCTGTATGTCTGCCCATGGACAGAGAATGCGCACCAAGAACGCCAGCAAAGCACTCCATTCCACACCGAACAAGCGCGCCTGCGGGTAGCAGCGCCGCAACTCACGCAGGCCATGGCCAAGGCCGCAGCCAGCATCCAGGATCCGGGCGCCTGCAGGCAAAGGCGCCAAGGCAGCCAGGTCCTGCAAGGCATTGCGCGGTGTCGGGAATAGCGGGGCGTCGCCCCAGCTGCGGCGCGGATAGGCCAGCGCCAGCAACGCAAATGGCAGCAGCCAGGTCCAGCTGGGCAGGTCACGCGCGCCGGCAGTGATCAGCAAAGAAAGCGGGAATCCCCCCGCCACCATCAGGCGGCGCCAGCGAGGCACCTGCAGCATGGCCGACGCCAAGCCCAGCAGCCCAGCCGCCAGCATGGCCACCGTCGCCTGCAAGTCAGCCTGGCGCAGGGCCACAAAAAGTGCCCAAGCCAGCGCCCAGGTCAACAAGGCCGGCAATGGCCAAGGCAGCGCAAACATCCTCAGTCCAAGCTCGACTGGCGCGAACTCAGTGCATCTGGATCGCGCCCTGCGCACGGCCCTTGCCAGCACGGGCCGGTGGGTTGCACATGCCACAGACATAGTGGCGGGCGATCTCATGCGGATGCGTCACGAATTGACCACCGCAGGTGCTGCACTTGGTCATCGTCAACATGCCGTTGTCGATGAACTTCACCAAGCGCCAAGCGCGGGTCACCGACAGCATGGCTTCCAGGCCTTGGGCCTGCGTCTGCTCTTGGTAAAGCTGATAAGCCTTGATGACCGCATCAATCTCATCCAGCTCCGAGACCTTGTTCAGGTACTCAT
>NZ_CAMFJS010000004.1 GCF_945956965.1 uncultured Roseateles sp.
CTGCGGAGCGCACGCATCATGGCCTCGGTCAATAAAGTCATTCTCATCGGCAATCTGGGGCGCGACCCCGAGTTGCGCTACAACCCCAGCGGCGTTGCCTTCTGCACCATCAGCCTGGCGACCACCCGCAACTGGAAGAACCGCGAGTCCGGCGAGAAGCAGGAAGAGACCGAATGGCACCGTGTCGTGTTCAACGACAAGCTGGCCGAAATCGTTGGCCAGTACTGCAAGAAGGGCAAGCCGCTCTACGTTGAAGGCCGCCTGCGCACCCGCAAGTGGCAAGACAAGGAAGGCCGCGACACCTACACCACCGAAATCATCGCCGACCAAATGCAATTGCTGGGCGGCCGTGACAGCGGTGGCGCCGGTGGCGGCAGCAGCTACGGCGGTGGCGACGACTATGGCGACCAGCCTGCGGCTCGCGCTCCGGCAGCCCGCCCGGCAGCTCCGCGCGCCCCGGCTCCGCGCGCACCCGCGCCAGCACCGCGTGCGGCGACGGGGTTTGACGATATGGATGACGACATCCCGTTCTAAGTGCGCCGTTTTGCCTTGCGAATCAAGCACTTACGCGAGTATTGTACTCGCAGTCTAGCCTGCTAGGAAGGCTAGTGGCTACCCACCCTACCTCGGCCTGGCAAAAGGCTGCGACTCCGAAAGGAGCGAGGGAAAGCAGCATGGTGGGAAAAGGCGGCAGCGGGGGGAGAGGATCTACCCGCCGGCCGTCAAGCCAAGTCTCTTATGGTCAAGCCTGTATTGGTTGAACCACAAACCTGAGTTGAGTTGGGATCTCACTGGCGAAACGATCCTTGAGACGCCAGGCCGGGTAGTGGATGGGGCGAAATTAGAACACCCGTCCACCTAGCCTCCCCGGAACGTGTGCAGTCTGCACATCCAAAGGTTGAGTGTGGGACCTGTCAGAGACGTTTCTTGTTTGCGAGGAAATGCGGGATGCCCTAAGTTGGTCAGAGGCCTTGGCTGATGACCAATATGGGTACGGAGACTTCATAGTACCCAATGTCGGGCCGTAATGGCTGCGGCAACCGGTAACCAATCCGGTCTCGAACCTTGGCATAAGTGGGTGGCGACGCACACGAAAACTGAGGGGATGAGGGGGAAGGGAGTCAGTTAGCTAACCCCTTGAGCAAGCCGAACGGAGGGCAGTCAGTGCTGACCGATCGTACAAGTACCGCCCTCAAGGGTGCGGCAAAAGCTGTAGTCAATGGTTCCCGGGCAAAGAAGCTGATGAAGATCATGGTGAACAACCAGGATCTATGGTTCGCAGCCTACGCTGGCATCGCTTCCAACAAAGGCGCGCTAACGCCTGGGGTGAGCGGGGACACGCTGGATGGTTTCAGCCTTCGGCGGGTTGAAAAACTCATCGATGCCATCCGCAACGGCGACTACAGGCCAACTCCAGTGCGACGGATCCATATCCCGAAGGATCGCCTCAACCCGAAAGGGAAGAAGCGGCCATTAGGGATCCCGAGCGGAGACGACAAGATCGTGCAAGGGGTCATGCGAATGATCCTGGAGAGCATCTACGAACCTCAGTTCAGCCCATGCTCTCACGGCTTCCGGCCGAATCGGTCGTGTCACTCTGCGTTGGACATGGTCCATGCCGAGTGGAAAAGCACAACGTGGGTTTGCGAAGTAGACATCAAAGGTTTCTTCGACAACATCAACCATGACAAGCTGCTCGAAATCCTTAGAAGGAGGATCGACGACGAGGGGTTCATTCGCCTTGTTGAACGTTTCCTTCGGGCTGGCTACATGGAAGATTGGAAGCTGAGCGTCACCTACAGCGGAACACCGCAGGGCGGGATCATTTCCCCGATCCTGGCGAACATCTACCTGCATGAGCTCGACGAGTTCATGCATAAGAAGATGGAAGCCTTCAACGTGGGTGAAAGAAGGCGCGAGAACCCGAGATACCAAAGACTGCGAGTCGAGATCTACAAGCGGCAGATGAAGATCAAGCGAGCGCAAGCTCAGCTTGTTCAAGACGATGCTGGCGCAGTGGAACGCCTCAAAGAGGAAATCGCAGTTCGAAAGGCGCGGCATGCGTCGCTAACGGTTCCGTGGTCTAACCCGGAACACGAGCGGAGTCGCAGTCAGGTGAGAGCGGCAGAAATAAGCCTCAAGCGTCTCGTTGCAAGACGGGAGTCGCTGCCGGCGAAGATCCAGTTGCTGCAAGCCGAGATTGCATTGCTGCGCCTAGAGAAACAAAGTCTACCAAGCGTCGATATGCAGGACTCTGAGTACCGTCGTCTTCGGTACATCCGCTACGCCGATGACTTCCTCATCGGAGTGGTGGCATCGAAGGCGGAGGCCAAAGAGATCATGAGCGAGGTGAGCGCTTTCGTAGAAGGCGAACTCAAGCTTGAGATCTCAGCGGAGAAGTCCCGTCTTGGGGCTCTCGAGGATGGATGCAATTTTCTGGGGTACGAGCTAAGCCATCAGAAAGGTGGGGAACGACGAGTCAAGGCGGTGGTGCACGTGAGTGATGAGGATCGAAAGGTCCACGCCACGAAACGTGTCATCAACGGCCAGATTCGGTTGCAACCCAGCTGGAAGAAACTGGATCGTTTCGTCAGGGAGCGACGCTACGGCGCGCTGGACCAATTAAGGACTCCGTCAGTGGGGAAGAGAACGTACATGCTCCAACAGAGCGAGTACGAGATCGTCTCCCAGTTCAACGCGGAATTGCGCGGCCTAGCGAACTACTACAACCGGTGCCCGAAGTACCACCTCTCGACGGTGGAATGGCTGTGGCAACGCAGCCTGGCCAAAACGCTTGGGGCGAAGTGGGGGGTAACGTCCCCCACTGCGTTCAAGCGACTACGGCAAATGGACGGCAAACTGGCACTGAAGTACCACGACAGGCAAGGGAGGGAACGGCTGTTGCAGGTCTACCGTCTGGCAGACCGCGCGCCCACACCCTCCTACATGCCGAAAGAGCGCGAGGTCTACCGACCGAGCGTGGACGACAGGCCGAACACCTTCGTCTTCAAAGCGGAGCGATCCGAGTTGCTCAATCGGCTGATGGCCAGTGAATGCGAGTACTGCGCGGATACGAAAGGACCCTTCGAGGTCCATCATGTTCGGAAGATGAAAGACCTGGATAAGGGGATGGAACCGTGGAAACGCATGATGATCGCCAGGCGGCGTAAAACGCTGATCCTGTGTGAGCCATGCCACGACCAGCTCCACGCCGGAAAACTTCCGGACTGGAGAGGCCGAGAGCCTGAACCGTCAAAGCTAATGGAGAGCCGGATGCATTGAAAGGTGCACGTCCGGTTCGGTGGGGGGGTAACGGTTGTCTCACAATTGCTAGGCTGCGAGCATCACGTACCCTACCCAACAAAGTACTTGGCAGTTAGTTGTCAACAAAAAGCCCGCGGCCTAATAGCTGCGGGCTTTTTTTATTGTTTACATCGCATCTCTTGTTCGGTGTCGGGGTTGGGTATCGCTTGCCCCCAAGATGCGCAAACAACAGAACCCATACCGGATTCGCTTGCTCCTTCTTGATTCAGGTGAGCGCTTTCGGTTGATCGTCGAGTGGGCCGCAGGTGCCCAATACCCCCAAGTCAAATCTAGGCTGGCTGCAGCCGTTCGGACTCGGCCCCAGTAGGTCAGCAAAGTGCCCCGTTGCCGTCATTGGAAGCCGACCTCCGGCAGCCAATCTGCGACCCAAAGCTGCCATTCCCAGAGCACGACACATCGCCCTATTGCAGTCGCTCAACGTGACGATTAACCGGTGCGCGTCAGCGCGTCCGGGTTGAATAAAAGGTTAGGCACCTAGCTCAAGGCCAGTTCTTGATCGCCCAAGAACACGAGAAGTCCGGCCTGAACGGCGCCGACATTGCCGGCGGCATGAGGTTCTGCATGAGTGCGGGCCTCAAGTGGCAGCGAAGGGGCCGCGGCCCGTGTAGTGGTAGCTTGATGGCGCCCAACATGGTTTCCGTGTCGCCCCCAAAAGGCTAGCGGACTACACCTCAGTAAACCAAAAATTGTTTGAGCACCTATTAAACCTAGTCAGCCCCTACTGCTCTAGGCAGCGATCACACTGACATACTAGTTACAGTATTTACTGTGGCGGCCCAACGAGCGCAGAAACGTCTCCCCTGCGGAAGGCACGCTCCATCTCGGAAGCCAAATTCAGGATCCTCTTACTCTCTGATTCACTGAAACGGCTTGACAACGAATCATACGAATCATCGCACGGACCACCAGTAAAGCAACGGAACTGAAGCCGGACATCTTTCGCCTCCATGCCGGCGATGGATGAAACCCTCATTTCGGCGATATCAAAGGCGGCGGAGGATTCCTCTCTGGAATAATTCTGAGCCTGTCCCCCAATCTTCAAATTGCTCAAAATATAGTTTTTCGCGGCAAAAATCAATCCTTGCCGCGCCAATTCGTCCACTGCCGCTAAATTTTCCGATTTAGACTTAATCATCGATAAATCTAGGACATTTATTGCCTCAACATATTTGGCAGCAAATTTATCTCCTTCTGGAGGCTCCGCGAACGCTGCGAGAGCTTCGCCTGATATCTGGCTGCAATAGACCGTCAATCGATCTTTCGCCTTGAGCCGCATTTGATGATTTGTACTGCTGGTGGATTTTAACAATGGATCAGAAGCGGGTGATCGCATTGCATTCAGCCCCGCGCAAGGACGTAGTAAGCGAACTCCCGCGCCAAATGCCCCCGGCTGTCTAGATTCCCTTAGTGCGACAACCTCCCTGTAAGCATCTGAGCTGGAATACCCCTTAAACCAATCTGATTTTATGGGATTCGCTGGCGCAGCTTTACTGTACTGAGCGTTGGGCTCAGTCTCTATCGTAGAAGATGGCGACGACTGCGCTGGCAACTCAACGACGGCGGGGGGAACGGAAACGTTTGATTGCACAGGTGGGGCGCTTTCCTCAGTGTCGGCGAACAACCGGAAAACTAACACACCTAACAAGGTCACGCCCAAAAAAGTGACCGCAAAAAACCTAAATCTAGAATTCATCATTTGCACGGGGTATTTTGCGGGTTTGGAATTCCATCCAGGAATCGCCCCAAGGATGTTACAACAGGCTGTTGACCATAATCGACCGAATAAATTATAAATCGAACAGTCTGGCCGACCGGATACGCCACATCCACTCGCATTCCCGCCCGTAACACACTCGTGTTTCCTGCATATGTCTGGCCAATAGAGTCTCGAGCCAGATAGTAGTCATATATCATATCTGCATCGGGCGACCGAACTCTTTCATTGACAATCGGCGTCTTCACACACTTGTCAAGAAGAGGGAACAAAAGTTCAACATTATCCGTTATGGCAGCCACGACTACAGCGCCGACGGCTTTAGAACTTTCTTCAGCAAGTACGGGTAGAAGTAGGTTATAGGTCCGACATTCTTCGTTGATACACAAGCCAGTATTCCCAAGTTCCCAGGCATAGTCAAATCGTTTGACATAGACAGTAACCCTTTCCAGTTCAACGGTCGGCGAATCACCGACAGCCACATAACCAAGCGATTCCATATAGTCCCGCGCGTCCCCCCCGCCCGGATTGGACCCATCGCCATTACATGGTTGGTCTGGGTCGACGCAAATGGGGTTGTATAGCAGGCGCTCCTGATTTTTGCTGGGGGCCTTCACCACATTCCCTGTCAATCCGACCCAACGTTTTACATAAGGAGTATTTGGAAAGCTCTCTTTTCCCACTAATTGCCCGGATGAAGCCGCAAATGAGTGAAGGAGGAACGCAAGGCCAGCAAAAATTTTACAAATATCACTCATGCCATCCCTTTTTGAATATTTTAAAATCGATAGATCGGAGGTCGTATGCATATACATCCCCGTGAACCCCGACGCGAAAGAACTATTGAAGTAAATGGCTACTGAACCTTAGTCAAATTGATGACAGTCGAGTAGCTTCTAACTACTATTTCAAAAGGTGTTGGGCGGGGCAAATCCCCCATTGTGGGGGTGCGGTAGATGTGATCGAACCAATGGAACTTCACTCATATAACAACGCGCGCGTAGCATCTTTTTGAATTGAATGACACCTGTCAGAGCTGACAGGCGTTGTATTGCCTTGGCGACGCGACACGCGGCACGGCGACACCAGTTCTAGATCTGAGAGCTCTGGATGCCTAGCATTTTTTAAACAGACGTGCGCGCCGGTGCTCCGCACACGCTGCGGCACTCGTTTGCAACCCACCTGCTGCAGCCCGGCTATGACATCCGAACGGTTCAAGAGCTATTCGGTCAATCGGGTGTCGCCACGACCATGATCTACTCCCATGTGCTGAAGGTCGTTGGAGGCGCGGTCAAGAGCTCTCTCGATTCGATGCGTTTCGCATTGAGTGCGTTCTGCTGGCTCGAAAGCAGACGGTGGGCAATCACTGCTAACGGCCGAGGCTCAGGGGCAAGGTGCGCAGTCGGGCGACTGCTATGGGCACGGAACTGACCTACAGGCGTCAAGTACGAATAGCGACGGGCCTTTTTCATGGTCGGCGGTGGCCACGCGGCTACAGTGGTCAGCCCTGTAGCTCAGCCGGGCCAATGCCCGGGCCCGCCCTGCCATGACTAGCGCCGCTTCCTCGTCCTGCGTCCCTCCAGTCGACCGCTGGCAATTCTGGATCGACCGGGGCGGCACTTTCACCGACCTGGTGGGGCGTGCGCCGGGCGGTGAATTGCATACGCTCAAGCTGCTGTCGGAAAACCCCGAGCAGTACCGCGATGCGGCGGTGGAAGGCATGCGCCGCTTGCTGGGTTTGCAGGCCGGGGAGTTGATCACGCCCGAGCGGGTGGAGTGCGTGAAGATGGGCACCACGGTGGCGACCAATGCCTTGCTGGAGCGCAAGGGCGAGCCCACCTTGCTGGTGACGACGCGGGGCTTTCGCGATGCGCTGCGCATTGCCACCCAGGCGCGGCCCAAGCTGTTTGAGCGCCACATCGTGCTGCCCGAGCTGCTGTACAGCCGCGTGATTGAGGCGCAGGAGCGCCTGGGCGCGGCGGGCGAGTTGGTGACGCCGCTGGATGAGGCTGCCTTGCGTGTGGCGTTGCAAGCGGCGTTTGACGCCGGCCTGCGCGCCTGCGCCATCGTCTTCATGCATGCCTACCGCTTCCCAGCGCATGAGTTGCGCGCCGAGGCCTTGGCGCGGCAGATCGGTTTCACGCAGATTTCGGTTTCGCACCGGGTCAGCCCCATGATGAAGCTGGTGCCGCGCGGCGACACCACGGTGGTGGACGCCTACCTGTCACCCATCCTGCGCCGCTATGTGGAGCAGGTGGCAGCGCAAATGCCTGGTGTGCCGCTGTTCTTCATGCAAAGCTCAGGCGGCTTGACGGAGGCCAGCCGCTTCCAGGGCAAAGACGCGATTTTGTCCGGCCCGGCGGGTGGCATTGTCGGCATGGTGCGCACCGCACAATTGGCGGGTTATGACAAGGTGATCGGCTTCGATATGGGCGGCACCTCCACCGATGTCAGCCACTTTGCGGCCGACCCCGCCGCGCCGCCCGGCGCCAGCCCCAGCTACGAGCGCGCTTTCGACACCGAGGTGGCGGGCGTGCGCATGCGCGCGCCGATGATGAGCATCCACACCGTTGCGGCGGGTGGCGGCTCCATCGTGCGCTTTGACGGAGCGCGCCTGCGCGTGGGGCCGGAGTCCGCTGGTGCCAACCCTGGCCCGGCCTGCTACCGGCGCGGTGGGCCGCTGACCACCACCGATGCGAATGTGCTGCTGGGGCGCATTCAGCCTGAGTTCTTCCCGCATCTGTTTGGGCCGCGGGGCGACCAGCCTTTGGACCTGGCCGCTGCGCAGGCCGGCTTTGCCGACTTGGCGCAGCGCATGACTGCGGCGGCCGCCAAGCCCATCAGCGCGGAAGAAGTGGCCAGCGGCGCCTTGCAGATTGCCGTGGGCAGCATGGCCGATGCGATCAAGAAAATTTCGGTGGCGCGTGGTTACGACGTGACTCAGTACACCTTGCAGTCTTTCGGCGGCGCCGGCGGCCAGGCAGCTTGCCGGGTGGCTGATGCGCTGGGCGTCAGCCGTGTCTTGGCGCATCCGCTGGCGGGGGTGTTGAGCGCTTACGGCATGGGGCTGGCCGATCAGCTGGCTCTGCGCGAGGCTTCGCTGGAGCTGGCGCTGGACGCGCCGGGCCTGCGCTCCGCGCGGGCCTTGGGCCAGCAATTGGTGGCCGCTGCTGCGGCCGAGCTGCAAGCGCAAGGCATTGCCGCCAGCGTGCTGCAAAGCCAAGTTCGGCTGCAAGTGCGCTACCAGGGCACCGACACGGCGCTGGCTTGCGCGTTGCCGCCTGAGCTGGGTGATTCGGGGGACGATGGTGAAGCCGAGGCCCTGGCGCAAATCCGCGCCACTTTTGAGCAAGCCTATGCCCAGCGCTTTGCCTTCCTGATGGCCGGTCGGGCGCTGGTGATTGAAGCGGTGGCGGTGGAATGTGTGGCCGCCGGCGCATCGGTGGCTACGCCGACTGATTCGGCCTCGACGCTGAGCGAGCATCAGCCCGAGCCCAGCGCCCAGCTGCGCATGTATTGCCCGGCCGATGATGCCGGGCCGGCCGGCTGGCGCGCCGCCGCGCTCTACCGGCGCGAGCTGCTGCAGCCGGGGGCTTGCATCGCCGGCCCGGCCATCTTGGCCGAGCGCAATGCCACCACGGTGGTGGACCCCGGCTGGCAGGCGCGGCTGAAGGCCGATGGCTGCATCGAACTGCTGCGCGTTTTGCCGCGCCCCAGCCGCCATGCGCTTGGCACGCAGGTGGACCCGGTGCTGCTGGAGGTGTTCAACAACTTGTTCATGAACATCGCCGAGCAGATGGGGTTGCGCCTGCAGAACACCGCTTACTCAGTCAATATCAAGGAGCGGCTGGACTTCTCTTGCGCGCTCTTCAATGCCGAGGGCGAGTTGATTGCCAATGCCCCGCATATGCCGGTGCATCTGGGCTCGATGAGCGAGTCCATCCGCAGCGTGATCGAGCGCAACCCGCAGATGCAGGCGGGCGATGTTTATGTGCTCAACGATCCCTATCACGGCGGCACCCATTTGCCGGATATCACCGTGGTCACGCCAGTGTTCCTGGCGCAGCGCGAGCGGCCTGATTTCTACGTGGCCTCGCGCGGCCACCATGCCGATATCGGCGGCATCAGCCCTGGTTCCATGCCACCCTTCTCGCGCCACATTGATGAAGAAGGCGTGCTGATCGACAACTTCAAGCTGGTGGCGGCTGGAGTTTTGCGGGAAGCGGAGATGCTGGCGCTGCTGGGCAGCGGCAGCCACCCTGCGCGCAACCCGGCGCAGAACATGGCCGATCTGCGGGCCCAGATCGCCGCCAACGAGAAGGGCGCGCAAGAACTCAAGGCCATGGTGGCGCAGTACGGCCAGGCCACCGTGGCCGCCTATATGCAGCATGTGCAAGACAATGCCGAGGCCTCGGTGCGCCGCGCCATTGGCTCGCTCAAGGACGGCAGCTTCTGCCTGGCCCTGGACAACGGCGCGCAGATCCAGGCGGCGCTGCGGGTGGATGCGCAGGCGCGCAGCGCGGTGATCGATTTCACCGGCACCAGCCCCCAACAGTTAACGAACAACTTCAACGCACCCAAAGCCATCACCATGGCGGCGGTGCTTTATGTGTTCCGCACCCTGGTGGACGACCAAATTCCGCTCAACGCCGGCTGCCTCAAGCCGCTGCAAGTGATCGTGCCGGCGGGCTGCATGTTGAACCCGAACCCGCCGGCTGCCGTGGTGGCCGGCAATGTGGAAACCTCCTCTTGCGTCACCAACGCGCTGTACGGCGCCTTGGGCGTGATGGCGGCCAGCCAATGCACGATGAATAACTTCACCTTTGGTGATGCCACCCATCAGTATTACGAAACCATATCGGGCGGCTCTGGCGCAGGCTGGGTCAGCAGCGCAGGCCAAGAAGAGGGCAATCCGCAGGGCTTCGCCGGCACCAGCGTTGTGCAAACCCATATGACCAACTCGCGCCTCACCGACCCCGAGGTGCTGGAGTTCCGCTTCCCAGTGCGGCTGGAGTCTTACGAAATCGTCCCTAACACCGGCGGGCCCGGGCGCTGGCCGGGCGGCAATGGCGGCCTGCGCCGGGTGCGCTTCTTGGCGCCGATGACCGCCTCCATCCTCAGCAACGGCCGCCTGGCAGGCGCATTCGGCATTGCCGGCGGCGCGGCCGGCAGCGTTGGCGCCAACTGGGTGGAGCGGGGCGACGGCAGCATCGAGCCCCTGGGCCACCTCGGCCAGGTGGCGATGCAGCCGGGCGATGTGTTTGCGATTCAGACGCCGGGCGGCGGTGGCTGCGGTTTGCCTGTTGGGTCGTTAGGCAAAACGGCCTGATTCGGGCCGCCTACCCAGCTCGGGGGGGTGCTGATCAGGCTGCGCTGAATTGTCATGATGGCTGGTTAAAGTGTCATATTCCCCGGGGTTCGGGGGCGGTCAATCCACTATTGATACGGCAAATTGCTGTGACATAGTGGCCGCTCGCTCCGCGCCCGCACTCGTGCGGCCCGGACCCGCCAGATCATCAAAACCCTATGGATTCAAGTCGCCACTTCGCCGCACGCCCTTTTCCTGCCCAGCCCCGCGCCGCAAGCGCCCGCCGTTTTTCGGGCGGCTTCACCTTGCTGGAATTGTTGGTGGTGATGGTCATCATCGGCCTGCTGGCGGGTTATGTGGGGCCGAAGTTTTTTGGCCAGATCGGCAAGTCCGAGGTCAAGGCGACGCGGGCGCAGATTGATGGCTTGCAGAAGTCACTCGACCAGTACCGGCTCGATGTGGGCCGCTACCCCACGACCGAGCAAGGCCTGGCCGTGCTGGTCGACAAGCCGGCCGATGAGCCGCGCTGGGCCGGCCCTTATCTGAGCAAGGCCTTGCCCAAAGACCCCTGGCATAACGACTACCAGTACCGCTCGCCCGGTGAGCATGGCGATTACGACTTGTATTCCTTCGGCCGCGACGGCCGGCCAGGCGGCGAGGGCGAAGACGCCGATGTGACGAGCTGGTAGCAGGCCGCTGGCCCGCTTCCCTCACTCGCTGCCTGTCTCCCCATCGCCCGTCGTCGCTTCTCGCCTCTTCATGCCCAGCTATCTGACTCGTGTCTTTGACGCCCAGGCCGGCGTGCGGACGCAGCGCGTGGATGCGCCCGACCGCCAATCGGTGGCGGCCGTCTTGGGCGTGGCGCCCCAGCATGTGCTGGAGGTGCAGGAGCTGGGCGCCGAAACGGGCGCTGGCGCGGCCACTTCGGCACGCGGCCGCAAACGATTCCCCCTGCAGCTGTTCAGCCAGGAATTGGCCGTTTTGCTGGATGCCGGCATTGCGCTGCTGGAAGCCCTCAACACCTTGCGCGAAAAAGAGGCCAGCGAGTCGGTGCGCCAAGCCCTCAATGCGGTGATCGCCAGTGTGGAGCAGGGCCAGCCTCTGTCCACCGCCATGCGAGCCCAGCCCCAGGCGTTCGATGAGTTGGTGTGCGCCATCGTGGCCGCCAATGAGCGCACCGGCCAGCTCAGCGTCGCCCTGGCTCAGCATGCCAAATACCTGGCCTGGGTGGACGGCTTGCGGGCGCGCCTGATCGCCGCCTGCGTCTACCCGGTGATGCTGCTCAGCGTGGGCGGCGCCGTGATCATGTTCTTGCTGCTCTTCGTACTGCCGCGTTTTGCCGGCATTCTGGACGGCCTGAACAGCGATCTTCCCTGGGCCTCCAAGGTCTTGATTCAGTTCGGCAGCACCGCCGGCCAGCATCCCGGCCTGGTGCTGGGCGGCCTGGCCCTGCTGCTCTTGGCGGGCTATGCCTTGTGGATGAATGCGGCCTTGCGCCTGCGTGTGCAGGCCGCGCTGTGGACCATGCCGGGCCTGGGCCCCAAGCTGCGCGTGCTGGCGCTGGCGCGGCTCTACCGCAGCTTGGCCATGCTGCTGGCCTCGGGCGTGCCGGTGCTGGCGGCATTGCGCATCGTGCAAGACGTGGTGGCCGCGCCCTGGCGCCCGGCCGTGGCGGCTGCGGCCGCGCAGATCGAAAACGGCCAGCGCTTGTCTGAAGCGTTGGAGTCGCAAGACCTGGCCACGCCGGTGGCGCGCCGCATGGTACGGGTGGGTGAGCGCAGCGGCGAGGTGCCGGCCATGCTGGAACGCGCCGCCGCCTTTCACGACGAAGAAGCCGCCCGCCTGACGGAGCTGCTGACGCGCGCCATCAACCCGGCGCTGATGTTGATCATGGGGGTGTTGATTGGCGGAATCATTGTGTTGATGTACTTGCCGATTTTTCAGCTGGTGGAGCAGGTGCAATGAGCGGCGAATTGGAAAGCAAGGTCTCTTTGCAAGACTGGCTGCCTCACGAGCAAGGCCCCTGGCATCTGGACTTCGAAGCCTGGCCGCAAGCTCAGGCGCAGCGCTGGCGTGCCGTCTTGGCCGTGGGGGCGAACGGCCGCAAGATGCTTTTGGGCGAGCGTGAGCAAGACGCCATGCTGCTGCAAACGGTGGAAGCGCGCTTGCAAAGCCCCGTGCGCTGGCTGCGCTGCGATGCGGCCGCCGTCACGCATT
Organism: uncultured Roseateles sp.; assembly: GCF_945956965.1. Lineage (GTDB taxonomy): Bacteria > Pseudomonadota > Gammaproteobacteria > Burkholderiales > Burkholderiaceae_C > Paucibacter_A. The sequence goes on from NZ_CAMFJS010000004.1 coordinate 12,564, forward strand.
GGCTGGGCGCGGGCGAGGCGGATTTCCGCGCCTTGTCCGATGTGGAAGAAGCGGTGGTGGCGGGCGAAGCCGCCGGCGGCGCGGAGGAACTCTCCGCCCTGGTGATGTCCGAACAGGCCAGCCCGGTGGTGCGCCTGCTCAACGCCACGCTTTACGACGCTTTGCAAGACGGCGCCAGCGATGTGCACATCGAATGCACCTTGCGCGGCGCGGTGATCCGCTTTCGGGTGGACGGCGTGATGTCCATGGTGCGCACGGTGGAAGGCGCGGCGGTGGCCGAGCAGCTGGTGTCGCGCCTGAAGGTGATGTCTGAGCTGGACATCGGCGAGCGCCGCCTGCCGCAAGACGGCCGCTTCAAGCTGCGGGTGCAGGGGCGCGAGGTGGACTTCCGCCTGTCCATCATGCCCAGCGTCTTCGGCGAAGACGCGGTGGTGCGGGTGCTGGACCGCGCCCGCATCGAGCAAACCGGTGGCGCGCTGACCCTGGATGCCCTGGGCTTCCAGCCCGATGAACGCGCCGCCATCCGCGCCCAAGCGCGTCAGCCCCACGGCATGTTGCTGGTCACCGGCCCCACCGGCAGCGGCAAGACGACCACGCTCTACGCCACCTTGGCCGAGATCCACACCGGCACCGACAAGATCATCACCATCGAAGACCCGGTGGAATACCAGTTAGCCGGCGTGGTGCAGATCCCCGTCAACGAGAAGAAGGGCCTGACCTTCTCGCGCGGCCTGCGCTCCATCTTGCGCCACGACCCCGACCGGGTGATGGTGGGCGAGATTCGTGACGCCGAAACCGCGCAGATTGCGGTGCAGGCGGCTTTGACGGGCCACTTGGTTTTTTCCACCGTGCACGCCAATAACGCCTTCGATGTGATTGGCCGTTTCATGCACATGGGCCTGGACCTCTACAACGTGGTCTCAGCCCTGAACGCCGTGCTGGCGCAGCGCCTGGTGCGCCTGACCTGCAAGCATTGCGCGCAGCCCCATTTTCCAGATGCCGCCGTGCTGGCGCGTTATGGATTGGCTGAGGGCGAGCACAGCTTTTTGAAGGGCGAGGGCTGCGGCCATTGCCGTGGCACCGGCTACCGCGGCCGCCGCGCCGTGGCGGAGCTGCTCAAACTCGACGACGGCCTGCGCGACCTGATCGCCGCGCGCGCGCCGATGTCTCAAATCAAGGAGGCCGCGCGCTCACGCGGCATGAAGCCATTGCGTGTGATGACCTTGCAAGCCGTTTGCCGTGGCGAAACCACTTTCGAGGAGCTGGAACGTGTCACCCTCGATGAGTAGCCCACAGAACCTTGGCGCCGGCTGGTCGCACTGGCGAATGCGCATTGCCGCCCGCCTGCAGCGCCAGGCCCAGCCGCTCTTTCTGACGGCCGAGGGCCTGCGCCCATTGCTGGACGGCGCCAATAGCCCACTGCGCACGGTGCAGGAATGGGCCGAGGCCCATCGCGGCACGGCAGCGCGCTTGATCGTGTCGGCCCGCTTGCTGCATGAGCTGGTCTGCGAGCCCGGCCTGCCCTTGGCACAAGAGACTGATTTGCAGGCCTATGGCCGCCAGCAGTTCAGCCATTACTTTGGTGCGGCGGCCAAGCAATGGCCGCTGGCGAGCTGGCGTTTGGATGCCCTGTCCGCGCATGGTGCGGAGCAAAGGGCTGAGCAATGCGGCCTGTCGGCCTTGCATGGCCTGGACTGGCCGGCCCTGCGCTTGATTTTTGAGGCCAATGAGGTGCAGCTGCGCCAGGTGCAACCGGCCTGGGCGCCGGTGCTGGCGCATGTGTTGGCCAGCGAACCTGTGTGGGCGGCCGCGCCGCAAGCCGGTCTGGCGTGGGTGGAGGGTCAGGTCTTGACCTGGCTGCAGCTGCGCGCCGGCCGGGTGCAGGCGCTGCGCCAACTGCGTCTGCCCGAAACTACTGTGGCGGCTTTGCACGAGACCTTGGCCGAGTTGCGCAGCGGCTTTGCCGGCCCGGTGCTGGCGCTGGGCTTTGGCTTGAGCGCAGAGCCTGGTCAGGCCGATGCCGGTGCGAGCGAGGGCGTGCGCCTGTTGGGCCGTTTGACCGGCACGGCGCCGCAGGCCGAATGGTTTGCGCCGCCGCGCCAAGCGAGTACATCCGCCCCGGCTCCTGATTTTCTAGGCCCACGCCAGGTCTATTCCCGCCTGGCCTGGGGCTTGGCGCTGACCGCCGCTGTAGTGCTGGTAACGGCTGCAACGGGTCTGCTGCAAAGCCAGCAAGCCCGCGAGGACGCCCAAGCGCAGCAGCGCCGCCTGGCAGCGGAGTACAGCCGCTTGCGCGGCAGCAATGTGGCCCCAGTGGCCAAGCCCGTGGCGCGTGGCGCTGAGCAGGCCCAGCCCCTGCGCGCCGCGGCCGAAGTGCAAAAGCTGCTGCAGCTGGACTGGGAGCCCTTGCTGGCTAATGTGGAGCAAGCCGGCTTGAGCGGCAGCAGCGCCACAGCTAATGCCACAGCACCCGCGGCGCTGAGTTGGTTGGCCCTGGACATCAATGCCACGCGTGGCGACTTGCGCCTTGAAGGCTTGGCCGCCGACAAGCTCTTGCCGCTACAAGTGGCCGACCGCTTGAATGCCGCGCCGGGTTGGCGCGAGGTGATGCTGAGCCGTTTCCAGACCGCCGAGCAAGGCATGAGCGGCCAGCGCTTCGAGCTGAGCGCCAAGCTCCAGCCCGCTTTGCTGCAGCGTGAGCTGCCGGCGCTGGTGGCTGGCGCGGAGGGCAAGACGCCATGAGCCGCTTTCAGAACTTCAAACTGGCCGATCTGCAGCGCGAGTTGCGCAGCCTCGGTGTGCCTGGCCTGCTGGCTGGGCTGGCCTTGTTGCTGGCGCTCGGCCTGGCGCTCTTGGCGCAGCGCTGGGACGCTCAGGCCGCGCAAGCCCAGGCCGATGCCGATCGCTTGCGCGGCCAGATCCGCTTGCTGCGCGCCGCCGGCCAGGCCCAATCGGCCGCACCTGCCACCAGCGCCCAGTGGCTGGCCGCCTTGCCGCCTGCGGCGGAGCGCCAGCAGCGCCTGGCCGATCTGCTGGAAATGGGTTTGCGCCTTGGCTTGGTGAGCGCCCGCACCGAACACCGGCTCAGCGTGGACGCGGCCTCGGGCCTGGAGCGCTTGCGCGTCACCATGCCACTGAGCGGCGGCTATGCCCAGCTGCGCCAGTACATCGGCGCCGCCTTGCTGCATGACCCGGCCCTCAGCCTGGACGGGCTCAAGCTGCGCCGCGCCTCGCCACAGGCCGCCGAGGTAGAGGCGGAGCTGCAATGGTCGCTGCACGGCCGTGTGGCCTTGCCGGCGAAAGTGGCTGAGCCTGCCGCAACGCCAACGCGCGAAGGGGGCCGGCCATGACTGCCGTTCAAAAACGCCGTTATGGCTTGCTGGCCGCCTTGTTGCTGACCCTGTTCGCCACTTGGTGGGTAGCGGGTGAAGACGAGGAACAAGCGAGCGCCCTTGCGCAGCCCACGGCGGGCTCGCGCCGCGCCGCGCCGGCTGCAGTCTCAACGGCCGTCACCGCCAAGGCCCAAGTCGCTACATCGAACCAGCCCGCCGCAGCGGCCTTGGATTGGACTCCCGTGGCGCGCCAGCCTTGGGCCGAGACCAAGGACGCGCAGTTCGCTGCCTGGGCGCCACCCCCACCACCGCCGCCGCCTCCGGCCGCCAAGGGGCCGGCCGTCGTCGCGCCGCCCGTGGCCCCGGCCTTCCCCTACCAGCTGATCGGCCGCCTGGTCGACGGCGGGCAGGCGCAGGGCTTTCTGTCCGGCCCCAACCGCAGCCTGGCCGTCAAGGCGGGCGATGTGGTGGACGGCCAGTGGCGCATCGATCAAGTCTCCGAGCAGGGCCTCAAGCTCACCTGGCTGCCGGCCCAGCTCACTCAAACCATTGCCTTTCGCCCCGCCTCATGAAAAAGAACGCATTGCTATTGCTGACCCTGGCTGCGGCCATGCTGCTGGCCGGCTGCGCCAATCCGGCGCTGCGCCAGGCCGAGGAGCTGAACCGCAACAACCAGGCGAACGAGGCCTACACCTTGCTGACCGAGGCCTTGCGCCTGGCGCCGAATGACCACGCCGTGCGCGCCGCTCAGCTGCGCACCCAGCAGCAGCTGGTGTCCCGCCTGCTGATCCAGATCGAAGGCCTGCGTGGCGCCGGCCGCTGGGACGAGATGGGCGAGGCCATGGCCCAGCTGCGCAAGCTCGATGCCCACCACCCGCGCCTGGACTATTTCGACGCCGAACTGGCCCGCGGCCCGCGCCAGGAGGCCAAGCTGCAAAGCGCCCGCGCCCTGCTGCGCGAGGGCAAGGTGGACCGCGCCGAGGCGCTGGCACGCGAGATCATTGCCGAGTCGCCCAACCACCCCGGCGCCCGTTTGCTGCTGAGCCAGGCCGCGCAGGCGCGGCCTTTGGAAGCGCAAAGCAATGAGATGGGCCCGGCCTTCCAGAAGCCGGTGACGCTGGAGTTCCGCGACGCGCCGCTGCGCCAGGTGTTTGAGGCGCTGGCGCGCAGCAGCAGCATCAATTTTGTTTTCGATAAAGACGTGCGGGCCGATGCCAAGATCACCGTCTTCCTGCGCAATGTCTCGCTGGACGAAGCCATGCGCGTGGTGCTGTCCACCCAGCAACTGGACCGCAAGCTGCTCAACGACAGCTCGGTGCTGATCTTCCCCAACACCGCCGGCAAGCAGCGCGAGCATCAAGAGCTGATCACCCGCACGCTCTACCTCACTAACGCCGACGTCAAGCAGGTCCAGGCCATGGTGCGCACGATTGCCAAGGTGCGTGACATTCATGTGGACGAACGCCTGAACCTGATGGTGGTGCGCGACACGCCCGAGGTGATGCGCTTGGTGGAAAAGCTGATCGCGTCGGTGGACCTGCCTGAGCCCGAGGTGATGTTGGAGCTGGAGGTGATGGAGATGAGCACCGACCGCGCCAATGCCCTGGGGCTCAAGTTCCCCGACACGGTGCAGTACGGCCTGACCGGCGTCAGCGGCCAGGTGGATCTGAGCCGGCGCGGCAGCTTCACCGCCTCGGTGGCCAACCCGGCCGTGGTGGCCACCCTGCGCGGCGTGGCGGGCGATGTGAACATCCTCGCCAACCCGCGCATCCGCGTGCGTAACCACGAAAAAGCCAAGGTGCATATCGGCGAGAAGTTGCCGGTGTTTACCACCACCTCGTCCATCAATGTGGGTGTGGCGGCTTCGGTGTCTTATCTGGATGTGGGCCTGAAGCTGGATGTAGAACCGACGATTCAGCTCGACAACGACGTCAGCATCAAGGTCGGCCTGGAGGTCAGCAATCTGATCAGCGAGGTCAGCGGGCCGAATGGTTCCAGCGCCTACCGCATCGGCACCCGCGTCACCTCCACCACGCTGCGCCTCAACGACGGTGAGACACAGGTGCTGGCCGGCCTGATCAATGACGAAGACCGCCGCACCGCCAACGGCATTCCTGGCCTGTCGACCCTGCCGGTGCTGGGCCGCTTGTTCGGGGTCACGCAAGACAACCACACCAAGACCGAGATCGTGCTCTTGATCACCCCACGCATCGTGCGCAATCTGGCCTTGCCGGAGCTGAGCACGACGCGCATGGCCGGTGGCACTGATGCCTCGCCGGGCGCCTTCAGCAGCTTGCTCAAGGCCAATGCCAAAGCGGGCGTGGGCTTGGCCGGCGCCGGCGCTGCGCGCGCGACTGGGGTGATCAACACCCCGGCTGCCAACACTGCAGCAGCCGCCGCAACGGGCGCCGCTGAGGCCACGCCCAGCGAGGCCGTATTGCGCTTTGAGGTCACGCCCCAGGTGGCGGCCGGTGGCACGGCGACGGTGTCCTTGCGCAATGACAGCGGCGCCACCGTGCGCGCCGAAGTGGAATACGACCCGGCCAAGCTGGCTTCTGCCCAAGGCGGCGGCCCGGCCGGCCGTCAGCCGGTGGAGCTGCCGCCACGCGGCGAGCGGGTGGTTGTGCTGCGTGCCTTGCCGGCTGCGGCGGGCCAGGTGCTCAATATCACGGTCAGCGGTGCCCAGGGCAGCGCGGCCAACGGCGACAGCGTGCCGGTGCGCCTGGACGGCACCGGCTTGTTGACCGTGGACGCGGCGCGCTAAGGCTGGGCACCAAGCAGGGTATGAGCAAGGGCATGAGTAAGAAGGGCCGGGGCTTCACGCTGATCGAGATGCTGGTGGTCTTGGCCATCATGGCCATGCTCGCCGGTGCAGCGCGGCCCTTGCTGGAGCTGACGGTGCAGCGCACGCAAGAGCATGAGTTGCGCGCCGGCCTGCGCCAGATTCGCGGCGCGCTGGATGCCTACAAAAAAGCGGCCGAGGCCGGCCAGATCAAGCTCAGCCCCGAGGACAGCGGCTACCCGCCGACCCTGCAAGCCCTGGTGCAAGGCGTGCCTGATATCAAGTCCGCCGAAGGCCGCAAGCTCTACTTTTTGCGCCGCTTGCCGCGCGACCCTTTTGCCGAAAGCAGCTTGCCCGCGGCCGAGAGCTGGGCCACCCGCGCGGCCGATAGCCCGCCCGATGACCCCCAGCCCGGCCGCGATGTGTTTGATGTGTTCTCGCGCTCCGAGCGCCGCGCGCTGGACGGCACGCGCTACAAGGATTGGTGAGCCCTATGCGCAGCAAGCCCCTTTCACGCGGCTTCACCTTGATCGAGTTGATCGTGGTGATGGCCATCGTCGCCCTGCTGGCTTCCATTGTGGCGCCGCGTTATTTCAACAGCTTGCAGAAGTCGCGCGAGACGGCGCTGCGCACTTCACTGAATGTGATGCGCGACGCGATTGACCAATACGCCGCTGACAAAGGCCGTTATCCCGATTCGCTGGAAACCCTGGCCACGGCGCGCTATATCCGCGAAGTGCCGGAGGATGCGCTGACCGGCAGCCGTGAGACCTGGGTCACGCTCAGCCCGCCGCCCGAGGCGCAGCTCAGTGGTGAGCTCTACGATGTGCGCAGCGGCGCGGCCGGCCGCGCCAGCGATGGCCGCTTGTTTGCCGATTGGTGAGCATGGCAGTCCGTCCATCGGCCAGCCATGCCTTGGGGCGGCCAGCCCGCCAAACGGGCTTCACCTACCTGGGCCTGCTGTTCTTTGTGGCCCTGTCGTCGGCTGGACTTGCGGCGCTGGGCAATAGCTGGCAGATGGCCGCGCAGCGCGAGCGGGAGCGCGAGCTGGAGTTCCGGGGCAACGAGATTGCCAAGGCGATTGCCAGTTATGTCAAGGCTAGCCCGGTGCAGCCCGGCCAGTACCCGCAGCGCTTTGAGGACTTGCTGGTGGACCGGCGCGCCGTCAAGCCGCGTCACCATTTGCGCCGCCTCTACCTCGACCCCTTCACCGGCAAGCCCGACTGGGTCTTGGTGAAGGATGAGACCGCGGCGCCAGTCTTCGGCACCGTGCCAACCCTGCCCGGCGCCCAGCCTTGGCCCAGCAGCAGTAGCGCCGCGCTGACGGCAGCCAGCTTCAGTGCCGTGCGCAGTCGCTCGGACCATGCCTTGCAGCGCGAGTCTCAAGCCAATGGCGAGCCGCTGCGGCGCGCCAGTGATTGGCTGTTCAGCGCGCGCCAGTTTGAAGAACAGCAACAGCAGGCGCAGGCCCCGACGGCTGTGCCGCCTCCGCCCACATCACCCACCGAGCCTGGCAGCGGGCGGCCCTGAGCGCAAAGTAAAAAAAGGCGCGCTGCCTTTGCTTGCAGCGCGCCTTGGATTCAAGCAGCAGGCGTCAATCGACGCCTGTGTTGTTGAACCGATTACCAGCCCAGATCCTTCAGCAGGGGCACGGTCAGGTCCTTCGGTGCCACCATGATGTTGGTCAGGTCGGAGTTGATGAAGGGCTCCATCAAGAGGTTAGGCGTGGCCGACACATCCCAATGCGAGACCGAAGAACCGCCGGCCAGCGCTGCAGGTGTGTACAGCAGCGGGCGGCCCAGGGCGTCAGCACCGGCGATGCGGGTGTTGTCGGTCGACCAAGCGCCAGCCACCGTGCCAGGCTTGCTGCGCGAGCCATAGGCCGGTGCGCGGGCCACGGCATCCTTCAGCGTGATGCCGGCAGCCTTGGTGATGCGAACGGCGGGGATGGTGATGGTGTTGTCGCTGCCGCCCAGGCCGGAGATCGGGGCCACGGCGTTGTCGGCAATCAGCACACCCACCGCACCGGCGATTTGCGCGTTCTTCACCTTGATGGTGAAGCCGCAAACGCCACGGTCGATGATGGCCACCTTGCCTGCGATGGCAGCCGTTTGGGCGGCGTCCAGGGCATTGCAAGCCAGCGGGTTGTTGCTGGTGCCAGCCGGCAGGGTGGCCAGGGTGCCCAGGGCTGCGGCAGCCGGAATGGCCGGGCCGAAGCTGGCAGTGCCGATGTCGTACAGGCCCGAAGCACCAGGCACCGAGGTGCTGATCTTCACCACCGGGGTGGCTTTGAGCGTCTGGGCGGCGCCGGCCACAGCGTTATTGCCGGTCCAGGCCAGCTTCAGCGGGTTGATGGCGGAAGCCTTGCGCTCGGCGCTGTTCATGGCCAACCAGGTCTTGCCGACCGTGTTGTCGTACATAAAGCGCTCCCAGACGCTGGGCAGGCCATCTTCCGCGTAGGCGGTGAAGTTGGCGTTGACGCGCAGACCGGTGGAGGTGCTGGTCAGGCCCAGCGCAAAGCCCAGGCCGTGGCCCAGCTCATGCAGCAAGGTGGTGGCGAAGTTGACCTTGTTGCCAGCATTGCCGTCCAGGCCCAGGTAGAAGGACGAACCGGCCAGGCAGTCGGCATTGCCGAGGTTGACGTTGAACTGGGTCTTGATGTCCACATTGCCGTAGCCCGTGCCGTCATCGGGCGTGTCGGCCGAAAGATCAACGCCGGCGATCTTGTTGGCCAGGGCTTGCGGGTACCAGGTGCCGGGGACGGAACCGGTGAAGTCGCGCCAGAAGTTCCAGGCACCGGCGCTGCCCAGCACGGCCGAGCCGGCGTCGCAGGTCAGGGCTTCCCAGGCGGCGCTGACGTTGATGTTGACATTGCTGTTCAGCGCTTGTTCCCAGATATTGGCGACATGACGGTAGACGTTCATGCGCTGCTGGCCCAGCGTGGTGCCGGGGTTGCCACCGACCGGGGCCACCGGGGTCGTGTCATTGAAGCCCACGCCCGGCTTGTCGCGGCTGGTGATGTTGATGGTGGCGGCTTGGGTGGCGCTGCTCAGGCAAAGCAGGGCAGTGGCCAGAGCCAGGGCGGAGAAGGGAGTGTTGTGCTTGATGCTCATGATGGGGCTTACTCCGTGGCCAGCTTGTTGGCGATCTTGGCTTGGGCGGCGGCGGATTTGAGCGCGGCCTGAGCTTCGTCAGGGGACTCGAAGCACTCTTGGGCGACGCTGCCGTCGGCCTTCTTCACGGCGACCGACATGCTGATGAAGGCATCGGTCACGCGGGCACCACGGGCGCCGGAGGCATGGCTTTTTTGCATCGGTGCCTGGACGGCGCCAATGCTGCTGCTGCGCAGGCTTTGGTTGCGGTTGGCCTGCAGTTCCAGCTTGCTCAGTTCTTCGGGTGTGGCGGCGCGCAGTTGGCCGCTTTCGGCATCACGCACCACAACCAGGCTGTTGCCGGCAGCGGTGGCGCTGGGGCTTGCTGCGTGATCGCCGTGGGCGAAGGCGGGTTGGGCCAGGGCGACCGCGGCCAGGCCGCAAGCGGCGGCAAAGGAAATCTTATTCATGAGGAGTGACTCCTGATGTGAATCAAAAAGGGGATGGCGCAGGGGGCGATGCCGCAGGGGCATCGCCTAGGCAGCGGTGAGGCTGCTCAGCGCCGTGTCAGCTGTGAATCAGCAGGGATTCAGCGCGCAGCCTTGCGCTTGCGCAGCAGGCCCAGGCCGCCCAGGCCGGCGGCCAGCATCAGCCAGCTCGAAGGCTCGGGCACGGCGTTGACCGACAGGGTGTCGATGCCGACGTAGTTGGCGGTGTCGGCAGCGCCGGTGTAATTGATCGCAAAGCGTGCCACGCTGCCGGCGCCATGGGCGGCGAAGGTGATGGTGTACTTGGTCCAATCATTGGTCGGCACGGTGACCACTGAGCCCATGCTGAAGTCAGCGGCATTGCTGCCACCGGTGCTGGCGCCGAAGCTGATCAGGTCGGCGAGGCCGTCAGCCGCGTCTGCTTTGGCGTAGAAGCTCAGTTGCAGAGCCGTCGCGTTGGAGAAGGTGGGGGTGATCAGCCAGTTGTTGATCTGGCCACCGACGGCGGCATTGTTGTAGTTGCCGGCGATATAGGAGTTGGCTTCGCCAGCTTGGGCGGTGAAGATATTGGCGCCGCCCTGGAACCAGTCGGTAGTGCCCTTGGGCGTGCTGGCATTGTTCAGAATCCAGCCGGCGCTTGCCAGCGTGGAGATATTGTCAAAACCCTCGTTGATCAGAACTTCGGAATGCGCGCCTGCTAGCGCCGCGCTCAGGGCCAATGCCGTCATGGCTTTCTTGAACATAAAACTTCCTCAAAAAGACAAAAAACCCTGCCGATAAGCTGGGCCTGCACGGTCCCGGTTTTCGCATTCGGGATCGGAGAATCCCCGGGCTTGTGCGGCGACAAAAGTCGTGTCGATCTGGTGTCGTTTTGGGCCTGGGGTGACTTGATTCTGCGGGTCGTAAATGGCCGTTCTGGGCCGAAACGCATGCCTGCCCCCTAGGCTGTAGGATGGGCTTTTCCCCTAGGGGTTAGACCCCCCTCACAGCGCTGCTTGCGTGTGCATTCGTGACATTGTTGGCGCTGGCATTACCCCAATTCGGCCTGTCGCGAAACCGTCATATGGCCGATGGATAGGGGTTTGTGAGGTATTTACTGCTCGCCGATGCCGGCGGCTATCGGGGTCGGCCGGATGCTTGCCAGCCCGGCCTGTGGCGAAATATATGTGCGCTATGTGGATCATTGCGCGACACCTGAACCACAGGCTGTTGGCCTAGCAACACGGGCTGAGCAAGACCTGACCCCCTTGGCTCAATTGAATTGAGCAGGATCCGCGTGGGTTCGGCTCAAGGCAGGGCTTTCAGACTGGCTTACTCGGCCGATTTCGGCGCCGGCACAGCACCCAGCGGCTGCAGCACGCAGCGTCCGGCCTGGCAGCTGGCGCCGGGGTCACTGATCATGCGGCAGTCCGACACCATGCCGCTGCTGGCGTTCTCGTCCTTGCGGGCCTGGGCGTGGGCGGCGATCAGGGCGCGCAGCTTGGCCTCATTGCTGCGCTTGCTGGACCAGGCGAGATAGGCATCCGGCCCACCGCAGGCCTTGGCGCCCACGGCGATGCTGTGGCATTGCTGCGGGCCGTCGCAGGCGGCGTCACCGACCTCGGCTTGAATCTGCTGCCACAGCGCTTGGCTGCTGGTCTTGTTGTTGCTGCTGGGCATGGCTTTGGCCTCCGGTGCCGCCGCGGCTGGGGCGCTGCCGCAGGCACTGGCGGCCAGGGCCAGCAGGGCAGTGATCACAGCTGCACGCAAGGGGAATGGACGATTGGCCGAGCGAGGGGTGTTCATGCCCGCATCGTGAGGCTTGCGGCCCGGGCTGGCAAGCCCGGCGCTGGGGTCAGGCTCAGCTTCAGGCCGCGCGCAAGCAATCCACAATCTTCATGCGCGCCGCGCCCCAGGCGGGGATGAAGCCGCCCACAAAGCCCATGAAGAGCGCGAACAGCAGGGTCTGCCAGACGATGGCCGAGGTCAGCTTGAACTGAAAAGCAATCTCGGAAAAGGTCTGGAAATTGGTGGTGGAGATGTTCACCGTTTGCATCAGCGAGGCCGCCGCCAATCCGATCAAGCCGCCCACCAGCGAGAGCAGCAGGGATTCACCCAGAAAAGCGATCAACACCGCGCCACGGCGGAAGCCCAGGGCGCGCAAAGTGCCGATCTCGCCGGTGCGCGAGGCCACCGCCGCAAACATGGTGATCATGGCGCCGACGATGGCGCCGATGGAGAAGATCACCGACAGCGCCGTGCCCAGGATGCTGATGAATTTGGCCAGAGCCTCGCTCTGTTCGGCATAAAACTGCATCTCGGGCTTGAGCTCCACCGTCATGCGCGGGTCGGCCTCGATCTGCGCCTTGATGGCCTCGAACTGGCTGGCGTCAGCGATGCGGAACACCACGCTGGAAAAGGCATTGCGGCGGAAGGCTTGCAGCATTTGCTCGGCATCGCCCCAGATTTCGGAATCGAAGCCGCTGCGCTGGGCGTCGAACACGCCCACCACGATCCAGTCGCGGCCGGCGAAGCGCAGCGTTTCGCCCAGGCCCGCGCCCTGGAAGCCGCTGGCGATGGCGCGGCCGGTGACGATCTCCGAGGTGCCGGGGCGGAACATGCGCCCCTCCACCAGCTGCACTTGCGGGCGCATCTGCAAGGCTTGCGGCGAGGTGCCGCGCACCGTCACATTGCTGGGTTTGCCGCTGCCGCGCTTGGGCAGATTGTTCAGCACCACCGGTTCCTTGGTCAGCAGAGGCTTGCCGCTGGCCTCGGTGGCGATGCCGGGCAGGCTTTCCAGAATGGCGGCCTGGCCGCGGTCCACAGCGCTGTTGATCTCTGCCCCGGCGCCTTTGCGCAGGGCAATCACGTTATCCGGCTGGCCGGTGGCCACCAGGGTGGCGCGTATGCCCTCGCTCATCATCAGCACGGTGGCAAACACATACACCACCAAGGCCATGCCGCCAGCGGTCAGCAAGGTGGTGACGCGCCGCACCCAGAGGTTGCGAGCGATGTAGGAGAGTGGGATGGCTCTCATGCTGGTTCAGGCCACATGCCGCAGCCCCTGCACGATATCGATGCGACTCATCTTCCAAGCCGGCCATGCCGCAGCCACCGCGCCGACGACGATGGCGGCCAGCAGCTGCAAACTCATGGTCAGTGTGGAGACTTGAAACACCGGGAACAAGGTGCCCGCCGCTTGCGCGAAGCCTGCCGCCAGCGGTAGGGTCAGGGCCAGGCCGGCCAGGCCGCCGATCAGGGCGATCAGCAGGCTCTCGCCGAAGAGCAGTTTGACCACAAAGCTGGGTGCAAAGCCCAGGGCCTTGAGCGTGGCGTATTCGGCCAGGCGTTCGCGCGCCGTCATGGTCATGGTGTTGGCCATCACGGCCATGATGATGACCACGATGATCAGGCTCACCGCATTGATGGCCACCAGAATCGCTTCGCTCATGGACACAAAGCTGAGCTGGAAGGCGGACTCGGTTTCGGTCAGCGTTTCAGCCAGGGAGTTCTTGAACTGCTCATCCACCCGTTGCGAGATCAGCGCGGCGTTTTGCGGTTCGTTGATGCCCAGGATGTAGACGCCCACCGCATCGGCGCGCTTCGGATAGAGCTTGCGGATGGATTCGTTCAGATAAGACCAGTGCATCAGCAACTGGCTCTCATCCGTCTTGGCCTCGGCGCCGTCCCAGATGCCGCGCAGATTGAAGGTCCAGGTGCCGGGGTAGATGGTGCCGCGCAGGGGGATTTGGTCGCCCACCTTCCAGCCGAATTTATCGGCCAGCTTGCGGCCCACGATCACGCCCTGGCGGTCGCGCAGCCAGGCGATGCGCTCGGCGTCTTTGAGCCGGTATTCGGGGTAGAGCGCCAGATAACTGACCGGCTCGACGGCGAACTGCGGGAAGAAATTGCGCTCGCTGACATAGATGCCACCGAACCAGTTGGACCAGGAAATGCCTGACACACCCTCCACCGACTTGAGCCGCTGCGCATAGTTCATCGGCAGCGGGAAGGTCAGCGAGATGGCGCTGCGCGTCACCAGCCGGGTGCTGCTGGAGCCTTCCACGCCGGCATACCAGGCATCGATGATGGTGCGCAGCAGGCCGAAAGCGCAGATCGCGACCACCAGGCCCACCATGGTCAAGCTGGTGCGCAGCTTGTGGCGGAAGGCGTTCTTGAGCAGCAGCTTGAGGATGAACATGGCGACGCGGGTCTGGCTAGCGATTCAGCGGCTGGGCCCTAGCGGATCTTCATCCACCAGCACGCCCTTTTCCAGGTGCACCATGCGCCGCGCACGCGCCGCGGCCTTGGGGTCGTGGGTGACCATCACAATGGTTTTGCCGAGTTCGCGGTTGAGCTCGTCCAGCAGGCCCAGCACCTCCTCGCCGGTGTGGCGGTCCAGGTCGCCGGTGGGCTCGTCGGCCACGATCAGGGTGGGGTCGCTGACCAGGGCGCGCGCAATCGCCACGCGTTGCTGCTGGCCGCCAGAGAGTTCATTGGGGTAATGGTCCATGCGGTCATCCAGCTTGACCATGGCCAGCGCCGCCAAGGTGTGCTCGCGCCGCTGTTTGGCGGACAAGTCGGTCAGCAGCAGGGGCAGCTCCACGTTCTCAAACGCGGTCAGCACAGGTAATAAGTTATAGAACTGAAAGATGAAGCCGACATTGCGGGCGCGCCAGTCGGCCAGCTGGCCTTCGCTGAGGGTGGCAATGTCAACGCCGCCGATCTCGATGCGGCCGCTGCTGGGCTGGTCAATGCCGGCAATCAGGTTCAGCAGCGTGCTTTTGCCCGAGCCGCTGGGTCCCATCAGGGCGACAAAATCGCCGGGCATTACATCGAGCTGAATGTCCAGCAACACGGGGATGTCTTGCCCGCCGCGCTGGTAGGACTTGCTGAGATCGCGGATGCGGATCAGGGCTTCGTTCGGGCTGCTCATGGTCGGCTTTGGCACTTACTTCGTCGCGAGCTTGACCTGGCCACCGTCCTTGAGCTGGGCCGTGGGTGAGAGCACCAGGCGCTCGCCCGATTTGAGCGTGCCGCCGCCCAGCGCCGTCACCTCCACCACATCGCCGAGCTTGCGGCCGGGCTTGACCTGCACGGCTTGCAGCAGTTCTTTGTCACCCTCGCGTTTGATGCGCATCAGCCAGGTTTGGCCATCGCGCTCCAGCAGGGTTTTGGGGTTGACCGCCAACACGGGCTGCTGCTCGGCCGCTGTGGGCGCTTGTGACAGGAAGCTGACCTTGGCGCTCATCTCGGGCAGGATGCGCGGGTCCAGCTTGTCGAACTGGATCTTGCTGATCACGGTGGCCTTGGCGCGGTCAACGGTGGGCACCAGGCCCACGACATGGCCGCTGAAGCGCATTTCGGGCAAGGCGTCGAGGGTGATCTCGACCGGCTGGCCCTTCTTCGCCTTGGCGAGGCTGCTTTCCGAGACATCGGCCTCCACTTCCAGTGTGGACATATCGGCCATAGTGACCACCGCGCCCTGCGAGCCGGCGGCGTTGGAGAAGGGCGTGATGATGTCGCCCACATTGGCGTTCTTGTTCAGCACCACGCCGTCAAAGGGCGCGCGGATCTCGGTGTAGTCGCGATTCACCAGCTGGGCATTCACCTGCGCCTGAGCTTGGGCCACGCTGGCCTGAGCCTGGCCGACGCTGGCCAGCGCGGCTGCTTGGCCGGCGCGGGCGGCGTCGAAGCGGCGCAGGGCAGCGTCCAGCGCTTGCTCGGACACAAAGCCCTGGCCTTGCAGGCTGCGGCTGCGGCGCAGCTCGGCCTCTGCATTGGCCAGCTCCACATCCGCCTGGCGTTGCTGGGCTTGGGCCTGGCGCACGCCGGCCTCGCCCTGGCGCACGCCGGCTTGGGCGGTGGCAATGGCTGCCTGCACATCGCTGGCGTCTAGCTTGGCAATCAAGTCGCCCTTTTTGAGCACCGTGCCTTCACGCACATTGAGCTCCAGCAAGCGGCCCGTCGCTTTGGAGGCCACCGCCGCGCGGCGCTGGGCCACCACATAGCCGGAAGCCGTGAGCTGCAGATACTGCTGGGACGGGGTGCTTTGCAGCACCGAGCTGGTCTGCACCTCAGGTTTAGACGGCATGGCCAGCATGGCGATCACGGCCAAAGCCAGCACGCCCGCAGCGATCAAGGGCCAGCGCTTGCGTCGGCGCGCCGCTGGCTGCTGCTTGCCGCCGCCAGCGCCCTGGCGATCGATCTTCAACTGCCCCAGCGGCTTGGCGTTGGCGGTGGCGCTAGAGGGTGTGCTTGTCGTCTCAGCCATGGTCGGAAAACGTCTCAGCGTGAATGCGATGGCGCGATTGTGCACGTTCGCTGTGCGGCCTTGATGGCAGGGGGATTTCTTCACGCGCGGGGGCTTGCGGCGACTCAAGTCGCAGGCCTTGCCCGCCCACTAGAATCCCCCCGCTTCCTCAGGTTTGGGCGCGCATGCGCGGTATTTTCTTTTTCCCTTTTTCGCTCGCAGTTCTGCTCTCGCTTGCCGGCCCTGGCTGGGCGGGCGCTGGCGCGGCCCCGGCGCATGTGCAAGCGCAGACGCAGACGCAGACGCAGTTGCCAACGCGGCATCTGGCGCAGCCGCTGCCGCAGCCTCAATCGTCGGTGGATGACTGCGCCAGCGGCGTGTCGGCCGAGCAGGTGCTGGCGCGGGTCAATGCGATGCGGGCACAGCGCCAGTATTGCGGCCCCAAGCCTTTCGCGGCGGCCGCGCCGCTGAGCTGGGACGCGCGCTTGCAGGCCTCAGCCCAGGCCTATGCGGATGAGTTGTCGCTGCTGGACAAACTCACCCACATCGACCAGCGGGGTCAGGGCTTGCGTGAGCGCGTGCTGGAGCGCGGCTATGTGTTCCGCCAAGTGGCCGAGAACCTGGCCGGCGGGCCGCAATTTCTGGACGAGGTGATGGCCGGCTGGTTGGGCAGCGAGGCGCATTGCGAAAACCTGATGGAGCCGCGTTTTCAGGACATCGGCATGGCTTGCGTGGCCGGCCCCGGTGAGCTGGAGCGTTACTGGGTCATGCACCTGGGGCGCAAGGCCAAGTAGTTTTTCGCAGCGCTTAGATCCAACCCAGATCGATGGCGCGCAGCACGGCTTGTGTGCGATCTCGCACGCCCATCTTGGAGAAGATGGCCGAGCAGTGGTTTTTGATCACACCCTCGCTATTGCCCAACAGGGCGGCGATCTCGGTATTGCTGCGGCCGCTGGCCACCAGGCGCAGCACTTGCAGCTCTTTGGGTGAGAGCGGGTCGGGTTGCTCGGTGGCTTGAAAGGCCCGCTCGCCGCGGCCACCGGTTTGCGCCATGCGGGTGGTCAGCGAGGGGCGCAGCGCGGTGCCGCCGGCTTGCACATCGCGCAGGGCTTGAATCAGCGTGTCGGGGCTGATGGCCTTGAGCAAAAAGCCGCGTGCGCCGGCACGCACCGCTTCGTCAAAAGCGCTGGCGTCGTCAAAGGTGGTCAGCAGCACCACGGGAATGGTCAGCGCGCGGGCGGCCAGGGCGCGAATCAGGCCCAGGCCGTCCAGGCGCGGCATGCGCATATCGGACAAGATGAGGTCGGGCATGCCTGGGCCGCTGGGCGATTCGAGCAGGGCCAGGGCTTCGGCGCCGTCGCTGGCTTCGGCAATGATGTCCACATCCTCATACAGGGCCAGCAAGCCCTTGAGCCCTTCGCGCACCAATTGCTGGTCTTCCACCAGCATCAGTTTGAGGGGGCTGCCGGCGGGCGTGTGATTGTCTTTGTCTGTCGTCATCGTCATGCGGACCTTGGCACTTGCAGTTCAATTCGGAAACCCGGGCTCTTGGCGTCGATCTGCATTGTGCCGCCCAGTTCGCTGACGCGTTCTTGCATGCCTTGCAGGCCATTGCCGGGCCGCAGCGCGGGGGCGCCCAGGCCATCATCGGCGATCTTGACATGAACCAGCGGGCCGTCCACCCACAGTTCGATCTGGATGCTGCGCGCCCGCGCATGGCGCACGCTATTGGTCACGGCCTCTTGCACGCAACGCAGCAGCGCGTGGGCCAGGCGCGGCCCGAGGTCGCGCGCGGCCGGGGCGATGCGCAACTCGATGCGGGTGCTGGCCACGCCTTCGGCCAGGGCTTGCAGGGCGCTGCTCAGGTCGATGCGCTGCGAGCTGCGCTGCTGCGACACGGCCTCGCGCACGTCGGCCAGCAGCTGGGCGGCGCTGCTCTGGGCGCGGTCTACCGCGGCGGCGGCGCCGCTGGCATCTTGACGTTGCAGCAAGGCGCTGCTGAGCTGCAGCTGCAGATTGAGGGCGGTGAGGTGGTGGCCGACGACATCGTGCAACTCGCGCGCCATCAGGGTGCGTTCGCTATAGCGCATTTGTTCGGCTTGCAGTTGCTCGGCACTCATGCGTTCGGCCAGCATCACCTGCAGCCAGCGGCGTTTTTCGGCTTCCACCGCCGCCATGCGGCCTAGCCCCAGGGCCATGCCGTGCAGCGCCACCATGGCCAGCAGCAGGCCCACGCTGTCCAGCCAGGCGGGGACCTCGGCGCGGGCTTGCTGCAGCTCGGCCAATGGCAAGAGCCAGTACAACAGCAGATTGAGCACCACCTGGCCCAAGGCGAATAAAAAGGCCGGCCGCGCCCGCAGCAGCACAGCCGCCAGGGCCGTCACCAAAAAGGGCAGGCCCGGCGTCACCGCCACGGCCAGCAAGTCCACCAGCACAATGCGCCGCAGCAGATGGGGCAGGGCCTGGTCCTCTCGCGCGTCTTGCGCCAGGCGCCAGTATTGATAGGCGAACACCAGCACCAAGGCGAAGCAGGCCAGGAGCAGCAGCGGGTCATTGCTATTGCCGCCCAGGCGCAGATAGAGCGCGGCCAGGGCGCCGTCGTAAGGCTCGGTGCGGTAGCCGGCCAGGCCGGCCACGGCGGCGGCCAATTCCAGCAAGCACATGGTCAGCGCCGCCACCTGCAGCACCACGCCGGGTTGGGCGAAGCGGGCCAGCCAGCGATCCAGCTTGGGCAGGGGCGAGGGGCTGCTGTGGCCCTTCTCGTTCAATGCGGCGCGCGGCAAGGGCTGAGCCTTCAGGCGAGCTCGGTGGCCGCAGTCGCGGAGGCGATCACGCCACCGCCCAAGCAGACTTCACCGTCGTACAGCACCAGGCTTTGGCCCGGCGTGACCGCCCATTGCGCCTGGGCGAAATCCACCCGGCATTGGCCGGCGGCGGGTGTGTCGGGATGCAGGGCGCAGGCCGCGTCGGCCTGGCGGTAGCGGGTCTTGGCGCCATAGCCGCCGAACTTAGGCGCGGCCCCGGTCCAGCTCAGGTCATCGGCCACCAGACTGCTGCTGAGCAGCCAGGGGTGGTTGTGGCCTTGCACCACGTAGAGGGTGTTGGTCTGCATGTCTTTGCGGGCCACGAACCAGGGCTCGTGCTCACCACCGCCGCGCGGCGCGCCTTTTTCCTTCACGCCGCCGATCCCTAAGCCCTGGCGCTGACCCAGGGTGTAGAAGGACAGGCCCACATGCTCGCCCAGCTTGCGGCCGCGTGAGTCTTTGATGGGGCCGGGCTTGTGCGCCAGATAGCGGTTGAGGAATTCGCGGAAAGGGCGCTCGCCGATGAAGCAAATGCCGGTCGAATCCTTCTTCTTGGCATTGGGCAGGCCGATCTCTTCGGCGATGCGCCTCACCTCGGTCTTGTGCAACTCACCGACCGGGAACAAGGTCTTGGCCAGCTGCGCTTGGTTGAGGCGGTGCAGGAAGTAGCTTTGGTCCTTGCTGTTGTCGATGCCCTTGAGCAACTGAAAGTTTGATGCGCCCACGTCGCTGCGCTCCTGCCCCCCGAGGGGGCGCGAGCCGCCTTGGGACGGCCCGGCGGCGGCTCGGCCCTCAACCTCACGCACCCGGGCGTAATGGCCGGTGGCGATCTTCTCGGCGCCCAGGCGCATGGCGTGGTCCAGGAAAGCCTTGAACTTGATCTCGGCATTGCACAGCACATCCGGGTTGGGCGTGCGGCCGGCCTGGTACTCGCGCAAAAAGGCGGCGAAGACGCGGTCCTTGTAATCGGCGGCGAAGTTGACGTGCTCGATCTCGATGCCGATCACATCGGCCACCGCGGCGGCGTCAACGAAATCGATATTGGACGAACAGTATTCGCTGTCGTCGTCATCTTCCCAGTTCTTCATGAAGATGCCGACCACCTCGTGGCCTTGCTGCTTCAAGAGATGGGCGGTGACGGCCGAATCCACACCGCCGGACAGGCCGACGACGATGCGTTGTTTCTTGCTACTCGAACTCATGCCCCAATTGTCCCGCATGTGCCCCGTGGCCGGCGTTTGCCCGGGTTTTGGCCTGGCTGCTTGATCAAGTGCAAAGCTCAGGCCTTGCGCTGTGGCG
This sequence comes from uncultured Roseateles sp., assembly GCF_945956965.1. GTDB lineage: Bacteria > Pseudomonadota > Gammaproteobacteria > Burkholderiales > Burkholderiaceae_C > Paucibacter_A. The sequence continues at coordinate 32,593 of NZ_CAMFJS010000004.1, forward strand.
TGAGCAGGCTGGGGTCGATGTGAAAGGCGCTCAGCGGCAGGCGTTTGCCGGCCAGGTGGTCTTCCACGCATTGCAGCACCAGCGGGCTGCGGTGGCGCTCGGCGCTGGCGCGCAGCTCGTCCACGCTCATCCACACGGTGCGCACAATGCCTTTGTCCAGCACCCAGCCCGGCACAGGCTCACTCGCCGAGCCAGTAAACGCCAGGCGAAGATAGGTGACATCCTCTAATGTTTTGGGCCGCACAAAGCGCGCCATATAAATGCCCAGCAGGGCTTCGGGCTTGAAGTGGCGGCCGGTTTCTTCCAGCGCTTCGCGCACCACGCCCTGCTCGGGAGACTCGGCAGGATCGAGGTGGCCGGCCGGATTGTTGAGCTGCAAGCCCTCCGGCGTTTCTTCTTCAACCATCAAAAAGCGGCCGTCTTTCTCAATGATGGCGGCCACGGTGACGGAGGGTTTCCAGCGTTCTGTGTTGTTGGACATCTGCAATCCCTGGGCATGTAGGGGTGACATTGAAGGGCTCTATTGTGTAAGCTGAATTGAGACAGAGCCTGTCTGTCAGGCTATTCAAGTCAAGTCATAAGTTCTTTTGGCCAAGCCGCTGAAGCGGCCATGGCCCTGGAGGGATGATTCATGCTGATAGGTGTTCCGCGCGAGAGTGCGGCCGGGGAAACGCGTGTGGCCGCCACACCGGAAACGGTCAAGAAGCTCAAAGCTCAGGGTCATGTCTTGCGCATCGAACAGGGCGCGGGCTTGAAGGCCAGCGTCACCGATGAGGCCTATGCCGCGGCAGGGGCGGAAATCGTCGATCGCGCCGCCGCGTTTGGCGCTGACTTGCTGCTCAAGGTGCGCAGCCCCAATGCCGAGGAGCTGGCCCTGGTGAAGCCGGGTGCCACGCTGGTCGGCATGCTCAATCCCTTCGACCAAGACGGTTTGCAGGCCCTGGCCGCCGCGCAGCTGACCAGCTTCGCGCTGGAGGCCGCGCCGCGCACCTCGCGGGCGCAAAGCATGGACGTGCTGAGCTCGCAAGCCAATATCGCCGGCTACAAGGCCGTGATGATGGCGGCCGACCGCTATCAGCGCTTCTTCCCCATGCTGATGACGGCGGCGGGCACGGTCAAGGCTGCGCGGGTGGTGATTCTGGGCGTGGGTGTGGCGGGCTTGCAGGCCATCGCCACGGCCAAGCGCCTAGGCGCGGTGATCGAGGCGTCTGACGTGCGCCCGGCCGTCAAGGAACAAGTGGAGTCGCTGGGCGCCAAGTTCATCGACGTCAGCTATGACACGCCGGAGGAGCAAGAAGCTGCCGTGGGCGTGGGCGGTTATGCAAAACCCATGCCGGCCAGCTGGCTGGAGCGGCAGAAGGTGGAAGTGGCCAAGCGCGTGGCGCAGGCCGATGTCGTCATCACCACCGCCCTGATTCCTGGCCGCGCCGCGCCGGTGCTGGTCACCGAAGAGATGGTGCGTAGCATGAAGCCCGGCTCGGTGATCGTGGACCTGGCGGCGGCAGCTGGTGGCAATTGCCCACTCACCGAGGCTGACCGCGAGGTGGTCAAGCATGGCGTGACCCTGATCGGCTGGACCAATCTACCGGCCCTGGTGGCGGCCGATGCTTCGGCCCTGTATGCGCGCAATCTGCTCGATTTCATGAAGCTGATCGTCAGCAAAGAGGGTGCGCTGCAGCTGCCCATGGACGACGACATCGTGGCGGCTTGCCTGATGACGCAGGCCGGTGAAGTCAAACGAAAGTAAGAGTTAGCCATGGAACATATCGTCAATCCCACCGTCACCAATCTGATCATCTTTGTGCTGGCCATCTATGTGGGCTACCACGTGGTCTGGACCGTGACGCCGGCCCTGCACACACCGCTGATGGCCGTCACCAACGCCATCTCGGCCATCGTCATCGTCGGCGCCATGCTGGCCGCGGCGCTGACCGAAACCGATCTGGGCAAATTCATGGGCACGCTGGCCGTGGCCCTGGCCGCCGTGAATGTGTTCGGCGGCTTTTTGGTGACCCGGCGCATGCTGGAGATGTTCAAGAAGAAGGATCGCAAGAGCACGGGGGGCGACAAATGAAGCTCGGCAAACTGTTTGACCTTTGGCTCGATGTGCAAGCTTATGGCTTGGTGGCTTTGGGGGCAGGCCTTGTCGCCGGCGTGCTGCTGAATTGGCAAGCCGGCCTGCTCGTTGCGCTGCTGGCCGTGTTGGGCCTGTATGGCTTGAGCAAGGCCATCGGCGTGCTGGTGAAGAAGTCCCAGCAAAGCGTGGTGCCTCAGCGTGCCTTCCCACAACGTGAAGTCGGAGCTGCCAAGTGAGTCTGAACCTTGTCACCCTTCTTTACCTGCTCGCCAGCGTCTGCTTCATCCAGGCGCTCAAGGGCTTGTCGCACCCCACCACCTCCATCCGCGGCAATTTGTTCGGCATGGTGGGCATGGGCATCGCCACCCTGACCACGGCGGCGCTGATTCTCAAGCTGGCTGATGGTCATTCGATCGGCCTGGCCTATGTGCTGGCCGGCCTGGTGGTCGGCGGCGGCATCGGCGCCTATATGGCGCAAAAGGTCGAGATGACCAAGATGCCGGAGTTGGTCGCCTTCATGCACAGCATGATCGGTCTGGCGGCGGTGTTCATTGCCGCCACCGCCGTGCTGGAGCCGGCCGCCTTCGGCATTGCCGACAAGGGCAGCGCGCTGATCCCGGGCGGCAACCGCATCGAGCTGGCGCTGGGTGCCTTCATCGGCGCGGTGACCTTCTCGGGCTCGGTGATCGCCTTCGGCAAGCTCTCGGGCAAGTACAAGTTCCGCTTGTTCCAGGGTGCGCCGGTGTCATTTGCTGGTCAACACAAGCTCAATCTGGCCCTGGGTCTGGCGGCGGTGTTCTTCTGCTATGGCTTTTTTGCCTCGCAGAGCTGGCTGGACTTCGGCCTGATTCTGGCGCTGGGCTTTGCGCTGGGCGTGCTGCTGATCATCCCGATTGGCGGCGCCGATATGCCGGTGGTGGTGTCCATGCTGAACAGCTACTCGGGCTGGGCGGCGGCGGGCATTGGCTTCTCGCTGAATAACTCGATGCTGATCATTGCCGGCTCGCTGGTGGGCTCCTCGGGTGCCATCCTGAGCTACATCATGTGCAAGGCCATGAACCGCAGCTTCTTCAATGTGATCGGCGGCGGCTTCGGCGGTGATGCCACGGCGGCTGCCGCTGGCAGTGCGGTGCAGCGTGCAGTGAAGAGCGGCAGCGCTGATGACGCGGCCTTTGTGCTGGGCAATGCCGAGACCGTGATCATCGTCCCCGGCTACGGCCTGGCGGTAGCGCGCGCCCAGCATGCGGTGAAGGAGCTGGCGCAAAAGCTCACCGAGAAGGGCGTCACCGTCAAGTACGCCATCCATCCGGTGGCGGGCCGCATGCCTGGCCATATGAATGTGCTGCTGGCCGAGGCGGAAGTGCCTTATGACCAGGTCTTCGAAATGGAAGACATCAATGCCGAATTCGGCCAGGCCGATGTCGCCATCATCTTGGGCGCCAACGACGTGGTGAACCCTGCCGCGCACACCAAGGGCAGCCCCATCTACGGCATGCCCATTTTGGAGGCCTACAAGGCCAAGACCATCATCGTCAACAAGCGCTCCATGGCGGCGGGCTATGCCGGCCTGGACAACGAGCTGTTCTATATGGACAAGACCATGATGGTGTTCGGCGACGCCAAGAAGGTGGTGGAGGACATGGTCAAGGCGGTGGAGTAAAGCCGCCGCTGTTCTGCTCATGCGCACCATCAACGGGCCTTCGGGCCCGTTTTTCATGCGCAGCGCGCAATCTTTGTTCGCATTAGGTGCGTCTATCGAATCCCCTGACGAATCCGCCGTCAGCAATAGGTCAGAATTACGGGATAGCTAGGAGACAGAAAAGATGGAGAAGATTTGGCTCAAGAACTACTCAGAGGGAGTTCCGGCAGAGATCGATACAGGGCTTTATCCGTCCCTCGTGGACCTGATGGAGTCGGCATTCAAGAAGTACCCCAGCCAGCCCGCCTACAAGATGATGGGCCGGCAGATCACGTTTGCGCAGCTGGATGAAGCTTCGCGTGCGCTGGCGGCATATTTTCAGAGCCTGGGCCTGGAAAAGGGCGACCGCGTCGCCCTGATGATGCCCAATGTGATGCAGTACCCGGTGGCGGTGGCAGCAGTGTTGCGCGCCGGCCTGGTGGTGGTGAACGTCAACCCGCTCTACACCCCGCGCGAGTTGGAGCATCAACTCAAGGACGCTGGCGCCAAGGCCATCGTGATCCTGGAGAACTTCGCCTCCACCTTGCAGCAAGTCATCAAGTCGGTGCCCACCAAGCATGTGGTGTTGGCTTCGATGGGTGAGATGTTGGGCTTCCCCAAGAGCCTGATCGTCAACTACGTGGTGCGCAAGGTCAAAAAGCTGGTGCCCGCCTTCGAGTTGCCCGGCGCGGTCAGCTTCAATAATGCCGTGGCCAAGGGCCGCAGCCTGAACTACCAGCAGCCCAAGGTCGGCCCCAACGACATCGCGGTGCTGCAGTACACAGGCGGCACCACCGGCGTGTCCAAGGGCGCTGTGCTCTTGCACCGCAATCTGGTGGCCAATACCTTGCAGGCCGAAGCCTGGTATCTGCCGGCCCTGAAAAAGATCCCGGCTGGTGAGCAGCTGCTGAGCATCTGCGCCTTGCCGCTGTATCACATCTTCGGTTTCACCACGAACATGATGCTGTCCATGCATGTGGGCGGCGCGAACGTGTTGATCCCCAATCCGCGTGATCTGCCCGCCGTGTTCAAGGAGCTGAGCCAGCATCGCTTCCACAGCCTGCCAGCGGTCAACACCTTGTTCATGGCCATGGCCAATCATCCCCAGTTCAATACCGTGGACTGGAGTCATCTGGTGATCGCCGTGGGCGGCGGCATGGCCGTGCAGCAAGCGACGGCCAAGCTGTGGCTGGAAAAGACCGGCTGCCCGATCTGCGAAGGCTACGGCTTGTCCGAGACCTCGCCCGTGGCCAGCTGCAACCCCACCGACAGCAAGGCCTACACCGGCAGCATCGGCCTGCCCATGCCCAGCACCGAGATGTGCTTGCTGGATGACGCCGGCCGTGAAGTGGCGCCGGGCGCCTCCGGCGAGATCGCCATTCGCGGCCCGCAAGTGATGGCCGGCTACTGGCAGCGCCCCGATGAGACCGCTCAGGTGATGACGCCCGATGGCTTCTTCCGTACCGGTGACATCGGCATGGTGGACGAGCGCGGCTTCTTCCGCATCGTCGACCGCAAGAAGGACATGATTCTGGTCAGCGGCTTCAACGTCTACCCCAACGAGATCGAAGACCTCATCACCCAGATGCCTGGCGTGATGGAGTGCGCCTCGGTGGGTGTGCCGGACGACAAGGCCGGCGAGGCCGTCAAGGTGGTGATCGTCAAGCGTGACCCCGAGCTCACCGAGGCCGATGTGCGCGCCTATTGCGAAGCCAATCTGACCGGCTACAAGCGGCCCAAGATCATTGAGTTCCGTCAAGACCTGCCCAAGACCCCGGTCGGCAAAGTGCTGCGCCGTGAGTTGCGGGATCTGAAGAAGTAAGACCCGGCGCCGCAAACGCCGCGCTTGGACGGCGCCCATTTGTCACGCCACCCCGCGTGACAAATCTTCGCAAACCCCGGGGGTTGCGAAGGCGGGCGGCCGGTGCGGCGGCCAATTTGCGGCACCATCTCGGCTGACTTCTCTCGCTTGACTCCCCTCGGCTTGACTCAGCGCATTGCTCATCAATGCCAAGCCTGGCTCCCTGTTGGTTCACCCTTCTACAAAGTGCCTGCCTTGCTGACTCATTCCTATCACCGCACTGAGGCCGGTCGGGCCGAGGTCAAAGCGCGCGAGCTGGGCCTGTCGCGCAGCGCGCGCAATCTCTTGCTGGTGCTGGACGCCTCGCGCCCCGCTGCTGCCTGGTTAGGCTTGGTGCAAGGCGCCAGCGCTGCCGACCTGGAGCAACTGCTTGCACATGGCTTGGTGGCCGACGCGAAGGCGGCGCCCGCCAGCCCTGCCACCGCCGCTACTGCGGTGGCGCCGGTTGCTGCCGAGGCCCCGGCGAGTGCAAGCCAAGCTGCCGATACCTTCGCCCAGTCGCCGCTGGCGCATGCCGAGCTTTACGACTTTCTGACCCGCCATGCCAAACAGCACCTGGGCCTGATCAAGGGCTACAAGCTGGTGCTGGAGGTGGAGCGCTGCGCCGACCTGGCGGCATTGCGCGCGCTGGCTGATCGCTTTGTGCAGGAGGTGCTGCAAGCGCAGGGCGAGATGGCCGCCGAGCAAGTGCGGCGCGCCTTGGGCATCATCAAGTCACAAGCCGAAGCGGCGCCGGAATAAGCGCGCCCGGCGGGCCCCAAGTTGCGGCACACTGGCGGCATCTCGGTCTGCAGGGATGGCCCGGCCGCCGCGTTTCATCTTTTTTGCCTTTCTTCACCATGCTGCCCCGCCTTTTTGTTGACACCCCGCTCGCCGAGTTGCACCCGCATTCGGACGCGCAAGCCACCGGCCCTACCGAGCTGGTGTTGCCCGCCGGCGCCGCCCGCCATGTGCAAGTGCTGCGCCTGCAGCCCGGCGCGGCCCTGAATCTCTTCGATGGCAGCGGCTTCGACTGGCAGGCCGAGGTGCTGCGCATGGGCCGCAGCGAGGTGGTGGTGCAGCTGCATTCGCGCCAGCTGGTGCATCGCGAGCTAGCTCATGCGGTGAGCCTGTGCGTGGTGATGCCGGCCAATGACCGCATGGACGGTGTGATTGAAAAAGCCACCGAACTGGGCGCTGCTGCGGTGCAGCCGTTGATGAGCGAGCGCTCTGTGCTGCGCCTGGCCGGCGAACGGGCCGAGAAAAAGCAAGCCCATTGGCAAGGCGTGGCGGTGGCGGCTTGTGAGCAGAGCGGGCGCAGCGTGCTGCCGCGCGTTGAAGCCGTAAGCAGCCTGCAGCAATGGCTCAAGAGCCTGCCGCCGGTGAGCGCTCAGCAACGCCGCTGGCTGCTCAGCCCCACGGCTGCGCGGCCTTTGCGCGAGCTGGCAGCGGCGCAGTCAGATGCGACTTCAACCTTGGTCTTGTCCGGCCCCGAAGGCGGCTTGAGCTCGGCCGAAGAGCAGGCTGCGCGCGATCACGGCTTTGAGGCCGTGCAACTCGGCCCGCGCATTCTGCGAGCCGACACGGCCCCGCTGGCCGTGCTGGGCTGGCTGGCCCTGCAATCAGTGTGAGTCGGCGGCGGCGTTATCGCCGTTGCTTTCGCCTTCGCGCCCCGGCTTAGGCGTGCGCGCCGAACCCTTGATCAGGTCGAACTTGAACATCCGGCATTCGATCGGGCCGTTCCACATCGGGATCTTGCGCGACTCTTTGAGGCGCATCTTGCTGGGCAGCTTCATGTCCGGGCACAGCAGCCAGGCGGTCCAGCCGGCCGGGTTTTCGGTGTAGGCGCGCTTCCAGTGCGCGGCCAGGCGCGGGAAGAAGTCGTCGCCGGCATCGCGGGCTTCTGAGCCGCCCGCATCTCGGCTCATCTGGAAGTTACCGGCCTTGCCGCGCACCTCGATGCGCTCGCCGTAGGGCGGGTTCATCATGATGGTGCCGGGCATGCCTTCGGGCAGCTCGGGCGCCGGGCGTTCCAGCGCGTCACCGCCGTTGAACTGGATGTACTGGGCCACACCGGCGCGCTCGGCATTGCGGCGTGCAAAGTCCACCATGCGGAAGGCCACATCGCTGCAGTAGATGGGCACGGCGGGCGCATGCTCGCGGTCTTTGGCGGCTTGCTTGATGGCTTGCCAGCGGCCGCGCAGGGGCACGAAGGGCAATTGGCGCTCGAAGGCAAAGCGGCGCTGCATGCCGGCGGCCATGCCGCAGGCGATTTGCGCCGCTTCCACCGCGATGGTGCCCGAGCCGCAGCAGGGGTCGTGCAGGGCGCCACCGGTTTCGGGCGTGCCCTTCCAGCCGGCGGCGGCCAGCATGGCGGCGGCCAGGGTTTCCTTCAGCGGGGCGTCGCCCTTGTCCTCGCGCCAGCCGCGTTTGAACAGCGGCTCGCCGGAGCTGTCGATGTAGAGCGTTGCATCGGTTTCGTTCAGATGCAGCATCACCGGCAGATCGGGGTAGCGGGTGTCCACGCTGGGGCGCTCACCAGTGGCGTCGCGCAGCACATCGCAAATGGCATCCTTGACCCGCAAGGTGGCGAAGTTGAGGCTGCGCAGCGGGCTGCGCTGGGCGATGGTGTCCACGCGGATGGTCTCGGCCGGGGTGATCCACTGTGTCCAGTCGATCTTGCAGGCCAGGGCGTAGATATCGTCCTCATGGCGGTAGCCGCCGCCGATCAGCTCGATCAGCACGCGCTGGGCCAGGCGGCTTTCGAGATTGAGCTTCATCACGGCTTCCAGATCGCCCTTGAGCGCGATGCCGCCGCGCAGCACCTCGATATGGGTTTTGGGCAGGATGCCCCGCACCTCTTCATCGAGCAGGCGCTCCACGCCGGAGGCACAGGAGACAAAGAGATGGAGCTTATCGGTGGGGGAAAACATGGGGCAGAGGCGTTGCGATTGCGGCCGCAAGCAAAAAGTTCAAAGGGCAAAAGCGCATGGGCTTTGAGCGTGATTGTCCCAGTTCGCGGCCGGGCTTGACCAGAGGGCGCGGAATTCAGGCCCATGCCGGCGCCGCCGGCCCCGCCGAGGCCAGGCCTCAGGCCGGCACCGGCGCGGCGGCAGGGCTGTCTTGGCGGGAGGTTGGAGCCCTTGCGGCCGTCCTGCTTGGCGCCTGCCCGGCCACGGGCTTGGGCCAGTGCAAGGCCTCGGCCACAAAGGCTTCGATCGGCATGGGCCGGCTGAACAAATAGCCTTGGTAGGCATGGCAGCCCAGCTCGGCCAGCAGATCGCGCTGGGCCTCGGTCTCTACCCCTTCGGCGATGACGTGCAAGCCCAAGCTGTCGCCTAACTGCACAATCGCATGGGCAATCGCATGGGCATTTGGCTCGCTGATCAGGTCGCGCACAAAGGACTGGTCGATCTTGAGCTGCTTGAGCGGCAGGCGCTTCAAGTAAGCCAGCGAGGAGTAGCCGGTACCGAAGTCATCCAGGGACAAGCCCACGCCCAGGCGGCCCAACTCCGCCATCAAGCGGATCACGCCCTCCACATCGTCCACCAAGGCGCTCTCGGTCAGCTCGATCTTGAGGCGCTCGGTGGGGGCGTTGCTGCGCGCCAGGATTTGCTGCAGGGTGGACAAGAATCCCTTGTGGCGGAACTGCACGGCGCTGACGTTGACGGCCAGGCTCAAGCTCTCCAGCCGCGGCTGGCCAGTCCACAAGGCCAGTAGCGCGCAAGCCTGCTGCATCACCCAGGCGCCCAGCGGCACGATCAGGCCGGTCTGTTCCGCCAGCGGGATGAACTGCGCGGGCGAGATCCAGCCGCGCTGCGGATGCTGCCAGCGCAGCAGCACCTCGGCGCCGGTCAGCTGGCCGCGTTGATTGACCTGGGCTTGCAGATAGAGCGCGAATTGGTCGTTCTGCAAAGCGCCGCGCAGATCCGCTTCCAGCGTGGCGCGTTCGGCCATGGCGGCCTGGGTTACAGGGTCGAAGAAGCAGAGCTGATTGCGGCCGCCCGCCTTGGCCTGGTACATGGCGTGGTCGGCATGCTTGAGCAGGTCTTCGCTGCTGCTGCCGTCGCCCGCGCCCCAGACCTTGATGCCGATGCTGGGCGTGCTGTGGTGCAGATGGTCTTTGAGCTGATAGGGCTGGCCCAGCACGCGCAGGATTTTCTCGGCTGCGGCTTCGGCGTGTTGGGCGGCCTCGGCGTAGTCCTGGCCCAAGTCCTGCAGCAGCACCACGAATTCATCCCCGCCCCAGCGCGCCACCGAGTCCTGCGCCCGCACCGTGCCCAGCAGGCGCTGCGCGATGCTTTGTAGCAGCAGGTCGCCCATGCCGTGGCCCAAGGTGTCGTTGAGTGACTTGAAGTTGTCCAGGTCGATGAAGAGCACGGCGCCGTGGCGGCCCTGGCGCTGGGCCGAGGCCAGGGTCTGGTCCAGGCGGTCCAGCAACAGGCGGCGGTTGGGCAGGCCGGTGAGCGGGTCGTTGAAGGCCAGCTTTTCGATGGCGGCTTCGGCGCGCTTGCGTTCGGTGATGTCGCGCGTCAGGCCGATGAACAGGGGCTCGCCATCGCGCTCGATGCTGGACACGGCCAGGCTCATCGGGAAGTTGCTGCCGCTCTTGCGGCGCCCGGTGACGTCGCGGCCAACGCCAATCACGCGGGCCTGCTTGCCGTTCAGGTAGTTGCGCATATAGCCATCGTGCTGGCTGGCCTCAGGCTCGGGCATCAGCAGGCTGACATTGCGCCCGATCACTTCCTCGGCGCTGTAGCCGAACATGCGGCTGGCCGAGGCGTTGAAGCTCAGGATCAGGCCGCGCGCGTCGATGGTGATGACGCCGTCCACCATATTGTCCAGCACCGCCTGGGTGTGCTGGGCTTTGTCGTGGTCGCTGCGCAGCTGGGCTTCGCGTAGCGCGGCGATGCTGCGCAAGCGGCGCTGGCGCAGCCACAGCGCCAGGCCGCTGACCAGGGCCAGCAGCACGCCGGCACCCAGGGACTGCTGCCATTGGCGCTGCCAGGGCGCTTCCAGCGCGGTGATTTTTCGGCCGACGGCAACGATCAAAGCGCGATTGGTCTGCAGGCCTGGGGTGCGAACGGTTTGCAAGGCCGTCAGGCGCTCATCCTGGCTGACCAGGGCCAGGCCTTGCTGAACGCTGGCATCTTGGCCGCTGGCCAGATGGCGGGCCAGCAGCGAGCCCGGTCGGTCCAGCAGTCGGCGGCCCATCCAGGCATTGTTCGGCGGGCGCAGGCTGTAGAGCACGCCATCGGCGTGGACCAGGGCGCTCCAGGTGTCATTCGAGGTTTGCGCCGTGCCCAGCACCAGCTTGAAGTAGTCGGGGTCCAGCGTCACCATGGCCACGCCGGCGAAGCGCCCCTGGGCATCAAACAGCGCGCGCGACAAGCTCATGGTGTATTCGCCCAACGCATTGCTATAGGGCTGGGACACATAAAGCATGCCGTACTGCGGCGCCTTTTGCGGCATCAGAAAGTACTCGCGCGCGCTGGCATCGAAATGGGGCAAGTCGGGCAGCGAGGTGGCTTGCATGCGCCCGCGCGCATCGATGATGGCGGCCATGCGCACGCCCGGCATGGCCTGGGCCAGCGCGCTCAGCAGCGGATGCGCATCGTGCTGCATCTGGCCATGGCGCCATTTGCCATGAGATTCGTCGATGGTCTTCAGCGCCGCCTGGATGCCATGCAACTGTTGAGCCACGATGCCATCAAGCACTTGCACCAGGCCTTGCAGGCGCCGGCTTTCTTGCTGCTGTAGCTCAGTGCGTTCATGCCTGAGCCAGATGCTGGCACACAGTGTGGCGATGACGCAGGCCAGGGCGAACGCCAACCATTGCGCGTGAAATTGCTGGATGCGAAAGGCCGAACCGGGGCGGTTCGCCGACTGGGAAACTGGGCAGGGCATGGTGGGCGAGGTAAGGGAGCGTCACCTTAGCGAGCCGCCGCCGCCCGGCCCTTGATGCAGATCAATCAGCAGGGTTTGCGCAAATTGGCCGGTGCGATCTTCAATGCTTCGCGGTATTTCGCCACGGTTCGGCGCGCCACCTGAATGCCTTGCTCTTCCAGCATGCTGGCCAGGGCGCTGTCTGACAGCGGCTTGTTCGGCGCTTCCGCCTCCACGAATTGCTTGATCAGCGCCCGCACGGCGGTGCTGGAGGCATTGCCGCCGGCCTCGGTGCTGAGGCCCGAGCCGAAGAAGTACTTCAGCTCAAAGGTGCCGAATGTGGTGGCCATGTATTTGGCGGTGGTGACGCGGGAAATGGTCGATTCGTGCAGGCCCAGCTCGTCAGCAATCTCGCGCAGCACTAGCGGCTTCATGGCCAGGGCGCCGTGGGTGAAAAACCCTTTTTGCCGCTCCACGATGGCTTTGGAGACACGCAGAATCGTGTCGAAGCGCTGCTGGATGTTCTTGATGAACCAGCGCGCTTCCTGCAGCTGACCGCCCAAGGCGCTATTGCTGATGCCGCCGCGGGTTTGCCGCAGGGCGTTGGCATACATCTCATTGATGCGCAGCTTGGGGGCGACCTCGGGGTTGAGCATCACGCGCAGCTCGCGGCCGACCTTGCGCACGATCACGTCCGGGATCACCGCCTGCGTCTGCCCTAGCGCGAAGCGCCGCCCCGGCTTGGGGTCCAGAGCGCGAATCAGGGTTTGCGCCTCGCGCAGCAGGGGCTCGTCGGCGCCGGTCAGCGCCATCAGCTTTTTGCTGTCGCGCTTGGCCAGCAGTTCCAGATGCGATTTGCAGATCAGGATGGCGATCACCTGTGCCGGGCTGCGCGGTAGCGCGCGCAGCTGCAGCGTCAGGCATTCAGCCAGGTCGCGAGCGCCGACGCCGCCGGGATCCATGTTCTGCAGCCATTTCAGGGCAATGCGCAGATGGTCCAGCAGCTCTTCTTGTTCTTCGGCCTCGCTGGTCAGCGCCTGGGCGATTTCTTCCAGCGGGTCTTCCAGATAGCCGTCGTCGTTGAGGGACTCGATCAGCACTTGCAAGGCCATGCGGTCGGCTTCGCTGAGGTGCATGCCGGCCAGCTGCTGATTCAAATGTTCTTGCAGGCTGATCTCGGCGAACTCCTGTTCGCTGCGCTCATCCTCACCGTCATTGCTGGCGCTGCCGCTGTTGTGATTGCTGGGCAGCTCGCGGATGCCGTCGAAGTCATCGCGCTCGGTGCCGTTTTCCCAGTCGTCGCGCTCGGTGCTGCCGAAGTCTTCGGCCCGCAATTCCGGCGTGCTTTCGGCATCGGCGCCGCCGCCCAACTCGGTGTCGGCGCTGCTGTCGTCGGCGGCGCTGGCGCGTGGCGGTTCGCTGATCTCGGGCGCGGCGACGCTGATGTCATCCTCGGTGTCCAGCAGCGGGTTCTGCGCCATCATCTGCTCGATTTCCTGGTTCAGCTCCAGGGTCGAGAGTTGCAGCAGCCGGATCGATTGCTGCAATTGCGGGGTCAGCGAGAGATGCTGGCTCAGGCGCAGCTGAAGCGACTGTTTCATCACATGCGGAAGTTTTCGCCGAGATAGACCTTGCGCACATCGGCGTTGTCCACAATCTCGGCGGGCGTGCCTTCGGCCAAAACGGCGCCTTCGCTGATGATGTAGGCGCGGTCGCAAATGCCGAGGGTTTCGCGCACATTGTGGTCGGTGATCAAAACCCCGATGCCGCGCGCCTTCAGGAAGCTGATGATGCGCTGGATCTCCAGCACCGCGATCGGGTCGACGCCGGCAAAGGGCTCGTCCAGCAAGATGAAACGGGGCTGGGTAGCCAGGGCGCGGGCGATCTCGACCCGGCGGCGCTCGCCGCCCGAGAGTGCGGGGGCGGGGCTGTCACGCAGCTTCTCGATGCTGAGGTCGTGCAGCAGGTTTTCCAGCAACTCATTGATGCGCGCCTTGCTCAGCGGCCGGCCATTGGCATCGACTTGCAATTCCAGCACGGCGCGGATGTTCTCTTCCACGGTGAGCTTGCGGAAGATCGAGGCTTCCTGCGGCAGATAGCTCAGGCCCAGGCGGGCGCGCTGGTGGATGGGCAGGTGCTGGACTTCCTTGCCGTCGATGTGGATCTCGCCGGCATCGGCGCGCACCAGGCCCACGATCATGTAAAAGCTGGTCGTCTTGCCGGCGCCGTTGGGGCCCAAGAGGCCGACGACCTCGCCGCTGTCCACGCCCAGGTGCACGTTCTTCACCACCTTGCGCACGCCGTAGCTCTTGGCCAAACCGGTGGCGTCAAGGCGGCTGCGCGGCGCGCTGCTGCCGCTGATCGGAGCCGCGCTGCTCATGGCGCTTTTTTACTGCTTGGCAACTGAGTGCTGGGCTGCAGAACCAGACCAGAACTCGCGGCGGGCTCGGCGCTTGCCGCAGAGCCTCGCGGCATGATCACCACGCGGACGCGGCCGGTGGGGTGGGGCGAGGTCTTGCCGCCGTCCAGCGTGAACACCTCGCTGCGGTTGTCGTAGACGATCACGGCACCGCTGACCTCGTCGGCCACCGAGTTGCCAACAGTGCGATGCACCACCGCATTGCCGATGAAGCGCACGGTGTCGCTGCGGGTGTCGTATTCGACCTGATCGGCGAAGCCTTCAACGGCCTCGCCGGGAACATCACGCGCCTGGCGGAAGGACACCTGCTTGCCGGTCTGGCCATTGGCATAGGCCTGGAAGTAGCCGTCGCCGGTTTCGCGCACATCAATGCGCTCGGCCTTCAGCAGCAAGCTGCCCTTGCTGAGCACCACATTGCCGCTGAATTCGGTGCGCTGGCGCGCCATATCCACCCGGCCGCCTTGGTCAGAGGCGATGTTCAGCGGTTTGAACTGGTCGGCCTTCTCGGCCCTGGCCATGGCGGCGGCGCCCATGAGCACTGCCATGGCCAGGGTGGCATGGGCTGCGCGGCTGAGGGCGGTAGCACGAGGGCGGGGTGGGCGAAGGCAGGGTGTTTTCATGGCGGCACAATTCTTGCAGACCATTCTAGCCCTGCATCTTCAGGCCCAAGCCGATGCCACGCCAATTTGCAGGAGCGGCACCTAGGCTGGAGAGATTGAACTGCCGCGCGCGCAGCACGGCAGGTCTTGCAAGCGGGCCTCAGCCCTTGCTGGTGCGGGCCAGCTTGATCAGGTAGTCAGCCACTGCCAGCGCTTGCTGGCCGTTGACGACTTCACCGGCACCACGCACGCCGGCAAGGGCGGGCGAGGTCAGGTAGCGGCCGGCGATGCCGACAGCGGGCACGCCGTCGATGCGGTATTCGTCCGACAGCTTGCTGGCTTGGGCGCACTTGGTTTGCACGCCAAAGGAGTTGTAGGCGGCGGTGAACTTGGCCATGTCCAGGCCCAGGCGGCCGGCCAGGGCCATCACGGCCTTGTCGTCCTCGGGCATATCGCGCTGGAAAGCGTTGAACACGGCGGTGTGCACTTCGGCTTCTTTGCCCATGGCTTCGAGGGCGAAGAACAACTTCTGGTGCGATTTGATATTGGCGCGGAAGCCCACATGCACGCGGCGGAAGTTGACATCGGCGGGCAGCTGCTTGCTCCAGGCTTCGATGACAGGGTCAAAAGTGAAGCAGTGCGGGCAGCCGTACCAGAAGAACTCCAGCACATCGATCTTGCCGGGTGTGGTGGGCAGGGCCTGAGACAGCTTCAGGTACTGCTTGCCTTCCACCGGCGCGCCTTGCGCCAAGGCCAGGCCGGGCAGGCTGCCGGCGCCCAGAACGCTCAGGCCCAGAGTGGCGGAGAAATCGCGACGCTTCATCATCGGTGAGATCCTTGGAAAGAATGGGTGAGAGGGTGGGAAATCAAGCCGCCATCAGCGCTTGACGGTGACCAGATTGGCTTCCATGCCAGCGCCTTCGACCTTGCGCTGCTGCGCTTCGGCTTCGTCGCGGGCGTCGAAGGGGCCCAGGCGCACACGGTAAACGGTGCGGCCGGACTGCTCGCGCTCGGTGATCTTGGCGCTCAAGCCCTGCATGGCCAGCTTGGCGCGCTGAGCCTCGGCGTCGTCGGACTTGGTGAAGGCACCGGCTTGCACGAAGTAGACATTGGGGTCGGCGGCAGGCGCTGCAGCGGCTGCCTTGGACTCGGGCTTCTTGTCGCTGGCGGCTTTGTCGCTAGTTTTTTCAGCCGCCTTTTCAGTGGCTTTGGCGGGAGCCGGGGCGGGCACTTGCGCAGGCACATGGCTGGGCAGGGCCGCCGGTGCTGGCTCGGCAGCGGTGGTGGCCGCGGCTGGCGCCGTGCTTTGCACTGGCGCAGCTGTCACCGGCGCCGGGCTGACCACGCCGCTGGCGGCCTTGGCGCCGGCCTTGCCGGCCAAGGGGGCGTTGGGGTCCCAGTTCTTGTTGCGCAAGGCCTCTTCGGCGTCTTGCTCAGCCGTGCGTTGCGGCACCTTGTTGATGAAGGGGATAGGCACCTTGGTGATGTAGAGCGCCACGCCCAGCGCGACGGCCAAGCCGACCAGCAGGCCAACGATCAGGCCGAGGACGAAACCACCCTTTTGTCCAGCTTTTTGGTTCTTGGCCCCTACGCTCATGTGTTCTCCGATGTTGTCGTCACCACGGCTTCACGCGCCATCACCTCAGGGGCGCTGACACCCAGCACGGTCAGCGCATTGGCGATGACCTGGCGGGTGGCGGCCAGCAAGGCAACCCGGGCCAGGCTCAGCTCGGGCGTCTGATCCAGCACGCGCTCGGCGGCATAGTAGCTGTGATAGCTGCTGGACAGTTCGCGCAGGTAGAAGGTCAAGTCATGCGGGGCCAGGCCTTCGGCGGCGCGGGTCAGCATGGCGGGGTAGTCGGCCAGCTTGAGCATCAAGGCGGCTTCGGTCGGCGCCGTCAGCAGGCTCAGGTCGGCGCTGGCCAGCGCGGCGGCATCGCCACCACGCGAGACCCAGTTGCGGATCACCGAGCAGATGCGCGCATGGGCGTACTGCACATAGAACACCGGGTTCTCATCGTTCTGCTTCAGGGCCAGGTCGATGTCGAAGGTGAACTCGGTGTCGGCCTTGCGGCTGATCAGGAAGAAGCGCACGGCGTCGCGGCTGGTCCAGTCGATCAGGTCGCGCATGGTCACATAACTGCCGGCCCGCTTGGACAGCTTGACTTCCACGCCGCCCTTCATCACCAGCACCATCTTGTGCAGCACGTAGTCGGGGAAACCTTGCGGGATGCCCACACCGGCCGCTTGCAGGCCGCCGCGCACGCGGGCGATGGTGCCGTGGTGGTCGGTGCCCTGCACATTGATGCACTTGGTGAAGCCGCGCTGGAATTTGTTGATGTGATAGGCCACATCCGGCAGGAAGTAGGTGTAGCTGCCGTCGGACTTGCGCATCACGCGGTCCTTGTCGTCACCGTAGTCGGTACTGCGCAGCCACAGCGCGCCGCCTTCTTCGAAGGTCTTGCCCGAGGCCAGCAGCTTGGCCACGGTGCTTTCCACCGTGCCGCTGGAGTAGAGGCTGGACTCGAGGAAATAGTTGTCGAAGCGCACGCCCACGGCTTGCAGGTCCAGGTCTTGCTCGTGGCGCAGATAGGCCACGGCGAACTGGCGGATGCTGTCGAGGTCGTTGATGTCGCCGGAGGCGGTGAACTCGCGGTCATCGGCCTTGACGGTTTTCTTGGCCAGGAAGTCGTCGGCGATGTCCTGGATGTAGTCGCCGTTGTAGGCCGATTCCGGCCAACCCGCATCGCCGGGCTTCAGCCCTTTCAGGCGGCATTGGGTAGAGTTGGCCAGGGTGGCGATCTGCACGCCGGCGTCGTTGTAATAGAACTCGCGGGTGACTTGCGAGCCTTGGGTCTGGAACAGGCTGCAGATGGCGTCGCCCAGCGCGGCTTGGCGGGCGTGGCCCAGGTGCAGCGGGCCGGTGGGGTTGGCGGAGACGAACTCCACCATCACATGCTGATCGTTGGCGGGCTGCTTGCCGAAGTCGGCGGCGGCGCTCAGCACCTCGGCCACCACGGCTTGCTTGGCGGCGGGCTTGAGGCGGATATTGATGAAACCGGGGCCGGCAATCTCCATCGCGTCGACCCAGCGCTCAAAGGCCGGGCGGCGCTGCAAGGCCTCAATCAAAGCCTGCGCCAACTCGCGCGGGTTCTTTTTGAGCGGTCGCGCCAATTGCATGGCGGCCGTGCAGGCATAGTCGCCCAGGGCGGCTTGCTTGGGGGATTCGAAGGCGGCTGCCAGGTCGGCGCCGGGACTGAGTTCTTGAATCGCTTCGGCCAGGGCGGCGAGCAGTTCTTGCTTGGCTTGGATCATGGCGCGATTCTAAGTCGGCGCACCGCCGCCGGATTTGCTGTCACCCGCAGGTTCTATGATGCTGGGCATGTCTGACGACGACTCTTCTTTGCCGATCGAGCCCAAGCTGGATCTGCCCGCCTACATCGGCCGCTACAAGATCTTGCGGCGCCTGGGTGAGGGCGCGACCAGCGACGTCTTCCTGGCGCTGGACGAGTTCAAGGGCGGCGAAGTGGCCATAAAGCGCATGCGCGCTTGGGCGGACACCAGCCGCAGCGGTGAGGGCAGTGACTACGGCAGCCGCTTCTACGCGGCCGAGGCGGCCCTGGCCGGCCGCTTGCAGCATCCGAATGTGGTGCAAATCCTTGACGCCGTGCCGGAGCAGGACGCGCCCTATCTGGTGATGGAGTTTGTGCCCGGCCTCACGCTCAAGCATTTCTGCCGCAGCGACCGCCTGCTGCCGCTGGACCAGATCGTGGAGCTGGGTTTCAAGTGCGCCATGGCTTTGTCCTATGTGTTCCGCCAAGGCGTGATTCACCGCGATGTGAAGCCCGCCAATCTGCTGGCCGTGCTGGACGCCCAAGGCCAGGTCACGGATGTGAAGGTGAGCGATTTCGGCAGCGCTCTGAATTTGCGCTCCGATGCCACCCAGGTGCATCGCGTGGGCTCCCTGGCCTATATGCCGCCCGAGCAGATCGAGGGCGGCGATGTGGATTGCCGCGCCGATATCTACGCCCTGGGCGCCGTGCTCTACCACTTGATTTCGGGCCGCCCGCCTTTTGACGCGCCCAGCCAGATGGCGCTGATGCACCAGATTTATCACCAAGCCCCGGCCACGCTGGTGGGCCAGCGCAGCGGCGTCACGGCGGAGCTGGACAGCGTCATCATGCGCGCCCTGGCCAAGCACCCCGAAAGCCGCTACGCCAATTGGGAAGAATTTGGCCGTGGCTTGTCCGAACTGGTGGCCAAACAGTTGGTGCCGTTGGCCAGGCTTTACGAAGTCAAGGATTCTGAGCGCTTCAATATGCTGCGCGAGCTGGAGTTCTTTGCCGACTTCGGCGACGTCGAGCTGTGGGAGGTGGTGCACCGCGGGCGCTGGCGGCGTTTTCCGGCGGGCCATGCGCTCTACAAGCGTGGGCAGGAGGGCAATACCTTCCACATCATTTCGCAAGGCGCAGTGGAGGTCTTCCGCGACGGCGTGATGGTGGCCGCGCTCGGCAAAGGCACGTCGGTGGGCGAGATGGCTTACTTGGCCCCCAACCCGGCACTGCGCCAGCACAGTGCGGATGTGAAGGTCAGCGAGCTGTGCACCACGATCTCCTTCACGCCCGAATCGCTGGGCCTGCTCAGCCCCGAATGCCAGCACCGATTCGACCGCGCCTTCATCCAGGTCTTGGTGCGTCGCTTGCATGCGGCTCATGAGTCTTTGGCGCATCCACGACGGATTCTGTAAACCCTTCTTGAGCCTGTCGCGTTGGCATGCTTGAATGGCTCGGCACGCTGGGTCATTCAAGCCTGCTGCCATGACCTTGTTCTCACCATTCATTCCATCGCCAAGGATTTCTCAATGAAGAAGATGATCAGCCTCTTGACCTTTGCCGCTCTCGCATTTGCCGGCAGCGCCCACGCCGTGCTGCCCGCCGCCAGCTGCGATGCCCAGGCCGCCGAGAAGAAGCTGGCTGGCGCGGCCAAGACCAGCTTCCTCAAGAAGTGCAATGCCGACAATCCGGCCAACGCGGCTTGTGATGCCAAGGCTGCTGAGAAGAAGCTGGCCGGCGCCGCCAAGACCAGCTTTGTCAAGAAGTGCGTGGCCGATGCCGACGCGCCTGCTGCCGCCCCTGTTGACCCCCAAGTCGCTTGCGACAGCCAGGCCGCTGAGAAGAAGCTGGCCGGCGCTGCCAAGACCAGTTTTGTCAAGAAGTGCGTGGCGGACGCCAAGTAAGCTCGGCCTTTTGCCCGAGATAGAGCCCTCCGCGTGAGGGCTTTTTTTTGCCCGCGCAAGACCTGACCCCTGTTTTTCCAGCATCCGAGTTGCCCGGGCAACTCAGGCACTCAAGTCGCCGCCGACCAGTACTCCGGCTTGCCGTAGGTCTTCTTGAGAAAGTCCACCCACAGCCGCACCCGCAGGGGCAAATGCTTGCGTTGAGGCAGCAGGGCGTAAATGCCGTTGGGAGGCGCGGCGAAGTCGTCCAGCACGGTTTGCAGGCGCCCGGCCGCGATGTCTTGCTCCACCTCCCAGGTGCTGCGCCAGGCCAGGCCCAGGCCGCGCAAGCACCAGTCGTGCAGCACCTGGCCGTCGCTACAGTCGAGCCGACCGTTGGGGCGCAGATAGCTCAATTCCCCGTCGATGCGAAAGGCCCAGCCGCGCGTCTGGCTGGCGTCGGAGCTGAGCATCAGGCAGGCGTGGCGCGCCAGTTCAGACGGATGCTTGGGCACACCGGCGCGTTTCAAATAGGCCGGCGCGCCCACGCAGAGGCGCCGGTTGTCGGCCAGGCGCTGGCTGACCAGGCTGGAGTCGGGCAGGTCGCCCAGGCGCACGGCGCAGTCATAGCCTTCGCCGGCAATGTCCACCACCCGGTCACTCAGGTTGAGGGACACGCTCACATCCGGATGCAGGGCCAGAAAGTCGGGCACCAGGGGTGCCACATGGCGGCGCCCGAAGCCGGCCGGTGCGGTCAGGCGCAGCAGGCCGCTGGCCTTCACGCCACCGGCACTGACGCTGGACTCCGCATTGGCAAACTCCACCAGCAGGCGCTGGCAGTCTTCCAGAAAGGCGCTGCCCTCGTGGGTGAGGGTGATGCGACGCGTGGTGCGCAACAGCAGCTTGACGCCCAGCCGCGCCTCCAGCGCATCGATGCGCCGCCCCATCACGGCAGGCGCCACGCCCTCGACGGCGGCGGCCGCCGTCAAGCTGCCGCGGGTGGCCACGCTGACGAAGGATTCGATTTGTTTGAGGCGGTCCATGCGCCTGATTCTCCTGCTGATTGCAATGAAAAAGCTGAACTTTCTGGCGATTAGCTCGTTTGAGTGATGTATTCAATGCGCCGGACGTCATGAATCGGCGCCTCAAACTGGCATAAATTGGGGGCTGTGATTCGTCGCCCGACGCAATAAAACCCGAGGATTCCGCCATGAGCACCGCACGCACCACCCATCACGGCCTGCAAGTCGCCACCGAACTGGCGCAATTCATCGAGCAAGAAGTTTTGCCGGGTACGGGTGTCGACGCCGCCAAGTTCTGGGCCGGCTTTGACGCCATCGTGCAAGACCTGGCCCCGAAGAACATCGCCTTGCTGGCCGAGCGTGATCGCCTGCAAACCGAGCTGGATGCCTGGCACCGCGCCCACCCCGGCCCGATCGCCGATATGCCCGCCTACCGCGCCTTTCTGGAGCAAATCGGCTACCTGGTGCCCGCACCCGGCGCGGTGCAGATCAGCACCGCCAATGTCGATGCCGAATTGGCCAGCCAAGCCGGCCCGCAGTTGGTGGTGCCGATTCTGAACGCGCGTTATGCCTTGAACGCCGCCAATGCACGTTGGGGTTCGCTGTACGACGCGCTCTATGGCACCGATGCCATCTCTGAAGCCGACGGTGCTGAAAAGGCCGGCCGCTACAACCCGGTGCGCGGCGCCAAGGTGATTGCCTATGCCCGCCAAGTGCTGGATCAGGCCGCGCCACTCGCACAGGGCTCGCACAAGGACGCCACCGGCTACCGCGTCGAGGGTGGCCAGCTGCAGGTGAGCCTGACCGGCGGCGCCGTGACGGGTCTGGCCGATGCCGCGCAGTTCGTCGGCTATCAAGGCGAGGCCAGCGCGCCGCGCTCGGTGCTCTTGCGCCATAACGGCCTGCATCTGGACATTCAAATCGACCGCAGCACGGCCATCGGTGCCAGTGATGCCGCGGGCGTCAGCGATGTGGTGATGGAAGCCGCGCTGTCCACCATTTTGGATCTGGAAGATTCGGTTGCCGCCGTGGATGCCGAGGACAAGGTCCTGGCCTATCGCAACTGGCTGGGCATTCTCAAAGGCACCTTGACCGAAGAATTGGAAAAGGGTGGCAAGACCATCACCCGCCGCCTCAATGCTGACCGCACTTACACGGCGGCCAATGGTGAGGGTCAGGTCGTGCTGCACGGCCGCTCGCTGATGTTTGTGCGCAATGTGGGCCATCTGATGACCAACCCGGCGGTGCTGTACGCCAATGGCACGAAGGAGATTCCGGAAGGCATCTTGGACGCGGTGGTGACCACCACCATCGCGATCCACGATCTGCAGCGCAAGGGCAATAGCCGCACCGGCTCGGTCTACATCGTCAAGCCCAAGATGCACGGCCCGGCCGAGGTGGCGTTTGCCAGCGAAATCTTTGGCCGCGTTGAGGCTTTGCTGGGCCTGCCCGCCAACACCGTCAAGCTGGGCATCATGGACGAAGAGCGCCGCACCAGCGTCAATCTGAAGGCTTGCATTGCCGCTGCCGCCAGCCGTGTGGCCTTCATCAATACCGGCTTCCTGGACCGCACCGGCGACGAAATGCACACCGCCATGCAGGCCGGCGCGATGTTCCGCAAGGGCGATATGAAGACCAGCGCCTGGATCGCGGCCTACGAGCGCAGCAATGTGCTGACCGGCTTGAGCTGCGGCCTGCGCGGCCGCGCCCAGATCGGTAAAGGCATGTGGGCCATGCCCGATCTGATGGCTGCCATGCTGGAGCAAAAAATCGCTCACCCCAAGGCTGGCGCCAACACCGCCTGGGTGCCGTCGCCCACCGCGGCCACCTTGCACGCCTTGCATTACCACCAGGTCAATGTGGCGGCGGTGCAGCAAGACTTGGAAAAGATTGATGCCGACGCGGAGCGTGGCGTCATCCTCGACAAACTGCTGCAAATCCCCGTGGTGGCCAAGGCCGAATGGTCGGCCGCCGAGATTCAGCAAGAGCTGGACAACAACGCCCAGGGCATCCTCGGCTATGTGGTGCGCTGGATTGACCAGGGCGTGGGTTGCTCCAAGGTGCCTGACATCCACAACATCGGCCTGATGGAAGACCGCGCCACCTTGCGCATCTCCAGCCAGCACATCGCCAACTGGTTGCACCACGGCGTGACCAACGCCGCGCAAGTCAATGCCACCTTTGAGCGCATGGCCGCGGTGGTGGACGCCCAGAACGCGGGTGACGCGGCTTACCAACCCATGGCCGGCCATTTCAAGACCTCCGCCGCCTATCAGGCGGCGCTGGATCTGGTGTTCAAGGGCCTGGTGCAACCCAGCGGCTACACCGAGCCGCTGCTGCATGCCTGGCGCTTGAAAGTGAAGGCGGCTTGATCGACCGGTAACGCGTCAAACCAGCGGCCTGCCGAGCGTTCGCGACTCAGCTGCTGAGCGTCGCGTTTCACAAAGCCCTGCAACACCCTTGCAGGGTTTTTGCGCTTTCTCGGCCAGCTTTTTGTCAGAGAGAATGCGCTTGCTCGGCCGGCGCTGCGGCTCGCTTTCGGGGGCCAAATAGATGGCCGCCGACGCCAGCCTTCGTATGTCGATAAGCTGCCCCTCGTGCGGTGATGTGCGATTTTCCGGCGTGCGACAGCCGCACGGCAATCAGGCAATTGCGCCGGCCTTCGCGGCCTTGGACCCAGTTGCTGCATGAGGCGCGGGCTCGGGCGCTTGAGTGCTGGATCGGCTAAATCGCCCTGTCCATCGGCCTTTCAGGCTGAATGCCGTGATTTCAGCGAGTTATGCGACCTGCCTTGCGGGCAAAAATTCCTGCCATAACTTGTAACGTTTTTTTTCTTGGCGTTGCAGTTGGAACACAGGTGTTGCTGCTGTGTAAAGCCTGGCGACTTCAAGTTAAAGTTTTGTGAAGAAGTGCCGCTGACCCCCATTGAGTTATCTCATCAAGATCGCATCCGGGGGTTGGTGGCTTTTTTGTCCACCACTCCCAAAAGGATGCTCATGTTGAGGAATTGCAAGTTCAGCGCGGTCAGTGCGGCCGTGTTCACCGTTGTTGCTTTGTCGGCGCAAGCTCAGACGGCTCCTGCTCAGCAACTCGAACGCGTCGAAGTGACCGGCTCGAACATCAAACGTTTGGCTGCGGAAACCGCATCGCCCGTGACCGTGGTGACACGTAGCGAGATCAAGCAAACGGGTGCGAACACCGTTCGCCAAGTGCTGGACACCATCACCTCCACCACCACGAACGAGCTGACCGATAACGGCAACTCCAGCAGCTTCGCCGCTGGTGCCACCGGCGCATCCCTGCGCGGTTTGGGCAAGGGCGCGACCCTGGTGCTGTTGAACGGCCGCCGTGTTGCTTACTACGCCCTGGCCGATGGCGCCAAGGAA
This sequence comes from uncultured Roseateles sp., assembly GCF_945956965.1. Taxonomy (GTDB): domain Bacteria; phylum Pseudomonadota; class Gammaproteobacteria; order Burkholderiales; family Burkholderiaceae_C; genus Paucibacter_A. The sequence continues at coordinate 56,715 of NZ_CAMFJS010000004.1, forward strand.
ACCTTCGTCAACGTTGACTCCATCCCGGCCGACGCGATTGAGCGCGTTGAAGTGCTGAAGGACGGCGCATCGGCTGTTTATGGCTCTGACGCCATGGCCGGTGTGATCAACATCATCACCCGCAAAGATTTCGAAGGTGTTGGCGTCAGTGCCAACTACCAGACCGGCGTCAGCCCCTCGCTGCAGAAGCAGGCGACCGCCAGCGTCGTGGCTGGTTTCGGTAACTTGGCCAAGGACCGCTTCAACGTCCTGGTCAACGCCGAGTTCTACAAGCGTGAAGGCTATACCCTGGCTGATGCGCTGAGCTCCTACGCCCCGTATCACAAGCAAATCGTTAACCCAGCGCTGGGTGACCCGAGCCTGATTTCCTATCCTGGCAATCTGTTCAAGGGCAATACCCGTACCAAGCCCGTCGCTGGCTGCCCCGCCTCGCAGCTGAATGCCGCAGGTGCTTGCACGACCGACGTCAATGGCCTGAACCAGATCTATGACCCCGCCAAGCGCACGAACTTGTTCGCTTCGGGTCGCTACTTGGTGTCGGACACCATCGAAGCCTTCGGTGAAGCTTCTTATTCCAAGACTCAGACCGAATACCTGGGTCTGCCTTTTGGCTTGAGCGCACCTGGCACTCAGTACAAGTGGTTTGACGGCAATAGCAAGAAGGTTCAACTGGTCAACAAGCCATTGATCGCTGCGAACAACCCGGCCAACTCCTTGGGCGTGCCTGCGGGTCTCGAGTACCGCTTCATGGACGACCTGGGCATGTGGTCTGCGCCGGCTGAAGCCAGCCAGTACCGCGTCCAAGCCGGCCTGAAGGGCACCTTCGGCACCTGGGACTGGGAAACTGTGATCGGCCGCATCGGCGCCGATGGCGAGAAGAATGGCGTCGGCGCACACCGCACCGACTTCATCAACGCTGTGACCAGCGGCGAGTACAAGATCGGTGGCGCCAACAGCCCCGAACTGCTGAACCGCATGTTCCGCAAGCACGCCATGAACGGTTCGAACAGCACGAACTACATCGACGCGAAGTTGAGCGGCGAGCTGTTCAATCTGCCGGCCGGTGCGGTGATGGGCGCCTTCGGTGTTGAGCACCGCGAGGAAAGCGTCAAGATCAAGTCCACCGATAACCTGCTGAACGCCGAAATCATCAACAACGGCTCGGTCTGGATCGAAGGTGATCGCAAGCAAGACGCCGCATTCGCCGAAGTGGAAGCGCCTGTGTTCAAGGGCTTCACGGCGAACGCCGCCGTGCGTTACGACAAGGCCACCGGCTTTGACGGCCACTTCTCGCCCAAGCTGGGTGCTCGCTTCGAAGTGCTGCCGCAAATGCTGATGCTGCGCGGTACGCTGTCGGAAGGCTTCCGTGCCCCCAACATTCCGGAAACGCTGGGCAAGGTTGGCCTGACAGGCTTCTTCAACAACACGGTTGACCCGAAGCGCTGCGACACCGCCACCAAGATCCGCGACATCCTGAAGACAGGCGACGCCAACGACAAGCAAGACGCAACAGCCGCCTTCAACTCGGGCTGCTTGGTGTCGGTGCCTGCCATGATCTCGGCCAACCCGAATGTGAAGCCTGAGCTGTCCCGCAGCGCGACCATTGGTTTCGTCTTCGACCCGACCAAGAACCTGTCGATCGCTGTGGACTACTACAAGATCGAGCGCCGCGACGAAATCTCCTACCGTGATCCGGACTATGTGCTGGCCCGCGAAGGTGACGCTGGCTACAAGGACTTGATCGCTCGCGTGCCCGTCAGCGGTACCGATCTGGCTCGTGCCGCCCGCGCCAACCAGCTTGATCCCAAGGCCAATGTGGCTTGGGGCGCCGGTGAGTTGGTGACCTTGCTGCTGCAGTATGAGAACTTCGGCAAGACCGAGTCCTCCGGCATTGACTTCGACATCAAGGGTCGCGTCAGCAGCCCTGAGTTCGGTACCCTGAACCTGGGCCTGAATGCCACCTACGCATTGACCATGCGCGAGTGGGACATCGACGCCAATGAGTACCGTCCGAACCGTGTCGGCAATCGCAATGCACCGCGTCTGCGCAGCATCTTCAGCGTGGCCTGGAGCAAGAACGACTGGACCGGCGGCCTGCGTTTCAACTACACCTCGGCCACCAAGCTGAACAACGATGAAACCGACGAAGCTAGCTGGGGCGAAGCCGCTTGCCAAGCACGTCTGAAGCCGGGTGCTTATCCTTGCTACATCGACAGCTATCTGCGTACCGACCTGAACGTCAGCTACCGTGGTTTCAAGGGTCTGACCCTGGGCTTGAACATCGGCAACCTGATGAACAACGCCGCGCCGGTCAATCTGCGTGACGGTTTTGCTCTGCGTCCGCGCACCGTCAAGGTGGGTGCTGAGTACCGCTTCTAAGCCGGTCTCAACCCCAGGCTTGTGAGAAGCCCGGCCTCTTGGCCGGGCTTTTTTTTGCCCCTTTGGCTGCCGACCGACCCCGGCTTCTGGGTCTTTCATGGGCGCGTGCACAGCGCCAGACCTTTGTCTTCGCCTGAGCGCAATGATGACCTTGTGCGAATAGCGGATCAAATGTGGTGCAGCCTTGAGCCTTGACTCAGGCCTGTGCGAAGCACAAATTCAGCGTTTTGTACGGGTTTTCTCGCAGGTAATTCGCTGAAACAGCAACAAACCCAAGGCGAAATCCTTGCTGCAGCCTGAACACGAGGGCGCTATTCGCCCATTTTTGAATTGGGACAAATACCCATCTCCGTCCGCCGTCCTGTGGCGTTGGCCCCATAGGTATTGACCCTTGATTTGCCTGGTCGGCGCTGCTCCTAGACTCGCGCCGCACCATTCTGCTGGGGCCAGCGATGTCTATTCGATATCTGCGCGACCGCGGCAATCGCTTGGCAATCCGCCAAATCTACGGAGAGAAATCGTGTTGTTGAAGAAACCAAAAATCAGCGTCGTCGGCGCTGCCGTCTATTTGTCCCTCGGCGCCTTTGCCGCCCCCGCCTTTGCCCAGCAGGCTTCCGGCCAGCAGCTCGAGCGTGTTGAGGTCACCGGCAGCCGCATTCTGTCGATGAACGCTGAATCGGCCGCGCCGATCCAGGTGATGACCTCGGCGGACATCGCCGCTTCGGGCGCCGCCAACCTGCAAGACCTGCTGTTGAAGAACCCCACGTTCGGCACCAGCGGCATCAGCCGTAGCAACTCGAATTTCCAAACCACCGGCGCTGGCGTTGCCACCGTGGACCTGCGTAACCTGGGCACCAGCCGTACGCTGGTGCTGGTGAACGGCCGCCGTTATGTTTCCGGCGTGCCCGGCGACTCCGCAGTCGACCTGAACACCATCCCCACCGACTTCATCGAGCGCGTTGAAGTCATGACCGGCGGCGCTTCGTCGACCTACGGTTCTGACGCCGTGGCCGGTGTGGTCAATATCATCCTGAAGCGCAACTTCAATGGCCTGACGCTGGACGCCCAAGTTGGCCAAAGCAGCAAGAGCGACGACAAGAAGCAAAAGTTCGCCGCGACCTGGGGCACCTCTTCCAATGATGGCAAGAGCAACCTGATGGCCCACTTCGGCTACTCGAAGCAAGGTGAAGTGAACTCGCGCGATCGCGCAGCCTCGGCCGTCGACCAGAACTCCAAGGTTGTGGGCGGCAAATCCAAGGACCCGGCTGATCTGTACAACGGCTATGTCTCCTTCTCGGGCTTCGCGCCTGGCGGCCGCTACTTCGGTGTGGATGCCAATGGCGTTGACCAGGATTTCAGTTATGACGCCAACGGCAAGCAAATTCCTTGGAGCCAGAATGGCCCCAAGGGTGATGGTGTCGGCGCTACCGGTTTCAACCGTTCGGCTTTCCGCCGCATCGCCGTTCCCGTCGATCGCTTGCTGCTGGCCGCCAAGGGTGACCAAGCGCTGAGTGACGCTCACCAAGTGTTCTTTGAGGCGACCTACGCTTCGACCAAGGCTACGACCAATATCGAGCCTTTCGCACTGGGATCAATTGACATCTATCCCGATTCGGGCGGTGAAGTGCCGATCTCGACTTCGGTCAATGGCAAGTTGGTTCGTAATCCTTTGGTGCCTGCCAACCTGGCTGGCGACAGCTACAGCTTCCGCAAGCGCATGAGCGATTTCGGTCCGCGTACCTACACGGCAGAGCGCGACACCTTCCGACTGGTGACAGGTGTTAAGGGCGAGATCAACAAGAACTGGAACTACGACGCCTTCGCCGGCTACGGCTTCACCAAGGAAGCGCAAAACGGTACCGGCCAAGTCAACGTGCTGAATTTCCGCAATGCCCTGGAAGCCATTCCTGATGGCAAGGGCGGCGCCATGTGCCAGGACGCCAATGCGCGTGCGCAAGGCTGCGTGCCGGTCAACATCTTCGGCTTGAACTCGATTTCCGCCGATGCAGTGAAGTACATCCAGGCTCCGCAATCGCTGGCGACCAAGGTCACCCAAAAGATGGCGGGTGCCAGCGTCAATGGCGAAGCCTTCAATTTGCCCGCAGGCCCTGTGGGCATCGCCGCTGGCGTGGAATGGCGTGAAGAGAGCTCCAGCACCGTCAATGACGCGCTGACCGTGGCCGGCCTCAATGGCGGTAACAAGACGCCCAACACGGCGGGTAGCTTCAACGTCAAGGAAGCGTTTGTCGAAGCCAAGCTGCCCCTGCTGAAGGACCTGCCGCTGGTCAAGACCCTGGACGGCACCCTGGCTTTCCGTACCGGTGACTACTCCACCGCTGGCAAGGCCAATAGCTGGAATGCCGGCTTGGATTGGGCTGCCAACTCCACCGTGCGCGTGCGCTTCACCCGTGCTGTCTCGACCCGCGCACCGAATATCGGTGAGCTGTTCCAGGGCCCGTCTCAAGACTTCCCGAACGTCAATGACCCTTGCATGGATGTCAAGTCCAGCGACACCGGCGTGCTGGCTGATCGCTGCAAGGCTGCGCCCGGTGTTCTGGCGAACATGAATGCCAACGGCGGCGTGTTCACCCTGACCCAGCCTGATATGCAAAGCGTCAGTGGCTACAACAGCGGCAACAAGGATCTGAAGCCAGAGAAGGGCACTTCGTCCACCCTCGGTGTTGTGATCACGCCCACCTCGGTGCCTTTGCTGAAGAACTTCGCTTTCACAGCGGACTATTTCGACATTTCGATTGACAAGGCGATTGCCAACCCCGGCCGTCAGTACGCGCTGAACCAGTGCTACAACGGCGGCAGCGAGTCGTTCTGCAAGTTCATCACCCGTCGTGCCGTTGCCAACAGCGGTGGCAGCGCAGGTGCTTTGACTTATATCGACCAGTCTCCTGTGAACAGCGGTGGCATGCAAACCCGCGGCGTTGACTTGACTGCCAACTACGCTGAGAAGGTGGGCCCTGGCCGCTTGAACAGCCGTCTGTCCTATACCCACCTGATTGAAGGCTGGACCCAAGCAACGCCTGAGGACGTCAAAGACTCCTACAAGGGCGAAGTCGGCGCACCCACGAACAAGTGGACCTTCAATCTGGGCTATGACTTCGGCAACTGGAGCGTCTCGACCACGACCACCTACATCGGTGAGTCGTATCTGGACGACCAATTCGCCAGCAAGTACTTGAACGACTCGAAGAACTATCCCCTGTTCAACCAGAACAGCTTCAAGATCGCGTCCAAGACTTACTTCGATCTGCAAGGCAGCTACAAGTTCGGCAAGGCTCAGGTCTATGTGGGTGTGGATAACGCCTTCGACACCAAGGCACCTCCAATCATCACTGGCCTGCCAGGCAACACCACCGGTGCTGAAACCGCTGCTAGCGTCTACGACCCGATCGGTCGCCGCTACTACGTCGGTATCCGCTACAGCATGTAAGCTGGCTTGACGCGCTGATTGCAAGATCAGCGCTGTGATTGCCGAACCGGCACATTGCTCGCAATGTGCCGGTTTTTTTTGCCTGTTTGACGGCGGCACTGCCTGCAGGCTTGTGGCGCGAGCATTGCCTAGAATGCCCGCTCCAGTAGAGGAAGAGAGAGAAAGAACAATGACCGCAGCCCAGCCCCGCCAAGCCGACTCATCCGGCGCGCCTGCCTCCGTGCCGGATCGTTGCGATGTGCTCATCGTCGGCGCCGGCCCTGCCGGCAATGCCTGCGCGCGGGTGCTGGCCCAAGCTGGGCTGGACGTGCTTTTGGTGGATCAGCAACCGCAGGGCCGCGACAAGATTTGTGGCGACGGCCTGATTCCCGACGCCCACGCGGCGCTCAAGCGTCTGGGCCTGCTGGATCAGGTGATGAGCCAGTCTCAGCATGTCACGCATGTGGGCTGCATCGGGCCGCGCGGCGGGCGCATCGATGTGCCGGGCACGCTGGCCGTCTTGCCGCGCCGCCAGTTGGACAATTTGATGTGCCAGGCCGCGCAAGACGCCGGCGCCAAGTTCCTGGCCCCGGCCCGCTTCGAGAAGCCGTTGGAAGATGCACAGGGCCGCGTCAACGGCGCCTTGCTCAAGGTGGGCGATGCGCTGGTGGAGGTGCAGGCGCAGTGGCTGATTCTGGCCACCGGCGCGGTGCCCAAGGCGCTTCAGGCGGCCGGCATGTGCGAGCGCCACACGCCCAGCGGCGTGGCCTTGCGGGGCTATGTGCGCGCGCCCGAGATGGTGGGCAAGATCAAGGCGCTGGAAATCGTCTGGGGTGAGGCGGTGCGGCCCGGCTATGCCTGGATCTTTCCGGCGCCCGACAACTGCTTCAACGTCGGCGTCGGCGTGACCGACAGCCATTCCGCCGTGGGTGGCAAGGGCAGCAAGAAAGAGCTGAACCTGCGCAACATCCTCGACGCCTTCGTGGCCAGCTATGCGCCCGCCGCCGAGCTGATGCGCGTGGGCGAGGTGGTGGGCGACTTCAAGGGCGCGCCCCTGCGCTGCAGCTTGAATGGCGCGCGCTGGAGCCGGCCCGGCTTGATGGTCACCGGCGAGGCCGCCGGCAGCACTTATTCCTTCACCGGCGAAGGCATTGGCAAGGCGATGGAAACCGGCATGCTGGTGGCCGACGCCATCCTGGCCGGCCGCGCCAAGAACCACACCGAAGGTGAGGTGCGCCAGGCCTATGAGCTCAGCCTCAAGGCCTTGAAGCCCAAGTTCGATCTCTACCACCGCGCCAACCGCGTCAATGCCTTCCCCTTGTTGGCCGACATCTTGATCTGGCGCGCCCAGCGCAGCCCGCGCCTGTTGCAGCGCATGAGCGGCGTGCTCAATGAGACCAGCAACCCGGGCAATCTGGTCAGCCTCAAAGGCTTCTCGCGGCTCTTTCTCGAATAAGGGGGCGGCATCCCATGTGTCAACTCTTGGGCATGAATGCCAATACGCCGACCGATGTGATGTTCAGCTTCACCGGCCTGGCCACCCGCGCGGAGGAGCACAAAGACGGCTTTGGCATCGCTTTCTTCGAAGGCCGTGGCCTGCGCCATTTTGTGGACCACCACAGCGCCCGTGTCTCGCCGCTGGCCAAGCTGGTGCAGGACTATCCAATCAAGAGCGATAACGTCATCGCCCATATTCGCAAGGCCACGCAGGGCCAGGTGGCGCTGGAAAACACCCACCCCTTCCAGCGCGAGCTGTGGGGCCGCTACTGGGTGTTTGCGCATAACGGCAATTTGAAGGATTTCCATCCCCGTTTGCACGCCGCCTTTCGGCCGGTGGGTGACACCGACAGCGAGCGCGCGTTTTGCTGGCTGATGCAAGAGCTGGCCAAAGCCCATTGCGCCGTGCCCAGCATCGAGGAGCTGACCCACACCTTGCGTGAGCTGTGCCCGCAGCTCAATGCTTTCGGCACTTTCAATATGCTTTTGTCTAACGGCCAGGCGCTGTGGGCGCATGGCTCAACGCACCTGCACTACCTCTTGCGCCGCCACCCCTTCGGCCGCGTGCATTTGCAAGACGAAGACCTCAGCATGGACTTCGCCTCCCAAACCACGGCACAAGACCGGGTGGCCATCATCGCCACCGAGCCGCTGACCCGCGACGAACCCTGGGTGGCTTTTGCGCCGGGCGAGTTGAAGGTGTTTGTGGACGGCGCCGTGCGCGCCTGAGCGCAGCGGCCAGTGGCGTGGTGCCCGTGTTGCCCCGCGCAGGCCGCCATTCAACGCGGCAATCCGCAGCTCGCCGCATCGGCCGCTGCCGCGCGGCGACCCTGACCTAGACTGCCCTCATGACACAGGACAACAAGCTCAGCCTGCACTGGAGCCAATGGGTTTGCCCCGGCCCGCGGCGCAAGTTCAGCGCCGATGAAATGGCGCGGGCCGGCCAGCAGCCCTGGCCCAAGGCGATTGACGGCTATGTTATGGGCAATGTGGCCGTGCTGCTGGCGATCAACTACCTGGAGATGTCGCGCCACTGGGCTCTGGCGATCTGCTTGGGCGTGCTGGCAGCGAGCTATGCGGTGTTGGCCGTGGCACGCGTTTTGTGGCGCGCGCCGACGCGGCTGAACCTCAACCTCAGCACCCTGGCGCTGGCGCTGGCCAGCATTGGGCTGATCCTTTTGTTCAAGTTCTGGCCGCCCCTGCAGCTGGATCAAAAAGCACGGCTGGTCACCAGCACGGCGCTGCTGGGCGGCATGGTGATGGTGTCGCTGGCTTGGTGGTTCCTGATCATCCTGCGGGTGCAGCAGATCGAGGCCCGCCTGCGTGAGCTGGACGAGCAAGCGCACAGCGTGCAACTGGCGCGCCGCTTGGCCACGGCGCAGATCCAGCCGCACTTCCTCTTCAACACCCTGGCCTCGGTGCAGCATTGGGTGGACACGCAAGACGCCCGTGCCGGCAGCACGCTGCGCGCCTTCACCGCCTATCTGCGCGCCACCCTGCCCATGTTCGAGCGTGAGGCGCTGAGCCTGGACGAGGAGCTGCAGATCGTGCGCAACTACCTGCTGGTGATGCAGGCCCGCCTGGGCAGCCGCTTGAGCTGGACCATAGACGCCGACCCCGCCCTGGCCCCGCTGCAGTTGCCGCCGGGTCTGCTGTTGACCTTGGTGGAAAACGCCATCGGCCACGGCATCGAGCCCAGCTTGCGCGGCGGCCGCATTGCGGTGCGTGCCCAGCAGGCGGGCGACTGGCTGCGGCTGGAGGTGCAGGACGACGGCGTAGGCCTGTCTGGCGCCGCAGATGCAGGCCCTGCTGCACAAGCCCCCGGTGCCAACGCTGGCGTCGGCACTGGTGGTGTTGGCCTGAACAATGCGCGCGCCCGCCTGGCTCAGCTGCACGGCGCGGCCGCCCGCTTGAGCCTGCAGGCGCAAGCGCCGGGTTGCTTGGCGCTGGTCGAGATTCCCAAGCCGAAAGAACACGCATGAACGCCAAGACACGCGTCACCGCCCTGATTGCCGACGACGAAGAAGCTCCGCGCGAACAACTGCGCGCGGCTCTGCAGCGGCAATGGCCCGAGCTGCAGATCGTGGCCGCCAGCGAGAACGGTGTGGACGCCTGGGACGATGCCCTGGCGCATGAGCCGCAGCTGTGTTTTCTGGACATCCGCATGCCGGGCCTGAGCGGCCTGGAGGTGGCGCGCCGCCTGGCCGAGCTGGCCGAGCCGCCGCAGGTGGTCTTTGTGACGGCCTATGGTGACCATGCCTTGCAGGCCTTCGAGGCCGGCGCCATCGACTATCTGATGAAGCCGGTGGATGAGGCCCGCCTGGCCCAATGCCTGGCCAAGCTGCGTGCCCGCCTGGCCGCGCCCAGCGCCGCCCAGAGCGTAGGGCCAGATCTGCAGGCCCTGCTGCAGCAATTGCTGCCCCAGGCCAAGCCGCGGCAGGCGCGCCCCATCCAGGCCAGCCTGGGTCGCGAAATCAAGCTGATCGCGCCCGAGGAGGTGATCTATTTCGAGAGCGACAACCGCTACACCCGCGTCATCCACCAAGGCGGCGAGGCGCTGATCCGCACGCCCTTGAAAGAGCTGCTGACCCAGCTGGATGAGGCGCAGTTCTGGCAGGTGCACCGCTCGGTGCTGGTCAACAGCCGCTGCATTGCCAGCGCCTTGCGCATCGATGAAAACAGCATGGTGCTGACGCTGCGCGGGCGTGAGGAAAAGCTGCCGGTATCGCGCCAGTTCCAGGGCTTGTTCAAGGGACAGTGAGCGCGCGCTGGGGCATACGCTCTGGCGAGGTCACGCGCTTTGTGCACAATGGGCCGCGACTTCTCTTCCAGTGAGTATTCATGGCCGCTTTGCCGACCCCCCGCTTTGATGAGTTCTACCGTTACGAGCCACTGACCGAGCTGCTGTTCGCCTTCGCCGAGGCGCGGCCCAATCTGGTGTCGGTGCGCTCCATCGGCAAGAGTTTTGAGGGGCGCGACATCTGGGTGCTGGTGCTCACCAATACCGCCACCGGCGCCGATGTGGACAAGCCCGCCTTCTGGCTGGACGGCAATATCCACGCTGCCGAGCTGACCGCGTCCACCACCTGCCTCTACTACCTCAACCACTTGGTGACGGGCTACGGCGTCAACCCCGAAGTGACGCAGCTGCTGGACACGCGGGTTGTTTACATGGTGCCGCGCCTGAACCCCGACGGTGCCGAGCTGGCGCTGGCGGATCGCCCGCGCCACATCCGCTCCTCCACCCGACCATACCCCTTTGACGAAGCGCCGGTGGATGGCCTGAGCGCCGAGGATGTGGACGGCGATGGCCGCATCCTCACCATGCGCATCCGCGACCCGCATGGCGGCTACAAAAAACATGCGGATGAGCCGCGCCTGATGGTGGCACGCGAGCCGGGCGAATTCGGCGGCGAGTACTACCGCCTGATCCCCGAGGGCTTCATCAAGAACCACGACGGCCTCACCGTCACGGTCAATAAAGACCGCGAGGGCCTGGACCTGAACCGCAACTTCCCCAGCGAATGGCGCCAGGAGTACAAACAGGTCGGCGCCGGCCCTTACCCCACCAGCGAGCCCGAGGTGCGGGCCATGGTGGACTTCATCATTGCCCACCCCAATATCGGTGCGGCCATCAGCTATCACACCCACAGTGGCGTGATCCTGCGGCCCATGGGCGGCTGCAGCGATGAGGACATGATCCCCGAGGACTTGTGGAGCTACAAACGCTTCTCGGCCCTGGGCGAAAAGCTCAGCGGCTACCCCGCCATCAGCATCTGGCACGACTTCAAATACCACCCCAAGGAAATCATCACCGGCACGCAGGACTGGGTCTACGAGCACCTGGGGGCCTTGTTCTGGGTGGTGGAGCTGTGGTCACCGAATAAGGAAGCCGGCATCGAGGGCTATAAGTGGATCGACTGGTATCGCGAGCATCCGGTTGAAGACGACCTCAAGCTGTTGAAGTGGAGCGACGAGCAATGCGGCGGCCAGGCCCATGTGGACTGGCGGGAGTTCCATCACCCGCAGCTGGGTGACGTTGAGATCGGCGGTTGGGACAAGATGAACTTCTGGCGCAATCCGCCGCCAGCGCTGCGTGAACGCGAGGCGGCGCGCTTCCCGGCCTGGATGGATCAGATTGCGCTTTCCCTGCCCAAGCTGGAAATTCTGCGCACCGAAGTCCGCGCCCTGGGCCCCGACACCTGGCGCATCCGCCTGGCCGTGGCCAATAGCGGCTACCTGCCGGCCTATGTGACCAAGCGGGCGCTGGAGCGCAAAGTGGTGCGCGGCGTGATGTTTGAAATCCATCTGCCGGTCAATCAACCCGAGGTGAGCCTGGTCAGCGGCAAAGAGCGCATGGAAGGCCCGCAACTTGAAGGCCACGCACCTAAGTCCAGCCAGCAAGCCTTTCTGCCCAGCCGCGAGGTCACCGCCGACCGCGCCGTGGGCGAATGGGTGGTGCGCGCCCCGCAGGGCACGCGCCTGGCGCTGACGGCTTGTGCCGACCGCGCTGGTACGGTGCGCACGGAAGTCGTGCTCGATTGACATCGCCCGGCGGCTGACTGGCCGGGTGGCTGGGGCTTGGGCTCAGCGTGCCGCTGGTCTGGCTGATGGCTAAGGTCTTTGTGTGCGGTGGCAACGATCCGCCGCTGAGCGATTGGCTTTTTCGTTGATGAGGCCGATCGCGCCAACGCAAGGCCAGAAGCGCACCCGGAGCAAATCGCCATGCCAACGCTGGCTCCGGTACTGCGCTTACGCGTAGATGGCTCAATTGCAAAGCCGTGCCGATGGCCTTGCTTCCCTGCGTGACTCGAACACTCGACAAATTGGCGAATGAGCTTGCCGAGCGCAAAGTGCTGGCGACGCTGGCGTCTCGCCGCCTGAGTTGATGTCAGCGCTGGCGAAGCCGACGGCGCACAGTGCGGCGGGCAGGGCGTCAGTTGCGCAGCATCACTTGCTGCTACTAGCGGACTTGCGGCGCCACAGCCCAGCCAAGCCGGCCAAGCCCCCTGCCATCAGCGCCCAACTGCCCGGCTCGGGCACCGGGGCTGGGTTCAGGCTGGTCGCGTAAGCCACGTTGTCGATGGCGAAGTTCCAGCGGCAGCAGCCGTTTCCAAGGAAGATGAGGCGATTGAAGGTTTGGTCCGAGGTGAAACCGATGAATTGCAGTTCCTCCGCTGCGGGGCTCAGTTCAGCGACGTGGCGGTAGGAGCCGAAGCCATCCAGGCTGTCGCCATCCACCCTGATGGCTGTGGGAGCGCTGCGGAACCAGGCGCCGAAGGCCTTGATGGGTGCGTCAAAACGCAGCTCGGTCCCGCCGCCCCAGGCCAAGTCGATGAGCACATGGGTGCTGCCGTCGATGGTTCGCGAAGGGTCTGTGCCGGGGTCTGGGGCATCCACGTTCCAGGCGCCCTTCAGCGCGAAGCCGCTCAGACTGAGTGTTTGTGGGACGCCAAACAGGTCGTTTGTAGTGTCCTTGGTGAAGCCGTTGAAGGTCTCGGAATTGACCGCGCCTACTGCTGCCAGGAAGCTGGCTTCGCTGGTGTAGCGCACATTCGCGGCCTGGGCGGTGGCCGCCGTGCAAAGGGCGATCAGCATGGCGGCGTGGCTCAGCTTGGGCTTCACGGCTGCCGGGCTCCGAGCTTGGTGGGTTGTGGTGCTTGTGGCTGCCCCGCGAGTCCAAAGCAAATCAGCGACGGACCCAGGCCGAGAGCGACTGTCCCTGTGCCTCATCAAGTTAGGGGGCCGAGTGTCCAGGGCGTCGTGCCGTGCTCCTGCACAATCGTTCGGCGTGCTGCCCAGGTTCTGCGTGGGGCTCTGAAACTGTGTTTGAGGCTGTTTGCTGCGCATGGGGGGCTCCCTGGTGTAATGTCCATGTGGCGCCATGGTCGGCGGCCACGCTCGGCAAGTCCTGATGGAACTCTTAGGTTTCTCTGAAGGTTTTATTCGCCAATGAAATCAACGGTTTACGGGAATCTCTCATGAGCGGGGCCGGGTCTCTGAGGCCTGGCGCAGAGGCCGATCCCCTGGCCGCGCGAGCCCTGCAGATCGGCGAATGGCAGGCCGATCCGGCCTTGGACGAGTTGCGCCGGGGCGAGCAAGTGCTCAAGCTGGAGCCGCGCAAGATGCAGCTGCTGATGGCCTTGGCGCGGCGGCCCCAGCAGCTGGTGACGCTGGATCAACTGCTGGATGAAGTGTGGGCAGATCTGATCGTCACCCCGAGCTCGGTGTACCAGTCGATCTCGCAGCTGCGCCAGGTTTTGGGTGACGATGCCAGCCACCCGCGCTACATCGTCACCGTGCCGCGCAAGGGCTATCGCCTGGTGGCCGAGGTCAGCGAGGTGGTGGCCGCTGCCACCCCGGCGCCGGCGCCGCTGCCACCTGGGTCTGAGCCCAAGCGGCGCGCGAGCGATCAGGGTCTGGCGCCACCCGTGCTGCCTGCCCAAGCTATTCCAGCTAGTCCTCCAGTCCCTCCTGCCTCACCGGCCCCAAGCCGGCGTCTGCTGCTAGTCGGCTCGGCGGCCGCGGCGGCCTTGCTCGGCTCAGGTGGCTGGTGGGCTTGGCAGCGTGCCGCGCGCATGCCGGCCGGTGACATCACCCTGGCCGTCCTTCCTTTTGATGACGTCTCGCCCAAGGCGCTGGAGCAGCCGCTGGCTGACGGCCTGGCCGAAAGCGTGATCGGCGCGCTCTCGCGCCATCAGCAGATTCGGGTGGCTGCCCGCGCCACCTCCTTTCAGTTTCGCAGTGCTCAGGCCCTGGCCCCGCAGGCCAAGCAGCTGGCCGTGACCCATGTGCTGTGGGGCGAGCTGCAGCGCTGGCAGCAGGGTTTGCAGCTCAAGCTCAGCCTGTACCGTGCGGTGGACAGCGAAGTGCTCTGGCACCAGGTGCTGGAGTCGCCGGCCGCAGCCCTCGGCAGCCTGGCTCTCAGCGTCGCCAACGCCGCCTTGCAGGCCTTGGGTGTGGCGCCGCTGCCCGCCAGCGCGGCGCCTGTGCCAGCGGCCGATGCCTATGAGCTTTATCTCTTGGGCTTGCGCCATCAGCGCAGCGCTCAGATCGAGGGCATTTTGAAGGCGCGCGCCTATTTCCAGCGCGCCATTGATAGTGATCCCGGTTTTGCCCTGGCCTATGTGGGGCAGGCCGCCACCTGGATTGCTGAGTATCACTACGGCAGCGGCCTGAGCTTTCGCGCCATGGATGCGCGCGCGCAGCCGCTGATTGATCGCGCCTTGCAGCTGGACCCCGAAGCCCCGCTGGCCCTGGGACTGCAAGGCCACTTGAAGGCCAACCTCAGCCAGCATGAAGAGGCGCGGCGCTGGTTGACTCGGGCGGTGGAAAAGGCGCCCAGTGACGCCAGTCTCTTGAACTGGTCCGGCAGCAATGAAAGCGATGACGGCTGGCCGGCACGCGCCCAGCCGTTTTTCACCAAGGCGGCGCAGCTGAGCCCTTTGACGGCGCAGATCCAGCACCGCGCAGGCTTGGCGGCCATCCATGCCGGGCAATACGAAGCCGCGCAGGCGGCGTATCAGCGCGCCATCGCCCTGGCGCCGCAGCATGCCAATGGGCATTGGGGACTGGGCATTCTTGGCTATGCGCGTGGCCGCTTGGCGGATGCGGTGCTGGGCTATCGCAAGGCGCTCTTGCTGGACCCCAAGCGCGAGCATCTCTGGAAGCAATTGGCCTGGCTATATCTGGATCTGGGCTTGAGCGAGGAGGCGCAGAAGGCATTTGCCCAGTTCCAGGCCTTGAGCGCTACGCCGGTCGCCGCGCGCATGCAGGCAGCCATGCAGTGGGTGCAAGCCAATGACCCGGTGGCCTTGGCTGAGGCTTTGCGGACACTGCCCTTGAAGCCGGCGCAGTTGACGGCCGAACGCGATGCCGTGATCGACGCCGCGCTATTGCACTTGTTATTGGGGCAAAAGGAGGCCGCGCTGAAGACGCTGGAGTCGGTGCTCGGGCTGGTCTTGGCTGACCCGGTGCCGCTCTACAACAACTGGCTTTGCTTCCAAGGCCAGCACATCTGGCTCGACGTGGCCACCATCTACAGTGCCGCAGGGCAGCGAGACAAGGCCGAGCCCTTCATCGAGCAAGCCTCCGGCTTCATCGAACGCTATGTCCGCCAAGGCAATGTTTGGCATGCCACGGGCTACCACCGCGCCCGCATCGAAGCCTTGCGTGGCCGGCCGGAGCCGGCCTTGGCGGCGCTGGAGGATGCCTATCAATTGGGCTGGCGGCGCGGCTGGTGGCTGGCCCAGGACCCGGCGCTGCAAAGCCTGCGTGAACTGCCTCGCTTCAAGGCGGTGCTGGCCCGCATCGAGCAGTCCCTGCAGGTGCAGCGCGACAAGCTTTTGGTGGCTTGATGCCTTGGGCCGCGCGGGGGGGTGAGGGTCAGGTCTTGCCTGTTATCCCCTGAAGGCCGCCCTCAGCGCTTCCATCAGAAGGGATAAGCCGGCGAGCTGGTGTCGATGTCCATCCACTTGCCTGTGCCGGGCTGGTTGTACTTGCCAGCAGGGATGGCGTAGTACTGCAGCGGTGCCAGCGGCAGGCCCAGGTCGGCCACCGAGCCTAGCGCGGTGGCGCTGAGCGGCATGCCGTACATGGCGAAGAATTTGCGCAGGTCGCGGCCGATGATTTTGGAGCTCAGCACATAGAGCAGCTCGTGGTTGCTGATCTT
This sequence comes from uncultured Roseateles sp., assembly GCF_945956965.1. Lineage (GTDB taxonomy): Bacteria > Pseudomonadota > Gammaproteobacteria > Burkholderiales > Burkholderiaceae_C > Paucibacter_A. The sequence continues at coordinate 72,686 of NZ_CAMFJS010000004.1, forward strand.
GTTGTCGGCATAGCGGCCCATGGCGTAGCGACCCTTGTTGGCGGGATCCCAGGCATTGGCCACCAGGCGGTCGCCCTTGGTCAGCAGGGTCAGGAACTCCATGGTTCGGTCGGTGTCGGGCTGCGCCAGGCCGCTGCGGTACTGGGTGTAGAGGAAGGCGAGCTGGAAGTGCACGCCACGCATCAGGTCCTGGGAGCTATTGCTCCACAGGCGCACCATCATCTCGGCTTCTCGCTGGGCGTCGGTGCCGCCGGTGGCGCGGTTGGCCAGGATGGCGGCGTACAGGCCCGGGTAGTCGAGCGTGTGGCCGCCCAGATCGGTTCCCAGCACGCGGGTGCCGCGCAGCATGGTGGCGCTGGCCAGGATGTTGTTATCGCACTCGACCACGCAGCCATTGCTGCCGTCGGGGGTGATGTGCATCACCCGCTGGACCGTGTTGTGGCCCAGCTCATGGGCCCAGCCCCAGCCGACGTCGATGCCGGCAAAGCCGTCCGAAGGGTTGCCGGAGCAGAGATAGCCGCAAGTGGCGATCCAGCCGACGAAATGCTGCACGCCCGGAGCGCGGTGCAGATTGCCATCGCAGGTCCAGCCGAACTGGGTGCACAGGGCTTGCACGCCGCTGGCCATGGGCATATTGCTGTAGCCGTTGGCGATGTGATTGCTGTCGAACAAGACACCCTTGAGCTGGTCGACCACATAGGACTTGGGATCTTTATTGCCGATCACCGACTGCGCGTACTTGATGGTCTGCTGGATTTCGCCGCCGACAAACTTATTGGTCTGCCAGCCGAAGTCGGCGCGCTTGAGGGCGGCCACGGCGTCGGCTATGTCGGCATCACTCATGCTGCCGCGGCTGAAGTCAAAGTGCGCGTACTTGGCGCTGCCCTTGATGCGCAGCTTGACCACGCTGCCCGGGGTGGCGCCGCTATAGCTCAGCATCAAGGGGCCGCCGAAGGGGCTGACGAAGTCCAGGCTGCTGCCCACCGCAGGCAAAGGCAGGTTGAAGGAATGCGGCCGGCGCGGGCGGGGGTAGTTCTTGTCGCTGAGCGGATTGCCCCAGGCGCGCAGATAGCTGGTTTGTAGGCCCAGCTTGGCGCCGGCAGCATCCATCACCTGCACCTGCAGGCCCTTGGCGGGCACGGCGCCGCGGCCGATCAAGGTAGTGCCGCTGGCTTGTGCAATCGTGACCTCGATGTCTTCCCAGTCGCTGGCCACGGCCAGGGCTTGGGCGGCGGCGGGCATGTAGTCGCCCTGGCCAGCCGTGGCGGTGGTGGTGCTGCTGCGGTTGTAGACCACCCAGGAATCCGAGGCGTAGGTGCGCAAGAAGGTGGCTGGCGCGGCCACTTTGTCGATGCTGCCGTAAGTGATGCTGGGGCGCAGCAGGTCGGCGTAGAGGGTCAGCAAGCCATAAAGCTCCAAGCCCGGAGTCTGGAACACATTGACCCCACGCGACTGGTAGCTGGCCAGTTCGTTGTGCACGCGGGTGATGGCATCGGTGGGGGCGGTGTTGGCGCTGAAGTCCAGTTGCAGGGCGTCATTGCCCAGCATGGCCAGGGTGTCGCTCAGGGCTTGCAGGGAGGTGGCATTGGCCAGGCTCTGGGCCGGGGTCCGGCCTGCGCCCACGGCCACGCCAGCGGCGGGGGCAAAGTAGTTGCCGGGGTAGCCGCCCATCTCCATCTTCATCGCCGCCAGCACCGCGCGGCCGGGGTCGGCGTTGATCCAGCTCGGGTGCATATAAATCACCGGCTTGCCGGCCGCCAGATAGCTGGCCACGCGGGCTTGCAGGCGCCCGTCATCGGCCACGCCGGAGCCGAAAACCAGCAGGTCAGCGCCTTGCCAGCAGCTGTTGTCGGTGGCGATGGGGCAGGCCGTGTCTTGCGCGGTCTTGCCCAGGCGGGTGATGAAGGACTTGACCGTGGCGCTGTTGTAGCCGGCCACCGCGTACTTCAGGGTGGCGGGCAGGCTGCCCTCGGCCGCGCCGGTGACGGTCCAGGTGAAGGCGCGGGTGAAGAGCGGCAGGTGTTGCTGCTCGCGTGTGGTGCCGGCCATCCAGGCCAGCACATCGGCGCCATAAGCCATGGCGCGACCCGGGCCGACCTCGACCAGTGCAGCCATGCCGCTGCCGTTGTCCGAGACGATGTAGGGCATGGCCTCAACCCGGCTGATGGGGCTGATGGTGATGCTGTTGCTGCTGTGATTGAGCGTGAGGTCCAGGGCCTTGCCGCCGGCGTTGTACAAGCTGCCCAGCACTTCGGCAGGACGTGTGGTCAGGCGTTGGCTGATGGCGCTGGCTTGGGCCAGCAGGGTGGCGCGGTGCTCGCTTTGCAGCCCGGCTGCGCTGCCATCCTTGAGTGCTTGGGCCACCCGGGCCTCGGCGCTTGTTGGCGCGGGGGGTGTTGGGCTTGTGGAGGTGCCGCTGCCGGAACCGCTGTCCGCCGTGCTGCCACCCCCACTGCCACCGCAGGCCGAGAGCAGCAGTGCTGCAGCCAGGGCCGTGAGGCCCCCCATCGTCTTTTTGATCTTCAACATCACGCCTGTTCCAAGGAATCTCACCCGGGGAAGCGGGTGAGCGGCCTGCTGCGCACCAGGCCGGAAGCGGACTGGATTTTGGCGGGCCGGGAAGTTTCGCGTGAGCGGTGTGGGCGCTGGCTAGTTGCGCGGTCTGTCGCCCGCCTTAAGCGTGCGGTATTTCATGGAAAGCGGGAGTTTCGCAGGCTGGTGCCACCCTTAAATGGGGGGGGGCTGCTGCGGGGACTGAATTCAAGCCTGCGGCTTGGCGCCGCCGGCTTCTTCTTGCTCCTTCTGCGCCTGCGCGGCTTCCATGGCGCTGCGCCACACGCGGGCCGGCACAAAGGTGCGCAGCTGTTCCATGCCGCGTGCCACCAGCTTGGGGTGCAACTCATGGCCGATCTCGGGCAGCACATCGGCCGTCACGTCGGCGCCCAGGGCCACCAGGGTGCGGGCCATGGCCACCACCGGTTGGTAAGGCACCAATTCATCCGCCAGACCGTGCAGCAGATGCAGGCTGACTTCCTTGGGCGCGTGTTGCGGCGCGCGTGCATGGCCGCCCGAGAAGGCCAGCACCCGGCCCGCCAGCTGGTCTTGCGCCTGCACCGCTTCCAGCGCCATGGTGGCGCCTTGCGAGAAGCCGGCCAGGGCGACCCGCTCCCAGCTCAGCTCGAAATGCTGGCCCCAGGCCTGGATGCGTTGCACCAGCGCGGGCAGAGCGGCGTCCAGGCGCTGCAGCAGGGTGTCGGCATCCAGCCCTTGCACATCAAACCAGGCTTGGCCGCCATCGGCCAAGGCCTCGGGGCCGTTGAGCGACACCAGCGCGGCCTGTGGATACTGCTCCCGCAAAGCCTCACGCAGCGGCGCCATGCTGGCGGCGTCGCCACCCACACCGTGCAGCAGCACAAAGCACAGGTCAACCGCGCCACTGGCCGGCAGATGGACGATGGCCGGTGGGGTTGGGGTGGCCTGGGTTTGCTTATCAGTACTCATGGTGGCGGCTTTGCGGGGGGGGGGGGGAGAAGTTGAATTGTCGCTCCGCTATGCTGCTCAGCCCTGGAGGAGAAAAACGCATGGACTTGAACGTCAATGGTCAGCCGCATACCTTGCCCGAGCACGCCCGTGACCCGGCCATGCCGCTGCTCTGGGCCTTGCGCGATGGGCTCAACCTCACCGGCACCAAATTCGGCTGCGGCATTGCGGCTTGCGGTGCCTGCACCGTGCATGTGGATGGCGTGGCGATGCGTTCTTGCGTGACGCCGCTGGCCTCGGTGCAAGGCAAGGCCATCACCACCATCGAAGCCCTGGGCAGCGACGCCCTGCCTCATGCTTTGCAACTGGCCTGGTTGGCCGAGCAAGTGCCGCAATGCGGCTACTGCCAGAGCGGCATGTTGATGGCCGCCGCCGCCTTGCTGGCCAAAAACCGCCGGCCCAGCGATGCGGATATCGATGCCGCTATCAGCAATCTCTGCCGCTGCGGCACCTACCCGCGCGTGCGCGCCGCCATCCACCAAGCCGCCGAAAAACTGGCCGGAGGCAAGAAGTGAAGCGCCGCACCCTTCTGATCAGCGGCCTCAGCGGTGCGGCAGCCTTGCTGGTGGGCTGGGGCGCCATGGCGCCGCGCAGCCGCCTGGGCAATGCCAACACCTTGGCCGGCGTGGCCGGCGGCATCGGCTTGAATGGTTGGATCAAGATCGCCGCCAATGGCGATGTCTTGCTGGCCATGCCGCGCAGCGAGATGGGGCAGGGCGTGCACACGGCCCTGGCGCAGCTGGTGGCACAGGAGTTGAACCTGCCCTTGGCGCGGGTGAGTTTGATTGCCGCCGGCCATGAGTCGCTGTACGGCAATGTGAGCATGTTGGTGGACAGCCTGCCCCTGAGCGCCCGCAGCACCGAGCCCGGCCAGCACAGCCGCTCGGTGCGCCTGGCGCAGTGGAGCATGGCCAAGCTGGCGCGCGAGCTGGGCATCAACGCGACGGGCGGCAGCTCCAGCGTGGCCGATGCTTGGGAGCCGCTGCGCTGGGCCGCGGCCACGGCGCGCCAGCAATTGCTGGGCGCGGCCTCGCTGCGCTGGAAACTGCCTTTGGCGGAACTGCAGCTGCAAGACGGGCTGATCAGCCACCCCTCGGGGCCGCAAGCCGGCTTTGCCGAACTGGCCAAGGAAGCCGCGGCCACGCCGCCCGGCGAGGTCAAGCTCAGCGAGCCGGCACAGTGGCAAATGATTGGCCAGGCCGTGCCGCGTCTGGACCTGCCGGCCAAGGTCAATGGCCGCGCGCAGTTCGGCATTGATGTGCGCCGGCCCGGCCAGGTTTTTGCCGCCGTGATGCATGCGCCCATGCTGGGCGGTGCGCCCGGCGCCATTCCTGTGAATGCCTTGCTGCAACAGCCCGGCGTGCTGCGGGTGGTGCAGCTGGGGCCGATTGCCGGTGGGCAGGCGGGCGTGGCGGTGGTGGCGCACAACAGCTGGCAGGCTTTGCGCGCCTTGCAGGCCGTTGAGATGAACTGGCAGCAGCGCCCGGCCGGCGCTTTGAACTCCGCCGCCATTGCCGCCACGCTGGCAGCCCAAGCTCGCAATGCCTTCAGCCATGGCTTTGTGTTCAGCGCGCAGGGCGACGCTGCACAGGCCCTGGCCGCCGCGCCTAAGAAGATTGAAGCGCTGTACGAAGCGCCCTATCTGGCCCACGCCACCATGGAGCCGATGAACTGCACGGCGCAGGTGCTGGACGGCAAGGTCGAAATCTGGGTTGGCACCCAGGTGCCAGGTCTTGCCCGCGCCTTGGCCGCAAGGGTGGCCGGTGTGCCGGAAGAGGCCGTCACCGTGCATGTGCAATACCTGGGCGGCGGCTTCGGGCGCCGGCTGGATGTGGATCATGTGGGCCAGGCCGTGCGCGTGGCCATGGACATGGGTGGCCTGCCGGTGCAGCTGCTGTGGTCGCGTGAGGAGGACATGCGGCATGACTTCTACCGCCCCGCCGCGGCCGCCTTCATGCAGGCCGCCTTGGGCGAGGACGGCAAGCCCCTGGCTTTGGGCCTGGGCAGCGCGGGTGACGCGATCGCGCCGCGCTGGATGGAGCGGGTCTTGCCTGCGCTGAGCGGCCCCATCGACCCGCCCGACAAAACCGCCAGCGAGGGCTTGTTCGACCAGCCCTACGCCGTGCCGCACCAGCGCATTGCCCATCTCGCCACCCATAGCGGCGTGCCCATCGGCATGTGGCGGGCGGTGGGGCATTCGCATAATGCCTTCTTCACCGAGAGCTTTGTGGATGAGCTGGCCCACGCCGCCGGGGCCGACCCGCTGGCCTACCGCCTGAGCCTGCTCAGCGATCTGCCGCGCCATGCCGCCGTGCTCAGCAAGGCGGCGGAGCTGGCCGGCTGGGGTCAGGCCTTGCCCGCTGGGCGGGCGCGTGGCCTGGCCTTGCACAAGAGCTTTGGCAGCATCGTGGCGCAGGTTGTGGAGGTCTCGCTGCAAGAGGGCAAGCCCCGCGTGCACCGCGTGGTGTGCGCGATGGACTGCGGGGTGGTGGTCAACCCCGCCATCGTGACGCGGCAGATCGAGAGCGCGGTGATCTTCGGCCTGACGGCGGCGCTGTACGGCCGCATCGATATTCAGGACGGCGTGGTGCAGCAGCGCAGCTTCACCGACTACCCGCTGCTGAGCCTGGCGCAAACGCCGCAGATCGACACGCATCTGATGCCCAGCACTTTCGCACCCACCGGCGTGGGCGAGCCCGGCCTGCCGCCGGTGGCGCCGGCGTTGGCTAATGCTTTGTTTGCATTGACCGGTCAGCGCCTGCGGCGTTTGCCCTTGACCTTGCCAGAAAAATGAGTGCGTTGACCCCTGAAGCCATTGTTCAAGCCCAGCTGGATGCCTATAACGCCAAGGACATTGAGCGTCTGCTGAGCCTCTACGCCGACGACGCGCAGCAATTCGACCAAGTCAGCGGCGCGCTGCTGGCCCAAGGCTCAGCGCAGTTGCGTGAGCGCTTTGCACTGCGTTTTGCCGACCCGCTGCTGCACGCCACGCTGCTGAACCGCATCTGCGCAGGCGAGATCGTCATTGACCACGAACGTATCCGCCGCAGCTTCCCCGAGGGCCCGGGCCATATGGAGTTGGTGGCCGTTTATCAGGTGCAGGCGGGCCGCATCGCGCGCGCCTGGTTTGTGTTTGGCGCGATCACGTTGGATTGAGTGAGTTCAGCGCTGCGGCCGCGCTTGACAGCGCCTGCCGCCATGGCCAAGCTGAGGGGATAGGGAGATCACACGAATGGATTGGTTTTATACGGGCATGCGTGACACCCATGCTGCTCTGGCTTGGTTCAGCATGACGCTGTTCATGGTACGCGGCCTGGCCGTGCAGTTTGGTGCCGAGTGGCCGCTGGACAGCCGCTGGAGTGTGCTGGTCTTTGGTGCCGATACCTTGATGACGGTTTCGGGTCTGAGCCTGTGGGCCTTGCTGTACTTTTCGCCCTTTCGGGATGCCTGGTTGGCGCTCAAGTTGCTGGCGCTGGTGGGCTACACCGTCTGCGCTTATCTGGCCATGGGCCGGGGCGAGTTTCGCAGCCTGGCCTATCTGGGCGCGCTGCTGATGCTGGCCTACATGATGGGTTTGTCTTACACCCGCGAGCCCTTGCTGGGCTTGTGAGGGCCGGGCGCAAGCAGGGGCGCGCTGAGGCCACTTCTGCGCTTGCTGCGTGAACAGGGGACAATCCAGCGCTTTGCCAATTTCAAAACGCCCTGCGCTGCCGGGGCGCGATGCCCATGCTCACAGATCTGATTGCCGCCTCTCCCGATGACGCTTCGGCGATTCTTGTCACCCAAGGTCATGCCAATGTCTGGTCGACACTGGAGTTGCCCGCCATCACGCCCGCTCAATGGGCCAGCCTGCGTTTTGTGCTGATGCGCCAGCCCGCCGAGGTGCGCGCACTGGCCGACTATCTGAAGGGTTTTGAGCGCCTGGGCGCTTCGCCCGACAGCGTGGAGGGCGACCCCTGGCTGGTGGCTTTGCCGGAAGACTTGGGCCTGCTGATGGCCCAGATGTCGCTCGAAGAAATTGCCGAGCATGCCAGCAACTGGCAGGCGCTGGAAACCTCGCGCGGCCAGCCGGTGCAGGCGCTGGATCTGGAGGCGTTGCTGGCCGAGCTGGCCGCCTTCGCGGCCTCGGCCCTGGCGCAAGGGCAGCGCTTGCTGCTGTGGATCTGCCCCTGAGCCTAGGCGCTCACTGCGGGGCGGCCGGGTGAAGCCCGCCGCCGCAGCGGCGTTCAGTGGAGCTTGAAAACGCTGACGACTTCCACCATGCGCGCGGCCTGGCCGTTGAGGCTCTCGGCCGCGGCAGCGGCTTCTTCCACCAGGGCTGCGTTTTGCTGCGTGACATGGTCGAGCTGGGTGATGGCCTGATTGATCTGGCTGATGCCGCTGGTCTGCTCATGCGCTGAGCTGCTGATCTCGCTGATCAGGGTCGCCACATGCTTGACCTGGCTGACGATATCGCCCATCGACTCACCGGCAGCGCCAACCAGGCGGCTGCCCACTTCAACCCGCTCGACGCTGGCGCCGATCAAGGTCTTGATCTCGCGTGCGGCTTCGGCCGAGCGGCCCGCCAAGCTGCGCACCTCGCTGGCAACGACGGCGAAGCCGCGTCCCTGCTCGCCGGCACGCGCGGCTTCCACGGCGGCATTCAGCGCCAGGATGTTGGTCTGGAAAGCGATGCCATCGATGACGCCGATGATGTCGGAGATCTTCTTCGACGAGGCGCTGATTTCCTGCATCGTCGCCACCACCTGGCCCACCACCTCGCCGCCCTTGACGGCCGCGGTGCTGGCTGAGCTGGCCATGCCATTGGCTTGACGCGCGGTTTCGGCATTGTTCTTGACCGTGGCGCTGAGTTGCTCCACCGAGGCGGCGGTTTCCTCCAGATTGCTAGCCTGACTTTCGGTGCGTTGCGAAAGATCGGCATTGCCGGCGGCAATCTCGTTCGCGCCGGTGGAAATATTCTCGGCGCCGCTGCGCACCTCGCTGACCATGCGGGCCAGGCCGTCGCGCATCTCCAGCAGGCCGCCGAGCAACTGCGCGGCTTCGTCCTTGCCGCTGATTTCAATCGGGCTGACCAGATCGCCATTGGCGACCCGTGCGGTCGCTGCCAAGGCGGTTTGCAGCGGCTGGGTGATGCTGACGGTCAAGCGCCAGGCCATCAGCGCGGCCATGGCCAGCACCAGGGCGCCGGCCATGCTGATCACGCCCACGGTGGTGGCATTGCGCGCATTGGCTTGTTCGGTAGCTTGATCGCCGTGTTGCTTCTGGATAGCGATGAAGGCCATCAGCTCCGTCACGGCCTTGTTGAGCAGGGGGTCGATCTTGGTGGTGATCACCTTGGCGGCCTGCTCGGTGTTGAACTGGGCAGCGAGGTCGACGGCGTCTTTGAACTGCGCGTCCATCTGGCTATCGATATCGGCCAGGCGGGCGAAGATGGCTTTCTCTTCCGCGCCCAGATCGGTGGTTTCCAATTTGGCTTTGGCGGCGAGGTAGGTGGCGCGCTGCTTCTTCGCTTCGGCCTCGTCTTTTTGAACACCGCTGACCTCCGTCTGCAGGCCCATATTGCGCACCGCCACCGCGCTGCTGAGCAGGGCGTTGTGCATCTGGACCGCCATGTCCTGCTGCGCGGCGGAGCGCTGCAAGGTGTCCAGCAAGGCCGCCCGGCTGCTGCCGTTGCTGAGCAAGGCGCCCACCAGCATGGCAATGGCGGCCAACAAAATGGCGCCAAAGCCGAGGCCCAGGCGCGGTCCGATTTTCATATCGCGTAAATTCATCAGCGGGCTCCGGCAGTGGCGGAAGTCAAATGGACAGGCTGCGAGCCCCGAGGGGCGGCAGCGGGGCTGCGCTCCGCAAGGTTCGCGGAGCGCGTCAAAGCGGGGCTCAGTTCTTATAGATGCCGCAGCCAATCAAGGTGTCGCCGAGTCGTTCGACGTAAACCACTTTGGGCTCCAGCTTCTGGCTGACCGGGTTGCGGAATTTGAATTCCTCGGTCCAGCCCTTGCCCTTGCCTTTGGCCACCTCAAAGAGCAGGGGCAAGACCAGCTTGCCATCGGGATCTTTCAGCCCGCTGAGGTCCTTGCCCACCAGCTTGGCATTGGCGCCATGGGCCAGGTTTTTGCCCGTCATGTCGTAGACGAAGACGTAGAGGTCGCGGTCCTTGAAGGACGTGCCATTGGTGAATTCTTCGTAGGCCTTTTCTGGGCCATTGGCCTTGATCAGGGCCACGGCCTTCTTGACCATGGCCTCGGCTTCGGCGGCGCTGCCGCGCTCGGCAGCCGGTGCGGCTTGAACGGCGCCACTCATCAGCAGGGCCATCAGGCCGGCACTCATCAGGCGCTTCAGGATTGCAATCGTGTTCATGGCTTGTCTCCGAACATTGTTGAGCGAGAGGTCCGCCGCCATGGCGCCGCTCTTTGGCGGGCTTGGGGTCGCGGCTGTCAGACGCGGCGCAGGCTTCCCGGCGCCGCGATGTGCGGGATTCAGTTCTTGTAGATGCCGCAGCCGACCAGGGTGTCGCCGACGCGTTCCAGATACATGGCCTTGCCTTCAATCTTCTGCGAGACCGGGTTGAGGAATTTGTAGCCCTCCACCCAACCCTTGCCCTTGGTCTTGGCCAGGTCGATGAACATCTGGATCAGGGGCTTGCCGTCCGGATCCTTCAGGCCGATCAAGTCCTTGCCGACCAGCTTGGGATTGGCGCCTTGGGCCAGGTTCTTGCCGTTCAGGTCGTAGACGATGATGTAGAGGTCGCGGTCCTTGAAGGACTTGCCGTTGGTGAATTCCTCGTAGGCTTTTTCTGTCCCATTGGCCTTGATGTAGGCCACGGCTTTTTTGACCATGGCTTCGGCTTCCGCTGCCGTGCCTTGGTCAGCGGCCTGGGCGGCACCCGCCATCACCAGACTGGCCAGCATCAGTTGCAGAGTCTTCTTGAACGCGCTGAAGAATGTCATCGGTGTCTCCTGTTTGGGTTTGAGCGCCAGGTGGAGCGTGCCTCAGCTTGCCGGCTGCGACTTGCGCCAATCCGCCGTGCCGATCTCGGCCCGGCATGCTCGGCTGGCGCAATTCATAGTAGGCGCATTGGCGAGCCGGGACATGCCTTACATCAATAGTTGATGCACCAGTTCACGCCGGCGGCGTTTTGCCTCTCATCGGGCGCCAAGCCATCTTCGGTCGGCTTGGCCCTGTTCAAGCGGGTCTGTGGGCCATGAAGCGGGCCTATTTCGCCGCTTCAGGCCCAGGCCTTTGTGCCAAGGGCGCAGGCGTGAGCCACCGCGCTTTGGTCGGGGGACAGGAGAGGGAATAACAGCAGGCAGGGCCGCCACGCTGCAGTCAGGCAGCGGGTGGCGGCCTGCAGGGCTCAGCGACGCGTCTGGCCGTTGTCCCGGTGCCCGATCAGCCGCACCAGGGTGGCGCGCAGCTTGGGCGCATCGATCGGCTTGGTCAGGAACTCATTCATGCCAGCGGCCAGGGCTTCGTCGCGTTCGGACACCAGGGCGGCGGCCGTCAGGGCGACGATGGGCAGCTCCTCGGCATTGAAGCGTTTGCGCAGCTCGCGGGTGGCTTCGTGGCCGCTCATCACCGGCATTTGCACGTCCATCAAGATGGCGTCAAAAGGCTTGCCCATGCTGGCGGCGGCGTGCACCGCCTCGACGGCCTGGCTGCCGTCATTGGCTTGCGAGACTTCCAGCCCCCACTGCTGCAACTGGGCCACGGCAATCATCATATTGACCGGGTGGTCTTCCACCATCAGCACGCGCAGGCCTTGCAGATCGCGGTTGTCGGTGGCTTCGCGCGGGCGGCTGCTGATGGGCGTTGCGGCGGCCGGCAGCGGCAACTCGGCCCAGAAAGTGGAGCCCTGGCCGGGCTGGCTTTGCAGGCCCACTTCGCCGCCCATCAAGGTGGCCAGTTCGCGGCAGATCGACAGGCCCAAGCCGGTGCCGCCGAAACGCCGGGTGGTGGACTCGTCCGCCTGTGTGAAGGGCTGGAACAGGTGCTCGAACAGCTCCGGCGCGATGCCCGGGCCGGTGTCGGTGACCTCGATGCGGATGCGCTCGTTGGCCAAGGCGCGTACCTGCACCGAGATCGAGCCGCTGGCCGTGAACTTGAGCGCATTGCCCAGGTAGTTGCTGAGGATCTGGCGGATGCGCGTTTGGTCGCCCATCACCCAGGCGGGCACGGCGGGCTCGATATGGATGTCAAAGCTCAGGCCGCGCGCGTGCGCCAGCGTCAGGTAAGCCATGCGCATGGTGGCCAGCATCTCGCGCAGGCCGAAGGGGGCGGTTTCCAGGGTGAGCCGGCCGGCTTCGATCTTGGAGAGGTCGAGGATGTCGGAGATCAGGCCCGACAGGCTTTCGGCGCTGTCCAGCATTTGGTCGAGGTATTCGCGCCGGGTGGGCTCGGCCAGATCGGGCTTTTGCAGCATGCGCGCCAGGCCCAGCAGGCCGTTCAGCGGCGTGCGCAGCTCGTGGCTGGTATTGGCCAGGAAGGCGCTCTTGGCCCGGTTGGCGGCCTGGGCATCGTCCTTGGCCTGGGCGAGAGCGGCCTCCACGCGGCGGCGCTCGGTGACGTCTTCCATGATCCAGATGGTGCCGCCACGGCTGGGGTGGGTGGGGTCCACGGCCTTGACCAGCAGGCGGCACAAAAAGGTGCTGCCATCGCGGCGTCGCATCGGCCGCTCCACCTCGACTTGCTCGCCCTGCGCCAGGCGCGGGCCGATTTCCTCGCCGATGGCGGCGTGATCGGCGTCGCTGGGCCAGACCTCCCGGCTGTGCTGGCCGACCATGCCGCCTTGCGGCCAGCCGAACATGTTCTCCACCCAGCGATTGGCCTGCACAAAGTGCTGGTCGCGGGTGAGCGCGATGCCGATGGAGGCGTTCTCCAGAATCGCCTGGTGAACCAGGCGTGAGCGTTCGGAGTCGGTCACATCGCGGGCGTTGATGACCAGGTAATGCTCGCCATCCATCTCGAAGGGCGCGGCCGACATGACCATGGAGATGGGCTCGCCGGCCTTGTTGCGGAAGGTCACCGGGTGTTCGGAGACGCGGCCATGGGCGCGAATCGCTTCCAGCACGCGCGCGCGCTCCTGCAGGTCATACCAGACGTTGATTTCTTCGGCGGTGCGGCCCAGCACTTCCTCGATGGCGTGTCCTGACAGGCGCTCAAAGGTCTTGTTGACCATGGCGTAGCGGCCGGTGGCCAGCTCGGTCAACGTGATCACATCGGGGCTGGTAGCCACCAAGTGCGAGAGCAGGGCCTCGGAGCGGCGCAAGGCTTCCTGGGCGCGTGACTGCTCGGTCTGGTCAATGAAAAAGCTCAGGGTGGCCGGGCCGTTGACGGCCTCCACCCGCACGCTGGTGGCGCTGACCAGGCGGCGGCGCCGTGACAGGGTGCGCAGGCGGAACTCGGCCATGGGCAGCATGGCGCCGACGGCCATGCCTTCCATCTTGGCGGCGCGTTGGCGGGCGCGCTCATCGTCGCCCGGCTCGTAATGCGAGTACAAGTCCTGGCCCACCATGCTGCTGCGCTGGGTGTAGCCGAACATGGCCATGGCGGCGGGGTTGGCATCGATGACACGCCCCCAGCGGTGCAGCACCAGTGGCGAGGGCGAGCGGCGGAACAACTCGCGGTAGCGGGTCTCGGTGGCCTGAATGGCTTGCTCGGCATTGACCTCATCGGTCACGTCGCGGCCCACGCCCCAGTAACCACGGAAATTGCCTTGGGCGTCAAAGCGTGGTTCGCCGCTGATGGACACATAGCGCGGCTCGCCGTTCAGGCCGACACGCCGGGCCACCCAGCCGTGGAAGGGGCGGTGCGATTCCAGATCGGCGCGGTGCGCATCGATATCGTCTTCCTGCGCCGCCAACTCGCCCAATTCCCAGGGCGTCTTGCCCAGGCGGGCTTGCAGGTCCAGGCCGGAGCGGCCGGGCTTGTCTTCGGCCAGATGGGTGAAGCGGAACTCGCGGTCCATCTCCCAGTACCAGTCGGCCGCCATGCTGAGCAGGCCGCGGAAGCGTGCGCTGCGCTCCATCGCCTCGCGCGAGCCGCGCTCGACGATGCGCAAAAGGCCCACGCCAATCAGCAAGCCGGTGAGCAGATTGATCAGTTGGGCAGCGGCACGCACGCCGATGGTGTGATTGGCGGATTGGCTGGTGACCCAGCCCAGGGCCTCGGCCCAGCTCAAGCCGCAAAGCGACAGCCCGGCCAGTAGGGCCAGACCCAAGCCGGCGCGCAGGCCCAGCATGCCGGTGGCCATGGCGATCAAGAGGCCGGTGATGGCCAGGGTGATGGAATGGGTGCCGAGGTCACGGGACACCGAGATGCTGACGGTCACCAGCAAAATGCCGGCCATCAGCAGAACCATGGCCTGCCGGCCGTAGCGGCGAGGCATGCGCCAGTAGCACAGGGCGCAACCCAGGGCCAGGGTGCCCGCCAGAATGGGTGGCAACCAGCCACCCAGATGTTCACTCGGCGAGCGGCTGAGCAGCAGCATCACGGTGCTGAGGCTCAGGATCAGTGAGCCCACGCTCATGAACAGCCGGATCGAGCGCCAGCGCACGCCATGCTCCAGCCGCGCTTGCTGATCCGCCGGTGTCAGGTCTTGCCCGACCAGGCTGCTCAAATCATCCTGGGAATCTGCTCTACTCACTCCGCCCTCGTCGACTGAATCGCCCGATAGTGAGCGGCTTCCCGATTCATTGAGCCGTCAATGAACCCGTCCGGGCCGGAGTTTCCCCTGACTTAGGCCGGCGCGACCATTGGTACAGCACCTGAAATCGGGGGTAATTCAGCAATCGCTAGGGATTTGCGCAATAGTTCTCACCCGTCTGAGGGGGCGTCAAGGCCCGGCCTGGCGCGGCGTGTGGACTCGCCGCGCCCTGGGGCTTGCCTGGGCTCAGGCGCGGCGGGCTTGGTTCAGCAGCTCGCGCGTGTCCAGCGCGACGCGGCGCGCGGCGGCGGCAAAGTCATTGCCGCTGCTGGCGTAAAGCACCGCGCGGGAGGAGCTGACAATCACCGGCCCGCCCTGGCCTTGCAGGCCGCCCAGGCCAGCGCGCCAGCCGGCCTTGACCGTGGCCGTGGCATCGCCGCCTTGTGCGCCCACACCCGGAATCAGCAGGGGCAGGGTGGGAGCGAGTTCACGCACGCGGGCAATCTCGGCCGGGAAGGTGGCGCCCACCACCAGGCCGAGTTGGCCGTTCTTGTTCCAGTCGGTCTGCGCCAGGCGGGCCAGGTGTTCGTAGAGCTTGGGCGTGCCGGGCACATCGGCCAGGCGCTGGTTCTGCCAGTCGCTGCCGCCGGGGTTGGAGGTGCGGCACAGCAGGATGGCGCCCTTGTCGGAGTAGCGCAGATAGGGCTCGATCGAGTCAAAACCCATGAAGGGCGAGAGCGTCACCGCATCGGCCTGATAGCGCTCGAAGGCTTCTTTGGCGTATTGCTCGGCGGTGGAGCCGATGTCGCCGCGCTTGGCGTCCAGAATCACCGGCACGCTGGGGGCCACGCGTTTGATGTGGGCCATCAGGCGCTCCAGCTGATCTTCGGCGCGGTGGGCGGCGAAGTAGGCGATTTGGGGCTTGAAGGCCAGGGCCAGATCCTTGGTGGCGTCCACGATGGCGGCGCAGAAGTCGTAGATGCGGCCGGCGTCGCCCTTCCAGGCGCCGGGGAACTTGGCGGGTTCGGGGTCCAGGCCCACGCACAGCAGCGAGTCGTTGAGAGTTTCGGCCTGGTGGAGTTGCTGGATGAAATTCATGGGCGATGATGGGCACAGTTGAAGTGCCATATTGTCCGGGTTTTTGCAGTGGAGATGCTTTTTCGATGCGGGTACTGACGAGCGAACGCCTGCGCCTGCGCTGGTTTGAGCGCAGTGACGCGCCTTATGTGCTGGAGCAGTTGCTGGAGCCCTCGTGGATCAAGAACATCCGCGACCCCGGCGTGCATGATCTGGCCGCGGCGCAAAGCTGGATGGAAGAAAAGCTTTTTGCCGGCTACTGGGCCAGCGGCCTGGGCCTGTGGGCGGTGGAGCGCGCCAGTGACGGACAGGTGCTGGGCATGTGTGGCTTGCTGCAGCGCGACTATCTGCCCGCGCCCGACATCGGCTACGCTTTCTTGCCGCGTTTTTGGGGCCAGGGTTATGCGCGTGAGGCTGCCGCCGCTTGCCTGGCTTACGCGCAAGAGGTGCTGGGGCAGCGGCGCTTGTTTGCCAGCACCGCGCTGGACAATGCGCCCTCGCAGAAAGTGCTGCAAAGCATAGGCTTTCGCCACCAGGAGGATGTGGCCCTGGAAGGCAATGCGGGCTTGAGCCGGCTCTTCTGCTGGGAGGCTGACAGTTCCAAGGACATGCCGGAAGGCAGCCCGGACGCTCGCGATGACGAGGCCCAGATCCACGCCTTGCTGCAGCGCTTCAGCCGTGCCTTCAACAATGGCCAGGGCCGGGTGCCCGAGATCTCGGCCTTGCCCTTTTGGATGCAGGGTCGAGCTGCCATCAGCCTGGCTGATGCGCCGGCCGCGGGCTGCATCAGCCTGCGCGAATTCATGCGCCAGCGGGCTGAGTTGCTTGGGCCGGGTGGGCGCTGGACCGAGTTCGAGCAGCGCGTCAGCAGCTTGCGCCTGGAGCGCCATGGCCCGCTTGCCCATGCCTGGTTGAACGTGCAGATGAGCGGGCGCGACGCCGGCCAGCCCTTTGCGTGCGAGGGCGTGCAGTCCATTCAATTGCTGCGCCAGGGACAGGCTTGGAAGATTGCCGCCTTGGCCTGCACCGGCAGCCGCTGAGGCTGGCCCGCGCAGGCACAATAGTTGATAGGTTTTGATAGGGCACAAGTGATGAATACGGAAGAGACAGCAGCCGCACGCATCTTGTTGGTGGAGGACGATGAACGTCTGGCCCAGCTGGTGGCTGAGGCCTTGCGCAAGAGCGGCTATGCCGTGACGCATTGCGTCAACGGCCTGGACGGTGAGGCCTTGATGCGCGCCGAGAACTTCGATGTGGTCTTGCTGGACGGCCATCTGCCTGGCAAAGACGGCTTCGATGTGCTGCGTGACACGCGCGCGCAATTCACCGGCCGCATCGTCATGCTGACCGCGCGCGATGACGATATCGACCAGGTGCTGGGCCTGGAAGGCGGTGCCGACGACTACATCACCAAGCCCGTGGCGCCGCGCGTGCTGTTGGCCCGCATCAAGGCCTTGCTGCGCCGGGATGCGCCGAGTGCGTCCGCTGCCGAAACGGACGAGCTGCGTTTTGGCGCGCTGGTGATTAAGCCCTCGGCCCGCGATGTGCGCGTGGCCGGCGCGCCGGTGGAGCTGACCACGGCCGAGTACGACTTGCTGCTCTTCCTGGCCGAACGGGCCGGCAGCACCGTGACCCGTGAAGACATCATGCAAGGCCTGCGCGGCATTGAGTTCGATGGCCTGGACCGCGCCATCGATGCGCGCGTGTCGCGCCTGCGCAAGAAGATCGGCGACGACGCGCAAGCCGCCGAGCGCATCAAGACCGTCCGAGGGCAAGGTTATCTTTTCGCCAAGGATTGAGGCTGCGGCCGTGCCCATGAAAATGCGCTCACCCATGACCCGGGTCGCGCTGGGCTTGGGGCTGGCCGCGCTGGCGCTGGTGTGGTTGATTCAGGGCTTGATGAGCCTGGCCGTCAACGGCGTCACCGACAACTATGTGCGCCGCTTCATGCGCGGCACGGTCGACATTCTGGTGGCCGAGCTGGGGCCTTTGTCTGCCGAGCAGCGGCAGAGCCGGGTGCAGGTGCTGGACGACCAGTTTTCTTATCCGGTGACCATCGTCTCCGGTTCCGAGCTGAACGCGGCCAATCGTGCCGCCCTGGCCCGTGGCGAGTTGGTGGTGCTGGGCTTCAATCGCCGCATTTACGCCGCCTTGCCCAATACCGGCGCGAGCAAGCCGACGGATGACTTTCAGGTGCTGCGCCTCGGGCCGCTGAATGTGGAGGCGCGGGCGAATGAGACCATCGTCAGCCTGCCGCGCGAGGTCTGGATGCAGTTGCTGGCGGGCCTGGGCTTGGCGCTGGCGGTGTTCGCGCTGGCGGCCTGGATTCTGCGGCCGATCTGGCGTGATATCCGGCGCCTGCAAATGGCGGCCGATGCGATGACCGAGGGCCGCTTCGAGCTGGCGATTGCCGAACCCGAAAGCCGCTTGTTCGCCCCGATAGCGGCGGGCGCGCGCGCCACGTTGGAGCGCCTGGCCGCGGCCCTGGCGACCCAGCGCGAGCTGACCGGCGCGATCTCGCATGAGCTGCGCACGCCGCTGGCGCGACTGCGCTTTGCCATCGATGCCTTGGTCGAAGAAGAAGACATGGGCAAGCGTGAGCTGGCCGTGCAAGCCTGCGAGCGCGATCTGGATGAACTCGACACCCTGATCGACGCCAGCCTCACCATCGCCCGCCTGGACATGGGCGCTTTGCAGCCCAGTTGCGAAACAGGTGATCTGCAAGCCCTGCTGAGCCATGAAGCCGCCAGCTTGGTGCCGCTGCTTGAAGGCAAGCAGCTCAGCACCCATCTGCGCCTGGACCGCCCGGTGCGCTTCGACGCCCGCTTGCTGCCCTATGCCTTGCGCAATGCGCTGCGCAATGCGGCGCGCCATGGCCGGGCGCGCATCGCCTTGTCGGCTTGGGTGGAGGACGGTCAGGTCTTTCTGGTGGTGGAAGACGATGGTGAGGGCGTGCCTGAAAACATGCGCGAGGCCGTGTTCGTGCCCTTCAAACGCCTGGACCGCGAGAAGGAGCGCGGCAGCCGCGGCTTCGGCCTGGGCCTGGCCATCGTGCGCCGGGTGGCCGAGGTGCATGGCGGCAAGGCCCGCATGGGCGCCTCACCGCTGCTGGGTGGCGCGCGTTTGCAAATGAGTTGGCCGCTGGCGCCGCCACCCCCCCCGCCCGAGCCCGAACCTTTGTTGGAGCCCGACGCGATCTGAGTCTGTGTGAACGTCCCTTGTGAGGAGACTGATCATGATGCGACGACGCCATGCCCTTCTTGGCTTGAGCAGCCTGCCGATGGCGGCATGGGCACAGCCAGCGCCTCAGGCACCTGAATTGCTGTGGTTCATCTTTCTTGAGCGCGGCCGGCCCACGCCGGACGACAAGGCCGCTGTGGCCGCCATGCAGCGCGGCCATATCGACAACTTCAAGCGCTTGTTCGGCCAGGGCCTGCTCTTGGCCGCCGGCCCGTTGCGCGACCCGAGCGGCCTCAAGCGCGGCATCGTGCTCGTCCGCGCGGCCAGCCGCGAACAGCTGCAAAGCTACTTCGAGCCGGACGACTATGTGCGCGAGGGCTATATGACCGTCAACGCCACGCCCTGTGGTGCCCGGCGCGGCTTGAACACCGAGGGGATTGACCCGAACGGCATTGAGGAGTCGCGCATTGTGCTGCTGGGGCGCAGCAGCCAGGCTGCCGCGTCGTCCATCGCGCTGGCTGACAAGCTGGAAGCCTTGCTCAAGGCTGAGCTGATCGGCGCCTGGTACCGCCTGAGTGAAGGCCCCATCGCTGAGATCTTGTTTGCCCGCAGCGGCAATAGTGCCGCCGTGCAAGCCGCGCTGGTCGAAGATCCCGGCGTGGCGGACGGCTCGGTCAGCCTGGCCATGTGGCCTCAGTGGCTGGGCAAGGGGGTGTTGCGCTGAGACCGCCCCTCAGTTGAGGACTGACCGGCTCACTTGCTTTGTCAGCTCGATCGATCGGTCAGTCACTCAGATCGTTAGATCTTCTTCGCCAACTCTGCAGCCTTGCCGGTGTAGCTGCCCGGTGTCATGGCCAGCAGGCGAGTCTTTTCAGCTTCGGGCAATTCCAGGCCGGTGATGAATTCGCGGATGGACTCGGCGGTGATGCTCTTGCCGCGGGTCAGCTCTTTCAGGCGCTCATAGGGGTTGGGCAAGGCGTAGCGGCGCATCACGGTCTGGATGGGCTCGGCCAGCACTTCCCAGGCGCTGTCCAGGTCCTCGGCCAGGCCGGCTTCGTTGACTTCCAGCTTGTCCAGGCCCTTCAACAGGCTCTCGTAACCCAGCACCGCATAGCCCAGGGCAACGCCCATATTGCGCAGCACGGTGGAGTCGGTCAGGTCACGCTGCCAGCGGCTGATCGGCAGCTTCTGGCTCAGATGGGTCAGCAAGGCATTGGCCAGGCCGAAGTTGCCTTCGGCGTTTTCGAAGTCAATCGGGTTGACCTTGTGCGGCATGGTCGAGGACCCAATTTCACCGGCCTTGGTGCGCTGCTTGAAGTAACCCAGCGAGACATAACCCCACACATCGCGTGACCAGTCGATCAGGATGGTGTTGGCGCGGGTGACCGCGTCGAACAGCTCGGCCATGTAGTCATGCGGCTCGATCTGGATGGTGTAGGGGTTGAAAGTCAGGCCCAGCTGCTGCTCGATCACGCGCTGGCTGAAGGCTTCCCAGTCGTACTCGGGCCAGGCGCTCAGGTGGGCGTTGTAGTTGCCGACGGCGCCGTTCATCTTGGCCAGCAGCTTCACATCATGGATGCGGGCGCGGGCATTGCGCAGGCGCGCCACCACGTTGGCGATTTCCTTGCCAACGGTGGTGGGGCTGGCGGTCTGGCCGTGGGTGCGGCTGAGCATGGGTACGGCGGCCAAGGTGTGGGCCATTTCGGCCAGCTTGGTGGTGATGCGGTCCAGCGTGGGCAGCAGCACCTCGGCGCGCGCGGCCTTGAGCATCAGGCCGTGGCTGGTGTTGTTGATGTCTTCGCTGGTGCAGGCAAAGTGCACGAACTCACCGGCGGCCTTCAGCTCGGGCGAGGCATCGAAGCGGGCCTTGAGCCAGTATTCAACCGCCTTGACGTCGTGGTTGGTGGTCTTCTCGATGTCTTTGATGGCCAGGGCATCGGCTTCGGTGAAGCGCGTCACCAGGCCGCGCAGCAGGCCACGGGCGGCTTCGCTCAGGGGCTTGAACTCGGCAAAGCCGGCGTCGGACAGGGCGATGAACCATTCCACCTCGACCTGCACGCGGCGGTGCATCAGGCCGTATTCCGACAGCAGCGGGCGCAGGGCGGCCACGCGGGAGGCGTAGCGGCCATCCAGGGGCGATAGGGCGCTGATCGAGAAGGAGGCGGCGGCATTGTTCATGGCGGTGTGCGGCGCAAGGCCACTGAGCTGGGGTGAGGGGATGCGAAGCCGCTGGCGGCGCCTTGGCGCGGCGATGGCTCCGGAAAAACCCGCGAATTTTAACCGCCTACCCGCTTGCTAGCACGGGCTGATCTGATTTGTTCCGCGCGCGCCTAGCCCACCAGCACCTCATTGATCTGCAGCACCGGGCTCAGATCGGTGTAGTTGGGGATGTCGGCCATGATGGCTTTGGCGTGCGGAGCGAAGGCGGCCTGAAAGCTCTCCACCGAGCTGCACAGCATGTGGCACATGGTGATGAAGCTCGGCGGCGCACCCGGCGCGCTGCCGGCCAGGCCTTTGTCCACCGTGTAGCTCAGGCAGGCCTCGCCCATCAGGCGTTTGACCATGGGCATATGGCTGTTGAGGTAGTAGTGGTGATCAAAACGCGCCTCGGCGGCGTAGGGGTACATCACGCTGACCTTGATCATGGCGGGGCTCCTTGGCTTGGCAGCCCTGAAGCAGGAAGGCAGGGCGGCAGCCTCATGCTGGCGCAGCAAGGCTTGGGCAGGCAAGCCCTAGTCTGCAGTGCGGGTGGTTGTCGGTAATTCCGGGCTGCCGCGCCCGCTGGCGCCGCCCACGCCTGCTTTGATCAATATCAATCGCCCGCCTCGTTACGAGCCGCACACTTGTCTGCTGGGGTCTGAGGAGAAGGGGAGCGAGCGCTCATGGTCGAAGAGGACATCAAGAAGGCAGGGACGGCATCCACGCGCTTGGCATGGCTGGCGGCGCATTGGAAAACCGCTTTGCCGGCGCTGCTGCTCGTGCTCCTTCTGGCCGTGTTTTTGCTGCGCCAGCTGCAGGGCCCTCAAGTCAAAACTCTGTCGCTGCAGCCGCGGGACTTTGTGCAGACCGTGGTGGCCAGCGCACGGGTGCAGACGCAGCACCGGGTGGATCTGGGCAGCCAAGTCACGGGCACGATCTTGAGCGTGGCGGTCACTGAGGGGGATGACGTCAAGGCCGGGCAAGTGCTGGCCGAGCTGGATGCGCGCGAGGCTCGCGCGGTGGCCAAGGCGGCTGCCCTGGCGGTTGCGCAAGCCGAACTCAAGCTGCGGCAGCTCAAGGAAGTGCAAGCACCCGTGGCCTTGCAGGCCGACAAACAAGCCGCCGCCAATCTGGCCCAGGCCAAGGCGCAGTTCACGCGCCAGCACGATTTGTTCAAGCAGGGCTTCATTGGCCAGGCCGCCCTGGACGAAGCGCAGCGCGCCCTGGATGTGGCCCAGGCCCAGGCCAGCAGTGCGCGGACCCAGTTGGCGGCTCACGCGCCCAATGGCAGTGAACTGCAACTCGCCCTGACCACTCTGGCCGAGGCGCAGGCCAATGCCGAGGCCGCGCAGGCACGCTTGAACTACACCCAGATCAAGGCGCCGGTGGCGGGCCAGGTGATTGACCGCAATGTCGAGCCCGGCCAGGTGGTGCAGGCGGGCAAGGCCTTGTTCGTGTTGTCGCCACAAGGCATTACCGAGTTGATCGCCCAGATCGACGAAAAGAATATGGGCTTGCTGCGCCAGGGCCTGCCCGCTTTGGCTTCCGCCGACGCCTATGCCCAGCAGCGTTTCAAGGCGCAGGTGAGTTTGATCAGCCCTGGTGTGGATGCTCAGCGCGGTTCCGTCGAATTGCGCCTGCGCGTCGCCGAGCCGCCGGACTATCTGCGCCAGGACATGACGGTGTCGGTCGAGATCGAGGTGGCGCGGCGGCCCCAGGCTCTGGTTCTGCCCCTTGATGCCTTGCATGAGAGCGCCTCTGCGGCACCCTGGGTCTGGGTCCTGGACGATGCGGGGCAAGAACTGCGGCGAACGGAACTCAAGCTGGGTCTTCGCTCGGGTGGCTGGGTGGAGGTTTTGCAAGGCTTGCAGGCGGGCCAGCAGGTCTTGACCGAGGCGTCCCCTGGGCTGCGTGCCGGTCAGCGCGTGCGCGCGGTGGCTGCCGGCGCTTCAAGCCCTGGGGGCTGAGTCGTGGCACTGGCGCGCTGGCAGCCTTTTGAGTGGATCGTCGCGTCGCGCTTTTTGCGTGAAGGGCGGATGCAGACCCTGTTCATCATTGCCGGCGTGGCCATTGGCGTGGCGGTGATCGTGTTCATGTCCGCCTTGCTGGAGGGCCTGCAGGGCAATTTCGTGCGGCGGGTTTTGACGGCCTCGCCCCATATTCAGCTGCTGCCACCCAAAGAGACGGTGCGGGTTTTGCATCCCACGGACACCGCGCCGGATGCCGCACTGCATGCTGACCGCCTGCAAGCGCCCTTGCAGCGGCTCAAGTCCATCGACCAATGGCAGGCGGTGCTGGCCCAGTTGCGCGCCATGCCCGATGTGCGAGATGCCTCGCCCATCGTCAGCGGCTCCACCCTGATTCTGCGCGGCAGCACCAGCCGATCGCTGAGCGTGCAAGGCGTGGAAAATGAGAGTTATGAGCGCATCGTCAATCTCTCCGAAAAAATCGTGCAAGGCCGTTCGCGCCTGGGCGCCACCGATGTGCTGATCGGCACCGAGCTGGCCGCCGACCTGGGCGTGAGCGTGGGTGACAAGCTCAATATCAGCGCCGCCACCGGCGCCAGCAATACCTTTCAGATCGCGGGCATTCTGGACCTGGGCAATAAGGGGGCCAATCAGCGCGCCGGCTATCTGGCCCTGCACAGCGCGCAAAGCTTGCTGGGCTATCCGGGCGGCGTCACCAGCATCGAGGTGACGGTGCGCGATGTCTACGCCGCCGAGCGCATTGCCCAGCGCATCACCGCGCGCACCGGCGTGCAGGCCGATAGCTGGATCAAGACCAATGCGCAGTTCTTCAGCGCGGTGCAGTCGCAGCAAACGGCCAACACGGCCATCCGATTCTTTGTCGGCCTCTCAGTGGCTTTTGGCATTGCCAGTGTCTTGGTGGTGTCGGTGGTGCAGCGCTCCAAGGAGATCGGCATCCTGCGTGCCATGGGCATCTCGCGGGCTCAGATCATGCGGGTGTTCTTGATTCAAGGTGGGGTGCTGGGCCTGGGTGGCGCGGCCCTGGGTTCTTTGATTGGCGCCGTGGCCTTGCAGCTGTGGCTGCACTATGTTCGCAATGCTGATGGCACGCCCATGTTTGTGGTGAGCTTGACGCCGAGCTTGATCCTCAGTGCCCTGGGCCTGGCCAGCTTGACCGGCTTGCTGGCCGCGCTTGCCCCGGCCTTGCGGGCAGCAAGACTTGACCCCGTGGTGGCCATCCGTGGATAAATATTCGCCCCTGCCCTTGGTGAGCGCGCCGTTTGAGCAGCAGCCGGTGGTGCAACTGCGCCAAGTGCGCAAGTCTTTCAATGTGGGCGAGCCCACCGAGGTGGAAGTCCTGCACGGCATTGACTTGAGTCTGTCGGCGGGCGAGTTCTGTGCCGTCATGGGCCCCTCGGGGTCGGGCAAGAGCACGCTGCTCAATATCGTGGGTTTGCTGGACCGGCCGACCCAGGGCCAGTTGAGCATTGCCGGCGAGGAAACCACCCGCCTGGATGATCAAGCGCTGACGCGTTTGCGCGGCCGCAGCATCGGCTTTGTGTTTCAGTACCACCATCTGATCGGCGCCTTCTCGGCCATGGAGAACGTGATGCTGCCCATGCTGGGCCTGGCAGGGTTTCCGAACGCGGCCATGCAGGCGCGCGCCGAGGCCTTGATCAACAGCGTGGGACTGAGCCGCTGGAAGGACAGCCCGGCCGGGCGCCTCTCCGGTGGTCAGCAGCAACGCGTGGCCGTGGCCCGCGCCTTGGCCATGCAGCCGGCCCTGCTCTTGGCGGATGAGCCCACCGGTAATCTCGACACCAAGAGTGCCGACGCGGTGTTCGACTTGCTGCGCGAGGTCAATCGCGTGCACGGCACGGCGGTGCTCTTTGTCACCCATAACCCCGACCTGGCCTTGCGTTGCGACAAGACGATTCAGGTGGTGGACGGGCAGGTGGTTTAGGCTAGGCGCTTGCGGCGATGGCCGCGTGCACGGCGCAAGTCACGCGCAAAGGGGCATCAGCGCTTGGCGCGCGCGGCCAGCCATTCTTCCCGCAGCAGGCCGAACATCTCGCCGTCCGCATGGCGGCCGCGCAGAAACAGCACGCCGCGCAACCGGCCTTCATAGCTGAAGCCAACTTTCTCGGCGACGCGGCGCGAGGCCAAGTTGGCGGGGTCCATGCCGCAGCTCAGGCGGTTGATCTCGAAGTTCTCGAACACATAGTCCACCAAGGCCTGCGCGGCGGCCGTGCCCCAGCCTTGGCCGCGCAGCGCGGGGTCATCAATCTTCCAGCCGATCTCACGGGCGCTGGAGTAACGGTGCGCCAGGAAATGCGAGACGCTGCCGATGACGGCGCCGCTGCTTGCGTCACAGACCATCAGGCGTTCCGCGGCCTCGCTGGAAAAGCCGTCTTCGGTGAAGCGCTTGCGCATGAATTGCGGGCTGCGCATCAGTGTGGACTCGAATTCACCGCGCCAGCTCGGGTCGCCGGCCATGCGGCACAGCAGTGGCAGGTCTTCTTCTCGCACATGGCGCAGGCTGACCTGCTTGGGTGGCTGGCTGGTTGTGTCGGCGGCTGGCATGGGTTTGAACGCTCCTCAATGAGCCAGCTTATCAAAGCAGGGTGTGCTCGGCTTGTGCGGAGGGGGCGGTGGCGATCCGCCTTGTAGGCACTTTGGCCGCTGCAGGCTGACGCTGAGGGTGCGAAGCTGTTTTTTTAACAGGTAATTTCCACTGCGCGAGCAGCAATTCGTCTGCCCTACAACGCCCGCTTTGTATAGCCCAATCTGCAACAGTCGCGTGGCTAGAATGCGCCCAATCGGGATGACGTGTCAGCAGTGCAATATATGAAGTTAATCGGATCACTCGCCAGCCCTTACGTGCGAAAAGTGCGCGTCGTCATGGCCGAGAAAAAGCTCGACTACCAGTTTGTGCTGGAAGATGTCTGGGCCAGTGATGCCATCTTGAAGATGAATCCTCTGGGCAAAGTACCCTGCCTGGTGATGGAAGGGCAAGACTCCATTACCGGAGCGGTATTCGACTCACGGGTGATCGTGGAATATGTGGACACGCTCTCGCCCGTGGGTAAGCTGATCCCTGAGCGCGGCCGTGAACGCACCGAGGTGCGCACCTGGGAGGCCCTGGCCGATGGCGTCATGGACGCCGCGGTGCTGGTGCGCCTGGAGCAAACCTGGTCCGGCCGCGAAGAAGCCCAGCGCAGCCAGGCCTGGATGGATCGCCAGATGAGCAAGGTGCAGGCCGGGCTGACGGCCATGAATCAAGGCCTGGGCGAGAAAGCCTGGTGCTCGGGCAATCATTTCTCGCTGGCCGATATCGCCGTGGGTTGCGCCCTGGGCTGGTTGGACTTCCGCTTCCCCGCGCTTGACTGGCGCAGCGATTGCCCCAATCTGGCGCGTCATTTCGACAAGCTCAGCGCCCGCCAAAGCTTCATCGACACCGCACCGCGCGTGGCCTGAGGCCAGGCGCCGCAAGCGCAGGTCTCAAGCCTCAAGCCGCGCTAAGTGCCAGCCGCGGCGTGCGATGCAGGCGGCGGTAAATGGCGTAGAGCTCTTGCTCGATGGCCTCCACCCCGCATTGCCATAGCCGCGCGATCTCATCGGTCAGCAGGCCGAGGCAGACCAGACTCAACAACTGACCCTCGTGGCCGCCTGAACCCGTGGCCAGCCCGCTCGCTTGGGCCAATGCGGGTGCTTGGCTGGCACTGGCCCAGGAGCTGCGGCGCAAGCCCAGGGCTTGCAGGCACTCACGCGCAATGCGGGGTGACATGCTGGCCCGGCCCGCCCACAAGGCATGCAGGCCTTGGGTCAAGGTCGGCGCCTGGGGACTGTGGAGTGGCTGGGCTGTTGCCACTTCGGGCAGTGCAGGACTGGCCGGGTTGACGTCCAGGCAGTAGGCGCTGGCGCCTTCCCGCAAGGTTTGGAACAAGAGCAAATCATCGGCCGTGGGCGTGAGCAAGAGCAAACGCGGGCGCTGCGGCCAGCTTTGCATTTGGCGGGCCAGGCGGCTGGCGTGACCGTCCATCAGGCGCAGGTCGCAGGCCACCACATCGGGCGCCAAGGCCTGAATCTCCTGCTCTGCGCTGCGCATCTGCTCGCTCATGCCGCACAAGCGCCAAGCCGGCAGCTGGCTCAGCTGAGCTTGGGCCTTGCGCAAAGAGGGTTGGCAGCGGCGAAGCAGGAAAAGTGATGGCATTCGGCAGGGGGAGAAAGACAATGGCGATTTTGCGGTTTTGAAGGCCGCCGCCTATCCCTTGACCCGATGGCACAGCCCCCTTGAACGTGGGACTTGAAGCGCGCTGTGTCGCCCATTTCTCAATCCATCGTCCGACAAGCGCCCGCGCTGCGCGATTCGCCCTGATTCAAGCCATGAGCCTGCCCATTCTCTACACCTTCCGCCGCTGCCCTTATGCCATGCGTGCCAGGCTAGCTTTGCGTTATGCCGGGGCTGAGTTGGAAATGCGCGAGGTGGCTTTGCGCGCCAAGCCGGCCGAATTGCTGGCGGCGTCCAGCAAGGGCACGGTGCCGGTCTTGGTCTTGCCGGGCGGCGTGGTGCTGGCGCAAAGCCTGGACATCATGTTGTGGGCCTTGGATCAGGCCGATCCGGACGCTTGGCTGCACGCCGCGCCTTGGGTCGCCCAAGCCGAGTGGATCCAGCGCAATGACATCGAATTCAAGCCCTTGCTGGACCGCTACAAATACCCGCAACGCTTTCCCGAGGCCAGTGCCGAACACTATCGCGAGGCCGCCTTGGACTTGATGCTGCGGCCATTGGAGAAGGTGCTGACCGGCAAAGCCTGGCTCTTCGGCGCCCAGCCCAGCGTGGCCGATATGGCGCTGCTGCCTTTCATCCGCCAGTTCGCGGCCGTGGATGCGGCCTGGTTTGAGGCCGCGCCGCTGCCCGCGCTGCAAGCCTGGCTGAGCGCTTTTGTGGCGAGCGACTTGTTTCAGGCCGTGATGCGTGATCGGTCCGCGCCCTGGGTGGCGCCTGCCGCCGCCGCGGGCTAGCGCACACAGCGGCGCAAAGCGCTGCGCAGGCGTCGCGCCGGGACCTGGTGCAAACCCCAGCCATGTCTTCTGGCTGAGCCGTGGCGATCCTGCACAATCAGCCCGCATCAAACTATTCGGACTAGGTCGGGGCGATATGGGCGTCAAAAGCGTGTTCTCGGGTCTGTGGTGGGCCGTGTGTCAGTTCTGGCGAGCGCTGGACGCTACGCGGCGGGCCATCCTCAACCTCTTCTTGCTGCTGATCTTGGTGGCGCTGGTGGTGGGGCTGCTCAACCGTGGTCCTAAGCCTTTGCAAGACAAGACGGCCCTGGTGCTGAATCTGCAAGGCCCTTTGGTGGAGCAGTACTCCGGCTCGCCGCGCGACACGGCGATGGCGCAGCTGCGCGGCGCGAAGCAAAAGCAGACGCGCTTGCGCGATGTGCTGGCCACGCTGGAGGCGGGCGCCAAAGATCCCAAGATCAGCCATGTGTTGCTGGACCTGGATGAGTTCGGTGGCGCCGGCATGGCCGGGCTGAACGAGGTGGCAGCCGCGCTCGACCGCTTCAAGGCCAGCGGCAAGCCGGTGCTGGCCTATGGCGACAGCTACGACCAGCGCGGCTACTTCCTGGCCGCACGCGCCAACGAGGTTTATCTGAACCCCATGGGCATGGTGATGATTGAGGGCTTCGGCCGCTATCGCACCTATTACAAGGATGCGCTGGACCGCCTGGGCGTCAGCGCCAATGTCTTGCGCGTGGGCGCCTTCAAGAACGCCGCCGAGCCCTACTTCGCCAACGCGCCATCCAAGGCCGCGCTGGAGGCAGAAAGCTATCTGTACGGCGATCTGTGGGCGCGCTACACCGGCGCGGTGGAAACTGCCCGCAAGCTGCCCAAGGGCGCGATTGCCGCAGGCATCGAGGCCTTGCCGGACACGCTGGCGCAACTCAAGGGTGACACCGCCAAGCTGGCCCTGCAAGCCAAGCTGGTGGACGGCATCAAGACCCGCGACGAGATGCGTGAACTCTTGATTGCGCGCGGCGCCAAGGACGAGAAGGGCAAGGGCTTCCGCCGCGTTTCGATGGACGAATACCAGGCGTATTTGAAGCCCGCAGCGCAACACGGCCCGGCCGTGGGCGTGGTGGTAGCCGAAGGCGAAATCGTCGATGGCGACGCCGCTGCCGGCCGCATCGGCGGTGACAGCACGGCCCGCCAGATCCGCCAAGCGCGTGAGGACGATCAAATCAAGGCCGTGGTGCTGCGCGTCAACTCGCCCGGCGGCAGCGCGTTTGCGTCCGAGATCATCCGCCGTGAGCTGGAGCTGACGCAAAAAGCCGGCAAGCCGGTGGTGATCTCGATGGGCGATGTAGCGGCCTCGGGCGGCTACTGGATCTCGATGTCGTCCAAGGAGGTGATTGCCGACCCGGCCACCGTGACCGGCTCGATCGGCGTCTTCGGCATGCTGCCCACCGCCGACAAGCTGCTGGAAAAGCTCAGCATCCACACCGGCGGCTACACCAGCACCTGGCTGGCCGGCGGCTTTGACCCGCGCCGCCCGCTGGACCCGCGCATGCAGGCCAGCGTGCAGCAAGGCATCAACCACATCTACGACGAGTTCACAGCTAAGGCTGCGGCCGCCCGCAACAAGCCGGTGGCCGACATCGACGCCGTGGCCCAAGGCCGTGTCTGGACCGGCGCGCAAGCCAAAGAGCGCGGCTTGATCGACCGCCTGGGCAGCTATGACGATGCCATCAAGTCGGCCGCCAAGCTGGCCAATCTGGAAGGCTCGCCGCGCGTCAGCTATGTGGAGCGTGAGATGGGCCGCCTGGAGCGCATCTTGAGCAGCCTGGATGAAGTGGTGGCCCCGGCCATCGCCGCCAGCGTGCGCGCTCAACTGGGCCCGCCTGTGCCGCCCAAGGCCCTGCTGCAAGCGCAGGGCGAGTTGGCCTTCTTGGCCGAACTGAGCGAGGGCAAAAAGCCGTTCTCGGCGGTGGTGCATTGCCTGTGCATGGCGCCGTGATGCCTGCCGCATAATCGCGGCGAGGTGTCGCCTTGTCGGCGCTGTCGGAGGCGCAGATGTGGGGGCGGTTCGCAAGCACGGGTTTCCAATATGGCAAGTGGCGCAGCAGCATGGCTGGGCTGCTCGCCGCCCTGGCGCTGGCCAGCGGCCCCTGTCAGGCGGCCGATGCTGAGCTGGACCGCGCTCCGTTGAAAGCCGATCGGCCGGCCTCGGTCGCGGCACCTGAAGCTTCTTCCTCGGCCTTGGCGGTGTCCCGGCCGGCCGAGTCCGTCAGCTGGCCTGCGGGCTTTCAGTTCGTCAGTTCCGAATTCCCGCCCTTGATTTACGCCAAGGGCGCGGGTGCGCCGGGCGCGCTGGGCGAGTTGCTGGCCGAGCTGGGCCATGAACTCAGGCACGACCTGAGCCCAAGCTTTTACCCCTTTGCCCGCGCCGCTGCGCTGGTGCAGCGCGGCCCCGCGGTGTTGATGGCGCCCTTGGTGCGTTCCCCGGCGCGTGAGTCCACGGTGAAGTGGCTGGCGGTGCTGTATCGGCAGCGCTACTGCCTGTACGGCAGCAAAGAGGCCGAGCCCCGCTTGCTGCACGACAACCAGGCTTTGCGCCAAATGCGCGTGGCGGTCTTGCGTGGGGCGCTCAGCCGCGAACGGCTGCGTAGCCTGGGTTTCCGCAACATCGTCGAAGAGGCCGACTATCCCCGCATCCTGCGCCGCTTGGACGAGGGCACGGTCGATCTGGTCTATGCCGCCGAACCGGCTTTCATGGGCGCCTTGCAAGCGGGCGGGCGCGATGCGCGGGCGTATGTGGAAGGGCCATCGTTTGACACCGCCGATGTGTGGCTGGTCGGATCCCCCGACTTCAGCGAGGCGCAGGCCGAGCAGGTGCGCGCCGCGCTGAATCGGCTCAAGGCCGATGGCCGCTATGCCAAATTCTTGCAAAAGGCGCGCCTCAAAGCTTGAGGCCCTGCACGGCCCGCATGGGCATGGTGTGGCACTGGCCTGCGCGGGGCTAGTGCCGTGTGGCGCCAAACGGCTGCTCGTTATAATTGCGGCCACAGCGCTGATTTGTTCCGAATTGCGGGCGCTTAACAAATGCAGCTAAAGAGGGACTCCGATCAACCGGCGTCCGCTTTTGCGGAGCCGGTTTTTTGCTTTCTGGAGGATTCTTCCTGTGACCTACGGACACATCGGGCATGTCAGCCCGCAGCGCATGCGCTTTGCCAAGCCCCTGCCCCTGCGCAGCGGCGCCAGCCTTGCCGACTACGAACTCGTTTATGAGACCTATGGCCAGCTGAATGAGCGGCGCGACAACGCGGTGCTGGTCTGCCATGCGCTCAACGCCAGTCATCACCTGGCCGGCAGCTATGCGGGCGAAGAAAAAAGCGAAGGCTGGTGGGACAACCTGATCGGCCCCGGCAAACCGCTGGACACCGACAAGTTCTTCGTCATCGGCATCAACAATCTGGGCTCCTGTTTTGGCTCCACCGGGCCCATGCACATCAACCCTGCAACCGGGCAAATCTACGGGGCAGACTTCCCCGTTGTCACGGTGCAAGACTGGGTCGATGCCCAGGCCTTGCTGTTGGATCAGCTGGGCATCACCCAACTGGCGGCGGTGCTGGGCGGCTCGCTCGGCGGCATGCAGGCCCTGGACTGGTCGTTGCGCTATCCGGATCGCATGCGCCATTGCATCGCCATCGCCACGGCGCCGGCCTTGTCGGCGCAGAACATCGCGTTCAACGAGGTGGCGCGGCGCGCCATCATCACCGACCCCGATTTCCACGGCGGCCATTTCTACGCCCACGGCGTGGTGCCCAAGCGCGGCCTGCGGGTGGCGCGCATGATCGGCCACATCACCTATCTGTCAGACGATGTGATGGAGCAGAAGTTCGGCCGCCAGATGCGCGCGGCGGACCTGGGCTACAGCACGCAAGACATCGAGTTCGAGATCGAGAGCTATCTGCGCTACCAGGGCGATAAGTTCAGCGATTACTTCGATGCCAACACCTATTTGCTGATCACCCGCGCGCTGGACTATTTTGACCCCGCGCGTGAGCATGGCGGCGACCTCAGCCGCACCTTTGCCAGCGCACGCTGCAAGTTCTTGCTGGCCAGCTTCACCACCGACTGGCGCTTCTCGCCCGCACGCTCACGCGAGGTGGTCAAGGCCTTGCTGGACAACAAGCTGGATGTCTCCTACGCGGAGATCGACGCGCCCCACGGCCATGACGCCTTTTTGCTGGAGGACCCGCGCTATCACGGCCTGCTGCGCGCCTACTTTCAACGCATCGCCAAAGAACAGTCGCAAGGAGCCGCAGCATGAGCAGCAGTGAGAGCGTTTTGAAGCAGATCGCTGCGCTGGTGCCCGCCGGATCGCGGGTCTTGGACCTGGGCTGCGGCACCGGCGCCTTGCTGGACATGCTGCAAAAAGAAAAGGGCTGCACCGGCTACGGGGTGGAGCTGGATGACGCCAATTTGCTCGCTTGCGCGCAGCGCGGCGTCAATGTGATTCAGCTCAATCTGGAAGACGGCCTGTCCATCTTCGAGGATCAGAGCTTTGATGTGGTCTTGCAGCTGGAGACCCTGCAGCATCTGCGCAATACCGAACTGATGCTGCGCGAGACCGCGCGCGTCGGCCGCATCGGCATCGTCAGCTTCCCGAATTTTGCGCATTGGCCCAACCGCTTGCAGGTGATGCTGGGCCGCATGCCGGTGACGCGCGTGCTGCCTTACGAGTGGTACGACACGCCCAATATCCGCGTCGGCACCTATGCCGATTTCGAGGTGCTGGCGCGCAAGAACCGCTTGCGCGTGCTGGACAGCTTTGGCATTCAGGACGGGCAGGCTGTGCGGACTTTCCCGAACCTGCTTGCCAGCATGGCCGTCTTCAAGTTTGACCGGGGTTGATCGACACTCGGGGCCTGTCTCAAACCCTGTTTGAAGGAAGTCTTGATGATCGGTTACACCACCCTGGGCACCAATGACCTGCCCCGCGCCAGCGCCTTTTACGACGAGCTATTCGGCGTCTTGGGCATCAAACGCATCATGGAGTTCGGCCGTGGCTATGCCTGGGGCACGGGCATGGATAAGCCGGCCTTCGGCCTGATGACGCCCTACAACAATGAACCCGCCACCGTGGGCAATGGCGTGATGATTGCCTTGGCGGTGGACAGCCGCGCCAAGGTAGACGCCGTGCATGCCAAGGCCCTGGCCCTGGGCGGCAAGGACGAAGGCGCGGTGGGGCCGCGCGGCGAAGGTTTTTACGCCGGCTACTTCCGCGACCTGGATGGCAACAAGCTCAATGTGTTTTGCATGGGCTGAGCCGAGTCGAGTGCTCGGCCAGGCGCGCCAACCGTACGCCTACATGCCGCTCGATTCACTCGAGCAGGTGAGGTCCCCAAGCCCAAGCATCAGCCAATCCTGCTAATCTGAGCCCGACAGCGAGCGCAGGGAAGCCAAGGGCCACGCAGAGGGCCGTTGCCAGGACAACTTTGGGGATGAAGTGCAGGGCTTGGGTCCGGTGCATGCGGCAGTCCTGCCTGGGATGGGTGCTGCTATTGGCCGCTGGTATCGCTGCGTCTGCGGATTGCGCCAAGCCGATTCGCGTGCCGGTGGCGCCCACCGGCTTCAATGTGCTGGTCTTGAACGAAGGCGCCAAGGTCGAAGGGGTCTACCCGGAGCTGCTGCGCCAGCTGAGCGCCGGCCTGCGCTGCGAGTTCCAATTTCCGGTCGTGCCGCGCGCACGCGTGTCTCTGATGTTTTTCGAGACGCAGGAGGCCGATGTCTTTGTGCCTGCCTCGCGCACGGCGGAACGGGAGGCGCGCGCGGACTTCGTGCCCATGCTCAAGCTGACGCCGACCCTGATCACGCTGAGTTCCTCGCGGGAGTTGGCCTCGGTCAGGGATGTGGGCGCCTTGCTGGCCAGAAAGACTTGGCGCGGCGCCATGGTGCGCAGCTACAGCTGGGGTGATGAGTACGAAGGCCTGCTCAAGGCCTTGCAGGCCGACAAGCGCGTCGACTTCGTCAACGACTTGCGCACCGTCGGCCAGATGCTGCGCAGCGGCCGGGTGGACTTCACGATTTTGCCGCCCAGTCTTTTGTACTCTGCGCTGACCTTGGCGCCCGATGGCAGCCTGCCAGAAGCCGCCGCGCAGGTTTCCCCCGACGGCCGAGGCGGCTTTGGCCGGGAGTTCCATTTCACGCCCTTGCAGGGCTTGCCACGTTCAGAGGTCGGCGCCTATTTGTCGCGCCAAACCCTGAGTCCGGCAGAGCGCCAACGCCTGCGCGAGGCCATGCAGCGCGCCGCGCAAGACGGCAGCTTGCTGCGCCAGCTGCAACGCTATTACCCGGCCGAGGTCTTGCGGCAAGACGTGCAGATCAACTGAGCGCTGGCCCCACAGCGTTAGGCTTGTTCAAAACGACCCAGGCGCACCATGGTGTTGCCGCGCTTGCCATGCTTGGTGCTGGGCATGACCAGCACGGTGTTGTCGTGCTGGGTGCGAAACACGGTGTCGCCGTCTTGCGCGAAGGCCGTGCCGGCGGCCGCAATCACATCCAAGCCGCGCACCGGGAAGAGGAAGTGGAAGTCGGGGCTCAGCGCCGTCACCGCCTCGTTGACGCGAATCAGCTGCTGGCGCTCGGGCAAGGCCAGGCGCAGGCGCTGTTCGGCCCAGGCTGGAGGCACCATGCCGGTCAGGCGCAAAAAGCGCAGCAGGCCGTCGATGGCCACATCAACGGAGGAGGCTTCCCAGTGCTGGCCGCATTCGATCAGCAAGGCGTTCTTGGGGCTGGTGGGGTCGCCAAAGCCGCCGCGATCCCGCATGCGCAGGCCGGAGGGGTGGCCGGTGTCGATCAGCAAATCACCAGGCATGCCCAACTGACGGGCGAAGGCCGCGCCCTTGTCCAGCAGGCCGCACACCATCAGCGGACGGCAGTCGTCTTGCATCGAATGGATGTCGAACAGCAGGTCGGCGCTGTCGACAAAAGGCTGCAGCTGGCGCGCGCGGCGCAGCTCCAGCGAGTTGCCCGGGCCGAACAAAATTTCATCGGCCCAGACCCGATTCAGGTCTTCGTCGACACAGCGCGATGCATTGGGGTCTTGCTCGTCAAAACGCTCAAAGGCCGCCACATTGGCGAAGCTGAGAATCAGCTTGCCCATCAGGGGCTGGACGCTGCGCCCCATGCCTTGCTTGAACAACCAGTCCAGCGCAATCGCGCCGCAGAGCTCGTTGCCGTGGGTGAGGGCTTGCACCATCACCGTGGGGCCAGGCAGACCGGAGTCCAGCACATGCACATAGTCCGTGCCACTGGCGCTGTGGCGGTAGGGCTGGATATCGGGCGGGCGAAGCGTGAGGGCGGGGGTGGCGTTCATGGCTTGATTGTGAACCGGGTGCAGAGCCAAGGCCTTGCCGCAGCGCAAGACTTTGATCCGCCGCGCTGCCCCTGCAATTGCGGGTGGCGCCGCCGCCCGACTGGTTTTAAGCTACGCCGGTGTCATCTTCTCGTCACGCGCAACTTCTTCATCAAGGTCCAAACATGACAAACAAACTGCTCATCGCATTGCTGCTTTCCGCTGGCTTGACATCGCTGGCCCAGGCCGCCACCTCGGCCGCTGCTGAAGAGCTGGCCTTGCGTTCGGAATGCGCCGCCGCCAGCAACAGCAAGCTGGGTGCCGCGCCGGCACAAGCCAATGAATACCACTTCGTCTACTACAAGGGCGATTTCAAGGGCGAGCGCCAAGCAGGCAAGAAGCTGGCTTGCAGCGAGCCGCAGTACGCCGCTTATCTGGACAAGGCTGACCCGGTGCGCGTGATGTCGGCTTACCCGACCGCTGCTGGCCGCCCGAGCGCCAAGCCGTCCGAAGGCAAGTAAAAAGCGCGGTCGCAGAGGGTGCTGGTGAATTAGCCGGCACTCCTTGGCGAGACCGAAGGCCGCACCCGATGTCACCCATGAGGTCGCCGGGCGCGGCCTTTGGTTTTTTCGCGCCCACTATGCTTGATGCTTTTTGGGGGAGCACAGCATGAGTGACGCGCAATTCGAGCAAGGGCTTGCCATGCGCAAGCAGGTGATGGGGGAGGACTTTGTGGCGGCCGCCTTTGCGGCGCAGACCGACTTCACCGCCCCGCTGCAGCAGCACATCACCCGCAATGCCTGGGGCGAAACCTGGTTGCGGCCGGGCCTGGACTTGAAGACCCGCAGCCTGGTCACCGTTGCCATGCTGACGGCACTGGGCCGCCAGCATGAGCTCAAAGGCCATGTGCGCGGCGCCCTCAACAACGGCGCCACGGTGCAGGAGATTCAGGAGGTGCTGTTGCACGCCACCATTTACTGCGGTGTGCCCATGGCCGTAGAAGCCTTCCGCAGCGCGGCAGAGGTGGTGCAGGCCGTGGCCTCAACACCGGTGCCCACGCCAGCGCCTTCTTCTGCACCCACTCAGCCGTCAGCTGTCTGAACGCGGCCCGCGTTCCAAGTCGCCCCCGTCTGCGCGAAGGCCTATAGCGCCATGGATGGCCGCTCGGCCATCGCCGCGCGCCAGCGCAGCAAATGCGGATGCGCTTCGCCGGGCTTGAGCTTGACGATGCGCGCAAAGTCCACCGCCACCACGGCCGTGATGTCGGCAACGCTGAAGCGCTCGCTGGCGATGAAGTCCCGGCCGGCCAAGCGCGCGTTGAGCGTGTCGAAAAACTGCTGCACGCGCAGCAAGCCGCGCTGTGCCAATTCCGGGATCTGCGCATAGCCCACCGGCCCTGGCAGGGCACGCCCGGCCATGGCGGGCGCGCTATTGCGCAAGGCCTCGGCAATGGCCATCAGGCCCTCGAACTCGATGCGCCACTGCCAACTGGCGATCTCGGCCTTCTCTTGAGGGCTGCGGCCCAGCAAGGGCGGCTCGGGGTAGGCGGCTTCGAGGTAGGCCGTGATGGCTGCGTTATCGCTCAGCAGCAGGCCACCCTCGACAAGCAGCGCCGGCACGGTGCATTGCGGATTGATGCGGCGATAGGCCTCGCCGAGTTGCTCGCCCTGGCGCAAGTCCACTTGCACGGTGGCATGCGCAATGCCTTTCTCGGCCAGCAAAATGCGGGCGCGGCGCGGGCTGGGTGCGGTGGCGCAGTCGTAGAGGGTGATGCTCATCGGTGTGGCCTTGCTGCTTCAGTGGCGTGGGTGGGCGCTGCTGGGCTCAGCCCGGCGTCGCCAGCTTGTCCTGAGTCTTGGTGTCGAAGTCCGAGGCCTCATGGCGTTCGTGCAGCTGGCTGGACGGTTCACCCCAGAAGCGGTTGACCTTGCGGCCGCGCTGCACGGCGGGCCGCGCAGCAATTTCGTCCGCCCAGCGAATCACATGCCGATAGTGCTGCACTTGCAGGAATTCACCGGCCTCGTAGAGCTGGCCTTTGACCAAGGCGCCGTACCAGGGCCAAACGGCCATGTCGGCGATGGTGTATTGCGCGCCGGCCAGATAGGCGTTCTGCGCCAGGTGGCGGTCCAGCACATCGAGCTGGCGCTTGACTTCCATGGCGTAGCGGTTGATCGGGTACTCGAATTTCTCTGGCGCGTAGGCGAAGAAGTGGCCAAAGCCGCCGCCCAGAAAGGGCGCGCTGCCCATTTGCCAGAACAACCATGAGAGGCATTCGGCCCGCGCCGCGCCCTCGGCGGGAAGAAATGCGCCGCCGAATTTTTCGGCCAGGTATTGCAGGATCGCACCCGACTCAAACACCCGCACCGGCTGTGGCCCGCTGCGGTCCACCAGCGCTGGAATCTTGGAGTTAGGGTTGATAGCCACGAAGCCGCTGCCGAACTGCTCGCCGGCGCTGATATTGATCGGCCAAGCGTCGTACTCGGCGCCGCTATGGCCCAGCTCCAGCAGCTCCTCCAGCATCACCGTCACTTTGACGCCGTTGGGCGTGGCCAGCGAATGCAGCTGCAAAGGGTGGCGGCCGACGGGCAGCGCCTTGTCATGCGTGGCGCCGGCAATGGGGCGGTTGATGCTGGCGAACTTGCCGCCATTGTCTTTGTCCCAGGTCCAGACCTTAGGCGGGGTGTAGGCGGCGGCTTGTTGGGCTTGCTGCTTCTGCTCGTCGTTCATTCATTTGCTCCGAATCGGTGTGAGTCCATCGCTGGCACGGTAGCAGCTTGGGTAAAGGCCCGGGGCTGGCGGGGCTTCAGGTCTGGCGAGCTACTCTTTGCGGATGATGGTGCCCTTGTCATCCACGGTTTCGTCGTTCTTGAACTCGCCTTCCCAGCGGTCGCCGTTGGCCCAGTAGTAAATGCCCTGGCCATGCTTGAGGCCTGCGACCCAGGCGCCGCTGAAGCGCTCGCCCGATTTCCACCAGTAGCTGCCCTGGCCATGAGGTTTGCCGTGGTCGAACTCGCCTTCGTAGCGGTCGCCCGAGGCATGCACCAGCACACCTTTGCCATGCGGTTGGCCGGCCAGCACCGTACCTTCGTAGCGATTGCCGTTGGCAAAGCGCAGCACGCCCTGGCCCTGCGGCTGCTCATTCACCCAGTCGCCATCAAAGACCTGGCCATTGGTCCAGCGGAACAGGCCGCGGCCATGCGGGATGCCACGGCTGACCTGGCCTTTGTAGCTGTCGCCGTTGGCGAACATCAGCTGGCCCTCGCCCTCGGGCACGCCGTCGATCACCGGGCCGTCCCACTGGTTGCCGTTGGCAAAGCGCATCTGCCCCTTGCCGGTGGGTTTGTCATCCAGCCAGT
Source organism: uncultured Roseateles sp. (assembly GCF_945956965.1). Lineage (GTDB taxonomy): Bacteria > Pseudomonadota > Gammaproteobacteria > Burkholderiales > Burkholderiaceae_C > Paucibacter_A. The sequence continues at coordinate 111,011 of NZ_CAMFJS010000004.1, forward strand.
CGCCCACATAGCGCTGGCCGCTGGCCCAGATGAACTCGCCCCGGCCCTGGCGCACGCTGCGGATCAGCGGGCCGATATAGACATCGCCGTTGGACCATTCCACCCGGCCGGTGCCGCTGACCACCTGCCCGGTCTCGCGCACAAAGCGGCCGAGGTAGCGGGTGTCGCCGCTGCGGATGTCCATCTCCGGCGCGGCCTCGGCGGCGGCCGGCATGCTGGCCTTGCTCGGGGCCTGCGCTGTGGCGGGCGTTGCTGGCGAGGTGCTCGAGGTGCTTGAGGTGAGGGCGCTCGTGGCCGCCAGCGCCGCTGTTGCCGCGCCGTTCAGCGCGGGTGAGGCGGGGGCTGGCGTGGGCAGCGCAGCGGCTGCAAGCGCCTTGCCCGTTGAGGTCGTTGAAGCTGCTGTGGCCGCAGCTTTCGGCGCCGGCGTTGCCGTCACCGCAGCGACCGGTGCTGGCGCCGTGCTCACCCAGGGTGTGCCGCGCTCACGCGCCAAAGCCTGGGCATTGTTGGCGGCCAATTCCTGGGCGCTGCCCTTGCACTGGGCAACGGCCTGGCGCCACAGGGTTTCGGCCACCTGGGACTGTTGCTGGCGCTCCGGCGGATTCAGGCCGGCGGCGGCATTGCGGAACTTCTGCGTGCTGTCGCGGGCACGGTCGAACAAAGGTGCGCAATGTTCGGCATTGTGGGCATCGGTCTCGGCCTGCTCGCGCTTCTTGGCGGCCAGCTGCTGCTGGCTGCCGGTGCAATGCTCGGCTGCCAGGTCCCACATGGTCTCGGCCTTGGCATAGAGGTTGGCGGCATCGGCCCAGCGGCGCTCACCAAAAGCCTGGCGGGCCAGTTCTTGCAGGGCATTGCCGTCTTGGTGCGAGAGCTCGCATTGCGAGCCGGCGGCCTGGCGCTCGGCCACGCTGGCGAGCTGCTTTTGGTTATCGGCCAGATTGCGCTGGGCGCGCTCGCGGGCGCGGCCCTCGCAGCCTTCCGCGCCTTGGGTCCACAGCGCGATGGCTTCGCCCAGCAGCTTGGCTTGGCTGTCGAGGTCTTTATTGGTGGAGCGGGCCAGGGCGGCGCGCAAATCGGCCGACATGGCCTTGGCCGTCAACATCGAGCAGCTGATGAGGCTGGGCGCAGCCGTGGCTGCTGAGGCGGCCGATGCCGTAGGTGCCGCGGCCTCGGCCGCAGCCGGGGCACTGGCGTTTGCCACTGCGGCTTCTGGCATTGGCGCGGCGCTTTGCGAGTTGGCGCCCCCGTTCAAGAGCCAGGCCAGGCTGGCGATACAAACCATTCGACTGCTCATCAAGGGGCCCCGCAAGGACATCTGCTTCATCGTCACCTTCATCATCATCATTTGCGCGCGTCCGACTCCATCGGAATGTCCAGCATGGCGTTGATCAGGCCGCGGGCGTAGCGGCCGCTGCCGGGGTCGTTGACATTTTCGTAAGCGAAGGCTTCCGGCGCGGAGGCCAGCGGCATGCTGTCCATCGCCAGCATCAGCTCATCGGGTTTGATGCCGCGCAGAATCGCTTGCACCTCGTAGCCCAGGCCTTTGGCCTCGGCGATCTTGTTGATGGCGGCCAGGCGCTCGGCGTCGAAGGCCAGGCCATTGCTGACCAGGCTGCGCTCGATCAGCTTCTGGTGCAGGGTGAAACCAGCCAGCGGGTTGGCACCTAGCTTCAGCGCATGCTCAAACGCCCATTGATCGGCGCGGTCAAACACGGTGGCGCCGACCCGCGCCACGCCCCACAGGCTGGAGCGATTGGAGGCCACGGCCTGCATGGCATTCATCACCTGCTGCTTGGTGAGTTGCTGGGCAGCTTCGCTCAGGCCGTCGCGGATGCGCTGGGCAGCCAGGGCCTTGCCTTGCTCGATGATTTGCTGCTTGACGATTTCGCTGGCCACCGTGCTGGCGGCATTCTTGGCCGCGTTGATGGCTGCTTCCGCTGCCAGTGCCGCACCGCGTAGGCCCGTAGCCAGGGTGGCCAGGTTGTAGAGCGTGCCGACGATTTGCGTGCCGTAGTGGTAGGTCTTCATGCGCGCGCCGCCTTCTTCCGACAGGCCTTGCGTCCACAGCACCGTCCACAGGGCCTCGTCTTCGGTCAGGTTGGCGCGGGTGATCTCCAGCGCGTGCAGGCTCAGCAGCCAGTGATAGTCCTGCATCTCCGGCGTGTTGGGCGGGGCCAGGCGGGTGTAGCCGCGGCAGACCTCGAAGGGCGTGATGGTGAGGGTCTTGCCGCTGCTCAGGCTCAGCGTAAAAGGCTTGCCGGTGTCGCGGGCCTCGGCCAGGGTGGCCAGCAGGCGTTCGCTGTCATTGTCTTTTTGGCCGCGCACGGCCAGCAGCTTGTCGCCCAGGTTCAGCGGTGAGCCGGGCGCCGTGGCCACCACGGTCAGGCGCTCATCCACCCCCAGGCCGCGCACCCAGGCCACCCGGTCGGTCTCGGCCCAGCCGTAGGCGGTGGCCACGGCAAAGGGCAGCTCCCATTGCTTGTCGCATTCCGGGTCGCGCAAGGCGGCGCTGCGCGCAATGGCCGGGCGAATGGCTTGCTCGCCCGTGCCGTAGGCGCGGATATTGGCCAGCAGGGTCTCGTCGACCTTGCGGCCGTCATCGACCGTGTATTTCGGGCCGGCGCAAGCGGCCAGCAGCAGGCTCAACAAGAGGACGAAAAGCGATCTCATGGCGCAGGCGGGAGTCGACAAGCCGCCCAGTGTATGGGGCTCAATCCTGCGGCAAGGCGGGCGCCAGTGGTTTAAATTCCCCAGGCTTCTTGAGCTTCCAGGCCATGATGGCGCGGCCCATTTCTTCCACATCGAAGATGGCGCTTTGCAGCAAGCTCATCTGTTGCAGCGAGGCGGCCACGCCGTGGTCACGCGCGTAGTTGAGCGCCAGCTTGCTGCCAGCCATGGCCAGCGGGGATTTGCCGGCAATTTGGCGCGCCACGCCCATCACATGGGCCAGCAAGGCCTCGGCATCGGGCAGCACGGCATTGACCAGGCCGGCGGCCAGGGCACGCTCGGCGCCCAGGCGCTCGCCGGTATAGGCCATCTCACGCGCCAGGCCGGCGGGCATGATGCCTTGCAGGCGCTGCAACACGCCCAAATCAGCCGTCATGCCGATTTGAATCTCTTGCACGCTGAAGAATGCGTCGGCCGTGGCATAACGCATATCGCAAGCGGCAGCCAGATCCAGGGCGCCGCCGATGCAGCCGCCTTGCACGGCGCACAGCACCGGGAAGCGCGCTTCGTCCAGCGCGCTGAAGCAGGCCATCAGCTCACGCAACATGGTCTGAAAGCCGAGCCGGGCACGGGCGGAGCCGGTGTCCAGCAAGCTGTCTTGCGAGCCAAAGGTTTCCAGCGCCATGCCGGCGCTGAAATGCTTGCCGGTTGAGGAAATCACCAGCGCCCGGGTCTTGCCGGCGGCATCCAGCGCGCGCACCGCGTCACGCAGGGCAGGGAAGAAGGCCGGCGCCATGGTGTTGAGGCGTTCGGGGCGATTGAGTTGCAGATGGGCAATGGCGTCGTCGTCGCTGCTGAGGCTGAAGAAGTCGTTCACGTGGGGCTCCAGGTTGTTTTTGTGATGGCTTGGGGCAAGCCTACCCGCCAATCGTGTGAGTGTTATTCACATCAGCCACTTTTCAGCGACAAATTGGCGACACCCGCGTGCCGGTTCTGCGGGCAAGCCCTTGCTTGTGGGGGGGCGCCCACTGTCTACACTCGCCCGCATGCGAACCCTCAAAACCGATGACGGCCTGCCCTTGCACTGGCGGCAATGGAGTAGTAATCAGCCTGGCCAAGGGCCGGTGCGCGGCACCGTCTTGATCGTGCATGGCCTGGGTGAACATATCGGCCGCTACGAGCATGTGGCCGAGCACCTGAATGCCTGGGGCTGGCATGTGGTGGGCTATGACCAGCGCGGCCACGGCGCTTCGGGCGGCGCGCGCGGCGATGTGCCCACGCCTGAGCGCCTGCTGCAAGACCTGGCCCTGGTGATGGACGAGTTGCGCGCTGACCCGCTGCTGGGCGCGGGCACGCAGATCTTGCTGGGCCACAGCATGGGTGGCCTGGTGGCCGCGCGCTTTGTGGCGGGTGGTTTGGCCGCCAGCAGCGCGGGGGACTTGCCGGCCTGGTTCCGCCCGGTGGACGGCCTGGTGCTGAGCAGCCCGGCGCTGGACCCGGGCATGAATTGGTTCAAGCGCCTGCAGCTGGCGCTGGGCGTCAGCCTGGCGCCGCATCTGGCCGTGGGCAATGGCCTGAAGACCAACTGGATCTCGCGCGACCCGGCGGTGGTGCAAGCCTATGTGGACGACCCGCTGGTGCATGACCGCATCAGCCCTAGCCTGGCGAACATGATTGTGGAAGCGGGTGAGATGGTGCGCCAGCACGCCGAAACCTGGGCCGTGCCGACCCTGCTCTTGTGGGCCGGCAGCGACCGCTGCGTGGCGCCCTCAGGCAGTGCCGAATTCGCGGAGGCCGCGCCGGCCGCATTGCTGCGGGCGCATTGCTTTGAGCCTCTGGCGCACGAGATCTTCAACGAGCCGGAGCAGGCCTTGGTCTTCGCCGAGCTGCGGGACTGGCTGGCGCAGAAGTTTTAAGATGTGGGCTTACCGCTGGCCACACCCCGGCCGGCCACTTGCCATCAGCGAGGACCCCCACCATGAACGCACGCCACCCCGCCCTGCCGCCCCTGCAGGCTGAACAGACCACGGCCCTGGGCGAATTCGCCGGCCGCGTGTGGGACGAAGAAATCGTCCCGGCACTGACCCAGTACATCGCCATCCCGGCCAAGAGCCCCATGTTCGATGCCGACTGGGCCGCCAACGGCCATATCGAAAAAGTGCTGCGCGACGCCGCCACCTGGGTCGAAAGCAAGAAAGTGGCCGGCCTCAAGCTGGAAGTGATTCGCCTGCCCGGCCGCACGCCGGTGATCTTCTTCGAAGTGCCCGCCACCAAGGCCGACAGCACAGACACCATCCTGCTTTACGGCCACCTCGACAAGCAGCCCGAGTTCAGCGGCTGGCGCAGCGATCTGGGCCCTTGGACGCCCAAGTACGAGGACGGCAAGCTCTATGGCCGCGGCGGCGCCGATGATGGCTATGCCATCTACGCTTCGTTGACCGCCATCATGGCGCTGGACAAGCAAGGCATCCCGCGCCCGCGCTGCGTCGGCCTGATCGAAACCTGCGAGGAAAGCGGCTCCTACGACTTGCCGGCCTATATCGAGGTGCTGAAGAAGGACAAGCTCGGCGAAGTCTCGCTGGTGGTTTGCCTGGACTCCGGCGCGGGTGACTACGAGCAGCTGTGGCTGACCACCAGCTTGCGCGGCATGGTCAGCGGCGTGCTGAAGGTGGAGGTGCTGACCGAAGGCATTCACTCGGGCGATGCCTCGGGCGTGGTGCCTTCGAGCTTCCGCATCTTGCGTCAGGTGCTGGACCGCCTGGAAGACTCAAAAACTGGCCGCCTCTTGCCCGAGAGCTTCCACTGCGAGATTCCCGCCAATCGCATCGAACAAGCCCAAGCCACGGCGGCGATTCTGAAGGACGAGGTCTACAAACGCCTGCCCTGGGCCTGCGGCGGCGACGGCGGCCCGGTGCTGCCCATGACCGATCAGCCGGTGGACGTGCTGCTGAACCGCACCTGGCGCCCCACTTTGTCGGTGACCGGCGTGGACGGCTTCCCCGAGTTGAAGAGCGCCGGCAATGTGCTGCGCCCCTTCACCGCCTTCAAGCTGTCGTTGCGCCTGCCGCCCCTGATCGACGGCAACGAGGCTGCGCTGCGCCTGAAGGCCTTGCTGGAAGACAACGCGCCCTACAACGCCAAGGTGACGTTTGTGCCCGATGGCCGCGCCGGTGCCTACGGCGCCACGGGCTGGAACACGCCTGATCTGTCGCCTTGGCTCAGCCAGGCGGTCAATGACGCCAGCCTGGCGCATTTCGGCGCGCCGGTGGGTTATATCGGCCAGGGCGGCACGATTCCCTTGATGAGCATGCTGCAAAAAGGCTTCCCGGCCGCGCAGATGGTGGTCTGCGGTGTGTTGGGCCCCAAGAGCAATGCCCACGGCCCCAACGAGTTCTTGCATGTGCCCTACGGCAAGCGCCTGACGGCGGCGGTGGCGCAGATCATGGCCGCGCATCCTTGAAGATTGCGGGCCGAGCGCCGGGCCGTCCCAAGCCGGCCCGCCTGAGGCTGTTTGCGGCTCAATGCCGCCAACGGCCTCGTCCCCCAGAGGGACCGACCGGGCTCGCCCGCGTTCAGCGAGGCGAGACTGGGCGAGGGGCTTAAGCTCAGCGCAGCGTGAAACCCGTTTCCACCAAAGTGCCCTGCAAGTCCTGCAGCAGATGCGTCAGTGGCGAGAGTTGCACATAGCGGGTCGAGACCTTGATGGCGTAGGCGAACAGGCGCGGCAGGTCGGCGGCGTAGGCGGGGCGCTGGTCGCGATGCTTGAGGCGGCAGAAGATGCCCAGAATCTTCAGGTGACGCTGCAGGCCGGTCCATTCCAATTGCTGCCAGAAGGCGCCAAAGTCTTCGTTGACCGGCAGGCCGGCTTTGCGGGCTTGTTCCCAGTAGCGGATGGCCCAGTCGAGTTCCTGCTCTTCCTCCCAGGAGATGAAGGCATCGCGCAGCAGAGAGGCCATGTCGTAGCTGATGGGCCCCACCACGGCGTCTTGGAAGTCCAACACGCCGGGGTTGCCCGAGTCGGGCGGGCAGACCATCAGATTGCGCACCATGAAGTCCCGGTGCATGGGCACCCGGGCTTGGCCGGCGATGTTGTCCACCAGCACTTGGCAGCTATGCGCCCACCACTTCAGCTGGGTCTCGCTCCATTGCCGGCCGAATTCGCGCTCCACGCACCATTCTTTGAAGATGTGCAGCTCGCGCCGCACAAAGGCTTCGTCGTAGGTGGGCAAGCTCTCGGCCACGCCGTTTTGCTGCCAGGCCAGCAAGGCCTGGGTGGCATCACGCATCAGGCGATTGGCCTCGGCCTGATTGCCCTCGGCCTGGGTGGCCAGCAGGGCCTGCAGATAGGGCAGGGTGCCCAAGTCGCTGAGCAGCAAAAAGCCCCGGGCTTCGTCCACCGCAAAGATCTCCGGCACATGCAGGCCACAGGCCTTCATCTGGGCGGCCACGGTGACAAAAGGCCGCGAGTCATTGCTCTCGGGCGGCGCGTCCATCACGATGTAGCTGGCGCCGTTGCGGGCCTGCACACGCAGATAGCGGCGGCTGCTGGCGTCGGCATTGGCCTCTTGCACCGTGTCGGGCTGCAGCTCAAAGCGCGCAGGCAGGGCGAGCAGCCAAGCCTGGAAGTCTTGTTCGCGTTGTGGGTTGGGCCAGGCGATAGGCGTCATATTCTTGCTGTTCTTCTTGAGAGAGGGCTGGCGAGGATGCGGCCTTTGACGGCCTCATGGATAATGGATTTTACAAACCGTGAGCCCCGCGCTCGGCACCGGGTCCATCTGCGTTGGCCATGCCAGCGTTTTGGCTGCCTGCCCTACTAAACCGAGAAGTCGCCTGCCCCCGCTGTGCCGCGCCCCATCATCGCTCCCTCTTCTGTTCTTGCCACTGAACTTGTGCGCCGGCCTCGCCTGCGGGTGTTTGCCAGCCTGAGCGTGTTGGCTGCGGCGGGCACGCTGCTGCTGGCCGATGCGGCGGCCGCTCAACCGCTGGCGCCTGAGCAAGGCCCGCGCTTGCGGCCCTCCAAGAAAATCGGCAAACCCGGGGCGGATGTCAAGCCGGCGCTGGTCATCAGCGCCAACAAGCTCAGCACCCAAGTGGACCAGAGCTCGCAGGCCGAGGGTGATGTGGAGTTGCGCTACGGCGAATTGCTGCTGCGCTCGCAAAAGCTCAGCTATGGCCAGGTGGATGACTTGGCACACGCCAGTGGCGCGGTCGAGGTCAGCAAAGGCGGCACCTTGTTTCGCGGGCCTGAGCTCAAGCTCTACGTCAACCGCTTCGAGGGTGAGTTCCTCAACCCCAGCTATTTCTTTGCCCTGACCGGCGGCAGCGGCCGCGCCGACAGCGTCAGCTTCAGCGATGCCAAGCATTTGAACGCCGTCAACGGCAGCTATAGCAGCTGCCCGATTACCGAAGACAAGCCGCAGCAGGACTGGCAGATCACCGCCGACAAGCTGGCCATGGATTTCGACGCCAATGAGGGCGTGGCCACCGGCGCGGTGCTGCGCTTTTACGGTGTGCCCATTCTCGGCGCGCCTTCGCTGAGCTTCCCGCTGGGTCTGACCCGCAAATCGGGCTGGTTGCCGCCCAATATCAGCTTTGACAACCGCAGCGGTTTTGAGCTGGGCGTGCCTTATTACTGGAATATCGCCCCGCAACGCGATGCCACGCTGACGCCCTTCATGATGACGCAGCGCGGCGCCGGTCTGGACTCGGAGTTCCGCTACCTGGAGCCCGAGCATCACGGCCAAGTCAACTTGGCCCTGCTGCCCAATGATCGCGCCACCCACAGCAGCCGCTGGGCCTTGAATCTGGTGCAGGACGGCGAGCTGGCCATGGACTGGCGCTACCGTGTGCGGGCCGAGCGGGTGTCGGACGACGATTACTGGAAGGACCTGCCCAAGCGCATGCAGAGCCCCACCCAGCGCCTGCTGCTCAACGATGTGCAATTGGCGCGCAGCCACGCCTTGCCCTGGGGCGAGGCCAACGCCTATGCGCGGGTGCAGCGCTGGCAGATCCTGCAGGGCAGCGATCCGCTGGCCAATATCGACTCGCCCTATCAGCGCTCGCCCCAGGTGGGGCTGCGTTTGAACACTGCGGCTGATGACGCGGTCCTTGATGGCTTTGTGCCTTGGGTGCGGCGCGCCCGCTTGGAGGGCGCGGTGGAGCTGGAATACAACCGCTTCGATCTGCCGCCCAATGGTCAGCTGAGCCCGACCCAGCTGAAGAATCAGGCCGCCGGCCTGCTCTACACCGGCCAGCGTGCGCATGCCCTGGCCCATGTCAGCGCGCCCATGGGTGGCGCAGCTTGGTGGCTGATTCCGCGCCTGGCGCTGAATACCGCGCAGTACTCGCTGGACCAGCCTTTGCAAGACGGGCGCCGATCCATGGGCCGCAGCATCCCCAGCTTCAGCCTGGATCATGGTTGGGTGCTGGAGCGCGACAGCAGCTTGTTCGGCCGGCCCACGCTGCAAACCCTGGAGCCGCGCCTGCTCTACGTCAAAACGCCTTATCGCCAGCAGAGCAATCTGCCCAATTTCGACTCGGCGCCCAAAGACTTCAATTTCGATTCGATCTACACCGAGAACCAGTTCTCCGGCGTTGACCGTGTCAATGATGCCGACCAGTTGACTCTGGGCTTGTCCAGCCGCTGGATCGAGTCGGGCCAGGGCGAGGAAATCCTGCGTCTGGGCGCGGTGCAACGCTTTTTGTTCAGCGAGCAGCGCATCACGCCCGATGGCGCGCCGGCCAATCAGCGCCTGTCAGACCTGCTTTTGCTGGCCAGCGCCCATGTCACCGAGCAGTGGTGGGCCGACGGCCAGGTGCAATTCAACCCCGAAGCCGGCCGCTCGGTGCGCACCGTCTTGCGGGCGCGTTATTCGCCCGGCCCCTTCCGCACCGTCAGCACGGCCTACCGCCTGGCGCGCGGCCAGAGTGAGCAATTGGAGCTGGCCTGGCAATGGCCCTTGTACGGCCATGAAGAACGCCTGGCCGCCAAGCGCAGCGGTGGCGGCGCCTGCTCGGGCGCTTGGTACAGCGCCGGGCGGATTCAGTACAGCCTGAGCGACCGGCGCCTGACCGATTCGGTGCTGGGCCTGGAGTACGACGCCGGTTGCTGGATCTTGCGCATTGGGGCGGAGCGGCAGTCCACCGGCCTGAGTGAAGCAAGCACACGTTTGATGCTGCAAATGGAGCTGGTGGGCCTGTCCCAGCTGGGCTCCAATGCGCTCAATGTCTTGAGGGACAATATCCCTGGTTACCGATCGCTGAGCGGCTCTCGCTCAGCAAGCCAACAAGCCTCCTATGACTGACATGTCTCATCGTTCCCTGACCCTTGCTGCGGCCGCATTGGCGCTGACTCTGGCGGCCAGCTCGCCCGCGCATGCCCAACGCAAAGCGTCTGATCTGCAGCCAGGGGACTACATTGCCGCCGTGGTGAACCAGGATGTGGTGGCTGCCAGCGAGGTGGTGCAACGCACCGAGCGCCTGCGCCAAGAGGCCCGCCAGAAGGGCGAGGCCATGCCCGACAGCACCTTGCTGCACAAGCAGGCCATGGAGGCCTTGATCGAGGATCGCGTGCTGGTGACCTATGCGCGCGAAGCCGGCGCCAAGGTGGATGAGGCTGAACTCGACCGCGTGGTGGCCAATGTGGCCGCGCAGAACAAGCTCAGCATGGACCAGCTCAAAGAGCGGCTCAAGCAAGAAGGCATGGACTACCGCAGCTTCCGCGAGAACATGCGCGATCAGCTGATGACCGAGCGGGTGCGCGAACGCGAAGTGCAAGGCCGCATCCGCATTACCGACGGCGACATCGACAAATACCTGGACGAAAAGCGCGAAAAGCTCAGCCAGGCGGACCAGATCAACCTGGCGCAAGTCCTGGTCAGCGTGCCCGATGGTGCTGCCGAATCGGTCGTGGCCGAGCGCAAGGCGCGCGCTGAAAGCGCCTTGGCGCGCATCAAGGCGGGGGAAGACTTTGCCGTGGTGGCCAAGGAACTCTCTGAGGATGCCAATAAGGACAAGGGCGGCGAGATCGGCATGCGCACGGCTAGCCGCCTGCCGGACGTGTTTGTCGAGGCCGTCAAAGGCCTGAGCAGCGGCCAAGTCGCGCCCCAGCTTCTGCGCACCGGCGCGGGCTTCCATGTGCTGAAGGTGGTGGAGCGCAAGGGCGGCTCACTGACCACGGTGGTGCAAACCCATTCCCGCCATGTCTTGCTGCGCCCCTCGGCGCAGCTGACCGCCGAAGTGGCAGCACGCCGCTTGGCCGAGTTCAAGCGGGCGATTGAGTCCGGCGCCACCACCTTCGAGAAGGTGGCGCGCGAGAATTCCGAGGACGGCAGCGCGCCCGAAGGCGGTGATTTGGGCTGGATGTCGCCCGGCGCCTTCGTGCCCGAGTTCGAGCAGGCCATGGATGCCTTGCCCTTGGGTGGCATCTCGGCTCCCATCCCCTCGCGCTTTGGTATGCACTTGATTCAAGTGCTGGAGCGTCGCAACGCCGAGATCGAGACCAAGGCCTTGCGCGAGCAAGCCCGTGGGGCCATTCGCGAGAGAAAGTACGACGAGGCTTATCAAGAGTGGGTGAAGGATTTGCGCGCCCGTGCTTTTGTTGAACTGCGCGAGTGGCAGGACTGATGGCCGCGCACATTGCCCGCAAGCGCTTCGGTCAGCATTTTTTGACCGATGTGCACATCATCGAGTCGATCTGCGACGCCATTGACCCGCAGCCCGGCGAAGCGATGGTGGAGATTGGCCCCGGCTTGGGCGCCATGACGCTTCCGCTGCTGGAGCGCATCCCCTCGTTCAGCGTCATTGAGTTGGACCGCGATTTGGCCGCCAAGCTGCGCAAGCGCGAAGGCCTGGAGGTGATCGAAAGCGATGTGCTGAAGGTGGACTTCGCCGCGCTGGCGGCCGCCAAGGGCCAGAAGCTGCGCGTGGTGGGTAATCTGCCCTACAACATCTCCACACCGATCTTGTTTCATCTGCTGGGCTTTGTGGACCATGTGGTGGACCAGCACTTCATGCTGCAAAAAGAGGTGGTGGACCGCATGGCCGCTTCACCCGGCTGCAAGGACTATGGCCGCCTGACGGTGATGTTGCAGTGGCGCTATGCCATCGAGTCGGTGTTTGATGTGCCGCCCGAGGCTTTTGATCCGCCGCCGCGGGTGATGTCGGCCATTGTGCGCATGCAGCCTTTTGCCAAGCCGCCGGAGCTCGATGTGAAGTTGCTGGGCGATATGGTGGCGGCGGCTTTCTCACAGCGCCGCAAGCTGCTGCGCCACAGCCTGGGTGTGTGGCTGACGGCACGTGGCTTCAGCGGGCATTTCGATCTGCAGCGCCGCGCTGAAGAAGTGCCGGTGGCGGAGTATGTGGCCTTGGCTCAGGCCTTGAGTGCTGCCTGACGCTTGGCTGGCGTTTTCAGCGGCCGATAAAAAAGGGACCTTGCGGTCCCTTTTTCTTGCCTGAGCGAAATTGAAAACTCAGATCAGGCGGCGTTGAGCCACATGGCAGTGTCAAAGGCGCTGCTCATCATGGGCATATTCATTCCGAAATTGGCATTGGCTGCTGCTTTGGAATTTTTGGCTGCAGGCTTGACCGGTGCAGCGGCGGCTTCTTCGGTAGCCCGCTCCCAAGACGCGTTGTCTTGTGAGCGGGCTACTGAAAAGAATAGAAGCACCTGAACTGAACTTTGCGGTCACCCCAGTAGTCGGCGGCTTCGCGGAAGACATCGAGCAATTGCTCGCGCGCTTCGCGGTCAAACTTGATGTTGTCGGGCAATTGCTCCAGCACCACCACAAAGCCGGGCTGGGCGCCGGACTTGTGAACCAGATCGGTCATGCAATCGTGGAGCGCATCCAGATTTTTGCCAAAGTGGGCCGGAAAGAGGAATGCCTGGGCAATCGCTTCCAGCACGTCCTGCTTGGACTGTGCCTCGGTCAAATTGGCATACAGAAAATGCTGGCCAGCATCTTGTGCTGCCTGCATCAAGTCCTCTACGCGGTAGGCCCTTATGGCCTGCACGATATTGGGACGGACGGTCTGCAATAGCATGGTCACGATCCTCCTATATAGTCACAGAACTTTATGGTCTTCGAATGCTGACTGCGCTCGGCTTCAGGATCATCATGGGTGCTCGATGCGGCTGAAGCTGGCGTAGTGATCACCGGAGTAATAACAAACATCAGGAGTTGTCGGGGGGTTACCACCGCAGACCAAACGCCTGGCGCCGCGATTGCGGGCACCCGGTGTAGCGACGGTGTACTCGTGGTAGTAGCCTCTAGCTTTGCGCGGCAGCAAGCGTTCACGATTGCCAAAAACCACCCCGTCTTTGTCGTGGGGAAAAGGCCCCCCGGCAAGAACGAGTCGATATGTGGATTGGGCTTCGCGAGGCAGCGCCGACAGGCTCACCGTTGCCGGTGTGGCGACCGATTCCCTGTTCTCCTTGGCTTGCACTTGGACGCCAACCGCTGCCATCGCCACGACAAAAGTGGCCAAAGCTGACTGGATCCAAATGGCCCGCGAGGGAGGCCGAGAGAGCAAAGACACGGGTTTACCCTGTTCCTGAAAGCATAATGGTATCTAAACCACCGGAAAACCTCAAGCGGCGGCTCATCCGCCCGTGCGGAATGTCCGGCATGTAAGTGTGCGCACACAATCGACGAAGTGGCCAGCTGGCTTACGCTGTCGGCTTGGGTGTGGCGCCTGTTAGCCCTTACAAACTTTTGTAAATACTCGGAAGTCAGGGAAATTCATGCACTGGCTTGGTGCCTGACCAGCCAGTGCATCGGGGCTTCAAGTCCGCAGGGCGTTGGCGTCGGCCACGGTCAGCGCGGTCATGTTGACGATGCGGCGCACGGTGGCCGAAGGCGTCAACACATGCACCGGCTTGGCGGCGCCCAGCAGCACCGGGCCAATGGCAATGCCCCCGCCGGCCGCTGTTTTCAGCAGGTTGTAGGAGATGTTGGCGGCATCGATATTCGGCAGGACCAGCAAATTGGCTTCGCCGTGCAGCGTGGAGCTGGGCATGATCTTGCTGCGGCTGGCACCGTCCAGGGCCACGTCGCCGTGCATCTCGCCGTCCACTTCCAGCCAAGGCGCTTGCTCGCGCAGCAGTGCCAGGGTGCGGCGCATTTTCAGCGCGCTGGGGTGGTCGGTGGTGCCGAAATTGGAGTGCGACAGCAAGGCGGCCTTGGGCTGAACGCCGAAGCGCAACATTTCCTCGGCTGCCATCACGGTGATCTCTGCCAACTGCTCGGCGGTCGGGTCGTAGTTGACGTGGGTGTCGACCAGGAAGACCTGGCGGCCCGGCAGCATCAGCCCGTTCATGCAGGCGTAGACCGGCACATCCTGCGGCGTGCTGGGGCTGCCGCCCACATGCTTGCCGATGACTTGATCGATGTAGTGCAGGTGATTGGCGGTGGTGCCCCAGGTGCCGCACAACATGCCGTCGACCTCACCTTTGTGCAGCAGCATGGCGCCGATCAGGGTCAGGCGGCGGCGCATTTCGATCTTGGCGACCTGCACCGTCACGCCCTTGCGCTCGGTCATTTGGTGATAGGTTTGCCAGAAGTCGCGGTAGCGGTGGTCGTTCTCGACGTTGACGACGTCGTAGTCGCGTCCCTCTTGCAGGCGCAGGCCGAAGCGTTCGCAGCGCTGGGCGATGACGGCCGGGCGGCCAATCAGCGTGGGTCGTGCCAGGCCCTCGTCCACCACCACTTGCACGGCGCGCAGCACGCGCTCTTCTTCACCCTCGGCGTAGGCCACGCGCTTGTTCAGCGCGCGCTTGGCCACGTTGAAGATCGGCTTCATGGTGGTGCCCGAGGCGTAGACAAAGCTTTGCAGCTTTTCCACATAGGCGGCCATATCGGTGATCGGGCGCGAGGCCACGCCGGACTCTTGCGCCGCGCGCGCCACGGCCGGCGCGATCTTCATCATCAGGCGCGGGTCGAAGGGCTTGGGGATCAGGTACTCGGGGCCGAAGCTCAGCGTGGCGCCGGCGTAGGCGGCGGCAACCACCTCGCTCTGTTCGGCCTGGGCCAGTTCCGCAATCGCGTGCACCGCAGCGATTTCCATCTCATCGGTGATGGTGGTGGCGCCGCAATCCAGCGCGCCGCGGAAGATGTAGGGGAAGCACAGGACGTTGTTGACCTGGTTCGGATAGTCGGTGCGGCCGGTCGCGATGACGGCATCGCTGCGCACCTTCTGCACTTCTTCGGGCGAGATTTCGGGCGTGGGGTTGGCCAGCGCGAAGATCATCGGCCGCGCAGCCATCTTGGCCACCATCTCGGGTTTGAGCACGCCGCCAGCGGACAAGCCCAGGAAGATGTCGGCGCCTTCAATCGCGTCGCTGAGCGTGCGCTGCTCGGTCTTTTGCGCGAAGGCGGCCTTGTCCGGATCCATCAGTTCAACCCGGCCTTCGTAGACCAAGCCGGCCAAGTCGGTGACCCAGATGTTCTCTCGCGGCAGGCCCAACTTGACCAGCAGACCCAAGCAGGCCAGCGCCGCAGCGCCCGCGCCCGAGGTCACCAGCTTGACCTGCTTGATGTCCTTGCCCAGCACCTTGATGCCGTTCAGGAAGGCCGCGCCGACGACGATGGCCGTGCCATGTTGGTCGTCGTGGAAGACCGGGATGTTCATGCGCTCGCGCAGCTTGCGCTCGACGTAGAAGCAGTCGGGGGCCTTGATGTCTTCGAGGTTGATGCCGCCGAAGGTGGGTTCCAGCGAGGCGATCACATCGACCAGCTTGTCGAGGTCGTTCTCGGCAATTTCAAGGTCGAACACATCGATGCCGGCGAACTTCTTGAACAGCACGCCCTTGCCTTCCATCACCGGTTTGGAGGCCAGCGGGCCGATATTGCCCAGGCCCAGCACGGCGGTGCCGTTGGTGACCACGGCGACCAGATTGCCGCGCGAGGTGTAGCGGAAGGCATTGGCCGGGTCGGCCACGATTTCTTCACAGGCGAAGGCCACGCCGGGCGAATAGGCCAGTGCCAGATCGCGCTGATTCACCAGCTGCTTGGTGGCGGCGATGGCGATCTTGCCCGGCGTCGGGAACTCGTGATACTCCAAGGCGGCTTGGCGCAACTGAGCTTTTTTTTCTTCGGAGGAGGAGATCATGGTGGGTTCCCGAAACAAGGCAAAAGGGGTCGGCGATTGTAGGAGGCAAGATTCGAGTGTCCGCCGAACTCGGGCGCCAGCCGTACGCGGTAACGCGCATCTGAGCGCCGCCGAGGCAAAGGATACTTGCTCCTGTCTTGTGTGCCCACCAAGCCCGTGCCGAATCCCTTGTCCACTCTGCCCTTGATGCGTCCCTGGAACTGGCGGCGAGCGTTGCTGTGGGCGGCGTTGACGGTGCTGCTGCTGGTGGCGCAAACCCTGCTGGTGGCGCTGACCCTGCGCTACGAAGCCGCGCGTGGGCAGGAACGTGTGGACCAGGTGGCGGTCGAGGTGGCGGCCCGGCTCAAGCAGATTGCCGACCGTGATCTGCAAGGTCTGCAGGGCTTGTTGTGGGACGACCCGCAACTGGATCAAGGCCCGCGCTGGGCTCAAGATGCTTCTTTGCTGCTGCGCCGCACCCGGCCGATTCTGCGGCTGGAATACCGCAATGCCCAGCGCCTGGTGGCGCGCAGCACCGACTCGCCTTATGTCTCGCCCATCTATCTGCAAGCCTCACGCGAGGAGATGGAGATCGAAACCCAGCTGGCTTGCGCGGCTGCGCTGCGGCAGGGCTCGCAGCAGTTCTCGCGCAGCTATTTCATCGTGCTGGCCGGCGGGGAAGGGCTGGAGGTGGTGGACCTTTGCCTGCCGCAGTTGCACACCGGGCAGCCGCCCAATTTCGTCGTCGCCACCCTGGCCTTGCGCTACTTGCTGGAAGAAGCGGTGGCCGAGGACTTGGCGCGTGAGGCCGAGTTCAGCTTTGTGGAGAGTGACGGCACCCGCCTGGCCCGCGCCGGCCTGACCCGGGGCGCGGGCTTCTACCTGGCCGAGCGCCTGGTGGACGTCAGCGGCCTGACCTTGCAGCTGAAAGTGGACAGCGCCGCCGGCCAACCCAAGCTGATCCCCAATCTCACCACGGCCCTGGTGCTGGGCTTGTCGCTGGCGCTGTTTGTGCTGGTTTACCTCTTGGCGCGGGATGGCCGCCGCCGCGCCTTTGCCGAGCATGCTTTGGCCGAGGCCCTGGCCTTTCGCCATGCGATGGAGAACTCCCTGGTCACCGGCCTGCGCGCGCGCGATATGGCCGGCACCATCACCTATGTCAACCCGGCCTTCTGCTCGATGGTGGGCTTCAAGGCCGAAGAGTTGTTGGGCCAGGCCTCGCCGCCATATTGGCCGCCCGAGTTCATTGATAGTTACCGGCGCCGCCATATGAGCCGCAGCGCGCGCTGGAATGCCGGCGAAGACCCGCGCCAGGGCTTTGAGACCGTGTTCATGCGCGCCAGCGGCGAACGTTTTCCTGTGCTGATCTTCGAAGCGCCCTTGCTGGATGCGCAGGGCCAGCAAACCGGCTGGATGAGTGCAGTGCTGGATGTGAGCGACCAGCGCCGGGTCGAGGAGTTGTCGCGCCAGCAGCAAGACCGGCTTCAGGCCACGGCCCGCCTGGCCACGGTGGGTGAAATGGCCTCGCTGCTGAGCCATGAGCTGAATCAGCCGCTGGCGGCGATTGCCAGCTACTCGGCCGCATCGCTGAACCTGCTCAAGCTTGAAGCGAGCGACCCGCAAACGCCGGAGCTGGTGCGCCAAGCCATCAGCCGCATTGCCGAGCAGGCCGAGCGCGCCGGCCGGGTGATCAAGAGCGTGCACGACTTTGTGCGCCGCCGCGACCAATCCCGCGAGACCATCGCCGTTGACCAACTGATTGACGCCGTGCTGCCGCTGGTGCGCTTGCAGGCGCGCAAGAGCGGCGCCCGGATTGAGCTGGATTTGCCCCAGCCCATGCCGCGGGTGCGCTGCGACCGCACCATGGTCGAACAGGTGCTGCTGAACCTGACGCGCAATGCCATCCAAGCCATGGACGGCGATATGCCGCTGGACGCCCGGGTGCTGACATTGCGGGCGCGCCAGACCGCCGCCGGCTGGGTCAGCATCGCCGTGCTCGACCGCGGCCCGGGCATTTCGCCCGAGGTGGCCAAGCAACTCTACACCCCCTTCTTCACCACCCGCGCCGAGGGCATGGGCCTGGGCCTGAGCTTGTGCCGCACGGTGATCGAGCAGCATGGCGGCGCCCTGGATTTCTTCAGCCGTGAAGATGGGCCTGGCACCGAATTTCGGTTTACCCTGGCCGCTGCGGCCAGCCCCGCCAAACCGGGGGCGGCACAGCGTCTGAGCACCGACGATGTAGCAGGAGAGTCGACTTGAGCTTTTTGATCAATCCCAGCAACTCGCGCAAATTGCCCATGGTCTACCTGGTGGACGATGAGGAGGTGATCCGCGAGTCCCTGTCCTGGTTGCTGCGTTCGCGCCGGCTTTTGTCCGAGGGCTTTGCCAGCGCCGAAGCCTTCGAGGCCATGCTCGATGCCCGGCCCGACCAGGCGCGCGACTGGCCCGACGCACCTTCCTGCCTGCTGCTGGATGTGCGCATGCCGGGCATGAGCGGCCTGGCCTTGTTCGAGCGTTTGACGCAGCGCGGCCTGGGCCCGGCCTTGCCGGTGATCTTCCTGACCGGCCATGGCGATGTGCCCACCGCGGTGGCGGCCGTCAAGCGCGGTGCTTTTGATTTTGTTGAGAAGCCGTTTTCGGACAACAGCCTGGTCGACCGAATTGAAGAGGCCTTGCTTGTCAGCGACCGCGCCATTGCCGCGCGCCAGCAAACCGGCCGCCTGGCCCAGCGCATGGCCGAGTTGACCGAGCGCGAGCGCGAAGTGATGGGCCTGGTGGTGCAGGCCTTGCCCAATAAGCTGATTGCCGACCAGCTCCACATCAGCGTGCGCACGGTGGAGGTGCACCGCGCCCGGGTGTTCGAGAAGATGAATGTGAAGTCGGCGGTAGAGTTGTCGAATCTGCTCAAGGAGTAGCGAAGGAGCGGACTGTTTTTCAGACAAAGGGCCGCTGGCCCAAGGACGCAAAAGCATGACGATCTTGATACTCGGCCTGGTGCTGTTCCTGGGCATTCACTCCACCCGCATTTTTGCGGATGAGGCCCGCAGCCGCTTCATCGCTGCCCGCGGCGCGGGTGCCTGGAAGGGCTTGTATGCATTGATCTCGGCCGTCGGCCTGGCGGCCATCATCTGGGGTTTCGCCGCGGCCCGCAGCCAGCCTCTGCTGCTCTGGCCTCGCCTGCCGGGCATGGCCCATCTGGCCGCCTTGCTGACCCTGCTTGCTTTCATGCTGATGGTGGCGGCTTATGTGCCCGGCAATCTGCTCAAGGCGCGCTTGCATCACCCCATGGTCTTGTCGGTGAAGCTGTGGGCGGCCGCCCATCTGCTGGCCAATAACACCTTGGCCGATCTGCTGCTGTTCGGCGGCTTTCTGGTCTGGGCCATTCTGAACTTTCGCGCCGCACGCCAGCGCGACCGAGTGGCCGGCACCGTCTACCCGCCGGGCCGCTTTTGGCCCACGCTGATTACGCTGGTGCTCGGGGCGCTGGCTTGGGCCGGCTTTGCCTTGGTGCTGCATGCGGCTTGGTTGGGTGTGCGGCCCTTGGGCTAAAGCCTGCGGCCCGGCCATCGGCGGGGCAAATGCTTCGCCTGGCCTGAGACAATCCCCGCATGGGTGAATTCGATCTGATCAAGCAGTTTTTCGTGCGCGGCGCGGCCGCCAACAGCGCGGTGGCGCTGGGCATTGGGGATGATTGCGCCGTGCTCAATTCGGCGGCAGGCGCGCAGTGGCTGGTGTCCAGCGACATGCTGGTGGAAGGCCGGCACTTCCTCTCCACTGTGGCGCCTGAGCGCTTGGGCCACAAGGCCTTGGCCGTGAATCTGAGCGATCTGGCTGCCTGCGGCGCCACGCCGCGTGCTTTTACCCTGGCGCTGGCCCTGCCGCGTGCCGATGCCGCCTGGCTGGCGGGATTCTCCAAGGGCCTGTTCGCCCTGGCCGATGCCCATGGCATCGCGCTGGTGGGCGGCGACACCACCCAGGGCCCGCTGAACATCTGCATCACGGTGATGGGTGAAGCGCCGGCCGGCCAGGCCTTGCTGCGCAGCGGCGCGCGGGTGGGTGACGATATTTATGTGTCCGGCACCTTGGGCGATGCGCGGCTGGCGCTGGAAGTCTTCCGCGGCACGTTGAGCTTGGGCGGCAGTGACTTCGAGACCGTGCGCCAAGCGATGGAATGCCCACAGCCCCGCGTCGCCCTGGGCCAGGCTTTGCGCGGTTTGGCCAGCAGCGCCATCGATGTGTCGGACGGCCTGATTGGCGACCTCGGCCATATCTTGCACGCCAGCGGCGTCGGTGCCAGCCTGGAGGCCGATGCCTTGCCGCGCAGCGCCATCCTGGCCGCGCAGACCTTGGCCGTGCAGCGCGAATGCGGCTTGGCCGGCGGGGACGATTACGAGTTGGTGTTCACCGCAGCGCCCACGGCGCAGGCGGCGGTGCTGCAAGCGGCCCAGGCCAGCGCGACGCCCGTGACCCGCATCGGCCGCATCGAGGCCCAGCCGGGCCTGCGTTTGCTGGATCGCCAAGGCCTGGCCATCGCACCTACTTTCAGCAGTTTTGACCATTTCAAATCATGAGTGACGCCCCTTCTGTCGCTGCCGCCGCTGCACCTGCGCCTGCCGCGCCGCGCCGCGCCACCGCCCGTTTCATGCTGGTTCACCCGGCGCGATGGATCGCGCTGGGCTTTGGCAGCGGCTTATCGCCCAAGGCGCCGGGCACAGTGGGCACGCTGTGGGCTTGGGCGTCTTTTCTGGCGCTGCACCCGCATATGACGGATGCGCGCTGGGCCGTCTTGCTGCTGGGTGGCACGCTGGTGGGCTGGTGGGCTTGCACGGCCACGGCGCGGGCCATGGCAACGCCTGACCCCGGCGCGATTGTTTGGGATGAGGTGCTGGCTTTCTGGCTGGTGCTGTGGCTGGTCATGCCCACGGGTTTGCTGGGTCAGGCGGTCGCCTTCGGGCTATTCCGTTATTTCGACGCGGCCAAGCCGGGGCCGGTGCGCTGGGCCGATCAGCTGTTCAAGGGCGAGCGTGGTCAGCCAGTCACGTGGGCGCAAGGTTTCGGCATTTTGTTTGACGATTTTGTGGCCGCAGGATGTACGCTCTTGGTCATCGCTGTGTGGCGATTCCTGTTCTATTGACGAGGTGTGGCGGCGCGCCGGAGTGCGCTAGCAGGACAAATGCGCGTGCCGAGTGAGCAGCCGCGCAGACACCATCTGATCGAGAGGAAAAAGCATGCATTTCCCGGAAGAGCAAGAGTTGATCGACCGCATCGGCCTAGCCCTGATGCAGCGGCGCGAAAAAGTCGGCACGGCCGAGTCCTGTACCGGTGGCCTGATCGCCGCAGCCTGCACCAGCTTGTCGGGCTCCAGCCAATGGTTTGAGCGCGGCGTGGTCAGCTACAGCAATGAGTCCAAGACCGAGCTGCTGGGCGTGCCGGCAGCGCTGATCGGCCTGCACGGTTCGGTGAGCGGCGAGGTGGCGCTGCATATGGCACGCGGCCTGTTGGCGCATGCGCCGATTGATTGGGCCCTGGCCGTCACCGGCATTGCCGGGCCCACCGGCGGCAGCGCGGACAAGCCGGTCGGCACCGTCTGGCTGGCCCTGGTGCATGGCTGCGGTGAGCCCAAGGTCTGGCAGGAGTTGTTCACCGGCGACCGTCATGCCGTGCGCACCGCCACGCTGCGCTCCGGCCTGATGGCCTTGTGCGAGGCCTTGGAAGACAAAGACCGATGAGTTTGTTGCTGCTGGGCAGCTGGACGGCTGCCGAACGCGAGCGCTGGCTGGCGCTCTTGCAGGCCGCATTGCCGGGCGAGCAGTTTGAGCTGGCCTCACCCGCCGAATCCGCGGATGCCGCCGCGGCGGCTGCGGTCGAGGTAGCCATCGTGGCCAATCCCGTGCATGGCAGCTTGCGCGGCCTGCCCAATCTGCGCTTGATCCAGTCGGTCTGGGCCGGGGTGGATAAGCTGCTGGCCGACCCCGATTTGCCGGTCGGCGTGCCGGTGGCGCGCATGGTGGACCCCGCCATGAACGAGGCCATGGTGCAGACCGCTTTGTGGGCTGTGCTGGCCTTGCACCGCGGCTTCTTCCGGCTGGCGCAGCAGCAGGCGCTGGCGCTGTGGTGCCAGCCCGCGCAGCCGCGGGCAAGCGAGTGGCAGGTCTTGGTCTTGGGCCAGGGCGAGCTGGGCGGACGGGTGGCGCGCGCGCTGGCGGCCCAAGGCTATGCGGTCAGCGGCTGGCGCACGCAGGCGGGAGTTGCGGGTGGGGCCGATGACAGTCTGGTGCGCGGCTTGCATGGCGAGGCCGCGCTGACCGCGGCTTTGGCCGAGGCCGACACAGTGATCAATCTGCTGCCGCTGACCGATGCCACGCGGGGTTTTTTCAACACCCGCCGGTTCGCGCAGATGAAGCGGGGCGCTGGCCTCGTCAATCTGGCGCGCGGCGCTCATGTGCGCGAAAACGACTTGCTGCTGGCGCTGGAGCAGGGCCAACTGGGCCATGCGGTGCTGGATGTCTTCGCCCAAGAGCCGCTGGATGCGGCCCACGCCTTCTGGCATCACCCCAGGGTGACCGTGCTGCCGCATTGCGCCGCTCAAACCGATGCGCGCAGCGCCGCGGCCGTGGTGCTGGCCAATTTGCGCGCGCTGCGCGAGGGCCGGCCGCTGGCCCATCTGGTGCAGGTGGCGCGGGGTTACTGAGCGGGGGCGTCGAGCGCTGAAGGCCGCCGGGCCTGATGAGCGGGAAGGAAGCGCCCCGGCTTAGGCCAAGGGGTCGGTCTTGAGCTGCTCCAGCACCGTGGCGGTGGAGTCGCCGTTCAGATCGGGCGCTTGCCAGCCCTTGGCCCAGTTGAAGAAATGGGCCTCCGGCATGGGTTTGGCGATGAAGAAGCCCTGGCCCTCGTCGCAGCCCAGGGCGGCCAGAATATTCCAGGCCTTGGCGGATTCCACGCCTTCGGCCACCACCGTCAGGCCCAGGTTGTGGGCCAGCTCGACGGTGGAGCGCACGATCTTGGCGTCGCCCAGATCGTGCTCCATATTCAGCACGAAGCTTTTGTCGATCTTGAGTTCATCCACCGGCAGGATCTTCAGATAAGCCAGCGAGGAGTAGCCGGTGCCGAAGTCGTCGATGGACAGCTTGAAGCCCAGCTCGCTGAGCTGCGCCAAGGTGCCCATGGCGCGCTGCGGGTCGTCCATGATGGCGCTTTCGGTGATCTCCAGGCACAAGGCCTGGCTGGTCGCGCCATGGGCTTGCAGCAAGCGCATGATCTTGTCCGGCAGGTCCTGGTCGAGCAGATCGCGGGTCGAGAGATTGACGCTGATGCGCATGTTCAAACCCTGCGCCTGCGCCATGGCCCAGGCGCGAATGGAGGCGGCAATCACCCAGGTGGTGAGGGTGCGAATAAAGCCGGTCTGCTCGGCAAAAGGAATGAAATGCAGCGGCGGCACCAGGCCGCGCACCGGGTGTTGCCAGCGCACCAGGGCCTCGGCACCCAGCACCTGGCTGCGGCCCAGATCGACCTTGGGTTGCAGATACAAGCGCAGCTCGCCGGCTTCCACCGCATGGCGCAACTCACCCAGCAGCGAGAGCGACTCCTGGCTGGCCACATCCATGCCAGGGGTGTAGATCAGGCTGCCGCTCTGGCGCTTCTTGGCTTCCATCATGGCCAGGCCGGCGCGTGTCAGCAGCAGCTTGCCCTCGCAGCCATGTTGTGGTGCCAAGCTGATGCCGATGCCGGCACTCAGGTCCACGGTCTGCTCGCCGAGTTGCATGGGGCGCTCGAAATTGCGGCGAATCGCATCGGCCAGGCCCCGCGCGGCCGCCTCATCGCCCAGATTGAGCAGCAGCGCGAACTCGTCGCCGTTCAGGCGCGCCAGCACGTCGTCGTCGCCTTGCAGCAGGGGGCCTAAACGTTCGGCCACTTTGCGCAGCAGCAGGTCACCGAACTCATGGCCCTGCACATCGTTGACATGCTTGAAGCGGTCCAGGCCCAACACCAGCACGGCGCAATGGCCACCGGGTTTCGCCAGCAAGCGGGTGGCCAAGCGGCTGAAGCCGGCGCGATTGGTCAGGCCAGTCAAGGCGTCCGTGAAGGCCAGTTCATTGAGCGCGGAGTCGCGTTGCCGAATTTCCTGGCGCATGGACTCCAGCGAGCGCGCCAGATCGCTGACTTCAGCGGCGCCGCTGAGCGCTTGCACGGGCGTGTCGTAGTCGCCGTGGCCCAGGCGGTCGGCGGTGTTGGCCAGTGAGCGGATGGGTGTGCTGATGCGCCGGGCCATCAACAAGCTGGCCAGGGTAAAGGTCAGAAGGCCCAGCAGGGTCAGCGCGGCCAGGGTCAGGCGCAGGCGGTCAAAGCTTTCGAAGGCAAGATCGAAATTGCGCAGCAAGAGCACGGCCAGTTCCTGCTCGCCATCGCGCACCAGTGGCCGCAGCATGCCGCGCATATCGTCAGCGCCGAGCTTGAATTTGATGGCACCGGCCTCGTGCAGGTTTTGCTGGTCCAGCGCATCGGTCTGCGCCTTGTTCAAGACCGA
This sequence comes from uncultured Roseateles sp., assembly GCF_945956965.1. Lineage (GTDB taxonomy): Bacteria > Pseudomonadota > Gammaproteobacteria > Burkholderiales > Burkholderiaceae_C > Paucibacter_A. The sequence continues at coordinate 135,288 of NZ_CAMFJS010000004.1, forward strand.
GCCCTGGGTATGCCAGGCTTCATCGGGATGCAGGCGCAGCATGAAAGAACTCTTGACCTGGGAGAGCGTGCGCAATTCCTGCAGCGGCCCGGCGTCCAGTTCATCGGCCATCAGCAACCAGCCGCCGGGCTCCACGGCCTTCACCTGCACGGCCACGATCAGATAGGCGCGGCCTTGCCGCAGCAGTAGGTGCGATTGCCAGGGCGTGGGCGCGCCGTCTGGCTTGGCCATGGACAAGACCAGCGCCGGCAGGCGGGCGGCGAAATCCGGCGCCTCGGGGGCGGTGGCGGCGAGCAGCTTGAACTGGTTGTCGGCGTAGGCAATCAGGCCGGACTTGAGCAGGCGCTGGTTCTTGGATTCGAGCTCATGGCTCAGATTGAGCTCAAGGTCCGTCTTGCTGAGCTTGTCGGTATTGGCCAGCAACTGGCGGATGCCATAGCTGTGCTCGAAGTCGCGCAGCATGGCGGCGCGCTGCTCGACCTGTTGCGTCAGCAAATGCTCCAGCACGCGCTGGCTGGTCTGCAGCTCGGCTCTGACGGTTTGCTCGGTATTGGCGCGAATGCTGGCGTCGGTGATGGTCCAGCTGCTCACCTGCACAACGGCCAACAGAGCCAGAAAGGGCACCACCATGCGGCCTTCAAGGCGGCGCAGGTTGAGGAATGCCGGCAGGCGGAATGTCATAGGGGCTTCAAGAGGCGGGCTTGAAAAAAATGCGGCGTGTTCAGCGTTGTCGGCGCATACCGGGGTGGACTTAAACCGGTGCCTGCGCGGCCCTCAACCCGCTTGCAGCGCCAAGGTGTGCGCCCGCTGGCCGCGCCCGGCGGTGGCCTCCACCAGCATCAGGGCCAGGCGGCGCAGGCCGGCCCAGGCATCGCTGGGCCAATCGGGGTGGCGCAGGCCTTTGACCAGGCCGTCGCAGACCTGGGCGGCCGCCACCAGGCGGGTCAGATCGGCACTGTTCAGGCCCGGCACGATGCGCTCGAACAAGCGTTCTTTCGGCCCCCAGACGCGTGCCTCGCGCAGCGCCATGGGCAGCGGCTTGCCGCCGTCCACCGCATCGCGCACGCGCTTGAGGGCGCGGATGTCCTCGGCCAGGCTCCAGTGCACCAGCACGGCGGCCTCGCCCTCGGCTTCCAGGCCGTCAAGCATGCGCAGCACGCGGCCGACCTGGCCGCCCAGCACCGCTTCGCTGAGCTTGAAGACGTCGTAGCGGGCCACGTTCAGCACCGCCGCCTCGATCTGCGCCAGGCTCAGCTCGCCCTGCGGATGCAGCAAAGCCAGTTTTTGCAGCTCTTGGTGCGCGGCCAGCAAATTGCCTTCCACCCGGTCGGCAAAAAAGGACAGCGCGCGCTGCCCCTCCTCGCCCTCGGGCACCCGCTGGCCTTGGGCCACCAGGCGTTGGGCAATCCATTGCGGCAGGCCGCGGCGTTCCACCGGTTCCACCTTGACGGTGGCGCCAGCGCCGTCCAGTGCCAGGAACCAGGCGCTGTTCAGCTGTGTGCGGTCTAGCTTGGGCAGGGTGACCAGGGTCAGCACATCCTCGGGCAGGCGTTCGCAATAACGCTGCAAAGCCTCGGAGCCTTCCTTGCCCGGCTTGCCCGAAGGAATGCGGATCTCGATCAGCTGGCGCTCGGCAAACAAGCTCATGGCCTGGGCCGCGCCCAGCACCGGCGCCCAATCGAAATAGGCCCCCGCGACGGTGAAGACCTTGCGCTCGCCATAGCCTTGCGCGCGTGCGGCGGCGCGCACCGCATCGGCCGCTTCCTGCGCCAGCAGCGGCTCGTCACCGAACACGGTGTAGATGGGGCGCAGGTTCTTGGCGAGCTGCTGCGGCAGGGCGTCGGCGCGGATCTGCATGCTTGTCTCCGTCAGGCTCAGCCGGGCAGGCGCACGGCGGCAAGCCGGCGCATCAGCTGGTTCACCACATCGGAATTCATCGAGCGGTAGAGCTGCGCCTCTTCCTGCTCTTTCGCCAGCGCCTGGGTCTCGGTGTAGTTGAGGTCGCGCGACATGCGCAGCTCGGTGCGCGGCAGCAGCAACTCGCCCGAGCTGGTGCGCAGCAGATAGTCCAGCTTGACCCGTAACTGCCATTCCCGCACCTGACCTGCGCTGGTGGACACGACCGAGCTCTTGTCGCGCGTGTCCAGCAAAACTTCCAGCACCAGTTCGGCCTTGTTGGCGTCTTCCATCACCTTGACCGGGGTGCGCGCCAGCTGGCGGCGCAACTCCAGGGCCAGCGAGGAGCCGGGCGCAAAGCCGGTCAGGGCGATGCTTTGAAACAGCAGCTCAGGCTCGCGCCGCGGTGCAAAGCCGCAGGCCGTCAGGCCCGTGGCCACGGCCATCAGCAAGAACGAGCGGCGCGGCGCAGTCACGCTCAGGCGACCACGTTGACCAAACGGCCCGGCACCACGATGACCTTCTTGGGTGCGCGGCCTTCGCAGAACTTGATGCACTCCTCGTTGGCCAGGGCGGTGGCCTCGATGGTGGCCTTGTCTGCGGTGGCGGCCACCTTGATGGCGCCGCGCAGCTTGCCGTTGACCTGCAGCATCAGCTCGATCTCGTCTTGCACCAGGGCAGCTTCGTCCACCTTGGGCCAAGGCGCGTCGAGCAGATCACCCAGCTCGGCGGCAAAGCCCAGGTCTTGCCAGAGTTGATGAGTGATGTGCGGGCAGGCCGGGTAGAGCAGGCGCAGCAGCACCGAGAAGCCTTCGCGCAGTGCGGCGTCCTGGCCCTGGGCCTTGAAGGACTCCAGGGCATTGAGCAGCTTCATACCGCCCGACACCACGGTGTTGTACTGCATGCGCTCGTAGTCGTAGCTGACTTGCTTGAGCACCAGATGCACTTCGCGGCGCAGGGCCTTGCCGTCGCCGTTCAGGGCGGCGAAGTCGCGCCCGCCTTGGGCGAGGGCGGCAGCATGCTTGAAGCCAAAGGCCCAGACGCGCTTGAGGAAGCGGTGCGCGCCTTCCACGCCGGCGTCATTCCACTCCAGGGTCTGCTCCGGCGGCGAGGCGAACATGACGAACAGGCGGGCCGTGTCGGCGCCGTACTGGTCGATCAGCGCTTGCGGGTCCACGCCATTGTTCTTGGACTTGGACATGGTGGTCATTTCGTATTCCAGCGGCAGGCCATCGGCCTTCAGAGTGCCGCCGGTGATCTGACCATGCTCATTGGTCTGGACGTTGACCTCATGCTCCCAGTAATAGTTCTTGCCCGCGTCGGCCGGCTTGCGGAAGAAGGCGCCCTTGAGCACCATGCCCTGGGTGAGCAGCTTGGTGAAAGGCTCGTCCATCTTGACCAGACCGAGGTCGCGCATGACCTTGGTCCAGAAGCGGGCGTAGAGCAGGTGCAGGATGGCGTGCTCAATGCCGCCGATGTACTGATCCATGGCCGCGCCCTGGCGCATCCAGTAGTCGGTGCCGGCGCCCACCATGGCGTCTTTGTTTTGCGCGTCGCAATAGCGCATGAAGTACCAGGACGAGTCCACAAAGGTGTCCATGGTGTCGGTTTCGCGCTGCGCCGGCTTGCCGCACTTGGGGCAAGCGACGTTGAGGAAACCGGCGTGCTTTTTGAGCGGGTTGCCGCTGCCGTCGGGAATGCATTCCTCGGGCAGCACCACGGGCAAGTCTTGCGCCGGCACGGGCACCGGGCCGCAGTCATCGCAGTGGATGATGGGGATGGGGGTGCCCCAGTAGCGTTGGCGGCTGATGCCCCAGTCGCGCAGGCGCCAGGTGGTTTTCTTCTCGCCCAGCTCTTTAGCGCCGACCAACTCGGCCACCTTGCTGACGGCCTGCTTGTGCGTCAGGCCATCCAACTCACCGGAGTTGACGCAGACAGCGCGCTGCTTGTCGCCGTACCAATCGGCCCAGGCCTCGAGCGAGAAGGTCTCGCCTTCGGCTTGCACCACTTGCTTGATGGCGATGCCGTATTTCTTGGCGAAGGCGAAGTCGCGTTCGTCGTGGGCGGGCACGCCCATCACGGCGCCGTCGCCATAGCTCATCAACACATAGTTGCCGACCCAGACTTCCACTTGCGCGCCGGTCAGCGGATGGGTGACGAACAGGCCGGTGGCCAGGCCCTTCTTCTCCTGCGTGGCCAGTTCGGCCTCCGTCGAACCACCGCGTTTGCATTCTTCGATGAAAGCAGCCAGGGCAGGCGAGGCGGCGGCGGCATGCGCGGCCAGGGGGTGCTCGGGCGCCACGGCGCAGAAGGTCACGCCCATGATGGTGTCGGCACGCGTCGTGAAGACGTAGAGCTTGCCGTCTTGAATCAGCTCGCCTGCGGCGTTAGCAATCGTGTGCGGGAAGGCAAAGCGCACGCCTTCGCTCTTGCCGATCCAGTTCTCCTGCATCAGGCGCACGCGCTCGGGCCAGCCGTGCAGGTATTGCGGGCTGCTGGGATCGGCTACGGCTGCCAGCAACTCGTCGGCGTATTTGGTGATGTTGAGGTAGTAGCCGGGGATCTCGCGCTTCTCGACCAAGGCGCCGGAGCGCCAGCCGCGGCCGTCGATCACTTGCTCATTGGCCAGCACGGTCTGGTCCACCGGGTCCCAGTTGACGACCTGCGTGCGACGCTCGGCAATGCCGGCTTCCAGCATCTTCAGGAACAGCCATTGGTTCCATTTGTAATAGGCGGGCGTGCAGGTGGCGATTTCGCGCGACCAGTCAATCGCCAAGCCCATCGCCTGCATCTGGCTCTTCATGTAGGCGATGTTGTCGTAGGTCCACTGCGCGGGCGGCAGCTTGCCCTTCATGGCCGCGTTCTCGGCTGGCAGGCCGAAGGCATCCCAGCCCATGGGCATCAAAACGTTGTAGCCCTGCATGCGCAGCTGACGCGCCAGCATGTCGTTGATCGTGTAGTTGCGCACATGGCCCATGTGCAGCTTGCCGCTGGGGTAGGGCAGCATGGAGCAGGCGTAGAACTTGGGCTTGTTCTCATCCTCGGTGACGCGGTAGGCGTCACGCTCGTTCCAATACTGGCGCGCAGCGGCTTCGATCTCGTTGGGGGCGTACTTTTCGTTCATGCGTCAAATTGTAGGGGCTGCGCTTGGGCGAACCGCTGGCGCGGCTGGCTCGAGTGCTGGGATTTCGAAGGGTGTGGCTGGCTGCTGTGGCCAGACGGCGAAAAGGGTCAGGGTGTCAGGTGTACGCGGCGCGAAGCATCACGATGCTGGCGGCGCGGCCATACCGGATCACTCGCTCTTGGCGGGGGAATTGGCCACGAAAGCGATGCGGCTCAAGCCGGCCGCCTGGCACCAGCCAATCAACTCGGCCACTTGGCCGTAGGGCACGGCTTGGTCGGCGCGCAGCTGCACTTCCTGCTCAGGGTTGGCGCGGCCGAGTTCGCTCAGGCGCTTTTGAAAGGCGGCACGGTCCAACTTTTGCTCGCCGAGGTAGAGCGCGCCATCGGGCTGCAGCGCCACCTGGATGAAGGCGGGCGCCTCCGAGGGGCTGGCCGCTTCGCTCTTGGGCAGATCCAGGCGCAGCGAGGAGGCCATCAAGGGCGCGGCAATCATGAAGATCACCAGCAGCACCAGCATGACGTCGATCAGCGGCGTCATATTGATCTCGCCCATCGGTTTGGGCAGCTCGCTGCGTTCGAGGCGGCCGAATGCCATGTTTACACCGCCTCGGCGCTGTCCAGCATTTCGCGCAGGTCGTGCGCGAAGCCTTCCAACTCTGCTTCGCACACGCCGATGCGTTTGCCGAAGATGTTGTAGGCCAGCACGGCAGGGATGGCGACGGCCAGGCCGGCGGCGGTCATGATCAAGGCCTCGCCCACCGGGCCGGCGATCTTTTCGATGCTGAGGCTGCCGCCTGCCGACATCGTCACCAGGGCGTGGTAGATGCCCCAGACGGTGCCAAACAAGCCAACAAAAGGCGCCACGCTGCCGATCGAGGCCAGCAGAACCTGCCCGAATTGCAGGCGCTGCAGCACCACATGCAGGGCGTCGCGCAGGCGGCGGGTCAGGCGCGATTCGCGCCGGCCCGAGGCTTCCAAGGTATTGCTGGTGGCTCGGGCAGTGGCGGCGTCCAGCAGAGGCAGAACGACTTCTTCCTGGTCGAAACTCTGCAGCGCTGCGCGGCCTTCTTCCAGATTCGTGGCCGACCAGAAGGCCGGCACGGCGCGGGCGATGCTGCGGCGGGCGCGCGCAAGCAGCCAGCCTTTCCACAAAATCACCACCCAGGCGCTGACGGACATGAGCAGCAGCAGCAAGGCCACGCTGCGCGTGACCGCATCGCCCACTTGCCAGAGCTCAGCAAATCCCGTCATCAGTTCAGTCCCAGCACGTCATTCATGTCGTAGAGGCCTGGCTGGCTGGCGGCCAGAAAGCGCGCCGCGCGCAGGGCACCTTGGGCAAAGGTGCTGCGGTTGCTGGCCTTGTGGGTGATCTCGATGCGCTCGCCGATGCCGGCGAACAGCACCGTGTGGTCGCCCACCACATCGCCGCCGCGCACGGTGGCAAAGCCGATGGTGGAGGGATCACGCTCACCCGTCACGCCCTCGCGGCCGTAGACGGCGCAGGTTTTCAGGTCGCGGCCCAGGGCCTTGGCCACCACTTCACCGAGTTGCAAGGCGGTGCCGCTCGGGGCATCGACCTTGTGGCGATGGTGGGCTTCGATGATTTCGATGTCGTAGCCTTCGTTCAGCGCGCGCGCGGCCTGGTCCAGCAGACGCAGCACCACGTTCACGCCCACGCTCATATTCGGCGCCAGCATGACGCCGATGTGCTGGGCGAAGGCGCCGATCTGGGCTTTTTGTGCGGCATCAAAGCCGGTGGTGCCGATGACGACCTTGACGCCCAACTCCTGGCACACGGCCAAATGGGCCAAAGTGCCTTCGGGGCGGGTGAAGTCGATCAGCACATCGGCATTGGCCAGGCCTTCGCGCAGGTCGGCAGTGATCTTGACGCCGCTGGTTTGGCCCAAAAATGCTGCCGGGTCCTGGCCCAGGGCCGGGCTGCTGGCTTGATCCAGCGCGCCGGCGAGGACGCAGTCGGGGCTGTTCAGCACTGCTTCAATCAGGATGCGGCCCATGCGGCCGGAGCAGCCGGCAATTGCAATCTTCACGCTCACCTTATTTGCCCTCCAGAGGTGGATAGCTGCGCACGGCGCCTACCGCTTCTGCGGCGACAGGGGCTTCGCGTTTTGCCGGCGGGGGCAGGGCTTTGCGCTCGGCTTCGGTCAATTCGAGCTTGGGCACATTGCCGGACTTGCCGCGTGTATTGATCGAGGCAACGAATCCATCCTCTGTCGGCAGGTCGGGCGGCACATCCAGTGTCTTTAGGCGACCGGCTTCATCGAACCAGGCCACGACTTGGCGCTTCTGCGGCTCGGCGCCTTGGCGGCGGATGGTGAAGACATAGTCCCAGCGCTCGTCATGGAAGATGTCGGTCAGCAGGGGGGAGCCAAGCAAGTCGCGCACCTGCGCCTTGGGCATGCCGAGCTTGACCTTGGCGACCAGTTCTTTGGTCAGCACATTGCCTTGCACAACTTCGAGTCGGTACGGGCGCACCAGGCCCAAGACTTTTTCATCGCTGATCGACGGGATGTAGGAGCAGGCTGACAACAGACCGATGGCGGCTGTCGTGAGGCTGAGCAAGCACAGCCGGGCCGTAGGTGCAAATTGAAGAGGAAGGCGCATGAGGGGCTTGTAGGGGGCTGGGCTCGTAAAAGCGCCAAGCTGGCTATGATCGGACCATTCTAGCGGTTGGCCCATGGTGGGCCGCGCCGCCGCGAATCATGCCAATGAACCGTACCGAAGAGATCAAAAACAGCGGCCTCAAGGCCACTCTGCCGCGCATCAAGATTCTGGAGATTTTCCAGAAGACGACGCAGCGCCACATGACGGCCGAAGACGTCTACAAAGCCCTGCTGACGGAAGATGCCGATATCGGCCTGGCCACCGTTTACCGCGTGCTGACGCAGTTCGAGCAGGCGGGCTTGCTGTCGCGCAATCACTTCGAGTCGGGCAAATCGGTGTTCGAGTTGAACGAGGGCGCGCACCACGACCATTTGGTGTGCCTCACTTGCGGCCGGGTGGAAGAGTTCTTTGACCCCGAAATCGAGGCGCGCCAGCACGCCATCGCCCTGCAGCGCGGCTTTGACCTGCAGGAGCACTCGCTGGCGCTGTACGCCTCTTGCGTCAAGAAGGACTGCGAGCATCGCAGCAAATAAGCCACGTCGGCCCTTGCGGCCAGCCTGATCGCGGCCTAATCGGCGTCGTGATCGCCCGCTTCGATGGCGCGCTGATGGCGCTCCACAAATTCGCGGTAGGTGTCGATGCCGCGCAGTTGCAAGACGGTGTTGCGCACGGCGGCTTCCACCAGCACGGCCAAGTTGCGGCCCGCGTCCACGGCGATGATGACCTTGCGCACCGGCATGCCCAGCACCTCCTCGAACAGAGGCTCGTAGGGCAGGCGCTCGAAGTCTCGCTCCAGGGTTTCTTTGCGAACCAAGTGCACGATCAGCTTGAGCCGCATTTTGCGGCGCACCGCCGTCTCGCCAAAGATGGCCTTGATGTCCAGCAGGCCGATGCCGCGCACTTCCAGAAGATTCAGCAGCAGTTCGGGGCAGCGGCCTTCGATGGAGGTTTGCGAGATGCGGAACAGGTCCACCGCGTCGTCGGCGACCAAGCCGTGGCCGCGCGAAATCAGTTCCAGGCCCAGTTCGCTCTTGCCCAGGCCGGATTCGCCGGTCAGCAGCACGCCCAGGCCCAAAATGTCCATGAACACGCCGTGGCGGGTGGTGCGGTTGGCAAAGAGGTGGGCCAGATAGGCGCGCACCACGTCGATCACATGACCGGCTGATTCGGTGGTGACGAAGAGCGGGATCTCGGCACGGTCGCACATGGCGACCAGGCGGTCCGGCGGCACCTGATCATCGGCCACGATGATGACCGGCGGCTCCAGGGTGACGATGCGGGCGATGCGGTTGTCCAGCACCTCGCCAGCGGCCTGGCTCAGATAAGCCACCTCACGGCGGCCCACGATTTGCACGCGGTAAGGGTGGATGTAATTGAGGTAGCCCACCAGGTCGGCGGCGGACTGTGCATCGCGCACGGCCGCCTCGTCAAAGCGGCGCTCGGGGTGGGCGTGCCCGGCGATCCACTCCCATCGCATGGCCTCCCGGTGTTCTTCAAAAAGCCGGTCGGCGCTGATGGAGGTGGGTTTCACAGGTGGGCGGGCCTGGCTGAGTTGAGAGGACGGAGGGCGCGGAAATCAGGCGACCGACTTGAGCGGTTCCCAGTTGGCGATCAAGCGATGCAGTTCGCTGGCCTCGGGATCGGTCTTGAGGCGTTCACGCAAATCGCGGTCGGACAGCATTTCGGCAATTTCCGAGAGGATTTCCAGGTGTCTTTGCGTTGCCGCCTCGGGCACCAGCAGGAAGATCAGGAGGCTGACGGCCTCGTCATCTGGCGCATCAAAGCCTATGGCTTGTTGCACACGCAAAACAGCTGCCAGCGGGTTCTTCAAACCCTTGATGCGGCCGTGCGGGATGGCCACGCCATGACCCAAGCCGGTGGAGCCCAGGCGCTCGCGGGCAAACAAGTTGTCCGCCACGATGGCGCGCGAAATGGCATGGTTGTTTTCGAACAGCAAGCCGGCCTGCTCGAAGATGCGCTTTTTGCTGGACGCGTCCACGTTCACCAGCACATTGCTGGCAGGAAGGATGGCTGCGAGACGGTTCATGGTGTCTAAGCGCTGAGTACGGCAGGGTAGCCTTGGCCAATGCGCTCGTTCGATGTTTAAGAAAGCGATTATAGAAACGCTGGGCAAGCCCGCATGCACCCTGCTTATGCCTCAGCGCACTATTGCGCACTATGCTGCGGTGCAGCACGGTCAGTATTGCACAGCTTTGCCCAGTCAGCAAAAAGGCGACCACGGGGGTCGCCTTGAGCTGGGCAAGACAGGCCGTGCCTGCCATTGCAAGGGGCCTAGGGCGCCGGAGTTTCCAGGCGCTTGGCCGCGACGTGGTGATGATTTTGCAAGCGGTCTTTGTGACGGCAGACTTGCCGGTCCAGCTTGTCCATCAACTGGTCGATCGCCGCGTACAGGTCTTCGCTGGCATGCTCCACAAAAATATCGCGTCCTTTGACATGCAGGGTCACTTCAGCCTTCTGTCTGCGATCCTTTTCCTTTTGCTTTTCCACGGTGAGCAAGACGTTGACGTCAACAACTTGATCAAAATGGCGCGTCACTCGATCCAACTTTGTAAGCACATACTCACGCAGAGACGGCGTAACTTCCAAATGGTGGCCACTGATTGTCAGGTTCATAAAGCCTCCTTTCACAAGGGAGAACTGGAGAAATGGAAAACCGGTTTCAAAGAACGATGTGAAGCTGATGGCTGGTTCTCGGACGACGTGCCTTGGTCGGGTTGGGGTCGATCCAGTTTGCTCCCGTTGCCGCTTCGTGACAAGTGTTTTACGGTCATGACTGGGCGATAGGCCGATCGGCTGAACTCAAGTGTGAATTTGGTCCGCCAACGAGGCGGTAGATGATTGGCCGAAGGCCAGCTGCGGCGAGGTGATAATCACGGCTTCCCCGCTACGGAGATTTTCTTGGACAGCGATCACCCTCGGTGACCGTCCGCTCCCGTGTCAAAGGTGCAGGCCGTGAATCGGCGCTTCTCGTGTACCCGATTGTCCGGCAGTGAGACGGTTTCCCCAACCCACTATCCACTCCCGGACCTGCCTGGTTTTTGGCAGCCGTCCAGACTCAAGCAATCGGCGCATTGGCGCTGGAGATCTGCATGCTGAACGTGTTCACGCTGGACAACGGCCGCCTGAAGGGCGGGCTGTTCCAGGAAGAAATTGAAACCGCCGAAGACCTGGCCCAGTCGCGGCCTGTTTGGGTTGACCTGGAAGATCCGAGCGCGGAAGAAAAGGGCTGGATCCGCGACCGCTTCGGCCTGGTGATTCCCGAAGACATCGTGGACGAGGACCTGGAAGAGTCCGCGCGTTTTTACGAGGAAGACAACGGCGAGTTGCACATTCGCTCTGACTTCTTGATTGACGATGACGAGGCGCCGCGCAATGTGCGGGTGGCCTTCATCCTCTACAACAATGTGCTGTTTTCCATTCACCGCGAAGATTTGCCGGTGTTCCGCTTGCTGCGCCTGCGGGCACGCCGCATCCCGGCCCTGATCGAAGACGCCAAGGATGTGCTGCTCAAGCTCTACGACGCCGACGCCGAGTACTCCGCCGACGTGCTTGAAGGCATTTACGACAAGCTCGAAAAAGTCAGCGCCCGGGTGCTGAAGAAGGACGTCAATGACACCGAAGCGGGCGAGGTGCTGTCGGCCATCGCGCGTGAGGAAGACTTGAACGGTCGCATCCGCCGTAACGTCATGGATACACGGCGCGCGCTCAGCTTCATGATGCGCAGCCGCATGCTCAATGCCGAGCAGTTCGAGGAATCGCGGCAGATTCTGCGCGACATCGATTCGCTCGACTCACACACCGCCTTCTTGTTCGACAAGGTCAACTTCTTGATGGACGCCACCGTGGGTTTCATCAATATCAATCAGAACAAGATCATCAAGATCTTCTCGGTGGCCAGCGTGGCCTTGCTGCCGCCGACCCTGATTGCCAGCATCTACGGCATGAACTTCAAGTACATGCCCGAGCTGGAGCAGCCCTGGGGCTACCCCTTTGCGCTGGCCTTGATGGCGGCCTCGGTGGCCGCGCCCTTCATCTATTTCAGGCGCAAAGGCTGGCTCAGATAAACCCAGCCAGCCCGGCGCCTGGTTGGTTTACTTTGCCGGGCAATGCTCGGCCGCCACCCACAGATAGGCGTTCAGGCGCGGGCTCGCTGCCTTCACTGGCAGGCCGCGGCGCTCCTCGATGAGCACGATATCGCTTTGGCTGAGTGACACGATCCAAGTGCGTGGCGCGGCGCAGCGCAGCTCCGCCCAGGCCGAGGGCGGCAGCAGAATTCTTTGCGCCTTGGGGAGATTGAACTTGCCGGCCTCGACGATTTCCCGCCGCCAGCTGTCGTCGGTCTGCGGCTTGAACGGGTCGTCCAGGATGACCGGCACCGGCTCGCCACGGCGCAGCAGCAAGGGCACGTCGAAGGTGAATTGATCTTCGAAGACCAGCGCGTCGCCCGCTTGCCATTGGGCCTGCATGGCTGCGACCAACTTCTCATTGCTCTTGGTGTCGACCTGGATGATGCCGATGAACATGCCGATGGTCGTCACCATGCCCATGATGGCCAAGCCGGTGGGCAGGCGTTTCAGCCATCCGCTGGCAGTTTGATGCCATTGCGCCAGCTGAGGCGCGATCAGCAAGGCCAGGGCCGGGCCCACGGGCAGGATATAGCCCAGCAGCTTCGACGAGGGCAGGGTGAAGAACAAAGTGATGCCCAGCAGCCAGACCAGGCCCAGCTGACCCAGCGGATTGCTGCGGGTTTCCTTCTTGCACATCAGCCACAGCCAGACCGGCGACCAGGGCAGGGTCATGATGGCCAGCACGCCGGGGTAGAACCAGGCCGGCATCACATTGTTAAAGCCTTCAGCCGCATAGCGCTGGAAGTGGTGCACCACGAAGAAGTAGTGCAAGAAGCCCGGGTTGCTGCGTTCCATCAACAAGAACCAGGGCACACAGATTACTGCGAACGCGAGCCAGCCGCGCCACCAAGCGAGCTGCAGCACCGAGCGCCAGCCCTGGGTCCAGAACAGCCAGACCGTCAGCACCAGCAAGGGCAGCACCACGCCAATCAAGCCCTTGGCCAGCACGCCCAGGCCCATGGCCACAAAGCCCAGCAGACGCAAGCCCTTGTGCGGCTTTAGTGCATGGCTGGCCAAGGAGCAAATAGCAATGCCGATGCAGCTGGCGACCAGCATGTCCAGATTGGCGAACTGTGAGCCCAGGTGCCAGAAGGGCTGGGCCACCATGAAGATCAGCGCCCAGGCGGCGACCATCGGCGCTTGATTGGCATCCAGCTGGCGGCGCATCAGCTGGGTCACGCTGAACATGGCCGCCAGCGCCGCCAGCAGGGGCACCAGACGCGCGCCGATGGCGGACTCGCCGCTCAGACCAAAGCTCAGGCCGGCCAGCCAGTAGAACAGCGGTGGCTTGTGGAAATATGGCAGGCCGTTCATCTGCGGCGTTAGCCAGTCGCCGCTGAACCACATTTGCGAAGCCACGCCGACGTAGCGGCCTTCATCCGGCAAAGCCACGGGGCGCCAAGGCAAGGTGATCAGAAAGACCAGTGCGGCCAGCGCCAGGCCCCACCATTTGTGCTGCAGCAATCTCATAAAACCCCGAATGAATGGAGTGCGCATCCTAAGGGCTGGCGCGGCACTTTCGTGAACTCTTGTGCGGCGGCTGGCTTGTCAGGCGTGAAGTTCGGCGTGGCCTGGCGATTGGCATCATTCAAATGGGCTCGGCACAAACACAAAGGGCTTCCGCACTGTGCGGAAGCCCTGGGAATAAAAATAGCCGCAAGACGCCTCGAAGCCAACGAGGGAGGGAGGGAGGAGGAGGAAAACGGCTTGGAGATTTCACCCCTATCGCTAGGGAGATCTTGCGGCTGTAACTAGGTTTAATGCTAACGGAATTTCTCCTTCTGTGAAACATTTCGGGCGCTTTTCAATAAGTCGCCAAGTGGCAAAAAAGTGACGTCTGCCGCAGTTTCGGTCGAATACAAATGTATCAATTTGAGATTTGATCCCTGGCCCGCCTCACTGCCGCGCCAAGCGGCATGGTTGCTGGCTTTAGCTGATTTTCTAGCTGAAAATTTGAGGCGCGATGCCGGTGTCATTTTTGCAATATTAATTCATATTAATTATTATGTTTTTCCGGTTTGCGGAGGGTTTTGTCAGGGGCAAACCCCCCAAGAGTTAGGTGGATTTGAAGTCCATGGCCGCAGGGCAATATTTGCCTTTTTGGGCCATTGCCGAGCGCGCCGACGCCCTCGTTTCCTGTCGTCGTCAGATGGGCTTTGGGCGACGCAAACGGCGCCCCTTTTCAGGCTGTTCGCCGAGCCATTCGCCCGCGGCCCGCGTTGGCTCAGCGTGCCAGCTTGAACACCGAGACAACTTCCACCATTTGTGCGGCCTGGGTGCGCAGGCTCTCAGCGGCGGCGGCGCTTTGCTCCACCAGCGCCGCGTTTTGTTGGGTGGTCTGGTCCATCTGTGTGACCGCCTCGCCGACCTGGGCCACGCCGGAACTTTGCTCGGCGCTGGCGCTGCTGATCTCGCCCATGATGTCGGTGACTCGGCGGATGGCGCTGACCACTTCTTGCATCGTGGCGCCGGCCTGATCGACCAGGGCGGTGCCGCTCTCCACGCGCTCAACACTGGTGGAGATCAGGCTCTTGATTTCCTTCGCGGCCTCGGCGGAGCGTTGGGCCAGATTGCGCACCTCCGCTGCCACCACCGCAAAGCCTCGCCCCTGCTCGCCGGCACGAGCGGCTTCAACGGCGGCATTCAGTGCCAGGATATTCGTCTGGAAGGCAATGCCATCGATCACGCTGATGATGTCGACGATCTTGCGCGAACTTTCATTGATGCCCTTCATGGTTTCGACCACCCGGCCGACCACCTCGCCACCTTGAGCGGCCACGTTGGATGCGCCGATGGCGAGTTGATTGCCCTGCCTGGCGTTGTCAGCGTTCTGCATGACGGTGGAACCCAGTTGCTCCATCGAGGCTGCGGTTTCTTCCAGGGCGCTGGCTTGTTGTTCGGTGCGCTGGCTGAGGTCGTGATTGCCTTGCGCGATCTCGGCGCTGGCCGTCGCCACGCTTTCGGCGTTATTGCGCACCGTGCCGACGATGGACGCCAGTTTCACTTTCATATTGCCCAGGGCATTGATCAGCTGTGAAGTCTCGTCCCGCCCTTCGGCGCGCAAATCCTGTGTGAGGTCGCCATCGGCGATGCGCTCGGCAGCCTTTACGGCCTGCGTCATGGGTGTGGTGATCATGCGGGTGACCCAGACGGCCAAGCCTGCCGCTACCAGCACAGAACCCAGCAGATCGACGATCACCCAGATGCGCGCCCGGCTATAGGTTTCCTGCGAGTTCTTGTAGTCATCGACCGAGCCCTTGTCGTTAATCTCGATCAGGCGGCTGATGCCCGCATTCATCTCACGAAAGCTAGTCCGCGACTCACCTCGAAAATAGGCTTGCGCCTCCGTGAGCGTCTTTTCGCCGCCGCGTGACAGCTGCATCAGCTTGGCGTGTGTGGCCCAGTATTTTTCAAGCAAGGGCTTGAACGCTTCAATGGCCTGGCGTTCTTCGCCAGCGGTGACCATGGGTTCGTAGGCCTTGAGGGCGATGTCGAACTTGCTTTTGAATTCGGCCAGACGCTTCTCGATATCGTCCATCTGCTTGTCGTCCAAGGCCATCAGATGATCCGATTCGGCGCGGCGATAGGTGTTGATGGCGTCCTGCATCTGCCCAAGTGTCTTGATGCTGGGCAGCCAGTTGGTGGCGATGTCTTCAACATTGGCATTGTTGCGCGCCAACTGAGTGATCGCAAAGACTCCGACCAAAAGGTTGAGTGCCACGATCAGGAAGAAGGCGACGCCCAGCTTGGCGCCGAGCCTGTAGTTGCTGAGCTGCATGAAAAGAACCCTTTCAATGCGGGTCGCGGTGCGGCGACCTTGATAGACACAGAACAAACCCTGGCTGAAAAAGCATACTCCATAGCCCTGCCGATAGGGGGGACTTTATGAGGCGCTTGGCTTGAACTCAGCTGTGCCGCGATGAAAGGGGTGCTGGTCGGTGCTGCGTTAGGGCCATTTACCTGCCCGCGCTGCGCCTTGGCCTTGACGGCCGAGAGGGTGGGGCGGCGACGTGCGCCACCCCCGGTCCCGCGCTGGCGTATGGCGCTAGGCGGGCCCGCTGAATTGACTCAGTGGCTTTGGCTGCGCTTGTAAACCAGCAATGCGAAGCAGGCAGCCGCCACGATCAGCCCGCCGATGAAATGCGGCGAAGCCAGGCCTTGCACGGCCAGCAGGCCATCTTGCCAAGCCAGGGCGGCTACTCGCAGTGGGACCTGAGGCTGATGGGCCATTGTCTGCACCGCGTGGCCGATGTTGTCAGGGCTGGCCACAAGTGCCGCGCTGGCGCCGGTGGTTTGGGCGCTCAGCAAGTCCCAGACGATCGTCAGGCCATAGATCTTGTCCAGCACCAAGCCGCCCACGCCGACCACCAGCGCCACCGCCGGAATGCCCCAGCGCTTCAGCCAAGCCGAGGCCACCATGGTGATGAGCAGCAAGGGGGCGAGCCACAAGCTCATCAGCACCACGCCCAGCAGCCCGCGCAAAACCACCGGTACCGCCGCGGCCAGGGCCGTGCCCCAGGGCACCGCCGTGAAGGCGGAGAAGCCCGCCAGCTTGATCATCAAGCCTGCTGCCACCAGTGGGCCGAAGCAGGCCCCCAGCAGCAGGCCAGCGATGGGCACGAGCAGGCCATGCGCCAAGAGTGGGGCAGCAACGCTTTCCGCATGGCTGGCCGGCAGCGAGAGCCAGAACTCGATGGAGCGATCTTGCACATCGCGGCGAGCCAGGCCGGGTAACTGGAACATGGCGCTGATCCAGGCGATGCCGAAAACGCCCAGGCTTGTGAAGGCCATCAAGGCCAGCGCCACTTCCAGCGGAGGGCCGTCGGGGTTGCCATCGACCTGGCCGAAGGGCAGCAAGACCAGAAACAGCCCGATGGGCAGAAACAGGGTGATCAACCAACCGCGCTTGTGCTGCATCCATTCGCGCAGCAGCAGGGTTTGAAAACGTGAGTTCATGAGGTTCTCCGTCGCGTTATGGTGTTATGGCTTGGTCAAGCGCTCCTGGCCTGCAAGGCCGGGTTGCGCGTCAGTGCCATGAAGAGGTCCACCAGGCTGGGGCGGATGCGTTCGCCCAGGGCGGCGATCTCGGCCGGCGGCGCGCCGTCAAAAATCGCGGCGGAACGGCCGCCTTGTTGGCGGTAGCGCAAGAGCGGATGAGCGCTGGCGATGGCATCGGCCGTGGCGGGGTCGTGGCTCAGGGCGACGAAGCGCTTGTCCATGTCTTCCAGGCTGATGTTGAGCACCAGCTTGCCTTCGTCGAGCATCATCACGTCCGACAGCAGCGACTCCACTTCCTCCACCTGGTGGGTGGAGATCAGCACGGTGCGCTCGCCATCGCACCATTCGTCGATCAGCATGCCGTAGAAGTTCTTGCGTGAGATCACGTCCAGGCCCAGGGTGGGCTCGTCAAGAATCATCAGCTTGGCGTCGATGGCGGCGACCAGCGCCAAATGCACCTGTGTCACCATGCCCTTGGAAAGATTCTTGATCTTGTCCGATTCGTTGACGCTGGTGCGCTTGAGCAATGCGCGGGCGCGCTCAGCGGAGAAGCGCGGCTGGAGCCCGCTCATCAGCGTGATCAACTCATCCACTCGCGCCCAGCGCGGCAGCACCGCCACGTCGGGGATGTAGCACAACTGCTCCAGCAACTCGCCGCGCTGGCGGCGGGGCGACAGACCCAGCACATTCAGCGAGCCTTCGGCCGGCAGCAGGCCCACCAAGGCCTTCATCAGCGAGGTCTTGCCCGCGCCGTTGTGGCCCAACAAGCCGACGACGCGGCCCTTGGGGATGTTGAAGCTGGCGCGCTCCAGTGCGGTCTTGCGGCCGTAGCGCAGGGTCAGGTCTTGCGCGCTGATCAGGTTGTCGTTGTTGCTCATGGCTGGTTCTCCCAGTTCAGATCCTTGGCGCTGAGGCCCAGGCGTTTGAGTTTGGCGCGCAGGGCAGGCCAGTCTTTTTGCAGAAACTGCTCGCGCTCCAAGCGCAGCAATTGCTGCCTGGCCCCCGGCCGCACATACATGCCCATGCCGCGCCGTGGTTCGATCAGCTGCTGGTCCACCAGGGCCTGCAGGGCGCGGCCGACGGTCAGCGGATTGATCACATACTGGCTGGCCAAGGCTCGCACCGAGGGCAGCGCTTCGCCTTCGGGCGGTGCGCCGTCCAGGAGTTGCACGGCCAGGCGGTCGGCCAGCTGCTGGTAGATGGGGGAGGAGTCGTTCCAGGTGGGGTTCATATCAACTCTGGCGCTGAGCCACTGTGTTGCTGATGTAGCACACCATAACAAGCATGCCGCTGGGTGACCAAGGCGCATCTGACGAACTGCAGCGGGACGGGGATGAAACGGCCTGGCCGTCGCTCGGGCCGTTGCTCGAGGCTGGTGCGGGCCTCTCGCAGGCGCCGCCTGGTGCTGATGCTGCGGTGGCAGCCGGCCGCCAGCAGCGAGCTCCGCTGAGGTAGGCTCGCCGCCCCAGCTGATTTGCGAGCATGTAAGCGCTGTTCGCCGAAAACGCTCGGTCTTCTTTGTCTTTCTGCCCATGTTCAAACGCCAAACCCACATCGCCAGCCTTGCCCTTTCTCTGGCCCTTGGCGCTAGCCCGAGCAGCGCGCAAGACGCGCTCACGCTCAGAGACTTCGCGCGAAACCGCGATGTGCTCGTGCATCTCTACCGGCCGAAGGCGGAAGGGGCCTGCGCCAGCGAGCGGCGCTGCCCGGTGGTCTTGCTGAGTCCTGGCACCGGCTTGTCTCACACTGCCTACTCATTTCTTGCGCAAGCGCTGGCCAAGGATGGCTATCTGGTTCTTGCCGTGCAGCATGAGTTGCCGACCGATGCGCCCATGCCCAATACCGGCCACTTGCTGCGCGATCGTTCACCCACATGGCAGCGCGGCGCCGACAATTTGCGCTTTGCAAGCCGTGAATTGGCCAGCCGCATGCCCGAGTACCGTTGGGATCAGCCCATCCTCTTGGGGCATTCGACAGGCGGCGATATTTCTGCCCTTTTGGCCACACAGTCGCCCGGCTTTGCCTCGACCTTGGTGACCCTGGATCATCGCCGGATGGCCTTGCCTCGGGACGCATCCCTGCGCGTGCTGTCCCTTCGTGGCAGCGATTTCGAGGCCGATCCCGGCGTATTGCCTTCGCCCGCCGAGCGAGAAGCTTTGGGGCATTGCATCGTCAATTTGCTGGACGCCAGGCACAACGATATGAACGACGCTGGCCCGGCGGCACTCAAGGCGCGGCTGGTCAACGCGGTGGTTCAGTTTCTGCGCCAAGGGCATTGTGTTGAGTCAGCGCCAGTTCCTTGATTGAGATGAGCCTGGCTTGATAAGAATCGATACCCTCACAAGCCCTTGAGGGTGTAATCTTCCGTCAGTCTCGCTCGTTAGCTCCGCCGACCACGACTCGCTTCATCCCTATGCGGTTAACCAAAGTCAAAAGGCTCATCGCCCTCACGCTGGCCGTGATGGCGCTTGCCTGCCAGGCGAGCGGCTGCACCGAGATCAGCTATGCGGCCAATGCGAATTACCCGCCTTATAGCTGGACCACCGATGGGCTCAGTTATCGCGGGGCCAGCAAGGACTTGCTGGACATGGTGCTGCCTGCGGGCGTGGCACTCAAGCCGGTGATCGTGCCCTGGGTGCGAACCCTGGCCATGGCTGAACGCGGCCAGATTGACTTGCTCCTGAGCCTTCGCATCACGCCGGAGCGGGAGAAATACCTCAATTTCTTCCCCGCGCCGGCTTTTGCCAACAGCATCGTGGTGTTTGTTTTGAAAGACAGCCCGCTCAAGACGGCGGACTGGGCTTTGATGAGGAACTTTCGTGGTGGCCTCAGCCGAGGCGACACCTTTGGCAATGGTTTTGACGACTATCTGAAGCAATATCTGTCCGTTGAAGAGGCCGTCAATATGGTCAACAACTTCAAGAAGTTGTCCATGGGCCGCATCGACTATTTCGTCACCGGTGAGTATCTGGGGCGCGCGTATCTGTCGAACAACCCGGACAAAGAGGTCACCGGTATCGTGGCGCTGCAGCCTCCCATCAGCTCGGGCAGCATCCACTTCGCCTTCACCAAGGATTCGCCCTGCAATGGCTTGGCTGTGGCCATGAATGCCCGGCTGGCGGAGCTCATCCGCCAGGGCGTGCCCGCCAAGCTGCTCAACGAGGCGCTCAAACGCTTCGCCGCTGAGCAGCAATACCTCTGGCGCTAAGCGGATCGACGCCGCGTTGGCCAGGGCTCAGCTGGCCTGCGCCTTCAGCGCCGCAATGCGCTCCTGATCCGCTTTGCGGTCGGCGGCCACTTTCTGCGCTGCGGGGCGCTCGCCCACCAGCTTGACATAACTCTTCCAGTCCACGCCAGCGGCGGCCAGCAAGTCCTCGCCCAGCACCAGCTTGCTGGCCTGCGCGACCAGGGGCAGGCTGACCCAGGCGGCGCAGTCGGCCATGCCGAAGCTGTCGCCGCCCACATAGGGCGCGAACTTGGTCAGGCGCTTGAAGCCTGCGATGTTCTTGGTGAGCAGCTTGCGCACGCGGGCTTGGGTGCCTTCGCTCACGGTGGCGCCGAAGAAGGCTTGTGGATAGAGCTCGCGTGCCACCAGCTCCAGATGCAACTCGATAAAGGTGATCAGCTCGCGCTGCTTGGCGGCCTGAAAAGGCTCGGCGGGTAGCAGGGCCGGCTGCGGGTGGACGGCCTCCAGATAGTCCAGAATCACCTGGCTTTCACACAAAGCACCTTGCGGCGTGCGGATGAAGGGCACCTTGCCCAGCGGCGTGCAGTTCAGCACGGCCTCGTCGTGCGAATGCGTCATCACCAGCTCTTCCTCGAATGGAATGCCCTTCTCCAGCAAGACCAGCTTGACCTTGTTGTAGTAATTGCTGAGCGAGAAGCCGCAGAGTTTGATCGTCATGATGAATCCGCCCCAAGGAGTAAAAGGCCGCAGTCTACGGCGCGCCTGCGGGCTAGGCTGGCGCGCGGGTGACATGCCGTTCGGCTTACCGTGGCGGGTGGCGTTAAAGCTTTTGCCAGCCCCGCACCTTGGGATTGAAGAAGCCCGACTGCTGATAGGCGCTATGGATCACGCCCTGGCTGCGCAATAGCTGAATCCCGCTGTTGAGCGCGCCCAGCAAGGCCAAGCCCAGCGGGTGTTTGCGCGCGACCAGATAGTGCCGCGTGCCTTGCAAGCTGACTTTGAAACCAGGGATGGGCAGCAGCCGCACACCGTTGACCTGCATGGACAGATCGGCGCTGTTCTGGAAGGGCGCCAGCAGAAAGTCAGCTCGCCCGGCCGCCACCATGCGCGGCATCAGCTCCCAGCTGGTGACATGGTGGCGCTGCTGAAAGCCCAGCGCCGCCAGCGTTTGCCAATCCACCGCCCAGTTGCGGTTGGACACTGCGCTGAGGGCGCGCACCTCGGCCGCGCTCTTGGCCGCCAGCGCATGGGCATTGCTTGGCGCGGTGTACAAGCCGGCTTCAAATTCGCCCACGCCGATCATGGGCATGCTCAGCAGTGTGCCGTCTTCCGCGCCGGCGATGTCCTGACTCCAGTAAGTGGTGGCGCTGCAGACCAGCTTGCCGCTGCTGATTTCGCGCAGCAGGCGTTCACCCGAGGGCATGTCCTGGAATTGCAGTGCCTGCGTCCAGCCGCCCCGGTGCAGGGCTTGGTGCAGCAAGACGGCTTCGACGACATCGCGGCGGGAGAAGGGGCCGCCGAAGTCGTGAATGTCCAGCACCTGGCGCGGCCCGAGAAAGCGCTGCAGGTCGGCCATCACATCGGCCGGGCCTGCGGCCAGCACGGGCTCAGCGGCGCTGCTGGCCCAGCCTTGGGCCAAGCTCAGGGCGCCGCCCAAGCCCCCGCGTAGGCAGGCACGGCGCGTCAAAGTCTGAGTGGCAGCGCTGAGGCAGGTGCTGGCAGCAGTGTCGGGAACGCGGGTCAAGATTGGGAAACAGAGGATGGCTGGAGACGGCCCGCCAAATGCGGTGCCAGCATTCTACTCGTCTCCCTGCATGAGTCGTCACCAGGCTGTCATAAATCTGTCATCTTGCCTCAAGTCTTGGCGCCAGCCTTGCGCCCATTGACCAAAGCCACGCCCGCCGCCAAGGCCATCAAGGCCAGCCATAGCCTTGGCGTGATGGGCTCACCCAGCAGCCAGGCGCCGGCCAGCAAGCCAAACAGTGGCGTGGCCAGGGTGAAGCTGGCCAGGCGGGTCGCGGGGTAATGGCGAATCATCCAGAACCACAGCAGATAGCTGAAGGCGCTGACGATCACGGTCTGGAAGAACATCAGCCCACTCAGCCGCGCCGACCAGGCCAGCGGCAGAGCCTCGCCCATCAGCAGCGCGCCGACGCACAAGCCCAGGCCCGACACGCCCAACTGGTACAGCAGGGTTTTTTCAGCGCTGGCGCTGGACAAGCGGCTGGCGCGTATGCACAGCGTGGTGCCGGCCCAGAACACGGCCGCAAGCACGCTCAGGCCATCGCCCAGCCATTGCAGGGGCGCGCCGCTGCGCTGGCCAAAGCCTTCGGCAAAGGCCCAGGCCACGGCCGCAAAGGCCAGCAGCAGGCCGCCGATCTGGCGCAGATTCAGGCGCTCGCTGCGGGCGATGAAGGGCATGCCCAGGGCCACCACAAAGGGGCTGAGGTAGAGGAAAACCACCATGCGCGAGGCGCTGGTGTATTGCAGGCCCAGGAAGATGCAGGCGAACTCCAGGCCGAACAAGGTGCCGGTCAGCAAGCCGCCCGGCAGCGTGCCGTCACGGCCGAACAGCGGGATGCCGCGCCACAGCGCCCACAACCCCACCAGCGCGGCCGCGCCGAGCGAGCGCAGCCCGGCCTGCCACAGCGGGCCGATTTCGCTCAGGCCTGCTTTGGCGGCCACCTGATTCAAACCCCACAACATGCAGCACAGCAGCAAGCAGGTGACGGCAAAGCGATCTAGTTCTGTTTTTCTATCGGGCACGGCGGCGTTGATTGGCTTGGGTGAAAAGAAGGAGCAGGCCCGCACACAGAGCGCCCGCGACGGCGCCGCTGAGATGGGCAAAAGGCGCCACGGCAATGTCCCAGTCGGCCAGCTGACGCAGCGGCGGCCCCCAGGGGTCTTCGGAAATCAGTTTGATGATCAGGCCCAGGGTGACGGCCAGGCCCACCCGGCGCTGCCGCGTGTTGGTGGATCTGGCCCCAGGGCCGCACACCAACTCCACCAGCACCACCGCCACACCCGCATGCAAATAGCCCGACAAGCCGCCGTAGTGCAGCAAGCCCGGCTGCAGGAGCAGACCCCACTGCGTCAGCGGCCAGGCCAAGGCATAGGCCAGCAGGGCGCGCGGCGGCACGCGCGCCGCCCAGCCAAACCAGGCCACCACGGCGCAAGCGCCCAGATTGGCCAGCAGATGCTGGCGGCTCCAGTGCACGAACACGGCCGTACAGGCGCGCCAGGGTTCTGGCCACAGCAGGGCCGGCTGCCAGTCCCAGCGCTCAGTGGCTTGGGTCCAGACCAACAAGGCGCCCAGCGCCAGAATGGCGCTCAAGCCCAACCAGC
Organism: uncultured Roseateles sp.; assembly: GCF_945956965.1. GTDB lineage: Bacteria > Pseudomonadota > Gammaproteobacteria > Burkholderiales > Burkholderiaceae_C > Paucibacter_A. Next base: position 158,607 of record NZ_CAMFJS010000004.1, read on the forward strand.
CCCAGCTTCCCCAAGCGAGCTTCAAGGAAACACAGCGCGCCACAGCGCCAGCACCGCATCACGCTGCGGCAGCAGGCCGCTGGCGGCCAGGGACTCAGCATCCACGGCGGTGGGTTGCTCGTCGAGGCGTGCGCGATGTTGGGCGCGGCGCAGCTCGCGGTAGGCGTCGGCTGCGTGCTTGCCGACCTCGGCCGGCAGCAGGCCGGCGGCTTCGGCGCGTTGCAGCAAGGCGATCACGCCCAGATTGGGAATCAGCTCAGGATGTTCGCCCGCATGCGCCAGGATCAGGTATTGCAGCGCGAACTCCGCATCCATCATGCCGCCGGGGCTGTGCTTCAGGTCCCATTTGCCGGCCCGCACGGGGTGGCCGGCACGCACTTTTTCGCGCATGGCCTGCACCTCCTCGCGCAGCGCGGCGTGGTCGCGCGGTGCGGTGAGCACTTGGCGGCGCACTTCGTCAAAGCCGGCCAACAAAGCCGGGTCGCCGGCGCACCAGCGGGCGCGGGTGATGGCTTGATGCTCCCAGGTCCAGGCGGTATTGCTGCCACGCCCGGTCTGGTATTTGCTGAAGCTGGCCAGCGAGGTCACCAGCAGGCCCGAATTGCCATTGGGCCGCAGCGCGGTGTCGATGTCGAACAAGCCGCCGGCCGATGTGCGTACGGTCAGCCAGGTGATGAGCTTGCGCACAAAGGCGCCGTAAATATCTGGCGCGTTCTCGTCCTCATCGTCGAACAGGAAGACCACGTCAAGGTCGCCGCCATAACCCAGCTCCTTGCCGCCCAGCTTGCCGTAGGCAATGACGGCAAAGCGCGGCTCGGGGCGGTGTGCCTGCTTGTGGCGCAGCCAGGCCCAGCGGATGGTGCATTGCAGAATCGCGTCGGCCAGGGCCGAGAGTTCATCGGCCACCTGCTCGACGGTGATCGTCTGCTCCACATCGCGCACCAGGGTGCGGAACACCTCGCTCTGGTGGGCCCGGCGCAGGCTGTCGAGCAAAGCCTCTTCATCGGCCTCGCCGCTGCGGCCCCAGGCCTCGAAGCGCTCTTGCATCTCGCTCACAAAAGCAGCGCCATCGAAGCGCTCGCCCAGCAGGCGGTTGTCGGCCAGCTCGTCGATCACGCCCGGGTGCAGCATCAAATAGCGCATCGGCCAGCGCGCCAGACCCAGCAGGCGCAGCAAGCGGGTTTGCACCGCCGGCCGCTCCACCAGCAGGGCCAGATAGCTTTCGCGCCGCAGCAAAGGCTCCATCCAATCGATGAAGCGCAGCGCCGCGTCCAGGGTGCAGCCCTCGTCGCGCACCGCCAGGGCGGCGCGGCCCACCAGCTTGGCCAGGCGCTGGCGCGATTCTTCGCGCAGGTTCTGCACCCGGTCTTGCGCAGCCCAGCGGCGCACGGCGCTGGCCAGCTCGGGTTGCAGCTTGGCCAAAAAGTCTTCGCTGTCCACACTCAGCGGCGGGCCGCCGCAGCCTTTGCAGCCGCCCGGGCCGCCGGGGGTATTGCCGTCGTGCAGGAGTGAGTCGAACTCGGTGGCGACGATCTCGCGCACCTCGCAGAGCCGATCCAGCAACTCGCAAGCTTCACGGCTGCACACCAGCCCCATGCTGCGGGCAATCCAGGCCAGGTCTTCATCACCGCCCGGCAGGCAGTGGGTTTGCTGGTCGTCCAGGAATTGAATGCGGTGTTCGACGCGGCGCAGGAAGATATAGGCCTCGGCCAGCTTGGCGGCGGTCTCGGCCTTCATCAGCCCGCCAGCGGCCAGCTTTTCCAGCGCCTTCAGGGTGGAGCGGGTGCGGATCTCGGGGAAATGCCCGCCGCGCACCACTTGCAGCAACTGCACGGTGAACTCGATTTCACGGATGCCGCCACGCGAGAGCTTCACATCGTTGGCGCGCTCGGGTCGACCGGCGGCGCGGCGCTGCGCTTCCTCGCGGATCTTGCGGTGCAATTGCCGCAGCCCTTCGAACACGCCGTAATCCAGGTAGCGGCGGTAGACGAAAGGCGTCACCAGCGAGCGCAGCGCCAGGGCGCGGCCGTTCTGCACGCTTTCCAGCGGCGCCACCACCCGGCTCTTCAGCCAGGCGAAGCGCTCCCACTCACGGCCCTGGATCAGGAAATACTCTTCCAGCATCGCCAGGCTGACGGCGGCCGGGCCGGAATTGCCATTGGGTCGCAGCGCCAGGTCCACACGGAAGACCTGACCGTCATCGGTGACTTCTCCGATCAGCGCGTACAAGCGTTTGGCCACCTGGCCGAAATACTCGTGCGCGCTGACGGGGCGCGGGCCGTCGGTGTGGCCTTCGTCTTCGTAGACGTAGATGAGGTCGATGTCGGAGGAGACATTGAGCTCGCGCGCGCCCAGCTTGCCCATGCCCAGCACCCAGAATTCGATCACCTCGCCCTGCTCATTTCGGGGCGCGCCGTTGATGGCGTCTTGCTCGGCGCGGGCCGCCGTCAGCGCCCGGCACAGCGTGACCTCGGCCAGATGCGTCATGGCCTCGGTGATGACATGCATGGGCGCTTGGGCTTCCACGTCAAGCACGGCCAAGCGCTCCAGCACCAGGTGGCGAGCCACCCGCAGGCTGCTGGCCAAGGGTCGACCTTGTTGTTCAAGGGTTTCTACCAGGGTGGCGATGGCGGCGCGGTCCGGCTGGCCGGCGGGCAGCAGGGCTAACTCCTTCGCATAGCGGCGCCGCACGCGCTGCACAAAGCGGCTATGCGTGGCCGTGGCGGGCAGGGCGGGCGCGGGATAGGCCGAGGCGGAGGCAGGAAATTGACAATCGGTCATGGCGAAATGGCGGCGGCTATCGGGCTTTTTGTCACGCCAGCCCAAGGGCTGCGGGGGGTGGGCTGTGCTAGATTCCCCGGGGTATGGCCTTGCCGTGCAGGCGCCAGCCCCAGCTCAGCGGATTCATCATCACGACAACTCTCCACGGTGAGCGCTCCTCTTCAATGTCTTTTCTTGCAACGCTGAGCGCCAAACGGGGCCACTGGATCAAAAAACCCATGCGCTTAGGCCTGCGGCTGGCGCGTTGGGCCCTGATCCTGACCCTGTTTTTGTGGAGCCTGCTGCTGGCGGCGTGGCTGGTCTTGCATTGGGCGATTCTGCCGCACATCGATGACTGGCGTGGCGCGCTGGAGCGAAAGGCCTCGGCGCAGCTGGGGGTGCAATTGCGCATCGGCCAGATCAGCGTCACTTCTGGCGGCTGGATCCCGGCCGTGGAAATGCGCCAGGTGGTCTTGCTGGACCCGCAGGGGCGGGAGGCGCTGCGCCTGCCCAAGGTGGCGGCGGCCCTGTCGGCGCGCTCGCTGCTGGCGCTGGAATTGCGTTTTGAACAATTGCTGATCGACGCGCCGCAGATGGTGGTGCGCCGCGACGCGCAGGGCCATATCTTCGTGGCCGGCCTGAGCCTCAGCGATGCGGTGCAAAGCCCCGAGACGGCCGACCTGGCCGGCGCCTGGGCCGATTGGTTGCTGGTGCAGCATGAATTTGTGATCCTGAACGGCCGGGTGCGCTGGATCGATGAGCGCCGCGCCGCGCCGCCGCTGGAGCTTTCCGCCTTGAACCTGGTGCTGCGTAACGGCCTGCACCAACATCAGATGCGCTTGGATGCCACGCCACCGGCCGATTGGGGTCAGCGCTTCAGCCTGCAAGGCAAGTTCAGCCAGCCCTTGCTGAAGCGGCCGGGTGACTTCAAAGCCTGGAGCGGCCAGCTTTACATCGACCTGCCGCAGGCCGATATGCGCCAGCTGCGCCAGCATGTGAACCTGCCTTTTGAGTTGAGCGAGGGCGACGGCGGCCTGCGCGCTTGGGTGGACATCAAGGCCGGCCTGCCGCAGTCCGTCACCACCGACATCGGCCTAAACCGGGTCAAGCTGCGCCTGGGGGCACAAGCGCCGATGCTGGAGCTGGCGCAGGTGCAGGGCCGTTTGCAATTGCAGCGGCAGAAGAATGAGCTGTCGCTGAGCGCCAAGCAGCTCGGGTTTATCAGCGGCGATGGGGTCAGCTGGCCGCGCTCCGACTGGCGCATCGCCTTGCAGCTGCCCGCGCCGGCGACTAGCCGGGCCGCCCAGATCGGTCATTCTGAACCCGCCGATCTCGCGGACAGCAGCCCCTTCAGCACCGAGCTGAGCACGCCCCTGGGGGGCGAGCTGAGCGCCGAGCGCCTGGATCTGGCCCTGATGGCCCAGCTCGCCGGCAGCTTGCCGGTGGGCGAGGCGGCGCGGCAATGGCTGGCTGAGGTGGCACCGCAAGGCGTGCTGAGCCAGCTCAATGCGCGCTGGCAAGGCCCGCTGGAGGCGCCCCGCAGCTACCGCGTCAAAGGCCAGATCGATGGCCTGAGCCTGAGTGCCGGGCCGCTGCAGGGCGAGGGCGAACACCCAGTGGGCCGGCCAGGCCTGCGTGGCGCCAGCCTGCAAGTTGACGCCAATGAGCGCGGCGGCAAGGCCAAGCTGAGCTTCACCGACGGCGAGCTGGACCTGCCTGGCGTGCTGCCCGAGCGTCTCATTGCTCTGAAACGCCTGAGCACCGCGCTGGACTGGCGCATCGACAGCAGCGCGCCGGGGCAGTTCGAGCAGATCGAGGTCAAGCTGGGCGGGCTGAAGCTGCAAACCCCCGACGCCAAGGGCGAGTTCAACGCCACCTGGCGCAGCGGCAAGACCAATGCCGAGCCCCGCTTTCCCGGCCATCTGGACCTGAGCGGCGCCATCGAGCGCATTGATGCCACCCGGGTGCGCGCCTATCTGCCGCTGGCCGCAGGCGAGCGCACGCACAGCTATCTGCAGCGCGCCCTTCGCAGCGGCGAAGCCCGCAATGTGCAGTTCCGCCTGCGCGGCGCGCTGGACGAGTTCCCCTTTGACAAGGGCCGCAATGGCCTGTTCCGCATCAGCACGCAGGCCCGTGATGTCGAGCTGGACTACGCCCCGGCCGACCCGCTGCCCGAGGGCGCGCCGGCCCCGGCCCATGCCTGGCCGCCGATTCTGCATGCGCAGGCCGAGCTGATCTTCGATCGCGGCGGCATGCAGATTCGCGGCGGCCGTGGCCAGATCCTGGGCTATGAGCTGAACAGCGTGAACGGCGGCATCAAGGACCTGGCCCATGCCCGCGTGCTGGAGTTGGACGGTAGCGGCCGTGGCCCTGCCGGCGAGTTGCTGCGCTATATGCGCCAGACCTCGCTGGAGGACTGGACCGGCGCGGCCCTCAGTCCCTCCCAGGCCACAGGCCCCAGCAGCCTGAAGCTGGCGCTCAAACTGCCCTTGCTCGACCTGGGCCACAACCAGGTCAAGGGCACGGTGCAGCTCCTGGGCAATGAGCTGCGCATCCGGCCGGAGATCCCCCTGCTCAGCAATGCCCGTGGCCGGATTGAGTTCGACCAGAACAGCGTCAAGCTGATCGGCGCCCGTGCCCAGGCCCTGGGCGGCGAGATCAATCTCGAAGGCGGCAGCGTGCCCGGCGCGGCCAATGCCGGCGCCCTGGCCTTCAGCGCCCAGGGCCAGGCCAGCGCCGAAGGCCTGCGCCGCGCGCTTGAGTTGGGCAGCCTGGCGCGCCTGGCCCAGGCGGCCAGCGGCCAGATGGGCTACCGCCTGGCGGTGGCGATTCAGCAAGGCCATGCCGACGTCAAGCTCAGCAGCTCCTTGCAAGGCCTGGCTTTGAATCTGCCCGCGCCGCTGCGCAAGGAGGCGGAAGCCAGCCTGCCCCTGCGTTTTGAAACCACGACTAACGCTCAAGGTCAGCGGGACGAGTTGCGTCTGGAGCTGGGCAATACCTTGCAGGCCCTGTACCAGCGCGATATCAGCGTGCAACCCGCCCGCGTGCTGCGCGGCGCGCTCAGCGTGCAAGACAAGCTGCCCGGCTTGCCGGCCAGCGGCGTGTTGATGACGGGCACGCTGGACAATCTCAATCTCGACGCTTGGAGCGCGCTGCAGCAGCGCCTGCTGGGCGCCAGTTCGGCTGGGGCGGCAGGCGTGGCGGCTGAAGGCGCCGCCACGGCCGACAGCGGCTACCTGCCCAAGCAAGCCAGCTTGCGGGTGCAGAACCTGCAAGTGGCCGGGCGCACGCTGAACAAGGTGGCGGCAGGCATTGCCAAGCTGGACGGCGAGGGCTGGCGCTTTGCGCTGGATGCCGAGCAGCTCAGCGGCGTGATCGAGCTGCGTGGTGCTCAGGCCGGCAGCCAGGCCAGCAGCCAAGTTTTCGCGCGGCTCAGCCGTTTGTCCCTGCCCAAACAGGCGGCTGATTCGGTCACGCAGCTGCTAGAAAAAGCGCCGGCTGAAAGCAAGACGGGCAGCAGCGCCCCGCCAGCGCTGGACATCGTGGTGGAGGACTTCGAGCTGCGCGGCAAGCGCCTGGGTCGCCTGGAAGTGCAGGCCCTGGCCAGTGGCCCGCAGCGCGATTGGCGGTTGACCAAGCTGCAGCTCAAATCGCCCGATGCGGTGCTCAACGCCACCGGCCACTGGCTGGCCGAACCTAGTGCTGCGCAGCGCCGCACCCAGCTCGACTGGCAGCTCGAGATTGCCGATGCCGGCGGTGTGCTCGAGCGCATGGGTGAGGGTCAGGTCTTGCGCGGCGGCAAGGGGCAGATGGCCGGCCAGCTGGGCTGGCTGGGATCGCCCTTGTCCCCCGATTTCGCCAGCATGAACGGCCAGCTCAAGCTGACCCTGGCCTCGGGGCAGTTCCTCAATGCCGAACCGGGCGTGGGCCGCCTATTGGGCGTGCTGAGCCTGCAATCGCTGCCGCGCCGCTTTTTGCTGGACTTCCGTGATGTGTTTTCCGAGGGCTTCACCTTTGACGGTGTGAGCGGCGATGTCAGCATCGACAAGGGCGTGGCCAGCAGCAGCAATCTGCGCATGCGGGGCTTGCAAGCCACCGTGGCGGTGGAGGGCAAGGCCGATCTGGCGGCCGAGACGCAAAATCTGCGCGTGTTGGTGGTGCCCGAGGTGAGCATGGGCGGCGCCTCGCTGGCTTACGCGGCCATCAATCCGGCCATCGGCCTGGGCGCATTTCTGGCCCAGTTGATTCTGAGCCGGCCGATGGAAGCGGCCGGCACGCGGGAGTTCCACATCACCGGCAGCTGGGATGCCCCCAAGGTGGACAAAATGGAGCGCATTGCCGTTCCCGCGCCAGCCGCCGAAGCCAGTGCCCCGGCCTCGACCCCGGCCGGCAAGTGAACTTTTATATCGAAGGAGTAGATGATGAGCAAGACGATCAAGGTGGCGGCCATTCAGATGGTGTCCACCCCCGATGTGGCCCACAACTTGGCGCGTGCCCGCCACTGGCTGCAGGCCGCCGCCGCGCAAGGCGCGCAACTGGCCGCGCTGCCGGAATACTTCTGCCTGATGGGTTTGCAGGACAGCGACAAGCTGGGCATTGCCGAAACCTTTCAGGACGCGGCCGCGCCGATTCAGGCCATGCTCAGCCAGACCGCGGCCGAACTCGGCCTATGGCTGATTGGCGGCACCTTGCCCGTGCATGCCGCCACGCCCGCGCGGGTGCGTAATGCCAGCTGCGTCTACGCGCCCGACGGCCAGCTGGCCGCCCGCTACGACAAGATCCATCTGTTCCGCTTCGATAACAGCAGCGAGAGCTATGACGAAGGCCTCGTGCTGGAAGCCGGCGAGCAGCCCACGACTTTTGTGGCCGACATTGGCGGCCAAGCCCTCAAAGTGGGCCTGAGCGTTTGCTACGACCTGCGCTTTCCCGAGCTGTACCGGGCCATGAGTTTTGCCGACCCCGCGCAGCCGCCTTGCGACTTGTTCGCCGTGCCGGCCGCCTTCACCTACATCACGGGTCAGGCGCATTGGGACTTGCTGTTGCGCGCGCGAGCGGTCGAAAACCAGGCCTTTGTCATCGCACCGGCTCAGGGCGGCACGCATCAAAATGGCCGCAGAACCTGGGGGCATAGCATGGTGATCGACCCCTGGGGCGAGGTGCTGGCCTGCCTGCCCGAGGGCGAGGGCCTGGCCATGGCCACGCTGGACCTGGAGCGCCTGCGCGGCGTGCGCCAGCAACTGCCGGCCCTGACGCACCGGCGCCTGTAGGCCTTGAAATTTCAGTGAGGAGTGACGCGGCAATGCAGTTCAAAACCTGGCTTGGTGCTTTTCTGTTGGCGCTGCTGTCACTCGCCGGCTGCGGCACGCCGGCCGAAGCACCCGGCATGCGCATCACCCCGGCCGATGTGCTGCAAATGCGCTCTTGGATTCCGCCAGGCCTGAAGGGGCAGATGGTGCTGGCCCCGGTCACCGGCGGCGAACCCACCGGGCGCTTCTGGGGCTCGCGCATCAGCAACAGCATGCTGGAGCAAAGCATCGATCAGTCGCTGCGCGCCCTGGGCCTGCTCACCAATGTGCCCGGCGGCGGCCGCTACACCTTGACGGCCAAGCTGATCGAACTGGAGCAGCCCATGGTGGCCTTGAATATGAAGGTCACCGTCACCATCGAATACAGCCTCATCGACCGCCAGGTCGAGGACAAAGTCGTCTATCAACACCGCCTTCGCACGGTGCACACGGTGAACTTCACCGAAAGCATGCTCGACATCAACGACCGCACCCGCCTCGCCAGCGAAGGCGCGGTGCGCCGCAATGTGGAAGCCATGGTGCGAGAGTTGATGGAGATCGGTTGGAACTGAGCCGCCAAGGCCCAGCTCATTCAGCGGTCGCGGCGGCCATCAGCGTTCGAGGTCTGTTCCGCCATCCCCGGCCATTCACACCCCCAAGTTTCAAAAAGCTCAAGCATGACCAAGTCATTCAAGATTCCCGCCGAGAACATCAAGCCGCTGGCCCCCGGCCGCGGCGCCTGCGTCGCCACCGACATGATCACGGTGCAAGGCCTGCCCGTGCGCTTCATGTACCGCGAGGCCCCGCGTGATGCGAACGACAGCGGCTGGGCTTTCTTCTCCGGCGAGGAGACGGACGACTATGTTGATGACGCCAAGAACCTGGGTGTCTACGACGTCAACACCATTGCCAACTACGACCCCAGCATCGTGGATTACCTCGATGCCCCGGTCGGCAGCGCCTTCGAAAAGCCCGCTGGCAGCAAGAAGTTTGTGATCGCGGAAGAGGATTAAGCGGGGCGCTGGCGTCCTAGCGCCGGCCGAACATCATGTTGCGCGCCAGGCTGCGCTTGAGCGGCGGCAGGGCTTGCAGCGCGGCCAAAGCCAGGCCGCGGGCCAAGGGCAGGCCGGGCCAGCGCCAGGCAAAGGTTTTGGCCAGGAAGTCGGTGGCGGCGATGGTGGCCCAGCGGTCCGGTGCGCGGCTCCATTCCACTTGTCTCAGCGCGGCTTGCACCAGGCTGGCTTTGTTGCTGATGGGGTCGTTGGCGGATTTGCTGTTGGCCGCCGCGCGGCGCAGCGCCTCCACCAAGGCATAGGCATCGCGCAAGCCCAGATTGAGGCCTTGGCCGGCCACCGGGTGCAGGGTCTGCGCGGCATTGCCGATGCGCACGGTGCAGCCATCCACCAGGGTGCGTTCGGCATTCAGGCCGAGCGCAAAACACTTCAGGGGGCTGATGGCTTGCAGCCGGCCCACCGAGGCCGGCAAGAGGTGTTGAATCACCTGCAGGCGCTGCGCGTCGCTCAGGCCCGCCACCTCATCCTCGGCCTTGGGCATGCACCACACCAAGGCGGCGCGCCGCTGGATTTGGCCGTTAGCAATGAGCGGGCGCAGGGGCAGCAAAGCCAATGGGCCATTGCGGGTGAAGCGCTCGTAGGCAACGCCGGCGGGGCTGTCCTCGGCCAGGGTCACGGTGCCGACCCAGGCGTTTTGTTGATAGTCGTGGGTGATGGCCTTGCGGGCTTGGTCGGAGAACACGCCGCCCTCGGCCACCACGGCCAGATCGAAACGCTCGGCAATGCCGGCATCCACTTCCACCCCGGCGTCAGCCAGAGGCTTGATGCCTTGCACCGGCGCACCGAAATGGCTGAACAAGCGCTGCGGTTCGCGCGCCACCCGGGCCTGCCAGGCCGCTTGCATGGGCGCCACCAGCTGGCCGTAGCTGAGCACGGCACCCAGTTGGGCCACGCCTTGCTCGGCCGCGTTGATCAGCACCTCGGGTTCTTGTGAGCGGCCGAAGACCGGGTGCTGCAGGGTCGGGGGCGCCTGGCTGACCCGCACCTGCGCAATCGCCTGCGCTTGAGTGGCATCCCAAACCCCCAGGCGCTGCAGCAACTGCACGCTGCCCAGCGAGAGCGCCAGGGTGCGCGGGTCGCCCGACACATCGCGCTCCAGCGGGCGGGCGTCGAACAGGCTGATGCGCGCTTGTGGCAGCAGTTGCGCGGCCAGCAGAGCCAGGGCCAGACCTGCCGGGCCGGCGCCGACCACGGCCAAGCTCAGCGGTGTTGAGATGGGCGACGAGTTGACAGAGGCGGGGTTGGGCTTGGGCATGGTGCTGCTACGGCGTGCGAGTGCTGAGTGCGCGAACTATAGCGAGCTGAGCTGCCCATAAAAAAGCCCTGCGTCTAGCAGGGCCCCAAAGTGGCTTCGACAAGCGATTTACCAGGCTCAGCTGCCGCAGCTGCCCCAGGTCTTGCCCTTGTCGCTGCTGCATTCCTTGAGCTGGGTGCCATCGGCGCGGGCGCTGCTGCGGGTCCAGTTGCCGATGTCCGACTTCTCGATGGTGATGCGCAGGCCTGTGTCGTCCTCGGAGCGTTTGTACCAGCTGCTGAAGGGTGTGAGCTTCACTTCTTCGTCAAAGCGGATGCCGCTGCCCGCGATGCGCGAGATCACGCTGTTGAAGTCCAGCTGGCTACTCTTGGCTTTCAGATTGAACCAATCCTTGAGCGCGATGTGCTCGGGCTGCTGCGGGTCGAAGCGCAAATTGTTGGTGAAGCTCACCTGGCCGACGCGATAGTTGGCGTAGTACTGGCGCTGCCCGATTTCGCTCGGCAGCGCACGGCTCTCCAGCAAGCAGGCCGTCGGGTCATCCTCGCGTTTCGGGTCCTGGTAATCGACCACCAACACGTAGGTGATGCCATCCTTGACCTGCTCAATCGCCTCGTCGGTCACGCAGCGGAAGCTGCTCACATTCGTTTCGAAGTTGTAGCCGGTGCGGGTGGTCTTCAGCTTGGCCGAGCCCCAGGCTTGCTCTGTCTGACTGCGCAGGTTCAGAACCCGCAGGGTTTTGCTCAGGTCTTCGCTCAAGACCACCGACTCGTTCTGATAGCCTGAAGGGCGCCAGACCGAGCTATTGCGGTACCAAACCCCGGCCACATCGCTATAGCTATTGCTGCCGCGTCCCCGGTAGACCTCGGCGCGGATGAAGCTGGCGTCGGGGTACTGGGCGTGCAGCTTTTGCTTGTAGGCATAGCCGGCTTTCAGGCCTTTGACGATGTCCTGGGCCACGGTGTAGCTCTGTGTGTCCTTGGACTTGATGAAGTCGTCATGGATGCGTGCTTCCGACAGGTTATGTCGGCGCACCAAGTCGCCCATCACGGTCTTGATTTCGTTGATCATGCCCTCGCGCAGGCTTTGGTTCTGGCGCAGCTGATCGCAGCTGCTGAGCTTGGGGTCGCTGGCGGTGAGCCGGGTGCGAACCTGGTCCCAGATGGCGGTGGTCAGGGGAGAGATATTCAGCACCTGGTCGACGCTGATGGGCTGGAACTGCGGGGCGATGGCCATCTGGTAGGCCTCCTTGACCGGCCCGGTGTCTTCGTCCACCGCGCCCACGGGCACATCGACATAGAGCGTGGCGTAGGGCAGGCAGGCGCGCTGGGTTTCACTCAACTCCAACTGGTAGTTGCCGGTGGCCTTGGAGAGGGTGGAGGGCTCGTCGGCATCCTTGATGTGGTTGCCGTTGATGTCGAGCCAGACGGTGGCACCGTTGACGTAGCCGTCGATGACCTTGCCGCTTTGCACAGAGGCAGGGGCGGGCGCCGGTGCTGGGGCTGGTGCTGGTGCTGGTGCTGGTGCTGGTGCTGGTGCTGGTGCTGGTGCTGGTGCTGGAGTGGGGGCCGCAGGACTGCCTCCGTCCCCGCCTCCGCCGCCGCAGCCGGCGCAAGCCAAGGCCAGTAGGCCAGAGGCACAGATTGCGGGCCAAGGCCGCAGTGCTATCGCTTTTTCCATCTTCCCTCCCTCAGCATTCTTCTTGAGAAAAAGCGTGCAAGTTTAGGTAGGGCAGTGCAGGTGAGTATCCGGGGTCTCCCGGATGCGGCACCCTTGCAACAATCCGGCCGCAGCGTGGCGGCCGGGTCAGCTGCGATTAGACGGCGGTCAGCTTGCGCTGCGCCGCGCCCGGCAGCACCTTCAGCGATTTGTCGACGCTGGCGGTATAGCTGCGGCTGGTGATGGTGCTGACATAGACCCAGTCGGCACGGCACTCGCTGGTATTGGCCGTCAGGACCATGAAGCCGCGGCGCGAGGTGTCGCAGTACTGCAGCGGGCCGATCAGCTCGCTGAGCGCGGCGGCCAACACGGCGGGGTTTTCCTTGGGCAGGTATTCCTCAAAGCCGGGCGAGGTGACGCTGGAGGTGGCGAACTCCACGCCGACCTGATTGCCGGCCAGGTCTTGCAGATCATTGGCCCAGGCGTTGTGGGTGTCGCCGGACAGCACGACCAGGTTCTTGTTCAACTGGCGGGCGGTGGCCAGCACGGTTTCGCGGGCCACGGCATAGCCGTCCCAGGCATCCAGGTTGTAGGGGATGCTGGGCTGGGCCAGCACGGCCTGCTCGGCAGCGGTCAGCGTGGCGGGGGCGGTCTTGGCCTTGGTGACGATCTCGATGTAACGCGACACCGTCACGCCGGCCGCCGGGTTGCTGGCGCCGAACAGAATCGGCGCGGGGATGTTCATGCGGCCCATCACCACTTGCTGGCCCAGCACCTGCCAGGTGGCGGTGGAGGCGGCCAGCTGGCCCTGCAGCCAGGCGGTTTGCGTCGTGCCCAGCAGCTGGCGCTTGGCGTCGGCCATATCGGCGCCGAACTTGGTGGCGTTGAAGCCGCCGGCCGTTGTGTAGTTGGCGTAGTCGAGTTGCTGGTCGCGGCCGACCAGGCGGGTGTCCAGCATATGCAGGTCCAGCAGCTTGCCGAAGCTGAAGCTGCGGTAGATCAGGGCCTGCGAGGCCTGCGGGCGGATAGGCATCCACTCGTGATACACGCGCTGGGCAATCGCCTTGCGGACTTGGTAGTCGCCTTCGGTGCCGGGCTGGTGGTTCTCGGCGCCGTTGAGCCAAGAGTCGTTGCAGACCTCATGGTCGTCCCAGACGGCGATCATGGGCATGGCGGCGTGCAGGGCTTGCAGATCGGCGTCGCTGCGGTACTGCGCATAGCGCTGGCGGTAGTCAGCCAGGGCAATGGTTTCGCCGGCGGGCAGCACCTCACGGCCCAGGGCGGCGGCCTGCGTGCTGGCATAGCCGCCACGGCCGTATTCGTAGATGTAGTCGCCCAGGAAAACGGCGACGTCCAGCTCGGCGTTCTTGGCCGCCTCGGCATAGACGTTGAAATAGCCGGCCGGGTAGTTGGCGCAGCTGAACACGGCCAGCTTGACCTGGCTGACGTCCGCGCCGGGCAGGGTCTTGCTGCGACCCACGGCCGAGGTCTGGCCGTTGGACGTGAAGCGGTACCAGTAGCGCTGGCCGGGCTTGAGGCCGGTGGCGTCGACCTTGACGGTGTAGTCGCTGGCCGCGCTGGCGCTGGCGTCGCCGCTATTGACCACGGTCTTGAAGTCCGCGTCGCTGGCGATTTCCCAGCGCAGTGCGACATCGCTCTTGTCGGCGCTGTCTTGCGGCTGCACGCGGGTCCACAAGATGATGCGGTCGCTCAGCGGGTCGCCGCTGGCCACGCCGTGGGTGAAGGTGACCGGGGTCAGGATATTGCTGCCGCCTCCGCAGGCACTCAGGCCCACACCGGCCGACATCAAGACGGTGCCGCGCACAAAGTCGCGGCGGCCCAGGGCGGCAGCGCCGCTGTGCTTGGGCTTCAACAAGTTCTGGCCGGTGGCCAGGGAAGACAGGGCATTCTTTTTCATCGGGGAGCGCGAGGGCTTTTGCAAGGGTGCGTCATTCTGCGGAGCGACTGTGACAAGCCGATGGCAGCGGCCGCGCTCCAGGCCGGCCGCGGGATTTGCGCAGGTGACAGTGCGGGGGCTCAGGCTCGGTTACGCTTGTCGCTTGTCAAATCATGAATTGGTAGACGCGCTGGCGGCATTTGTGCGGCGCGCGGCTGCCAAGCGAAGGAGCCTTTTTCATGCAATACCGTCGTCTGGGCCGTAGCGGCCTGCAAGTCTCTGAGCTGTCGCTGGGCTCGTGGATCACGTATCACAACCAGGTCGGCACCAAGGCGGCCACCGAGATGCTGGCTCAGGCTTTTGATGCCGGCGTGAACTTCTTCGACAACGCCGAGGTCTATGCCTCCGGCCAGAGCGAGGTGGTGATGGGCGAGGCCTTCAAGGCGCTGAACTGGCCGCGCCTGAACTACATCGTCTCGACCAAGTTCTACTGGGGCCTGTCCCGCGAGGGCAATACGATCAACCGCAAGGACACGCTCAATCGCAAATACCTGATGCAGGCGATTGACGGCTCGCTCAAGCGCTTGCAGCTGGACTTTGTGGACCTGGTCTACTGCCATCGCCCCGACCCGCACACCCCGATCGAGGAAACCGTGCGCGCCATGCACGACATGATCACCCAGGGCAAGGCGCTGTATTGGGGCACCAGCGAATGGTCGGCGTCGGACATCCGCGCCGCCTGGGAAATTGCCGAGCGCCACCACCTGCACAAGCCGGTGATGGAGCAGCCGCAATACAACCTCTTCCACCGCAAGCGGGTCGAGACCGAATACGCCCGCCTCTACGACGACCTGGGCCTGGGCCTGACCACCTGGAGCCCGCTGGCCTCCGGCTTGCTGACCGGCAAGTACAAGGCCGGCGTGCCCGAGGGCAGCCGCGGCGCGCTGGAAAGCATGAGCTGGATGCGTGAAGGCCTGACCGACCCGGTCAAGAACGCCGCCGTGGCGCAGCTCGAAGCCATCGCGGCCGAGCTGGGTGGCAATGTGGCCCAGCTGGCGATTGCCTGGGTCAACAAGAACCCGCATGTCTCCACCGTGATCCTGGGCGCCAGCAAGTCCAGCCAGCTGACCGACAACCTGGGCGCCCTGGCGCTGACGCCCAAGCTCACGCCCGAGGTGATGGCGCGCATCGACGAGATCAGCAAGCCGCTGGCGCAATGAGCCTAGTGATTTGAGCCTGTTGGCAAGGCACGGCAAAGGGCAAAAGCCTTTGCCGGCCTGGCCCTAATATCCGCCCAATGGCTTTGACTGCACGCTATTCCTTGCTTCGATTGACCCCTGTTCTGAACCCTGCGCGCGCCTTGCTACGCGCGGCCCTGGCCTTGCCGCAATGGTTTTGGCCTTGCTGCGTGGCCTTGGCCTTGTGCGGCCTGGCTTTGCCGGGCGGGGCGCAAGGCTTGTCGCCCTCCGAGATGGCGCCGCGGCTGGAGTCCCTGGGCCGCATGCCCAATAGCGTGGTGTCCGCCATGGCGGAAGACCAGGCGGGTTTTGTCTGGGTGGGCTCGGCGGCCGGGCTGATGCGTTTTGATGGCTATAGCTTCCGGCCGCTGCTGCTGCCGGGCGAGGGCGGGGCAGACAAACGCAGCCTGGGCTTTGTGCGCAGCTTGCTGGTGGCCAAGGACGGGCGGCTGTGGGTGGGTACAGACAGCGGGGGCGTGGTCGTGCATGACCCAGCCAGCGAGGCCATCAAGGTGCTGCCCAGCGACACGACGGGCAAGCCCGGCGGGGTGCCCGGCGGCACCATCCTGACCTTGGCCGAAGACCGCGATGGCGGCATCTGGGTGGGCAGCGGCTTGTATGGCCTGGCGCGTATTGACCCGCTCACTTTGTCCTCGCGCAGTTATCGCCACAGTGATCGCGCTGGCAGCCTGCCGGACGACCGCGTGCATGCGGCTTTGGTGGATCGCCAGGGGGATTTGTGGGTTGGCGGCTTTGCCGGCCTGGCGCGCAAACGCGCGGGCAGTGATCAGTTTGAGACTGTGCCCCTGCCAGGCTTCAGCCGCTTGGATCCGCCGCCGCTGATTTTGCGTTTGATGGAGGCCGAGGATGGGCAGATCTGGGTGGCGACCCAGCAAGGGGATTTGCTGCTGCTCAGCGCGGGCAGCCGTGAGGCCCGGCTGCTTGAGCGGCGCGGCATTCGCGGCGCGATCTATGCGCTGATGAGCGCCAATGCGCGCCAGGTCTGGGTGGGCCGAGCCAGCGGGGTTGAGCTGCGCGCGGCAGCGGATGGGCGTGTGGAGCAGGTGCTGCGCCACAACCCGCGCAACCCGGCCACCTTGAGTGGCAATGAGGTGCGTAGCCTTTTGCGCGACCGGGCCGGCTCGGTCTGGGTGGGCGGCTTTGGCAGTGGTTTGCAGCGCTACAACGCCGACAACAAAAGCATAGGCGTGCGCCGCCTGGACGACAGCGATGATGCGGTGTTTGAAGACCCCAGCGCGCGCGCTTTGCTGGAGCTGAGCAGTGGGGATATCTGGGTTGGCACCACCGCCAATGGCATCGGCATTCTGGACGATCAGCTCAATCTGAAACGCCAGCTTCAGCTGGACACGCGACCGGCGGAGCACAGAAACGCGGCCACCATGCCGCCGATGCGGGTGGCGGCGATGGTGCAGACCCGTGACGCCTCGATCTGGATCGGCTCGGAGTCGCGCCTCTTGCGCGTCAATGAACGCGGCCAGCTCTTGCAGTCGCTGAGCGTGGGCCAGGGCCGCGTGCGCCGCCTGGTCTTGGGCCGTGACGGCGTGCTGTGGGTGGGCACCCAAGATGGTTTGCAAAAGCTCGACCCTGGCCAAGCCGAGTTGCAGCGCATGAGCCAGGCGGCGGCGGAGCCCCTGCGTGGCGATATCAATGCCATGGTGGAGGCACCCGACGGCAGCTTGTGGGTGGGAGGCGAGACCGGCTTGTATCGCTTGAGCGCCGGGGCCCAAGCGCTGGAGAAAGTTCGCAGCCCCGCCGGTCGCGGCCTGGCCAACGCCACCATCACCGGGCTCTTGCTCGATCGCCGCCAGCAGCTGTGGGTGGACACCGCCGTTGGCCTGCACAAGATGGCGGCGTGGGACGGGCAAACCGCAGCCTTTGATCGCATCAGCGAGCGGCATGGCATCGCTGGGCGCGCTTTTGGCGCCAATTTGCTGGAGGACGGGCTGGGCCGCATCTGGAGTCAGGTCTATGTCTATGACCCGAACAAGGACCATCTGCATGAGCTGACGCCCGCCGATGGGGCCGATGCGGGCACCACCTGGTTCCGCTCCTACACCCAGTTGCGCAATGGCCGTTTCTTGTTTGGCTCCGGCAAGGGCTTGATGCTGGTGGACGCGGATCAGTTCCAGACCTGGACCTATCAGCCGCCGGTGGTGGCGACCGAATTGCGCATTGATGGTGAGCGGGTCAATGTGGGCCGCTTGCAGCAAGGCTTGACACTCTCGCCGCAGCAACGGGGTTTCAGCCTGGAATTTGCCGCCCTGGACTACAGCGACCCCAGTCGCTGCCGCTATGCCTTTTGGCTGGAGGGCTTTGACAGCGGCTGGATCGAGACCGGCGCAGCGGCGCGGGTGGCCAGCTACAGCAATCTTGGCCCGGGCCACTACCGTTTGCGCGTCAAGGCCAGCAATCGCAGCGGCTTGTGGAGCCCGCATGAGCTGAGCATTCCGGTGCAGGTCATGCCGGCTTGGTGGCAGTCCTGGTGGGCGCTTTCCTTGTCCGGGCTGCTGGGCGTTTCGGTGCTGCTGGCCTTGATTCGCTGGCGCACCGCGGTCTTGGTACGGCGTCAGCATGCGCTGGAAGAGCGGGTGCGTGAGCGGACCGCCGAGTTGGAGCAATTGTCCCAAGCCCTGCATGAAAAAACCCTGGCCCTGGAAGAGCAGAGCCTGTCTGACCCGCTCACCGGTTTGCGCAACCGGCGCTTTTTGTCCCAGCACATCGAGGCCGATGTGGCCATGAGCTTGCGTCGGCACGAGGATTCGGCGCGCCATGCGGTGGTGGCCCCGGACGACGCCGATCTGGTCTTCTTCCTGCTCGACATCGACCATTTCAAGGACATCAATGACCAATTCGGCCATGCGGCCGGGGATCTGGTCTTGCAGCAGATGCGTGACCGGCTGCGCCTGGTCTTCCGCGAGAGCGACTATCTGGTGCGCTGGGGCGGTGAGGAATTCCTGATCGTGGCGCGTGAAAGCTCGCGCGCTCATGCGGCTGAGCTGGCCGCGCGCGCTTGCGCGGCGGTGGCGGAGCAGCCTTTCCGCCTGGACGATGGGCGCTTGCTCAACAAAACCTGTTCGCTGGGCTTTGCCTGTTTCCCGCTGGCGCCGGCCGCGCCGACGGCACTGGACTGGACCCAGGTGATTGACCTGGCCGATGCCGCGCTCTACCAAGTCAAGCGTGGTGGCCGCAATGGTTGGCTGGGTGCGATCAGCTGCGGAGGTGAGGATGCCGCTGCGGTGAAGGCTGCCGCACGCCAAGCCTGGGCGCGTTGGGTGGAAAGCGGCGACTTGCGGGTGGCGGGCGCCATCTCGCAGGGCCAAGCGCGCGAGATCTCCGGGCTGGCCTGATCCACCGGCTTTAGCTGCTCGCGACGGGCTGCGCCGCCACGGCCCGGTCGCGGCCTTCGGCCTTGGCTTGATACAGGGCCTGGTCCGCCAGTGCCAGCCATTGGCCGGTATGGCTGCCTGGTTTCGGTACCTGGGTGACCAGGCCGATGCTGAAGGTCAGCAGCTCGCCATGGGGTGAATTGGCATGGCTGATATGGGCGGCGCGCAGCAGCTCCCGGCAGCGTGCGGCCACGGCCAGGGCGCCATCGGCATCGGTCTGGGCCAGCAGGATGACGAACTCTTCGCCGCCATAGCGGGCCACCAGATCGGCGGGTCGGCTGGCGCTGCGGCGCAGCACCTCGGCCACGCGCGCCAGGCATTGATCGCCGGCTTGATGGCCGTAATGGTCGTTGTAGAGCTTGAAGTGATCCACATCGATCAGCGCCAGGCTCAGCGGCTGGCCGCTGCGCAGGCCGCGCCGCCATTCATCGTCCAGCCGGTCCATCAGCAAGCGCCGGTTCGCCAGGTCGGTCAGTGAATCGGTGGTGGACAGGCGCAGCAGCCGTGCATTGGCGACTTGCAACTCCTGCTCGAACTGCTTGCGCTGGGTGATGTCGGACAAAACGGCGACGAACAAGTCATTGTCCTGGTCCGGCACAACGGCCAGCGCCAGTTGCACCGTCAATGTCTGCCCGTTCTTGTGCCGGCCGGCCACCTCGCAGGCGCTGCCAAAGACCTCGCCGCTTTGCTCGGGGATCAGCAGGGATATGGCGCTGCCCACCATCTCTTCGCGTGAGTAGCCGAACAAGCGTTCCACCGCGGGGTTGCAGCTCAGGATCACGCCGTCCTCGTCGAGCGTCAGGATGGAGACGCCGGCCGTGCCGATGATGGCCTTGAGCTTGGCCTGGCTGGCTTTGAGGGCCTGCTCTTTGTGGATCAGGTCACTGACGTCTTGCCGCACCGTCAACACAAAGCCCTCGGGCGTGCGAGTCTCGGTGGTCTTGAGCCACAGGCCGCCCGGCGTCTGGTTCAGCAGGGTCAGGTCTTGCTGGCCGCGCAGGGTTTTGCGGTCGAGCAGGCGGGCTTGCCTGCGCGCCTCGGGGTCGCTGGGCAGCAAATCGTCAAACCAGCTGGACTGGGCCAGCGTTTCATAGTCCTTGCCGACCGCCTGCGCATTGTTGCGATGTGGCAGCCAGTTGACCATGCGCTGATTGACCAGCACCAGGCGGTCTTGTTCATCGTAGATTTCGATGCCGGCCGGCATGGCATCGATGGCGCGTTCCATCAGTTGGCGATCGTGCTGGGCCTGGGCTTGGGTGGCGGCCAGTGCTTGCTGAGCGTGAATCAGCTCGGTCACATCCAGGCGCAGGCCCACCACATAGCCCGAGGGCGTGCGCTGTTCGTAAACATGCAGCCAGCGCTCCCCGTAATGCTGCAAAAGCGGTTCCTTGCGGCTGCCGCGCTGGGCCAGGCGCTCTTCCAGCCAGCGGGTTTCATTGCCCACGGCGTCGCGCAGCGCGCCGCTCTGCAGCGTTTTTTGCAGCACGGTGTGCAAGGACACCCCCGGCTTCAGATCGGCTGCCACATTGGGGAAGAGCTGGCGCAGGGTTTGGTTGCACAGCATCAGCCGGTCGCGACGGTCCCACAGGTCGAAGCCGGCCGGCAAGGCTTCGATGGCTTCGTTGATGATTTGCTGCCAGTCTTGCTCACGGGCCAGTTGGGCCGCCAGGCTGCGCTGCCAGGCCCGCCAGGCGCCCCATAAGCAAAACAGCAGCGCGCACAAGCTGAGTGTTTGCAACTCGCCGGGCACATGCGGCGTGAATTGCAGGGTCAGCGCCGCCAAGGCCAATACCGCTGCCGCACCTAGCCATCGCGGCAGAGCGCGCAAGTTCTCCTTGTGCTGTAGGAATACATCTGCCATGGGCGCCCAAGCTTGCGCGGGGTCCTTCGCATGAGTCTTGGCACCCCGACCGAGCTATTCTGGCTGACTTGTCAGGGTGACCTATGGGGACTAATCCGAATGCCTTTCAGGCGGGGGCTGCAAGGCGGCCCAGCGCTGCGGCGTGCCCACGTCGACCCAGGTGCCGCGGTACAGCTCCGCACCCAGGGCCTGGCGCGCAATGGCGTCTTCCAGGGTGGGGCGCAAGGCAGCTTTCTGGCCCAGCGGCAAGCCCGCGAACAGGCGACGTTTGAACAGGCCCACGCTGGCCCAGGTGTAGCGCGGCAGAACCTCATTGCTGGCCAGGCCTTGTGGGCTGATACCGAAGTCACCGTTGGGATGGTGGGGGCTGTTGGGCGCCAGCCAAAGGTGGGCGTCCAGCGGGCCTTGGCTGAAGGCCTGGGCAAAGCCGGCATCGAACTGGAAATCGGGCAGGTAGACGTCGCCTGAGACGACCCAGAAGCTTTCATCCCCGTCGGCACACAGCCAATCCAGCGCGCGGCGGATGCCGCCGGCCGTCTCCAGCGCGCCGCCGGGTTCGGCCGACTCGTCGCTGTAATGCAGGCGCAGGCCGGGGAACTGGGCGGCGAAGCGCGTACCGTCACCCAAGAGCTGCGGAAACTGGGGGCTGAGCCAGGCGGTGTTGATGACGATGTCGCGCACACCGCTTCGGGCCAAGGCCTCGATATGCCATTCGATCAAGGGCCGGCCCATCACGGGCAGCAGGGGTTTGGGGCAGTGGTCGGTGAGCGGCCGCATGCGCTCACCGCGCCCGGCCGCGAGGATGATGGCTCGCATGGCCGGGAGTGTAGGGCCAGCCCTCACTCACATGCCCAAGTCCTATCCCGGGCGCTGGGCCTTGCCGCCCTGCCAAGCGCCCAGCCAGGAACTCAGCGCGCGCGCTGCCGGCGGCTCGCCATCCAGCCCAGCAAGCCCAGCCCGCCCAACATCAGCGCGTAGCTGCTGGGTTCGGGCACGCTGCTCACGGTCAGCTTGCCGAGGATGCCGTCTTCTTCCAGGTTGGGGCCAGCGGTGAAGTAGAGCGAGTTGGCGTCGCCCAAGCCGACGCCATTGCCGAAGGTCAGACCCCAGATGCCGTCGATGAAGATGTTCTTGCCTTGCGCATCTTTGAGCTTGCCCAGCGTGGCGCCGGTGTTCGGATCCAATGCCGCGATCGAGCCGTCACCGAAGTTGGCCACCAGCAGCTTGCCGCCGAAGGCTCCGAAGCCGCTGGGCGCCAGGGCAACGCCCCAGGGGGCATTCAGATCGAGTTGATCGTCAAAGTCTTGCACGATGTGGCCGTCATGGTCGTAGGCGACGACGCGGCCATGCGCGGCCGCGCGCACCGGCTCACTCGGCACGTCGGGGTCGTACTCGCTGGCGGCGTAGCTGACGTAGAGGCGACCGCCGATGTCCTGGATGTTGAAGGGCATGAAGTCGTTCTGCAGCGCCTTCGGGCGCTCGAAGACGACGCTGGCGCTGATGTCATTCCACTGGTTGTCGAAGGTCATGATGCGGTTGTTGGCGAAGTCGGTGGCGTAGAGCCGGTTGTTCGCCACCTTGTTGCCGCTGGCATCGAGCTTGAAGGCCGAGGTGCTCATGGCCACGCCGGTGAAATTGGGCGTGAATTGATAGCCGTTATTGCTGGCCCAGGCGCCGGAAAAGTCTTTCACCACCACGGCCTCGTTCATGCCGGGGTTGGTGCCGGAGCGCCAGGCGTTGATCGTGCCTTCCAGGGTCACGAACACGAATTTGGTGGAGCCGGCGGTGTTGGGCGCAGCGGCCCCGGTGTGCCAGTTGGTGGCCGCACCCGAGACGAAGAATTCGGTCGGCTGGCCGGCAATATCGCTGGCCGCGTTGTAGACCTGACCGGTGACTTGCGGCGCGTAGGGCGCAGTGCCTGCGGCCTGGCCGATGGGGATGACCTTGAGGCCGTCTTGGTACAGGGGCTTGCCGCCCACATCGCCGATATAGGTGGTGGTGGTGCCGGTGCCGGCATTGCTGGTCCAGATGTGGCCGCCAATGCCGGGGGGGCGCAGGGCGATGCCCCAGGGATTGACCAAGTTGGGATCGACCATGACGGTCGGCTTGTACTTGGCGTCATTGGCGACCAGGATGGTGGTGTCGTAGCTATTGCTCGCTGCGGCCTGCGTTGCGCCGGCGCTGCCCAGGCCCAGGGTAATGGCCAGCAAGGCGTGGAGGGTGTTGATGTTGTGTTGCATGGGAGTGGTCCTGTAACTCGTCCGGTTCAAAAGGCACGATGCCTGCTGCATATGACGGCTTGTTGTCATGTCTTCGCCTCCCCCGCGACCGGAGGGGGCGCGTGATCAACGGCGCCGCGCGAAGCGGGCGTTGAAGGCGATGGAAATGCGTTCTTCCTGGCTGCGGTTTGGTGCCACCCAATGCTTGAGGTAGGACGGAAACAGCAGCAATTGGCCGGCTTGCGGCCGCACGCTGTATTTGCTGGCAAAGCAGGGGGCACCTTCGACGGTGAGGGTGCGGACATTGGTGCGCGAGTCCAGGAACTCGACCTCGCCGCTGCGCCCTTCGCCGGCCGGGGTCTGCACGTAATAGCAGCCCGACCACACCCAGCCCGGGTGCTCATGCGGGGCATTCATGCCGCCGGGGCCGAGGATGTTGATCCAGCCCTCGGCCTGGATGCCGAACTGGCTGAAGTCATAAGCCGGCGCCATCTGCAAGGTGGCCTGGCGCAGCGCTTCGATGATTTGCGTGCGCAGGGCGGCGCAGCCGGGTTCCGCTTGGCCGTCGCGTTCGAAGAAATCGTCCTCGGAATGCCAGCCTTCAATATTGCTGCGACTCAAGCCTTGGGAGGCCGCGCGGCGCGCGAGCGCCTCGGCCTTGAGTTGCGCATTCAGCTCGGCGGCCTGCGCCAGTTCAAACACCAGCAGCGGCGAGAAAAACAGGGGCTCGACACTTTGCAAGCTCAGTGATGGATTCATGGTGTTTCACACAAGACTGCGCCCGTTGCCCAGCTCAGAGGCCGGGCAGCGGGCGCAGGGTCAGTGGCAGGGGCCGACCCGCGAGGGGCCGGCGGCGCGCACCCGTGGGACGATCAGCGTGCAGCCTTGCTGCTCTTGCGACGCGCGGCGAAGCCAACGGCGCCCAGACCTGCCAGCATCAAGGCGTAGGTGGTGGGCTCAGGAACGGCCGTGGTGACCATCAATTGCAGCTGGCCACCTTCAACGATGCCGGCAGGGTTGCCGCCAGCCAGCAGGCCGGCAGCGTTCAGGCCAGCGGCCGATGCGTGGTCTTGGGTCACGAAGAGCTGGTACTTCTTGCCGCTGGTGCCGGCGGCGTCGAAGATGTCGGTGACGTCGATAACGCCCGAGGTTTCTTCGTCATTGGTGTGATAGCCGGCAGCGGTTGGTGTGGTCTTGTTGCTGGCGGGGCCTGTGAACACGCCGTTCACCACATCGCCGAAGCGGGTGGTGTCGGAGCGGGCGATTATCTTCATCGCGCCGGTGTTCAGGTTGTATTCCCACATCTTGCCGTTGTGGTCGGCGCCGCCGGTGTCTTCCAGCAGGGTGATGGTGCCGTCCTTGTTGACGCTCATGTTGTCAAACATATTGGCGCGGCTGTTGTTCAGGCCGCCGGCCATCTTGCTGCCGTCCAGGAGCATGTCGATCTTGCCGCCCTTGTCCGGGTTGGCGATGTCGTCAAAGGTGACGCTCCACAGGCGTGTGGCGCCCACTTGGGTGCCGCCGCTCAGCTCGGTTTGGTCGACGCGGTCGGTGGTGACGAAGTAGTAGACGTTTTCCTTGCCGGCACGGGTATCCCAGGCGCCGTCTTCCGGACGCGAGAAGGTGGTCGATGCGGTATCGCTCAGGGTGAAGCGGGTGCCGTTGGCGATATTGGTGGCGCGTGTCGTGCTGTTGGCGATTTCAGCGGCGTTGCCTGCGACGTTGATGTACTTCATCACGCCATTGGTCAGGCCGGCGCGCTCGACATCAGAGCCGGTATTGGTCTTGGTGCCGACGTAGACCGCCACAGCATTGCTGGCAATGCCGGTGCCGCCGTCGTTCTGGCCGATCACCACCGTCTTCATCTGGCTGAAGGGGTTGGCCGCCAGGTTCTCGTAGGCGGAGTAATGCGTCAGGCCGCTGCCGTTGGTGGCCGGGTTGAACTTGCCCAGCACGAAGCTGCTGCCGGCATCAGTGCCGGTGGCGACGTGAGCCATGGCGCGGCTATTGGCCGAGCTGCCCACTTCTTCGCCGTTCAGCAAGATGCGGCTGGTCGTGCCATAGCCCTTGTAGCTGTAGGCCGACGTGGCGGCCAGGTCGGCCGAGCAAAAGCGTTGGAAGGACAGGGCCGAGCCGCTGACTTGGGCGCCGGTCGATTGCGTTGCGGCGTCCCAGCTGTAGACCTTCTTGATCAAGTCGCTGCCGGACTTCACTTGCAGGGTGGTCTTGTCGATCACCCATGCCGACACGAAGGCGCCAACGCCGCCGTGGTCGCGGGTGATGCCGGCGCCGGAGCCGATTTCGTGGTTCATCAGCACGGTGAAGGTGCCGTTGCCATTGTCAAAAGCACCCAGGCCGTCTGGCAGGCCGGACATGCGGTAGCCGCCCACGGCGTCGCCGGCGGTGATGATGGAGGTGATGCTGGAGCCAGCCAGGCCCTGCACATAGGACGACTGCGAGCTGCTGGCGCCCTGGATCAGGTTGCCTGTGAATTGGGCGTTAGCTTGCGCGGCCATGACAGACAGCGCGGCAGCCACAAGGCTGCTCAAAAGAGTGGGGCGAAACGACATGGGGTGGGTCTCCGAGGCGATGGCTAGGGTGGTGATGACGGCGCTTGCTGCGGCAATCCCGTCAGACGTGATTTGCTCGCTGAAACAAGCACAAGCCGGCGCAGCCTAAGTGGGGCGAATGTCCGCCCCGTGTCGTTGGGCGTGGTCCGTTCGGACTATGCGCAGCCGCTGACGCCCGGTGAGCGGCGGGCGCTGCGGGCGCGCGCAAAAGCCACCTCCCCCCGCACTCAAGGGGGGCTGGCACAAAGAAAAAGGCGTGGGGGTCCGTCCGCCTGGTCGCTCAGCCCCGCAGCGCTTCAGCGCAAGGCGGGCAACTCTGCGGCATTGGGGTCAGGCCCGCGCACAGGGATCCAGACCTGGAAGCAGGTGCCCTTGCCCGGGGTGGACTCCACCTCGATACGGCCGCCGTGCTTTTGGATGATGGAGAAGGACAGCGATAGCCCCAGGCCCGTGCCTTGGCCCACCGATTTGGTGGTGAAGAAGGGATCGAAGATGCGGCGCAGCACCTCGGGCGGCATGCCTGAGCCGTTGTCGATCACCTTGATGCAGACCCAGTCGTCCACGCAGCGGGTGCTGAGCTGGATCTCGCCGCGCTGCTCGATCGCATGGCCGGCATTGACGATCAGATTCATGAAGACCTGATTGAGCTGCGCAGCCAAGCAGCGCACGGCAGGCAGGCTGCCGTAGTCCTTCTTGATCTCGGCCTTGTACTTGATCTCATTCATCACCACATTGAGGGTGGAGTCCAGGCCCTTGTTGATGTCGGCGTCTTGCCAGTCGGACTGGTCCACGCGGGAGAAGTCCTTCAGGTCCTGCACGATCTTCTTGACCCGGTTCAGGCCTTCTTCGCTTTCTTGCAGCAGCAGGGGCAGATCTTCGTGGATGAAGTCGAAGTCAGAGGCCTTGCGCAGCTGGCTGATCTGCGCATTCACGGCGGCGGGCAGGTGTTCGACGCCAACGCATTCGAACAGGCCGATCAGCTGCAGCATGGACTCCATATAGCGCCGCATCGTGCCGAGGTTGGAGGACACAAAGCCCACCGGGTTATTGATCTCATGCGCCACGCCCGCCGCCAACTGGCCGATGGAGGCGAGCTTCTCGGATTGCAGCAGCTGGCTTTGCGCTTCGGCGAGGCGCGCATTGGTCTCTTTCATTTCGCCGTAATTGCGCACCAACTCGCGCTGCGCGCGCATCACATCGCTGCGGTCTTGCAGCAGCCACCAGACGTTGGCGCTGGGGTTGTGCGCGTCTGAGCTGTAGGCAATCATCTGCACCCAGATCTCATTGCCGGCGGCGGTGATCATGGTCATCTCATGTGCCAGGGAATCACCTCGGGCCAGCACCGGAACGGCCTTGCGCACCAGATCGGTATAGGCCTGCGGATTGGCGAAGAAGCGCCGGCTGTACTCGCCCACCGCGCTGCCGTCCTCCAGCTCGAAGATCTCGGAAAACTTTTTGTTGGCGCGCGAGATGCGGTGCCCGCTGGTGCAAAGAATGCCGACCGAGGCGTTCTCCATGAAGGCATCCAACTCCAGATGGCTTTTCAAGGCGTCGGCCGTGCGCATGGCCACCAGCCGCTCCAGCTCTTGCTGGTGGCGCTTGAGGGCGTCTTCGGCCAGGCGGCGCTCGGTCACATCCTGCATGGTGGCGATGGCGCCCACCGTTTTGCCCTGCACATCAAACAGCGGCACGGCCGTGCAGAAGATCCAGCGCCCGCTGCCCAGCAGATGCGGATAGAACTGTTCCATCTCGAAGGCATTGGGCACCAGGCTGGACGGGCGCAAGGCCTCGCCATAGAGCTGCTCCAGCTGCGGGCGCAGCTCGGGCTGAATCAGCATTTGCGCCAGCAAGGGGCGCGGCTCCGGGTAGAAGGCGCGCCAGGCGTCGGCGCTGCCGATGATGTCGAAGGCCTCGATGCCAGTCAGCTGGGCGCAGCCCGAATTCCAATGGCTGACGCGGCTATTGGCGTCCAGCACCAAGGTCGGCACGGGGCTGTTTTCCAGAATCTGCTGCATCACCCGGCCGACGTCCAGCAAGGTCATCTGCACATGGCGCATATCGCTCAGATCCATGCAGGTCAGCAGGGCCAGCTTGCCCGCGGCGCTATGGCAATGGCGGGCGGTGACTTCGAGGTAGCGGATCGAGCCATTGGCCGTCATCGCTTCGCACTCCAGGGCCGGCAGCTGCTCGGTCTCGCTCAGGCAGCGTTCGCCATAGGCTTTCAAGGGTGCGATGAAGTCCTGCGTGGCCCAGGCGTAGTGAGGCATGGCTTGCAGGTCCGCCAAGCCGTAGCCCAGCAGGCGTTGCATGGCCGAGTTGGCAAACAAGATCGTTTGGCCGCCGTGAACCAGCACCGGGGCGCTGACGGCCTCCAGGCTGGCGGTTTGCAACTCATCCAACACCGATTCGAACTCAGTGTTCAAGGGGCGCTGCAGCGGCGTGTGCGCCGGCGGGCTGCTGCTGGTGCTGTGAAACTCAAGCATGTTGCACCTTCGGACTGGCGCTTGGGGCCGGACTTGGCGCCGCGGCACCGGGCTTGGCCTTTGCCGGGGCTGCGGGCTGTTTGACGAAGAAGCTCAGATGCAGGGCATCACGCGCTTCCAGTTCTCGCACCTGCTTGATCACCGCCGAGGTGAAGCTGAAGCCCACCGGCAACAGCACGCTGCCATGCGGGCTGAGCAAGGGCCGCGACAGCTTCATGCCGGGGCGCAGGCCATCGGACTGCACCTCGGTGTCGGCGTCGGCTTCCTGCGCCATCTCCAAGAGCACGACGTCGAAGGCCTTCAAGACCTCAGGGTCGTAGCGGGTGGCCGCGCCTTCGCGGATGGCGGCAACGGCCTCGACGGTAGAGAACTCCTTTTCCGCCAAGCGCCCGCTGATGAGGGATTCGTAAGTGCTGGCGATATTGATAATCTGCGAACCCAGCGGCACCTCATAACCCTTCAAACCATCGGGGTAGCCATTGCCGTCAATCCGCTCCTGCTGCGAGCGGATGATGACGGCGGTTTGGCGCAGCCGCCCCAGCGGCGTCAGCGCTGCTTGCGCCATGATGGGGTGCTGCTTGTAAGCGCTGAACTCATTGCCGTCCATCAGGGAGACGGTCTTGTTGAGCAAGGCGTCGGGCAGGCCGATCTTGCCGACCTCATGCAGCAGGCCGGCGTTGTAGATGTCGAGCGCTTCTTTCTCGTCCAGCGCCATATGTTCGGCTATGCGCCGGGACAGGGTGGCCACACGGTGGCCGTGGCCGGCCACGCTGCCGTCGCGCAGTTCCAGCAAGCCCGAGAACACGCTGATGGACAGGGCGAAGTTCTCCTCCAGTTGCACATTGAGCTGTTCCAGCCTTTGGTTGCTGGCCGCAATCTGCTGAAGATTGGCTTCAAGCTTGTTATTGGCCTGGGCCAGCTCGCTGGTGCGCTCGCTGACGCGGCGTTCCAGTTCGACGTTGACATTGCTCAGGCTGTCATTGGCCTGCTGCAGCTGGCTATTGCTGTCTTGCAGCTGGGTATTGGCCTGCGCGAGTTGTTGGTTGAGGTCTTGCAATTCCTGGGTCTGAGCCTGGTTCAGCTGGGCCAGGCGCTGGTTCTCGCGCTCCAGCTGCTGGCGCCGCAGGCCGTCTTGCACGGCCAGCACAATTTCCTGATCGTCCCAGGGCTTGCTGATGTAGCGATTGATCTCGCCGCGGTTGATGGCGCCGATGGTGGAGGTGATGTCGGCATAGCCGGTCAACAAAATGCGCACCACCTCGGGCCAGCCTTGTCGCACCTGTTCGAGGAATTGCACGCCGTCCATCTCCGGCATGCGCATGTCCGAGACCACCAGATCCACATGCTGGGCTTGCAACATGGCCAGGCCGGCCGCGCCGCCCTCGGCCAAAAGCACCTGGTAGCCCAGCGGGCGGAACAAGCGCCTCAGGGCACTGAGGATGGAAGGCTCGTCATCGACAAACAAGATGACAGCCGGTTCAACAGTTTGGTCGCTCATGAGCGCCCTCCTTGCTGCGGCGGGGAGTATCTCGACAGGGGAGCTAAGTTTCCGCCGCGCTATAAGGGTATGCCTGAGTGCGTCTTTGTGGTGTGTTTGCTAGCAGCCCTGCCGTGAACAATGGCACGGCGGGCCTTGGCTTGTGGCTGCCAGCGCGGGCTTCGCGGGCGGCGCCGCTCAGGCCAAGCTGGGGCCCAGGCCGAGCGGCGCAGGCAGGGCGGCCAGCACCTTCTGGAAGAGCTGGACATAGTCTTGCTGCGGCGCATGGCCGGCCAGCGGGTCCTGATTGGCGGCGAACGCCTCGTCCAGCTCGGCCCAGTCCGCGTCGTTGAGCATCTTCAGGGCCAGGGGCAGGACCTCGCGCTCTTCGATCTCCATATGCTGCAAATAGCACTTCACATAGTGCTGGGCTTGGGTTTCGAACGCTGCGCGGCGCGCTTCACCCATCATCTCGTAGGCCAGCAGGGCGTGCTCCAACTCGCGGATGGCGTGCTCACCGCGGCGGTGGTCTTCGTCCAGCTTGTCCAGCACGCCGCGAATTTCCGGTGCGCGGGCGCGCAGCTTGGGGAAGAGCAGCTGGCTTTCCTTGGGGTGGTGCAGGCGCTCGGGGAATTCGTCGACGTAGAACAGCATGGCCCGCAGGGCGCCGAAGTCGGGCAGCACGCCGTGCCGGCGCTGCTCGGTCAGCAGCAGCGGGATGGTGCGCAACATGGCGGCCAGCGCGCCATGCTCGTCGTGAATAACTTTGAGGGTCAGCGGCGTGGCCCGGCTTGAACTCTGGCTCATGACATGTCTCCATCGGCGGTTTTTGTCTGCCAGAGGGTGCCAGAACATGGCCGGGCGGCCTTGTTTTAAGTCAATACTTGGCAGGCCGCCGAGGCCCGAAGTTGCAGGCGCAGGCAGCAAAGTCGCGTCTGCCAAGTAAAATCTCGGGTTACCCCCTAACTCCTCATCTGCGAAGCTCATGGCTAATACCGCTGCAAGCAACACCACCCTGATGGCCAACGCCATCCGCGCACTGGCCATGGACGCCGTGCAGCAAGCCAATTCCGGCCATCCCGGCGCGCCCATGGGCATGGCCGACATTGCCGTGGCCCTGTGGAACCGTCATCTGCGCCACAACCCGGCGAACCCGCAGTGGGCCGACCGTGACCGCTTCGTGCTGTCCAACGGCCACGGCTCCATGCTGATCTACGCCCTGCTGCATCTGACGGGCTATGACCTGCCGATGGCTGAGCTGAAGAACTTCCGCCAGCTGCACAGCAAGACTCCCGGCCACCCCGAAGTGGGCATCACCCCTGGCGTTGAGACCACCACCGGCCCCCTGGGTCAAGGCATCACCAATGCCGTGGGTCTGGCCCTGGCCGAGAAGATGTTGGCCAAGGAATTCAATATCGACGCGCACAAGATCGTCGATCACTACACCTATGTCTTCCTGGGTGACGGCTGCCTGATGGAAGGCATCAGCCACGAAGCCGCTTCGCTGGCCGGCGCCTGGAAGCTGAACAAGCTGATCGCCATCTACGACGACAACGGCATCTCCATCGACGGCCAAGTCGCTCCCTGGTTCGCCGACAACACCGCCCAGCGTTTCGAAGCCTATGGCTGGAATGTGGTTGGCCCGGTGGACGGCCATGACGTTGACGCCGTTGACGCCGCCATCGCCAAGGCCAAGCTGAGCACCGACAAGCCCACCCTGGTGATCGCCAAGACGCATATCGGCAAGGGTTCGCCCAACCGCGCCAACACCGCCAAGGCGCATGGCGAGCCGCTGGGTGCCGAGGAAATCAAGCTGACCCGCGAGTCCATCGGCTGGGCGCATGAGCCCTTCGTGATCCCGCAAGAGGTTTATGCCGACTGGGACGCCAAGGCTGCCGGCGCCAGCCAGGAAGCCGCTTGGGACGAGCGCTTTGAAGCCTACGCCACCGCTCACCCCGAGCTGGCCGCCGAGTTCCTGCGCCGCATGGCCGGCGTGCTGCCTGCCGACTTCGCGCAAACCGCGGTGGACGCCGTTGTGGCAGCCCACACCAAGGGCGAAACCGTGGCCAGCCGCAAGGCCAGCCAGATCGCGCTGGAAGCCTTCACCGCTGCCGTGCCTGAGCTGCTGGGCGGCTCGGCCGACCTGACCGGCTCCAACCTGACCAACACCAAGTCGACCCCGGCCTTCCGCGTGGAAGCCGACGGTTCGTCCAATGGTGGCCGCCACATCAACTACGGCGTGCGTGAGTTCGGCATGGCCGCCATCATGAACGGCGTGGCCCTGCACGGTGGTTACATCCCCTACGGTGGCACCTTCCTGACCTTCAGCGACTACAGCCGCAACGCCATCCGCATGGCCGCGCTGATGAAGCAGCGCGTCATCCATGTGTTCACGCACGACTCCATCGGCCTGGGCGAAGACGGCCCGACCCACCAGTCCATCGAGCATGTCGCTTCGCTGCGCCTGATCCCCGGCCTGGACGTGTGGCGCCCCGCCGATACGACCGAAACCGCTGTGGCCTGGACCATGGCCATCGCCAGCGCCACCCGCCCCAGCGTGCTGGCCCTGAGCCGCCAGAACCTGCCTTACGCGCCCAAGACGGCCGTGGAAGACATCAGCAAGGGTGGCTATGTGCTGAGCGAGCCGGCTGACGCTGGCCTGAAGAAGAAGGCCCGCGGCGTCATCATCGCCACTGGCTCTGAAGTGCAGCTGGCCCTGCATGCGCAAGCCAGCCTGGCTGCACAAGGCATCCCGGTGCGCGTGGTCTCCATGCCTTGCACCAGCGTGTTCGATCGCCAGGACGCCAAGTACAAGCAAAGCGTGCTGCCGGCCGGCCTGCCGCGCGTGGCCGTGGAAATGGGCGTGACGGACGGCTGGTGGAAGTACGGCTGCGCCGCCGTGGTCGGTATCGACAGCTACGGCGAGTCGGCCCCCGCACCGGTGCTGTTCAAGCACTTCGGCTTCACCACCGAAAACGTGGTTGACACCGTCAAGGTCGCGCTGGGCATCGCCAAGCTCAAGGGCGGCAAGCGCTGAGTCCGCACACAAACGCCGGCAGGCGTTTGTTGGCTGACGAAGGCCCAGCGGCGATACCAGCAACTGGGCTAAGTCCGTGCACCAACGCCGCAAGGCGTTTTTGTCTGCACATATGAATCCAGCGGCAGCGGCCTAAGGCGGCTGCCAAGACGGTTCCCGAATGGGGCAAGGCTTTTGACGAGCCTTGCCCTTTTTTCATGCCTGCTTCATCTTGAAGCGGGTCATATCAACAATTCCCCCAGCCTGCCGGCCTGTAATACTTGCGGCCGAAATCCAGAGGCTGCGCGCTGAATGGCGGCCCAAATTCAAACAAGCAGGGAGGAATTGATGATGATGACAAGCGTGAACGTGCGCGCCTGGTTCTTGGCGGGCTTGCTGGCCTGTTTGGGCGCTGCGCCGCTGCAGGCGCAGACCGTGTTGCCCGACGAGCAGGCGCGTGAATGGATGCAATGCCTCAGCAGGGGCACGGAAAGCCTGGTCTACCCGGAGCAGCACCGCGCCATCAAGTCAGGCGGCTTTGTGCGGGTCAAGCTGAGTTTCGAGCGTGCCGATGCCCCGCCCCAGGTGGAGGTGCTGTCCCGCGCGATTCCCGAAAGTCTGCTGGACGCTGTGCAAGTCTATTTGCGTCAATACCGTGTGCCTTGCTTGCCGGCCGGCAAGACGGTGCTGGCAGTGCAGGAATTCAGCTTCTCGCCGGACGCCGCGAAAGAAGTGAATTGGAGCGATGTGCGTGGCGTCAGCAATATGCGCGCTGAAAAGGTCAGGCAGTGCCTGCGCACGCCGCCCGACACGGTGCGGCTGAGCGCGAGCTCTACCCTGGCTTCCCGCTTCAAGCAAAAAGACTATGGCAACCTCGTGCTGAAGATGCGCTTTGAGGCGGCTGATCGCTCGCCGCAGATCACGGTGGTTTACGACAGCGTGTCGCCCGAGTTCCGCCAGCCGGTGATGGACTATGTGGCGCAGTACCGCATGCCCTGCGTGGACGAAGGTGGTGAGCCCATCACCGTGGAGCAGCAATTCCACGTCAACAACTCGGGCTCCAGCAAGGTCATGGTCTTGAAAGACCTGGAATTGGCCAAGTTCCTGAGCGCGGTCAAGGGCATCGATCAGCAAAAGGTGAGCTTTGATTTCAACACCATGGCCTGCCCCTTCCAAGTCATGTGGCGGGTGGGCATGCCCATCCAAAAGAATGAGGTGGGCGAGGTCGGTGAGCGCAATCTCAACCGCACCGAATTTATGGCCTGGCTGGCGGAGTTGAGCCTCAATGTGCCCCCCGAGGCGCTGGAGCAATTGCTGGGTCAATCCATGGCGATCAGCGTGCCTTGCGGGGCTGTCAAGCTGGGCGAATGATGGTGCTGGGCGCAGGCCGGACGGCTTGCCTGGCCGCAAGCAACTAAACTTGCGTCAGTTCCGGATTCCAATCATCGCTTCCACATCAAAGGAGAACTCTTCCATGACGATCAAAATCGGTATCAACGGCTTCGGCCGCATCGGCCGTATGGTGTTCCGTGCTGCCATCGCGAACTTCAAGGACATTGAAGTCGTTGGCATCAATGACTTGCTGGAGCCGGACTACCTGGCTTACATGCTCAAGTACGACAGCGTGCACGGCAAGTTCGACGGGGAAGTCTCGGTCGAGGGCAACACCCTGGTCGTCAATGGCAAGAAGATCCGCCTGACCCAAGAGCGCGATCCCGCCAACCTGAAGTGGAACGAAGTCGGCGCCGACATCGTCATCGAAGCCACCGGCCTGTTCCTGGACAAGGCCTCCGGCGAGAAGCATCTGGCCGCTGGCGCCAAGAAGGTGGTGTTCTCTGCGCCTTCGAAGGACGACACCCCGATGTTCGTCTACGGCGTCAACCACAAGACCTACGCCGGCCAAGCCATCATCTCCAACGCTTCGTGCACCACCAACTGCCTGGCTCCGCTGGCCAAGGTGCTGAACGACAAGTGGGGCATCAAGCGCGGCCTGATGACCACTGTGCACGCTGCCACCGCCACGCAAAAGACCGTGGACGGCCCGTCCAACAAAGACTGGCGCGGCGGCCGCGGCATTCTGGAAAACATCATTCCTTCGAGCACTGGCGCTGCCAAGGCCGTGGGCGTGGTGATTCCCGAGCTGAACAAGAAGCTGACCGGCATGAGCTTCCGCGTGCCGACCTCCGACGTGTCGGTGGTTGACCTGACCGTGGAGCTGAACAACGAAGCCTCGTACAAGGAAATCTGCGCCGAGTTCAAGGCCCAGTCGGAAGGCGCGCTCAAGGGCGTGCTGGGTTACACGGAAGACAAGGTTGTTGCGACCGACTTCCGCGGCGATGCCCGCACCTCCATCTTCGACGCCGATGCCGGCATCGCCCTGGACGGCACCTTCGTCAAGCTGGTGGCCTGGTACGACAACGAGTGGGGCTACTCGAACAAGGTGCTGGAGATGGTCAAGGTCGTTTCGGCCTGATCGTCGCCCCCCTGCGGAAGGCTGGGCCGGTCGCTTGACCTGGCCCAGCTTGCCCTGCACCGAGCCCCGTCTTTTGGCGGGGCTTTTTTTCGTCTGTATCCAATTGAAAGATTGGGCTTGCTTCGCTTTTCTTCACAGACGGCGCTGGGTGCCGCGCCTAAACTCTGTGGCGGCATTTCCCTTTCGCCCGCACCCAAGAGGCCAGCACCATGCAGACCCCCAAAAACTCGACGGCCTTCTTCCGCCTTTTTGGCCTGAGCCTGCTGGGCGCCGCCCTGGCTCTGGCCTTGCCGCAGCGGCCGGTGCAGTCCGCAGCTTTGGCCGTTTCGGCCGACACACAAGCCCGCGTCATCGTGCGCTTCAAGCCGCAAGCGGCCAGCGTGCGCGCCAAGATCATGTCGGCCCGCATGGATGCCGCCAGCGCGCGCGATGTGGCGCAAACCCGCGCCACCGCCCTGGGCCTGCGCACGGGGCTCAACAGCCGCAATGCCCAAGGCCTGCGGGCCCATCTGAGCCTGGATGAGCGCACCCATGTCATCACAGCCAGCGGCATCAGCTCCGCCGACCTGGCGCGCAGCCTGGCGGCCGATAGCGAGGTGGAGCTGGCTGTGGTCGATCAGCGCCGCCGCCACACCTCGGTGACGCCAAATGACTCCTTGTATGGCGGATCAACCTCGGCTGCACCTGTTTACATTGGGCAATTCCCTGACGATAGAGGCCAGTTGCAGGCGACCTACAGCCGCACTTTGGATCAGTGGTACCTGAAGGCGCCGGCTGGAGAGGTGGTGTCCAGCATCAACGCTCCGGCGGCCTGGGACATCACGACCGGCAACCCCAGCGTGGTGGTGGCGGTCCTCGACACCGGCGTGCGCTTTGACCACCCGGACCTGAGCGGCCAGTTTGTGGCCAGTAGCGCTTTTTCCACCGGCAAGGTGGGCTACGACATGATTGGCTACAGCAATGCCAGCGCGGTGGGCACGGCCAATGACGGCAATCGCAATGATGATGACCCCTCCGACCCCGGCGACTGGGTCAGCCAGGCCGACATCACCGCCGGCACCCTGGGCACGGGCTGCGACAGCACCGACATCACCAACAGCTCCTGGCACGGCACCCGCACGGCCGGCCTGATCGGCGCGGCCAGCAATAACGCCCAGGGCATTGCCGGCGTGGGCTGGGGCATCAAGCTGCTGCCCATCCGCGTGCTGGGCAAATGCGGTGGCTATGACTCCGACATCATGGCCGGCATGAAATGGGCCGCCGGCATCGCCGTGGCCGGCCTGCCGACCAACCCCAGCCCGGCCAAGGTCCTGAATATGAGCTTGGGCGGCACGGCCTCTTGCACCGGCAGCACGGGCACTTTGTACCGGGACACCATCAGCCAGGTCACGGCCGCAGGTGCAACCATCGTGGCGGCTGCCGGCAATAGCGAGGGCCAGGCCGTGGGCATCCCTGGCAACTGCCCCGGCGTGATCGCGGTGGCCGCCCTGCGCCATGTGGGCAGCAAGGTCGGCTTTTCCAGCATCGGCCCCGAGGTGACGATTTCGGCTCCGGGCGGTAATTGCGTCAATCTCGCCACGGGGAAGCCCTGCTTGTACCCCATGCTGAGCACCACCAATAGCGGCACGACCAGCCCGGTGGCCAATGACGGCAGCTACACCAATAACAGCGCCTCCGTGGGCACCAGCTTTTCGGCCCCTATCGTGGCGGGCACGGTGGCTTTGATGTTGTCGGCGCGGCCCAGCTTGTCGTCCGCCGAGGTCACGGCGCTGCTGAAAAGCACGGCGCGACCCTTCGTCACCAAGGGCGGCACGGCCGGCATTCCGCAATGCACGGCCCCGTCCACCGTGGCGCAGGACGAGTGCTACTGCACCACCAGCACCTGCGGCGCCGGCATGCTGGACGCTGGTGCGGCGGTGGCAGCGGCGCAAGCCGCCAATGCCGTGACGGTGCAGATCAGCAGCGCCCCGGCCAGCCCGACGGCGACACAAGCGGTGACCCTGACGGGCAGCAGCGCAGGCCTGGCAACCGGGCGCACGATTGCCAGCTCGACCTGGAGCATCGTCAACGGCGGCGGCATCGTCGCAGCCTTTGATTCAGGCGCCAGCAGCATGACGGCCGTGCTGACCCCCAGCGCTGCAGGCAGCTTCACCGTCAAGCTGACGCTCACCGATGATCAAGGCCTGAACTACAGCAACACCAGCACCGTCACGGTGGCGGCGGCACCCGCACCGGCACCAGCACCCGTCTCGACCAGCACCTCCTCGGGCGGCGGTGGCGGTGGTGCTGCCGGTGGCTGGTGGGTTGCTTTGCTGGGCTTGGCCAGCTGGGTGCTGCGACGCCGCGCTCAGGCCTAAGCTTGAAGCGTGAGCTTTAAGGCAGGCGCTTAGGACGCCTGCCTGCCTCAGCGGCTGGCGCTGCTGGCGTTCGGAACGGCTGCTGGCTTGGCGGCGGCTACTGCTGAGACTGCAGCCGGAGTGCTAGCTGCCGCCGAGGCGGCCGATGCAGTTGCCGATGCAGAAGAAGCGGGCGCCGAAGAAGATGCTGCCGCGGCACCCACATTGGGCAGGGCCAGACAAGGCTTGAAGCCGGGGGCCAGGGCCGGGTCGCGGCTCAGCTCGGTCAGCTTGGCGCGCAAGGCGGGGCTGGCTTGTGGCACTTGCAGGGTGTGCAGATTGACGGGGGCTTGCACTTGCAGCACGCGCAGGCCTTTGAACGCGCGGCGGTCCAGCGCGGCCACTTCCGCGGCAGCCGCTTTCTCGCTGGCGTGGCGGCTGAGAATCATGCTGGGCATCTCGCTGGGCATGCCTTGCAGATACTCAAAGTCGATCTTCATCTTGCGGTAGGTGTCTTCCTTGCGTTCCTGGAAGTCCTTGCTGGGCAGTTTGATGGTGGCCACGGCCCAGACGCCGGGCTGCTCGCGATGTTGGGGCTGGAAGTCGGTGGGCGTGATGCCGGCACGCGCCAGCACGCTTTGCACGGCCTGCAGGGCGGCATCGCCTTGCAGTGGGCCCAGTTCCAGGCAGATGGGCGCTTGCTGCGCCTGGGCGGCGGCCAGGCTTTGCGGGCTGAAGACTTGCACCAGCTCGGGCTTGAGCTGGCGGGCGGCGCGCTCGGGTTCGCTGTCCCCACGGGCCTTGATGCCGGCGGCTTCATCCAACCAGCCGCGGGTCCAGGCGAAGAACAGGGTGTTGATCAGCAGCAGAAAGACCAGCAGGGCTCTCAAGAACATGGTCAGTTGGCTCCGCCCGTGTCGTCATCAAAGAAGCGCAGGCTGACCTCGCCGCCGGTGACGGCTTGCAGGCCTTGATCGGCGGTCTCTATCATCAGCTCGCCGCTGGCGCTGATGCCGCGTGAAATGCCTTGCAGATGGCCGGCGCTGACCGGCCGGCCCAGGGTCAGGTCACGCCGCGCATAAGCCGCCTGGCCGGCCGCGAAGCCCTGGGCTTGGAAGTCCAGCAGGGCGCGAGCCATGGCGGGCGCGATCAAGGCCAGTGCCGCCGGGGCGCTCAGGCCCGGGTGCAGCTCAGACAGCGTGGCAAAGCCGGTTTGGTACTGGGTGGGCGAGGCTTCAAAGTCGGCGCTGACCGGCTTGATGTTCAGGCCCACGCCGATGATGACCATGCGCTGCGCGCCGGCCGGCACGGTTTCGATCAGGATGCCGCCGAGCTTGCGCCCGTCCAGCCAGATGTCATTGGGCCACTTCAGCATCAGCTGCGGGCTTTGGCCCGGTGGCAGGTCGGGTTCCAGCGCATCGGCAATCGCAGCCCCCACCGCCAGCGACAGGCCCGACCAATCCTTCACCGCCATGGGCAAGCCCAGTGAGAAGGTCAGGGAGCTGCCTTCGATGCCCGAGAGCCAGGCCCGGCCCAGGCGGCCGCGGCCATGGGTTTGCTGCTCCGCCACCAGCAAGCAGGGCTGCATATCGTGGGAGCGCCGGCCGTAAGGCAGGGGCGCGCCGCTGTGCGAATCACTGCGCACGCGCTCCAGCAAGGTGGTGTTGGTGGACTCGGTGCGCGCCAGCACCTCGATGCTGATGTCGGGCAGCAGCGGGGTCATTGCCAGCCACAAGGCTTCGGCGTGCCAGTCTTGGTAATGGGGGGCTTCTGAACCGGGCATGGTGGGTGGCGCTTGCGCTAGCGTTTTGGCGCCAGCATGGTGCCACGGCAATGCGGGCTGCCGCAGTAGCAGGCGAATTCTTTTTTCAGCTTGGGCGTGTAGCGCTCGTCAATGGTGAGGCCGTAGTCGTAGAACAGCTCTTCGCCGGGGCTCAGGTCCACCAGGGCCTTGATGAAGACGCGGCCGTTCACCTCGTCGGTCTCGCAATTGGGTTCGCAGCTGTGGTTGATCCAGCGCGAGCTGTTGCCGCCGACCAGGGCGTCGATGACGCGGCCGTCCTCAATGTGGAAGTAGAAGGTGTGGTTGGGCTGGCTGGGGTCGTGGGGGTGGCGGTCCATGGCCTCGTCCCAGCTGATGCGCTCGCCGGTGTATTCGATGATGGTTTCGCCCGCCGCGATGGGCGACACGACATAGACTCCGCGTCCATGCACACCCGAACTGCGCACCACAATACGGCGGCCCTTGGCGGTGGCGGCCTTGGCCGGAACCTGCTTGGCGGCGACCTGAGACTTTTTACGAGCGGCTTGCGTCATCGAGTTTGTGGTTACAGTGGTGAATTCATGGGTGTGCGCGTGCGCGTACACATGCGTAGGCGCATGCGCGAGGCCGGATTGTAGGCAGAGCGGAACGTGATGCACCTGAGCTGAACAAGAAAACATCATTAGCGAAACCATGAGCAAAACACTGATCATTGCCGAGAAGCCCTCTGTGGCGCAGGACATCGTGCGGGCGCTCACGCCCAGCGCGGGCAAGTTCGACAAACATGACGAGTACTTCGAGAGCGAGCAATACGTGGTCAGCTCGGCCGTCGGCCACTTGGTGGAGATCAAGGCGCCGGAGGAATTCGACGTTAAGCGCGGCAAGTGGAGCTTCGCCAATCTGCCGGTGATCCCGCCGCACTTCGACCTCAACCCCATCGACAAGGTCAAAGGCCGCCTGAACGCCCTGGTCAAGCTGATCCGCCGCAAGGATGTGACGCAGCTGATCAACGCTTGTGACGCGGGCCGCGAGGGTGAGTTGATCTTCCGCCTGATCGTGCAATACGCAGGCACCGCCAAGACGCCGATTGCCAAGCCGGTGCAACGCCTGTGGCTGCAGTCGATGACGCCGCAAGCCATCCGCGAGGGCTTTGAGAAGCTGCGCAGCGACGCGCAGATGCTGCCCCTGGCCGATGCGGCGCGCTGCCGCTCGGAGGCTGACTGGCTGGTCGGCATCAACGGCACGCGGGCCATGACGGCCTTCAACTCGCGTGACGGCGGCTTCTTCCTGACCACCGTCGGCCGGGTGCAGACGCCCACGCTGTCCATCGTGGTGGAGCGTGAAGAAAAAATCCGCAAGCATGTCGCGCGCGACTATTGGGAAGTGCGCGGCCAGTTCGACGCCCAAGCCGGCCAGTACGAAGGCAAATGGTTTGACCCCAGCTGGAAGAAGGACGAAGACCTGGAGCGCCGCGCCGACCGTGTGTGGGACCGCGCCACGGCCGACGCCATTGCCAAGGCCTGCCTTGGCCAGCCCGCCACCGTCACCGAGGAAAGCAAGCCCAGCAATAGCAGCTGTGGTGGCCTTTACGACCTGACCACCTTGCAGCGCGAGGCCAACTCGCGCTTTGGCTTCTCGGCCAAGACCACGCTGAGC
The DNA here is from genome assembly GCF_945956965.1 of uncultured Roseateles sp. Classification (GTDB taxonomy): domain Bacteria; phylum Pseudomonadota; class Gammaproteobacteria; order Burkholderiales; family Burkholderiaceae_C; genus Paucibacter_A. The sequence goes on from NZ_CAMFJS010000004.1 coordinate 199,031, forward strand.
CTGGCGCAGGCCTTGTACGAAAAACACAAGGTGCTGACCTACCCGCGTACCGACTCGCGCTACCTGCCCGAGGACTACTTGAACGTGGCCAAGCAGACGGCCGAGATGATCGCCAGCGAAGACCTGCCCGGCCCGCTGCGCGAGTTGGCCACGCATGCCCGCAAGGCCTTGAAGGAAGGCTATATCAAGCCGACCAAGAAGGTGTTTGATAACAGCAAGGTCTCGGATCACTTTGCCATCATCCCGACGCTGCAAGCCCCCAAGAGCCTGACCGATATCGAGGCCAAGCTCTACGACATGGTGGTCAAGCGCTTCCTGGCGGTGTTCTTCCCGCCGGCCGAGTTCATGGTCACCACCCGCATCAGCACCGTCAAGGCTGAGGGTCAGCAATACAACTTCCAAACCAATGGCAAGGTGTTGGTGCGGCCGGGCTGGCTGGCCGTCTACGGCAAGGAGGCGCAGGAAGACGACGCCAATCTGGTGGCCGTGGCCCCGGGCGAAGTGGTGCGCACCGAAGGCGTGGACGTGAAGTCCCTGGCCACCAAGCCACCGGCGCGCTACACCGAAGCCACGCTGCTGTCGGCCATGGAAGGCGCCGGCAAGCTGATCGAAGACGAAGAGCTGCGCGCCGCCATGACCGAGAAGGGCCTGGGCACACCAGCCACCCGCGCGGCCACCATCGAAGGCTTGCTGACCGAGAAGTACATGGTGCGCGATGGCCGCGAGCTGATCCCCACCGCCAAGGCCTTCCAGCTGATGACGCTGCTGCGCGGCCTTCAGGTGGAAAACCTGACCAACCCGCAGCTCACCGGCGAATGGGAGTTCAAGCTCTCCGAAATGGAGAAGGGCCGCCTGAACCGCGACACCTTCATGGCCGAGATCGCCGCCATGACCGAGCGCGTGGTGCAAAAAGCCAAGGAATACGACCGCGACACCATCCCCGGCGATTACGCCACGCTGAAGGCCCCTTGCCCCAAATGCGGCGGCGTGGTCAAGGAAAACTACCGTCGCTTCACTTGCACCGGCAAGGATGGCGCCGCGGAGGGCTGCGGCTTCTCCATCGGCAAGATCCCTGGCAGCCGCAGCTTTGAGCTGCATGAGGTCGAGAAGTTCCTGGTCGACAAGAAGATCGGCCCGCTGGAAGGCTTCCGTTCCAAGGCGGGTTGGCCCTTCACCGCCGAGCTGGCGCTGGTGTTCGACGATGAGCTGCAGAACTGGAAGCTGGAATTCGACTTCGGCGAAGACGCCAAGAAGGCCGAGGCCGATGGCGAGCCGGTGGACTTCAGCACCCAGACCAGCTTGGGACACTGCCCCAAGTGCGGCGGCGGCGTGTTCGAGCATGGCAGCAACTACGTCTGCCAGAACGCCGTGGGCACGGGCAGCAGCTGCGACTTCAAGAGCGGCAAGATCATCCTGCAGCAGCCGATTGAGTTGGGCCAGATGCAAAAGCTGCTGAGCACCGGCAAGACGGATCTGCTGGAGAACTTCGTCTCCAACAAGACCCGCCGCAAGTTCAAGGCCTTCCTGGCCTTTGACAAGAAGGAGGGCAAGGTGATGTTCGAGTTTGAGCCGCGTGCGGCCAAACCCGGTGCCAAGACGGCGGCCAAACCGGCTGCCAAATCAAGCGCCAAGAGCAGCGCCGCAGCGAGTGAATCTGGCGACGCCGCCGATGCGGCACCAGCCAAAAAGCCCGCGGCCAAAAAAGTGGCCGCCAAGAAGGTCGCGGCCAAAAAGGTCAGCAAGGCTTGAGCCCGCAGCCTGAGCGATAAAAGCCCAACAAGAGACGCTCAGCTGCTTTGTCGATTGGGAGGGGGGATTCGATTCCCCGGAGAAGGATTGCATGGCGAAGAGGCGCAAGGCCTTGGGGCTGCAAGCACGCCTGATGCTTGGCATTGCCGGTGTGGCCACCACTTTGGTGGCCGCGCTGGGATGGGCTTGGAACCACCAAGTGGAGCAGCAGCTTGAAAGCGCGTTGCAAGCGCGCATGGCTCGCAGCATTCAAATGGTCAAGAGCAATCTGGCCGCGCCGTTGTGGAATGTTGATCACGATGCGGTGAACCATCTGCTCGACGCGGTGATGGCTGACCCCGAGGTCAACGCCATTGAGCTGAGCAGCGAGCTGTCAGAAAAGCCCATCCTGCGCCGCCGCGCGCAGGAGGCGGTGGCGCCGCAGCGCCATGAGTTCGTGCTGGACTATGCCGGTGACGAGCCCGGCCGCGCGCAGGAGTCCACCCGCCATATGGCCAAGGCGGTGTTGGTCTTCAGCAGCGAGCAGGTGCGTGCGGAGATGGCCAAAGCCAATCGCTTTGTGCTGGCCCTGGCGCTGAGCGTGTTGGCGGCCGTGATGCTGAGCTCCTTCTTCCTGGTGCGCCGTTTTGTTCAGCAACCGGTGAAGCGTCTCGGGGTCTTGGCCCAGCGGGTGGCGGCCGGTGATTTGGGCGCCCAGGCCGAGGTGGCCCATGAGGATGAAATCGGCCAGCTGACGCGCCAGTTCAACAGCATGAGCGCGCAGCTGCGGGCATCGTCCGACGGGCTCAAGCGCAGCGAAGCGCGCTACCGCAGCTTGTACGAGAACGCGCCCGAGGGCATTTTTCAGGCCGACGGACGCGGCCGCCTGCTGCGCCTGAATGTGGCGATGGCGCGCTTGCTGGGTTTTGCCACGCCGGCCCAGGCGCTGGCGGCCCATGGGCAGTTGCGTCGCCTGGTGGTGCTGGAGCGGCTGGACTATCTCAATCTGGCGCGCGCCCTGTGGCGCGACGGCCGTGTGCAGCAGGTGCAGCTGGAGCTGCAGCGCGAGGGGCGGCCTGTTTGGGTGGCGCTGACCGCGCACCGCACCTTCAGCGCCGACGGGCGTCAGCCCTTGATCGAAGGCATGGTCAGCGACATCACCCAGCGCCGCCTGGCCGAGCAGGAGCTGATGCTGCACCGCGACCACCTGGAAGAGCTGGTGGCCGAGCGCACCCGTGCCCTGCGCCAAGCCAGCACGCGGGCCGAGGTCTCGGGGCAGGCCAAGAGCCGCTTCCTGGCCACCATGAGCCATGAGTTCCGCACGCCGCTCAATGCCATCCTGGGCTTCTCGCAGCTGCTGCAAATGGACCCGCGCCTCAGCCCCGAGCAGATGAGCCGGGTGGATTCGATCCGCAACTCGGGCGAGCATCTGCTGAGCCTGATTTCCGATGTGCTGGACATGGCCAGCATCGAGGCCGGCAAGGTGCGCCTCAACCCCGGCCCGGTCGATCTGCGGGCCTTGCTGGACATGGCGGCCGACACGGTGCGCCTGCGCGCCATTGAAAAAGGCCTGAGCCTGGTGATGGACCTTGGCACGCAGCTGCCGCAGCGCGTCGTGGTGGACGGCCAGCGCCTGCGGCAGGTGCTGCTCAATCTGCTCTCCAACGCGGTCAAGTTCACCGATGCCGGCGAGGTGCGCCTGCGCGTGGCGCTGCTGGGCTGGGAGGGCAAGGCGGCCAGGCTGAGCTTTACCGTCATAGACACCGGCATCGGCATTGCGGCCGAACATCTGCCGCAGCTCTTCCAGCCTTTTGCGCAAGTGGCCGACGACGCCCGCTGCCTGGGCGGCACCGGCCTTGGCCTGTCCATCAGCCAGGAGTTGCTGGAGCAGATGGGCAGTGAAATTCAGCTGCGCAGCCAGCCCGGGAAGGGCAGTGAGTTCGAGTTCGCCTTGAGCCTGGACTTGCCGGAGAGCCACTGACCCATAGCGCCCTTGCAGCGCCTCTTGCAGCGCCAGGTAATTTTCTCTTTTTGAGAAAAACAGGGCTTTCCTGACTGAGCCCGTCACAGTGTTTGCCTATCATCTGCCGCCTTGGTGCGCGCGCGCTTGTTGTTGAACTCGGCGCCGCCACAGAAACATTCCAATAGCGAGATTCGAGGGTGCCATGTTGCAGGATTTGTCGTTGATGCGATTCGGACGAGTTGCAGGTTTTTGCCTTGCCGTGCTCGCCATGGTGGTCGGGCCTGAGGCCGCGGTGGCGGCCGAGGCCTCGCGCTTCCTGGCGCCGGGTTTTACAAGCCTGGAGAAGAACGCCAATGTGGTGATCATGCCGGTGGACGTTGAGCTGTTTGAGCTCTCTGCCGGCGGCGTGGCTGAGCCCAAGGCCGACTGGACCAGCGCTGCCCAACAGCATATGAAGTCCGAACTTGCCCGCAAGACCAAGATGCTCGGCCTGACCGGGGGTCATGTCTTGCCTGATGCCGATGCCGACGAGTTCGCCGAGGAAATCGGCCTGCAAGCGGCCGTGGCACGCGCCATCAACCTGCATCACGCCATCGGCGGCATGTGGGCGCTGCCCAGCAAGAACGGCCAGCTGGACTGGAATCTGGGCGATGCCATGAAGGGCATTCAAACCAAGACGCAAGCGCGCTACGGCCTCTTCGTCTGGGTGCGCGACAGCTACGCCAGCGCCGCGCGCAAAGCGACCATGGTGGCCATGGCCCTGTTCGGCGTTGGCTTGACCGGCGGCTCTCAAGTGGGCTACGCCTCCTTGGTTGACCTGCAAACCGGCCAGGTGCTGTGGTTCAACCGCTTGGCGCGTGGCTCCGGCGACCTGCGTGAAAGCGCCGCCGCGGCCGAAACGATTGACATCTTGCTGACGAGCTTCCCGGCCGGCAAGTAAATGCGCCGCCGCCGTTTTATCGCCGCAGCCTGCGGCGCTGCGGCCTTGCCGCTGTCTGCCCGCACCGCCGACTTGTCGATGGAGGGCTGGGCCTTGCCGGAGCGCTTCTCGCGGCCCGATGTCAGCACGGATGAGGGCGGCCTGTGGGCCATGATGGACCGGGAAGAAGCCCGCATCCGCCGCAGCCCCTTTCTGTTTAAGGAAGCCGCGCTGCGCGAGTATCTGCAAGGCCTGGTGTGCAAGCTCGCCCAGGGGCACTGCCCGGATGTGCGCGTCTACCTGATGCGCACGCCTTTCTTCAACGCCAGCATGGCGCCCAATGGCGCGATCCAGATCTGGAGCGGCTTGTTGCTGCGGGTGGATAACGAGGCGCAACTGGCGGCCGTGCTCGGCCATGAGCTGGGCCACTACTTCCAGCGCCACAGCCTGATGCGCTTGCGGGACATCAAAGACCGGGCGGCCGTGGCCTCCTACATTGGCCTGCTGGGCCCCGTTGGTCTGCTGGGGCAGCTGGCGGTGTTTGCGGGTGCGGCTGGCTTCTCGCGCGACCATGAACGCGAGGCCGATGCCATCGGCCTGAGCCTGATGCGCCAGGCCGGCTACGACATGCGCGAGGCCAGCAAGATTTGGGTCAATTTGCAGGCCGAGCTGGCCGCCTCTTTTGGTGGCGACCCCAGCAAGTCCAACATCATGTTCGCCACCCATCCGCAAAGCAAGGAGCGCAGCGAGACCCTGGCCCGCCTGGCCGAGTCCAGCGAGGGCGGCTTTGTGGGTGAAGCGGAATTGGCCAAGGCCCTTCAGCCGGTGCAGTACGACTTGTTGGAGGATGAGCTCGGCCGCGGGCAGTACGGGCAGTCCTTGGTGCTGTTTGATCGCAAGATTGCCGCCAAGCCGCAGCGCTCGGACTTCCACTACTTCCGCGCCGAACTGCGCCGCCTGCGCGCCGCCGAGGGCGATGCGCAGCTGGCGCTGAATGATTTGCAGACCGCCATCAATAGCGGGCAAGAACCACCGCAAACCTACCGCTGCCTGGGCTATTTGCTGCGCAAGCAAAACAGCGACGGCGCGCGCGAGGCCTTTGCCAAGTATTTGGAACGCCTGCCGCAAGCGCCGGACGCCGGCCTGATCCGCAGCTACCTCGAACCGATTGACGCAAAAGACAAGGAAACCTCATGAACATCCAAAAGACTTCTCTTGGCCTGGGCCGCGGCCTGCTGGTCGCGCTGATGGCGGCCTTTCTGGCCGCCTGTGCAGCCAAGCTGACCAAGGTGGAAACCGGCGAGGTCGTCATCAAAGACCGCTTGATGGTGAAGACCGATTCCGCCTGGAATCAGTTTGACGAAGGCCTGGTCAGCAAGGTGCCGACCTGGACCAAGGAAGGCGTGACGATTGACTCCTTGTCCTTCTTTGTTGGCATCAAGGACGGTGAGGTTCTGCTGCCGCTGGCCAGCAGTGAGAAAGGCGTGGCGCCACCCATCTTCAAGGCCACCATGCAGCCCGAGGAGTTGGTGTCGCTGTACCAAAGCGTGCTGACGCGCGATGGCTCCACCTTCGTCGTCAAGCGCATTGAGCCGGCCGACTTCCTCGGCGGCAAAGGCTTTCGGGTGGAGTTTGTGCTGACACGCAAGCTCGATGATGTGCGCCTGCAAGGCCTGGCCTACGGTGCCGTGAAAGCCGGCCAGTTCCACATGATCAGCTTTGTGGCACCCCGCCTGCGCTTCTTTGACCAATATGCACCTCAGGCCGAGGCCATCGCGAAAAGCGCTCGCCTGCGCGGCTGAGCCCGCGTCGCCAACTGCTGGCCGCAAGCCGGCACTTGGCCGGCCATCCACGCGCCTGTGAAGGCGCGTGGCCTGCTGGCCCTGGCCTTGGTGTGGCCTGATCGAAAGCTGCGCTTGCGGCACACTCTGGCCATGTCTTGGATCGTTTTCTACAAATTGCTGGCCATCTTCATCGTGGTGGCCATCGGCTGGTTCGTCGGCCGCATGCGTTGGCTGGGTGAGGCCACGGCGGGCGGCAGCGGGGGTGACCCCGCCAAGGTCTTGTCGGCGGCGGCCTTCTACATCTTTGTGCCGGCCCTGCTGTTTCGCACCACGGCGCGGGTGGACTTCGCCACGCTGCCCTGGCTGACGCTGATGGGCTTCTTCATCCCGGTGCTGGGCCTGATGGTGCTGGTCTACGCCTTGCAACGCCGGCGCGGCGCCGGGCGGGCGGGGGCCGCGGTGCCTAGCGTGCAAGCCATCACCGCTGTTTTCGGCAATACCTTGCAAGTGGGCGTGCCGCTGGCCGCTGGGGTGTTTGGCGAGGCCGGCTTGGCCATCCACATCACCGTGGTCAGCCTGCATGCCTTGTGCATCCTGACGCTGCTCACCGCCCTGGTGGAGCTGGACCTGGCCCGCGAACGCGCCGCCGGCCAAGGCCAGCAAAGCCTGGGCGAGATTCTGCTCAGCACCGCCCGCAACACGGTGATCCACCCCGTGGTGCTGCCGGTGTTGGCGGGCCTGAGCTGGAATGCGCTGGGCCTGCGCTTGCCCGCCGTGCTGGACGAAGTGCTGCAACTGTTGGGCACGGCCGTCGTGCCGCTGTGCCTGACGCTGATCGGCATGTCGCTGGCCTATTACGGCTGGCCCAAGAACTGGCGCGCTGTGCTGGGGCCGGTGGCGGCCAAGCTCTTGCTGCTGCCTGCGCTGGTGCTTGTGATCGCGCATTGGGGCCTGGGCCTGAGCGGCCTGCCTTTGGGCGTGATCGTGATGATGGGCGCCTTGCCGGTGGGCTCCAACGCCCTGATCTTCGCCCAGCGCTACCGCTGCATGGAAAGCGAAACCACCGCCGCCATCGTGCTCTCCACCGTGCTCTTCGCCGGCACCGCGCCGCTGTGGCTGGGCGCTTTGGCGCTCTTGCATGGCTGAGCCAACCATGCCGCGTATTGCGCCCCTGTCTGCGCAGGACTTCGAGGCCTTTGCCCACTACCTCGATGATCATTTGCGCGATAACGGCAGCGCGCTGACGGGCTACTTCCAGCCCCAGTCCCGCCATCAGAGCGGCCTGCCGCCCGAGCGCCTGCTGGCCTTTCGCCAGGCCTTGTCAGTGCCGCTGGATGAGCCCGGCTGGCGGCGCGCCTGGGTGGCGCGCACGGCGGAGGGCCACATCATCGGCCATGTGGATTTGCGTGCCCACCCGCAAGCGTATACGGCGCACCGCTGCCTGCTGGGCATGGGGGTGGACCGCGCGCACCGGCGCCAGGCGCTCGGCCAGGCGCTGCTGCGCCATGCCACGCAATGGGCACGCGAGGAAGCGGGACTGGCGTGGATAGACCTGCAAGTGCTCAGCCACAACCTGGCTGCCAAGGCCTTGTATCAACGCGAGGGCTTTGTGCAGATCGGTGAGATCGCGGCCATGTTTCGCATCGATGGGCTGGAGATGGATTACAGCTGGATGGCTAAGCGCGTGTGAGTTCCGGAGTTTGAGGTCAGGTTTAAAGTATTAAGTCGCCGTGCAGTTCTAGGTAAGCGGTGAGTTCTATAGGCTTGAAATTTGAAACCTGACCCTGTGTTTGCCGTACTTGCTTCAGGACTACTAGGGTTTTGCTGGCGATCGCTCGAGCTAGGCATCACGTTCGGCGCTGTGCTTCTATAGGTACAGGAGGTCGCGCCCTACCGAGCGGAGCATAGACGTGCTGCTCGATGAGACCTTGCACTAATTTTCCAGCAAGCAGCGCTTCAAACGCTTGTATGGGTGCGTCGAAGTACGTCCGTGAGGAGTGCGCCATGCCTTTGTGAGCGGCGAGGATGATGGCGCAGAGAGCAGCCTTCCCCGCAGCAGGATCACTGGCGTAAATGCATCCAGCCACTTCTGGTGTGAGCATTTTCAGTTGCCCACACGGCCCCCAAAGGAACTCGATGCCAGCATCATCAGCGTGGCGCTCGCTCGCCTTCATTTGGACCAGTTTTCCCGCTGCGGCTTTGAGCCCTAGGAACTCAAGTAGCGCCCTACAGTGAAGGGCGCCCGACTCAATGATTGGATTCGTGAACATGGTCGTCAGACCTGTGAACTGGGCGCGTCCGTCGACCAAGATCTGCATCGGCTTCGGCTCTTCCCATTTGAGGTGAAATTCAAGCATCAAGACCATGATGGCGACGGCGTTCAGCCGGTGAGGCAGCAGACGCTCAAAGTAGTCCTCGGTGTCCATTGGGTGAAGCCTAAAGTGTTATCTGGCGAAGTACGGCGCAACCTTTGCCAATTGCATGTCGATAGAAACATTCAGAGAAATCGACTGCTTGTGATTGACGTTTACCAAAAGATTGTTCCATTTGCTGAATTCCGTGCAGGATAAATTCTCGCCAAAAGGCGGCGCCTGCAGGCAGGGCCTTATTGAAGAAAGTTACGTTGCAATTTGCTGTTAGCTACTTGCCATGTACTTTTCTTGCCACTCGATGCCGATGGTTGCTTGTGCTCGCCAGTGTGCAACGCCCCCATTGGCATGGCCGTGGTGTCCGTCGCCTTTGTCTCGCGCAAGGCTTCCCCGCAGATCGCGGAGAATCGCAGGCATGAAATCTTCTGCCGCTACCTCCGCCACCAAAACGTCCCCCGACCAACTCGCCGCCTATATGCATCAGGTGGGCGAAGCCGCCCGTGCTGCTTCGGCCCTGATGGCTGCTGCGCCCACGGCGGCCAAGAACCAGGCTTTGCTGGCGCTGGCGCGGCGCTTGCGGGCGGCGGGGCCGGCTTTGGCCAAGGCCAATGCCAAGGATGTGGCGGCGGCCGTCAAAGCGGGTTTGGATGCACCGATGGTGGACCGCCTCAAGCTCAAGCCCGAGATCATCGAGACGGTGGCGCTGGGTTGTGAGCAGATCGCGGCCATGCCCGACCCGGTGGGTGAGATCAGCGGGCTTAAGCGCCGGCCGAGCGGCATCAGCGTGGGTCAGATGCGGGTGCCGCTGGGCGTGTTCGGCATGATTTACGAGAGCCGGCCCAATGTCACCATCGAGGCCGCCTCGCTGGCGATCAAGAGCGGCAATGCCTGTATCTTGCGCGGCGGCTCGGAGGCCTTGCATTCGAATCTGGCCCTGGCCAAGCTGGTGGCCGCGGCGCTGCAAGAAGCCGGGCTGCCGGCCGAGGCGGTGCAACTGATCAACACCACCGACCGCGCCGCCGTGGGCCTCTTGATCACCGCGCCGCAGCATGTGGACGTGATCATTCCGCGTGGCGGCAAAAGCCTGATTGAGCGCATCAGCGCCGAGTCCAAAGTGCCCGTCATCAAACACCTGGACGGCAATTGCCACAGCTATGTCGATGCCGAAGTGGACTTCGACCTGGCTCTGCGTGTGCTGATCAATGCCAAGACGCAAAAGGTCAGCCCCTGCAATGCCACCGAGTCTTTGCTGGTGCATGCGGAAAGCGCGGCGGACTTTCTGCCCATCGCCGGCGCTTTGCTGGCCGACAAGGGCGTGGAGTTGCGCGGCTGCCCGCGCACCCTGGCCTTGCTGGGGCCGATTCCTGGCGCCAAGATCCGCGCCGCCTCGGAGCAAGACTGGAGCGAGGAATACCTGGCCCTGATCCTCAGCATCAAGGTGGTGGACAGCTTGGACGAGGCGATTGCCCACATCAACCGCTATGGCTCGCACCACACCGATGCCATCCTGACCACCAATCACGCCAACGCCATGCGCTTCTTGCGCGAGGTGGATTCGGCCAGCGTGATGGTCAACACCAGCACCCGTTTTGCCGATGGCTTTGAGTACGGTCTGGGCGCCGAGATCGGCATCTCCACCGACAAGCTGCATGCGCGCGGCCCGGTCGGCTTGGAAGGCCTGACCTCGCTGAAGTGGGTGGTGCTGGGGCAGGGCGAAGTGCGCGTTTGAGCGCCTGAGCCTCAGCGCGGCGGTGCCTGGGTGGCTCTGCCATTAGCTTGATGGTGCTGCTGCTGATGATGCAACAGCAGCGCTGCGCCAGCCTCAGTGGCGCGTGCTGATCGTGATGGTGGTGCCGCGCAGGTCGATATTGCTGAACTGAATGCTGCCGAAGCTGGCGCCGTTGGTGTCGCCGTGCACGCGGATATTGTTGATGTTCAATTCGCCGATGCTGCTGGGCAGGCTGAGCGTGATCGAGCCGTCTTTGTTGAGCCGGGTCTTGGCGTTCTCGGCGTCGTAGACCACGTTTTTCATCGAGGTGTCGGCATCAAACATCTGCAGCACCGGGTTCATCAGCTTGACCAGATCCTTGAGCGTCTCGTCCTTGGAGTTCTTGGCCAGGGCCAGCAAGCTGTTGTGATCGATGCCGCGGGCTGACACGCCGCCCATCTCGTCGTCGTTGAGCGGTTGCAGGCCGTGGGCCAGGCGCGGCCTGCTGGAACTGGCTTGCTCTTCACTGCTGCTGCTGATCTCGGTGCCTGCGGCCGGCGCAGCCGCAAAGGCTTGCAGCGGCCCCATCAGCGTGGTGACCACGGCGGCCAGCAGGCGCAGCTTCTTCTGCTTGCGCAGCACGCTGTTGATCTGACGCTGGCTGGCCAGATTCCATTCGGTCAGGATCTCACCCAGGCGTTGGCCGGACTGCTGCTGGCGGGCAATCGCCTGGCTCAGCTGGGCGTCTGAAATGATGCCTTTTTCGACCAGCAACTGGCCGAGCCGGGAGCGGTCACGCGCGGTTTGAATAGTGGCCATGGCGGTTTGGGGGAAGGGCAGCAAGGGTGGGGCAGTCAGCGGCCAAGCTTACTCCGCAGGCCCGCGCGTGCGTCGGCCGGGCTAGGGTGCGCGCCACTATCTTTTGGATAGGTGACGTGGCTTGCGCTGGCGGGCTGTGCATTAATGCCGCTGCGCCAAGCGGCGGCGACCCTGGCACACTTCAGGGCATGTGCGGAGGCTGATGCTTTTGCTTGGCATTGGATGACTTTGCTGCGCAGGCCCGGCCCGCTGGCAGTTCGCCGTCATCCTCACTCGCCTCCGCCAAACCCTTTTCTGTTTCATTTCGTTTTGTTCGCACCATCACCATGACCCTGCCTCCCCCGCAAGCCAACTCTCAACGCAAAGCCCTGGTGCTGTTTTCCGGCGGCCAGGACTCCACCGCCTGCCTGGCTTGGGCGCTGGACCGCTTCGCCCAGGTGGAGACCTTGGGTTTCGACTATGGCCAGCGCCATCGCGTCGAGCTGGACTGCCGCCAGGTGGTGCGGCGTGAGTTGATGGCGCAGTTCCCGCAATGGGCGGCCAAGCTGGGCGAAGACCATCTGCTGGACCTGAGCCTGCTGGGCCAGATCTCCGACACCGCGCTGACCGAGTCGCGCGCCATCGAGATGCAGGCCAATGGCCTGCCCAACACCTTTGTGCCGGGGCGCAATCTGCTGTTCCTGAGCTTTGCCGCCACCTTGGCCTACCGGCGCGGTGCATCGGTGCTGGTGGGTGGCATGTGTGAGACCGACTACTCCGGCTACCCGGACTGCCGCGACAACACGCTCAAAAGCTTGCAGGTCGCGCTGAGCCTGGGGCTGGACACGCCCATGACCATCGAAACGCCGCTGATGTTCCTGACCAAGGCGCAGACCTGGGCGCTGAGCGAGCAGCTGGGCGGCGCGGCGCTCAACGAGCTGATCGTGGACCACACCCACACCTGCTATTTGGGCGAGCGCACTCAGCGCCACGCCTGGGGCTACGGTTGCGGCAGCTGCCCGGCCTGTGAGCTGCGGGCGCGCGGCCATGCCGAATTCCTCAGCGGGAGTGCCGGCGCATGAGCAACTGGGCTTGGTTCGGCTGGGGCCTGGCGGCGATTTTGCTGTTCTGGGGCATAGGCGCCTACAACCGGGTGATGAGCTTGCGCAATGGCATTGCCACCGCCTTCGCGCAGCTGGATTTGCACCTTGCCGAGCGCGCCCGCTTGTGCGCCAAGCTGCTGGAACTCTTGCGCCCCTTGCTGCCCAACGAGCAAGCCACGTTCGCGGCCCTGGAGACGGCGCAGACCGAGACGCAGACCCTGGCGCAAGCCGTGCGCAACAAGCCCTATGCCAGCGACCCGGTGGCCAGCTTGGCGGTGGCCAATGCGGTGCATGCGGCGGCGCTGACCCGGCTGATGTCCTTGCTGGACCACCATGCCGAGTTGCGCGAGCACATCGAGCTCTACGAACTGGTGGATGAGCTCAAGCTGGTGGAGCGCCAGCGCAGCTTTGCGCGCCAGCTCTTCAACCAGGCCGTGGGGCTTTACAACCAGGCGGTGTCGCAATTCCCGACCCGCGTGTTGGCCAGTCTCTACGGCTTTGGCGAGGCGCGCTCGCTCTAGCCGCAGGGTGGGTCAGTCTCAGGAGCAGACGATGGCGCCCGAGCTGACCAGTTCGTGGAACAGCGAGACCAGCGTCTTGCCGCTCATGCGGTAAGGGTCGAGCTTGGCGCTTTCCGAATATTTCAGCACCAGGCCGGGGTTGAGCCGCTGCAGGTTCACGCTGCCCATGGACCAGCCGGCGAACTGGCGTTCGCTGACTTCTTCGTAGCTGAGCAGAATCACATCGTGATGGCGGGTGTCGCTGACGATGGCTTTGTAGCGCGCGTTGATGGCGTCGCGCCCACCTTCGAGCACCTGGATGAAGATGCCATCGGCATAGCAGAGCAGGCCGGTGATGCCTTCGCTGGGATTGTGTTCGCGTGACTGCTTGAGGATGGTGGACAGCGCGGCCTCGTCCATCGGGGTGTTGGCGCGGCTGGCGTAGAGAAGGCGGACTAGCATCGTGGAGGCTCCGGAAAAAGGCTTCAGTTCTTGACCAGTGACAGGAACTCGCGGCGCAAATTGGGGTCCTTCAGGAAGGCGCCGCGCATCACGCTATTGATCATTTTTGTTTCGGTGTCCTTGACTCCGCGCCAGTGCATACAGAAGTGGTCGGCCTCCATCACCACACCCAGGCCGTCGGGCTGCACGCGTTCTTGCAACTCATTGGCCAGCATGGTGACGGCCTCTTCCTGGATTTGCGGCCGGCTCATGATCCATTCACAGATGCGCGAGTACTTGGACAAGCCGATCAGATTGGAATGCTCGTTCGGCAGCAGGCCGATCCAGACCCGGCCCATGATGGGGCAGAGGTGGTGCGAGCAAGCGCTGCGCACGGTGATGGGGCCGACGATCATCAGCTCATTCAGGCGCGAGACATTGGGGAACTCGGTCACCGCCGGCGCGGCCTTGTAGCGGCCGGCAAAGACTTCGCGCACAAACATCTTGGCTACGCGCTTGGCGGTGTCCTGAGTGTTGTGGTCGCTGTCGGTGTCGATCACCAGAGCGCGCAAGACTTCTTGCATCTTGGCCTGCACCTCGGCCTGCAGCGCGTCGAGTTCGCCTTCTTCGATGAAGGCGGCGATATTGTCATTGGCGTGATGGCGGCAGCCGGCGGCCAGCAGGCGATAGCGCACCCGCTCTGACGCCGGCAGGGCGGCCAATTCGGCTTGGCTGAGGGTGGGCTTGGGTGTGGAGGCGCCAGTCATGGTGTGTGTCTTTATGAGTCGAGGCAGTGTGGGGGCATTGTGTCCGGATTGCAAAGCCCGTGCATTTGCCGGGTAAGTGATTGGGCGCATGGCGCTGCGAAGACCGCTGTGTCGCTCGCGCCATGCCAAAAGCGCATGCCTGAGACATGACTTGGATTTTGGCGCTGCCCTACACTGCCGGGCGTGTCTGCACCTACTTCATCCTCCTCAATGTCCCAAGCCGCCTTGGCGCCCCCGCTGCAACGCCTGCTGGCCGAGGTGGCCCAGGCCATTCAAGCCGTGCGTGCGGGCCGCTCGCTCACCGAGGTGCTGGCGCGCTGCCCCACCGAGCTGCGCCCGGGCACTCAAGCTCTGAGTTTTTATGTGCTGCGCCTGCTCGCGAGTGCGGAGGGCGCACGCAAGCTGCTGGCGCCAAAAGCCCCGCCGCCCAAGGTGGAGGGTCTGCTGTTGTGCGCCCTGGCTTTGCTATGGCCCAGCGATGCGGCGCCTTACGACGCCTACACGGTGGTGGACCAAGCCGTCAGCGCCGTGCGCAAGCGCCTGCCGGCCAGCGCCGGCTTCGTCAACGCGGTCTTGCGGCGCTTTTTGCGCGAGCGTGAGGCCATCGTCAGCGCCGTCTGCGCCGACCCGGTGGCGGCTTTCAATCACCCGGCCTGGTGGATCGCCCGCCTGCAGCAAGACTGGCCCGAGCATTGGCAAGCCATTCTTGCGGCCAATAACGAACATCCGCCGATGAGCTTGCGGGTCAATGCCCAGCACGGCTCGGCGGCCGACTATGTGCAGCGCCTGGCCGATGTGGGCATTGCTGCCCGCGTGCTGGGCCCCTTGGCGCCGCAGGCGGTGGTGCTGGCGCGTGCCGTGCCGGTGACGGCCTTGCCGGGTTTTGCGGCCGGCGAGGTGTCGGTGCAAGACGCCGCTGCGCAGTTGGCCGGCGCCTTGCTGGTGCAGCCCCACGGCGAGCTGGCGGCGCTGCCTGCACATGCGCGGGTGTTGGACGCCTGCTCGGCCCCCGGTGGCAAGACCGCCCATGTGCTGGAGCTGGGCGACTTTGACCTGATGGCGCTGGACAGCGATGCCAAGCGCCTGCAGCGGGTGCAGGAGAACCTCAACCGCCTTGGCCAGCGCGCCACCCTGAAGGCCGCGGATGCCCGCCTGCCGGACAGCTGGTGGCATGGCCAAGCCTTTGACGCCATCTTGCTGGACGCGCCCTGTAGCGCCTCGGGCATCGTGCGCCGCCACCCTGATGTGCGCTGGCTGCGCCGCGAGTCCGACATTGCGCAGCTGGCCCTGATTCAAAGCGAATTGCTGGACGCCTTGTGGCCCTTGCTCAAGCCGGGCGGGCGCTTGGTCTACGCCACTTGCTCGATCTTCAAGGCCGAGGGCCAGCAGCAAATCGACGCATTTTTGCAACGTCAGCCCGACGCCAAGGCCCATGATGTGCCCGGCGTGACCGGCCATTTGCTGCCCCTCGCTCACAATGGGGCCGATGCTCAAGCCGGGCCCGCCGTGCTGGATGGTTTCTACTACGCCTTGCTGAGCAAGTCCTGATGGCGCGATTGGCGCTTCTTCGTTAATTTTCGGTTTCTGTCCATTGAGATTGCTCGGTCTGTCATCTGCCAGTTCAGCCTCTTTCCCCCGGGTGCTTCGGCCTTGGGTGAGCGTTGGCATGGCTGTGCTGCTGGCGCTGGCTGTGTTGATGGCGACGGTGTTGCCGGCCCAGGCCGCGCAAGCCCAGGGCGTGGAGCTGAGCCAGATCAGCACGACAAAGTCGGAAGACGGCCTGGAGCTGAGCTTCAGTACCCGCTTCACGCTCTCGGCGGCGGTGGAAGATGCCTTGATGAAGGGCGTGCCGGTCTACTTTGCGGCCGATGTGACGGTGCTGCGCAGCCGCTGGTACTGGCGTGATGTGCGCGCCGCGCGGGCTTCGCGCAGCTGGCGGCTGGAGTGGAAGTCACTGACGCGCCAGTTCCGTGTCAGCACCGAAGGCCTGAACCGCAATTACGCCAGCCTCAGCGAGGCCTTGAGTTCGCTGCGCGGCGCCGCCAGCTGGCATGTGGCCGACCTCAAAGACATCGAGGACGATGGCCGCTACTACCTCGAATTCAGTTACCGGCTGGACACCAGCCAACTGCCCAAGCCCATGCAAATCGGGCTGGGCTCGCCCCAGGGCTGGGGTTTGAATGTGGAGCACACCTTCACCCTCAACCCTGACTTCAGCCTGCGCACTGCTGCCGGTTCCTGATCGATGAGCAAAGCCGCGCGGTGGGCATGGGTCATCTCAATGGTGGCCGTGACGGGGGTTTGCGGTGTGCTGGCCTTCTTGCTGTCCATCGGCGCGACCTCGCAGCGCGGCTTTCTGGAGCGGCATTCGGTCTGGCTGTTCTGGGTCAATGCCGTGGTCGCCACGGTGCTGGTGCTGGTGATCAGCGGCGCGGCCATTCGCCTGGCCCTGCGGGTGCGCAGCGGCAAGTTCGGCAGCCGCTTGTTGATGAAGCTGGCCGGCATCTTTGCCCTGGTGGGCGTGGTGCCGGGGGTGCTGATCTACGGCGTGTCCTACCAATTCGTGAATCGCAGCATCGACAGCTGGTTTGATGTGCGCTTGGCCAGTGCCCTGGACGCCGGCCTGAATCTGGGCCGCGGCACTTTGGACGAACTGGCTAGCGACCTGGCCAAGAAGACCCGTGAAGCGGCCGACCATCTGGCCGAGCGTGATGCCAACCTGCCGCAGCCTCTGGCGCTGAACCGCCTGCGCGAGCAAATGGGTTTGCGCACCGTGGCCCTGGTGGGCAGCAATGGGCAAATCATTTTGTCGGCCGGTGGTGACACCAGTGTGTTGAGCCCCGAGCGGCCGTCTGAGAGCATGCTGCGCCAAGCGCGCAGCAGCCTGGCATTCAGCCAGCTGGAGGGCCTGGAAGACGAAGCCCTGGCCCTGCAAGGCCAGGCGCAGATCCGCGCCCTGGCGCTGCTGCCCAGCACCGATCTGCGCCTGGGCGACAGCAGCGGGGCCGAGCGCTATTTGATGATGGTGCGGCGCATCCCGCCCACCGTGTTGCGCAATGCCCTGGCCGTGCAAGCCGCCAGCAGCGAGTATCAGCAGCGCGCCCTGGAGCGCGACGGCCTGCGCCGGATGTATCTGGGCACGCTGACCCTGGCCCTGGTGCTGGCCGTGTTTGCCGCGCTGCTGCTGGCCGTCACGCTGGGCAATCAGCTGGCGCGGCCCTTGCTGCTCTTGGCCGAGGGCGTGCGCCAAGTGGCCCGCGGTGACTTGAGCCGCAAACCCATGCTGAGTTCGCGCGATGAGTTGAGCGGCCTGACCCGGTCTTTTGCCGACATGACCGAGCAGCTCTCGGACGCCCGCGCGATGGTGGAGCGCAGCGTGGCCGAGCTGGAAGGCGCCCGCACCAATCTGCAAACCATTCTGGATAACCTCACCGCTGGCGTGATCGTGTTTGACGCGCAGCAGCACATCGACACCGTCAACCCCGGCGCCACTCGCATCCTGCGCCTGCCGCTGTCGGCTTACCGTGGCCGCCGCCTGGACGAAGTGCCGCAGCTGCAGGCCTTTGCCCAATCGGTGTGGCAGCGTTTTGATCAATACAACCCCGAGGCGGGCGAGCGCGACCATTGGCAAGACGCTTTCGAGCTTCAGGTCGAAGCCGGCCAAGACGTGCTGACCCTCCTGGTGCGCGGCGCCCAGCTGCCACAGGGCGCGCGCCTGATGGTGTTCGACGACATCTCCGAAGTGGTGTCGGCCCAGCGCTCGGCCGCCTGGAGCGAGGTGGCGCGGCGCCTGGCGCATGAGATCAAGAATCCGCTCACGCCGATTCAGCTCTCGGCCGAGCGTTTGCAGCACAAGCTCGAGGCCAAGCTCGAAGGGCCAGATCAAGCCATGCTGGTGCGCTCGGTGGCGACCATCGTCAACCAAGTGCAGTCGATGAAGCAGTTGGTCAACGAGTTCCGCGACTACGCCCGCCTGCCGTCTGCCAATCTGAAAAACCTGGATCTCAATGCCTTGGTGAGCGAGGTGCTAACCCTGTACTCACAGGCCCAGGAAGCCGGCCGTTTGCGCGCCGAATTGGCCCTGGCACCCATGCAAATCAAGGGCGACGCTAGCCAATTGCGGCAAGTCATTCACAACTTGGTACAGAATGCGCTTGATGCCGTGCAAGACCGCGCCGATGGACAGGTGCTGGTGCGAACCCAGCAAGCCTTTACCGAGGCCGGAGAGCCACGCGCCCTGCGCCTGCTGATCAGCGATAACGGCGCGGGTTTTGCCGAAAAAGTGTTGAAACGCGCCTTCGAACCTTATGTCACGACCAAGACCAAAGGAACCGGCTTGGGCCTGGCGGTGGTGAAAAAAATCGCCGATGAACACGGCGCGCGCATCCGTCTGGCCAACCTTCATTTAGAGGGTGACGAGACGGCGGCCGTGATAGGTGCACAAGTTTCGTTATCATTTTCAAAACTCGCGACTGCAGCGGCCGACGGCGGCACTGCCCAAAAACAAGAGTGAACTAGGACTCCATGGCAACAATTCTTGTAGTCGACGACGAACTGGGCATACGCGCCCTCTTGTCTGAAATCCTCACCGATGAGGGCCACACGATCGAACTGGCCGAGAACGCCGCGCAGGCGCGCGCCGCCCGCGAGCGCGCCCGCCCCGACCTCGTCCTGCTGGACATCTGGATGCCCGACGTTGACGGCGTCACCCTGCTCAAAGAATGGGGCGGTGCCGGCCTGCTGACCATGCCCGTCATCATGATGAGCGGCCACGGCACCATCGACACCGCGGTGGAGGCCACCAAGGTCGGCGCCATCGCCTTCTTGGAAAAGCCCATCACCTTGCAAAAGCTGCTGCGCGCGGTGGAGCAGGCCCTGGTCAAAGTGGCCCCGCGCCCCGCGCCAGCACCGATGGGCGCGCCGCTGAGCTACACCCGCAGCGACAACATCAGCCCGGTCTACCCGGTGGCCGCGCCCGTGCACGGCTCCACCATCAATTCCATGCCCTCGGCGCCGCAGATGGGTATCGCCTCCGAGCAAATTTTCGAACTGGACCGCCCCCTGCGCGAAGCCCGCGACGCCTTTGAGAAGAGCTACTTCGAGTTCCATCTCGCTAAAGAAAACGGCTCCATGACCCGCGTGGCCGAGAAAACCGGCCTGGAACGCACCCATCTGTACCGCAAGCTCAAGCAGCTCGGTGTCGATTTAAGTAGAAATAAACGCGGATCTGGTGTTTGATTGAAAAAATGGTGCTATAGTTGCGGTCTTCGCTGAGTTGCAGCGAAGAAGATCTGAAAAAGATCAAGTTGGCCTGGTAGCTCAGTTGGTAGAGCAGCGGATTGAAAATCCGCGTGTCGGTGGTTCGATTCCGCCCCAGGCCACCAAATTACATTC